>NZ_BMNB01000029.1:79269-86758 GCF_014646235.1 Micromonospora sonchi | reverse complement strand
CTTGCTCACCAGGAAGGTGCACCCAACTCTGCTGTGGATATGACTTCGACACTCACATCCTTGCAGGTCAGGTGCACCTTTCCTCTATCGCCCTCGATGAATCAATTTGCCCTCTGAACGGGGGAGGTCAGGTTTCCCACGCATCCGGCGGCTCCCAGCAGCAGCATGGCGAGCAACGCTCCCATCAGGGCCTTGGTCTTCGTCGACCAGCGCTGTTCCCTCGTGCCGGGAACGACGGCCTCGACAATATGATCGATCAAGGAGGAGCGGCCAGGCCCGGCAGATGGCGGGGGCGTGACGCCCAAACCAGAAACGGCTGAACTCGCCTCACCGTTGGCCGCCGGCGTCCCGGCGACGTTTTCCGCAGCTACCGCGTCGGGCGGCGCCGGGACGGTCGGTTCGTTAGAGGGCTCCGCCGACAACGCATCCTCCTGGTCGCGCTTTGAGGCCCCGCCTACCAGATCAGCGGCCGCTGGCCCGATTATCGACCGTGGACGCCGAAGGTGACCAGAACATTACGCCGAGCGGGCCGCCGACTCATGCCGGGGATCGCGGCCTCGACCGCCGGCCCCGTCGCGTCTTGCGCGGTTCTGGTCCGGGCAGCCGGGGTGGGAGGTGGCGGACGAGCCACTCGACGGCGTCGCACTCCTGCCCGGCGACGACACCGGCTTCCGGCTCCGCTTCCTGCCGAGCCGAGGGCACAAGGTCGACCAAAAGCGCTGCCGTCCCGGTCCTCCCCTGTATTTGTGGTTCCTTTGCTCTGCTTCAACCTACGCAACGGTTTGCCGCCGAACCCGTTGCGTGGGTTGAAGCAGAGCAAAGGAAAAAGTGGAGAGGGTGAGGGGCGCTGGCCCTTCCACTCCGTCAGCCGCCGCGGGCGCCGGCGCCTGCCCCGACCAGCCGGTGGTCGCCTGATAGCGACAGAACTTCTGATCGGTGCTTAATGGAGTCGATCGGCTTCGTTCGGTATGGTCGAAGCGTATCCGGACGATTCCCGAAAATTGCCCGGATGAATTGGTCAGCGAGCAACCATCGCGCGTTTCACCACGGGCGTCGTGATGTAACAAAACGTAACAGGGAGAGGGGTGGCGGATGGCCGACGACATGGGATCGACAGTCCCGCGGCGGCAGCTCGGGCGGGCGTTGCGGGACCTGCGCACCGAGGCGCGCATGACACTCGACGCGGTGGCCGAGGCGATGCAGTTCAGCCGGCAGAAGTTGTGGCGCATCGAGAGCGGCCTCGGCCCGGCCCGCGCCGTCGACATCCGGGCCATCTGCGAGCTGTACGCCGCGACGCCCGAGCTGACCGGCGCGCTCACGGCCTTGGCCGGCGAGACCAAGGCCAAGGGCTGGTGGCATGCCTACGGCCTGGCCGTCCCCGACTGGTTCGAGATGTACGTCGGCCTGGAATCCGCCGCCTGCAAGCTTCGTGGTTACGACGAGTCGTTGATACCGGGCATCTTTCAGGTGCCGGCCTACACCCAGGGGGTCTACCAGAATCGCCGCGACATGAACGAAGACGAGTTCGAGCAGGTGCTCGCGGTCCGGCGACAACGCAAAGCTCTGTTGACCCGCAGGTTGCCCAAGGCACCGGTCCTCCACTCCGTCCTGTCCGAGGCTGTCTTACTTCGCAGCATCGGCGGACGATCGGCAATGGCTGACCAGCTCAATGACCTCTTGGAGATCACCGAGCTGCCCAACGTGTCCATCCGTGTGCTGCCGCTGGCGGCCGGTGCCCACTATGGAACGCTTGCCGGCACCTTCATGATGCTCGACTTTCCGCTGCACACCCGTGCGGTCCCGGAGCCCTCGGTCGTGTACTGCGAGTCGTTGACCGGGGCGCTCTACCTCGATCGGCCCACCGAGATTGCAGCCTACGAAAGAGTCTGGTCCAGCCTCGATGGATTGGCCCTCGATGAGGGACAATCCAAGCAACTGATCAGCAAGATCATTGGAGAGGTTTACCATGGCTGAGCTGACCGGCGCCCAGTGGCGCAAAAGCACCCGCAGCGGTGACAACAACGGCGCATGCGTCGAGGTCGCCGACAACCTGCCCGGCCTCGTCGCCGTACGCGACAGCAAGGACCCGGCCGGGCCCGCGCTCACCTTCTCCCCCACCGCCTGGACCGAATTCATCCGAGCGACCCGGCCCTGAACCTGCTGCACGAAGCGCGCCCGACGATCGCCGGGCGCGCTTCGCTCTGGGCTGGGCGGTACGCCGCCCGCCGGGGACCGGTCAGCTGCCGCGCACCTCGGCGGCGGCGGCGACCAGGTGCCGCAACGACGCCTCGACCTCCGGGTAGCCGCGCGTCTTCAGGCCGCAGTCCGGGTTCACCCAGAGCCGTCGCGCCGGGACGGCTGCGACGGCCCGGCGTAGCGCCTCGACCACCTCGTCACGCGGCGGCACCCGGGGCGAGTGGATGTCCCAGACCCCGGGGCCGACGCCCCGGCGGTAGCCGATCTCGGCGAGGTCTTCGAGCACCTCCATTTTCGAGCGGGACGCCTCGATGCTGGTGACGTCCGCGTCGAGCGCGTCGATGGCGGTGATCACCTCGCCGAACTCGGAGTAGCAGAGGTGGGTGTGGATCTGGGTGTCGTCCGCGACGCCGCTGGTGGCCAGGCGGAACGCGCCGACGGCCCAGTCCAGGTACGCCTGCTGGTCGGCCCGGCGCAGCGGCAGCGTCTCGCGCAGCGCCGGCTCGTCGACCTGGATGACCCGGATCCCGGCGGCCTCCAGGTCTCGGCACTCGTCGCGCAGGGCGAGCGCGACCTGGTCGGCGGTGGCCGCGAGCGGCTGGTCGGTGCGGACGAACGACCAGGCCAGGATGGTGACCGGGCCGGTCAGCATGCCCTTGACCGGTTTGCCGGTCAGCGACTGCGCAAAGGTCGACCAGTCGACCGTCATCGGCGCCTTCCGGGCCACGTCGCCGTAGATGATCGGCGGGCGGACGCAGCGGGAGCCGTAGGACTGCACCCAGCCGTGCTCGGTGGCGGCGAAGCCGTCGAGCTGCTCCCCGAAATACTGCACCATGTCGTTGCGTTCCGGTTCGCCATGCACGAGCACGTCCAGCCCCAGCTTCTCCTGGAGCCGGATGACGTGTTCGACCTCGGCACGCATCCGGGCCCGGTAGCCCGCGTCGTCGAGGCTGCCGGCCCGGTGCGCGGCGCGCGCCTGGCGCAGCTCGAGGGTCTGCGGGAACGACCCGATCGTGGTGGTCGGCAGCTCCGGCAGCTTCAAGCGTTCCTGCTGGCGGGCAGCCCGGGTGAGATAGTCACCGCGCTGCCGGTCGGTGGGGCGCAGCGCGGCGAGGCGTCCGCGTACATCGTCGTGGCGCCAGGCGGCCGGGGTGGCCGGTAGCGGCGCGGGTAGCGCGGTGGTGCCGTCGCGTAGCGCGCGGCCGAGCAGGACCACCTCGTCGACCTTCTGCCGGGCGAAGGCGAGCCGCGCGGACAACTGGGGGTCGAGGCGGGTCTCGGCGGAGAGGTCCACCGGGACGTGCAGCAGCGAGCAGGACGTGGACACCGCGACGTGGTCGGCCAGCCCCGCGATCGTCGCCCCGGCTGCCACGGCGGCCCGCAGATCGGTACGCCAGATGTTGCGGCCGTCCACCAGGCCGGCGACGATGGTCCGGCCACCCAGCGGGCCAGCGGCGGCGAGCCGTCGGACGTTGCCCGGTCCGGCGACCAGGTCGAGGCCGATCGCCTCGACCGGAGTGTCCAGCAGGGCGGGCAGCGCGTCGCCCAGCTCGCCGAAGTAGGTCGCCACGAAGATGCGTGGCCGGTGTTCAAGCCGGCCGAGCCGGGTGTAGGCCCGGCGGAGCGCGTCGATCTCGGCCGGGCTGCGGTCGGCGACGTAGGCCGGCTCGTCCAGTTGCACCCAGGCCACACCCGCGTCGGCCAACGCGATGAGGATTTCCGCGTACGTCTCGACCAGGTCGTCGAGGCGGGCGAACGGATCGTCGCCCTTGGCCAGCAGCAGGAACGTGGCCGGGCCGACGAGCACCGGTCGGGTGGTGATGCCCAGGCCGCGGGCCTCGGCGTACTCGCCCAGCGCCTTCGCCGGATTCGGCGTGAAGACGGTGTCGGTGCCGATCTCCGGCACCAGGTAGTGGTAGTTGGTGTCGAACCACTTGGTCAGTTCCAGCGCCGGCTCAGCGTCGACGCCACGGGCCATCGCGAAGTAGGTGTCCAGCGCGGAGAGGCCCAGCCGGGCGAAGCGGGTGGGGATCGCGCCGACGGCGACGGCGGTGTCGAGGACGTGGTCGTAGTAGGAGAACGTGTTCGACGGGATCGCGTCGAGACGGGCGTCGCGCAGCGTCCGCCAGACCTCGGCGCGGAGCCGGGCGGCGGTGCTCGCCAGCCCGGCCGCGTCGACGGTGCCGGCCCAGTACGCCTCGACGGCCTTCTTCAGCTCACGATTCGCGCCGATGCGCGGATAACCGAGCACGGTGCTCTGCCCGAATGGGGTACTCACCAGAGTGTCCTTCCCTCGAAGTGCCCGGCGGGCACGGAAGGGAAGGCGGCTACGCGGAGCGTACCGGCTTCCGCCCTGGCCCTCCCGAGAGACCGCCGGCGGCGCACACCGGCGGCGTGCGCAGCGCTGGCAGGTCTTCGGACTCGTGGGCATGACACGAAAGTCGCCTACTGGCCGTCGCTTCCCGGACCTCGCGGTCCAGTGCTTCGTTGACGGCGGTCGTTCCCACTCACCGCTGCGGGGCAGTCCCGGTCTCACACCGGGTTCCCTCTTGCCTCGACCACCGTGGACCGATGGTCGAACCAGCACCGCTCGCCATCGTACGGGTCACGTGGCGGAAGAAGGAGCCACCCGGGCAGGTGCCCCGACCCGGCCCGGGTTGGCGGAAAGGCCGGGGTGGTTGTCGTACCCGTGGGTGGGAGGCTTCAGGTCATGGCGACGTTCGTTCTGATCCATGGCGGTGGGGGCAGTGCCTGGGACTGGCATCTGCTGGTCCCTGAGCTGACCGACCGCGGCCACGACGTGGTGGTGCCGGAGCTGCCGATCGAGGACCGTTCGGCCGGCTTCGCCGAGTTCTGCGACACGGTGGTCACCGCGGTCGGTGACCGCAGCGACCTGGTGGTCGTCGGGCACTCGTACGGGGCGTTCACCGCGCCGCTGATCGCCGACAAGCTGCCGGTACGGCTGATCGTCCTGCTCACCCCGATGATCCCGAAGCCCGGTGAGAAGCCCGGGGACTGGTGGCGCAACACCGGTCACCGCGGCCCGGAAGGGCTCAGCGAGGAGCAGCAGTTCTACAACGGCGTACCGGCCGAGGTCGCCGCCGCGGCTGCGGCCCACCTTCGGGAGCAAGTCAGCGTGGAGTGGGACGAGCCGTGGCCGTTGGACGCCTGGCCGGATGTATCGACGAAGGTGCTCATCGCCCGTGACGACCGGTTCTTTGCGGCGGACTTCCTGCGCCGGGTGGCCGCCGACCGGCTCGGCGTCGTCCCTGATGAGATCGACGGCGGCCATGCGGTGGCGCTCAGCCACCCGAGGCAACTCGCCGACCGACTGATTGCCTATCTGCCGCACTGAAGGCACCGGCCGTTCCTTCGAAGGACTGGGCCTCAGTCGAGGCAGAACTCGTTGCCTTCGACGTCCTGCATCACGAGGCACGATTCGTTCACGCCGTCGGCACGCAGCAGTCGTACGCGTACCGCGCCGAGCGGGACCAGTCGCGCGCACTCGGCCTCGAGCGCGGCCAAGCGCTCCTCACCCACCAGCCCGGTGCCGACGCGTACGTCAAGATGTACTCGATTCTTGACCACCTTGCGTTCGGGCACGCGTTGGAAGAACAGTCGCGGACCCACGCCGGAGGGATCTACGCAGGCGAACGCTGAACCCTGCTGCTCAGGGGGCAGCGTGCGATCGAACTCGTCCCAGGTGGCGAACCCTTCCGGTGGTGGCGGTACGACGTACCCCAACACCTCGCACCAGAATCGAGCGACACGCTCAGGTTCTGCGCAGTCGAAGGTGATTTGGAGCTGCTTGACCGATGCCATCGGTCCACCATAGAGGCATGCGCCCTAATCCAGACAGCGGACCTGGACCGCCACGTGCATCCACGGAGCGCCACCGGTGTCCCAGTCGATGACGGTCAGCTCGACGCGACGATGGTGCGTGGAAACCGGGTCGTCACCCTTCCCCGCCAGACAGGTCGGGTAGGTGCCGTCCACATGAATCGTTCCCTCGGCGTCTTCCCAACCGTTGCCGAGCACAGAGTAGATCGTGTCCCCATCGTTGGCCTCGCGGACGACACCATCGGTCTCGAACGCAATCAGGCGGGTCTCCTCGTTCGACCACGTGACCGTCCCCGTCAACACCACAGCGATCGCGGAATGTCGGTCCCGCGACAAACCAACCCGATAACCGCCGAGACCGGCGATGACCACCGCGATGACGATCAGCAACATCGGCACCCGCACACGCCGAATCATCGCTGAAACGGCGGGGGATTTCTCACCCGTGATCGACATGGCGGCAGGGTAACGCAGCGTGGCTGGCCCCGCCCGTAACGTAGCGACAGCAGCAACTTGCGACATTTCCGCTGCCCAATCACCGGCATCGGCCGCACACCGGACTGCCCGGCCGGAAGCACATCCTGCGCGAGCGTGATTTCACAGTGAAACGTTGGTTCCATTGTGAAATCAGCGCCCTGACATCGAAACAGAACCCGATCAGCGGCAGCACCGACAGGTTACCCGATCAACGCTCAGAGGCGAGGCGCTAGGCATCACCAGAATTGGGCAGAGAAAGTACGCGAATTTCGTCTTCGGGTCAGCGGACACTGTCCGGATACGAGATAATAAGTGCTATGCGGCAGCTACAGTTGTTCACCACGACCGAGCTGGCCAAAATGCGCGACCCGACGGCTTCCCGAAACTACTGCCCCCACCGTGCCGAATTCCGCCGCGCCCATGAACGGCACCGCGCCTGGGGCCTGACCCGCCGCCACGCGGAACGCCTACGCCGCACCCGCGCCACCGCGCATGCCCTCACGGCGGCAGGCATGTCCAGCCCGCACGAGGCCCGCAACTCCGCCAGGACCGGGCTGCCCAACCCTACTTCACCACGCCAGGCGCGCCTGAGCGGCGATGCCGTCACGACACCCGACCACGACCGACAGCCACACCCCGACGCCGTCGCAGCACCCGACCACGACCGAAAGCCAAACCTCAGCCCCGACGCCGTCGCGGCACTCGGCCGTATCCGACAGGAGCGCCTGACCGGCAGCACCATCGCAGTGCTCGGCCGTGACGCGGCGGAATGGCGCATCGAGTTCAGCGCGCAGGTGGGCGCTGCCGACAACACGCACCGGGCGCTCCGGCAGCCCGGTGTCCTGCGAATCGTCTCGGCACCCGCCGAACGGAAACGATCCGGCTCACCAGTCAGCATCCATCCGCCGCCTCGCCGGCCGGAGCCACAACACCACTCGGTGGCGTACCCAGTCTCGGGCATCGCCGGCACGTCAGC
>NZ_BMNB01000029.1:0-79173 GCF_014646235.1 Micromonospora sonchi | reverse complement strand
CAGCGCGGAGACGGCACGTCAGCGCGGAGACGGCACGTCAGCGCGGAGACGGCACGTCAGCGCGGAGACGGCACGTCAGCGCGGAGACGGCACGTCAGCGCGGAGACGGCACGTCAGCGCGGAGACGGCACGTCAGCGCGGAGACGGCGCGCGAGACCCGCCGTCCCCGGCGCGCGGGCCGGTGCCACCCTGAGCGCGAACCCGGCGGCGACAGCCGGGACCGGCTCCCCGATCGCCACCCTGAGCGCGAACCCGGCGACCAACCCGACGGCGGCGGCCAGGACCGGCTCCCCGATCGCGGGGCCGGAGTACAATCTGGGCGATCACCGTGATCACTCGATCGCTCGCGCACGTCGACGCTTACGGCGGACGACGGCGCCTTTTACCTCGTGCGGGATCATGCCCACCATTCGGATTTCCAACTGAACAATCAGCAAATGATGGCCGCCCTCCGGCCGACCGCCCCCTGGGCGACCGCGTCGTCGCCCAGGGGGCGGTCGGGGATCAGAAGTCGTCGTCGAAGGTGACCGAGCCGGTAACGCCGACCTGGTAGGCCGACACCCGCCGCTCGAAGAAGTTCGACAGCTCCTGCACGTCCTGCAACTCCATGAAGGCGAACGGGTTCTTCGAGCCGTACATCGGCTCGATGCCGAGCACGGCCAGCCGCCGGTCGGCCACGTGCTGGAGGTACTCCCGCATGTCGGCCAGCGACATTCCGGAAACGCCCTGCTCAAGCAGGTCGGCGGCGAACTGGACCTCGCACTCCACGGCCTCGGCCAGCATGTCCCTGACCTGCCGCTCCATCTCCGCGTCGAAGAGGTCCGGCTCCTCGGCGCGTACGGTGTCGACCACGTCGAAGGCGAAGGCCATGTGCATCGACTCGTCGCGGAACACCCAGTTGGTGCCGGAGGCCAGCCCGTGCAGCAGGCCCCGGGAGCGCAGGAAGTAGACGTACGCGAAGGCCCCGTAGAAGAACAGCCCCTCGATGCAGGCGGCGAAGCAGATCAGGTTGAGCAGGAACGCCCGCCGGTCCTCGCGGGTCGTCAACTCGCGCAGCTCGAAGATCGAGTCGATCCACTTGAAGCAGAACTCGGCCTTTCGGGCGATCGAGGGAATGTTCTCCACCGCCGCGAACGCCTCGAACCGTGCCCGCTCGTCGGGGACGTAGGTGTCCAGCAGGTTGAGGTAGAACTGGACGTGCACCGCCTCCTCGAAGAGTTGCCGGGACAGGTAGAGCCGGCCCTCCGGGGAGTTGACGTGCTGATAGAGGTTGAGCACCAGGTTGTTCGCGACGATGGTGTCGCCGGTGGCGAAGAAGGCGACCAGCCGGGACACCAGATGCTGCTCCGCCGGGGAGAGCTTGGCCAGGTCGGCGAGGTCGGAGTGCAGGTCGACCTCCTCGACGGTCCAGGTGTTCCTGATCGCGTCCTTGAACCGGTCGAAGAACTGCGGGTAACGCATCGGCCGCAGGGTCAGGTCCATGCCGGGGTCGAGCAGCATGCGCGGCTGGCCCGTACCGGATTCGGAAACAGTGGTCATTGGCACGCCTCGCAGCTTTCGGGGTTCTCCAGGGAGCAGGCCAGCGCCTCGTCGTCGGCCACCGTGACGACCGGCCGGGCGGCCGGGGTGACGGCGACGGTGGCCTGCTGGATGCGGGTCGCGGGACGCGAGCGCAGGTAGTACGTGGTCTTCAGCCCGGACTTCCAGGCGTACAGGTACATCGAGGAGAGCTTGCCGATGGTTGGCGCGCTCAGGAACAGATTCAGCGACTGCGACTGGTCGACGAAGGGGGCGCGGGCGGCGGCCAGGTCGATCAGCGCCCGCTGTGGCAGCTCCCACGCGGTGCGGAACAGCTCGCGTACGTCCGACGGCAGCTCGGCGATGCCCTGCACCGATCCTTCGGCCCGCTTGATCTGTTCGCGGATCGACGCCGTCCACAGCCCTCGCGCCTTCAGCTCGCCGACCAGGTAGGTGTTGATCTGAAGGAACTCGCCGGACATCGTCTCCCGCTTGAACAGGTTGGACACCTGCGGCTCGATGCACTCGTAGCAGCCGGCGATCGAGGCGATGGTGGCGGTCGGCGCGATCGCGACCAGCAGCGAGTTCCGCAGACCGTGGGCGGCGATCCGCTCGCGCAGCGCGGCCCACCGCTGCGCCTGGGCGACGTCGGCACCCCAGAGGTCGGGATGCAGCTCGCCTGTTGCGGCGCGGGTCTGCGCGTACGCCGGATGGGGGCCGAACCGCTCGGCGAGCCCGGCGGAGGTCTCCAGCGCGGTCAGGAAGATCTCCTCCTGCACCCGGGTGGACAGCTCCCGGGCCGACGCCGAGTCGAACGGCAGGCGCAGGATGAAGAACGCGTCCTGGAGGCCCATCAGCCCGAGCCCGACGGGGCGCCAGCGCGGGTTGGAGGCCGCCGCCTGCTCGGCCGGGTAGTGGTTGATGTCGATCACCCGGTCGAGGAACACCACGGCGGTGCGTACGGTCGAGCGCAGCTTCTCCCAGTCGACGCCGTCGGCGGCGAGGTGTGCAGCCAGGTTGATCGACCCGAGGTTGCAGACCGCGGTCTCGGTGTCGCTGTTGACCTCCAGGATCTCGGTGCACAGGTTCGACAGGTGGATCGTGTTGCCCGGCGCCCCGGTCTGGTTGGACAGCCGGTTCGCCGCGTCCTTGAACGTCATCCACCCGTTGCCGGTCTGGGCGAGCGTACGCATCATCCGGCCGTACAGGTCGCGGGCCTTGACCGTCCGGACGGCCTTCTTCTCCGCCGCGCGGTACGCCTCGTCGAAGGCCTCGCCGAACAGGTCGGGCAGCTCGGGCGCGTCGGACGGGTCGACCAGCGACCAGTCGCCGTCGGCCTCGACCCGCCGCATGAACTCGTCCGGGATCCAGTTGGCCAGGTTCAGGTTGTGCGTACGCCGGGCCTCCTCGCCGGTGTTGTCCCGCAGCTCGAGGAACTCCTCGATGTCCGGGTGCCAGGGCTCCAGGTAGACGCAGGCCGCGCCCTTACGCCGGCCGCCCTGGTTGACCGCTGCCACCCCGGAGTCCAGCGTCTTGAGGAACGGCACGATGCCGTTGGACCTGCCGTTGGTGCCCCTGATCAGGGCGCCCCGGCCGCGCACCCGGGACCAGGAGATGCCGATGCCGCCGGAGAACTTCGACAGCTTCGCGACCTGGTGGTAGCGCTCGTAGATCGAGTCGAGTTCGTCGCGCGGCGAGTCGACCAGGAAGCACGACGACATCTGGGTGTGCCGGGTGCCGGAGTTGAACAGCGTCGGCGAACTCGGCAGGTACGCCAGGCTGGACATCAGCCGGTAGAAGCCGATCGTCTCCCCCGGCGTCTGCGACAGTCCGCACGCGACCCGCAGCAGCCAGTGCTGCGGTGTCTCCACCACCAGCCGGGTCTGCGGATGCCGCAGCAGGTACCGGTCCGCGACGGTCCGCAGCCCGAAGTACTCGAACCGCAGGTCGCCGTCCGGGTCGATGGCGTCGTCCAGTTTGCGCGCGTTGGCGGCCACGAAGGCGGCGGTGGCGTCCCCGATCAGGCCCAGGCCGTGGGCGTACCGGATGGACTGGCTGAAACTCGCCACCTGCTGCCCGCGGACCTCCTTGTCCACGTACGCGGCGAGCAGCCGCGCCGCCAGCTTCGAATACTGCGGCTCCTCGCCGATCAGCTCGGCCGCCGTCTGAATCGACAGCTTGTCCAACTCGGCGGTGCTCGCCCCGTCGTACAGGCCGCTGATGGTCTTCGTCGCCACCCGCAGCGGATCGACCTCGTCCAGGTCGGCGACCCAGCGCTCCACCGCTTTGACGATCTTGTTGACGTCCACCGGCTCGGTGTCGCCGTCGCGTTTACGCACCCGCATCGCGTGCCGGCGCTGTTCCGGCTCCGCCTGCTCCTGGGTCACTGTCATGTTCCCCCTCCTCACGCCTGTCCCCGAAGTCGAGGGGCGCGCGGGAGGACGCCGCTGGTCATCCACGGCATCCTGCCGTGACTGACCAGCGATGGCGTCGGCCGTCCCACGCGGCCTTCGACCGCCGCACGCGGCGCGTGCGGCACGCTGGCAGGTCTTCGGACTCGTGGGCGTCGTACGCGTGCCTACTGACCGTCGCTTCCCAGACCCGGTTGGCCCAGTGCTTCGTTGACGGCGGTCGTTCCCACTCACCGCTGCGGGGCAGCCCCGGACTCACACCGGGTTCCCTCTTGCCTCGGCCACCACGGGTTGGTGGCCGAACCAGCTGCGAGTGCCACTATATATGGGTGCGGTGTGGAGCAGGCAACACCAGATGATGTGTCGGGCGTGTCGCAGCGCGGGCGACGCGCTCGCGCTGCCCAGGCGGGTGGTCCGGGTCGAGCCGGTCGAGCTGGTCGAGCTGGTCGAGCTGGGCCAGCACGTCGATGCCCTCCTGAACGGCGGCGGCGGCCAGCGCGGTGACCACGGGGTGGGCACCGGACTGTTGCGCGGCGGCGGCGACCCGGACGGTCTGGGTGAGGTGCGCTCGCAGGTGCCGCGCCACCAGCAGGTGGAACGATCGGCCGGTGGACTTCCGCAGCGCCGCCAGTTCCTCGGCGGTGACCATGCCCGGCATGTCGTGGCCTGCGTGGGGGTTGGTCGCCGACGCGCCGGCGTCGGACAGCAGCCGACGGGAGCGGGCCAGGGCGCTCCGGTGGTCTTCCTCGACCCGGGCGGCCAACCCACGCCAGGCCGGATCGGCGCTGCGGTCAGGTACCAGATCGAGCACCGGCAGCAGCCGCTCGATCATCGCCACGTTCAACTGGAGCCAGGCGACGTCGGTCGCGCTGAACGGCCCGGCGCTTCCCGTGCCGGACGCGGTGGCCGGCGTCGGGGTGCCAGCGGGTGAGGGTGTGTCGCCGCGGGCAGCGCAGCCGCCGAGCAGCAGCGCCGCGGCGAGCACGGCGGTGGGTACGGAGACGACGACGCGCATTCCGACCTCCCCTGCCCAGTGGGAGCGGACCCGCACCAGCGGATTCGCTCCCCTGCGGGCGCAACGATCAGAGCGGCCGCCCGTCGTGGCCGCACTTGATGACCGGGCGAATGCAGTCGTTGACCCGGCGGGCCATCTCCGCCGCCGGCCAGGCGTTGAAAAAGTCGCCGTGCATCGTGTAACCCGGCCCGGAGGCCAGCCGGAACTGTGCGGGGTCACCGTTGACCGGGTACCTCAGCACCTGCCGCAGCTTCGGCACCGGCACCGGGTGACTCGCCGGGCAGACCTGGTTGACCGGGTACGCCAGGTGGCTCTGGTGATCGGGCGAGTCCAGGTCGCGGCCGTTCCAGCACTGCGGGAAGTCGAGGTACGACTCCAGCATGGTGCCCGCCGGGCAGTTGACGAAGTTCTTCGAGGGTGGGACGTGTCCAGCGTGCAGGCAGGACCAGCGTGCGATGCTGTCGGCCGGGCCGGTCGCCCGGGCGTTGCCGGCCACGATCCGCAGGCCCAGTGGGAGCGGCTGGGTGCGGGCGACGACGTCGTCGCGTACCCCCTCACCCAGGTAGTAGAACGTGACGATCTCCGGCTCCACCGGCACATTGTTGCGGTACAGCGTCGGCACCCAGTACGACGAGACGTCCACCCGCGGGTTGCACGTGGTGGCGGAGTTCACCAGGTCGGGCAGGGTGGTGTGGGCGTTGGTCGCCCGGCTGCCGAAGAAGCTGTGCATGTGCGAGGCGCCGGGCAGGCCGGGAAAGATGATCGGGTCGTCCGGCAGGCGGTGGCTGAAGGCGCAGTCGGCGGGAAACTCGGCCACGCGGATGACGTTGATGCCCGGGGCGGCATCGGCCCGGTCGATGGTGGACACGACGTACGCGCCGAGCAGTGTGAGCAGGGCGCCGATCGCCATGGTGAGACGCAGCCGGTGGCGGGTGCCGAGATTGGATGCAGCTCTTTCCATCTCGTGACTCCTGTCGGGATGGGGCAGGGACGTGTCCGGTGCCGCCGCCGAAAGGTACCGAAGATCCCCTGGCCGGGACGGTGGTGGTTGACTCCCGATGAGGCGAGAGAGCGCTCTCAGATCCAGCGTCAGGCTCACGTCGACGAATGTCAATACCTTGCCCCCATTGACCGGTGATGCGGCCACCCGTGGCCCCACCGGGAGCACGGGTGGCCGTCGCCGCGCAGGTCAGCAGCCGAGGCGCTTGGTGGAGAGCGCGATGTCGTCGATCCACAGGTCGAACGCGCCCGGCGTGGTGCCGCCCTGGTAGAGCTGCCAGCCGATCTTCACGGTGTTCACCCTGGGCAGGATGAAGGGCACGTCGTTGCCGCCGTGCTGTTTCGTGGAGGCGGTCAGCTCCGGGTTCGCCACCCCGTCGATCCACACCGTGACGCGGTTGCCCGCCGCGTCGAGTTTCCACTCGAAGCACTGCCAGGTGTCCTCGACGACCGGGGCGGACTCCCGCCAGTTCGTCCAGTCGCCGGTCGGCCCGCCATCGGCACCCACCCCCCAGAAGATGCCGGGAACCGTGGGTGCGTACTGGCCACCGATCGGCCGGACGACCTCCGAGCTGCCGGTGCCGGTGGCCTCCACGAGCGTGAAGTGCGCCCAGTCGGGAGCGGTCGGGAAGGCGTCGACGCGCAGCCGCATCCGCCCGTAGAAGCGGTTGCCGGGTGCGGCGAAGTCGTCGACGCGCAGGAAAGCACGCCCATTGTCGACGGTGTGGACGTGCAGCACCTGGTTGCCCCGGCGGTCACGCTCCACGGTGAGCGTGCCGTTGCGTGTGTCGACGCCCCAGTTCAGGGTGCCGGGACCGCCGCGCGGCAGGCGTTCGAAGTCTTCGCAGAAAAGCAGGTGGCGGGTGCAGGAACCGCGCTGGGAGGCAGCCGCGGCATCGGACGGGACGCTGCCGGCCGTGGCGCCGAGCGTCAGAGCGGCGGTCAACGCGGCAAGAAGGGTACGCATGGCTTTCCTCCATGGCTCGATCCCCCACCACGCTGGCGGGGCACGGAACGGGATGCGGCGTCACGCCGCCCGGCGGTGAAGTCCCGGGCGGGATGGCGATACGTCCTGGTAGCCGGGTCGCTCCGTTGCGACCCACCTTCGCCACCCTCCCGTGGAAGCGTTCCCATTCATAGCAGATCCTGGATGTGTCGCGCTTCCCCGGCCATCGGGCAGAACTTCTCCAGGAGGCCCGCCAGCGCACGGCTGAGCCGCTCGCGCAGGTCAGAAACAGCGGCAACGGGTGGTGGCGAGGTGGGTCCGGGCGTGGTGGCCGCTGCGCCTGGGGGCGTGGTGCCCGGCAGGGTGGAGGGCACGGGTTGCGGCATGTCGGGGTGTCCGGGCCGGTTGAGACCGCGACTTGCGGTGCCCTGTGGGCGGGCCCCGACTTGCGGTGTCCCGTGGGCGGGCCCCGACTTGCTGGTGCGACCTGACGGTGACCGCTTCCGGCTCAGCGCCGGAGCCAGGCGAGGGTGCCGACGGTTGCTCCGGCCAGCCCCGCGGCTACGAGGCGGTGCCGGGACAGCCAGGCTTGAGGGCTACGGCCATGGGAGCGGCCGGAGAATTCGCCCCGCGCGCCCCAGTCGTGCCCGCCGGGGCCGTCGAGCGGATGCCACAGGTTGTTGGGCCGGTCGTGATCGGCGGGGCGATCCGTCTGCTGGGACTTGTAGCCGGTGCGGGCCAGGTAGCGGTCGAGCAGCCCCGGTGCGATGCGGTTGCCCAGGATGGTCAGCACCGTGGAGGTGCCGACCCAGTACTCTCGGCGGCCGGGCCGGTCGCCGGCGCCGACGATCGCGCGGGCGGCCACCTCCGGCTCGTAGATCGGCGGCACCGGCTCGGCCTGCCGGGGCAGCCGGGACAGCAGCCAGTCGAACTGCGGGGTGTTCACCGCCGGCAGGTGCACCATCGTCACCCGCACCCTGCTGCGCTCGTGCAGGAGTTCGCAGCGCAGTGCCTCGGTGAACCCGACGATCGCGTGTTTCGCCCCGCAGTAGGTCGCCTGCAACGGGATGCCCCGGTAGGCGAGCGCGGAGCCGACCTGCACGATGGTGCCCCGGTCGCGGGGGGTCATGTGGGACAGCGCCACCCGGGTGCCGTGCACGTAGCCGAGGTAGGTGACCTCCATGGCGCGGCGAAACTCCCCCGGCCGGGTCTGCTGAAAAGGCGCGAAGACGGAGCTGAACGCGTTGTTGATCCACAGATCGATGGGGCCCAGTTCCGCCTCGATCCGCCGGCAGGCGGCGACGACCTGGTCGTGATCGGCCATGTCGACCTCGATCGGCAGGGCGCGGCTGCCGGCGACGCGTACCTCCTCGGCGGCGGCGTCGAGCCCGACGCGTCCGCGGGCCAGCAGCGCGATGGCGATTCCGCGGCGGGCCAGCAATCGCACCGTGGCCCGGCCCACTCCCGCGCTCGCGCCCGTGACCACCGCCACCTGGACGTCCTGTCGCCGCATGCCCACGCCTCCCTCGTCCGCTCCTGCTGCCGCACTACCCGTCAGCGGCCCGACCAGTCACCGCCCGGTGCCGGCAATGGTGCAGTGACGGCGGCGCACCGCAACAGCAGCCTGCCGGCGTGTCGGGCAAGGCTGAGCGGGTACGCCGGCATGTACGCCAACGCGGCCGAGAGGCGACGATGTCCGGGACGGAGACGGAGCCGACCGCCGGCAGCATGCCGGCGGTGCTGCGCGCCTACGCGCTGCTCGCCGACGGGTACCGCGGCGCGTTGATCGGTCCCGGTGGGAACGTCGCCTGGCTGTGCGCCCCGGGCTGGTCCGACCCGGCGGTGTTCAGCGCGCTGCTCGGTGGGGCGGGCCGGTTCCTGGTCGCTCCGGCGGGCGGTCGATTCGTCTGGGGCGGGCACTACGAGCCGGGATCACTGGTCTGGCGCAGCCGGTGGGTCACCGGGGACGGGATCATCGAGTCCCGGGAGGCCCTGGTCTTTCCCGGCGAGGCGGACCGGCTGGTGCTGCTGCGCCAGGTCCGCGCGCTGGAGCGGCCGGCGCGGGTACGGGTGGTGCTGGACCCACGGGCCGACTTCGGCCGGGAACCGGTGCGGGACGTGGCCCGCGACGGCGACCGGTGGCTGGCCCGCACCGGTGGGCTGCATCTGCGGTTCCGGGGCGGTGCCGGGCTGCGCCGGGACCGGCAGGGTTTCCTCGCCGGTGAACTGACCGTCCCGGCGGGCGGCCGGCATGACCTGGTGCTGGAGCTCGCCACCGGCCCGCATGATCAGCCGGGCGAGTCCGCTGGGGAGCTGTGGCGGACCACGGAACACCACTGGGCCGGGGTGATGCCGTCGCTGGCGGGACCAGCGCGACGCGACGCGACATTGGCCTACGCCGTGCTGCGGGGTATGACCCGTCCGGGTGGCGGCATGGTAGCCGCCGCGACCACTGCCCTGCCCGAGCGGGCGATGGCGGGGCGCAACTACGACTACCGGTACGCATGGCTCCGGGACCAGTCCTTCGCCGGTCAGGCCGCCGCGCTGGTCGGCCGGTACGACCTGCTCGACGACGCCGTCACCTTCCTCACCGACCGGGTGCTGGCCGACGGGGACCGCCTCGCGCCGGCGTACACCGTCGACGGGGATCCGGTGCCACCGGAGCGGTCGCTGGGTGATCTGCCCGGATACCCGGGTTCCGAGGTGCGTACCGGCAACCGGGTGGGCGGCCAGCTCCAGCTGGACTGCTTCGGTGAGGCGCTGATGGTGCTGGCCGCGGCGCAGCGCAGCGACCGGCTCGACAGCGACGGCCAGCAGGCCATGCGGGTGGCGGTCGGTGCGATCGAGCGGCGCTGGTCGCAGCCGGACTCCGGGATCTGGGAGCTGCCGGCGCGCCAGTGGACGCATTCGAAGCTGATCTGCGTGGCCGGGCTGCGGGCGGCGGCCGGTAGCGCCCCGCCCCGCCTGGCGGCCGCCTGGTCGACGTTGGCCGACCGGATCCTCGCCGAGACCGCCGCGAACGGACTCGCCCCCGACGGGCACTGGCGGCGGGCCTACGACGACGACCGGGTCGATGCCGCGCTGCTGCTGCCCGGTATCCGTGGGGCGCTTCCGCCGCAGGATCCCCGGGTCGACCGGACCCGCCGGGCGGTCCTCGCGCAGCTCACGCAGGACGGCTATTTGTACCGGTTCCGCCCCGACCGACGGCCGCTCGGTGACGCCGAGGGCGCCTTCCTGCTCTGCGGGTTCGCCGCCGCGCTGGCCGCCTGGCAGGCCGGGGACGCGGTGGAGGCCAACCGGTGGTTCGAGCGCAACCGGGCCGCGTGCGGCCCGCCGGGCCTCTACACCGAGGAGTACGACGTGCAGCAGCGTCAGCTGCGCGGCAACCTGCCGCAGGCATTCGTGCACGCGCTGATGTTGGAGACCGCGGCGACCCTGGGCCAGGTCGAACCGTGCTACCAGGATTTTGACGGGTGATCAGCGGCGGCTCAGGCCACCCGGTAGCGCTGGGCCTGCTCGGCGCGGAACTCCAGGCCGTTGCCGGGCCGGTCGAGCGGGACTCCGACCGCGCCGCCGGTGGTCGGCTGCGCGCCGTCGAAGAGCATCTCCTCGATGCGGACGTGGTCGTGGAACCACTCCAGGTGCCGCAGGTTCGCGGCGGCGGCGGCGACCGGCAGGTGCTGGTGCGGCGCGCAGTGCCCGGACACCTGGATCCCGGCGGCGTCGGCCACCGCGGCGGCCCGCAGGAACTCGGTGATCCCGCCGCAGCGGGTGACGTCGATCTGAAGGCAGTCCACGTACGGGGCCATCCGGTGGAAGTAGATCAGGTCGTAACCGTACTCCCCGGCCGTCACGTCGGGCGTGACGTGGTCCCGGACCAGGCCGAGGCCGGGCAGGTCGTCGGAGCTGACCGGCTCCTCGTACCAGCGCACGTCCAGGTCCGCCGCGGCGTGCGCCACCCGCACCGCCTGCTTGCGCTGGTAGGCGCCGTTGGCGTCGACGAACAGCTCGGCCTGGTCCCCGATGGTGCGCCGGGCCGCCGCCATCCGGGCCAGGTCCCGCGCCACTTCGCTGCCGCACGACTCCCCGATCTTGATTTTCACGCGGGGGATGCCCTGCTCGTGCACCCATTCGGCGAGCTGCCGGTGCTGGCGGTCCGCGTCGTAGGTGGTGAAGCCGCCGCTGCTGTAGACGGGCACCTCCCGGCGGGCGGTGCCGAGCAGCAGGGCGAGCGGCAGGTCGTGCCGGCGGGCCTTGAGGTCCCACAGGGCGCAGTCGGCGGCCGACAGGGCGAGCCCGGCGACGCCGGGGCGCCCGGCGTTGCGCAGCCGGCGCCACATGGCCGCCCAGGCCGCCGGCACGTCGTCCGGGTGCAGCTCGGTGAGGACCGGCGCGAGCAGGTCCGTCACCACCGCGACGACGGCCGTCGGTCCGTACGTGTAACCGATCCCGGTGTGCCCGTCGGCCTGCGCCTGGACCAGCACCAGGGTGGTGCTGGTCCAGGCGAGGGTGCCGTCGCCCTCGGGGGCGTCGGTGGGGATCCGGTACGCCTCGGCGGTGAGTCGGACCCCGGTCACCGGGTCCACCGGCGGGCCAGCGCGGCCACCGCGGCCAGCCCGGCGGCGGCCACCAGACCGGCCGCCGCCCCGCGGGAGATCATCCCGGGCGGGGGTGGTCGGTCCGCCCAGCTGCGCTCGGGCCGGCGGGGCGCGGTGTCGTGGTGCAGGCCGGCGCGCAGCAACTCGGCCAGGTGGATCGCCGATCGGCCGGCGGCGGCGCCCTGCTCGACCTGGGTGCGGCAGCTGAACCCGTCCGCGAGGATCACGTCGGTCTCGGCGGCGTCGCGTACCGCGGGCAGCAGCACCCGCTCCGCGCACGCCTCGGACACCTCGTAGTGCCCCTGCTCGAACCCGAAGTTGCCGGCCAGCCCGCAGCAGCCCGAGTCGAGGAACTCGGGGTCCACGCCGGCCGCGGCGAGCACGGCCCGGTCCGCGGTGGTGCCGAGGATCGCGTGGTGATGGCAGTGGGTCTGGATCAGGGCATGCGCGTCGATCCGCGGCGGCTGCCAGCCGGGGGTGTGGTCGTGCAGCAGTTCGGCGAGGGTGACGGTCTGTTGCCGCAGCCGGCTGACATCGTCGTCGTCGGGGAACAACTCGTGCGCGTCTGACCGGAACACCGACGCGCAGCTGGGCTCCAGCCCCACCACCCGGGTGCCGGCGTGCAGGTACGGGCGCAGCACGTCGACGCTGCGGCGCAGCGCCCGCTTGGCGATGCCGAGCTGACCGGTGGAGATCCAGGTCAGGCCGCAGCAGACCGGGCGGTCCGGCACGCGTACCCGCCAGCCGGCCGCCTCCAGCACCTCCACCGCCGCGCGTGCCACCCCGGGATGGAAGTGGTTGGTGAAGGTGTCCGGCCACAGGACGACCTCGCCCCGGGTGCCGTCGCCGGTGGGGGTGTGCCGGGCGAACCAGCGCTGGAACGATTCCGGCGCGAAGACCGGTATGTCGCGGCGCTGGTCGATCCCGCCGATCGTCTTGGCCAGGCGACCGAGCCCGGGGGCGTGGGCCAGCGCGTTGACCGTGCGCGGCAGGCGCGCGGCGACGGTGGCGACCAGCGGCAGCCAGCCCATCGAGTAGTGCGGGCGCGGGCGCAGCCGGCCGGCGTAGTGGTGGGCCAGGAACTCGGCCTTGTAGGTCGCCATGTCCACGTTGACCGGGCAGTCGGCCTTGCAGCCCTTGCAGGCCAGGCAGAGGTCGAGGGCGTCGCGGACCGCCTCCGAGCGCCAGCCGTCGCCGATGGTGCCGCCCCGGCGGGTGCCGTCCAGCATCTCGAACAGCAGCCGGGAGCGGCCCCGGGTCGAGTGCTCCTCCTCCCGGGTCACCATGTAGGAGGGACACATCACTCCGCCGGAGTGGCGGCGGCACTTGCCGACGCCCACGCAACGCAGCACGGCGTTGCCGAAGCTGCCGCTGTCGTCCGGGTAGGCGAAGACGGTCTCCACGTCGCCGTGGTCGTAGTCGACGCCCAGCCGCAGGTGGCTGTCGAGCGGGTACGGCGGCATCACCTTGCCGGGGTTCATCCGGTCGTCCGGGTCGAAGATCGCCTTGAACCGGCCGAAGGCCCGGATCAGCCGTTCGCCGTACATCCTGGGCAGCAGTTCGGCGCGGGCCTGCCCGTCGCCGTGCTCGCCGGAGAACGAGCCGCCGTAGGCGGCCACCAGGTCGGCGGCGCGTTCGAGGAAGGCGCGGAAGTCGCGGATCCCGTCGGCGGTACGCAGCCGGAACGGGATGCGGCTGTGCACGCAGCCCTGCCCGAAGTGCCCGTACAGCGACGCCTCCTGGTAGCCGTACTCGCGGTAGAGCACCTGGAGGTCGCGCAGGTAGTCGCCGAGCCGTTCCGGGGCGACCGCCGAGTCCTCCCAGCCGGGCCAGGTGTCGTCGGAGCCGGGCACGTGGGCGGTGGCGCCCAGCCCGGAGTCGCGTACCTCCCACATCCGCTGCTCGTCGGCCGGGTCGGCGAACTCGTGCACCCGGGGCCCGCCGTCGCGGCGGACGGCGGCGATCAGCCGGTCGGCGGCGGCCCGCGCCTGCTCGGGCGTGTCGCCGCCGAGCTGCACCATCAGCCAGGCGCCGCCTTCGGGCAGTTCGTGCAGCGCGTGCGGGTGCATGCTCTTGCGCCGCTCGAAGTTGATCAGCTTGTCGTCGATTCCCTCCAGGACGATGGGCTGGTGCGCCAGGATCCTCGGCACGTCGTCGCCGGCCGCGGCGATGTCCGGGTAGCTGAGGAACACCATCGCGTCGGCCTTGACCTTCGGGATCAGTTTCAGTCGGGCACGCAGGACGGTGACCAGGGTGCCTTCCGAGCCGACCAGGGCCTGGGCGACGTGGAAGTTCTTCTCCGGCAGCAGGCTGTCCAGGTTGTATCCGGAGACCCGCCGGGGGATGTCCGGGTAGCGGGTGCGGATGTCGGCGAGGAACTCGTCGCGCAACGCGCGCAGCTGCTGGTAGATCTGCGCCCGGCGGCCGCCGTCGCGCTGGATGCGGGCGTACTCCTCGTCGCTGGTCTCCCCCACCCACATCCGGGTGCCGTCGTAGAGCAGCACCTCCAGCTCGACGACGTTGTCCACCACCTTGCCGGCGCGCTGCGCGGTAGCCCCGCAGGAGTTGTTGCCGAGCATGCCGCCGAGCGTGCAGTGGCTGTGGGTGGCCGGCCGCGGTCCGTACTCCAGCCCGGTCGGCTCGAGCTGGGCGTTCAGCTCGTCGAGGACGATGCCGGGTTCGACGAGGCAGGTGCGGGCCTGCGGGTCGACCTCCAGCAGCCGGTGGCAGTACTTGGACCAGTCCAGGATCACCGCGGTGTTCGTGCATTCGCCGGCCAGGCTGGTGCCGCCGCCCCGGGAGGTCAGCGGGGCGCCGTGCCGACGGCACACCGCCACGGCGGCCACCGCCGCCTCCACCGTGCGGGGCACCACCACGCCGAGCGGCACCTGTCGATAGTTGGAGCCGTCGGTGGAGTAGGCGGCGCGGGAGCCGACGTCGAAGCGCACCTCGCCGTCGACCTTCGCCCCCAGTTCGGCGGCGAGAGCGGCCAGGTCGATGTCGTGGGCCGGCTCGGGTGGACGCAGGACCGTTTCGGGCAGCACCCGGGTCATGACCGCAACTCGTTGATCTTGTCGCGGGCGACGGAGGCCAGCGTAGCGACCTTGTGCGGCTGGCCGCGCAGAAACGCCTCGGTGAAGTGTTTCGCCTGGTCGTACTTGACCTTGCCGGGCATCGGCGGCTCGTTCGGGTTGACGTCGCAGTCCACCAGCGCCGGGCCGGGATGCGCGAGGGCGCCCCGGATGGCACCCGGTACGGCCTTCGGGTCGGTCACCTTGATCGCGAAGGCGCCGCAGCCGCGCGCCCAGGAGGAGAAGTCCGCCTCCGGCTGCCGGTGCCGCACCGCGTACTCCGGGTAGCCGAGGATGATCTGCTCCCAGAGGATCTGGCCGTACGAGTTGTTGTTGTTGATCACCACCTTGATCGGCAGCTCGTGCCGGACCGCGGTGAGGAACTCGGCCATCAGCATGGCGAAGCCGCCGTCACCGACGTACGCGATCACCTGCCGGCCCGGGTAGGCGTGCTGCATCGCGATGGCGTACGGCAGACCCGGCGCCATCGTCGCCAGGTTGCCGGACAGGTAGAACTCCCGGTCGCCGCGGATCGTCCAATGGCGGGCGGACCAGGTGGCGATGGTTCCCGAGTCGCAGGTGAGGATGGCGTCGTCGGCGGCGGCGGCGTCGATGCAGCCGATCAGGTACTGCGGCGCGACCGGCACCCGCTCCGGGTCCACCAGCCTGGTCATGTCGGAGCGCCAGGCGTCCATCTTGCGCTGGTACTTCTCCAGGAACGAGCGGTCCGGGTGGTGGGTGAGCAGCGGCAGCAACTCGCGCAGCGCCAGGCGGGCGTCGGCGCAGACCGGCGCGTCGACCGGCAGCCGCATCCCGAGCAGGCTCGGGTCGACCTCGACCTGCACCACCTTCGCCTGGCCCGGCGAGGGCAGGTACTTCCCGTACGGGTAGGAGGTGCCGACCATCAGCAGCGTGTCGCACTCCTCCATCAGCTCCTCGCTCGGCGCGGTGCCGAGCAGACCGAGCCCGCCGGTGGTGAGTGGGTGCTCGTCGGGCACCACCAGCTTGCCCGGCAGCGTCTTCACGATCGGGCTGGCGAGGGCCTCGGCCACCGCGAGCACCTCCGCACGGGCGCCGCGGGCGCCGATCCCCACCAGCATGGCCACCTTCCGGCCGGCCTTGAGCACCTCGGCCGCCTTGGCCAGTTCCTGCGGGTGCGGCGCCAGCTGGGGGTGGCACACCGTCGCCGCGCTCATCGGCGGCTTGCCCGGGCTGACGTGCCGGTACGGATCCTGGGTGGCGGGTGCGACCTGCACGTCGTTGGGGAAGGTCAGGTGCGCCACCGTCCGTTTGCTCAGCGCGTTGCGGATCGCCAGGTCCACCACCGCCGGCATCTGCTGCGGGTTGGTGACCATCAGGTTGTACGCGGCCACGTCCTGGTAGAGGTGGGTGGTGTGCACCTCCTGCTGGTAGTGCGCGCCCAGCACCGAGGTCTCCTGCATGCCGGTGATCGCCAGCACCGGCACGTGGTCGAGCTTGGCGTCGTAGAGCCCGTTGAGCAGATGGATGGCCCCCGGTCCCGAGGTGGCCACGCACACTCCGAGCCGGCCGGTGGCCTTGGCGTAGCCGGTGGCCATGAAGGCCGCGGCCTCCTCGTGGTGCACCAGCACGAACCGCAGCTTCTCCCGCTGTCGGCGGAACCCCTCCATCAGGCCGTTGATGCCGTCGCCGGGCAGGCCGAACACGGTGTCGACCCCCCAGTCCACCAGCCGTCGGGCCAGGCTCTCGCCCACGATCTCCTGCACGTCGTCCTCCTCGTTCCGCCGGCTCGCCCGACCCCTCATGCCCCGCGGCAATGCATGCTGTTCACCTTCGCCGCAGTTTACGGACGATTCGGGCAAAGTTGGACGGGCTGGGCAATACCCGTGGCGCGGGACGTTCATCTCGACCCTGTCCCGTCCCCGTCATCGCCGGGGTGCCGGTTCCGGCGCTGGCGCAGGGCCGCCACCAGCAACGTGACGCCGAGGGCGACGTTGCCCCAGCGGCGCAGCGCGGTGCGCACCCGCCCGGGCGGCGGAGGCGGCGGCGGGCCCGGCACCGCGACATGGTCGACACCGGGGTAGGCGAGTCGGGCCGAGTCCGCCGCCTCCCGCTCGGTCAGCACCGCGCGGTGGTGCAGGAGCGTGACGCCGGCCGGCTCGTCGCGGTAGCGCCAGCGCCACACCCCGCCGTCCGGCCACAGCTCGATCCGCTGTCCCGGACGGTCCCGTGCCGGCAGCTCCGACTCGTCGACGGCCCGCGCCTCGCCGACGCGGGCCCGCCGCCCGGCCGCGCGCAGATCGGCGCGGGTCAGCTCGCCGAGGCGTGCCGCGTCGCCCCGGCGCAGCGCCCGGGCCAGCAGGAACGCCAACGCACCGGCGAGCACCGGCAGGACCAGCACCAGTACACGCAGGACGTAGAGCACGTCGTACACCGGCACCCGCAGCAGCCGGGCGATGATGTCGTCGCCGGCGGCCACCACCAGCACCCCGAAGAAGGTCAACGCCATCACCCCGACGCCGGTGCGCACCGGATGGTCACGGGGCCGGTCGAGCAGTTGGTGCGCGCGACAGTCACCGGTGCACCAGCGTTCCAGGAACGGCCAGGCGTACAGGGCGAGGAAGGTGACGCCACCGAGCACCACCCCCGGGAAGAACGGCGCGGGCACCAGGTGACCGGCGACGTGGATCTCCCACGGCGGGAACAGCCGCAGCGCTCCGTCGCCCCAGGCCACGTACCAGTCCGGTTGGGCGGGCGAGGTGGCCTGGTCGGGGGCGGACGGGCCGTACAGCCAGATCGGGTTGATCTGCACCAGCCCGCCGAGGGCGAAGAGCACCGCCAGCACCCACGCGAACAGCGCCAGCGACCGCAGGGCGTAGCTGGGGTAGAGCCGGGAGCCGACCACGTTGTGTTCGGTGCGGCCGGGGCCGGGGAACTGGGCGTGTTTCTGCCGCACGATCATCGCCAGGTGCAGCGAGACGAGCGCGACCAGCAGCGCGGGCACCAGCAGCACGTGGCTGACGAACATTCGCGGGATCATCTCGTCGGAGGGGAACTCGCCGCCGAGGCCGAGGAAGACCAGCCACGAGCCGACCAGCGGGATCGACTCCACCACCGAGACGATGATCCGTAGGCCGAGGCCGGAGAGCAGGTCGTCGGGCAGGGAGTAGCCGGTGAACCCGTTGGCCAAGGCCAGCATCAGCATGGTGACGCCGACCAGCCAGTTCGTCTCCCGGGGCTTGCGGAACGCGCCGGTAAAGAAGATCCGTACCAGGTGCACCAGGATCGCGGCGACGAAGATCAGGGCCGCCCAGTGGTGGGTCTGCCGGATCAGCAGGCCAGCCCGTACGTCCCAGCTCAGCCGCACCGTCGAGGCGTACGCGGCCGAGGTGGTGGTGCCGTCCAGCGGCGCGTACGAGCCCTGGTAGACCCGGTCGGCGGAGCTCGGGTCGAAGAACAGGGTCAGGTAGACGCCGGTGAGCACCAGCGCGACGAAGGAGTAGAGCGCGATCTCGCCGAGCATGAACGACCAGTGGTCCGGAAAGACCTTCGCCAGCGCCCGGCGGGTCAGCGGGGACAGCCGCAACCGGTCGTCGAGCGCGCGGGCCAGCCTGTCCATGATCATGGTCGGTTCCAGAATCCCGCGCCCGGCGGTGCGGTGAAGTCGCCGGTGGCGCGCAGGTAGCCGTCCGCGTCGACCGCGACGGGCAGGCCGGGCAGTCGCCGGGCGGCCGGGCCGGCGACGGGTTCGGCGTCGGCGAACAGATCGAAGGAGGACTGGTGGCACGGGCAGAGCATCCGGCCGGTGCCCTTCAGATAGAGCCGCACCGGGCAGCCGGCGTGGGTGCAGAGCAGCGAGTAGACGACCAGCCCGTCGAGGTGGCCGGCCGACGGCGGTCGGGTGAACCGCTCCGGCTGCAGCCGTACGGCGAAGGCCGGGGCGTCGCCCGCGTCGGTCCCGCCCTCTGGGAACACGCCGACCACCGTGCCGGCCGGCACGTCGCCGGGGCGCAACGGCTGGCCGCCGGCGGTCAGCAGTCGTACCCCCGGCCCCCAGGGGGTTTCCATGCGGGCCCGCACGGGCCGGGCGCGATCCCACGGCAGCAGGGACCGGAGCGGGAACAGGGCCGCGACGCCGAGCGCGGTCAGCGCCAGACCGAGCGCGGCGAGCAGGCCACGCCGACGGATCGGACTGTCCGGCGCGCTCAACGCTGCGGCGGTCAGCGGCTTCTCGTCCGGCGGCGGGGTGAAACCCTCGTGCTCCTCGACGTAGCCGCCGACGGGAACCAGCCGCCGGCCCCAGATCGCCAGGCCGATCGCCAGGCCGGCGAAGGCCACCGCCAGACACACCCCCTCCCACTGGGTGTGACCGCCGAGACCGTAGGTGACCGCGAAGCCGATCGCGCCGGCGGCGCTGGCCAGGAAGGAGAGGATGATCCGTCGGTTGACGCCGGACGGGGCGGGTGCCACCGGTGGCCGCCGGCTCACTCGCCGGCCCTCCGGCCCAGCCAGCGGGCCGCGGCGACGAGCAGGCCCAGGGCCACCACCCAGGCGGCGAGCCCTTCGGCCAGGGGGCCGAGCCGCCCGAGCGGGTTCCCGCCTCGGTCCAGGCGCTCGCTGCGCAACCGCTGCACGTAGGCGGCCAGGTCGCTCACCTGCTGGTCGGTGAGGACCTGGCTGGGAAAGACCGGCATCAGCCCGGGGCCGACCCGGATCGCCTCGGCGACCTGCACCGGGGTCGCCTCGTACAGCGGCGGAGCGTTCCAGCCGTTGGTCAGCGCCGCGCCCGCGCCGGTGCCGCCGTGGCAGGGGGCGCAGTTCGCGGCGAAGAGTTCCCGTCCGGTGCCGAGGCTGCCCTCGGTCACCCGGGGGATGTCCGGGCCGCCGCCACCGAAGCTGGTCACGTGCTCGACCAGGGCGGCGATCTCGTCGGCGGAGAAGACCGGCTCGGCGCGGCGGCGCGGTTGCTGCACCTCGTCCGGTACGGGCATCCGGCCGGTGCCGACCTGGAAGTCCACCGACGCGGCACCGACCCCGACGAGCGAGGGGCCGCGCTGGCTGCCCCGTCCCTGGTCGCCGTGGCAGCTCGCGCATTTCTGCCAGTACAGCTCCCGACCCGGGCCCGACCCGGCCGACGCGCTCGGCTCGGCGCTCGTGGCGCTCGCTCCGGGCGAAACGGCCGGTACGGGCGGGGCGGCCGTTTCCGGCGGGGCGGCCGGTACGGGCAGGGCGCTCGTTTCCGGCAAGGCGGCCGTTTCCGGCGGGGCGGTCGGCGCGGGAGCGGCGAGGGCGGCGGGTCCGGCGGCCAGTGCGACCACCATCCCCGCCGTCACGGCCCGCGTGACGGTGCTCCTTCGGTGTCCCGGGGCACGCACGACTCAGTCCAGGGTGTACAGGTAGGCGGCGATGTCCTGCGCGTCGAGCGCGCTGACCCCCAGGTCCGGCATGGCGGTACCGGGTTCGACCGCCTGCGGGTCGGAGATCCAGTGCCGCAGGTTGTCGGCGTTGTTCACCAACTTCCCGGCGATGTAGGAACGGGACCCGAAGCGGGTCAGCGGCGGCCCCACCAGGCCGTCGGCACGGTCGATGCCGGGGATGGTGTGGCAGGAGCCGCAGCCGTACTGGGCGATGAGCGCCGCCCCGCGGTCCGGCTGCCCGGTGCGTACCTCCGGCGGTGGAGGCGGACCGGTGCTGGCGCAGCCGGACGCGGTCAGCAGCGACGGCAGCGCCAGCAGCAGGGCCAGCCGCCCACGGATGCCACGGTTCACGGCGTCACCCCCTCGGTGGCCACCCGCCGGCCCTCGGCATCCGGCGAGGTCACCCGCTCCGGGTTGTGCCGCTGCAGGGCCAACAGCCAGCGCAGGAACACCGCGAGCGTGGCGATCAGCGCCACCACGTCCATCGGGGCCCACATCAGCAGCCCGGCCAGTTGCTGGTCGGCCAGCGGGTCGACGCCGAGGACCTCGGCCGGGTAGACCGGCCGGGGCGCGAAGGTGAGCACGGCACCCAACGCGGACGCCGGCAGCATGGTGCCGACCAGGAGCAGCATCCCTGCCGGCGCGGGCAACCGGTGCCGGGCCGCACCGAGCAGCGGCGCCCAGAGCAACCAGGCCGACCCGACGAAGCAGACGTGCTGCGCCGCGTGCAGGACCGGGTGCTGCTCGGCGGCCAGGTACGCCACGGGCAGGTGCCAGCACCAGAGCACGACCGTCTGGAGGCCGCCGGCGGCCAGCGCGACGACGGTGGGGCGGCGCAGCCACCGTCCGGGCGCGCTGACCCGCAGACGGGCGAGTCGCCGACGTGGCGCCGCCGGGCACGCGAGGGTCAACGGCAGGCCGGCGGCCCCGGCGGCGAGCAGCGGTCCCGCGACGAGCAGCAGCAGCATGTGCTGGGTCATGTGCCCGGCGAGGCCGCGATCCGCCAGTGCGGTGACCGGCTCGGTCTGCGCGGCGACCACGGCGAGCAGACCGGATCCGAAGGCGGCCACTCGCCGGCGCGGCAGGATGTCGCCGACGCCGCGCCGGGCCCACAACTCGTGCACACCCCGGCCGTAGCCGGCGGCGAGCAGGGCCAGCCCGGCGGCCAGCAGCATGGCGAGGATCCCGTCGGCGACGTCTGCCCCGCCGCCGGGCCCGACGGCGGTCACCGCTGACATGGCGGCAGCACCAGCAGGGCGACCCCGCCCAGCACGATGATGGTCAGGAACAGCAGGTTGGACCAGACGCCGACGACAGCGAGCAGCCGACCCCGCCCCACCGACCGGTCCTCGCCCTCGGACGGCAGGTGGGTACGCCGCCAGAGCAGCACGGCGGCCAGCAGGGCACCGACGGTGGCCAGTGCCGGCAGCGCCACCGCAGCACCGACGGCGGCGCGCAGCGGGACGCCGCCGATGTGGTCGGACCCGCTGGCACAGGTCAACTCGTCGACGCCCCAACCGGCCAACAGGTGCACCGCCCAGGCGACCGCGCCACCGAGCACGGCGTACCAGAACAGCAGCCCGCCGGCGAGACGGGCCCGAGGACCCGGATGCGCGCTCATCACAGCCTCGGGGACAGGTAGATGGTGAACAGGATGGCGACCCAGACCAGATCGACGAAGTGCCAGTAGATGGCGGCGTTGCGCACCCGGTCGTGTCGGTGTGCGCCGAAGCTGCCGCCGCGCAGGGACGCCGCCAGCAGCCATCCGATCATGGTCAACCCGACCAGCACGTGCAGGCCGTGGAAGCCGGTGATGACGTAGAACAGGGAGCCGTAGGCGTTGGTGGTCAGGGTGAACTCGCGCAGCTTCTCGGCGTACTCGTTGGCCTGCAGCGCCAGGAACGTCGCCCCGAGCAGAAAGGTGGCGGCCAGCCCGGTGCGCAGCCGCCAACGCTGCCCCCTGCGGATGCCGTGCTCAGCCCAGATCACGGGCAGGCTGCTGGGCAGCAGCACGGCGGTCATCACCAGCGGTTTCAGCAGCGTCGGCGGCGCGATCCCCGGTGGCGGCCACTGGGCGCCGAACTGGAAGCGCAGGTAGAAGTAGCTGCCGAGCAGGCAGGCGAAGAGGGTCGCCTCGGTGACGACGAACATCACCATGCCCCACCAACCGGTCGACCGCCCGACCGGCAGTTCGGTGGTCAGCGCCGCCGTCCCGGTGGCCGCCCGCACGCCGCCACTCACGCGCTCACCCCGAGTTCCCGCTCGGGCCGACGCGGCGGCCAGAGCCAGGTCGCCACGGTGCCGGCCACCGCGACGGCGGCCACCGCGGCCACCGGGTACCACGCGAAGAGCATCGCGGTGAAGAAGAGCAGCATCGCCAGGGCGAGCAGCAACGGTTGCCAGGAGGACGCCGGCATCTCCACCACCCGTTCCCGCCGGCCGTCGAGTTCGCTGGTGAGCAGCGTTCTGCGGCCGTCGGCCAGGACCCGGTCCGCCTCGGCGCCGGCCCCCATCGACTCGCGGCTCGACTCGTCCCAGGTCGGGTGCAGGCTGTGCACCTGCGGCAGGACCGCGAAGTTGTACGGCTTCGGCGGCGAGTCGGTGGACCACTCCAGGGTGTCGCCGCCCCACGGGTCCGGCGGTGCCGGCCGACCGCGCCGGATCGCGTGCACCACCCCGGCGAGGACCAGGAGCAACCCGACCGCCAGCAGGTACGAGCCGACGGTGCTGACCAGGTTCCACGCGTCCCAGCCCGGCTCGCTGGGGTAGGTGTAGACGCGGCGCGGCATGCCGAACAGGCCGTACAGGTGCATCGGGAAGAACGTCACATGCATGCCGGCGAAGACCAGCCAGAACGCCCACCGGCCGAGGCCCTCGTGGTACATCCGGCCGGTGATCTTCGGCAGCCAGTAGTAGACGGCGGCGAGGATCGGGAACACCGCGCCGCCGACGAGCACGTAGTGGAAGTGGGCCACGACGAAGTAGGAGTCCGTGACCTGCTGGTCGAAGACGGTCAGCGCGAACATCGTGCCGGTGAAACCGCCGAGCACGAAGGTGACGATGAAGCCGATCACGAACAGCAGCGGTACCCTGACCACCAGACGGCCGAGCAGCATGGTGGCCAGCCAGGCGAAGATCTGGATCCCGGACGGGATCGTGATGATCGTGCTGGCCGCGCTGAAAAAGCTGTAGGACAGCCGGGGTAGGCCGGTGGCGAACATGTGGTGCACCCAGACCCCGAACGAGATGATCGAGATCGCCACGATGGCGAACACGACCAGCACGTAGCCGACCACGCCGCGCCGGGTGAACGCCGGTAGCACCGCCGAGACGATGCCCAGTGCCGGCATCACGATGATGTAGACGTCCGGGTGGCCGAAGATCCAGAACAGGTGCTGCCAGAGCAGGACGTTGCCGCCGGCTTCGGGGTCGAAGAAGTGGGTGCCGAACCGGCGGTCGAGGAAGAGCATGGCGTTGTCGAGGTTCAGCGCCGGTAACGCGAAGATCACCATGAAGCCGGTGGCGACGATCGCCCAGACGAACAACGGCACCCGGTTCAGCGACATGCCCGGAGCCCGCAGCTTGAGCGCGGTGACGATGAAATTGATCGAGCCGGCCGCGGTGGCGATCCCGAGGAACAGCAGTCCGAGGCTGTAGACGTCCATGTGCAGGCCCGGGGTCTGCTGCTGGCCCGTCAGGGGCACGTAGGCGAACCAGCCGGCGTTCGGCGCGGCCCCGAAGGGCAGGCTCGCCCACATGAACAGGCCGGCGAACAGGAAGATCCAGTAGCCCAGCGCGTTCAGCTTGGGGAAGGCCATGTCCCGCGCCCCGATCAGCAGCGGCACCAGGAAGTTGCCGAACCCGAAGAGCATCGGGGTGGCGAACAGGAAGATCATCGCTGTGCCGTGCATGGTGAAGAGCTGGTTGTACTCCTGTGGGGAGAGCAGTCCCGCCTCCGGCCGGGCCAGCTGGGTACGCATCGCCAGCGCGCTCAGGCCGGCGAGGGCGAAGAACAGTCCGGCGGTGACCAGATAACGTCGGCCGATCTTCTTGTGATCCACCGTGGTCAACCAGGCCCGTAGCGAGGGTCGTTCGCCCCAGTGTTCCTCCAGCCGGTCGAGCTGCTCCCGGCTGGCGCCGGGCACCGGTGCGGCGGTCGTGGACATTCCTCCTCCCTCGCTCACTTCAGTGACTGCAGGTACGCGATCAGGTCCGGCAGTTGGGCCGCCGGCACCGGTTGCGGCGGCATGTGGTTGCCGGGCTTGACCGTCTGCGAGTTTGCGATCCAACCGCCCAGGTGACCGCCGTCGTTGGGCACCGCCCCCGCGCCGATGCTCCACCGGGCCCCGACGTCGGACAGGTCCGGGCCGACCTGGCCGTTCGCGTCGGTGCCCCGGATCGCGTGGCAGCCGGCGCAGCTGCCCTGCGCGAACGCCTGCTGTCCGCGTCGCTGCGCGTCGGTCTGCGGCCCGGCGGCGGGTGAGCCGAGCCGGGCCAGCCAGGCGTCGAAGTCGCGGCGGGGCTCGGCCACCACGAGGAACGCCATGTGGGCGTGCTGGGTGCCGCAGTACTCGGCGCACTGCCCCCGGTAGCTGCCGGCCCGCTCGGCCCGTAACCAGGTCTCGCGGACCTCCCCGGCGATCAGGTCGGTCTTCGGCATCAGCTGCGGCACCCAGAAGCTGTGCAGCACGTCGACGGTCCGCAACCGGATCCGGACCTGCTCCCCCACCGGGATGTGCAGCTCGTTGGCGGTGGCGCCGGCGACACCCGGCACCCGCACCTCCCACCACCACTGGTGGCCCGTCACCTCGATGGTGGTCGCCCCGGGTTCCGGGCCGTCGCCCAGCGCCGCGAGGTCACGCAGCCCGAGGGCGTAGACCGTCACCAGGATCACCAGCGGCACCCCGGCGCCGGCGACGACCACGAAGCGCAGCGGCTGCCCGTGCCGGACCCGGGCGTCCCGGCGGCGACGGAACAGCAGTGCCCAGGCCAGCAGCACCATGACCTCGACGAAGACCGCTATGGAGATCCAGAACAGCACCCACCACAGGTCGGCGACCCGCCCGGCCCCGGTGCCGGCCGGGTCGAGGGCGGACGGCGCCTGGCCGGAGCAGCCGGCGAGCGCCAGCACGCCCCCCAGCACCGCCACCGGGGCGAGGCGCTGGGAGCGCGTCGTCGGATCAGCTCGCGTCTCCACCGGAACCGACCCTAACCACTTCGTCGCACTATGAGGCCTATTGGACTAATTGAGGCTATTGAAGGTAGATGACGGATAAGGTCGGGTCCGGCAGCAGTAGGCGAGCGTCGACGGCGCGGACGGGACGATGATGCGAACCTCCACCGTGGAACTGACCGTGGACTCCCCACCGGGCGCCGTCGCCCGGCGTACGACCGGCTGGATCGGAGCCGGCCTCGCCGCCGCGGCCGGCCTCGCCGGCGGTCTGCTGGCACCGGCCGACGCCGTGCAGGGTCCGGCGCAACGCCTCATGTACCTGCACGTACCGGCCGCCTGGGTGGCCTACCTGGCCTTCGCCGTCGTCCTCGTGGCCGGCGGCGCCCACCTCCTGCGGGCCGACGCCCACTGGGACCGCATCGCCCTGGCCGCCACCGAGATCGGTGTCGTCCTCACCGCCCTCACCCTCGCCACCGGCTCGCTCTGGGGCCACCTGGTCTGGGGCGCCTGGTGGGCCTGGGATCCCCGGCTGGTCGGGACCGCGCTGCTGTTCCTGGTGTACGCCGCCGCGCTGGCCCTGCGCCGGGCGCTCGCCGAGCGGGCCGGCGTGCCGCCGCACGGCGACCCACGGGTCACCCGTCCCGTGGCGGTGGTCGGGATCGGCGGCTTCCTCCTCGTACCCGTGGTGCACTTCTCGGTGCGCTGGTGGCGGTCGCTGCACCAGCAGGCCACTTTCCTGGCACCGGAACGGCCGCCGGCCGACCCCCGGATGGCGCTGGCGTTGCTGCTGGCCGTCGCGGCGGCGAGTGTCTGCGCGACCTGGCTGCTGGCCCACCGGGTGGTGCGGCTACAGCGTCAGCTCGACGCGGCCGGCGCCGCCGGAGGGCGGCGACCTGGCCGTTCGGGCCCGCGCCGGCCGGCGCCGGTGGGATGATCCGGCGTCCCGGCCGCCTGGCCCTGCTCGTGGTGCTGCTCGCCGGCGGCGGTCTGCTGATCACCGGCGCCCTGCGCGGCACCCTCACCTACTACCGCACTCCCGGTGAACTGCTCACTCACCCGGCCGCCACGGGCGAACGCGTCCGGCTCGGCGGCGAGGTGGTCCCCGGATCGGTGCGCCACGACGGCGGGCTGGTGCTGTTCCGGCTCAGCGACGCCGGCCACGAGGTGCCCGTCCGGCAGCGCGGGATGCCGCCGGAAACCTTCCGCGAGGGCGAGGACGCGGTCGTCGAGGGGCGGCTCGGCACCGACGGGGTGTTCGACGCCGACCACGTGGTGGTGCGGCACGGCAACGAGTACCGGCCCTCCGCGCCCGCCCCGGAGCCGCCCGATGCTCGGTGACCTCGGCAGCGCCGGCCTCGCCGTCGGGCTGCTCGCCGCGCCCCTCGCCGCGCTGCTCTGGCTGCGGGTGGCCCTGGTCGGCGCGCCGGCCCGACCCGCCCGGCTGGCCTCGACCGGCGCGCTGCTCGCCGCCGCCGCAGCCTGCGTGACGCTGGAGGCGGCGCTCCTCGGCCACGACTTCAGCGTGCGCTTCGTAGCCGAGAACGGCGGCCGGCACGTGCCCGCCTACTACACGGTGACCAGCCTGTGGTCCGCCATGGACGGATCGCTGCTGCTCTGGCTGCTCGTCCTCGGCGGGTACGGCGCCCTGTTCGCGCGGGGACGGCCGGACCGGCTGCAGGCGTACGCGATGGTCGTGATCAGCGTGGTCACCACGTTCTTCTTCGCACTCTCCACCTTCGCGGCGAACCCGTTCCGGGCCGTGGATCCGGTGCCACTCGACGGGCCGGGGCCGAACCCGCTGCTGCAGGAGCACGCGGCGATGGGCGTGCACCCGCCCCTGCTGTACGCCGGATACCTCGGCATGGTGGTGCCGTTCGCGCTGGCGCTGGCCGCCCCGCTGGCCGGCCCGGCCGGACGGCAGTGGCTGCGACTGGCCCGCCCCTGGGCACTGCTGGCCTGGTCCACGCTCACCGTCGGCATCGTCCTCGGCGCCTGGTGGTCGTACGCGGTCCTCGGCTGGGGTGGCTACTGGGCCTGGGACCCGGTGGAGAACGCCTCCCTGCTGCCCTGGCTGACCGCCACCGCCTTCCTACACACCAGCCTCGGCGGCGGCCGGGGCCGCGAGCGGTGGAACAGCGTCCTGGCCTGCGCCGGCTTCCTGCTGGTGCTGCTCGGCACCTTCCTGACCCGGTCCGGCGCCGTGGCCAGCGTCCACGCCTTCACCGACTCGCCGCTCGGGCCGCTCCTGCTCGGCTTCGTCCTGCTGGCCGCGCTGGCCGCCACCGCCATCACCGGCCACCACCGACCGGCCACCGCCCGGGCGACCGCGCCGCCGCTGTGGTCCCGACCCACCGCCGTGCTGGTCAACGCCACCCTGCTCGGCACGGTCGCCGCCGCCGTGCTGATCGGCACCGTGCTGCCGCTGCTCGCCGAGCCGCTCACCGGGAGCCGGGTCGGCGTCGGGCCCGGCTACTACCAGCGCACCGCGGTGCCGCTGGCCGTGGTGGTGCTGCTGCTGGCCGGGCTGCCACCGGCGCTGCGCAGCCGGACCCGGGCCGACGCACTACGCCGGCTCGCCCTGCCGGGCGCGGCGGCGCTGGCCACCGTGGCGGCCGTCGGTCTGCTCAGCCGGCCCGGTCCGGCGGCGCTCACCGCGTTCGGAGCGGCGGCCTTCGTCCTCACCGGCCTGTTCGCCGCAGGTGCCCGAGGCGGCACCCGACGCTGGGCCGCCACGCTCGGGCACGCCGGGCTCGCGCTGCTCGCCGTCGGCGTCGCGGCCTCCGCGAGCTACCAGCGGGTCGACGAGGGGACCCTGCGGGTGGGCGAGACGATCCGGGTGGGCGACGTCTGGGCGCGGTTGGAGTCGGTGCAGCGTGCCGCGCCCGGCGGCCGGATGACCGTACGCGCCCGCCTGACGGTCTCCTCCGCCGGCAGCACCCACACCGCCGCCCCGGCGATGCGCTACGACCCGGCCCGGGACACCGCCGTCGCGGTCCCGGCGATCGACACCGGTCCTCGCCGCGACGTCTACCTCACCCTGCTCGCGGTGGCTGCCGACGGCGACAGCGCCACCGTACGCCTGGCGGTGACCCCGCTCGTCGGTCTCGTCTGGGCCGGCGGCGCGGTCGGCACCGCCGGTGGGCTGCTCGCCCTGGCCGGGGCGGCCCGCGCAGGTCGACGGCGGCGACCCCAACCGGCCGGACGGCGTGCCCCCGCGACGACCAGGATGCCGGCATGAACCCGGCAATCCGACGGTCGTGGTGGCGACGGGTGGGGCTGGCCCCGGCAACCGTCCTGCTGCTGACCGTCGGCCTCGGGGCCCTCCTCGTCAGACACCGCTCCGGCCCGGACGACGTCGGCCGGCCGGCGGTGGCCGCACCGGCGCTGGCCGGGACCACCCTCGACGGCACGTGGTTCGACCTGGCGGCCGTGCGCGGGCAGGTCGTGCTGGTCAACGTCTTCGCGTCCTGGTGCGGCCCCTGCCGGGACGAGTTGCCGCTGCTGGCCGAGACCGCCCTGCGCTGGTCACCGCAGGGGCTGCGCGTGGTCGGGCTCAACCTGCGCGACGGGCCGGAGGCGGTACGCACCCTGCTGAAGCAGACGCAGGCCGAGCAACTCACCGTGCTTCCCGACCCGGACGGCACCCGCGCGGTCGACTGGGGCGTACGCGGCGTGCCGGAGACCTTCGTGGTGGACCGCGACGGACGGATCGTCGCATACCAGCCCGGCGTGGTCACTCGGCAGTGGCTTCAGGATCAGCTGTCTCCCCTGCTGGGCGCGGCCTGATGCGGCGCCTGATCGTCGTGCCGGGCCTGGCGGCGCTGCTCGCGCTGGCGGTCGCCGGGTTGCTCCGCTCAGCCGGACCGGCCGCACGGACGGACCCGGTCGCCGCCACCGCCGCCGAACTCCGCTGCCCCGCCTGCCAGGGGGAGTCGGTGGTCGACTCCCCCTCCCCGATCGCCGCCTCGATGCGGCAGGTGATCGCCGACCACCTGGCGCAGGGCCGCAGCCGGGAGGAGATCCGGCGGTGGTTCGTCGCGCGCTACGGCGACGAGGTGCTGGCGCAGCCGCCCGCCCGGGGACCGGGGCTCCTGCTGTGGGTGGTGCCCGCGATCGCATTGCTCGGTGCCGGCGCCGCCGCCGCGCGGACCCTACGCCCCCGGCTCGCCGGCAGCGCCCGCCGGTCCGGCGCGCGGACCCGGTGGCCCCGGCACCCCGGCAGCGCCCGCCGGTCCGGCGGGCGGACCCGGTGGCCCCGGCACCCCGGCGGCGCCCGCCGGGCCGACGGCGCGACCTCGCGGTGGTCCCCAGGGCCCGTCTGCTCGCTTACCGCGGCCGGGCTGATCGCCCTGGTGGCGGCGGTGGCCGTGGCCGCCGACGGGTTGGCGCCACCGGCTCCGCCGCCAGCCGACCCGGCGGCCGTCGCGCTGCGGCTGGCCTGGGACCTGGAGGGAAGGCAACAGTACGAGGCCGCCGCCCAGATGTACCGGGAGGCGCTGCGGGAACGGACCGACGACGGCGTCCAACTGCGCCTCGCCTTCGCCCTGCTGCGCTCCTCGGACGCCGCCGGGGCGGAACGGGCCGCCCGGGAGGTCCTCGACCACGCACCCGAGTCACCCGACGGGCTGCTGGTCCTGGGTCTGGCCCAGCGGGCCACCCGACCCGCCGACGCGACGGCGACGCTGCGGCGGTTCCTCGCCGTCGCGCCGTCGCACCCCGCCGCCGCGGAGATCCGCCGGCTGCTCGACCCTTGACCGGCCTGGACCCGCTGCACGCCCGGCAGCGGCTGCACCCGTCACTCAGCGGTGGCGCCGAGACCGGGCCAGCAGGTAGCCGAGGCACAGGCCGGCGGCCAGCGTGACCACGGCACGGGGCCTGACGGCGGAGCGTAGCTTGCCGGCTCCCGCCTTCGGATCCACCACGCTGCCGGCCACGTCACCGGCCGTCCCCACCACCATGTCACCGAGCTTGCCGAGATTCACCTGTCCACCGCCTTCCAGCCGCCGCCGGCTACCCGATCCGCCAGGATCGAAACATTTCAGGCGACCCGGCCGGCCCTGGCCGAGGGGGCCTCCGCCCCGCGCGGCTCGGCATCCGGGCTCGGCTTGCGCCCATTGGTCAGCCGGACATCGTCGAAGTGCACCTCGACCGGCTCGGCGTACCGGCGGCCGTTGACCGGGTCGTGCCGCATGAAACCCGCCGGCGCCACCCGTACGCGCACCCGGTACGGCCCTTCGTCGGGCACCACCGCGTTCGTGCCGTAATGGTGCAGGAACGGATGCCACAGGAACGGCAGTTCGGTGGCGAGCACCGGCGCACCGTCGCGAGTCAACTCCAGCCGCACCGACAGGCCTGGCACGAACCGCCCGTCACCGGCGTCGGCCACCACCACCTCCAGATGGACGTTCGCGTCCTGGGCCGCCTCCCGCCAGACCAGGCGGTCGCCGTCGAGGGCGTACATTCCCTCCGCCGCTTCGTTGACGAAGCCGATGACGAGGTCGCCGGCCTCGGCCGTCACCGCACCCTCCTCGTCGGCCATCGCCCGCATCGCCCGCCGGTAGGCGTCACCCTCGGCGCGTGCGACGTCCAACTGCTCCAGGGTGGCCTCGTTGCTCGGCGCCATCGGTGGCGTGCTCCGGTTCATCATCCGATCACCTCTCTGGTCGCTCGCCGGTCGTGGCGACCACCCACGGTCACGGTGCCGCCGAAAGGCCCAGCACTCCTGGTCGTCCACGGCGTCTCTTCCCCCGGCTCCGGCTACCCGCTGGCTCGCCGAAGACACGGCGAGGCCAACGAGAACACGCCCGCTGGTGGTCCGACGTTCCACGACGGGCGGGGCGCCCACCTCCGCGCCCGCTCCGTACCCCGATAGCACCGTTACCCCACTGCGTTGATCATGAGGTTAGCGGCGAAGTTGATCTCCTTAACTGCCGCTAACCTCATGATCAACGGAGAGAGGGGGCCCGATGGGGAGCGGCGGTGCTAGCGGGGGGCCATCCGCAGGGCGCCGTCCATTCGGATGGTCTCGCCGTTGAGGTAGTCGTGTTCGATGATCGACAGGGCGAGTTGGGCGTACTCGTCGGGGCGGGCCAGACGCTTGGGGAACGGGATTCCGGCGGCGAGGCCCGCGCGAAACTCCTCGGAGACCGTGGCCAGCATCGGGGTGTCGACGATGCCGGGGGCGATGGTGCAGACCCGGATGCCGTACTGTGCCAGGTCCCGGGCGGCGGGAAGGGTCAGGCCGAGGATCCCGCCCTTGGATGATGAGTAGGCGGCCTGGCCGACCTGGCCCTCGTACGCGGCGACGGATGCGGTGTTGATGATGACGCCGCGTTGGCCGTGCTCGTCGGCGTCGGTCTCGGCGATCCGCTCGGCGGCCAGGGTGAGGACGTTGAAGGAGCCGATGAGGTTGACCTGCACGACCTTGGCGTACAGGGCCAAATCGTGCACGCCCTTCTTGCCGAGAATACGCATCGACGGGCCGATGCCGGCGCAGTTGACGACGGTACGCAGCGGCAGGCCCGAGCCGGCCGCCTGCCCCACCGCGGCCCTGACCTGTGCCGGGTCGGTGACGTCGACCGCGACGTACTCGATACCAGTGCCGCCCTGGGCACCCTCGATTGCGGTGGGCAGATCGAAGGCGAAGACCTTCGCGCCACGCTCGGCGAGCGCCTGCGAGGTCGCCGCACCCAGCCCGGAAGCGCCTCCGGTCACGATGGCGGCAGTGTTGTCGATGTGCATCTCTCTCCTTGGTGTTCGGTGTGCCGGCCGCCGTCGCTGCGGTCAGGAACGGCTGAGGAACCGCTCGACGCGGGCGGAGGCCTCCGGGCCGGCGAGGAGGCGGGCGATGGTGTCGGCCTCATCGCGTGAGATGTTCTCAGGCGACTCGTTCCAACCGGTACGCAGCAGCCGTTTCGCCTCGCCGTAAGCCCTGCTCGGGCCGGCGGCGAGTTGTTCGGCGATCGCCGTCGCCCTTGCCAGCACCGCCTCATCTTCCACCACTTCGGCGATCAGTCCCCAATCCCGGGCCTGGTCGGCGTCGAGTGGACGGGGGGTGAGCAGGACCGCCCGCACCTCGTCATCGGCACCGGCCCGCTGCACCACCACCTCAGAACGCGTGTGCGGCCGGCAGGTCGACGGCGTTGGACACCTCCGGACGGTTCAGGGTGATGCGGGCGACGTTGCCGTCGACGGCGTACCGGACGGGCTCAGCCATTGACCGGTCCTTTCTCAGACGCGGCGGAGGAGAGCGGCCATGGCCTGTCCCCCGCCGATGCACATGGTGACGATGCCGAGTTCCCCGTCGGTGCGGGCCAGGTGCCTGGCCACCCGCAGGGCCAGGATCGCACCGGTGGCGCCGACCGGGTGGCCGAGCGCGATGGCCCCGCCGTACGGATTGGTCCGCTCCGGGTCCAGCTTCGCGTCCCGAATCACCGCCACCGCCTGGGCCGCGAACGCCTCATTGCACTCGACCACGTCGATGTCACGGGCAGTCGTGCCCGTCATGTCGAACAGCTTCCGCAACGCCAGAACCGGGGCATAACCCATCAGTTCCGGCTCCATCGCCGCGGTCGCCACCGCCTCCAGACTCACCAGCGCGGTCAGACCCCGCTGCGCGGCAACCGACTCCCGAGCCAACACCACCGCGGCGGCCCCGTCGTTGATCCCCGACGCGTTACCCGCCGTGACCGTGCCATCCTTGTCGAACACGGGCCGCAGCCCGGCCAACCCCTCCAACGTCGTCTCCGGCCGGGGATGCTCGTCCCGGTCGACCGTCACCGGCCTGCGCCCACCCACCTGCACGGGGACGATCTCCTCCGCGAACGCCGCCGCGGCGGCATCCGACGCCGCGCGCCGCTGCGACTCCACCGCGAACTCATCCTGATCCTCACGGGACACGCCATACTTGCGGGCCACGTTCTCTGCGGTCACGCCCATGTGAATGCCGTGGAACGGGTCGGTCAGCATCATCACCGTGCCGTCAACCAGAGTGCGGTCACCGAGCCGATAGCCCGACCGGGCGCCGAAATCGTAGAACGGCATCCGCGTCATGTTCTCGTCGCCACCGGCAACGGTCAGGTCGGCGCCGCCCCACCGCAACTGCATCGCCGCCGACCAGATCGCCTGCAGCCCGCTGCCGCACAGCCGGTTCACCGTGTACGCCGGAGTGCCCACCGGCAGTCCGGCGGTCAACGCCACCCGCCGCGCGTTGTACGCATCCGGCCCCACCTGGCCGATGCAGCCCATCACCACCTCGTCGACCGCCTCGACGGGCACGCCCGCGCGGGACAGGGCCTCCCGGACGGCGGTCGCCCCAAGCTCGTGGGCCGGCACGTCCTTGAACGCGCCACCGAAACTGCCCACCGGGGTCCGGGCCCCCTCGACCAGGAGAATCTTCTCCGAGCTCACCATCCACCTCCAGTTGGCCGCACCGAATCCCGGCACGGGCGAGTTGCGTCAGACGTTGCGGCGGTACTGGCCGCCGACCTCGAAGAACGCTTCGCTGATCTGCCCGAGCGAGCAGTAGCGGACGGCGTCCATCAGCGCCTCGAAGACGTTGCCACCGCTGGTCGCGGCGGCCTTGAGCCGATCGAGCGCGGCCGGGGCCTGCGCCGCGTGCCGGGCCTGGAAGTCGGCGAGCCGGTCCAGTTGCGACTGCTTCTCCTCGTCGGTGCCGCGGGCCAACTCGAGGACCTGGGCCGGGGCGTCGGAGTCATCGCCGAGGAAGGTGTTGACGCCGATGATGGGCAGCGACCCATCGTGCTTGCGGTGTTCGTAGAGCATCGACTCGTCCTGGATGCGGCCACGCTGGTAGCCGGTCTCCATCGCGCCGAGCACGCCACCGCGGTCGGCGATGCGGTCGAATTCGGCGAGCACCGCCTCCTCGACCAGGTCGGTGAGCTGGTCGACGATGTAGGAGCCCTGCAGTGCGTTCTCGGTGTCCGCGAGCCCCCACTCGGCGTCGATGATCATCTGGATGGCCAAAGCGCGGCGCACCGACTGCGCGGTGGGGGTGGTGACCGCCTCGTCGTAGGCGTTGGTGTGCAGGCTGTTGGCGTTGTCGTAGATGGCGCACAGGGCCTGCAGCGTGGTGCGGATGTCGTTGAAGTCCATCTCCTGGGCGTGCAGGGACCGGCCGGAGGTCTGCACGTGGTACTTCAGCTTCTGCGCGCGCTCCCCGGCGCCGTACCGGTCGCGCATCGCGACCGCCCAGATCCGGCGGGCGACCCGGCCGATGACGGTGTACTCCGCGTCCATGCCGTTGGAGAAGAAGAACGACAGGTTCGGCGCGAAGTCGTCGATGTTCATCCCCCGGGCGAGGTACGCCTCGACGAAGGTGAAGCCGTTGGCCAGGGTGAAGGCCAACTGGCTGATCGGGTTCGCCCCGGCCTCGGCGATGTGGTAGCCGCTGACGCTGACCGAATAGAAGTTGCGGACCTGGTGGGCGATGAACCACTCCTGGATGTCCGCCATGGCGCGCAGGGCGAACTCGGTGGAGAAGATGCAGGTGTTCTGCCCCTGGTCCTCCTTGAGGATGTCGGCCTGCACCGTGCCGCGTACCGTCGACAGGGCCCGCGCCCGGATCTGGGCGGTCTCCTCGGCGGCGGGCTCCCGCCCCTCGGCCTCGCGGAACCGGTCCAGTTGCTGCTCGATCGCAGCGGTGAAGAACATCGCCAGGATCGCCGGCGCCGGACCGTTGATGGTCATCGACACCGAGGTGGTGGGCGAGCAGAGGTCGAACCCGGCGTACAGCTCGCGCATGTCGTCGACGGTGGCGATCGACACGCCCGAGGTGCCGATCTTGCCGTGGATGTCGGGGCGCCGATCGGGATCGCGGCCGTAGAGGGTCACCGAGTCGAAGGCCGTGGACAGGCGGGTCGCCGGCTGGCCGGCGCTGAGCAGGTGGAACCGGCGGTTGGTGCGGAAGGCGTCGCCCTCACCGGCGAACATCCGCGCTGGTGCCTCCTCGGTCCGCTTGAACGGGAACACGCCGGCGGTGAACGGGAAGTAGCCGGGCAGGTTCTCGTCACGCAGGAACCGCAGCAGCTCACCGTCGTCGCCCTCGCGCGGCAGCGCCACCCGGGGCACCTTCGTGCCCGACAGCGTCGTGCGCGTCAACGGGGTACGGATCTCCCGGCCCCGGACGGTGTAGACCTGCTCGTCGCCGTCGTACCGGGCCCGGACGGCCGGCCACTGGTCGAGCAACCGGCGCACGTCACCGTCGAGGCCCTGCTCGGTACGCTCCAGCAGCGCGGCGACCGACGCCTCGGCCGCGTCCGCCCCGGCCGCGAGCAGGTCCCGCGTGGTGGCGAGATGCTGCCGCTGGCGGACCAGCTCCACCTGCTCGGTCGTCGTGGCGTGGTAGCGGCGCACGGTCTGCGCGATGTCGGCCAGGTAGCGTTCCCGGCCCGCCGGCAGCACCGAGGTGAGGCCGGTGGAGGTGCGTCCGCTCGCCAGCGGCAGGACACCGTCGAAGGCCCGGAGTCCACGCTGGCCGAGCAGCTGCTTGAGGTGGTGGTACAGCGCGGTCACGCCGTCGTCGTCGAACCGTGCCGCGCTGGTGCCGAAGACCGGCATGTCCTGCCACGGCGTGCCGAACTGTTCCCGGTTGCGCACCAGCTGCCGGGCGACGTCCCGCAGCGCGTCCTCCGCTCCCCGGCGCTCGAACTTGTTGATGGCCACCACGTCGGCCAGGTCGAGCATGTCGATCTTCTCGAGCTGGCTGGGCGCACCGAACTCCGGCGTCATCACGTACAGCGACACGTCGGCGTACGGCACGATCGCGGCGTCGCCCTGGCCGATACCGGGCGTCTCGACGATGACCAGGTCGTAGCCGGCGGCCTTGCAGGCGGCCAGGATGTCGTCGAGGTGCTCGGGCACCTGCGCTCCCGGCGTACGGGTCGCCAGCGAGCGGAAGAACACCACATCCGGGGCGATGCTGTTCATCCGGATCCGGTCGCCCAGCAACGTCCCGCCCCGGCGACGGGTGGGGTCGACCGCCAGCACCGCCACCCGGAGCTTGTCCTCACCGTCGCGGCGCAACCGGCGTACCAGTTCGTCGGTCAACGACGACTTGCCGGAGCCGCCCGTGCCGGTGATGCCCAGCACCGGGACCGTGCGCGACGCCGCGGCGGAGCGCACCGCGGCGGCCAGCTCGGCGTCGGCACCGGCCTCCAGCACGGTGACCGCCCGCGCCAGCGCGGCGTCGTCGCCGGCCAGCAGGGCTTCCACGTCGGGCCGCCGGGCGGCGAGGTCGACGTCGCAGTCGCGGATCAGCTCGTTGATCATGCCGGGCAGGCCCAGCCGCTGGCCGTCCTGGGGGCTGAAGATCCGGACACCCCGCTCGGCCAGGCCCGCGATCTCCTCGGGCACGATCGTCCCGCCGCCGCCGCCGAACACACGCACGTGTCCGGCGCCGCGCTCGGCGAGGCGCTCCACGAGGTAGCTGAAGTACTCGACGTGGCCGCCCTGGTAGGACGAGACGGCGACCCCCTGCACGTCCTCCTGCACCGCCGCCGTCACCACCTCCTCCACGCTGCGGTCGTGGCCGAGGTGCACGACCTCGGCGCCCTGACTCTGCAGCAACCGCCGCATGATCGTGATTGCCGCGTCGTGCCCGTCGAAGAGACTGGCCGCGGTCACGAAGCGCACCGGATGCACCGGCACGTGCAGCGGGGGCCGGGCGGAGGAATTCGGCTGACTCATGGCACTCCTAAGCCGGGGGTCGTGACGGTTCGCATGACGCGTGCGTGGGCTATGAGGCCGTCCGGGAAAACAGTAGGACATGCAACTATCCGATGTCCATGCACCCTGCGCCACGCTCTAGGATGGCCCTGTGTCCGCCCATGACCGCCTCTCCCTCGACCCGATCGCCGAGGCACGCCGCCAATGGGCGGCCCACGGCTGGGCAGCCGCGGCCGACGGGATGGCAGCGGTGACCTCGCTCATGCGCGCGCAGCAGATCGCCCTCGCCCGCGTTGAGGCCGTCCTCCGTCCCTACGGAGTGACCTTCGCCCGCTACGAGGTCCTCATGCTGCTCTACTTCAGCCGCGTGGGCTCCCTGCCGATGGCGAAGATCGGCAAGCGGCTGCAGGTCCACCCGACCAGCGTCACCAACGCCGTCGACCGCCTGGAGTCCGCCGACCTGGTCCGGCGTACGCCACACCCCACCGACCGCCGCACCACGCTCGTCGAACTTCTTCCGAAGGGACGGGAACTGGCGGCCACCGCGACCGAGGAACTCAACACCCGGGTGTTCGCCGCGCCCGGCCTGCCGCCGGAGAACGTCACGGCCCTGGTCACCATCCTCGCCGAGCTGCGCCACGAGGCCGGCGATTTCTCCGGCCCGCGACCCTCGTCATCCGATGCAGAGCTGCCCGCCGTCGATCATCAGTGACGATCCGGTGATGAAGGCCGCCTCGTCGGAGGCGAGGAAGACCGCCGCGCCAGCGATGTCCTGAGGCGTCCCCAACCGTGCAACAGCAACACACACCGGGGGTATATACGCGATGTATACACTCAGGGTACTGTCTCGGCATGAGTGTTTCCATGACCCTTCTCGGCCTGCTGGACCGTGAGCCCAGCCACGGCTACGACCTCAAGCGGCACTACGACACCTTCTTCAGCCGGGGCAAGCCGCTGCCGTTCGGCCAGGTCTACTCGACCCTCGGCCGGCTCGCCCGGGACGGCAAGATCGTGGTCGGCGAGGTCGAGCCGGGCGAGGGCCCCGAACGCAAGCGCTACGTCATCACTGAACGGGGCGCGACCGAGGTCGAGTCCTGGCTGACCGAGCCGGTCGAGGCCGAGCCCAACCTGCAGACGGTGCTGTTCACCAAAGTCGTGCTGGCGCTCATGCTCGGCCGGCCCGCCGAGGAGTACCTCGACCGGCAGCGCGCCGCGCACCTGCGGCGGATGACAGAACTCACCGAACTCCGGCGCAACGGCGAACTGGTCGACGTCCTGCTGGCCGACCACGGCCTGTTCCACCTGGAGGCGGACCTGCACTGGATCGACACCACGGTCGCCCGGCTGGACGCCCTCCGCAAGGTGGTGAGGAAGTGAAGGCGATCGAGGCGCGCGATGTTCACCTGTCCTTCGGCGAGACCCCGGCACTGCGGGGCGCCAGCATCTCGGTGGCCCCGGGCGAGATCGTCGCCATCATGGGCCCGAGCGGCTCCGGGAAGACCACTCTGCTGCACTGCCTGGCCGGGATCCTCGTCCCGGACGCCGGCGAGATCCACTTCGGCGACCACCGGATCGACACACTGAGCGAGAACCAGCGCAGCGTCCTACGCCGGGACGAGTTCGGGTTCGTTTTCCAGTTCGGACAGTTGGTGCCGGAGCTGACCGCGGAGGAGAACGTCGCGCTGCCGCTGCTGCTCGGCGGCGTCAAGCGGACCGCCGCGCTCGGGAAGGCGCGGCCCTGGTTCGAACGGCTCGGCCTGGCCGGGCTGGAGCGACGCCGCTCCGGTGAGTTGTCCGGCGGGCAGGCGCAGCGGGTCGCGCTGGCCCGTGGCCTGGTCGCTCGGCCCGGGGCACTGTTCGCCGACGAGCCGACCGGCGCACTCGACTCGCTGACCGGCGAGCAGGTGATGGACCTCCTGGTCGCCTCGGCGCGCGAGCAGGGCACCACCGTCGTCCTGGTCACCCACGAGGCCCGCGTCGCCGCGTACGCCGACCGGCAGGTCATCGTGCGCGATGGCAAGGTGAACGCGCTGGTGCACTCATGATCCGGTTCGCGCTACGGCTGTCGCTGGCCGGCGGCCGGGAGGCTGTCAGCCGGCTCGTCATCATCGCCACCGCAGTGGCGCTCGGCGTTGGCATGCTCCTGGCGTCGCTCGCAGGCATGAACGCGGTCGGCGCGCAGAACCAGCGGTACGCCTGGCTCAACACCGCCGTCGCCCCGGCCTCGACCGACCCGTCGGCCGATGCGATGTGGTGGTTGATCCGGGAGGACTACCACCAGGGCCGGTCCATCGGTCGAGTCGAGGTCGCGGCACTGGGCCCACACGCGCCCGTCCCGCCGGGCATTCCGCGCCTGCCCGGGCCGGGCGAGTTCTACGTCTCGCCCGCTCTCGGCGAATTGCTGCGGACCACCCCGGCCGCGGAACTCGGCGACCGCTTCCCCGGCCACGAGATCGGGACGATCGGTCGGGCGGCGCTGCCCTCGTCGGAGTCGCTGCTGATCGTCATCGGCCGCACCCCTGCCGAGCTGGAACAGTTGGGAGCCCGGGAGGTCGACCAGATCATGGTCGCCTCCCCGAGCGACGGCTGCAACGGCTGCTACGTCGGCATCAACGGTGACGGCATGGCGCTCGTGTTGTCCGTCGTCGCGGTCGCGTTGCTGTTTCCGGTGCTCATCTTCATCGGCACCGCGACCCGGCTGGCCGCGACCCGCCGCGAGCAGCGCTTCGCCGCGATGCGCCTGGTGGGCGCCACGCCTCGACAGGTCTCCGTCATCTCGGCCGTGGAGTCCGCCGGTTCCGCCCTGCTGGGCACCGTATTCGGGCTCGGCCTGTTCTTCGCGTTCCGGCCGGTGCTCGCCGCGATTCCGTTCACCGGGGAACCGTTCTTCGCCACCGACCTGTCGCTCACCGCCGTCGACGTCCTGCTCGTCGCCCTCGGCATCCCGATCGGCGCCGTCGTCGCATCCTGGCTGGCGCTGCGCCGGGTGCAGATCTCGCCGCTGGGCGTGAGCCGTCGAGTGGCCCCGAAGCCGCCGCGTGCCTGGCGACTGCTCCCGCTGGTCGTCGGGCTCGCCGAGTTGGCCTACTTCATCGGTCGGCGCCCCGACACGACCAATGGCCAGTTGGCCGCGTACCTCTCCGGGTTCCTCCTGATCCTGACCGGGCTGGTGCTGGCCGGACCCTGGCTGACCATGATCGGCGCCCGGGTGCTGGCCGGGCGGGCGAGCCGGCCCGCCGCGCTCATCGCCAGCCGGCGGCTCGCGGACAACCCGCAGGCAGGGTTCCGCTCGGTGAGCGGGCTGATCGTGGCGCTCTTCGTGACCAGCGTGGCGACCGGCACGATCACCACGTTCGCCGCCAACCGTGGTGAGCCCCGTACCGACTCGGTGGCCGCCACCTCGCTGTCCAGGACGTTCTGGCCCGAGGACGGCCCGGCACCGACCGCGGACCAGGTTCCGGCCGGGCTGGCGAACATCGCCGGGGTGCGCAGTGTGACCCTGGTGCACCGCAATCCCGACCCCAACGGGTGGCACGGCCTCATCACGTGCGCCGAACTGGACCGCCTCGCGGTGTTCGGCAACTGCCGCGCCGGGGCCGAGGTGGCGGCCGTGGCCAGCAACCTCATCGGCATGCGCGCGCTCGACCTGACCAGCGACACGTACGTATGGGAGGACGCCAGCCTCGCCGCCACGGAGGTCGACCGGCAACCGATCCTGTCGGTGGTCGTCGACACGACCAGCCGCTCTGCGTTCGAGGAGGCCCGAACAATGCTGATCAACGCATTTCCGCAGGAGCGCTTCCCGGCAAGCGTCGGCGAGTGGGAGGCGGCCTCCGCGCGGCAGCTGATCCAGTTCCAGCAGTTGGCCAACGTCATCATGCTGGCCAGCCTGCCGATCGCGGGTTGCAGCCTCGCGGTGGGCGTGGCCGGCGGGCTGAGCGACCGGAAGCGGCCGTTCAGCATGCTGCGGCTCACCGGGATGCGGCTGCGTACCCTGCGTCGGGTGGTCGCGCTGGAGACCGTCGTGCCGCTGCTGGCCGTCGCCACGGTGGCGATCGGGATGGGTTTCCTGGCGGCGCATCTCTTCCTGCGCTCGCAACTGGACTACACGCTGCTTTCGCCGCCTCTGTCGTTCTACCTCATGGTCGGCGGCGGCCTGGCGGTGTCGCTGGGCATCATCGCCTCCGCGCTGCCGCTGCTGAACCGGATCACCGGACCGGAGACGGCCCGGAACGACTGAGGTACCTGGGTAACCGGTCCGACCTCACGGCCCGTGGGACCGTGAGGTCGGACGCGAGCAGGCGCCGCGCGGTTCAGGGGTGTCCCGGCGGTGCCTGACACTGCGTGACTACATGCTGGTCGAGAGTTCTCAGATGAGTCCCTGGGCGAGCATGGCTTCGGCGACCCGGCGGAAGCCGTCGATGTTCGCCCCGGCGACGTAGTTGCCCGGCATCCCGTACTCCTCCGCGGTCTCGAAGCAACGGGTGTGGATGTCCTGCATGATCTGCTGGAGTCGCTGTTCTGAGTAGGTGAACGTCCAGGAGTCCCGGGTGGCGTTCTGCTGCATCTCCAAGGCGCTGGCGGCCACGCCGCCGGCGTTGGCGGCCTTGCCCGGCGCGAAGCGCACCCCAGCCTCGGTGAAGATCCTGATGCCCTCGGGCGTCGTCGGCATGTTCGCGCCTTCGACCACCGCGATGACGCCGTTCGCCACGAGGGTCGCGGCATCCTCGCCGCTGATCTCGTTCTGCGTGGCGCACGGTATCGCGACCTCGCAGGGCACCTCCCACACCCGGCGGTGGGGCACGAAGGTCGCGTGTCGTCGCGCCTCGGTGTAATCCCGGATCCGGCCGCGCTGCGTCTCCTTGAGCTGCTTGAGAACGTCGATGTCGATGCCCTTCTCATCCACCACGTAGCCGGAGGAGTCCGAGCAGGCCACCGCGATGCCACCGAGTTGCTGGATCTTCTCGATGGCGTAGATCGCGACATTGCCGGACCCGGAGACCACCACCCGCTTGCCGTCCAGCCCGTTTCCGGCGGCGCGCAGCATCTCGTCGGCGAAGAACACACAGCCGTACCCGGTGGCCTCCCGGCGTACCTGGGCGCCGCCGTACGCCAGCCCCTTGCCGGTCAGCACCCCGGATTCGTACCGGTTGGTGATGCGCTTGTACTGGCCGAACAGGTAGCCGATCTCGCGGCCGCCCACGCCGACGTCACCGGCCGGCACGTCGGTGTACTCGCCGATGTGCCGGTACAGCTCGGTCATGAAGCTCTGGCAGAAGCGCATCACCTCGCGATCCGAGCGGCCCTTGGGGTCGAAGTCCGAGCCGCCCTTGCCGCCGCCGATCGGCAGACCGGTCAGGGCGTTCTTGAAGACCTGTTCGAAGCCGAGGAACTTCACGATGCCCAGGTAGACCGACGGGTGGAACCGCAGGCCCCCCTTGTACGGCCCCAGGGCGCTGTTGAACTCCACGCGGAAGCCGCGGTTGACGTGCACCTCGCCCCGGTCGTCCTCCCACGGCACCCGGAAGATGATCTGCCGCTCCGGTTCGCAGATCCGCTTGATGATCTTCGCCTCGGCGTACTCCGGATGCTTGACGAGCACCGGGTGGATGCTGCCCAGCACCTCGCGCACGGCTTGGTGGAACTCGTCCTCGCCCGGGTTCCGTCGGATCACACTGGTCAAAAAAGGCTGAAACTTCTCAGGTGTGCGCAAAAGTCCTCCAGGCATGCTGATCAAGCGAACTCGTGCCAAGGGAAATCAGACGGCCCCATGGCAGTCGCCCACGCCGTTGTGGACCATGGCCTCGGTATAGAGTATGGGCGCAGAACTCGGCGATGATGCGGGGGTTCCTCGTCTCAGCGATCCTGGGCTGCGCATCCGCCACGTCAGAGGGCGAAATCCCCCGAAGATCATCGATATGCGAGGATGCCGGGCATCGGTGTCATCTAGGCGGAGCTGTCGCTTCCGGCGCGCCTACGGCCGTCGGCTTCTCGATGTCTTCTGCGGCGCAGGTATCCCACGAGTGATTGCAGTGCGGCGCCCGCGCTTGCGATGAGGATCGCTGCTGCCGCGACAAGCCAGATCGGTGGTGGGCCGAAGTCGGGGCTGCCGGACTCGCGTACGGCGCCGTCGATGGCGAGGCTGGCTGCGACCGTCAGTTCGGTGATCCCGGCCGGGGTGCGGAAGAGCACATCGGGTGAGGCGGCACCTCGACGCAGCAGCACCAGTTGGACCGACGCCGTGCCGTGCTCCTGGTGTGGGCTGGTAGCGATGTCGTGGGTTTCCGGGCGATCCACCGCCGCCGGGCCGGGCACGCCGACCAGCGCGACCGCCTCGTCCGCCGAGCGCCACCCGACGAGATGAACGTACGTGGCGGAACGCAGGTCGGGGAAGGCCGGCCCGGGTACCATCGCGCCGTCGGCCACGGTGTGGGTCTCCAGCCGCCAGGTACGCGGGTACGACGGCACCGGGCAGTCTGTGCAGGTCGACCGGGTCAGGGTGGCTACTGACCGCCCGTCCGGCAGCCAGGCCCCGGCCCCGGGCAACCGGCCGCCGTTCAGCGGCAGTTTGCGATACGGCCCGGCGGTGCCGTCGGGGTCCGCGTCGGCGACTCGGGCCAACCACACCTCGTCGCGCACCTGCACCGCCAGCTCAGCGCCGTCTGGTGAGACCGCTGCCCGTCCGGGTGGCACCCAGGCGACGCCCACCCGCATCCGCAACACGTCCGTGTGACGGTCCCGGTCGTACAGCCCGACGTAGGGAGTGGCGTAGGTGTTCGGCGGGGTGAAAGTCTCGTGGTCGGCGTAGGCGAGGCGCTTGCCGCCGGGCGCGAAGGCGAGCGGATAGCCGTCCATGCCAGCCCGGGTGGACCGGCCGGACGTCAGGTCGTACAGCAACCCGCCGGCCCAGACGTACCGCCCGTCTGGGGAGAGCAGAGCCTCGAACCCGGCGGTTTGGCGCTCCGCAGGCGCGAGGACACGGTAGCGGTCGGCATCCCCGGCCACCACCCCCATCCGGTTCTCGTTCCAGCCGTCGCGCACCGCCGGGCCGCCGAAAAGCATCGCCGCCGCACCGGGTGCCGACTGCCCCACGCTCGCGGTGCGCAGCGGCGGATCGACCAACCGGGTGGGCAGACCGGGAGCGGTGGAGTCGGCCGCCGTGGGCCACCGGACGGACCCCGCGCGTAGCGCGTACCCCGCGCCCAGCAGCAGCATCACGACGGCGAGCGCACCGGCTGCGGCGGCCCGGCGGCGTCGGTGCCGGGCCCGCGCCCGGTCGAAGAGCTCCTCGGGTACGGCGGCCGCCGGCACGCCGTCGGCGAGGCCGCGCAGCGCCTCGCTGAGTCGGCTGGTCATCTGGTCACCTCCTGTGGGGTCCGACCGACGAACTCGGCCAGCTCGGGGGCGAGGCTGCGCAGCCGGCCGAGGGCGTGCCGGGTCTGGCTCTTGACCGTGCCGATTCGGCTGCCGAGCAGCTTGGCGGTCTCGGCCTCCGTGCGGTCCTCGTAGTAGCGCAACACCAGCACCGCCCGCTGCCGCACGGTCAACCGGGCCAGCGCCGCCTGGAGCACCATCCGTAGGTCGACATCATCGCCGGGGCCTGCCGGGCGGTCCGGCACGAACCCGTCAAGCTGTTCCGGCGGCCGCGCCCGCCGCCACCGCCACCAGCTGGCCGCCTGGGTGTACAGCACCCGGCGCAGGTACGCACCAGGGTCGTCGAGCCGCTCCCACCGGACCGCGACCCGGGCCAGGGCCACCTGGACCAGATCCTCGGCGTGCTGCCGATCGCCGGTGAGCAGGTACGCGAACCGGGTCGACGCGGCGTTCTCCGCCCGTACGAACTCGGCGAAACCGGCCCGAGTCCGGTCCTCATTCATCAACGGATCGCCCCCTCACCTACACAGACGCCGAGGCGGCCGCCACGGAGGGAACTCCGCTCCAACTTTTTAGCGGACGAGCAGTTGCGCCCAGAACGGGGCCAGCACGCAGACGCTAGCCATCGACCGCCGGCGCCGGCGCCGGCGCAACCACCCGGACAAACGCTGATGCCCACGCCACACCGAGCCCCGGGCCCCGGGCCCCGGGCCCCGGGCCCAGATGATGTCGTTGTCGGCTGCTGTCGAGCTGACCCGTTTGCGCTATCACGACCCGCCAGCCGAGCGTTCGGCCCGGCCACCGTCAAGACGCACACCCACCCAACTGCCGCCGATCACCGCGATCCATTCCCGCTCTCAACTCGACAGGCCCCGAACCCGACACGACAACCTTCGGGTCACCTCGCCGAGGAATGGATGCCCGGCCTTGGCAGGTTCCGGTTGACCTCAACCGGAGTTCAGGTGCTTCACTGTCGGCCATGGATCTTGACGGGTTGCGCGTCGCCATCACCGGCGCGGCACGTGGCACGGGTCGACTCCTGGCCGAGGCGTTCGCCGAACGCGGCGCACGCGTCTTCCTCTCGGCCCGCGATCCGGTGGCGGCCGGACGGGTCGCGGATGCGATCAGCCAGCGGGGACCGGGTCGCGCTGTTGCGTTTCGCTGCGACCTCGCCGCACCGGATTCGGTGCGTGGGTTCGCCGCGGCCGTGGCCGACCGGACGAGTCACCTCGACGTGCTGATCAACAACGGTGCCGCGTACATCGAAGGTGACGACCTGGCGGATGCCTCGGACGACACGATCGAAAGTGTGCTGGCCGCAGGTGGGACCGGCACCGTACTGCTGACCAAGCATCTATTACCGCTGCTGCGTGCTTCGTCGCGGCCCGACGTCGTCAACATGATCTCCACTTGCGGCGAGGTGGGGCACCGCCGATCCGACGCCCATCCCGCGTTCTACGCGGCCAAGCATGCCCACGCGGGGCTCGCCGAGATCCTGTCGTACCGGCTGCGGCCAGAGGGAATCCGGGTGATCTCCTTGTTTCCACCGGACTTCGTCCAGGACGGGCCGCGGCGGGCGGAAAGCGACCTCACCGCGCAGTCGGTCATCGACTGCGTGGTGTTCGCGGTTGGTCAACCGCGAGACTGCTTCATCCGCGAGTTCCACTTCGAGCAGGTACGGAGTCTGAATCTCTGATCGTCCGGGTGGCCGGCAGCCTGGGCCGGAGTCTCCGCCTTGAGGTTGGCCACAACGGGTTCTGGTGGGCAGCCGGGTACTGTTCGTCGGCCCCGCTTCTTAGCGTCGTACGCATGCGATTGTTGACCGATTCGGAGCACCGGCTGCGTCTTCCTCTCCGGCTCGCTGTCTACGTGGTGACGGTGCTCGCCGCTGCGGCGGTGGTCACCTACGGGATCGTCGGCTCCGGTGCCACGGCGTCGATTGTGGTCCTGGCGACGGTTGCCGCGTTCGCCACCGCGATGCTCGTCACGTATGTCTTCCGTCGGTATCTCGACCGGCGGCCGTGGGGCGACATCGGGATGTCGCGGCCCGGACGGCGGGAGCTGATCGGCCTTGCCGCCGGATTCGTCGTCGGGGTCGCGGCGATCGCCGCCTGGTTCGGCATCGAGATGGCCGCCGGCTGGGCGCAGGTCACCGGGTGGTCGGTCACCGCCCGGGGGGCGCTTCCCGCCACGCTCACCGTCGTCGTCGGAGCTCTGCTCGTGATGGTGCGGGCGGCGGTCGAGGAGGTCGCGTTCCGGGGATACGTGTTCGCCAACCTGGCCGAGCGGATGCCTGTGCCCATCGCGGCGCTGGTCGCTGCTGCCGTCTTCGCGCTGCTGCACCTGTTCGGCGGTGTCACCTCGATCGGGTACTTCGTCGCCGGGATGGCCGAGTTCATGCTGTTTGCATGTCTGCTCACCGCCGTGCGGGTCTCCACCGGCACGCTCTGGGCAGCCATCGGAATCCATGGCGGCTGGAACTGGGCGCAGGACTACCTGTTGGGCGTCGGCACGGCGACTGAGTCGGACCACGGCGACGCGTTGCTTCATCTGCGGTTGACCGGACCGGGTTGGGCCGTCGGCGGCACCGGCAATGTCGACGCCGGCCTGGTGAACTTCCTTGCCCTGGCCGTGGTGGCCGTCGGTGTGCTGGTGCTCGCCCGCTGGCGAGCCTCGAGTGGTGAGCGCCGAGCGAGCCCCCACCTGGTTGACTGAGGAGCGCTGATGACACCCTCGCTGAACACTCCGCCGGCCAGCGCACGCTCCACCAGCACACGCCTGGTCGGGGCACTACTGGCGCCCGTCCGGTTCGACACCTGGCGGTACAGCGCCCATCTTCTGCTGGGCGCTCCGGTCGGCGCGTCGATGATCGCTTACGTTGGCCTGACCGGCTACGCGGCGGTTGCCGGTCTCACAATCGTGGGTCTCGCCCTGCTCGCGATGTTCGTACGCGGCGCAAGGCTCGCGGCATGGCTCGAGCGTTGGCGAGCGCGGGTGCTGCTGCGCCTTGATCTGCCGTTGCCGGCTGCCGTGCGGCGACGGTCGCCCGGCATCGTCGGCTGGGTACGCGACGGGCTCACCGACGCCATCGGTTGGCGCATCCTGGCGTTCCTGCTACCCGGCGGGCCGCTGGCGATCGCGATGGCGTACGCCACCGTCCTCGTCTGGGCGCTGCCCGCCGCAGCAACCACCTACCCGGTGTGGTTCCGGTACACCCCGCCCGGCTGGGACGGGCTCGAGTTCGCCGGAGTCCGGTGGCATCCGGACGTCTGGCCATACCCGTTGCTCGTCGGCCTGATGGGGATCGCGGGCCTGGTTGCCGCGGCCTGGATCGTTCGGGGTCTGGCCGCACTCGACCGGCTACGGTTGCGATGGATGCTGCGGCCGGCCGCCGGCCCTGACCTGGCTCGGGTGCTGGAGCGCCGCCGCGACCAGGCGGTGGAACAGGCCGGGGCGCATCTGCGGCGCATCGAGCGTGATCTCCACGACGGCGCGCAGGTGCAGATGGTGTCCGTGGCCATGGAGCTGGGGCGGGCTCGGCGGGAGCTCGACGGCGGCGGTGACCCACGGGCGGTGGCGCGTCACGTCACCGCCGCCCACGAACAGGCCAAGCAGGCGCTCGCGGAGCTGCGAGATCTCGCCCGCGGCATCTACCCTGCGGTGCTGACCGATCTGGGGCTCGACGGCGCGCTGCCGCTGCTCGCCGCACGTTGCCCGATCCCGGTTGTCCTCGACCTCGACGTCCCGCGACGCCCGTCCCTCGTGGTCGAGTCGACGATCTATTTCTGCGTCGGCGAGCTGCTCGCCAACGCGGCAAAGCACAGCCGTACCGAGCGGATCCACGTCGTCGTCGTCCGCGAGGCGGCAGCCTTGCGGCTTCAGGTTCGCGACGAGGGTGTCGGTGGCGCAGCCATCACCGAGAACGGTGGGCTCGCCGGCCTGGTCGACCGGGTGGAAAGCCTCGGCGGCCGGCTCGAACTCGACAGCCCGGCCGGTGGGCCGACGACCATCACCGTGGAGCTGCCGTGCGCATCGTGATCGCGGAGGACGCCGCACTGCTCCGGGACGGACTACGGCGGCTGCTCACCGACACCGGCCACACCGTCGTGGCCGCCGTCGCCACCGCCGACGCACTACTCGACGCGGTCGACCTGTATGACCCCGACCTCGCCGTCGTCGACATTCGGATGCCGCCCACGTTCACCGATGAAGGCATGCAGGCCGCGCTGACCATCCGGGCGTCGAAACCGGATGTCGGGATCCTGCTGCTGTCCCAGTACGTGGCCGAGCGATACACCGACGGGCTGCTCGCCGACTCGCACGGCAGGCTCGGCTACCTGCTGAAGGACCGGGTGGCCGACATCGGCGACTTCCTCGACGCGGTCGAGCGAGTCGCCGCCGGCGGCACCGTCCTTGACCCCGAGGTGGTCCGGCAACTACTCGGCCGAAGCCGCCGGGCCGATCGCCTCGCGGCCCTGACGGACCGTGAACGCGACGTGCTCGCCGGGATGGCCGAAGGCCGGTCGAACGAGTCGATCGCCGCTACGCTGCACCTCTCCGAGAGCTCGGTGGAGAAGTACGTCGCGTCGATCTTCGCCAAGCTGGGCCTGGTCACCGATCGTGATACCAACCGGCGCGTCCTCGCCGTCGTCACCTACCTGAGGTCCTGAAGCGTCACCTTCAGCTGCCTGCTGATCTCAGCTCATCGCGGCGCGCCGGCCGATACCGAGTCTGTTGGCGAGGCGGCCCATGGCCTGGGCCATGCGGGAGGGCAGGGAATCGGGGTCCGGGATGCCGACAGGTCGTACTCGGCCGTTGTGCAGCGCGGTGAACCGCCATCCGTCCTCGGCGCGCACCGCGACAAGAGTCTGCCGTGACAGCCGTCGCTTGGGCAGCGTAGAACGCCAGGGCATCAGGACCGATGCGGTGCCGTGAATGACGGCGACGTCGTGGTGGACGTAGCGAATCGACTCGATACCGCCGACCAGTGCGGATCCGGCGAGTACACCGCGGAAGAGCTGGTCGTGGGCGTGCTGCATGGGCAACTTGCCGATTGCCCGGGTGCCGTCGTAGGAGACGTAGTCAGAGTCCTCGGTGAAGCAGGCGGCGTACGCGGCTGCGTCGTTGTCGGTCCATGCCTGCATCAGCCGGTCGAACAGCGCCGCGATCGCGTGGTCGTCGGTGGTCATCGGTACTCCCTCGCCCGTAGACTTAGATCGTCGGACTTTACGATAACAGGAGGTTTCGAGTGTCGAAAGATGAGTTGGTGCGCGAGGTGGCGACCAGCCTGCGCCTGTTGCAGCAGAGCTTCGACGCGTTCGACGAGGCCGCTGCCACAGCGCTCAAGCTCAACCGCACGGACCTACGGGCGCTGGATCTCCTGCTGGCGGGCAGCACTCCCCTGTCGGCGGGCCAACTGAGCGCTGCGCTGAAGCTCAGCCCTGCCGCCACCACCACGGTCATAGACCGGCTGGAGCGAGCCCGCTTGGCTGGCCGAATTCAAGATCCTCACAACCGGAGGCGCATCCTCGTCGCCGCAACCGACACGGCGCGCGAAGTCGAGCAGGACGTCTACGCTCCGGTTGGTGTCGCCGGCGCCAAGGCTCTGGCCGGATACACCACTGAGCAGCTCGCCATCATCCTCGACTTTCTGCGCGTTGCTCGTCACGTCCAGGAAGAGCAGGCGACCCGGTTGACTTCCGCCCGGCCGTGAACGGCCGCGGCTGCGCCATCATGTAGCGATGCCGCATTGTCTGTCCTATGCCGACGCCGTCAGGATCCTGGGTGGCCGCGGGCCGCTCGCGAAGGCCGTCGACAATCTGCTCGGCGGCGCGCTCACCGTGGCGACCGCGGGCGGCAGCGATCTCGCGATCAGCCTCTTCGACGCCAAGGCCGAGGTGATTCGGCTCGGCAACCTGGTCACTGCCAAGATCAGTGATGCCGTACGCGGGCTGGGGCGCCACGACCGCAGCGAGCGGCTCCAGGCCGCGCACGCCGTCCTGGTGATCACCGCGTTCTTCGAAGAGCTCGACGAGTGTCTGACCACGGCGGGCATACGCAGGCCCGACTTCACCCGGGACGACCAGATCGAATTCGCCGCCGGCCGAGGCGAGGGCACGCTGGTCGAGCACTTCCTGCGTGCGCCCGTCCCGCTGCCAGCGCCCGACCTCCCGTACGCGAGCCTCCTGACCGCGCTGAAGGGCTGGTTCGCCGATCAGGCGGCACGAATGGGCCGCCATCTCACCGGGCTGGCCGTCTGGGACCGGGCCGACGAGCGTGCCCGCCGCACCCTGGCCGACCTGCTCGACCGACGGCTGCCCGATGCGGCCGTCACCCGCTACGACGAGATCCATCGCCGCCTCGCCGAGGAGATCCCCGAGTTCGCGCTCTGGGCTGATCGCCTCGAGGCGCGCGCCACCACCCGCGGCCTGGAACGTCTCGAGGCGCTGCTGCTGCGGGCCGGCTCGGGCCGCGACCCGGGCCGGCACCGGGCCGCGCTGGCCCACGCCTATCGCGCCGAGCTCGACCGTCCCGTCCTCGACGGCGACCCGGGGAAACTGCACCTGCCGGCGCTCGGAAACGTCTACCTCGATCCGCGCTTTCGGGTCCGGGCGGCCGATCCGGGCGCCCGTCCCGCCGACGACCAGTGGTGGGCCGGCGCCGAGGTTCGCGACGACTTCGCCGGCTTCCTCGCCGCCCACCTGACCACGACCCAGGCCACCGAGGCTCCGATGCTGCTGCTCGGCCAGCCGGGCGCCGGGAAGTCCTCGCTGACCCGGATCCTCGCCGCCCGCCTGCCGGCCGGCGACTTCTTCGTCTGCCGGGTCCCGCTACGCGAGGTGCCCGCCGAGGCGGAGATCCAGGACCAGATCGAACGGGCCCTGCGCCTCGCGATCGGCGAGACGGTGTCCTGGGTTGAACTCTGCCGCGACGCCGACGGCGCCCTGTCGGTCATCCTGCTCGACGGCTTCGACGAACTCCTACAGGCCACCGGCCTTCATCAGTCCGACTACCTGCATCGGGTCGCCAGGTTCCAGCAGCGGGAGGCAGCACTGGGTCGCCCGGTCGCGGTGATGGTCACCAGCCGGATCGCCGTCGCGGACCGCGCCCGCCTGCCGGCCGGCGCTCTCGCCGTACGCCTCGAGCCGTTCGACGACACCCGGATCGCTCGCTGGCTGACCATCTGGAACGAGACCAATCCGCTCGTCAAACCCCTGGTGCCGGAGGTGGTCCTCCGTTTTCGCAATCTCGCCGAACAACCGTTGCTGCTGCTCATGCTCGCCCTCTACGACAGCACCGGCCACGCTCTGCAGGACGATGCCTCGGGCCTCGACGCCGGTCAGCTCTACGAGCGGTTGCTGGCCTCGTTCGCCGAGCGTGAGGTGCGCCGGGTACACGCGGGACAGCCCGATTCGGCCATATCGGGGCTGGTCGAGCAGGAGCTGCTGCGCCTGTCGGTGGTCGCCTTCGCGATGTTCCACCGCCTGCGACTGTGGGCCACCGAGCGCGAACTCGACGACGACCTCGCCAGCCTCGGCATCAGCCCGTCACGCCCGGGCCGCGCCGAGGCGTTCCGCAGCCCGCTCACCGCCGGCCAGGAGATGATCGGCCGGTTCTTCTTCATCCAACGTGCCCAGGCCGTTCAGGAGGACCAGACCCGGCAGACGTACGAGTTCCTGCACGCGACCTTCGGCGAATACCTCGTGTCCCGGCTCATCGTGCAGGCCGTCCGCGACACCGAGGCGCGCGAGTCGGCGCGCACGCTGGCCCTGCGCCTGAGCCCGTCGAACGACGACGACCTGCTGCGCTGCCTGCTCGGCTTCACGCCGCTGACCGCCCGCGCCACCGTCCTGCCGTTCATCGCCGGGCTACTCGACGGCCCCGACCGCGACCGCATCCGCGCTTGGCTGACCGGCCGCACCGCCCAGGCCGTGACCCGCCCGCAGTACGCCGAAAGCCGCTACCGCCCGGTCGACAAGCGCATCGACCACTGGATGGCCACCTACTCGTTCAATCTCCTCCTGCTGACCCTGGCCTGCGGCGGCAGACTGCGCGCGTCGGACCTGTTCACCCGGGCCGGCGACCCGGCGGCCTGGCTGCGTAACTCGGCTCTGCAGTGGCAGGCCGCCGTTCCCAGCGGCATGTGGATGGATACCATGAAGCTCCTCAAGGTCACCCGCACCTGGCAGGACGGCCGCCGCGACATCGTCCTCGAACACGCACCCGACTGGACGGCCGGCTGCGACCCGACGGACGTCTACTGGATCAACAGGCTGGAACCCGGTGAGGGCGGCGACCTGCCCTTCAAGGCCGCCTTCGAGTTACCGCTCGCGCTCAGGTCCATGCATCTGAGCAACCACATGAGCGACGACACCCTGCTGCACGCCCTGGAACCGTTGATCCGTCGGATACCCGCAGCGTTGACCCAGTTCACGGCGGCGGACGACAGCAAGCACAGGTCGGCCGCGCACTGCCTCATCCGGATGTGGCTGGCGGTCTCGCTGCACGTCCCCGCAGCGGAACTGATCGCGGCCTGCCACGACGCTTCCTCCGCCGTGGCGGACCTGGCCTCATTCGAGGGAGGGACTACGTCGGCCGTGGCGGACGCCACGGAGATGGTGCTGGCCACGATGCGCGCCGCCGCACACCGTCTGCCGCCAAGAGAGGTGTGCGCGATGGTCCATGAGTTGATCGACGAAGCGGGCATGACTCCGCGCGCGACGGCCAGTGCGATTGATTGCCTGGTTGCGTCGAGGGCCACGGACGACTGGTACGGCGCCGGGCTCGCCGCGGACCTGATCCGAAAGCACCCACACCGCATCGACGGTCCCGTGCTCGTCCCGGCGTTGCGGGCGATCGTCGGTGGCGAGGGAGCCGAGCATGCCCACCTACTGGCGGTGGCCCTGATCGAGGCCGGACGCCGACCGGAAGTCGAACATGCCGCCCCGGACCTCACCGAGCCCTTGTTCGCCCGACCACGAGAGCACAACTGAGGGGAAACATTTGTTCGGCCGTCCGGGTTGTCCCTGGGGTCTGCTGCCCTCCGGAACCGGATTGGACAAAGCTCTCTTGGTCGACGTTACGGCTCGTCACAGCCGATACCGCCGCGTCGCGATGATCGGAACGCTCGTCGTCGTCATCGCGGCGATGCTCGGCTCCGGGCTCCGCTGGTACGACCCCGCGGTGGGATCCGTCGACCCGCAGAACTTCGTCAACCCCGTTCACGCCGCGGACAGCCCGGATCCGCAGGCCATTCGGGTCGGCTCGACCTGGTACCTGGTGCACACCAACAGCGGCGGGTCGAACGTGCCCGTGCTGACCTCGCCGGATCTCGTGACGTGGGCGCCGGCCGGCGACGCGCTGCCCACCCTGCCGACCTGGGCCGACCCCGGGCGGACCTGGGCACCGGAGATCATCGACAGCGCATCGGGCTACCTGCTCTTCTACAGCGCCGCCGACCGCGCCTCAGGCACCCAGTGCGTCGGGCGGGCGGTCGCCGACGCACCCGCCGGACCGTATCGGGACCACTCCACCGCTCCCCTGGTCTGCTCGCCGGATCAGGGCGGCGCGATCGACGCCAGCCCGTTCCGGGACAGCGACGGCAGCCTCTGGCTGGTCTGGAAGAACGACGGCAACGCCATCGGCGCGGACACCTGGCTGTGGTCGCAACGCCTCACCGACGACGGGCTGCACCTGGTCGGCGAGCCGACGCGGCTGTTCAAGCAGACCAGCGCGTGGGAGGGGGCGGTGGTCGAGGCACCCTTCTTCTGGCGCCACGACGGCCGGCTCTTCCTCTTCTACTCGGGCAACGACTACGCCTCGAAGGCATACGCCGAGGGGTACGCGACCTGCGACACGCCCGCCGGCCCCTGCCAGAAGGCGCCGGAGAATCCCATCCTGCGCAGCGACTCCGCGGCCGCCGGCCCCGGGCACGCCACCATGGTCGAGGACGACGGACGCACCTGGCTGCTGTACCACGCCTGGCAACCGGGCGCTGTCGGGACCAACTCGCCCGGCCGGCAACTCTGGCTCGACGAGGTCACCTGGGAAGGGGGTCGGCCCCACGTGCACGGTCCGACCGGCACTGCCCAGCCGCGCCCCCTCCCGCCGGTGGACGGGGACGCCGCACTGACGGCGGGAGCCACTGCGCCGTCCTGACCGGGACGGCCCCCTGCGAACTCGGCGGATCACTGCGGTTCGGCGCGCCCGAATCGGGGAAGCCACCGCCGTCGGTGACCAACGGCGCGGGGAAAGGCAGTGGAATGACGTACCGCTCGGGCGGCGGTGGCCGGGCGGCCCCGACCGGTCCGAGGGCGGATCAGGGTCGGCGATGAGCGCCGCGCGCCGGCGTACGCCGGTGGCCAGGTGGCCGGGATCCTCGGGCGGGAAGGTGCTGATCGCGCTCGTCGCGCTGGTGCTCGCTGCCGGCCTTGTGCTGCGTTTCTGCGCCACCTCCCCGCTCTGGCTGGACGAGGCGCAGAGCGTGGCGATCGCCCGACTGCCGCTGCCTGAGATGTTCGCGGCGCTGCGCGGCGACGGCGCCCCACCGCTGTACTACCTGCTGCTGCACGGCTGGATGGGGCTGGTGGGCACCGGAGACTGGGCGGTGCGCAGCCTCTCCGGGTTGTTCGCCGCCGCCGCGTTGCCGCTCTGGTACGTCGCGGCCCGCCCCTCGAACGCGGGTCTGGTCACGCTGATTCTCGCGGCCGGCAATCCGTGGCTGGTGCGCTATGCGACCGAGGCCCGCCCGTACGCTCTGGTGATCCTGCTCGTGCTGCTCGGCGTCCTCGCCCTGGACGGGGTCCGCCGACGCCCCGGTCCGGCCCGGGCGCTCGGCCTGGCTGTCGTCACCGGCCTGCTGTTGCTCACCCACTACTGGGCGCTCTTCCTGTACGCCGTGGTCGGAGCCGGCCTGCTGGTGTCGCTGCTGCGGAAGCGTTCCCGCGCAGCCTGGTGGAGCCTCGGTGGGCTGGCCGCCGGGGCCGTGCCGTTCCTTCCCTGGCTTCCGACGTTCCTGTACCAGAGCCAGCACACCGGTACGCCCTGGATGGGACGCAGCGGCACCAAGGTCCTGCTCTCCGTGGTGACCGAGTGGTCGACCGCCGGCGTGTCCGTCGCCAGCGCGCTGGTGCTGGTCACCTGGCCGCTCATGACGTGGGGAGCAGTCGCGGACGGCCGTCGGGCCCGCCTGATCGGCGGAACCGGCGCCGCCACCCTGCTGCTCGCCGTCGCGGTGGCCTGGCTCACCGGGTCGGCGGTGGTCACCCGGTACGCCGCGGTCGTGCTACCCCTGGCGGTGCTGGTGCTCGGGGTCGGCGCGGCGCTGCTGCCGAGGTTCTGGATGATCCTGGTGGTCGCCGGTTTGGCGATCTCCTGGCTGGCGGTGGACGCCGTGCTGGTGGCCCGCCCCCGCACCGACGCCGGGGCCGTCGCTGGTCTGCTCAACCGGCAGGTCACCGACGCCGACACGGTGGTCTTCTGCCCCGATCAGCTCGGGCCCGACGTCATCCGGCGGCTGCGTCATCGGCCGCGACTGCTCAGCTTTCCCGAGCAGGAGTGGCCGGGCCGGCTGGACTGGACCGACTACCGGCAGCGGATCGAGACTCAGGACCCGGCCGAGCTGGCCCGGCAGGTGGCGGCCGGACCCGGCGGCGGAGCGGTCTGGTTGGTGCCCCGCTACGGCTTCCGCCCCTTCGGTGAGCGCTGCGAGCAACTCGGTACCGCGTTGACCGAGATGCTCGGGCCGCCAGAGCGGCAACAGGTACGCAGCGGCGGTGGCTCGGAGACGGTGTGGCGCTGGGCGCCGCGATAGACAGCATCAGCCTCGTGGATCCCGCCGTGCCAGCGGCGGGATCCACGAGGGCCTGAAGCGGGCGGTCAGCCTCCGGGACGCAGGACCCGGCTCGCCGCGGCGGCGTTGTCGGCCGCGGCCTGGGTGCGCTGGGTGCCGAGGACGCAGACATCGTCACCGATGAACGCATCCCGCCAGACGTACCCGGAGATGCAGGTGTGCGGCCCGTACGCCCCGTTGACCCAGCGCGACGCGGCCACCGCGTTGTCGGCGGCGACCTGGCTGCGGGTCGCACCGGTCACGCAGACGTAGTCGGACTGGTCGGCGCCGCGCCACACGTAGCCGCTGACGCAGGCGTTCGGCCCGCTCACCAGCCGGGCCGGGTTGCGTCGGCTCGCCGCGGCGGCGTTGTCGGCGGCGGCCTGGGTGCGCTGGGCGCCGGTGACGCAGACATCGTCACCGGCGAACGCCTCCCGCCAGACGTAGCCGGAGATGCAGGTGTGCGGCCCCGACGCCCCGTTGACCCAGCGCGACGCGGCCACCGCGTTGTCGGCGGCGACCTGGCTGCGGGTCGCACCGGTCACGCAGACCAGGTCGCTGGGGCGGGCCGCGCGCCAGACGTACCCCTGCAGGCAGCGGTTGATGATATCGGTGGTGATGGTGACGGTCGCGTTGTTGCCGGCGCGGCTGTTCACGCTGATCTGGACCCCGTCGGCGTTGAGCGACTGCGCGGGGCCGCCGCCGGCTCCGGTGCGCAGCAGGTACGGGGTGCCGTTACGGACCTCGTGCAGCAGGACGGTGTCGGCCGGGATGGCGGCACTCCAACCGGTCTTACGGCGGTACTCGACGGTGTAGTAGTTGAACAGGTCACCGGGGTTGAACGGAATCCGGACGAGCTGCGGTCCGGCCGCCGCCGGCGTCTCCAACGCGGCAAGTGAGATGGTTCGCGAGCCGACCCCGTCCGCGCCCATCGTGAAGATCCGGTTGCTCGGCAGCCAGCCGAGTTCGTCCCGGTGCGGGCCGTTGAGCCCGACCGCGCTGGTGCCGTAGTTCGCCGTGCCGAAGGCGTAGATGTGCATCGCGCTCATCTCGTCCCACGGATCGTCGTACTCGCCCGGCTGTGACCAGGACGCGTTCTGGTACGTGGTGTCGTTGGAGAACGAGTGGCCCAGGCCCATGCCGTGCAGCATCTCGTGCGCGGCGAAGCCGACGTTCCACGCGCCGGGGTCGAGCAGCACCCGGCCGCCGGAGGCGCCCGAGTCGACCCAGTCGTTGAGCATCACGGCGATCCGGTGACCGGCCGGCACGGTGTAGCCGTTGGCCGCCGCAGTGTCGACGCACCGCTGGATCCGCGTCCACCGGTCGATGGTCCGGTACTGGTCCAGCGTCCAGGACATCGTGTACCAGCCCCGCACGGCCGAGCCGGCCAGTGAGACCCGACCGCCCGACTGGTCGGTGAAGTAGTCGGCCACGCCGCCGGTGCCCGCACCCGTCGAGGTGAGGAAGTTGGCGAAGAACGACGCCGGCTGCGGGGTGGCGGGCCGGTCGCTGAACCGGCACAACAGAATCGACCAGGGCGTGTTGTTCCGGATCGGGGTGGCTGACGCGGGCCCTGCCGTCACGAAGACGGCGCCGACCAGGGCGCCGAAAAGGGCGAGGGTACCCGCCATGACCCTTCGGGCGACTCTCGAACGCAACGCGAACCTCCATTGTGGAAAGCGTCCCGGGAGGTCGGGACGGTGCGAGCATCAGACACCGAGAGCCGACGGTTTGGCGTAGCCAAGTCGGGTTACCGACCAGCGGGCATCCGACGATGCGCCGCAGCCTGGTCAGTACGAACCGGTCCGCGCGGTGGGTAACCTGTTGATTTCGTCGATGTACTCGGCGAGCCGGGCAGCCCCGGTGAGCATGGCCTGGCCGCGCTCGGTGAGCCGTCCCCGCCACTGGTGCAGCGATGCGGCGAATGGTTCGGCCCCACCGGCGTCGCGCACCCGGCGCAGCACGCCGGCGATGTGATCGAGCCGGTACCCGCCGCGGCGCAGCAGGTGGGCGAGTTCCGCGTCGCGGACGTCGTCCGGCGAGTAGCGGCGGTGGCGGGTGGCCGGGTCGCGCGCCGGCTGCAGGATCCCGGCCCGCTCCCACTTGCGCAGGGTCGCGGGCCGTACGTCGAGCCGATGTGCCAGCACGCTGATCGGCACAACTTTCCGGCCCTGCGGTTGTGGATCTGTCGCGGTCAGAATCGCGACCGCCGCCTCGACCGCGTCCAGGGTCTCCCGGTCGCGCTGCAACAGGGCATGGCTGCGGTCGATCGTACGCAACGCCAGGTCCATCTCGCCTCGGTTGACGGCACGCATGATCTCGCCGCTGGCCGGGTAGCCGTGGCCGGCGATCAGCGCCAGGTAGGCGCTGAGCGCCTTGGCGTGCACCTCGGTGAACCGGCGGTAGCCGGTCGGGCTGCGCCGGGCCGGCGGCAGCACACCATCTCGTTCGTAGTTGCGCACGGCCTGCGCGGACAGGCCGTGGCGGCGCGCGAGGTCGACTGGTCGGCATACCCCCGGGTTGGAGGGTTTCGTGGCTGTCACCGCGCTCCATCGCTCGTAAGTTTCAACCGCTGGTTCAACGATACGGTTGATGCAATGACCACTCTTCTCGACCTGTTTGCCGTACCGCCGACCCTGCTCGCGCTCGGCGAGCCGACGCATGGCGAGTCCGCGTTCCTGCAGATCCGTAACGAAACCTTCATGTCGCTGGCCGAACATGGCTACCGGTCGATCGCGCTGGAAAGCGACCGGGCCGCGGGGCTGATCGCCGACGAGTTCGTCCAGGGCTCCGCGACCGTCACGCTCGACCGTGCGCTCGCCGATGGATTCAGTCACGGGTTCGGCGCCGCCCCGGCCAACCGCGACCTGCTGCTGCGGATGCGCGAGTGGAACGCCGGGCGGCCGGCTTCCGAGCACCTGACGTTCCACGGCTTCGACGCCCCGCTGGAGACCGAGGGTGCCCCGAGTCCACGGCGCCACCTCACCCAGGTCTGCGACTTCCTCGGCCTCGACCGATCAGCGGAGATCGACGACCTGGTCGGCGACGAGGGCCGGTGGAGCGACACGGCCGCGATCTGGGAGCCCGGCAGGTCGATCGGGCGCTCGGCGGACGCCCAGCACCTGCGGGTGATCGCCGACGACCTGCTGACCGAGCTCTACCTGCAGGCACCCCGACGGACCGAGGGCTGGCAGGCGGCGTTCGTACACGTCACGTCCGCGCTCGCCGTGCTGCGCTACCACGCCGCAGCCGCCGCACCTCTGCCGCGTGAGGAACGCTTCGCCCGCCTGGCCGGGGTCCGGGACGCGTTGATGGCCGAGAACCTGCTGGCGATCCGCGCGGCCGAGGCAGACCGCGGACCCACGCTGGTCTTCGCGCACAACGCGCACCTCCAACGCCACCTGAGCACGATGACGATGGCCGGTAGGGACGTGTCCTGGGCCGGGGCCGGCGCGATCATCGCATCGCTGCTCGGCGACCGGTACGCGGTGATCGTCGGCAGCCTCGGCGCGAGCCCCGCACTCGGCATCGAGGCACCCGCCCCGACCACTTACGAAGGCAGACTCCAGCAGGGGTCCAACCTTCCCCGGTACGTCCACGCATCCGAGGCGGAACCGGCCGAGCGCAGAACTCACGACTACCGCTACTTCCCGCTCGATGAGGCCACCATCGACAACGCCGACGCGGTGCTGCACATCCCGACTGGCGTCGACGCGGCCATGCTCGCCGATCGGATCCGCGCACTGCCCGGCGTCGAGCAGCTCGTGGCGAGCAAGGAGAACGGATCACCCGAGGGCTCCTGGGGCGACCGGTTCTTCTACGTCGGCCCGGACCGGCGCCAGCCGTTCGCCACCATCGTCGAACAGAACGTGCCCGGCTTCGACGAGGCCTCGGAGCTCGACCGCCCCGGCGTGTTCCGCCTCAACCTCGACCTGGGCCGGGCCGAATTCGAGGCACTGTTCGGCTTCCCACCCGGGGACTTCGAGGACCACCGGCACGAATTCGACTTCGCCAGACTGGACATCGTCGTGCCGCACCCCGGCTACGCGCTGTACGGCTTCGGTAGCGTCGTCATGCCCGGCCCGCAGATGCTGCCCGAGATCGACCGGGTGCTCGCGATCGCCCACGCCCGCGCAGTCGACCGCCACGAGCGCGCAGCGCGCCGCAGCTGACCATCAGGTTTCGTAGTGCTCATATGATCGCCTGGTGAACAGGGAGCAGGTCCGGCAGGCGTACGCATCCGTCGCGGAGCTCTACATCGGGCTGTTCGGGACGAGCCAGCAGGTACACCCCGACGACCTCGCCTTCATCGGCCGGCATCTGGCGGGGCGACCCGGCACGGTGCTCGATCTGGGCTGCGGGCCTGGCCACATCACCGACCACCTTCGCTCACTGGGCGCCGACGCAACGGGAATCGACATGGTCCCCGAGTTCATCGCCCACGCGCAGGCAGCGCACCCGACCGGTAGCTACCAACTCGGATCGATGGACGATCTCGCCGTTGCCGACCACTCGATCGCCGGCATCCTGGCCTGGGGCTCGTTGATCCATCTGCCGCCGAACGACCTCGACGGCGTGCTCGCTGAGTTCCGGCGAGTAATGACCCCGGATGGGACGTTGGTGGTTGGCTTCTTCGTGGGTGATGAGGTCGCCGCCTTCGACCACAAGGTCGTGACCGCCTATCGCTGGCCCGTTGACGAGTTCTCCGAACGACTGGCGCAAGCCGGCTTCACGGACGTGGAGCGCCTACAGCGGCCCAGCGAAGGCACCCATCGGCCACACGCCGCCATCGCCGCACTCGCGACCGCAGGGTGAGCCGAGCGGAAAACAGCGGAGCTCCTGGTCCCGGGTGTCTTGGTGAGACGACCCTCTTCACCGGAGCTCCGCTGCTTCACATCCGCGGCGCGCCTTGACGCGCCAATAACCTGACCATCACCAGTTCGTCACCGTTGCAGGGTCAGCAGACCCGGGCGGTAGGGCAGGAGGCCGTAGTCGCCGCCGGAGCTGGGGGAACGCCCCTGGTAGAGCAGTTGCAGGTTGCAGGGGTCGATGGTCATGGTCTGGTCGGCGTTGCTGCGGATCAACTCACCGTGGCTGATGTCGTTGGTCCAGGTCGCGCCGCTGTTGGCCTTACCCGCGAAGGGGTTGCTCTCACTCGTCGCCTGCGGCGTCCACGTACCACCCAGGCTGGTGGCCGTGAACGACCGGAAGTACCGACCCTGCGAACCGATCGCCTCGACCAGCATCAGGTACCGGTTCTGCCCCTGCAGCTTGTAGACCTGCACCCCTTCGAACAGGTTGTTCGTCGTGTCGGTCATGATCGTCGTGTAGTTCGACCCGAAGCTGCCCGGGAAGTTCCCGATCGGCATGCTCGCCCGGTAGATCCGGCCGTTGTCCCCGGCGAAGAACAGGTACATGTTCTGGTCGTCACCGATCACCGCCTGATCGATCGGACCCGTGCCGGAGTTGGAGATGCTGCCGGAGAACAACGTCTGCGCCGACGACCAACTGTTCACGTTCGCCGGGTTCGTCGAGGTCCGGTACGAGAACGCCGGGCCGCCCCACTGGTAGGCCAACACCCAGACGTTGCGCGGCGCGAAGTAGAACAAGCTCGGCGCGACAGCCGCGAACGGCATCTGGTTCTGACTGGCCGACCCCATCTGGTTCCAGTTCGAGAACAAACCAAAGTTCATCGAACCCCACGTCGAACCCGTGTCATGCGTCGTGGCGTACACCAGGTGCTGACCGTTGTACGGCGCGTGCGTGAAGTCCTTCAACGACACCCACCCCGACCTCGGCTGCGCCAACGCACCCGACGACGACCACCGGTACGACGACGGAAGATTGCACGTACCACCCGGCGGCGGCGTCGTCGGAGGCGGCGGCGCGGTGGTCGGGGGCGGCGGTGCGGAGGTCGGTGGGGTGGTTGGTGTGGTGCCGCCGGTGCAGGTCACGCCGTTGAGGGCGAAGCTCGTGGGTACGGGGTTGCTGCTGGTCCATGAGCCGTTGAAGCCGAACGAGGTGGAGCCGTTGGTGGGGATGGCGCCGTTGTAGCTGACGTTTTTGGCGGTGACCGCGGCACCGCTCTGGGTCAGCGTCGTGTTCCACGCCTGTTGGACGGTCTGCCCGGCGCCGAAGGACCACGTCAACGTCCAACTGGTCATCGGATCACCCAGGTTCCTGCCACTGCGACGACACGGCGTAGTTCACCGAACAACCCGCCGCCGCGGCACTGGCCGGCAACGCCACGGCGGCCGCCGCCGACGCCAGCAACGCGACGCCGACCGACGCCAGGCCGACCTTGATGGGCTTGAATCTGAACATAATGCACCCTCCTGACGGGATGACAGTTTCACATTGGCGACTGTCGCTAGGTGAGTGAACGTTAACAGCTGCGTCGGGTATATTACGGGAGCGCTCCCACCCCCTCAACCATCCGTTGGAGGCAAGGCCACGCGGCGCAGGTCGATCAGATAGTGAACGTTCCCAGCGAAGGGACGGGTGATCCGCCACCGAGCCGGGCCACTCCTGCGCGCCCTGAGCGAACTCGGACCCAACCACCAAGTCGCAAGATTTCCCCCACCCCCACCCCCACTCCGGAAAGGGCACAGCAGCGATGAGACACGCCCAGAGAAGACTCAGAGTCAACGCCGCTCGGGTGTCGGCCGGTGCCATGCTCCTGGCGTCGGCTGCGGTCGCCGTGGCACTGCCCGCCGGCGCGGCAGCTGCGGGTTGTTCGGTGAACTACGCCGTGTCGTCGCAGTGGCAGGAACCTGGGTGATCCGTTGACCAGTTGGACGTTGACGTGGTCCTTCGGCGCCGGGCAGACCGTCCAACAGGCATGGAACACCACGCTGACCCAGAGCGGTGCCGCGGTCACCGCCAGGAACGTCAGCTACAACGGCGCCATCCCCACCAACGGCTCCACCTCGTTCGGCTTCAACGGCTCATGGACCAGCAGCAACCCCGTACCCACGAGCTTCGCCCTCAACGGCGTGACCTGCACCGGCGGCACCACACCAACCACCCCACCACCGACCACCTCCGCGCCCACGACGTCGCCCACGACGGGGCCGACGACCGGGCCGAGCAACCCGCCCCCCACCGGGCCGGCGGACATCACGGTCAACAGCGCCACCAGATATCAGACGATCGACGGGTTCGGGGCTGCCACGCCGATCTGGGGCGGCACCTGGTCGACGGCTGAGACGCAGACGCTGGTCGGGTTGGGGGCCAACCAGCTCGGGCTGTCGATCGTGCGTACCGGCATCTCGCCGGTCTCCGGTGAGTGGTCGACCCAGGTGAACGCCTTGCGTACGGCGAAGTCCGCCGGATCGGGGGTGAAGATCCTCGCCTCGCCCTGGACGGCGCCGGCGGCGTGGAAGACGAACAACAGCCGGGTCAACGGCGGCAAGTTGCGCACCGACCGCTACGCCGACTACGCGAACCACCTGAACAGCTACGTCCAGTACATGCGCGACCAGGGGGTGACCGTCGACGTCACCTCGGTGCAGAACGAGCCGGACTGGCACCCGGACTACGACTCGATGGACTGGAGCGGCACCGAACTGCGCAACTTCGTACGCGACCACGGTGCGCGGGTGCAGAACACCAGACTGATGGTCGCCGAGGCGGTGAACCTGAACTACAGCTACACCGATCCGACCCTGAACGACACGACCGCCCGGAACAACATCGGCTACATCGGCGGCCACCTGTACGGCACCGAGGCCTCGGGGCGGCTACGGTCGTACCCCCTGGCCGACCAACACAACAAGCCGGTGTGGATGACCGAGTGGAACCTACACGAGGCCGACGGCAACGGCTCCAACATCTGGGGCAACCCCGGCAACCAGGCGGTCTGGAACGAGACGCTCGACGACATCATGCGTACGGTCCACAGGTCGATGGAATCGAACTGGACCGCCTACATCTGGTGGTACGGCAAGCGTTACTACTCCTTCATCGGCGACGGCGAAGCGGCCTTCGGCACCACGGCGGGGGCTCCGCTGAAGCGCGGGTACGCCTTCTCGCAGTACGCCAAGTACGTCCGCCCCGGCTACCAGCGAGTCGCCCTGACGAAGAGTTCAAAGGCCTCGCCGCTGGAGGTGACCGCCTACTCCGGTGACGGGAAGACCACGCTGGTGATCCTGAACCGCTCGACCAGCGCGGTCAACAATGCCGTGATCCAGGTGCCGCAGGACATCACCCGTGCGGAGCATTACCTCACCTCGCAGAACGCCAATGCGGCCAGCCAGCCGGTCAGCCTGAACGGCGGACAGGTCAGCGTCAACGTCGGCGCCCGCAGCATCTCCACCGTTGTGCTCACCCCCTGACCAGTCCTCGGCGACCTGATCACCTCGTGGTGGGCGTGCGGGTGTGTGTCTGCACCCGCACGCCCCGGCGGCATTTCCGATCAGATCGGAAAACGGCCGCAGCGCCACTGCCAGTGGCGGCCGGCCTTCAGGTGGTCGACGACCGCCCGCTGGAGCGCGGTGCGGCGCGGCAGCCGGTCGAGCGGCGTGGTCAGGGTGCGGAACACGAACCGCAGCACCTCGACGTCGGCGTCCGGCCCTTCCGTCTCCTCGTAGGGCTCCAGTTCGAACCTCCGCTGGAACCGGACGATGTTGGAGTCCTCCGGCAGGTATTCCCGCAGCTGCGGGTCGAGCAGCCATGAGGCGCAGGAGAACTCCGTGTAGTGCTCGTCGGGGAAGTGGCGCGGGAAGAACGCGCGGGCCTCGTCGAGTGACGCCGCGACTGCCTCCGGCGTCATCGGCCCCGACTCGGGGATGTGCAGGCTGATGGCGGTATCGCCGCGATGGTGCTGAAGCCGGCCCAGCTCGTAGACGGCACCACGCGCGTGCAGCGTCAGCCAGCTCTGCATGACCGGCCAGCCCTCGCGGTGCATGCGCCGGTCGATCGCGAGGTTGCGGCCCAGGTCCGCGAGGGTCACCCAGGACACGGAGTCCGGGACGCCGTGGTCGCGGTGGTAGCCCCTGACCACGTCGACCAGAGCCAGGTACGCGTACACGTAGAGATGCCGCCAGGCGGGACCTCGTTCGCGCGGTAGCGCCGGGCCGGGCGCCAGCCATTCGTGGCCCCCGAGATCGGCGCGGACCAGAGCGATCGAACGGTCGAGCAGCCAGCGCAGCTCCGGTGCCCACAATGGGGAGTCAGGGTCGGGCCAACCCGCCATGATCTCGGCGGCGTCGTCCGGCCGCACCGCGAGTCGGTCGAGGAGCGCGGGCGCGTCGGCCTTGGCGGGCAGCGGCGCCGACGGCCGCTCACCGGCGAGCCGGTGCACGCGATCGACCTCCTCGACGGGTACCCCGAGCCGGGCGGCAGTGTCGTCCAGATCCACGCGGACGACCCTACCGGTAGGCGATCGGATGGTAGGCGAGGTTGACGGTGAGTGCGGCCAGAGCGAGTCCGAAGAAGAGTGCCCAGGCGCCGAGTCGGAAATTTCCCGCCCACACGTGTGCGCCCAGCGCGCCGAGGAAGTACAAGACCAGACCGGCTGCCGCGAGCGTACCCACGACCGGCACGACGAACCCGGCCAGCAAGCCGAGCGCGCCCGCGCCCAGGAGCATTCCCAATGGTCGTACCCACGATCGGGGTACCCGATTGCGATCCGCCTCCGTCTTCGGGTAGTCGTGGCCGACCAGGTTCGCGATGGCGGCCGCACCGTTGAGGGCTGAGGCGAGCAGGGTCACCGTGAGATAGATGGCGAACATCGGCGTCTCCGTGAGCGTGGAAGTGGCGGTTGACCAGTCGCTCACGGACGAGATGGTGACCCCGATGTGTGACACGTCATCGAGTGGCCTGGGTCACAGCACTATGGCTGTCAGCTTCTGTGGGTTGCTGACGACGTGAATGGTCCGAACCAGACCCTCCACCATGTGCAGGGTCATCGCGAGCACCGCCGTCCCGTCACAGCACACGACGACACCCGGGCCACCGTTGAGGTGAAGCACCCCGGCCGTCGAGCCCACCGGCTGTTGCCGGGAGAGCACGACGATGGCCCGGGCCACGAGGCCCGCGCCATGGATGGGCTTGCGTGGCGCACCGGTGCGACCGCCGCCGTCACTGACCATCGTCACGTTCGGTGACAGAACCTCGATCAGTGCGGTGATGTCGCCACCGGAACAGGCGGCCAGGAACCGCTCGGTCACCTGCTGCCGGGTCACAGGGTCACTGTCATATCGGCGCCGGCGGCCTTCGACAGCCTTTCGGGCCCGGTGCGCAAGCTGCCGTACCGCCGGTACCCCACGTCCCAGGAGCTGCGCGATCTCGGCGTACGGGTATCCGAACGCCTCGTTCAGCACGAACACCGCACGTTCCAACGGAGACAGCGTCTCCAGAACGAACAACAGCGCGGTGGAGACGGAATCGGCAAGGACCACATCGTCGGCGATGTCCGGTCGGGTGAGGATGGGCTCCGGCAGCCACGGACCGACGTACGACTCACGCCGCACCCGGGCGCTGCGCAGCTGGTCGATCGCCAGCCGGATGGTCACTCGTACCAGAAAGGCTTCGGCATCCACGACGGTGGCCGGTTCGACACGACTCCACCGCAGCCAGGCCTCCTGCACCACGTCTTCGGCTTCCTTGACGCTGCCGAGCATCCGGTACGCGACCGCGTACAACAACCCACGGTGCTTCACGAAGGGCGGCTCATGCTGGGCCCCTGACACGTGTTCGGCCACCCCACCCATGATCCGGCATGGCGCGTCAGGTGTTCAGACGGGCATGATCGACCGGGGCGCAAGCCCCCGGTCGATCATGCGAAACCCAAGGCGCTTCCCGACGGTTGGCTACTCGGTGCGCAGGGCGACGGCGGTGCGGGTGCGGGCGGCCCAGCCGGCCGGTAGGAACGCGCCGGCGACGGCGATGAGCAGGCCGCCGAGACCGAGGAGCAGCAGCATGGTCGGCTGGTAGACGTCAATGACGGAGGTGGGCAGTTTGGTGCCGGCAGCGTCGCCCATCGCGGGCGTGACCGCCCGATGCACGGCGACGCCGGCCGTGACGCCGATCGCGCCGCCGGCCAGTCCGGTCACCAGCACCGACGCGATGACCATCGCGATGGTCTGGAGGGGTGTCATGCCCAACGCCTTGTGGATGCCGAGATCGCGGACGCGCTCGCGGGTGTCGAGCACGACCATGTTCAGCACGCCCATGGCGGCGACCGCGACCAGCATCAGGGTGAGCAGGGCGGCCAGCGCGTCGAGAAGCACGATGGTGCTGCTGCCCCCCGTGGATTGTTCCGACGCCGCGGTGAAGCCCGAGGTTGCCAGCGCGCTGTTCAGGCCGGTGAGGTATTCGCTCACGTCGACGCCGTCGGCCAGGCGGATGTGGTAGCTCGCGGCGGTCAGGTTCGGTTTCGTGGCGGCGAACGTCGCGGCGTCGGCGAACACCAGCAGGTTGTTGGTCGGGTGGAGCACCTCGCCGACGATCCGGACCGGCACCGCCTTACCGTGGTCGGTCAGCACGACGCTGTCGCCGATCCGGGTGCCGGTCGCGGTCAGGAACGTGCTCGGCACCGTCACCTCTCCGGGACGGGTGAACCACCTACCGGAGATCATCTCGTAGCCGCCCCAGGAGGCGTCACCGGTGAAGGCGTCGAGGCGGGCGAAGCCGGTCATCCCGGCGACGGCGACCTGGGTGGTGGCGACGCGGTAGTACTCGGCCGTCCCGGGTTGCGCCTGGATCGCCGTGGTGACCTTCGCGGTGTCGTCGGCGCTCAACGCTCGCGGTGCGGTGTTGGGGGCCGGGCCGGTTCCGCGCGGTGGCGCGAAGGTGTCGATGACGACGTCGGCGGCGGCGTGGTCCTTGGCGATCTGCACCCGGTTCAGTGAAGCGGCCACGCCGACGGCGAAGGTGACCGTGGTGGCGCCGAACATGATCGCGGCGAGCACCGCGGCGGCGCGGGCGGGCCGGGCGAACGGGTGGGCCAGTCCGAGGCTGACCGATCGCGGCAGCGGGAGCCGGGCGGTCAGCCGGGCCGCCCATCGCCCGCGACCGGGGCGAGGCGTACGTCCGACGGCGATCGCATCGACGGTGCGGAGCCGGCCGGCCCGCAGCGCCGCGGCCCACGCGGTCAGCGCCACCATGCCCAGCGCGCCGGCGACCACGACGGCGTCGATCCACCAGGTGACGCCGGTGGTGGTCGTGCCGTAAAGCTGATCGGTGTCGGCCAGCACCGGGATGGCCAGGAGATTCCCGGCCACGACCCCGGCCGCGATGCCGACCGTGGCCGGAATCAGCGCCTGGGCCACATACGCCCGCACGGCCTGCACGGGAGTGAACCCGATGGCCTTGAGGACGCCGATGCGTCGCGTCGCGGTGCCGACCGCGCCGGCGATCACGGTGCCGACGACGAGCACGGACATGACCAGGCCCAGTGCCCCGAACGCGACCAGGAACGGCAGGAACAGCGCGACTTCGCGTTCGCTGGCGTCCTTGATCGTCAGCCATGACTGCGCCCCCAGCAGCGCCGGCGATCCGACGAGCGCGAGCACCGCAGCCTGGCCCCGCTCGACGTGCGCGGCGGTGCTCGCCTCGGCGAAGCGGTAGAGCATCTGGTAGCCGCCGGTCGCATCGGGTGCGGTCAAGGCGGCGACGTCGGACGGTGACGCCCAGGCGTCGGCGGTACGGCCGACCGACCGGGCGACGCCGACCACCGTCAGCGTCGGCTGCCCCGGCAGGTCGGGAAAGCGCAGGTCGGTATCCAACGGGGACGGCCCGACGGGGTAGTCGGCGGAGAGCACGATCTGGCCGGGGCCGTTCACCCACCGTCCCTGGCTCAGCGACACGTGGTCCACTTCTCCGTCGGGCGTCGTACGGCCGACGATCGTCATCGGCGGCAGGTCGAACTCGGCGGCGACATCGCGTGGCGCGGCGGTCGCGGTCGGGAACGGACCGGCGGCCGCGATGACCCCGGTGGCCCCCGCGGAGGCCATCAGCCGCGCGGCCGTCGTCCTGGCCGCGTCGAACTGCGCCGTGAGGTGCGCGCCGTGCTGCTGGGCGAACGCGCGGTCGAACGGCCCGCTGGAGGCGGCCAGCAGCGACCCGCCGAGCACCGAAGCGGTCACCGCCATCATGGTGGCCAGCGCGATCACCACGGTCTGTACCCGGCGGCGGGCCACACCGGAGCGCACCACGCGGCCCATCGCGCTCATCGGCCCCGCCCCGTCGTGACGGCGCGAACATCGTCGGCGACGACCCGGCCGTCCACGAGCCGGATCGTGCGGGTTGCGCACGACTCCGCCAACGGCAGGTCGTGGGTGACCAGGACGATCGTCTGGCCGTCGGCGTGCAGGTCGTTGAACAGCCGCTTGACCTCCTCGCCGGAGGCGGTGTCGAGCGCGCCGGTCGGTTCGTCGGCCAGCAACAGCGTCGGCCGGTTCATCAGCGCTCTGGCCACGGCGACGCGTTGCCGTTCGCCGCCGGAGAGCCGGCCCGGATAGGCCGCGGCGTGCCGGGCGACGCCGAGCGCGTCGAGCAGCTCGGCCGCGCGGAGGCGGGCCGCACTGCGCGTCACGCCGGACAGTTGCGCGGGCAGGACGACGTTGTCGATGACGGTCAGGTCGTCGAGCAGGTTGAAGAACTGGAACACCATGCCGATCTTCGCGCGCCGGTAGCGGGCCGAACCCGTCTCGTTGAGCTTGTCGACGCGTACGCCGTCCACGGTCACGGTGCCGCCGCTCGGCCGGTCCAGACCCGCGATCAGGTTGAGCAGCGTGGACTTGCCGCTGCCGGACGGTCCGAGGATGGCGACCGCCTCGCCGGGCGCGACGCTCAGTGTCGTGTCATGCAGTGCGGGTGGCCCGTCGTCGTATCGTCGCGTCACGTCGTGCAGCTCGATGGCTGGCACGGTCATTGTCGTCTCCCTCGGCTTGCTGATGTGCTGGTGGACGACGCTAGGCGCGGCCGGCGTCCGGACGCGTCGGCCCGGCGAGCGATCTTCGGCAGCCTCGCGGGATGAAGCCGAGGGGTGTCATCCTCACGGCCTACGCTTCCGGCGTGAGCCCCATGATTCTTCCGGCCGACGCCGTCGGCCGTGGCGCAGGGCCAGAATGGGTCGGGTGACGGAGACGGCAACGATGGCACCCCAGCTGCGGGGGTGGCTGAGCCAGCTGCTCCGGCCATCGGGTCCATTGCCGCGGCCCTCCTGGCGCGCCCAGGTTTTCGACGGGGTCCTCGCGCTCGGTTTCGGTCTCGTCGCGATCCAGGCCAGCTACGGCGTGCCCTCCCCCGCCCTCAGCGGGGGCACCATCAGGCCGGAACTGCCCGCGCCGCCGATCCCGCTGGACCCGGCGGACACCCTCGATGCGAACGTCGGGGCGCTGGCCCAACATCACCTCATCTGGGTGATCGTGATGCTGCTCATCGCGGTGCCACTGGTGGTGCGTCGCCGCTATCCGTTGGCGGCACTCTGGACCGTCATGGGCACGGCCGGGGTACTGGCCATGGTGACGGATGACCGCGCCACGCTGCGGTTCTCGTTCTACGTCTGCGTCATCGCCGCGTACAGCGCCGCGGTCTACAGCCCGTACCGCCTGCCCGCGCTGGCGAGCCAGTCCGCAGCGGCCCTGCTGTACCAACAGATCCAGTCATCGTCGACGCTGCCGACCGTCTCCACCGACGCCGTCCCGTTCCTGGTGCTGATCCCCATCGCCATCGCGACCGACGGGCTACGCAGGTGGCGACGCCGGGCCGAGGAGGAACGCGCGCGGACGGACGCGCTGCGACGCGAACGGCAGGAGGCGCTACGCCGCGCCGCCGAGCAGGAACGCGCCCGCATCGCCCGGGAACTGCACGACGTCGTGACCCACAACGTCAGCATGATGATCATCCAGGCCGGCGCCGCTCGCCGGGTGATGGCGGCCGACCAGGAGCAGGCCCGCGAGGCGTTGCTCGCGGTCGAGACCGGCGGCCGGGCGGCGATGTCGGAGCTGCGCCACGTGATGGGGCTGCTGACGATGCACGCCGACGGCGCCGACCCGGCCGGCACCGCCGACCTCACACCCCAACCCGACCTCGACCGGCTCGACGCGCTCGTCGCCGGGGTACGGGCCAGCGGCGTACCGGTCGATCTGCGTGTGGCCGAGCCGCCACGTCCGGTGCCGGCCGGGATCCAGTTGGCGGCCTACCGGGTGGTGCAGGAGGCGCTGACCAACACCGTCAGGCACGCGGCCGGCGCGTCCGCGACCGTCGTCGTCGACTACCACGCCGGCCACCTGGGCGTGGAGGTGGTCAACACCGGCGGCGCACCGGGCGGGCCGGCAGCGACCGGCAGCGGGCGCGGGTTGATCGGGCTCCAGGAACGGCTCGCCGTTTACGGTGGAAGCCTGCACGCCGGGCCGCGTCCCACCGGCGGCTACCGCGTCCACGCGCAGATCCCCCTGGAGGCCCCGTGACCGTGCCACCACGCGTCGTGATCGCCGACGATCAGGCGCTGGTCCTGGCCGGCTTCCGGATGATCCTGGCCAGCGACGGCATCGACGTGGTCGCCGAGGCCACCAACGGCAGCGAGGCGGTCGACGCGGTCCGACGCACCCGCCCCGACGTGGTCCTCATGGACATCCGAATGCCCGAACTGGACGGCCTGGAGGCCACCCGACGCATCCTCACCGACGCCGCCGCCGACCAGCCAAGCGTGATCATGCTGACCACCTTCGACCTCGACGAGTACGTCTACGCGGCGCTGACCGCCGGAGCCAGCGGGTTTCTCCTCAAGGACGTCAGCCCCGAACACCTGCTCGCCGCCGTCCGGCTGGTCCGCACCGGCGACGCGCTCCTCGCGCCCGCGATCACCCGCCGTCTCGTCGAACGATTCGCCCGCCGCGGCAACAGCGAGACGTCCCCGCTCCCCCGCGACCTGGCTGCCCTGACCGCACGCGAACTCGAAGTCCTGCACCTGCTGGCCGAGGGCCTCAACAACGCCGAGATCGCCGACCGCCTCACCGTCTCCGAAGCGACCGTCAAAACCCACGTCGCCCACATTCTGGCCAAGCTCGGACTCCGCGACCGCGTCCAGGCCGTCGTCCTCGCCTACCAGACAGGGCTGATCAGCCCCGCGACGTCCCCATAGCCGTGCCACGCTCGGGCACGGCGGAGGGCGCGGGCTCGCGGATATCGAGGTGACGATGATCGTGATGGTGATCAGTGGTGTGCTGCTGTGATTCCTGCCTGTGGACTCAGGTGCAGGTGGAGGCGACCAGCCAGTGCGCGGAACTCTTCGACTGCAAGGATGCGGACCTGAGATCGATCCTCATAGCAGTAGCTGAAAAGGGCGTGACAGTTATCGGGCCCTGAAGCTGGTCACTCGCTCCATCGTGTCGGACGGATTGGCGACCGTTGCTGAGCTGCTGCGATCCGACCAGCTACGCTCCGGCGGGGCGTTCGCCCGACTCGCCGAACTGGGATTCGGCCCCACCAGGTTCGTGGAACGGGTCCTCAGCCGCGCACCCACCCCGCAGGAGATCGGTGGGGTGGATGGCCGCAGCGGCGGTTCAGTCCTTGTTGAGATTGACGATCACGCCCTGATCCGCGCATGCCGTCTGCAACCCGCTCATATGCGTACCGAGCGGCCCCATGAACGCCAGAGCCCCCAAGGCCTCTTCGTCGTCCAACTGATCGACCTGCCATACGATGTCCATCAGCGCCGTCCCGTGTTCGCGGATTTTTTCGTGCCGCGAGTCCTCGAACACTTTCCGCGCCTCCCGGTACTGGGCCTCGGTCAGCTTCGCGTCCTCACCGGCATCGTCGCTGCCGTCGGGCTGCCGGCCTTCGGACATCGCCTTGCAGGCGGCAACACCCGAGTCCTCCCGAACGAACGTGTCCCACACCGTGTAGCCAACCACTCCGATGACGAGTACCGCGAGGACGGCAGCGCCGGCGGCGATGAGCCGCACTCGGTTGTCCTTGGCTCCGCCGCTGGCGGCGGAGCTGGTTGGTGGTGGCGGTAGGGGCTGACCGTCCGCTCCGGTCCACGGCTGCGGCTGGCTGGGCGGGATGTTGCTGTATGCGTCACCAGGATGCGGCTGCTGCGGCATGGTCAAGGGTGGCTCCTCAAATTTTCGGGCTAGCCGGTCGATGGTGGTCCTGATAGTTCGATCGTTCACGGTTCCTGTCAGCAAGGCGACTGCAATCTTGGACGGTTGGGTGGAAGGCCGGACTCGGGCGCCACGATCTGCGTGCATCGCCGTCTTGCCGAGAGGGCCGGGCTGCGCCGTGCGGTCAGACTGCTTCCATCTTCAGTCGCCCGTTGACGTAGGGCTGAACGGATCGCTGGAAGCACGCGCCGGAGACGCGGGATTCGATGGTGCGGACGTGGCGGAAGCCCTGGCGGCGGTAGTAGTCGTGCAGCCGGTGGTTGGAGGTCCAGGCGTCCAGCCGCAGCCAGGTCAGCCCAGCGTCGTAGGCTCGGCCTCCGGCCCAATCCAGTAGCTCACCGCCCAAGTTCTCGCCGGCATGTGCGAGCGGGATCATCATCTTCGCCGCGTACAACGCGTCTGCGAGGTCGCCCTCCGGATGCCACAGTGCCTCTGGGTCGCGGTCGGGCTTCCATAGGCTGTCGACGTCGAGGTATGCGGTCAGCGTGATGGTGGCGATTGGGTCCTGGCCCTCCCACACCATCCACGTCTGTCCGGCTGAGACCGTCGATGCCACGGCCGAGCGGGGCAGCGGGATGGACCATTGCTCTTCACCTCGGGCGGCGAGCCACGCCACGCGTTCCCGTCGCCAGCTCATGATGACGTCGACGTCTTCCAGTCGAGCCGGCGTGATGATCATTCGGGAGCTTCCTCCGGGCGGAACTTCGCGATGATGCGCACGTCGCCGTGCGTGGTGACGATCTGATTGCGGTCGCCAGCGAGCACGTTGAAGGACACGCGTACGGGCCGGTGTTCCGTGTAGCCGGTGCGGACGTGCAGCGAAACTGCGTGCCAGGTCACAGCTTCCCTCAGAGGCCACGCACAGGCGATCCTCAATGCTGCCCGACGGAGTGTCAGGGAGTCTCGGTCTCCTTTGCTGGCGACCAGGGGTCGATGGGCATCTCGTAGACGAGTCGGTATCGGTCGCCGGGGAAGACGATGTCAGCGGTCTCGACTGCGGTTGGCCCGGCGTAGTAGGTGCGCTCGATCGAGATCACCCACCTGCCGCTGCGCGGGTCGAGTGCGAGGGCGGTGATCTCCTCGGGCATCGCCGGTCGAGTGGTGACCTCTTCGACGAACCGGTCGATGGCCACGCCGATGAAGTCCATCCGGGCAACAACGCCGATGATCGGCCCCTGCTCGGGATACTCGACCTGCGTGCCGCCGGTGACGGCGAGCGGCTCGTACGAGTCCGCAAGTTGGATGGGATTGCCGTCCGCGAGGTACCGATATTTGGTGTGCATCACCGAGTCGCCGGGCCGGATGCCGAGTCGTCCCGCGACGTGCGGCGTCGCAGGGATCTTCTCGCTCTCCGACTCCCAGCTCGGTTGCCTCCCGGCCGCTTCGCTGTCTCGCGCGAACGGCGATGTGCTGCCAAGGCGCTTGCGCAGGTCTCGAGAATGGGCGCGACGCACGAGTTGGGTCCGGTCGCGCACGTAGTTGCCGGAGCCGCGTCGACCCTCGATGAACCCTTCGCTCCGCAGCAGAGTGAGAGCGTGCTTGACGATGGTCGTGGAGAAGCGCCATCGCTGCTGTAGCTCCCTTTCGGTGGGCAGCTTATCCCCCGCAGCCAGTTCACCAGAGAGGATCCGCGAGCGCAGGTCGTCCACGATGCGCTGGTAGTTCGGCGGTTCCTTGTTGGTCATGGACAGCCCTTCCGGTTTGGCCCAGGTATCCGGGTCAAGTCGACCATGCACCCCGGGGTGTAGCAAACGAGGGTGCGATCCGACACGAGCATAGTTCGCGCGCTTATCTACTTCACATCGCAAAGTTAGTGCGCTAACTTGCGTTTGGTGGAGACAGAAGAGAGCCCTCACTCGCGGTCATCCGACCAAGGCCTCCGGCATGAGGGCTTGCCAGAACCCGAAGGGATCTGCGATGGGCACTATTTTCAATGCACCACGCCGAACGGGCGCGGCCCTCGCGGCGGGTCACCTCCCTCCGATGTGTCCATGGCTGCGGACACTGCCCCGGCTCTCGGTCTCGGTGGAAGGTGAGCGGCCGTGGGCGTCGAGGTGGTGATGATGTTGGTGCTCAGTGGGGTGCTGCTGGGGTTCCTGGCTGGGCTGTTCGCGTTCAAGGTGAAGTCGCGGTGGTGCCCACGCTGCGGGGAGCCCACCCACGCCACGCCACCGGTGGAGGGGAACCGATGAACCGCCCCCACCGGCGCGACCACAACTCGATACCCCTCGGCCGGCGGGTCGCCGAACTGCGGGCCGGCCGAGGCATGAGCCAACAGGCCTTCGCCGACCGGCTCGGCAAATCCAAAAGCTGGGTCGACAAAATCGAACGCGGCGTCCGCAAACTCGACCGCTACTCCGTCATCCGCGACATCGCCGACGTCCTACGCCTCGGCCTGGACATGCTCCTCGGCCCCCGCCAACCGCCGCCGGCCGCCCCCAGGCTGGACGGGGTCGACGCCGTCCGCGCCGCCCTCGCCCACTACCACGATCGACCCCACCGCACCGCCACGGCGGACCAGGCACGCCGGCAGGTCGCGTACGCCTGGATGACCTACCAGCACGCCCGCTACCCGCAACTATTGGACGCCCTGCCCGGCCTGCTCGACACCACCCGCGGCACCCGAAGCCTGCTGGTGGCCACCTACCGCATCACCGCCAACGTCCTGGTCAAACTCAACCACGCTGACCTCGCCTGGCTCGCCGCCGACCGGGCCGTCACCACCGCCGCCGACATCCCCACCCTGACCACCACCGCCACCATCGCCGTCACCCAGGCGCTACGCGCCCTCGGCCACCACCAACTCGCGCTCACCGCCGCCCTCACCGCCACCGGCACCGCAGACGACGAGACCGTACGCGGAACCCTCTTCCTCCAAGCCGGACTCGCCGCCGCCGGCACCGGCGACCGCCGCAACACCCACGACCTGCTCGACCACGCCGCCACCCTCACCGACCGACGCGCCAACCACACCGACCCCCACCACACCGGCTTCGGGCCGACCGCCGTCGAGTTGGCCCGATCCCTCGCCGCCCATCACCTCGGCGACACCACCGACGCCATTCATCAACACGAGCATGTGATCCGCAGCGACGGGTGGCGACGGTTACCACCCGAACACCGCGCCGCCCACCTCATCGACACCGCCCGGTTGCACCTCGACACCGGCGACCCCACCCAGGCTGGCCAAGCCCTGCTCCACGCCGACCGCATCGCGTCCGCCGAGGTCCGCAGCCGACCGGTCGCCCGTACCCTCCTCGCCGAGATCATCCAACGCGGACCGGCACCGGCCGACCTGGCGCGACTGGCCACCATCGTCGGCCTGACCCGCTGATCTGAAGCGAAGCAGTCGACCTGAGCCCCGCCGACAGCCGGTATGCACGAAGTTACCGTGACAAGTAAATTGGCACTCATCTCTGGCATCGGAAGCGGCCGGGTGTCCATGATGGCCGACCCGACTGTCCGGAGAAACGTCCGCCCTGTCGCTTGACGTGCTCGGCGGGGTCGGTCCCGCAGACGGTCGAGTCCACCTCGACAACGGTCTCACTGATCAGCATGGCCCGGCCGGTACGTGTCGGTGGTTCGCTCCTACTCGCGCCAGCCGGTCAGCTCGACCCCCTTGGCCAGGTCCACCCGGAAACCCAGCGCGACCTCGCCGCTCTCGCCCGGCGCGAGCGACAGCCGCCAGGTCAACTCACCCAGTTCCGTACGCTCGCCCCCCGATGAATCAATCCCCCTTGGGACGGGCGAGGCCGTATCGGATAAGCAGTCCCGCAGCCACGAAGAGGCATCCAAGCCCAGCGAATGCAGCAAGCAGCATCAATACGCCACTACTGCGCGCTGCGGTCTGGACCAGAGCAATAGCCAGTCCGGTGAGCAGGAACCCAGCGCCGGAGACCCAGTTCGGGTGGGGGGATTTCGGCGCCTTCCCGGTCAAGAGGACCAAAAGACCTGCCCCGATGAAGGATCCTGCCACAAGAAACGTTCCCGCCAGGGCAATGGTCGACATCTTTGCATCCTCCCAGATGGCACGGCACCTCACCACTCCCCCGACGGCACTCACCTGGACAGACCGTTCCACCGAAGTAGCAGACGCTCCGGTGGAACGGTGACGCAGGCCGGTCCTAGCGTCGTCAGTACCCACCGCCCGTGCGGGTACCGACCCTGCGCACGGAGACCCTAAAGCTGTCCGATCTCGCGCTTCTCGGGGTTAACCAGATCGGGTCCAGGACTGTACTCGCCGCGCCTATTCCAGACGACAAAGACTTCTTGCTCGTTGTAGCCGCCCGACCAGAACTCGAACCCCGCATCGGGCACGACCAGGTGAAGGAACCGGTGTTTCCCCCGACCGACCAGGTCGACGACGGTTGCAACGGGGTCGCCGAGTAGTCACCTGCCGGCCCGGAAGCGTCTGCTGCCACCGCCACCAGCGTGCCCGCCGCCGCTACCGGTAGTTGGGCCGAAACCGTCCGGGCAGCCGGGTTGTTCCGCGACTTCACCGGCGTTCCGGCACAGCGCTGCTGCTCCGGCGTGGTCAGCGCGCACTCCGGCAGGGTCATCAGCCGCAGCCGGGTAGCCCAGTCGGCGCCGTAGGCGGTGGCGAACGACGAGTAGTCGACTGTCATCCGCAGGTCAGCCGGCCCGGCGCCGGTGGCAGCGGTATCGGCTTGACCGACACGCATCAGCACGCCCCGGATTCCGGCCCGCTCGGTGGCCTTTCGGTCCAAGGTCTGCACCCGAACCCGCTGCGCGTCCAGACCCTGGGCGCTGGCGGCCCGCATGATCGCCGCAGCCGTCACCGCCGGGCGGCCGTGCCGGTGGGCGGCCGCCGACGAGGCCTACGGCCCAGGCACAAGCCATGACCAGCCACTACACCCGACAAGCCCTCACCGAGCCGTGATCACAATCCGTGGCTAGAGTACTAGGATATAGTGCGTCCGTCCCCGATACTTGACGCATGTCTTTCAAAGAGATGCGCCTCGCGCTCTTCCTTCTCGGAACGTTGCTCTTCACCGGAATCACCGCCGTGGCTTTCGCCCTACAGGCTGGTTGGGGTGCAGCGTTTCTACCTCTGATAGGGGCCATCCTCGCAGCACTTTTCGGATTCGAGCTGCCGCGGAATGCCACGGGAGGAAACGAGAAGTCGCGCCCCGCAAGACCGTGAGAACTCCGCGCAGTAGACGTTCGAGAACGCCGGACATCTGTCCCTAAAATAGCACCACCGAAGATGCCTGGGTTCCGGCTATCGCCGCGACGCCCCGGAAGGTCTTCACGTTCACGCTGATGCCTGCCCAGTTTCGCAAGCCGTTCGACTGGTCAACGAGCGCGGTGCTGACGCGATCGCTGACAGCCGACCCGGGACGCTGGACTTCGCCGCACTCGAACAGGAAACCGGACCCGCCGAAACAAACCTATCGGCGGGCCCGATGCCAGCAGCATAACTATTTATTCGAGCCCTCTTCAATCACACCAAACAGCCATCACTCTCGCGCCACTTCGTAACGCTCAGGAGTCATCCATATCGGCTTAGGCGCACGTGAGTCGAAGAAGCCCTCGTGAGGGTCGAAACTCAGCGCGCTCGCGCCACCTGCCATATCGTCTATGCATACACCTACGTGGATTGAATGATCGATGGGTCTGGTCACGACAGTCGCTTTCGGCATGGCTGCGACCGTGCTGAGCAGCACGATGGTCGGCGCCCCGGCCGCCGCCACCACGTTGACCGTCGATGCTGAATGCGATGCCTGGTATGGCATCGGCCCGTGGCGCGACTTCTATTGCACCGCATCGGCCTCTGGTGGCAGCGGCAGTTTCCTCTACACATGGCAGCCGGTGACGCCGTTTACAATCTTCTATTCGGACCAGGGCCCATCGAGCAGCGGATACTGCACGTCATACCAAGATGTGCAGGTAAGTGCGTCCGCCAGTAGGTCATCGGATGCGAGGGCTGCGGGGTCGGGTTTCCCATCGGTAGTGTTTCCAGGCTCGGACGATGAGGCTGCGGATCGTGATGAGGATGCAGGCCGCGTCGAGGTAGAAG
>NZ_BMNB01000028.1 GCF_014646235.1 Micromonospora sonchi | reverse complement strand
AGGAACTGTGCGCGAAACGGGTCGAGGATGCATGATGGGACGGCGGGCACGAAGCCTCCAGTGATCACAGAGCGTAGACAACTCGATGATCACCGACTTCGTGCCCGTTTCACTACCCCACGTCCTCACCGTCACCTACTGGCGGACGCTCTAACCGAACCGGTCAGCGAGCTTCGTCAGCTTGGTGACGTACGCCGGCCAGTCATAGTCGTGGGGGACGCCAGAGTTCTCCCGCCGCAAGCCGATCGCCCTGTCGTGCTGCTCGCGCATGATGTCGGCGTGACCGGCGTGACGGGCGAGGTCGCAGGTCACGTGGATGATGATCCTGTGCAGCGTCACGTCCCTTTCGCCTGGGCGCCACCACGGCACCTGCCCTGGCGCGTCAAGGGGTAGCTGTTCGATCGTCTGGTCCGCGAACACCCCGACACGGCGATACAGGTCGATCAGCCCATTCTTCGTCTCGCCCTCCCGCGCGTACCAGTCTGCCTGCGGGTCCTCCTCGAACGCCTGTATGGGGACCAGTTCCTCAGGCATCGGGAACTCACGCCCGAAGGTAGGCCCGAAGTAGCCGGCTTCGACATTGAGGCAGTGCTTGAGAACTCCCAGCAGGTTGTTGCCGGTCGCGGTGCGGGGCAGTCTGGCCTCGCGTTCGCTCAGCCCGTCGAGCTTCCAGATCAAGTTATCGCGAGTCGCCTGGAGGTAGTGGTGCAGCGCAGCCTTCGGGTCGCCCAGATCAGCCATGCCTGCCAGTCTTCCTTATGTGCCCGAGCCATTTCTGCGGGGCGTTGCCTGCAAGATCAGCGCCCGGCTAGACCGGCCGGTATACGCATCTGCCGCCGATGGTGTGTTGTTGGTCATCTGCCCTTGTGGCGCTCGCTCAGGTGGTCGGGCTCCATACCCATGGGGTGGTGGTAGTGACCGGTTGTAGACCTAGGCGCTGGAGGATGGGTCGGCTGTCCTTGGACGCGTCGACCAGGAGGTAGGTGATGCCCCGGTCGGCGGCGATTTGCGCGCGGCGGGCGACCAGCGCGCGGTAGATGCCCTTGCCTCGCCATTGTCTGAGGGTGGAGCCGCCCCACAGGGCGGCGAACTCCGTACCGGGGAGAATGACCAGCCAGGCCGCCGATACGACTTCGCCTGCGGCCTCTGCGAGGAGCACGACGATGTTCTCCGGGGCCGAGGAGATGCGGTCGGCCAGGTCATCGGCCAGCCAGGACCAGTCGGCGTCCCAGACGGCGGACTCCATGGCCGCGATCCGATGCAGGTCGGCCAGTTCCGTCGTCGCGCGGACCGTGATGCCATCGGGGGCTTCCCCGGCAGCAATCAGGTTGGTCGTCATACCGACAACGACGGTTTCCTCGTCCTCCGGCGCAAATCCGGCCAGCCGTAGCCGCTCGGTGAGATCCCGCCGGTCGTGGCCGTACGTCTTCCACTCGACCGCTTGGCCGCGCGCGGCGCTGCGGTCACGCACTCGACCGATGAGCGCGTCCAGTTCCTCGACAGAAAGTCCATCGAGGTTCTGAGCGAAGGCGAACCCTCGGCTGGGGGTGGCGATCTGCAGGACCGGTCCGTCCCACGACGGCTTCCAACTGCTCGGCAGCCGCGAGGCAATGGTGCCCCGCACCTGCTGATCATGCAAGGCGAGAAGTTCACTACGAGTCAGCATCACGACAGACGATCCCACCGGCGCTCGTTGCCCGACAAGCGTTTTGCCCATCCTCATCTGGCCGCAATCCGGGCGCCGCCCTGACTCGACTGGGTAACTCAGCGTGAGCGGAGGGGATCGAGGTCACTGGGTCGGCAGCCCGCCAACGGAGCCGAAGCGGCAGACGTCTCAGCGTGTGTACGTCTGGCGTACCTGGTTCTGCACCGAAGCCCGTACGCCGTCTACGTCCCTGCGCCTCCCCAACGGAAGGTGCGCCTCCCTCACGGCCCGCAGACGCGGTCCGCAGCGGCGGCGAGCGGGTGTGGTTGGCCGGTCATGGCGGCCAGTGTGGTGGCGACTGCTTGCAGGTCGGCTTTGATGTACGTGGTGGTGGCCGGGCCGGTGGAGTCGGTATGTCCGGCGTAGGCACGAGCGATGCCGTAGCCGTAGTGGCGCTCGACCCAGGTCAGGGTGGTGTGGCGTAGCCAGTGGGTGGAGATGCCCTGGCCGGCCACCCACGGCAGTAGTTCGCCGATGCGTTTCCACAGGTGGTCGTAGCGACGGCTGGTGATCGGCCGACCATTGCGGTAGCGCAGCAGCCGGTCGGTGGGCAGTACCGCGCCACGGGCGCGGGCGTGGTCGTCGAGGTGGGCGGCCAGGTCGAGGGTGATGGGTTGCCAGCGCAGGGTGGTGCCCTTCTCGGTCAGCCGCACCAGCCCGCGGCCGGTGTTCAGGTCGGTCAGCCGTAGCCCGAGGGCGCCGCCACGGCGGCAGGCAGTCTCGGTGTGCAGACGCAGCAGAAGAGCGTCGAGGATGACGTCGTTGCCGCTGGTACGAGCGGCAAGGTTGATCTCCTTCAGTTCGTCGGGGGTCAGGGCGCGGCGGGTGCTCGGTAGTCGGCGGGGCTTGACCACCCGATGGGCGGGGCTGGCAGCGGGATCGATGAGCCCGTCGGCGATAGCCCGGTTATAGATCGCCCGGGCAGCGGCGATCACCAGCTCACCGGCGTGCCGGCCACTGCGGCTGTTACGCCGCGACCGGGCCGTCGCCGCGGCCTGTCGCTGCATGGCCTCGATGTCGCTGGCCGCGACCGCGTCCAACAGGCGGTCGCCCCAGACGTCGGCCATCCGCTGCCAGTAGGTGCCATACGTGCGGCGGGTGCCCGGTCCGGCCTCGGCGACAACCTGGGGCAGGTACTCGGCCAGTGTCAGCAGGCCCGGACCGGGCTCGGCCTGCAGATCGGCGAGGGTGACGCCCAGATGGGCCAGCATCTGCCGGGCAGTAGCGACGCGGGCGGGATCAGCCGACACGACGACCACCGATCACCTGGGTGTGAAGGTCGGTCAGCAGCCGCGTGACGGTACTGGCCGGATGGATCACCAGCAGATCATGGGAGACGATCGCGGCGAGCAGCAGCGGCTGTGCCGGCACGATCGCGCACATCTGCCGCACGCTGGCCGGTAACGGCAATTCCCCTCGGCTGCCCACCACCTGCTGGCCAGCTCGCGCAGAGGTGATCACCAGCATGCCGTCGTGTGGGTGGACGTCGATACGGTGGCCCGGCGGCCAGCCCAGCGCGTCCAACAGGCCCCGTTCGGTCACCCGACCGGACCGGTCCGCACGCGCCACACCGATCAGCACCGAGTCCGGAGAAACGTCGGCTGCCGAATCTGGTGCCGGAAGCGCCGGAAGCGGCGCCGGATGGGGTCGCAGTCTGCCGGGAAGCGGTGCCGGAAGCGCCGGAAGCGGCGCCGGATGGGGTCGCAGTCTGCCGGGAAGCGGTGCCGGAATCAGCACACTGATGAGCTGCTCACGGTCGCGGCCAGTTCGTGTCATGACCAGCCCAACCGCGAAAACGCCGCTACGCGCCGACCGTGACGCACAGCCCGCCGATGCCTAGGATGATCAGGTGTTATCGCAGGTATGCGGGCCCGATACCAGCACGGAATCGAATCTGGTTCATGCCTGGTGGAACTCCACCAAAACCGGTGTCCGAGGGGGGACTTGAACCCCCACGCCCTATACGGGCACTAGCACCTCAAGCTAGCGCGTCTGCCATTCCGCCACCCGGACTTGCTTGCACAGCCTACCGCGCCGGCCTCGGTGGTCCCACCACCCGTAGGCCGCCCAGCGGGCCGCACGGGGAGTTACTGTACACGCCGCAGATGGATCATGCACATCGGCATGCGCGAGCCGTCCGGGCAGTGCGAAACGGGGCGGGGGCGGCACCGCCTGTGGGTCGGGTAGCGGTCAAGCCCCCGTACCCGGCAGCATGGCCACGTGCCCCATGCCTCTCCCCTGGCCGTCATCCAGCAGCGGGCTCTTGCGCTGCGCGGGGCGGGTAACCTCGCCGCTGCCCGTGACCTGCTGACCGACGCGGTCGAGTCCGCTCGCCCGCCGTTCGGCAAGGATCATCCCGACGTGCTCAGCACCGCGCACCTGCTGGCTCGGCTGCATCGGGAGGCAGACGATCCGAGTGCGGCCCGTCGGGTCTTGGAGGAGGCGTTCGCCGCCGGTGAGCGCAGGTGGCCGCATGCGGACCCGTTGATGCTGGCGCTCTCCTACGAGTTGGGGTCGGTGGCCGACGAGCTGGGCAACCGCCACGAGGCCCGCCGCAACTACACCCGGGTCGCCGCCGCCGGCCCCGCCGTGCTCGGTGCCGACCACCCGGCGGTACGCGCGGCACGGGAGTATCTCGGCGATGCCGCTCCCGTCCCACAGCCGCCGGTCCCCCCGATCGTTTCGCCGGAACCGGCTGGTCAGCCGCATCATGGGGTGCTGGTCGAGCCGACCGTGTCGCTCGCCGTGCTGTCGACCGCCTGGAAGCCGCACGACGCGTCGACGGCGGCGCCCACCCGACCGGCGGCGGCCCCAGCGTCCGGCCCCCCTGCCGCTCCTCCCGCGCCCGTAGTGCCGCCGGCACCGGTCATATCGACCACGCCCGCCGCCCCGACCTCGCCGGCCAGTCCGGCCGTACCGCCGGCGCCGCCCGGTGTTCCGCCTGCGCCGGTCCTGCTACCACCTGTTGTCCCGCCGGCGCCGGCCCTACCACCGGCGCCGCCTGGTGTTCCGCCGCCGCCGGCTGTGCCTCCGCCCGCGTCGGTGATACCGCCGCCTCCGGTGGTTCCCCATGCCCGGACGGCGTACCACGACCAAGCCGCCCCGGCCGTGCCGCCGGGCGAGCAGGTTCCGGTGGTGCCGCCAGTCTCCTCGGCACCGGCGACGCCGGTGGCCCGGCCCACCCATGAACCGCTGGTCACGCCACCCACCGTGCCGTACGGGCCGCCGCCCGGTTCGCCCGCGCCTCACGTATCACCCGGGGTGGTCCCTGGTCAGCGCGGCTCCGAGGAGGAGACCGGGGTGATGGCGGTACCGCCCGTTCCCGGGGGCGGCTCCGTGCCGGGCGGCGGTGGAACCGAGTCCCCGGCAGATCCGGGGTGGGCCCGGCCGACGATTCGGGTTCAGCAGATCGATCCGCTGTTGGAGGAGGAGGCGGCCCGGGCCGCACGCCAGACCCAGAAACAGGCTGCGGGTAGCGCCATGCCGCTCCCGGTCAGCGGCCCGCCAGTCAGCGCCCCACCGGTCAGCGGCCCGCCAGCCTTCTCGCCGGTCAGTGTGCCGCCAGCACCCGGACAGCCCGTCAGCGCACCACCCGTCAGCGCACCACCGATCAGCGCACCGCCGGTCAGCTCATTGCCGATCAGCACGCCACCCATCAACGCACCGCCCATTAGCGCACCGCCGGTCAGCACGCCACCGATCAGCACGCCGCCGGGTCCGCCGTACCACCCACCGCCGGGCGTACCGGGATATCCCGCCACACCTGCGGCCGGGCCGGATGCCTCGACCACGCGGCTGCCACAGCAGGATCTTCTCGGCGGGCCACCGCACGGGTCGGCCCAGCAGTTTGCACCCACACCGCCGGCCTACGCGCCGCCTCCGGTCAGCGGCCCAGCGCCGTCGGCGTACCCCCCTCCGCCCGGCTGGGGACAGCTGTCACCGCCGACGGTCGCCGCGCCGTACCAGGGCCCGCTGGCGATGCCGGCGACGGAGCCGGAGCCGAGCCGGAGCCGTACGGCGATCGTGGTGGCGCTGATCTCGGTCCTGGTCGCCGTCGCCGCGGTGGTCGGGGTGGGGCTGCTGCTCCTGGAACGCCGGGCCGCGCCGCCGGACACGACGCCCGGTTCGACGGCGACGGAATCGGGTGCGCCACCCACGGACCTCACGTTGCGCGACGACGCGACGACCATCACCTTGACCTGGACCGACCCATCGGGCGGGTTGGTGCCGTTCGTGGTGGCCGGTGGGCGGGCCGGGCTGCCGCTGCGGATGATGGCCACGGTCGGCGCCGGGCAGAGCACCTACACGGTGAACGGGTTGAGTTCCCGGGTGGACTACTGCTTCACCGTGCTGGCCGTCTACGACACCGACCAGTTGGCCGCCTCCAGCCAGGTGTGCACGTCGCGGGAGGCCGACAGCACTCCGGGTTGACCGCCGGGAGCAGCCCAGGCGATCAACCTGGGCCGATCGTCGTGGCCGGACACGCCGACGACACGCCACGCTGGGTGTCCACAGTCGGACGGTGCGGGTTCCCGGCGTCCTCAGCGTAACCATATGATGGCTCCCGGCTCAGGGGAGGGGCTGCCGTCACGGGGCGCCACCTGCCAGGACGACACGGAAGGCAGCCAGCTGTGGCGAGCATCGACGAGGCCGGTCCGATCCGCACCACCCGTTCCCGGTCGCGCCTGCGTGGTGGTCTGGTGACCGTGGCCACGGTGCTGGCGCTGCTCGCGGCGATGGGTCTGACCGTGCTCGGCCTCGGGTCGGCGGACAACGCGGTGGCCAGCTACGACGCGAGTTCGTGGCTGTGGAGCGCGGCGCGCAGCGAGCTGGCCCGGGTCAACGGGGTGACGGCCCGGGTGGACACCCGGACCGAGGTGGCCGGGGCGCGGCGCCATCCGATGCAGGTGGTGCAGACGGACCGGGTGCTGGTGCTGCGGGATCTGCACACGGGCCAGATCAGCACCCTGGACCTGGCCACCCTGCAGATCACCGCGACCACGCCGACAACCCCCGGGCTGGGGGTGAGTGTCGCGTTGCACGAGGACGCGGCGTTCGTGGTGGACGCGGTCCAAGGAGTGGTGCGGCAGCTGGACCCCCGGTCGCTCGCGCCGGTGGGTGAACCGGTGCGGTATCCGCCAGGGATCACCGGTGGCGCGTTCGACGGCGTGGGTCGACTGTGGATCGCGGTGCCGGCCGAGGGCACGGTTTCCGCGATCAGTCCGGCGGTGTTGCCGTCGAACGCGGCCGAGAGCCCGCAGGTGAGCCCGAGGCGGGTGGAGACGCACGACGTGGCCGAGCCCAGCCACGAGCTGGTGGTGTCCGCCCTGGACGACGGCGTGGCGGTGCTGGACCGTACAGCCGGGACGCTGGTGACCGTGGTGGCGGGCACGGTGCGTCGTACCGCGTTGGCGGAGACGCTGACCGGGCCGGGCACGATGCCGACGCGTACCAGCGGGCCGGTGGTGCCGGTGACGGTGGTCGGGCAGCGCCAGGTGCACGCCATCACCGACGGCGGCGAGGTGCTCTCGTTCCCGGTGCCGGGTGAGGGCGACCGGCTCAGCCCGGCGGTGGCCTGGGCGGGCCGTTTCTACTGCGCGGACGAGGCAGCGGGCGTGGTGTACGCGTTCGACTCGGCCGGGCAGTTGGTGGACACCGTCCGGGGCCGGTGGAGCGGACCGCTGGAGCTGGAGGTACGGGAGAACCACCTGTTCATCAACGCTCCGGACGCGTCGACCGCGCGGGTGGTCAACGACCGGCACGAGGTGCGGGAGGTCGACAAGTACGCCAACGACGTGCTCGGTGGTGACCCGCCGCCGGTGGAGCCCCCGCCGCCGCCACCGCCGCCCAAGAAGAAGAAGCCACAGGTCAGCAAGCCGGGTGCGCCGCGCGGTGTGACCGCGGCGGCCGGCAACGCGCAGGCTCGGGTGAGCTGGCGGCCGGCGGCGGCCAACGGTGCCGAGATCATCCGGTACGTGGTGGAGGGCGCCGGGCAGCGGCTGGAGGTCGGTGCGAACCAGCGGTCGGTGGAGGTCAAGGAGCTGACCAACGGCGAGACGTACGAGTTCTCGGTGCACGCGGTCAACGCCAAGGGTGCGGGGCCGGCGCGGACCAGTAACCCGGTGACGCCGACGGCGGACGTGCCGGACGCGCCGGCGAGCGCCACGGCGGAGGCTCGGCCGGACGGCACGGTGGTGGTGAGCTGGCCGGAGGCGAACGGGCAGGGCAACCGCATCGCCCGGTACGCGGTGACGGCCACGTCGGACGGCACGAACGCTCCGGCCGGCGAGGCGACCGGCACCGAGCTGGTCGTCAAGGCGGGTGAGCTGGAGTACGGCACGCAGTACGCGTTCACCGTCGTGTCGATCAACGACAAGGGCGCGGCCTCGGAGGCGTCGCCGGTGAGCAACACCGTGGTGCCGTTCACGCTGCCGGGCGAGCCGGTGGAGCTGGTCGCGAGCACGGTGGCCGACCAGCCGGGGACGGTGGCGGTGCAGTGGTCGTCGGCGGCTGCCAACGGCCGGCCGGTGACCGGGTACGTGGTGGACGTGGGTGGCCGCCGCAGCGAGGTCACCGACACTCGGACCACGGTCGGCGGCCTGGGTGACGGGCAGAACGTGACGGTGCGGGTCCGGGCGGTCAACGAGGCCGGTGAGGGCCCGGAGGCGACGACGACGGCGCGGACGGTGGCGCCGCCGCGGGTGACGGTGACCGGGGCGTCGGCGACCGCGACGGAGGCGACGGTGACGTTCACCGTGGACGCCGGGGGCGGGAAGGCCACCTGCACGTTGAGCCGCTCAGGTCAGCCGGCGAAGAGCGGCCCGTGTTCGAGCATCACGATGACCGGTTTGACGCCGGGCACCAGCTACACGTTCACGGTGACGGCGACCAACGCCGCCGGTGCGGGCACGGCCAGTCGGGCCCAGGAGACCCAGGCGTTGTACGGCATCGCCACCTGCGTCAACGGCAGCGAGCCGGAGCAGCGCACCTACTGCGACCGGGACCGCGAGGGTCGCAACGGCAACGAGATCTTTTCGGTGCCCCGGCAGGACAACGACCGGCAGGTCGGCTGGGCCAAGCCCACTACCCGGCTGAAGGCGTACTGCAAGATCCGCGGCGAAGAGGTCTACGCGTACGTCTACAACAACGACAAGCAGAGCACCTGGTGGGTACGGGTCGAGTACAACGGGCGCAACTACATCCCGTGGGCCTGGCTCAACCTGGAGGGCGGCGACAAAATCAACGTCCTGCCCACCTGCTGATCCACCTCAGGCAAGGAGCACCACGTGAACAGCCACGAGCCGCTGACCCAGCAGGAGGTGCAGGGCTTCGCCGCCCTGGCCGCCCGGCTGGCCGAGAACGTCAACGCGGTGGTGCTCGGCAAGCCGCAGGTGGTCCGGCTGGCGCTGACCGCGCTGTTCGCTCAGGGGCACGTGCTGCTGGAGGACGTGCCCGGGGTGGGCAAGACGACCCTGGCCCGGGCGATCGCGGCGACGGTGAAGGGACAGTGGCGGCGCATCCAGTTCACCCCGGACCTGCTGCCGTCGGACGTGTCCGGGGTGACGATCTTCAACCAGGCCACCCGGGGGTTCGAGTTCCATCCGGGCCCGGTGTTCGCCAACATCGTCATCGCCGACGAGATCAACCGGGCGTCGCCGAAGACGCAGTCCGCGCTGCTGGAGGTGATGGAGGAACGCACGGTCACCGTCGACGGGGTGCGGCATCCGGTGCCGCAGCCGTTCCTGGTGGTGGCCACCCAGAACCCGGTGGAGATGGACGGCACCTACCGGCTGCCGGAGGCGCAGTTGGACCGCTTCCTGGTGAAGCTGTCCGTCGGGTATCCGGACGAGTCGGTGGAGGTGGAGGTGCTGCGCGGGGCGACGGTCCGCTCCCCCGAGGCGCTCGCCGCGGTCACCGACACCGCCACCGTCGGCGAGATGGTCCGGATGGCCCTCCGGGTGCACATCGCCGAACCGCTGTACGCGTACGCGGTGCGGCTGGCGGCGGCCACCCGCACCCATCCGCAGGTCCGCGTCGGGGTCAGCCCCCGTGGGGTGATCGCGTTGACCCGGGCGGCGTGCGCGTACGCGCTGATCGACGGTCGCGGCTGGATCATGCCCGAGGATCTGAAGGCCCTCACCGAACCGGTGTTCGCCCATCGGCTGCTGCTCACCCCCGACGCGCAGGTGCGCGGGGTGACCGCCGTGGACGTGCTGCGTCAGGCCGTCGCCTCGGTGCCGGTGCCGCTGCCGTCGGGCCAGCCGGCCCCGGCGCACCCCTGACCGGCGGGCTGACGTGGGGATCACCGCTCGGGGCATCGGTCTGCTCGTCGTCGCCGTACTGCTGCTCGGTGTCGGTTTCCGGTTCGGGTATCCGGAGCTGACGCTGCTGGGCGCGGCGGCCGGCATCGCCGTCGCGGTGGCCGTGGTCATCGCGGCCCGGCGGCCCCGCCTGGCCGTGCACCGGCGGGCGGACCCGGACCGGGTGGCCCGGGGTGAGCCGGCGACGATGACGTTGACTCTGCGTAACGCGGGACGGCTGCGGGCGGCGAGTCTGCTGGCCACCGACCGGTGCGGCGACCGGGTGGTGCCGGTGCCGGTGTTGCGGCTGCGCCCGGGTGCGGACACCACGGTCCGCTACGACGTGCCGACCGTCCGCCGGGGAGTGGTGCCGGTCGGTCCGCTGCGGGTGACCCGCCGTGATCCGCTGGGCCTGGTGGTGCTGGCCCGTTCCTACGGCGACAGCGTGCCGGTGTGGGTGCATCCGCGCATCCATCCGCTGAGCGCGGTGCCCACCGGCGCCGGCCGCAGCCTCGACGGGCGGGTCGACGCCGTGCCGCACGGCTCGATCACCTTCGACTCGTTGCGGGAGTACGTGGTCGGCGACGAGTTGCGGCGGGTGCACTGGCGGACCAGCGCCCGGGTCGGTGAGCTGATGGTGCGGGAGAACGTGGACACCAGCCTGCCGCGGATCGTGGTGCTGCTGGACAATCGGGCCGCCGCGCATCCGGACCGGGTGGACGGGGTGGCCGAGTCGTTCGAGTCGGCGTGCGAGGCGGCGGCCTCGGTGGTGGCCGCGGCGGTGCGAGAGGACCTACCGGTGGCACTGCTCTTCGCCGCCGCCGCGGAACCGATCCCCGAGCCGACGGCACCCACCACGCCGGCCAGCAGCGGCAGCGGGATGATCGACGGGCCGGGTGTCGGGCCGCTGGACCGGTTGGCCGCGGTGTCCCTGGCCGCCGACGGCACGCTGGAGGCCGCGACGGCACGGCTGCGCCGCGACCGGCTCGGCGACACCCTGGTCGTCCTCACCGGCCCGGGCAGCCGCGACGACCTGGGGTACGTCGGTGCGTTGCGCGGGGCGTACCCGTCGGTGGTGGTCGGGGTGTTCGGGGCGGCGGAGCGGACGCCGCCGGACGCCGCCGGCCTGGTCGTCGTCGACGCCCCCGACGGGGCGGCGTTCGCCGCCGAGTGGGACGGGGTGCGCCGATGGTGAGGCTGCTGCGGGCGGTGCCGGCCGCGCTGGTCACCCTGGTCCTGCCGGCGGCGCTGGTCGGCATGGTCACGCTGGCCGGGATGGCACTCGACCGGGTGTACGCGGGCTCGCTGCTGACCGTGCTGGTGGCCGGCGCGGCCCTTGGCTCGGTGCTGGTCAGTGTCGTGGCACGGCGGCTGCCCTCCTGGCTGGTCGCTCCGGTGTCGGTGCTGGCGATGGCCGGCTGGGCCGCCTGGGGCCTGCGGCTGGCCGCAGGCCGGGCCGACCTGCCGGGCGGGTTCGTCCAGGTGGCCGGCGACGCCGCGCGCAACGGCATTCCCCGGCTGTTGACCGCGATGATTCCGGTGGAGCCGACGCCGGACACCGTCCTGGTGCCGTTGGTGGGCGCCTGGCTGGCCGGGCTGGCCGGCGCGGAGGTGGCGCTGCGGGCCGGTCGGGTGCTGCTGGGCTACCTGCCGCCCGCCCTGCTCTTCGCTGGCGCGGTGTACGTGGTCGGTCCGAACGCCGAACCGGCGATCGGTGAGACGGTGACGCTGGTGGCGGTGGCGGCGCTCGGCCTGGCGGTGTCGGGGCGGACGGCCGGCGGCGACCCGGTCGACGACCTGAACCCGGCGGCGCGGGCGCGGGTGCGGGCCCGGCTGGCGGTGGCCTCGGCCGCCGGAACGGCGGTGGTGGTGGGCCTGGCTGCGCTGCTCGGCCCGGCACTGGCCGCACTGGTGGAGACCCGCCCGGTGGACCCGCGCCGCTACGTGGAGCCGCCGCAGGTGGAGACGCTCGACGAGAACCCGCTGATCCGCATCTCGGGGTGGGCGCTGAACCCGGAGCAGCAACTGTTCCAGGTGACGACGGACGGCAGCGGCCCGGCCGACACCGGCGCGGGCGGGACCGACCCGGCGGGCGGAACGCCGGCCACCGGCGGCGGGGTACGCGTCCGGCTGGCCGTGCTCAGCGACTACGACGGGGTCACCTGGCGCGTCGGCGCCACGTACCGCAACGCCGGTCGGATCCTGCCCGTCGTGGATCCACCGTCGGGCGCGACCGTGGAGACGATCCGGCAGGAGATCACGGTGGGCGACCTCACCGGTCGGCTGCTGCCGGCGGTGGCCACCCCGCGCGAGGTCAGCGGGGCGCGGGTGGCCTACGACCCGGACACCGGCACCCTGATCCGGCCCGATGGGCTCACCCCGGGGCTGCGGTACGCGGTGAGCTCCGGCCGGGAGCGCCCGGACCTGAACCTGATCGCCACCGCGAACACCCCGGCCGGCGACGAGGTGGCCCGGGTGCTGCACGTCGCCGACGGGGTGCCCGAGCAGTTGCGCCGGCTCGCCGCCCAGTTGGCCGAGGAGAACGGCGCACCGTACGCCCGCGCGTCGGCGATCGAGCAGTGGCTCGCCGAGCACTACCGGCTGGTGGCCGACGCGCCCAGTGGCCACGCCTACCCGAACCTGGCGTTCTTCCTGTTCGGGCCCGCGGGCGGCGGCGGGCAGCGGGGCACCTCCGAACAGTTCGCCGCCTCCTTCGCCGTGCTGGGTCGGTTGGTCGGGCTGCCGACCCGGGTGGTGGTCGGTTTCGCCGCCCCCGCGTCCGGGGCGGTGCGGGCCGCCGACGCGTACGCCTGGCCGGAGGTGCTCTTCGACGGGCTGGGCTGGGTGCCCTTCGACCCGCTGCCCCGGCCGGACGACGAGCCGCGGCCGGTCGAGGAGGACTTCCGTCCGCGGCCGGAGGAGACGCCGCCGTCGGAGCAGCCGGAGCCCACCCTGGAGCCGACCTCCTCCCCGCCGCCGCTGGCGCTTCCCGGTGGCCCGGCCGACTCCGGCGGCCCGTCGACACCGGTGCTGCTGGCCGGCGCCGGTGGCGGTCTACTGCTCGTGCTGGCGGTGGCGCTGGCCACGCTGGCCGGGATGCGTCGCGCGCAGACCCGCAACCGGCTGCACCGGGGCGACCCCCGGCACCGCATCGCCGGCGCCTGGCGGGAGCTGACCGACGCGCTGCGCCTGGCCGGGCATCCGGTGGCCGCCGACCTGTCCGCCACCGAGGTCGCCGCCGCGGCCCGACGCGCTCTCGCCGCCGCGTTGCCTCCGAGCGCCGGCACCGATCCGACCGGCCAGCGGGCGACCGAGTGGGACACCGCCGTCGAGGAGCTGGCCCAGTTGGTCAACCAGGTCGGCTTCGCTCCGGGCGGCGTCACCGACGGGCAGGCCCGGGCCGCCGCCGAGGCCGCCACCGCCTACACCGGGGCGCTGCGTGCCGCCCGGCCCCGCTGGCGGCGGCTGCTCTGGTCGGTGCACCCGGGGCCGCTGCGCTGGTCGCGTTGAGGCTGGTCAATGCCTTCTACCGTTACCTGATCGCCCAGTTCGTCGGTGATTTGTTGGGCGGACCACTTGTGTTCGCGCCGCCAGGTCGCAATGCGCTCGATCACTTCGGCGGGTGTCGAGCTGGGGCTGGCATACGGTGTCGAGGAGCGATCCTGCAAGCCGAGTTCACCGTGCTGGCGCCAGCGGTTGACCCACTTGGATGCGCATGCTCGTGAGATGCCCATCTCCGCCGCTACATGGGCGATGGGACGGTCCTTGCAGCGTTCGACCAGGCGTCGTCGGCCTTCGATGGAGAGAGGTGCGTTGGCATGGGTCATCGCGCCTCGACCGCCTCGCCGTGCTCGCCATCAGCCGGGATGTCGGTCCTGACAGGACGGGGTAGCCAGCGGAGTGCTATGAGGCCGAGTACGAGGTGCAGCAAGCTGGCTGTAGCTGCGGCCACGTGCATGCCGGTGAGGAAGGATGACTTGGCGTCGGTGATCAACGTGTCTGTCAGATTGGTGAGCTGAAGCGTTTCGTCCAGGGTCGGCGCGAGGTCGGGCCCTTGGAGCCGGAACAGCAGTGCTGCCAGGGAGCCGAGCAGTGCAATGCCCAGGGCGTTACCGATCTCGTTGCTGGTCTCGGCGATCGCGCCTGCTGAGCCTGCTCGCTCGGACGGGACCGCGCCGACGGCGGTGTCAGCGACGACTGCGAAGGAGATGCCGTAGCCGATGCCGGCGATCGCAGTGGAAGCGACGTACCAGCCGGTCCCGCCAGTGATGGTGGTGGGCAAGAGCAGGAGCAGCCCGGTGGCGATGGAGAAGTGGCAGACAAGCAGCGCGGAGCGTTTCCCGACGCGATCGACCACCACAGGGGTGACGATGCAAGTCGTGATGAGCACAACGGCTCCCGGTAGCGCCAGCAGGGCAGCCTGCAGGACCGGAATGTCAAGGACGGACTGCAAGTAGATGCCAGCCAGGTAGGCGGCTGCTGACCACGCGGCCAGCGGTAGAAGCCCGGTGATCACCGCGATGGTGAAGACTCGATCCCGGAAGAGAGAGAAGTCGATGAGTGGATGGTCCAGGTGTCGTTGACGGACGCCGAACCATGCCAGCACGGCGACCCCCATGAGTCCGGCGAGCGCCGCCGATACGGAGAGGCCCTCGGCGGCAGCGTGCTTGAGCCCATAAATCGCTAGCAGCAGACCGATCGCAGAGGTCACGACACTCGTCGGATCGACTCGTCCGGGGCGAGTGGTTTGTACCTCGCTGAGCAACATGGGTGCGAAACACAGGAACAGCGCGATCAAGGGAAGGTTGATCAAGAACACCGATCCCCACCAGAAGCGTTCCAGCAGCACGCCACCGATGACCGGTCCGATTGCGAATCCCGCAGCGAAGGCCGCAGCGAAGATGCCGATGGCCTGGGCCCGACGCTTCGGGTCGGTGAACAGCTCACTGAGCACCGCCAAGGCGGACGGCAGCAAGGTTGCGCCGGCGATCCCCATCACGGCACGGGCGGCGATGAGTAGCGCCGGTGTGGGCGCGAACGCGGCGGCGGCCGAACCGATGCCGAAGAAGAATGCGCCGAGCATGAGCAGCTTGAGTCGCCCGTAGCGGTCGCCGATGTTTCCGAATGCGATAAGCAGGGAGCCGACCGCGAAGCCGTAGACGTCCAGGATCCACAGTGCTTGGTCAGCGCTGGGATTGAGAGCCTGACTGACTCGTGGCATTGCGAGAAACAAGATGGACCCGTCCATCGAGACCAAGAGCACCGGGCCCAGGACGACCAGCAGACCGAGCCAAGCTCGGACGTTGGTCGTGCGTGAGGTGTGTTGCGTCATGCCGGCAACGCTCCAGCGCGGAGCCGGGAGCAGCCAGCCACCTGGTGTGGGTACACCCAGCAGGTACACCCAGCCACGCGCGACGGGCGCCTAGTCTCGATGTCATGGAAAGCCTCGGAGCATTCTTGAAAAGCCGCCGCGACCGGGTCACCCCAGACGAGATCGGGCTACGAACCTACGGGAGCGCCCGCCGAGTTCCGGGGCTGCGCCGCGAGGAGCTCGCCCACTTGGCAGGGGTCAGCGCTGGCTACTACACACGGCTGGAGCAGGGCCAGGCCGAGACGGCCTCCGAACAGGTTCTCGACGCCCTCGCACGAGTTCTGGAACTGGACGACGTGGAGGTCGTACACCTTCACAATCTCGCCCGCCAGCCCTCCCGGTCCGGCCTCGCCGAACCACCAGTCGAGCAGCCCCACCCTCGCGTCCTCGCGCTGCTCGAATCACTGGCCGAGGCGACGCCAGCGATCGTGCTGGGCCGACGCGGCGACGTCCTCGCCTGGAACCGCACCGGACACGCGCTGCTCGCCGAGCACGTGGACTTCGAGGCGCCCCGTGAACCGGGCTGTCGTCCCTCGATCCCGCGGATGTTCTTCCTCGACGCTCTCACCAGGAATCTGCACCGCAATTGGGACGAGCTCGCCCGGGTCCACGTCGCCTACTTGCGTCTCACCGCCGGACGGTTCCCGACCGACGCGCGCCTGGCGAACCTCATCGGTGAACTCACCATGCGCAGCGACCAGTTCGCCTCCATGTGGGCAACCGGTGAAGTCGCCGACTGCACGACCGGTGACATGCATCTCCAACACCCCACGGTCGGCGCCGCGAGCATCGCCTACCAAGTCTGGCTACAGCCCGACAGCCCCGATCACCGCCTCGAGATCTACACCCCAAACGATGCCTCCTCGGCAGACGCACTACGGATCCTCACCCAACGCGCTCCCGGAGAACACGATCCGAGCGTCAGGGCGCCCGAGGGGCCTGCGGCTGGTCGCGATCGATCCGTCAACAACCTCCTGCCCCGCAACATCTAGAGCTCAAAGAACGCTAAAGCTGCTCAGGCCGGCTGGCCGCCGCCGCGCGGGCCGGCCGCGAGCTGCGCCCCTCCTCATCCCGACGGCATCACCGCGACACCTTCGAGCGGGGTGATGGCTGTACCCGACCGACACTCGGCTGCCGTCATCGAGAACGCCGCCTACGGCGACACCGCCGGTGGCGGTGGTGGCTCAGGCGGCGACTGACCGGCCCGCGCCGAGCCCGAGCCGGGCCACGAGCGTGACCAGCGCCGCCGGGTCCCCGCGGCAACCTCCGGGGTGGGCAGCAGGGCCAGCACCGGCACGTCCACCCGGCCTCGGTGTACTGGCGTACCTGTGCCCGGCACTGCCCTGGCGAGCCGTGCAGGATCAGCGTGTCGACCACCTCGTCCGGCACCGCCGCCAGGGCGCCGCGCCGGTCGCCGGCCGCCCACGCCTGCCACATGCCGTTCAGCGCCGACCCGCGGCCGAGCCAGCGGTGGAACTCCGCGTACGCCGGCACGGTCAGGTAGCTGGTGATCATCCGTCGGCCCAGGGTGCTGGCGTACCCCGCGTCCTCGCTGCGGCAGACGAAGATCCGGGCGACCACCTCGAACTGCGGGCGCCGCTCGCCCAGCTCGGCCAGCGCGGGGCACGTCGGCGGCGGCGAGCCAGTTGAGGATGGCCCCGTCGGCCTCGGCGGCGGCCAGCCGCAGCATGCCGGGCCGCAGCGCGGCCAACAGCAGCGGCGGCGGTACGACCGGCGGCCGCTCCAGGGTGAACCGGCGCACGGCGAAGGTGTCGAAGGCGGAGTCCACGGTCCCGCCGCGCAGCGCGCCCGCAGGAACCGCAGCATGTCCCGGGCGCGCCGGAACGGTTCGGTGAACTCCACCGCGTTCCAGTCGGAGACCACCACCGGCGACGAGGCGCCGATGCCGAGGGCGAACCGGCCGGGAGCGAGGTCGGCGAGCGCGGCGGCGCTCATCGCCAGCAGTCCGGGCCCCGGGTGAGCACCGGCGCGATCGCGGTGCCCAGCCGCAGCCCGGGCTGCCCGGCGGCGGCCAGCGCCAGGGGCGTGAACGCGTCGGCGCCGTTGACTTGTCAATTACCCGGTCCACCCGTCCGACCGGAACGGTGTGAGCCCGTCGTCCCGCCGGCCGTCAGCCGGGCCGTGGCCGGCGTTAACCTTGCCCGCGTGACCTTTTCCCTCGTCGCCCGTTCGGCCGACGGCCGCATGCACGGCATCGTGGTGGCGAGCCGATTCCTGGCCGCCGGCGCGCTCGTCCCGGCGGCGGAGGCCGACGTCGGCGCGATCGCCACCCAGGCGCATGTGAATCTCGCCTACCGGCCGCAGGGCCTGGCCCTGCTGCGCACCGGGGTGTCCGCGAGTCACGTGGTCGCCGGCCTGGTCGCCGCCGACCCGGAACGCGATCACCGCCAGCTCGGTGTGGTCGCCGCCACCGGCCCCGGCGCCACCTACACCGGCGTGCACTGCCACGGCTGGGCCGGCGGGCAGGCGGGCGACGGCTGGGCCGCCCAAGGCAACATCCTCACCGGTCCGGAGGTGGTCGACGCGCTGCGCGACACCTGGCTCGCCGGCGGTGATCTGCCCTTCGCGCAGCGGCTGCTCGCCGCGCTGCGCGCCGGGCAGGAGGCCGGCGGCGACCGGCGGGGTCGGCAGAGCGCCGGTCTGATGGTGGTCCGCCAGGGCGGCGGGTACGGCGGCACCGGCGACCTCATGATCGACCTGCGGGTCGACGATCATCCCGACCCGATCACCGAACTCGACCGGCTGCTGGCCGTGCACACCCTCCTGTTCGACCGCCCCGACCCGGCCACCCTGCTCGATCTGGCCGGCGCGGTGGCCGCCGAGGTGGCCGGCCTGCTGACCGCGCTCGGCCATCCGGCCGACCCGGCCGATCCCGAGGACGCCCTGGTGGCCTGGGCCGGGCTGGAGAACCTGGAGGAACGGCTGGTCCCCGGCCGCATCGACCCGGTGGTGCTGGCCCACCTCCGCGCCGCCGCCCGCCCCGGCCCCCCACCTCGTTGATCATGAGGGTAGCGACAGTTTGAAGATCAATTACTGCCGCTAACCTCATGATCAACGCTGGCGTGGCGGCCGAAGGAGAGCGTCGGGAGTCCGGCGTGGGCGAGTGCGGTCCGCTCGGCGGGGGTGGCCGGGATGCGGCCGGTGGCCTTGGCGATCAGGGTGAGCCGATCCCAGCCCAGCTCCGCCGGCAGGGAGCGTCCACCGGTGAGCAGATCGGCGATCACCCGGCCGGCGGTCGCGGTCAGCCATGGTGGCCGGTCCAGCGCCGCGGCCAGGTCCAGGCCGTGCACCCCGACCTCCACCACCCGGGTACGCAGGAACTCGGTCACCGTCATCGCGTCGCCGTGTCGGGTGCGTACCACGCGATCTGGTGAATGTGTGCCGACCGCCGCCAGGGTGGCCCGCCAGGCCCGGTCGAAGTCCGCGGCCGGCGCCCAGCCGGCTCCGGGGCACCTTCCACCCTGGCCGGAACGGCCCCGGCCAGCCTCGACCTCGGTGGCCTCGACCCGGCCGGCTTCGATTCCGGCGGTCTCGAGCTGAGCGGTCTCCACCCGGGCTGCCTCCATCCGGGCGGTCTCGACCTGAGCGGCCTCGACCCGGGCGGCCTCGATCCGGGCGGCGTCCACCTGAGGAGTGAACTTGGCCATGCCGAAGTAGCCGGCGGCGTCGACCTCCGCCCGGGCGGGCGCCGGTGCGGCCAGCATGTCGGCCAGCCGGCCGGCGCCGGTGCGTACGTGTGCCAGCAGTTCGGCCACCGTCCACGGCACGCACCTGGTCGGCCGGTCGAGGTCAGCCGGATCGAGGGTGCCCAACACCTCGCCCAGCCGCGCACACTCGTCGCGGAAAGCCGCACGGAACTGGTCCACGTCGCCTCCTGTCCCGTTACCTTTTCGGTGCGCTCTGCCGAGCGCGTGATTGGTAGTCCTGCCTTGCGGTGGGACGGTCCCGGTCTGATCCGCTGGTGCGGTGCCGGGTTGACGCTTCTCAGCGACCCGCCCCGTGTGCGGGGTCTTACGGTCGGCTCCACGTCCTGCTACCGGGCCACTCCCGGCGGGGTCGACCTCAGCCGCCAGAGCGGCGAGGTTACGCGCGGCGTTGAGGTCCCGGTCGAGGATGATGCCGCAGGTGGTGCAGGTGTAGGTGCGCTCGGACAGGGCCAGCTTGGCTTTCACCGCGCCACAGCCCGAGCAGGTCTTCGATGACGGGTACCAGCGGTCGGCTTCCACGAGCCGACCGCCGTTCCATTCGGTCTTGTACGCCAACTGCCAGCGAAGCTCGGCGAAACCGGCGTCGGCGATGTGCCGGGCCAGCCTTCGGTTGCGCAGCATCCCGGCCACATTCAAGTCTTCGACCAAGACCGTGCCGTGAGTGCGGGCGAGGCGGGTAGTGAGCTTGTGCAGGCCGTCACGACGCAGATTGCTCACGCGGGCATGCGCGCGGCCCAGCCGAGCCGATGCCCGGGCCCACCGCTGCGATGGACGCTGCCCGGTACGCCGGTCAGGGCCGATCTTCCGCGACACGGCACGACCGAGCCGGCGCAGCCAGGCCTGCGCGGCGCCCAGGTGGCGCGGGTTTTCCACCAGTTCGCCGGTGGACAGTGGACAACACCGCCAGATGTGTGAGCCCGATATCCACACCAACCACCGAGCCGGACCGCGCCGGCCGCTGGCAGGCGCGGTCGACGTCGACACAGAACGACACGTGCCACCGGCCGCCGTCGAGCCGGACGGTGGCGGCCGAAGGTGCGGACGGGTCAACCGTTACCTTTCAGTGCGCTCTAGCGAGCATGTGATCGGTAGTCCTACCTTGCGGTGGGACGGTCCCGGTCTGACCGGCGTTCGCCGTGCCGGGTTGACGCTTCGTAGCCACCAGCCCGCCGGGGCGGGTCTTACGGTCGGCTCCACGTCCAGTCACCGGGCCACTCCCGGCGGTGTCCATTCCAGTCGCCAGTGCGGCGAGGTTGCGTGCGGCGTTGAGATCGCGGTCGAGGATGATGCCGCAGGTGGTGCAGGTGTAGGTGCGCTCGGACAGGGGCAGTTTGGCTTTCACCGCGCCACAGCCAGAACAGGTCTTCGAGGACGGGTACCAGCGGTCGGCGACGATCAGCCGGCCACCGTTCCATGCGGTCTTGTACGCCAACTGTCGGCGAAGCTCGCCGAAGCCGGCGTCGGTGATATGACGGGCCAGCCTGGGGTTGCGCAGCATCCCGGCCACGTTGAGGTCTTCCACCACGACCGTGCCGTGGGTGCGGGCGAGCCGGGTGGTGAGCTTGTGCAGGCCGTCACGACGCAGATTGCTCACCCGGGCATGCGCGCGGCCCAGCCGAGCGGATGCCCGGGCCCACCGCTGCGATGGACGCTGCCCGGTACGCCGGTCAGGGCCGGTCTTACGCGACAGTGCCCGTCCCAGACGCCGCAACCGGGTCTGCGCGGCGGCCAAGTGACGCGGGTTGTCCACCAGCTCCCCGGTCGACAACACCGCCAGGTGCGTGACGCCAACATCCACACCCACCACCGAGCCAGGGCACCCTGGCGTCCGGTCGGCCCGGTCCACCTCGACGCAGAACGCCACCTGCCACCGTCCGCCGTCGCGCCGCACTGTGGCGGACATGATCCGGGCGGTGCCGTTGTCAAGGCGGCGGGCCAGCTTCCGCGCCGACTCGTGCAGCTTCAACCGACCCAGCCGCGGCAGTACGACATGCTTACGGTCCGCCTCCACCCGCATCGTTCCGGTGGTGAACCGCACACTCGGCACACTACGCCGCCGGGACCTGAACCGAGGAAACCCCATCGCACGCCCGGCCCGCTTGCCGCTACGGCAGTCAGACCAGTTCTTCAACGCACGAGCCAGAGCATCCAGGCCAGTGTTGAACGCCTCCTTGGAACATTCCCGCCACCACGGCGCCACCCCGTCTTTCGCGGCATTCCACGACCTACGCAGCGCGGGCAGCGACCACGACAGGGACGCAGTCAACAGCTCCTCCGAGACACCGTAGGTGCGTTCAGCAGCCCGCTGATCCATCACCGCCTTCACCCGAGCCAACGCCCAGTTGTAGGCCACCCGAGCCGCCCCAGCATGGGCCAGCACCGCACGTTCCTGAACCGGCGTGAGATCCAACGCAAACCGGTACGCCTGGACCGCTTTCACACCGGACCGCCCTCGCAGGCGGCCTCAACCACCCGACAGACGCGATCCGCGGCAGCGGACCGACCGTACAAGCGGGCACACAGCGACATCAGAACCTCGCACACGTCCCGCACAAGGTCGTCGTCAACCCCGGCCGGATCGACCACCAGCAGACGGCGACCCTGAGCAGACAACACGGCTTTTAACATACTCGACACCGAAACGGACGAACCGGCCGCGATGCTCGACCACGAACCTATTCACGGCCGAATCACGTAACAGGGCGAGGAACCTCTCGCGGTGATCCTCGAGCGCCGACCCGACCTCGGTCACCACCCGATCCACCGCAATACGCTGCACAGTCGCCCACCCGACGACACGCGCCACCGGCCAGTCAAGCTCTGCCCCCTGCTCAGCCGGCGAAACACGGGCGTACACCACGGTCTGCCCCGCAGTCGGGACCGCACCGGCTAACGACCACCGACCATGACCAGCCACCCGAGACGGTACGTGGGAAGAGGAAGCTCCCAGCCGCGTACCGGCGCCGCGCAGTCACATACGGGGCCCTGGGACGCTGCCCACTCCTTCACGTTCACCCGACCACTCCACCACCCCAGAGATGGCTAAAAGCCCTGACCCGCCAACAGCGCTTACCCCTGGTGGCGGGGGACGAGGCGGTGCACGGCGGAGAGCACCAGCGCCATCACCACGCCCATCGTGCCGGCGATGCCGGCGGCGCTGCCACCGTAGCCGAGGAACAGCGGCCGGCGGCCCAGCTCGGCCACCGGGATGCCGCGCTGGCCCAGCAGCCACCACAGCGCCAACGCGCAGCCCGCGATCGCCAGCAGGCCACCGACGCCGAGCAGCAGCGCGGTGAGGCGGTGCGCGTCGGCCGAGGAGACCTGCGCCCGCTCCCGCTGGGTGATCAGCAGCAGCAGCCCGGCCAGGGCCGCCCACACTCCGACCACGAGGAATGCGGCCACCGCGTCGCTGGGCCGGTGCCAGCTCGCCGACAGGGTGGCCACCCCGGCGGTCGCCGCGTAGCCGGCGCCGACCACGGCGGCGAAGGGCCGCACCCTGGGTGGCAGTACGAGCACCAGCGCCACCGCCACCGAGGCGGCGACCGTGGTGTGTCCGCTGGGCAGGCTGTTGCCCACGAACACCCGTTCCGGGTCGATGCCGTAGTCGGGACGGGCCAGGGCGTACTTGAGCAGCTGGGTGGTGACGTTGGCCCCGGCGATCAGCAGGGTGGCCGCGATCGCCAGGGCGACCCGGCCCCGGATCAGCGCGATGAACCCGATCATCAGGGTGGCCGCCAGCAGCGACACCACGGACATCGCGTGGAGCAGGCGGTTGACCGGTTCCTCGATGTGGTCGCGGCCGATCCAGTTGCCGGTGAGCGCCACCGTGTCGATCCACTGCCCGGTTTCGGTATGGAGGGCGAATCGCCAGACGACGATGAAGGCCGCCGCCTGGACGAGGGCCAGCACGACCAACCAGACCCCGGTCCCACCCCTCGGCGTCACGCGCACCCGCACAACTTAGCGGCCCACCCGCTTCGGTCGGCCGGTGGCCCGCCAGGGGCGTCGGGATAGGTTGGGATGTAGGTGAGGGAGGGCATGGTGACCGGTACGTCGGAGCGGGACGCCGCCGTCGGGCGTCCGGAGTCGTTGGCCGATCTGCTCGGCGGGCGCCGCGGCGCGCTGGATGCGACCCTGCCGCCGGTCGCTTTCACGGTGGGCTGGCTGCTGGCCGGGCGTTCGGTCATCGCCGGGGTGGTCGCCGCCCTGGCCGTCGGTGTGGCGGTGGCCGGGTGGCGGCTGCGCCGCGGTCACCGTCCCCGGTCGGTGCTGATCGGGCTGCTCGCCGTCTGCGTGGCCGCGATCATCGTGGTACGCACCGGACGCGCGGAGGACTTCTTTCTCGTGCAACTGCTGGCCAACGCGGCCAGCGCCCTGGCGTGGGTGGTCAGCATCGTGGTGCGCTGGCCGCTGCTCGGGGTGGTGGTCGGCGCCGTGCTCGGGCAGCGTGGGCGGTGGCGTCGCGACCCGGCGCTGGTGCGGGCGTACGCCCGGGGCAGTTGGGTCTGGACGGCGACCTACGTGCTGCGGGTGGCGGTGTTCCTGCCGCTGTACCTCGGTGGGCAGGTGCTCGCGTTGACCGCGGCCCGGGTCGGGCTGACCTGGCCGCTGGTGGCTGCGGCCTTGGCGGTCAGCTGGGCGGTGGTGCGCCGGTCGCTGCCGGCCGGCCATCCGGGGCTGCGGCATCCGGTGCCGCCGCGGGACGCCGCGCTCGTGGCGTCGGAGAAGTGAGTGGTGGAACAGAAAGGGAGAGGCCGCCACGGGGGGAGCGGCCTCTCCGGTGATGTACGTTACTCCGTTCCCGGTCGTTTCGTGATACCGGGGCGATGACTTTTTTCGCGATCTGCGTGGTATCCACCATGCGACGGATGGGGTGGGTCGACCGCTCCGCTGCGTCGGCCAGAGGGGCCGACCCACCCCGGCCTGACCGTGGGCGTCAGGCCGCCGGCCGGAACCTGCCTCTACCCCCGAGGCCCGGCCGAAGCCTCCGGGTGGGTGCAACCCACCCGGAGGAGTTCACTCAGCCGTTGGGGAACAGCTTTCCGTAGTCGGCGTACGCCATGGCGACGTCCGCCTGGGCCCAGAACCGGTGGTAGCGGAACTCCGGCTCCGCCCCGCCGTTGAGGTACGCCTGAACCTTCGGCCACGCCGGGTCGTTCTTGTAGAACGACCGGATGTCGACGAAGCTCTTGCCCGGGGCGATCTGGTCGCCGTTGGGCATCCGGCCGGTCCAGCCCGGCGGGATGTACAGGCCCTGTCCGGTGGCGGCGTCGTAGACGTCGTCGAAGCGCCGGTAGTCGCCGCGCTTCTCCGCCGTCGACACGCCCTGTGCGTCGCTGGCCGCGTGCAGCGCGTCCAGCAGCCCCTTGGCGGTGGTCTTCGCCGCGGTGTTACCCGACTTCGCCGCGTACGCGATGAGCGTGCGGGCGTAGGCGGCGGCGACGCCGACGTCCTGGCCCTTGACCGTCACCTCGACGTGCAGGTTGGTGTTCGCCTGCGGGTTGGTCGGGTTCCAGTTGTTGGGCTGGCCGGTCCACTTCATGTCCGACGGAATGGACCAGTTGGTGCCCACCGTGGTGTTGGCGATGGCCCACGGCACCCACTTGTCCAGCAGCGCCTTGGCCTTGGCGTTGCCGGTGACCAGGTACAGCTCGGCGATGCGCTGCATCGACCAGGCCTGCATGCCGAACCACTGGTTCGACGGCGGGTCGTTGTAGACCGGGTCCTCGTCGTAGAACATGCCGTAGAAGGTGGCCGTGCCGGCCGGCGGGGTGCCGTAGTGCCCGCCCCAGCTGTTGGTCGCGCCACCGGCGATGCCGCCTTCGGCCGACTGGAGCCAGGTGTAGAGCTCCAGCTGCCGGTTGAGGCTGTTGGTCCAGTCCGCCGCCGCCGAGGCCGAGCGCGGCTTGAGCTCGTTGACGTTGGTCAGCGCCCAGGCCGCGAACGGGTTCTGGTAGCCGAAGTGGCTGTGGCTGGAGCCGATCCGCCACGACCAGTTCTGGCTGGTCTCGTACGCCCCGCCCCAGGCGTAGTACCAGGAGAGCAGGTAGTGGGCGGAGTCGCGGCCGTTGCCCGCCGGGCAGGCGCTGGCCCCGACGCAGTTGCCGACCCGCTTGAAGTACTTGTCGAACAGGGCGTACCGCAGGTAGTCGCCCATCTTGGCGGCCTTGGTCACGGTGGCCGCCACGTCGGCCTGCTTGTTCTGCTCCTTGGCCCAGGTCAGGGCCCAGTACGCGGCCTGCACGGCCCGGGCGTCGGCGTCCGGGGCGTTGGTGTACTTCCACTGCTTGGCCGGGGCCTGCGACTCCTTGATGAACAGGTCGAGGTAGCCGTACTGGCCGCCGTGGGCGAAGGTGTCGCAGGACGGCTGCGGCACGGTCTCCCACACCGACTCCTGGGTGCCCCGCTGGAAGGTGTTGATGTACGCCGGCCGGGTGGTGCCGTCGCCGCAGCGGCCGTAGCCGTAGACGTTGTCCACGTCCAGCAGCCAGTGCATGCCGTAGATCGAGCCGGTGCCATAGGTCTGCTGGAGTTCCGAGCGCAGGGGGTCCTTGCCCACCGGCACGTTGGAGTCCAGCTGGGACGGGTACTGGCTGGGCAGGTCGTGCTCGGCGGCGTAGGTGGCGTCGCCGGCGGAGCCGGCGGTCGGCTGGTCGGCCGCGGACGGGATGATGTACTTCTCCATCACCGTCCAGGCGTTGTTGAACGGCGCCCAGTTCTGGGTCACCCGCCCGTAGTACGCCTCCAGCCACAGCCAGAAGCTGAACGCCTCGGAGGTGGTCTCGTGGCCGTGGTCCGGCGCCTCGACGATGAGCGTCTCGATGGAGTGGTACGGCACGCCCTCGGGGCTGAAGTACCCCGAGTTCTTGATCTTGCCGTACTGGGCCAGGAAGCGCTGGACGTACTCGCCGTCGCCGCCGGGCACGTCGTTGTCGATCTCGGTGACGGTGACCGTGGCCGGCGTGTAGCCGGTGGCGGAGGCGGTGATGGTGGCGGTGCCGCCGACGGTGTCGGCGTCCTCGGCGGCCCGGACGGTCACGTCGACCCCGGTGTTCCAGTTGGACGGGGTCAGCGTCACCGAGGTCGGCGAGACGGTGATGTCCGTGTCGCCGGTGCGCGCCAGGCTCACCGCGACGTTCGCGGTGGGCGCCCGGTTCAGCTTGACGTTGAACGTCGAGCTGCCGCCCTCGGGCACGCTCAGCGTGGCCGGGGTGGCCACCAGCGCCGGCGAGGTGGCGGCGGTGACGGTGAACGACCGCTCGGCGATCGCCGACAGACCGCTGTTGTCGAACGCCCTGGCCTGGACGGTGTAGTCACCGGCCGGCAGGTTCTCCAGGGTGTACGCGTACGGCGCGGTGGTGTCGGTGTTGACCAGCAGCCCGTTGCGGTAGAACTCGACCCTGGCGATCGTGCCGTCCGGGTCGCTCGCGGTGGCGGTCAGCGGCACGCTGGCCGGGGCCACGAACGGGCCGGCGGGGATCGACAGGCTCACCGTCGGGGGCTGCTGCGCGACGCCGCCGCAGGTGACCCCGTTGATCGAGAACGACGTCGGCTTCGGGTTGCTGCCGGTGTACGAGCCGTTGAAGCCGATGTTGACGGAGGAGCCGGTGGCCAGGTTGCCGTTGTAGGACTCGTTGGTGGCGGTGACCTGGTTGCCGCTCTGGCTCCACCGGGCCGACCAGCCCTGGGTGACCCGCTGGTTGCCGGCGAAGGCGAACCGTAGGGTCCAGCCGTTGATCGGGTCGCCGAGGTTCTTGATGGTCACGTTGGCGGTGAAGCCGTTGCTCCAGTCGTTGGTCGTGTAGACCACGTCGCAGGCCGGCGCGGCCTGCGCGGCGGTGGCGGGTAGGGTCACGCCGCCGAGCGCCAGTGCCGCGGCGGCGAGCCACGCCAGCCGCCGACGTCTTGCCAGATTCCTCATCTGCGCGGTGTCTCCTCGGACCAGGCCGGGGACGCTGCCGCCCCGGCGGTGACGTCTGCTGACCGCGAGGGCCGCGCGACGCCAGTGGATGGTGGGTCTCTCCGGCTCGCCGGCCGGTGGCGGCGAAGTGCCGTGGAACGGCTGCTGCGCCGCTGCTGACAGGACGCCGTACCGGACGCACCGGATGCCCTCGGCGACCCGCGCTCACGCGATACCTGGCTCAACGCGGTCGATCGACAGTCTGCCATGGAAGCGCTCCCAATACCAGGGACGCGACTTCCGGAAACACCGAGATGTTTCGATCTCGTTTTGGGGCTTTCACAAACCCGTGACGGGCGTTACAGTCGCAGCAACGTCGATGGGAGCGCTTCCATCGACAGAGTTCCAACCAGAAGATCGCCCGTGTCGTGCCCACGACATCGGGGATGAAGCCCACAGGCCGACGGCGGGCCAGCCCGGACACCGCCGCCAGCCGCCGCCCCACCAACGTGGAGGGAGGTGGATCCTCAGCCACTCGCGTGGCCCGGCTCCCGCGCGACACGCACGACTGGGACGCCAATCCGCACGTGCGTGTACCGCAACATGGTGGGGACGGGGGTTGCCCTCCCCCGTCCCCACACTAAACCCCCGTTCACGATGGGAAAAGAGGCCGACGGGTCAGACGCGCATCACCCGCGCGCACCGCACGGCAGTCGACCCGCCCGCCGACCGCCATCCGCGCCGCCCCGCCGACCGCCCGGGCGCGCGCCAACGGTCCGCCCGCGGCACTCGGCGTACCCGGTCCCGCTGCACCCGACGCCCCGACCGGCAACGCCCACTCCTTCTCACCTGACACCCCCCGCCACCACGGCTGCCCGCCCTCTGCGACGATCATGCTCCGGTGGCTACCGCCCACCCCTTACCCTTGATTGGGAGCGCTCCCGGGCTCCGGCGGTCAACCCCATCCATGAGGAGAATCCATGTCGATGCTCACCAGGCGCCACCTGCTGCGCCGCGCGGCGCTCTCGGCCGCCGCCACCCAGGCCAGCCCAGCTGTCGGCGCCACCGCTGTCGGCACCGCCGCCCTCGCCGGCTGCCGGTCCGACGAGCCCGCGGACCGCACCGACCCGGCCGCCAGCCCCGCCACCCGGTTGCCCTTCCCGCCGGACTTCGGCTGGGGTGCGGCCACCTCCGCGTACCAGATCGAAGGCGCCGCCAAGGAGGACGGCCGCGGCGAATCGATCTGGGACACCTTCAGCCACACGCCGGGACGCATCCGCAACGGCGACACCGGTGACGTCGCCGCCGACCACTACCACCGCTACGCCGAAGACCTCGATCTGATGCGCGACCTGGGGCTGCGCAGCTACCGGTTCTCCATCTCCTGGCCGCGCATCCAGCCCGACGGCACCGGCGCCGCCAACCAACGCGGCCTCGACTTCTACCGTCGACTGATCGACGGGCTGCACGAGCGCGGCATCGCCCCGATGGCCACCCTCTTCCACTGGGACCTGCCGCAGTCTCTGCAGGACGCCGGCGGCTGGGAATCCCGAGATGTCGCCCAGCGCTTCGCCGACTACGCCGCCACCGTCTTCACCGCGCTCGGCGACCGGGTGCCGGTCTGGCTCACCATCAACGAGCCCAAGACCGTCGTGCAGAACGGCTACCTACAGGGCCACCACGCCCCCGGCCGGCAGGACCCGGACGCCGCGTACCTCGTCGCCCACCACCTGCAACTCGCCCACGGCCTCGCGGTCCGGGCCCTGCGCGCACAGAGCGGCACCGGTCGCATCGGCCCGGCCTTCAACCTGCACCCGTGCTACCCCGCCGACGACTCCCCCGCCGCGGCGGAGGCGACCCGCCTCTACGACGGCTACGAGAACCGGCTCTACCTCGACTCGGCGTTCAAGGGCAGCTACCCGCAGGACGTGCTGGCCGACCTCGGCCCGGGCAGCCGGATGGTCCGTGGCATCCGCGACGGCGACCTGGAAATCATCTCCTCCCCCGTCGACCTGCTCGCGGTGCAGTACTACACCCCGATCTACGTCACCGCCGACGGCGGCACCACCCGCCGCTGGCCCACCTCCGAGGCCAGCTGGCAGCAGATCTACCCGGAGGGGATGTACGACATCCTGACCCGGGTCACCCGCGACTACGGTCCGGTACCCCTCACCGTCACCGAGAACGGTCTGCCCACCCCCGACCTCCTCGCCGAGGACGGCACCGTCGAGGACACCGGACGGGTCACCTTCCTGCGCGACCACCTGGCCGCCGCCCACCGCGCCATCACCGACGGGGTGCCGCTGGAGAGCTTCCACGTCTGGTCCCTGCTCGACAACTTCGAGTGGGCCGAGGGCTACGACCAGCGCTGGGGACTGATCTACGTCGACTACCCCACCCAGCGCCGCGTCCTCAAGCGCAGCGCCCACTGGTACCGCCAGGTCATCGCCGACAACTCCCTCTGAAGGTGCAAGGAAGGGCCCCTTATTAACGTCTCGTGTAGAGGAAGGGCCCCTTCTTAACATCCGCTCGCCGGCGGCCCGTCGGTCGCCGGCGAGCGGATGGGCGGCACCGGCCGGCGAGCGGAAAGCGACGCTCTCGGCCTGCTCGCCGGTGCTCTCGCCGACCGCCGGGGCGCCCGGATGCTGCTCGCCGCAGCCGACACCGGCCGGGTCACCGTGCTGGCCACCCTCGCCACCGCAGTCGCTCTGGGTTGGGCCACCATCACCCTGGTCGTGACCGCCGCGTTCCTGCTCGGCGTCGGCGAGGGCATCCGCGACACCGCCGCCCGCCTGGTCACCTACGGCTGCACGGCGCTGGGTGCGCTGGCCGGCGGCGCGCTGGCAGCCAGCGCCGGTATCGAGGCGCCGTTCGTGTTCAGCGGCGTCGTCGCCGTCGCTGCCACCATCGCCTGGTGGCTCGCCTCCCGACCGGCGCGGCCGCCGGGCCCCCGTTGGGCCGGAAGTCGTCGATGACCGCCTCACCGGTCGCCCAGCGGTTCCAACACCGCCGCGAGTGCGGCCGATTGCGGGTACGCGTGCACGGTAGGTAGCTGTCCATCTCGACGTTATGACCGAGACCACTACCTTGATGTGTCGATCGTGACGGACGCTGCGCCACTGCGGGGAACGCGCCCGGGCCCCGATGTTAAGAAGGGGCCCTTTTACTACCGCAGGCGTTAAGAAGGGGCCCTTCCTTACACCTCAGTGGGGTAGGGCCTGTTGGAGTTCGGCGCGGAGGGCAGGGGTGAGCATCTCCCCCGCCTGCTTGGCCAGCCGGGCCATCTCGTAGCCCACCACACCGATGTCGGCGTCCGCCGCCGCCAGGGTGGCCAGGATCGAGCCGTCGCGTACCTGCATCACCAGGAAGTAGCCGCGTCCCATCTCGACCACGGTCTGCTTGACCACGTCGCCGTCGAACATCGCCGCGGCGCCGGCCGTGATGCTCATCAGCCCCGAGGTCACCGCGGCGAGTTTGTCGGCGTGGTCTCTCGGCAGGTGGTCGGAGATCGCGACCAACAGTCCGTCGGAGGAGACCACGACCGCGTGCGCCACTCCGGGCACACGCTCGGCGAACGCGCTGACCAGCCAGCTCAGGTCCCGAGCTTCCTGTGACAAGGTCGTCACTGCTGTCCTCCTTCGTTCCACATCCCGGGCGGTGGCACGGGTATCTCGGCGGTCTGCTCAGCCTCGGCCCGCCGCACACCGTTGTACAGCCGCGACAGCATTCCGCCAACCGCCTCCGGGTCCGGGTCGCGCCGAGCCGGCTGCCGCTGTTGGGGACGGGCCGGCTGGGTGACGGTGCTCAGCTGTGCCATCGGCACCCGTACCGGCAGGCCCCGCTCGTTGGTTCCCGCGGTCACCGGCACCACCGGTGGGGCCGGACTGCCGGCGCCCGTCGTCGGGACGGCCGACGACGGACCTTCCCGGGACCACCAGCCGCCTCCGGTGGCCACCGGTGCCGCCGGGGCGAGCACGTCCTCCGCGCGTACCGGCACCGGGTGGGCCTGGCGGGGCACGGTGGTCGGTCGGCGGCCGGCGACCGGCAGTTCAGCCGGGCCCGGGCTGCTCGGTGTGTCCGGCCCCGACCTGCCGGCCGACAGGAACCGCCGCGACGGCGGCGGGTCCAGGCTCGGCGGCGGGGCCGCCGCCAGCAGCGCACCGGGCAGCCGTACCCGGGCCACCAGACCGCCGGCGCCACCGTGCAACCGCACCTCGATGCCGTGCCGGGCGGCCAGGTGGCTGACCACGAACAGCCCCATCCGCTCCACCGTCGCCACGTCCGCGGCCGGCGGCTCGGCCAGCACGGTGTTCGCCTCGGCCAGCGCCGTCGGGCTCATGCCCAGGCCCTGATCGGCGATCTCGATCACCGCCCCGGCGCCGTCAGGCCGGGCCATCACCTGCACGATGGTGTCCGGCCGGGAGAACGCGGTGGCGTTTTCCAACAACTCGGCGAGCAGGTGCACCAGCTCACCGACGGCGTGCCCGACGACATGAAGGTCGGCCACCGCCTCGTGTCGGACCCGCTGGTACTGCTCGATCTCGGCGCTGGCCGCCAGCAGCACCGCGTTCAGCCCGATCGGCCGGTTCCACCGGCGGGTCGACTCGGTGCCCGCCAGCACCAGCAGGCTCTCGTCGTTACGGCGCATCCGAGCGGCGAGATGGTCCAGCTTGAACAGGTTCTCCAGCTGGTCGGGGTTGCTCTCCTCGCGTTCCAGGTCGTCGAGCAGCTCCAGCTGCCGCTCCACCAGCACCTGGCTGCGTCGGGCGAGGTTGACGAACATCGCGTTGACGTTGCGCCGCATGGTGGCCTGCTCGACCGCCACCCCGACCGCGCTGCGGTGCACCGCGACGAACGCCTCGGCCAGTTCGCCGATCTCGTCGAGGGAGCGCACCACCGCCGGCGAGACCTCGATGTTCGGCACCCCGCCGGAGACCGACCTCAGCCGGGCAAGCGCCTCGGGCAGCTCGATCTGCGCGATGCGCAACGCCCGGGATCGCAGCAGCCGGATCGACCGGGCCAACGACCGACCGATCAGTACGGAGATCAGCAACGCCACCAGCAGCACCGTGATGATCACACCGACGACCAGCAGCGTCTCGCGGAGCTGGGCGCTGCTGGCCGTGTCGGCCTGTTCCGCCGACGCGGCCAGCACCTCGGCCTCGAAGTCCCGCAGCAGATCGTGCCGTACCTCGCTGGCCGTCCACCACTGTTCGGCGGGCAGCAGCCGCGGCGCGGTCGAGCCCTGCGTCAGGGCCCGCTCCTCCATCCGGGCGGCCTCGACGAAGGCCGGATCCTGGCTCAGCTGGTCGTAGCGGGCCACCTGGGCGTTGGTGGCGGCGATGCGGAACGTGCCCAACGCGGTGAACTGCCGCGACCGCAGATCGGTCAGTTGAGTCGCGGCACCCCTGTCGTACTCGCCGGCGCTGGCCGCCGCGTAGAGCTCCGCCCGTAGTCGCGAGGACAGTTCCTTGGCCCGGGCGAACTGTACGTAGCGCAGCGCCGCGGCGGACAGCTCGGACCGGTCGTCACCCGGCGACGGATGGGCCAGCAGGGTCAGCAGCGCGTCGATGGCACGGTGGTAGTTGCCGAGGATGGTCTCGTCGCCCAGCACCACGGTGGCGAGGACGTCCCGAATGTAGTCGACCTGCTGGTACGCCTGGGAGGCCACCGAGTAGTTGCCCCGCCAGGAGCTGTCCGCGTCGGCCAGCGGCTCCGCTGCCTGGCGCAGGGCCTGCGCCGCCTGGTCCGAGGCGTCCCGGTAGGGCTGCAGCGCGGTCAGCACCGCCGCGTTCTCCTCCTCGCCGGCGGCGGCGCGCAACGCGAACAGTTTTCCGGCCGTACGGTCGCGCTCCTGCTGCAACCGGTGCACCAGCTGGGTGATCTCCTGCCCGATGCCCACCTGCGCGGCGAAGTCACTGAGCGTGGTGGCCCGACCCACCAGGCTCTGGGTCTGCACTCCGGCCAGGACCAGGAAGGCGACCGACGGGATGACCAGCACCGTGGCGAGTTTGGTGCGCATCCGCCAGTCCTGCAGGCGCAACGGGGAGCGACGCCGGTGGGGCACCACCCGGACGTCGAACCGACGCCGGCGGTGCTGCGACACCGTCTGCGCCCGGCCCGCTCCTACACCCACCAGTCCTCCCCCCCATGCGTCCGCCGCGGCCCGGGGAGCGTCGTCCATCCAACCAGCCCCCGGAGCAGTGTCAAAGGCCTGCCCTTAAGAACGGTTCAGGAAGGGTACCGCCGGTCGGCACCCTATGCCGTGGTCGGTGAGGGTTGATCATCCGTCCGACCGATGTCGGCCATCATCGCGGCGTCGGCGATCCGGCCGCAGGCGACCAGCGCCGCACCGGTCGCCCCGATCTCCGGGTAGCGCCCGAAGCACACCGTCCGGGGCGCCAGCACCGTGGCGAACGTCCGACGCCACCAGCGCGAGGCCGCCATCGCGCCGCCGCCCAGGATCACCTCCACCGGCTGACCGACCGTGGACTCCAGCGCCGCCAGATCGTCGACGACCTGCTCGCACACCCCACGCATCAGCCCGGCCAGCATCTCCACCGCGCTGGTGCCGAAGCCCAGGCCGCGCAGCTCACCCGAGCCGGCGCGACGCCGCCCCGGCGGCCGGTCGCCACCGAAGCCGACGTTCGCCGGCCGGCCGCCGTGCGGGGGCAGCGCCGCCAGCGCCGCGTCCAGCGCCTCGCCGCTGGGCAACCGCAGCGTCCGGTCGGCCCAGGCGAACAGATTCCCACCGGAGGAGTACGCCGCCCCGGTCACCACATGGTCGTGGTCCACCCGGTACCGCCACAACCGTTGTGGCAGCGGCGGCAGCTCCGCCCCCGCGGGCATCCGTTGCAGCAGCCGTACCGCCGAGGAGGTGCCGACGGTCACCGCCACGCGGGTGTGGTCGACGCAGCCGGAGCCGACGTTGGAGGCGGCGCCGTCACCGACCGGGGCGGCCCACCGCGCCCGCGCCAGGTCGGGCCAGCGCCGGGCGGATTCGGCACCCAGCCGGCCGTACCAGCCCGGCGGCGCCAGCTCGGGCAGGTCCGTGCCCCGGACGTCGGCCAGCGCACACGCCTCGGCGTCCCAGTCCAGGGTGCGCAGGTTCAGCAGGCCGGTGCCCGACGCCTGGGACACCGACATCGGAGCGTCGGTGAGCAGCCGGCCCAGCACGTACTCGACCAGCCCGACGAAGCGGGCCGGCGGGCTGCCGATCTGCGCCCGCAGCCAGGGCAGCCGCGCCGACCAGTAGCAGCGGTGCCACCAGGTGCCGGTGCGCTGGTGGTAGGCGTCCGGGTCGGCCGGCCCGGCCTGCGTGGCCGGCGGCTCGGGCCGGGTGTCCAGCCAGGTGAGCACCGGGCCGAGCGGCTCCTCGTCCGGCCCGAGTGGCAGCACCGAGTGCCACTGGGCGCTGATCGCCACCAACTCCACCCCGCCCAACCGGCCCTGTTGGCTCAGCTCGTCCAGACACTCGGTCAGGCAGGCCAGGTAGTTACCGGCGTCCAGGGTGCCGGTGCCGTCGTCCTGGGCGGTCAACACCACCCGTCGCCGGGCCAGCGCGCCGGGCAGCGGCCGGGCGTCGGCGTCCAGCACGAGCCCGCGTACCGAGGAGGTGCCGAGGTCGAGAGCGAGAATCTTCATCGCGGGTCAACGTACCCGCTGGGGCCGGCAGCACAACGGCAGCGCACACCGGGTACGCCGATCGGCTTTCCGCGCCGGCACCGGGCGCGTAGGGTGAACGCATGCTCGCGCGACTGACCTGCTGGTGGCCCGCCGACCCGGCGGCCCATCTCCGCGCGTAGCTTTTCCACGCGGCCGCCCGACGAGGCGGCCGCCGGTCACTTCCCGGCCCACGGGCGCCCCGACGGCGGCACCCGGCCCCGAAGGAGACCGATGACCCCGCTGATCGACCTGCTCACCACCCTCGCCACCGGCGCCGATCCGGGCCCGTTCGCGCTGATCCGCCGGGACGGCGGCGACCATCTCGACCTGTTCACCGGTCCGGTGCACACCGTCGACCAGCTCGCCGACATCCCGCTGCCCGTCGGCTCGTCCGGCCCCACCACGCTGGCCCTGGTGCCGTACCGGCAGCTCGCCGAGCGGGGATTCGCCTGCGTCGACGACGGCGTCCCGCTGGAGTGCCTGCGCATCGCCCACCACGACCGGCTGCCGCTGGACACCGTCCTCGACGCCCTGCCCGACGCGCCGGTACGCACCACCGGCGCGGCGTTCGACGTCACCGACGACGAGTACGCCGCCGTCGTCGCCCGGGTGCTCGCCGAGGAGATCGGCCGCGGCGAGGGCGCCAACTTCGTCATCCACCGCACCCTGCACGCCCGGGTGCAGGGCGCGCCGGTGGCCGCCGCACTGGCCGCGCTGCGGTCGCTGCTGCAACGCGAACGTGGCGCGTACTGGACGTTCGTGGTGCACACCGGCGCGCGCACGCTGGTCGGCGCCAGCCCGGAGCGGCACGTCAGCGTCGACGACGGGCTGGTCATGATGAACCCGATCAGCGGCACCTTCCGGCACACCGGGACGACCGCGGACCGGGCCGCGCTGCTGCGGTTCCTCGCCGACACCAAGGAGACCGAGGAGCTGTACATGGTCCTCGACGAAGAACTGAAGATGATGGCCAGCGTGGCCGAGCACGGCGGGCAGGTGGTCGGGCCGTACCTGAAGGAGATGTCCCACCTGGCGCACACCGAGTACCTGCTGGCCGGGCGCGGCTCGAAGGATGTCCGGGACGTGCTGCGGGAGACGATGTTCGCGCCGACCGTGACCGGCAGCCCGATGGAGAACGCCTGTCGGGTGATCGCCCGGCACGAGTCGGCGGGGCGTCGCTACTACGGTGCCGTGCTGGCGCTGCTCGGTCACGACGACGCCGGCCGGCAGACCCTCGACGCGCCGATCCTCATCCGCACCGCTGAGATCTCGCCCGCCGGTGACCTGCGGGTGCCGGTCGGGGCGACCCTGGTACGCCACTCCACCGCGGCGGCCGAGGTCGCCGAGACCCACGCCAAGGCCGCCGGGGTGCTGGCCGCCCTCGGCCTGGGACCGCAGGCACCGGCCGTCGACCACCGCGGGGCGGCCCGGCTCGCCGACGACCCCGACGTACGCGCCGCCCTGGCCGCCCGCAACGTTCCGCTGGCCCGTTTCTGGCTGGACCAGCGGCCCCCGGGCGCCCTCGCCGTGCCCGGGTTGACCGACCGGCGGGCTCTGATCGTCGACGGCGAGGACACCTTCACCGGCATGCTGGCCCACCAACTCGGCGCGCTGGGGCTGGGGGTGACCGTGCGACCGTGGCACGACGCCGGGCCGGTGTCCGGGTACGACCTGGTGGTGGTGGGACCGGGGCCGGGCGACCCGACCGGCGACACCCCGAAGATGAGCGCCCTGCGCGCCCTGCTGGCCACGCTGCTGGACGGCGGGCAACCGACTCTCGCCGTCTGCCTGGGCCACCAGCTCCTCGCCGGTCTGCTCGGGCTGCCCGTGCACCGCCGCGACGCGCCCTACCAGGGGCTGCAACGCGCGGTGCCGCTGTTCGGCACGCCCCGGCGGGTCGGCTTCTACTCCACCTTCACCGCCCGCGCCGCCGCCGACCACCTGGACGGCCCGTACGGCCCGGTCGAGCTGGCCCGCGACGAGGTCGACGGGGCGGTGCACGCGCTGCGCGGGCGGGGTTTCGCCGGGGTGCAGTTCCACCCGGAGTCGGTGCTCAGCCCGGACGGCGTGACGGTCCTGGCCGACCTGCTGCGTGCGCTGTTGCCGGCACCGGCCGGGGAGTTGTCGGGCAGCGCCCAGGCATAGTCGGACGGATCCGGGGTAGCGCTGTGGACAGCCGACGGCCCGGGCGGGTCCGAGAGCCCCCGCCCGGGCCGCCGGTCCGGCTTCAGCCGACACACCGTTGTCGGTCGGCCGCCCGCACGTCCGGTCAGCCGGCCAGGCCCTGCTTGAGGGCGGCGCCGATCCGCACCGCCCGCTTGGCCGTCAGGGCCGTCGCCGACAGGGCCACCTGATCCGGCGCGATCTCGCCGTTGTTGCTGGTGTGCGACGCGCCGTACGGGTTCCCGGCGACGAACTGGCTCGGGTCGGTGTAGCCGGGCGCGACCACGATCCCGCCCCAGTGGTAGAAGACGTGGAACAACGACAGCAGGGTCGACTCCTGCCCACCGTGCTCGGTGGCGGTGGAGGTGAAGGCCGAGTACACCTTGTCGGCCAGCGCCCCGTTGGCCCACAGCGGGCCCGTGGTGTCGATGAACTGCTTGAGTTGGGCGGCGACCAGCCCGTACCGGGTCGGCGAACCGAAGATCACCACGTCGGCCCAGCTCAGGTCGTCCGGCTCGGCCTCCTCGACGTCCTGGGTCTCGAGCCGGTGCGCCTGCCACCCGGAGTTGGAACGGATCGCCTCGTCCGGCGCCAACTCCCGCACCTTGCGCAGCCGCACCTCCGCGCCCGCCTCACCGGCGGCGTCGCTCGCCGCCTGCGCCATCTGATAGGTGATGCCCGTGGCGCTGTAGTAGATCACCGCCACCTTGACCTGTGCCGCCATCGCACGTCCTTCCTGGTTTTGGATCAGCTTTGGCGACTACCCGATGTTTACGTCGACAAACAGCTCTGCTGTCCACCGTTCGATGGACAGCGCGATCCCGTCCACCGGTCGTCCCGTGCCCCGCCGGGGCCGGCCGACGATCGAGGCATGACCGACACCCCCGCCGTCCGCGTACGCGGACTACGCAAGACGTACGGCGACACCCTCGCCGTCGACGGCGTCGACCTGGACGTCGCCGCCGGCGAGGTGGTGGCCCTGCTCGGCCCCAACGGGGCGGGCAAGACCAGCACCATCGAGATCCTGGAAGGGCACCGCGACCGCGACGCCGGTGAGGTGAGGGTGCTGGGTCACGACCCGGCCCGCGCCGGTCTGGACTGGCGGACCGGGATCGGCATCGTCACCCAGGACGGCGCCGACCTGACCGAGCTGACCGTCCGGGAGGCCGTCCGCCACTTCGCCCGCTACTATCCCGAGCCCCGCGACCCCGACGATGCCATCGAACTGGTCGGCCTGACGGGCAAGGCCGACGCTCGGGTCCGTACCCTCTCCGGCGGCCAGCGCCGCCGCCTCGACGTGGCGATCGGCGTCGTCGGCCGCCCCCGGCTGCTCTTCCTCGACGAGCCGACGACCGGCTTCGACCCGCAGGCCCGTCGGCAGTTCTGGGCCCTGATCCGGCGGCTGGCCGCCGACGAGGGCTGCACCATCCTGCTCTCCACTCACTACCTGGAAGAGGCCGAGGCACTGGCCGACCGGGTCGCGGTGATCGTCGACGGCCGGATCGTCGCCGCCGGCACCCCGGCCACCCTCGGCGGGCGGGCCACCGCCCGCACGCTGGTGCGCTGGGCCGACGGACGGCAGGAAACCGACGACCCGGCCGCCCTCGTCGCCTCGCTGACCCGCCGCTACGGCGGCGTGGTGCCGGGGCTGACCATCAGCCGGCCCAGCCTCGAAGACGTCTACCTCGACCTGATCGGAGACCCGTCGTGACCACGACCCTGGGCCGCCCCGGCACGCGTCCCTCCGCCGCCCGGCTCGGGCTGTACCGGGCGGCGATCGAGCTGAAGACCTTCTTCCGGGAGCGCGACGCGGTGGTCTTCACCTTCGCCCTGCCGGCCGTCATCCTCGCCCTGCTCGGCGCCATCTTCGACGGCGTCTACCCGGGCAGCGACGTCACCTCCGCCGAGTACCTCGCGCCGAGCATGATCGCCGCCGGGATCGCCTCGACCACCTTCGTCAACCTGGGCACCGGCATCGCCACCGACCGTGACGACGGCACCCTGCGCCGGCTACGCGGGGCCCCGATGCCGCCGTCGGCGTACGTCATCGGCAAGATCCTGATGGCGTTGGTGGTCACCGTGGGCGAGACACTGCTGCTGCTCGGCATCGCGGTCGTCGCCTTCGACGTACGACTGCCGACCGACCCCGCCCGCTGGTTCACCTTCGGCTGGGTGTTCCTGCTCGGCACCACCGCCTGCGCCCTGGCCGGCATCGCCGCGAGCAGCCTGGCCGGTTCGGCGCGCAGCGCCGGTGCCGTGATGCACCTGCCCTACCTGGTGCTGGCCTTCGTCTCCGGCGTCTTCTTCACCCCGGTCGGGGCGCTGCCCGGACCGCTGATCACCCTCGGCTCGCTGTTCCCGCTCAAGTGGATGGCCCAGGGCTTCCGTTCCGTGTTCCTGCCCGACAGCATCCTTCCGCAGGAGGTCGTACCCTCCTGGGAGCATGGCCGGATCGCGCTCGTGCTCGCCGCCTGGTGCATCGGAGGCATGCTGCTGTGTCTGACCACCTTTCGCTGGCACGGCCGGCGGGGCCGGTGAGGCAGACCGACGCGACCGCCGAGGTGTGGAGCGCGCGCTTCCGGCTCTGGGACGGCTACTTCGCACTGGCGGCCACCGGCGTCGCGGTGGCCGTGGCCGCCGACGGGTTCTGGTCACCGGCCGCCCGCGCCGGCTGCCTCGGGCTCATCCTCGCCCTGGCCGGCTGGTATCTCGGCTTCGGGCGGCGACTGATGCGCGACTCCGTCGAGGACCGGCGCGGCTACCTCTACCTGGCCGGCGTCCTCCTGCTCTACGTGCCGGCGGTGCTGCTCGACGGAACGGCCTCGTTCCTGCTGTTCGTGCTCTGCCCGCAGGCGTTCATGGTGCTGCCGGCCGTCCCGGCGGTCGGCGGGGTGCTGCTGCTCAACTCGGTGCACGTCATCGTGCTGGCCGTCCGCGTACCGGACCTGAGCGACGTCGCCGCACCGGCGCTGATCGCGCTGCTGACCGTCTTCGTGGTCTGCGTCGTGGGTGTCTGGTCGCAACGCACGGTCACCGAGAGCGTCCAGCGGGCCGAGCTGATCGCCCGGCTGGAACGCACCCGGGCGGAGCTGGCCGAAGCCTCCCACCGGGCCGGGATCGCCACCGAACGTCAGCGCCTCGCCGCCGACATCCACGACACCGTGGCACAGGGCCTGTCCAGCGTGGTGATGCTGATCCAGGCCGCCGAGGCCGACCTCGACCGCGATGCCACGCAGGCCCGCCGACACCTCGACCTGGCCCGGCAGACCGCCCGGGAGAACCTGCTCGACGTGCGTACGCTGGTCGCCGCCCTCACCCCGGCACAGCTGGACGGCTCCCCGCTGCCGCAGGCCCTGCACCGGCTGGCCGAACGGTTCACCCGGGAGACCGGAGTGCCAACCAACTCTGCCGCCGCCGGCACCGGACCCGCGCCCGGCACCGCCACTGAGGTGGTGCTGCTGCGTGCGGCGCAGGAGGCGCTGACCAACGTGCGCCGGCACGCCGACGCCAGCGCCGTGGCGCTGCTGCTGCGCCACCACGACGACCGGATCACGCTGGAGGTGGCCGACGACGGCGTGGGCTTCGAGCCCGGCGACCGCACCGACGGCTACGGCCTGACCGGGCTGCGGGCCCGAGTCGAGCAGGTGCACGGCACCCTGGTCGTACGATCGGCGCCCGGCGAGGGCACGACGATCCGGGTGGAGGTGCCGTACGCATGATCACCGTACTGCTGGTGGACGACCATCCGGTGGTCCGCGCCGGAGTGGCCGGCATGCTCGCCGGCACCGAGGACATCGACATCGTCGGGGAGGCCGGCGACGCGGCCGAGGCGGTGGCGGCGGTCCGGGCCCGGCGCCCCGACGTGGTCCTGATGGATCTGCGGCTGCCCGGTGATGACGGGGTGAGCGCCACCGCGCGGCTCCTCGCCGAGTCCCCGGCCACCCGGGTGGTGGTGCTCACCACCTACGAAACCGACGCCGACATCCTGCGCGCCGTCGAGGCCGGCGCCGCCGGCTACCTGCTCAAGGACGTCACCCGGGCCGACCTGGTCAACGCGGTACGCACCGCCGCGCGTGGCGGCACCGTGCTCGCGCCGTCGGTGGCCACCCGACTGCTGCACCAGGTCCGCCGACCCGCCCGGGGCACGCTGTCCGCCCGGGAGGTGGAGGTGCTCCGGCTGGTCGGCCGCGGGCTGTCCAACGCCGAGATCGGCCGCGAACTGCACATCAGCGAGGCGACCGTGAAGACCCACCTGTTGCGTACCTTCAACAAGCTCGACGTCTCCGACCGCACGGCGGCGGTCACCACCGCGATGGCCGCCGACCTGCTGTGAGCCGTCCCGCGCCGGCCGATAGCCTGGGCCGGTGATGTTGCCCCTGCCCACCGGCGAGTTCCAGGCGTACCTGTTCGACTGCGACGGCACCATCGTCGACTCGATGCCCCAGCACTACACGGCCTGGCGGGAGACCCTCGACGAGTGGGACTGCCCCTTCCCCGAGGCGCTCTTCTACGCCTGGGCCGGGCGGCCGACGGCGGACATCGTGATCACCCTGAACGAAGAGCACGGCCTGCGGATGCCGGTGGAGACGGTCGTCGCCCGTCGGGAGGCCCGCTTCCAGCAACTGCTGCCCACGACCACCGGCATCCCGGGGGTGCTGCACCACATCGACGACGCGCACGGGCGCATCCCGTTCGCCGTGGTTTCCGGCAGCACCCGGGAGGCGGTCACCGCCTCCCTCGACGCCATCGGCATCCTCGACCGCTTCGACGTGTTGGTCTGCGCCGGCGACTACACCCGGCCCAAGCCCGATCCGGAGCCGTTCCTGCGCGCCGCCGAACTGCTCGGTGTGCCGCCGCAGTCGTGCCTGGTCTTCGAGGACGCCGATCTGGGCATCGAGGCCGCCACCGCCGCCGGCATGGCTGCGGTACGCGTACCGCAGCCCCGCCAGGGCTGACCGGGCTCCCGCCCGACCGGCACGACGGCGCTCGGTTCCTCAAGATATCCGCAAGTTGCGCCGATCACAGTTCTCGGCCGGGTCGGAAAGCGCCATCCTGATGGGATCGGTGCCGGCGATCCGTCGCCGCCCGCACCGACGAACCTGAACGGGGGATCGCGCTCCGCCATCAACGACGCTGGTGTAGCGCGGTCAGGGGCACCGGATGTCGGTGCCGATTTCTATGCTGCGGTCGACCCCGACGAAAGGCGGCCGACTCGTGGCAACGACCGGTTCGACGGCGCTGACCGGCGCCGAGGCGCTCGCGTTGCGAATGAGCAGTCTCCGGCTGCGCCCGCATCCCACCGCCGCCCCGCTCACCACGGTGGCCGAGGTGGTCGAGTGGTTCGGCGCCATGCAGGCGCAGGACATGGCCAGCGGCATGTGGTCACTGGGCGTACGGCTGCCCGGGTCGACCCACGCGGACGTGCACGCCGCGTTGGAACGCCGCCAGGCCCTGCGGACCTGGCCGATGCGCGGCACCATCCACCTCGTGCCGTCCCGGGACGCTCGCTGGATGCTGGAGCTGACCGGCGTACGCGCGCTGGCCGGGGCGGCCCGGCGGCGCGAGTTCCTCGGCCTGTCCGAGGCCGACGCGGACCGCGCGGCCGACGTGCTGGGCGAGCTCCTGGCCGGCGGCGGCCGGCTGACCCGCACCGAATGCGTGGCCGCGTTGACCGAGGCCGGCATCGACGGCGCCGGCCAGCGCGCGTACCACCTGCTGTGGTACGCGGCCCAGCGCGGCGTCACCTGCATCGCCCCCAACGTCGGCACCGAGCAGACGTTCGCGCTGCTCGACGAGTGGGCGCCGGGCCAGCACCAACCCGACCGGGACGAGGCGCTGGCCACCCTGGCGCTGCGCTACTTCCGCAGCCACGGCCCCACCACCCGGCAGGACTTCGCCGGCTGGACGGGCCTGACCGCGACCGACGCGAAACGGGCCATCGCCGCCGCCGGAGACGCCCTGGCCACGGTACGCGTCGACGGCGTCGAGGCGGTGCTGCCCACGCCGCTGCTCGACGCGCCCCGCACGGCGGTCGACGACGTGCTGACGCTGCCCGGCTTCGACGAGTACCTGCTCGGCTACAAGGACCGCACGCTGATGCTCGACCCGGAGCACAAGCAGGCGATCATCCCCGGCGGCAACGGCGTCTTCCAGTCCACCGTGGTCGTCGGCGGTCGGGTGGTCGGCACCTGGAAACGCAGCCTCGCCAGGACCCGCGTCACCATGGCCGTGCAGCCCCTGGTCGACCTCGCCCCCGCCAGGCGCGAGCAGGTCGACCAGGCCCTCACCCGCTACGCCGACTTCCTCGCCCTGCCACCCCGCGTGACCTGGCCCTGACCCCCCACCCCGTTGATCATGAGGTTAGCGGCAGTTGAGGAGATCAACTTCGCCGCTAACCTCATGATCAACCAGGTGGGCGGGCCGGGTCGCGCATCGCCAGGCCCTGGGAAGGGGGCGTTCTGCCCACGGCGAAGATCCTTGGTTGCGTCGGGTCGTCGCTGCTTGGCTGGGCGGCGTGGAGATTCTGGTGCTGGGCGGGACGGCGTGGCTGGGCCGGGAGATGGCCCGGCAGGCGATCGGGCGAGGGCATTCGGTGACCTGCCTGGCCCGGGGCGAGAGCGGCGCGGTGCCGCCCGGTGCCGTCCTCGTCCCCGCCGACCGGGCCGATCCGGCAGCCTACGACCCGTTGCGTGACCGGGACTGGGACGCCGTCATCGAGGTGTCGTGGCAGCCGGGCTTCGTCCGGGACGCGTTGCGGGCGCTGGGCGACCGGGCGCGGCACTGGAGCTACGTCTCCTCCGTCAGCGCCTACGCCGCGCACGACACACCCGGCGCCGACGAGTCGGCCACCACCCTGCCGGCCACGACCCGGGACGTGGTCGACCGCGAGGAGTACGGCGAGGCGAAGGTGGCCTGCGAGCAGCTCGCCACGACCGCGGTGGGCGACCGGCTGCTGGTGGCCCGCGCGGGCTTGATCGGTGGCCCCGGTGACCATACCGGCCGCTCCGGCTACTGGGTCGCCCGCGCCGCCCGTGACCCCGAGGCGCCGCTGCTGGTGCCCCGCACCCCCGACCTGCCCACCCAGGTCATCGACGTACGCGACCTCGCGGCATGGCTGCTCGACAACGCCCAGACGGGCACGGTCGGCACGTTCAACGCGGTGGGCCCGGTGGTGCCGTTCGGTGAGTGGGTCGCCCGGTGCCGCGCCGTCGGCGGGCACACCGGCCCGGTGGTCGAGGTCGATGCGGACTGGCTGCTGGCCCAGGGCGTGGCGCAGTACATGGGCCCCGAGTCGCTGCCGATGTGGCTGGTCGAGCCCGGCTGGTCGGGTTGGTCGGCGCGCAGCGGCGCGGCGGCGACCGAAGCCGGGTTACGCCACCGGCCACGCGCCGACCTGCTGGCGGACACTCTTGCCTGGGAACGCGAGGCCGGCCTGCACCGCGACCGGCGTGCCGGCCTGAGCGCCGCCCGCGAGGCCGAACTGCTCGCCGCGCTGCCCCGCCCGACCGGTGCCGTCTGAGCGGTCCCGCCGGGGCGCCGTGGCCCCGGGCCGCCGCTTCCGTCGGTGATCAGCGCTTCGGGTCGGCGGCCAGGAAGGCCCGGATGGTTTCGGTGATGGCCGGCCAGTCGGCGGCGAACTCGTAGAAGTGGTGATTGGCCTGGCTTTCCACCAGCTCGGCCCGACGAATCCGGGTGATCAGAGCCTCGGCATGCGCGAACGGCACCCCACCATCGCGGCGGCTGGCGATCACCAGGGCCGGCTGGGTGACCTGCGGGGTCAGATCCTCGCGGGGCCGCAGATCGTTGCGGAATCCGGCGCCGGAACGCATCCGGGAGAAGAGCCAGACCAGTTGCGTACGCTGCTCGGGGCTGAACTCGGCCAGCACCCGCTCGGCCGGAAGGGTGGAGAGGCCGGAGAGCAGCTGCCGCAGGGCCAGATCCGGGTTACGACGCAGCAGTGCCCGCATCCCGCCCCACGTCAGGCCCTCGATCCAGGGTGAGAACATCAGGCCCGCGAGGAGACGGGTGCGGCGGTCCGGATAGGGCAGCGGCCCCACTGCGGCCTGTGTGATCAGCCGCTCGACCAGGGCCGGGTGACGGGCGGCCAGGGCCACCGCGGTCGGCCCGCCGGCGGAGATGCCGACCGCCGCCGTGATTCGTTCGATGCCCAGGTGCCGGCAGAGTTCGGCGGCCACGTCGGCGAAGCCCGGCAGGGTCGTCCCGGTGGTGAGCGGGGTCCGGCCGTAGCCCGGACGCGACGGCGCCAGCACGGTCACGTTGGCCTCGGCGTACACCCGCTCGTCCAACGTCAGACCGGCCCGCATGTGGCCACCGTGAAACACCACGACGACGGCGTCCCCGCGTCGTTCCAGCCGATAATCCACCGGGCCAGCAGGTAGGTCCACGATGGTCGTCGGGCGCTCCGTCATCGGGATCACCGCACGAAGACTAGGGCACCCGAGCCGCACAGTGGAGCTCCGGCCCAACGCCGGCTCCGGCTCAGTCCCGGCTCACGGCCACCATGGCACTCTCACTCCCACTGTCGCTTCCGGTGCCTGTCGAGCTGATCCGTTTGCGCTATCACGCCTGCCGCAGAGATCCGCGTTCGCCATGGCCACCTCGCCTCCGCCGGCACCACCCGACGACGGCGAGCGGCCCGACCCGAGCGACACCACCCCGGCCCCACCCGGCACCACCCCGGTGCCCGTCGGGGCCAGTCCCCGCGATCCGTTCACGCCATCAGCTCGACACGCTCACCCTCCACCTCCACCTCCACCCCCACCCCCACCCGGCACCCCGGCACAGGCACAGGCACAGGCACAGGCGTTGATCATGAGGTTAGCGGCGCTTTGAAGATCAACCACTGCCGCTAACCTCATGATCAACGCCTGGGTGGGGGTCAAGGGGTCCAGGAACGGGGCGAGCGTTTCGGGGAGGCCGGTGATAGGTGGTGGTGGCGAGGTCCAGGCCGGGTGGCCGATGTACCTGAGGGTGCGGGCGGCGCGGGTTGCGGCATCTCGGGGTATTCGGGTGCTCAGGGCGGGCACGGGTTACGGCATGTCGGCCCATCCCGCCCTTCGGGCGGCGCGGGTTGCGGCATGTTGGGCTTTCCGGACCGGTTGACACCGCGAGTTACGGCGTCCTGCGCGCGGCCCCGCGAGTTGCGGCATCCTGTGGCAGAGCCCGCGAACTGCGGCATCCTGTGGGCAGGGCCGCGAGTTGCGGCGTCCTGTGACATGCGGCGGTGCCGGTTGAGGATGTGGTCTCATCGCCCGGCCGCCGTGTTAGGACCTGCCCCGAACGGGGGCCGATCACCGCTGCGCGAGCCCGGCCCGCCGTCCTATTGCCGGTCGCTCTCGGAGTGGCGAAAAGCCCTCGGCCGGGTGGCCGAGGGCTTTTGCGAGGGTTGGGAGGTCGGTCAGACGGTTGGGTCGGCGGTCTTTGCCAGCTCGACGAAGCTGCGCCACGCTGCCGGCCCGAAGGCGAGCGTCCCGCCGTCGCGGTCCTTCGTGTCGCGGACCAGGACGACGCCGGAAAGGTTGTCAGCCACCTCGACGCAGGCCCCGCCGTTGTTGCCGCTCCTGCTGCTCTTGCGCCACTGCGCGCCGGTCACGTCCATGCTGCTGCCGCCTCCGTGATGAGTGCCAGGGACTGGGCTCGCGGTAGGGCTTCCCCGGTTATCCGCGCCCATCTGCGTTCCAGGGTAGCGAGTTCGGGCCGCTGCTCCATTATCTGCGCCTGCACCTGTCCATCGATGTGTGCGATCCGGCTGCCGTCGGGCAGATCCGCCAGGATGAATGGCCCGCCGTAGCCGGGGTGCATCCCGGCGCTGGCCGGTACGATGTGGAGCTGCACGGACGGCAGCGCGGCGCAGGCCGCGAGGTGTTCGCACTGCTCGCGCATCATGGCCCGGTCACCGCCGGACGTTCGGCGCAGCACCAGTTCATCGATCACCGCGACCAGCAGCGGCGGGCGGTCACGGTGCAGGATGGCCTGTCGGGCGAGACGCGCGGCCACCAGGTCGTCGACCTCACCAGGGGTCAGGTCTTCGCCGGCTAACGTGGCTCGTGCGTACGCCTCGGTTTGCAGCAGGCCCGGCACCCAGGCCAGCTCGAACCAGCGCAGCGCCACCGCGTCGCGTTCGTGGTCGGCCCACGGGCGGAACCACACCGGCTCGCGTCGTTTCAGGACGTCCGGCCACAGCTCGGTGATCTCTCGTCCGAGGAGTCTTGCGACCTGGGCGCGGTGTCGGGTCTGCGGAATGCGTCCCGGGTTTGCCCAGCGGGCGGCGGTCTTCGGGTCGACGCCCGTCTCGGCTGCGAGCATGTCGGCGGTCATACCGACTTCGGTCATCGCCTCGATTACCAGGTGATTCATCCGCTATCCCTTCAGGACGTCCCAAACAACCATCAACCATCCTGTTACAGGGTGTGATTGGTTGGCAACCCTCGGCAGGCTGTTGTTCGACGGCAGGTGCCAGTGGAGGCATGTGAGGCCCGGTGGTCCTGCTGTCGGGGGTCGCCCCATGTGGCGAGCACCTCCGGGGCGACCCCCTCCCACATCCGTGTCGACACCAGGAGGCGCCCGTGTCCGTGCCGAAGCCCGCGAAGGCCGTACCCGAGTCGCGCTGGTCGGACCGAGCCAACCGCCGCGATGTCCGGTGACCGGACGCCGGAGGGACGGGACACCGCTGGTCTCCCCCGGCGTGTACCTCCTGACCCGGGAGGCGTCCCCGCAGTTCGGCAACCCGATCATGGTCCGGGTGATCCGGGAGCTGACCGACCGACAGACCTACCACGGGTGGACCTGGATCGACTGCTATCAGCTCGACCGGCACGGGGACGCGACGGACAAGCGGCAGCTGTTCGTACGGCCGGAGGGGATGCGCTCGGTGACCGTACCCCCGGTCCCGTACGCCGCGCGTCGCTCCCCGCGCCGATCCGGCGTCGGACGAGCGGTCGAGTGAGCGGCAGACTGGCTGATCATGTGCCGTCTCGACCGACCTGGCGCTGCCAGGCGTGCGGGGTCGCCTGGCCGTGCTCACCGGCGAAGCTGCGCCTGCTGGCGGAGTACCGGGGGAACATGCCCGGTCTCATGGTCTACCTCGTGACGGTACGCGAGGAGGCCGCCGGACAGCTCATTGAGGCCAACCCCGACGGGCCTCCTCCTGACCTGCATCGTCGATTCACCGACTGGGTCCCGGTCCGCAGCAAGGAACCCACCCGCGACACGTCCTAGTCCGGCTTTCAGAAGTCGATCAGCAGGTGCCATGATGTGCCGTTTGCCTGAGGGAGAACTGAGGGGTTGGGATGTTGCACCTGCTGTTCCTGCAGTACACGGGGTCGGAGCAGGAATCCGAGCCGTTCGTCGCCGGGCATGTCCTCTTCTTGGAGCGCTATCACCACGAGGGGACGTTCTTGGTGTCCGGGCAGGCGGTGCCCTCGGTGGAAGGCGGTGCCATCGTGGCCTGGACCGTCGATCGTGCAGCAGTCGAGCGGATTCTTGCGGAGGACCCGTTCGTCGTGGCAGGGGTCGCGAAGTACACGGTTACGACGATCGATCCGGGGCGGGTTCACCCGGCGCTGGCGGGCATACTTGGGGTCGACGGCTCCCGGGTACGCGGCTGACGCCGACTACAGCCACTCGTTGATCGTGTCGATGTGGACGGTGGCGTGGTGGCGGACGGCGAGTTTGTCGTATCGGGTGGCCAGAGCTCGGTTGCGTTTCAGCTGGTTGATGCCGCACTCGACGGCGTGGCGTTGCCGGTAGATGTGGGGGTCGAAGCTCGGCGGCCGGCCGCCCTGGGAGCCCTTCTTGCGACGGTTCGCGGCTTGGTCGGCCTTGATCGGGATGGTCGCGGGAACTCACCCGTTGTCGCAGGTGTAGCCGAGCTCGCGGGAGATCTGATTCGCGGTGTCGAGCAGGAGGGGAAGGCTGCCCTGGAGCTGGTCGAGGTTTGCGATGACCTCGATCGCGGTCATCGAGGCGGCAGCGATGACCCGCCCACGCACGTCTCTGATCGGCGCGGCCACGCACATGACGTAGGTGTCGTGCTCACCGTTGTCGACGGCCCAGCCCTGTTCCCTGATGCGGACGAGTTCGGCGTCGAGTGATTCGCGGTCGGCGTACGTGGTCGGGGTGAATCGTTCGAACACGACGTGCGAGAGGAGGCGGTCCCGCTCCTCCGTCGGCAGGTACGCAAGAATGATCTTGCCGACGGCGCTGGCGTAGATCGAGACCGCACGCCCGATCCGGGACGGCAGCTTGACGGCGTCGAAGGCCGGGCTGTCGACCTTGTCGATATAGATGATCTCGTCGCCGGTGAGCTGCGCCAGGTGTACGGTGTGGCCGGTCTCGCGCTGGAGCACGCGGAGGGGCGCGGCGGCGAACTGGCGCAGGTCCATCGAGCCGAGGGCGAGTTCCGACAGCTCGATGATGCCGCTGCCGAGCACGTAGGTCCCGGCGCCGGTCCGGCGGACGAAGCGGGCCGATTCGAGCGTCTGCAGGATCCGCAGGGCCGTGGACTTGTGGACCCCGAGGACCTGCGCCGCCTCGGTGAGTGACAGCGGGTGCTCGGCAGCACGACGGATCAGATCGACCGCACGGCGAATCGATTGCGACAAGACGATGTCTCCGTTACCTTTCAGTGCGCTCTAGTGGGCATGTGATCAGTAGTCCTACCTTGCGGTGGGACGGTCCCGGTCTGATCGGCGATCGCCGTGCCGGGTTGACGCTTCGTAGCCACCAGCCCGCCGGGGCGGGTCTTACGGTCGGCTCCACGTCCAGTCACCGGGCCACTCCCGGCGGTGTCCACTCCAGTCGCCAGTGCGGCGAGGTTGCGTGCGGCGTTGAGGTCGCGGTCGAGGATGATGCCGCAGGTGGTGCAGGTGTAGGTGCGCTCGGACAGGGGCAGCTTGGCTTTCACCGCGCCACAGCCGGAACAGGTCTTCGAAGACGGGTACCAGCGGTCGGCCACGATCAGCCGGCCACCGTTCCATTGCGTTTTGTACGCCAGTTGGCGGCGAAGCTCGCCGAAGCTGGCGTCGGCGATGTGCCGGGCCAGCCTGCGGTTGCGCAGCATCCCGGCCACATTCAAGTCTTCGACCACGATCGTGCCGTGCGCGCGGGCGAGTCGGGTGGTGAGTTTGTGCAGGCCGTCACGACGCAGATTGCTCACCCGGGCATGCGCGCGGCCCAGCCGAGCGGATGCCCGGGCCCACCGCTGCGATGGACGCTGCCCGGTACGCCGGTCAGGGCCGGTCTTACGCGACAGTGCCCGTCCCAGACGCCGCAACCGGGTCTGCGCCGCGGCCAGGTGACGCGGGTTGTCGACCAGTTCACCGGTGGACAACACCGCCAGATGCGTGACGCCGACATCCACACCCACCACCGAGCCAGGGCATGCTGGCGCCCGGTCGGCCCGGTCCACCTCGACGCAGAACGCCACATGCCACCGACCGCCGTCACGACGCACCGTGGCCGACATGATCCGGGCCGTGCCGTTGTCCAGGCGTCGAGCCAGCTTCCGCGCCGACTCATGCAGCTTCAACCGACCCAGCCGGGGCAGCATCACATGCTTACGGTCCGCCTCGACACGGATCGCTCCCGTGGTGAACCGCACACTCGGTGCGCTGCGGCGACGCGACTTGAACCGAGGAAACCCGATCGACCGGCCCGCCCGTCTTCCCGTGCGGGAGTCGGACCAGTTCTTCAACCCGCGGGCGAGAGCGTCCAGGCCGGTGTTGAACGCCTCCTTCGAGCACTCCCGCCACCACGGCGCCACCACCTCTTTCCCAGCGTTCCACGCCTTCCGCAGCGCCGGCAGCGACCAACCGATCGCAGGCGTCAGATCAGCCTCGGCGACCCCGTAGCTGCGTTCAGCCGCCCGCTGGCTCATCACCGCCACCACTCGAGCCAACGCCCAGTTATAGGCAACCCGAGCCGCCCCCGCATGGGCCAACACCGCCCGCTCCTGCACCGGCGTGAGATCCAGCGCGTACCGATACGCCTGAATCGTCTTCACGCCAGGTCATCTTCGATGGTGGCCTCGACGGCCCGACGAACGCGGTCCGCAGCGGCACCTCGGCCGTACCGGCGGGCACACAACGACGCCACAATCTCGGCCACGTCCCCGACACGGTCGTCATCGACCCCGGCAGAGTCGACCACCAGCAGACGGCGGCCCTGCCCAGACAGCGCGGCCTCCACGTACTCGGCACCGAAACAGGCGAACCGGCCGCGATGCTCGACCACAATCGTACTCACGCTCGGATCCCGTAGCAGGGCGAGGAACCTCTTACGGTGACCGTTGAGCGCCGGCCCGACCTCGGTCACCACCCGATCCACCGCAATACGCCGCCCCGTCGCCCACACAGTCACACGCGCAACCTGCCGATCAAGCTCCGCCCTCTGACCAACCGACGACACACAGCGAACACCACAGTCTGCCCCACGACCGGAGCCGAACCGGCTAGCGGCTCTCCGACCATGATCAGCCGCGAGACGATACGTAGGAACAGGAAGCCTCCCAGCCGCGTACTGCCGCCGCGCAGTCACACACGCGACACCCTGGGAAGCCGCCCACTCCTTCAAATTCACCCAACCACCCTGCACCCCACAGAGCGCTAAACAACGCTGACACGCCAGCAGCAGACAACCCTCCGCGCGGCGACCCCGACGGCCGTCTCGTTGCATCATATGCAACGCGGCGTGCTCCTTGCGCAACCCACTATTGACACCGTTGTATAGATCGTTACGATCGTTGCAGATTCCAGCTCGGCGACACCTGACCTGTTTCAGGGGAGTGACGATGAGCAAGGAGCCCTGGTTCGGGAGTGCCGCCGAGGCGTTGCCGGACGACGTCGATGACAGCGTCCTCATCGGCCGGATCTGGGACCCGTCCGTCGACGGCCCCTCACCCGTGACCGTCCGCCACGGCGAGGTCATCGACGTCAGCCACCGGTTCCCCACCGTCCGGGACATCTGCGAGCTGCCCGACCCCGCCGCGACGGTGGCCGGGCTGGACGGGCCGCGAGTCGGCGGCTTCGGCGAGCTACTGGCCAACACCGACGCCGCGAACCGTGACCGGAGCCGGCCCTGGCTGCTCGCCCCGGTCGACCTGCAAGCACTCAAGGCCGCCGGCGTGACCTTTCCGGTCTCGATGATCGAACGCGTCATCGAGGAGCGGGCCCGGGGCGACCTGACCCTCGCGGCGGACATCCGTGCCCGGATGCTCGCCGACATCGGTGCCGACCTGCACCGCCTGGTCCCCGGCTCGGCGGCGGCGGAGCGGCTCAAGGCCGCGCTGATCGCTGAAGGCATCTGGAGCCAGTACCTGGAGGTGGGGATCGGACCGGACGCCGAGATCTTCACCAAGGGTCAGATCCTCTCCGCCGTCGGCACCGCCGTTCCGGTCGGTGTGCTCGCGGCGTCGACCTGGAACAACCCGGAACCCGAGATCGCGCTCATCGCCCAGTCCAGCGGCCGGGTCGTCGGCGCCACCCTCGGCAATGACGTCAACCTGCGGGATGTCGAGGGTCGCTCGGCGCTCCTGCTCCCCCGAGCCAAGGACAACAACGCCTCATGCGCACTCGGTCCGTTGATCCGGCTGTTCGACGAGCGGTTTCCGCTCAGCCGGGTGCGCGAACTCGAGGTGGGCCTCCAGGTCCGCGGGGTGGACGACTTCCACCTGGCGGCGACCTCGGAGATGGCCCAGATGTCGCGCGACCCAGTGATGCTGGTGCGGCAGTTGATCGGCCCGCATCACCAGTATCCGGACGGCGCCGTCCTGATGCTCGGCACCATGTTCTCGCCCACTCAGGACCGGGAGCGCCCCGGTGAGGGCTTCACCCACAAGGTCGACGACGTGGTGCGGATCAGTTGCCCGGCGCTCGGCGCCCTGGTCAACCGGGTGCGGCACGCGGAGCAGTGCGAGCCCTGGCAGTTCGGCGTCCGCGATCTCATGGGCAACCTGGCGAGGAGAGGACTGCTGTGAACGTCACCACCACCGATCCGCGTGACGGCCGACGCCGCGCGACGGATCTCACCGAGACGGACGAGTCTGGCGTGGCGGCGATCGCCGACCAGGCGGCCCGGGCGGCACAGTGGCTGTTCGACCTGGGCAGGCTCGGGAGGGCGCAGCTGCTGGACACGATCGCCACGTCCCTGGAGTCCCGTCGCGTGGACCTGGCCGCGGCCGCGGAGGCGGAGACCGGACTGGGCCAGACCCGACTCGACTCGGAGCTCACCCGGGCGGCGGTCCAGTTCCGGATGTTCGGGGCGGTGCTGCGCGACGGTGGGTATCTGGAAGCGGCCATCGACCACGCCGCCGACACACCACTCGGCCCCGGCCCCGACCTGCGGCGGATGCTCGTACCCCTCGGACCGGTGGCCGTCTTCGGAGCCAGCAACTTCCCGTTCGCCTTCTCCGTCGCCGGAGGCGACACCGCCTCGGCGCTGGCCGCCGGTTGTCCCACGGTCGTGAAGGCCCACCCGTCCCATCCGCTGACGTCGCGTGCCTCCGCCGACGCGATCGAGTCGGCCATCCGCGACCTGGACGGGCCCGGCGGTGTGATCGCGACCGTGTACGGGGAACAGGCCGGCCGTTGGCTGGTGCGCCATCCGGCGATCCGGGCGGTTGCCCTGACCGGTTCCCTCGGCGCCGCCCGCGCCATCCAGGCGGCCATCGACGAACGAGCTGATCCCGTTCCGCTCTACGCCGAGTTGAGCAGCGTGAACCCGATCGTCGTCCTGCCCGGGGCGGCCGCCAGCCGGGGAGACCAGATCGCCGAAGGTCTGTTCGCCTCCTTCACCGGCTCGGGCGGTCAGCTGTGCACCAAGCCCGGGCTGGCGTTCGTCCCGGCGGACCCGGGCGGCGACCATCTGGTCGACACGCTCCAGGGGAAGGTCGCCTCCGCTGGCGGGATGGTCCTGCTGAACCAGCGCATCCGTGCCGCGTACGAGAGCGGGGCCAAAGCGTTCGAGCGGGCCGGCGCTCGCCTCTCCGCACGGCCCCGAATCGAGGCGGGGACGGGCTTCGCGGTGGCACCGACGCTCCTGGAAGTAGATCTGTCGGGCCTGACCGCCGAGCTCGCCGACGAGTGCTTCGGCCCGCTCATGGTCGTGGTCCGCTACCGCCACGTCGCCGATCTCGACGCCGCGCTCGCGATCGTTCCGCCGTCGCTGACCGGGTCCGTCCACAGCGGACCGCGAGACGGCACCGATGCCATGCGCAAGCTGGTCGACGTCCTCACGGCCCGCTCGGGCCGCATCGTCTTCGACGGCTATCCCACCGGCGTCCGGGTGTCGTGGGCGCAGCACCACGGTGGACCCTGGCCGTCGACGAATGCCGTGCACACCTCGGTGGGCGGCACGTCGATCCGACGGTTCCTGCGCCCGCTGGCCTGGCAGAACGCCCCGGAATGGATCCTCCCTGAGGAGCTGCGAGACGAGTACGCCGCCGTTCCCCGCCGCGTCGACGGGAGGTTGGTGCCAGCGATCGATCGCCCGTCCTGATGTCGACGCATGGAACCTCGTGCACCGCGAGCCCGAAGGGAACATGTCAATGAAGACGACACGAACACTCGCCACGGTAGCGATGCTCGCAGCCGCGAGCGGCCTCGTCGCCTGCTCCTCGGACGGAGGCGGAAGCGACGCGAGCAACTGCACCAACACCATCACCAAGCAGGACCTGCCGGTTGTCACGATGTGGGCCTGGTACCCCAACATGGAACTGGTCGTGGACAACTTCAACAAGGCCAACGACGAGGTACAGGTCTGCTGGACCAACGTCGGACAGGGCGGCGACCAGTACGACAAGTTCCAGACCGCCATCTCGGCGGGCACCGGCGCACCCGATCTGGTCATGGTCGAGATGGACCGGATCCCGACCTTCCAGATCCAGAACGCGCTCGTCGACATCAGCGGGTACGACCTCGAAGCGGCCCGGGCCAACTACGGCGAGGGGGCCTGGAAGGACGTCTCGGTCGGCGACGCGGTCTACGGCGTCCCGGTCGACGGCGGCCCGCTGGCGATGATCTACCGCAAGGACATCTTCGACAAGTACGGCATCGCGCCGCCGAAGACCTGGGCGGAGTACGAGCAGGCCGCACAGAAGGTGAAGGACGCTGGCGGACCGCTCTTCGGTGACCTGGGCGCGAACGTCCCGGCGCTGATGATGGCGCTACAGATTCAGAAGGGCGCGGCCCCGTACACCTATGATCCCGCGCAGCCGGAATCGATCGGTGTGCGACTGAACGACCAGGCCTCGAAGGACGTGCTGGAGTACTGGGGCGGCCTCGTACGCAAGGGCCTGGTCGGTACGCAGGACCAGTTCACCCCGGAGTACATCTCCGGGGTCATCAACGGCAACTACGCCACCTACATCTCGGCCGCCTGGGCGCCCGGTTACCTGACCGGCGCGGGCGTCGGTCAGGGACAGGACACCGGCACGTTCGCGGTGGCGCCCCTGCCGCAGTGGGATCCGACCAACCCGGTCCAGGTGAACTGGGGCGGGTCGGCCTTCTCGGTCACCAGCCAGTCCAAGAAGCCGGAACTCGCGGCCAAGGCCGCCTACGGCCTCTACGCCGACGAGGAGTCGCTCACCGACGGCTGGACCAACCAGATCATCTTCCCGCTCAACCTGACGGCGCTCAACAATCCCGAATTCGTCGATCTCAAGGTGGCGTTCTTCGACGGCCAGCAGGCGAACAAGGAGGTGTACGTTCCCGCCGCCAACGCCTACCAGGGCGTCGTCTACAGCCCCTTCGGCCAGTACTACTTCGATGCCATGACCAAGCAGATCAGCGCGATCAGCGCCGGCTCCGTCACCGGTTCGCAGGGCGCTGACCGGCTCCAGGAAGACGTGACGAAGCACGCCACCGAACAGGGCTTCACCGTTCGATGACGTCGTTGACCGAGAAGCGCGCACCGCGCACTCACGATCAGAAGCACAAGATCCGCGGCAAGGTTCAGCGCCGTGAGCACCTGACGGGGTGGCTCTTCGTCGGGCCGTTCGGGGTCGTCTTCCTGGCGTTTCTCATCGCCCCGCTGGCGTACGCGCTGTACCTCAGCCTGTTTCAGAAGAAGCTGATCGGGGGCACCAGCTTCGTCCTGTTCGACAACTACGTGAAGGCGTTCACCGACCCGAGCTTCCTGTCCGGAGCGTGGTTCGTCGTTCGCTTCGCGCTCGTCGCCATTCCGGTCCAGATCGCCGTCGCGCTCGCGATGGCCCTCATCCTGGACGCGGTGACCTCGCTGTTCACCCGCTTCTCCCGCCTCATGATCTTCCTGCCCTATGCGATCCCCACGGTCATCGGGGCCGTGATGTGGGGGTTCCTGTACAGCCGGAGCTTCGGCCCGCTCTCCGACGTCTTCGGGCTCTTCGGCGCCACCGCACCCGACTTTCTGAGCAGCAGCCTGATCTTCTACGGCCTGCTCAACATCGTCACCTGGCAGTGGGCCGGCTACTACATGATCATCCTGTACGCGGCTCTGCAGGGAATCGACCCGACGCTCTACGAGGCCGCTCGGATGGACGGCGCCGGACGGTGGCAGGTCGCCCGGCGGATCAAGATTCCGCTGATCGCGCCCGCGCTGATCCTGATCCTGGTCTTCTCGCTCATCGGCACCCTGCAGTTCTTCAACGAACCGCAGTTCCTGCGATACCTCGCCGCGGGCACGATCGGGTCGGACTTCACGCCCAACATGTACGCGTACCAGCAGGCGTTCGGACTGGCCAACTTCAACTACGGGTCGGCGATCTCGTTCGCCCTCGGCGGACTCGTCTTCATCTGCGTCTACGCATTCCTGTTCTTCACCCGCAAGCGGAGGAGCTTCCTCTGATGGCCGAGCACCCCAACATCAGCGCAGGCCACCGCCGACCGCAGCGCCACCTTCCGCTGCAGATCCTCCTCGGCTTCCTGGTGATCTACTTTCTCGTGCCGTTCTGGTGGGTGATCGTCAACAGCTCCAAGGACGCGCCAGGCCTGTTCGGCGGCGGCAACAGCCTCTGGTTCGCCGACCAGATCGACTACCTCGGCAACCTCAGGCAGTTGTTCACCCACGACGGGGGCATTTACGTCAGGTGGATCCTGAACTCCACGTTGTACGCGCTCGCCGGTGGAATCGGTGCCACCGTCCTGGCGGTGATGGCCGGCTACGGGTTCGCCAAGTACCGGTTCGCCGCCCGGCGCTTCAGCTTCGCCGTCGTGCTCGGCGCGCTGATGGTGCCCGCCACCGCCCTGGTCATCCCGACCTTCATCATGTTCGCCAAGCTCGGCCTGACGAACACGGTCTGGGCCGTGATCCTTCCCTCGCTGCTCAATCCGTTCGGCGTCTACCTGATGCACGTGTACGCGCGCGACGCGGTCCCCGACGAGATCCTGGACGCGGCGCGGGTCGACGGCGCGGGAGAGATGCGCACCTTCCTCCAGGTCGCCCTGCCGCTGATGCGCCCTGCGGTGGTCACCGTCCTGCTCCTGTCCGCCGTCGCGTCCTGGAACAACTACTTCCTGCCGCTGGCCATGCTCTCCGACAACCGACTCTTCCCCGTCACTGTCGGCCTCGGCCTCTGGCAGGGAGTCGCTTCCGCGAACAACGCGGGCGGCACCTCCCTGTGGAGCCTGATCATCCTGGGCTCGCTCGTCTCGGTGATTCCACTGATCATCGCGTTCTTCAGCCTGCAACGACACTGGCGCGGCGGGCTGTCCGTCGGGGGCCTGAGGTAGGTCACCGCTGCCGTCATTTGCTCACCGATCGCCGCGCTTCCCGTGCGGCCAGACAGTCGACAGGAAGGTGTGCTGATGTCGTTGACGAACCGACCGCTGCGCAGCGGGCAGTGGTTCAGTGCCGAAGGCCGCAACGGGTTCATTCATCGGTCCTGGATGCGTAACCAGGGGTTCGCCGACGATGTCTTCGACGGCCGCCCGGTGATCGGCATCGCCACGACCTGGTCGGAACTGACCCCGTGCAACGCCCACCTGAGGGAACTGGCCGACTCGGTGAAGCGGGGGGTGTGGGAGAGCGGCGGCCTGCCGCTGGAGTTCCCCGCGATGAGCCTCGGCGAGCCCCTCATGCGGCCCACGACCATGCTCTACCGCAATCTGCTGGCAATGGAGGCGGAGGAACTGGTCCGCGCCAACCCGCTCGACGGCGTGGTCCTGCTCTCCGGCTGCGACAAGACCACCCCCGGCCTGCTGATGGGTGCGGCCAGCGTCGACCTCCCGACCCTGTTGATCACCGGTGGCCCGATGCTCAACGGCAAGTTCCGCGGTCAGGACATCGGCTCGGGCACCGACGTCTGGCGCTTCACCGAGGAGCTGCGGGCCGGCCGGATGACCGTGGCCGACTGCGCGGAGGCGGAAATCTGCATGTCCCGCAGCAGGGGTCACTGCATGACCATGGGCACCGCCTCCACGATGGCCTGCGTGACCGAGGCGTTGGGCGCTCAACTGCCGGGGGCCGCCGCGGTCCCGGCGGTCGACTCGCGACGGTACGCGCTCGCGCACGCCGCCGGACGCCGGATCGTCGCCATGGTCGAACAGGACCAGCGGCTGTCCACGGTGCTCACCCGCCAGGCGTTCGAGAACGCCATCCGGGTCAACGCGGCGATCGGTGGCTCCACCAACGCCGTCGTACATCTGCTCGCCATCGCCGGACGCGTCGGTGTCCCCCTGTCGCTGGAGGATTTCGACACCCTCACCGCCGACGTGCCCATGCTGGTCAACCTGATGCCGTCCGGCACGTACCTGATGGAGGACTTCGCCTACGCGGGCGGCGTCCCGGCGGTGATGAAGGAGATCGCCCCGCTGCTGCACCTGGACCAGATCACGGTCAGTGGGAAAAGCGTGGCCGACAACATCAGCGGCGTCCAGTGCTGGAACCGGCAGGTCATCGGTACCCTGGCCGAGCCCTTCCAGCCGGCGGGGTCGGGCACCGTCGTGCTGCGGGGGTCACTCGCGCCGTCCGGGGCGGTGCTGAAGGTCTCCGCCGCCTCGGCCCACCTCCTCACACACACCGGGCCGGCGCTCGTCTTCGACCGGATCGAGGACTACGCCGTGGCAGCCGACGACCCGGAACTCGACGTCACGCCGGACACGGTCATCGTCGTACGCAACGCCGGACCGCGCGGCTACCCGGGCTTCCCGGAGGTGGGCAACGTGCCCATGCCACGACGGTTGCTCGCCGCCGGTGTCACGGACATGGTGCGGATCTCCGACGCCCGGATGAGCGGCACCGGGTACGGCACCTGTGTCCTGCACGTGGCACCCGAGGCGTCGGTCGGCGGTCCGCTGGCGCTGGTACGCACCGGTGACCTGGTCCGCGTCGACGTCCCGGCGCGACGATTGGACCTGCTGGTCGACGAGGCGGAACTCGCCCGACGCCGCGCCGCGTGGCAGCCGCCGCAGCCGCCGGCCGATCGAGGATGGGTACGGCTGTACAGCGAGCACGTACAGCAAGCCGACAAGGGCGCCGACCTGGACTTCCTCGTCGGTGGCAGCGGCAGTGCGGTGCCTCGTCACTCACACTGATTCCGGCTGACGTCCGGTTCGGCACGTCCTACCGGGTACATCTGCTGCCGGAACGACAACAGATGTACCCGGTAGTCATCGCACCCGGTCAGTCGGCGAGGGCGCCGGCGGCGCGGCCCTCGCGGAGGGTGAGGTTACGGCCGTCCGCCGGGTTGAACAGGTGGATCTTCTCCAGGTTGAACCAGACCCGCCGGTTCTGTCCCTCGGTCACGGTGGACTCCGCGGACAGGCGGGTGACCAGGTGCGAGCCGACGCCGGTGAAGTCGGCGGCACCGGCGTCGGCGGCCAGTTCCTCCAGCTCGGCGGCGGTGGCCCGCTCCCCCTCGACGGTGAGGTAGACGTACTTGTCCGAGCCCATCGACTCGACGATGTCGACCGGTGCCTCGAAGACGATGCCCCGGCGGCGGGTCTCCTCGTCGATCAGTTCGGCGTCCTCGAAGTGCTCGGGGCGGATGCCGAGGATCAGCTCGCGTGGGGCGTCCGCCCTGGAGAGCTCGCGACGGATCCGGTCGCCGATCGGCACGTCGCCCAGGGCGGTACGCAACCGGCTCTCCTCGATGGCGGCGGGCAGGAAGTTCATCGAGGGCGAGCCGATGAACCCGGCCACGAAGAGGTTGTGCGGGTTGTCGTACAGCTCCTGCGGCGGGCCGACCTGCTGCACCGCACCGCCCCGCATGATCACCACACGGTCGCCGAGGGTCATCGCCTCGGTCTGGTCGTGGGTGACGTAGACGGTGGTGGTGCCGAGCCGCTTCTGCAACCGGGACACCACGGTACGCATCTGCACCCGCAGCTTGGCGTCCAGGTTGGACAGCGGCTCGTCCATCAGGAACGCCTTGGGCTTACGGACGATCGCCCGGCCCATCGCCACCCGCTGCCGCTGCCCGCCGGAGAGGTTGGCCGGCCTGCGGTCCAGCAGCGGGGTCAGCTCCAGGACCTTGGCCGCCTCCTCGACCTTCTGGTTGATCGTCTTTTTGTCGAGCTTCGCCAACTGCAGCGGGAAGGCCATGTTCTCCCGCACGGTCATGTTCGGGTACAGCGCGTACGACTGGAAGACCATCGCGATGTCCCGGTCACGGGGGGCCTTGTCGTTTACCCGTTCCCCGCCGATGCGCAGCTCACCGGAGCTGATGTCCTCCAACCCGGCGATCATGTTGAGGGTGGTGGACTTGCCGCAGCCGGAGGGGCCGACCAGGATCACGAACTCGCCGTCGGCGATCTCCAGGTCGACATCCCGCACCGCGATGGTGCCGTCCGGGAACTTCTTGCTCACCTTGTCGAGCACGATGTCAGCCACAGTTACCACCTGATCCCTTGGCTTCGCATTTTGACCCACCTATCCCTTGACGGCGCCGGAGGTCAGGCCGGAGACGATGCGGCGCTGGAAGAAGAGGACGAACAGGATGATCGGCACGGTGATCACCACGGCGGCGGCGCAGATCGCCCCGGTCGGGTCCTCGAACTGCGACTCGCCGGTGAAGAACGACAACGCCACCGGCACCGTGCGGGACCGCTCGGTGGAGGTCAGCGAGATGGCGAAGAGGAAGTCGTTCCAGCAGAAGATGAAGACCAGGATCGCCGTGGTGAACACTCCCGGTGCCGCGAGAGGGGCGATGACCCGGCGGAACGCCTGCCCCTGGGTGGCGCCGTCCATCTTCGCCGCCTTCTCCAGGTCCCAGGGGACCTGCTTGAAGAACGCCGACAGCGTGTAGATCGCCAGCGGCAGCGCGAAGGTGATGTACGGCAGGATCAACCCCGGCCAGGTGTCGAAGAGCCCCAACTGCCGCTCGATCTCGAACAGCGGCGAGACCAGCGACACCTGCGGGAACATCGCGATCAGCAGGGCGACGCCGACGAGCAGCCGCTTGCCGGGGAAGTCGAGCCGGGCGATCGCGTACGCGGCCATGGTGCCGAGCACGACGGCGATCACGGTGGCGATCAGCGCGATGCCGATGGAGTTGACCAGGGCCCGCACGAACTGGTCGGTGTCGAAGATGTTCCGGTAGTTCTCCAGCGTCCACTCGCGCGGAATGAATTTCCCGTCGGTCAGCGTGGCCGGCGTCTTGAACGACAACGACATGATCCACAGCACCGGGATCAGCGCGAAGACGACCACGACGGTGTTCAGCACGCCCCACTGGAGCTTGACTCGGGTAGTGGTGTCAGCCATCTCAACGCCCCTCCCCGTCGTCGCTGCCGGGGGCAGCGGTACCGAACAGCTTCACGAAGATGAACGCGATGATCGCCACGGCGATGAAGATCAGCACCGACATGGTGGACCCGATGCCGAGGTTCAGGCCCCGGATCAGGTTGTTGTAGGCGATCATCGACACCGACGAGGTCTCGTTGGCCCCGGAGGTCAACACGTAGATGTTGTCGAAGACCCGGAACGCGTCGAGCGTGCGGAACAGCAGGGCGACCAGGATCGCCGGCTTCATCACCGGCAGCATCACCTTGGTGAACCGCTGCCACGCGGTGGCCCCGTCGGTGGAGGCCGCCTTGAGCAGGTCCTCCGGCACCAGCGCCAGCCCCGCCATCAACAGCAGCGCCATGAACGGCGTGGTCTTCCAGATCTCCGCCAGCATGATGATCGCCAGGGCGCTGGCCCGTTCGGTCAGCGGAGCGCCGTCGGAGAAGAGGTTGGCCAGGTATCCGGTGCCGGGCGTCCACGCGTACCGCCAGGAGAACGCGGCGACGACCGTGACGATGCCGTACGGGATCAGCGCCGCGGTGCGGACGATCCCCCGGCCGACCAGCGTACGGTGCATGACCAGCGCCAGGCCCATGCCGAGCACCAGCTCGACCGCGACCGTGACCACCGTGATCAGCATGGTCACCCCGAACGCGGTCCACCAGAAGTCGTTGGTCAGCACGGTGACGTAGTTGTCCAGGCCGACGAACTCGCGTTCGGCGGGAAAGCGCAGATCGAAGCGCTGCAACGACAGCCACAGCGAGTACAGGATCGGGTAGCCGGTCACCGCGACCATGACCAGCGCGGCCGGCGCGCAGAGCAGCCAGCCCAGCTTGCGCTCGGCCCGCTTGTTCTCGCTCAGCGGGGCCCGCTTGCGCCGGTTGGCCCGCTGGGCGGGCACGACGGCCTGCCGGCCGCCGGTGCGGGTGTCGGTACCGTCGGCGGCCACGTCCGCGCCGGGTTCGATGGTTCGCTCGCTGCGCTCGCTCACGGCAGGACTCCCCTCGACTCGAGGGCGTCGGCGACGGCGTCCCGCAGCTCATCGGCGGTGGCCTGCGGGTCGATCGCCGCCGGCGGCGACAGTATCGCCGACGTCACGGTGGAGATGCTCTGGTACGCCGGGGTCAGCGGCCGCACCGCCGGCTCCCGCAGCTGCTCCAGGATGGTCTCCTTCATCGGGTACGCCTCATCCATCTCCGGGTCGTCGAAGACGCTCTCGATGGTCGGCGGGACGCCGTCGTTGATCGCGGAAAACTTCTGGTTCTCCGCGTTGCGCAGGCACTTCGCCGCGTCGAACGACTCCTCCGGGTGCTGGGAGTACGCGCTGACGGCGAGGTTGATCCCGCCGATGGTCATCCGGCCCGGGGTGTCCGCGTCGACGCCCGGCACCCGGGCCCAGGCGACCTGCTCGGCCAGCTCGGGGTTGGCCTCCTGCATCGCCGGATAGACGAAGGGCCAGTTGATCTGGAACGCGCCGTTGCCGGCCTGGAACTCCAGCCGCATCGGGTCCTCGGTGGCGTTGCTGAACGACGGCGACGTCACGCCCGACGTGGCAAAGTTCTTCAGCACCTCCAGCGCCCGTACCGCACCCTCGTCCACCACGGACTCGGTGCCGTCTTCGCTGAGGATGTTGCCGCCGGCGCTGGCGACCAGGCTGTTGTAGAGCACCACCAGGCCCTCGTACTGGGCGCCCGTGGCGAGCACCTGGTACGGCTTGCCCTGTTCCTTCAGCCGCTGCGCCGTCGAGATCATCTCGTCCCAGCTGGCCGGCGGCTCGGGCACCAGGTCCTTGCGGTACCACAGCAGCTGGACGTTGGTGTGCTTCGGCGCCCCGTAGAGCTTGTCCTCGTAGCGGGCCGTCTCCAGCGGGCCCTCGAGGGTGCCCTCCTCCACCTCGGCCCGGTCCTGGCCGGTCCACTCCCGCACCCAGTTCGCGCTGGCGAACTCCTGGGTCCAGGTAACGTCGAGGCCGAGCACGTCCATGCCGTCGTCCTCGGCCGCGAGCCGCCGCACCAGTTGCACCCGCTGCTCGTCGGCCTCACGCGGCAGCACCCGGTTGACGATGCGGTACCGCCCGTCGGCCTCGATGTTGCACCGGTCGACCACCTGCTGGAGGTTCTGCTCCGGCGGGTAGTACAGGTTGATCGTGGGTACCCCGCCGTCCCCGCCGGAGGCACAGGCCGCCATCGGCGCCATCAGCGTCAGCGCCGCAGCCGTGGCCGCCACGCGTACGCGGGCCGGGCGCCGGGACCGGACCCGGTCATGCCCGCCCATGTCGACCCCCACTGTGCTCCGCACCGCCATGAGGCAGCACCGCGCTGAGCCCGATGTGTCGCTCACCACACTCGCTCATGACCCTCCCCTCGCACCTTGAGCAACAGCCGGGAAGGTCTCCGTGCCCGGCGCACGGCGGAACGCTCAGGGCGGTGACCTGCTGGTCACCGCCCACCACCATTTGTAGCTGCAACACTGCCCGAGCTGCGAAGTCGCGAAACCCGACCAAGATGAGACGCGTTGAACATCCGGCGGTGTGGCTCGGCTCACGCCCACTGCCGGGCGCCGCCGCCGGGTCGAGGCATGGCGCGCCGAGGGCCGACACGCCGACGCCGGCCGGTTCTACGCGGAGTTGGGCGTCCGCACCCACGACGCCGGCAATCCGGCGAGCGGCAAACTGGTGTCGGCGGCCGTCGAGGCGCACCTTCGGCCGCAAGATCCGCGCACCCTCCGCCGCAAGATCCGCGCAACTTCCGCCGCAAGATCCGCGCAACTTCCGGGAAAGTGTCCCCTCATCGCCCGAGGAGGCGACATCTTCCCCGAAGTTGCTCAGCAGGCGGCTCCGCCCAGGCCGGATTCTGGTTATCCACAGGGGCGGGGTTTCGGTTATCCACAGGGGCAGACGGGGACGGCAGGCGGCGGTCAAGGTGGACGGATGCCGGTTTCTCCTCGACGGCCCAGCCGCCTGCAGGGCCGTGTCTTTCGTGGTTCCCACGTCGTGTCCCAGGGGCTGCTCACCCGCGCCGAGCTTCGCAGCAGTGCGTGGCAGCCCCTCTTCAAGGACGTCTACGCCGACGCCCGACTCGTCGTATCGCATCCGACGCGCTGCTCGGCGGCGGCACGGTGGCTGATCCCGCCCGGCGCGGCGATCGCCGGACGTAGTGCCGCGGCCCTGTTCGGAGCCGGACGCGTCGAGGAACACGAGCCACTCGACGTCCTAGTGTCCACGGGCCAGCGGTTCGGTCCGGTGGCCGGTCTGGCCGTACACACCGCCTCGCTGCCCGACACCGATGTGCTCCTACGGACCGGTGTTCCGGTCACCACGCCGGAACGCACCTGCTGGGATCTCGCGCAGTGGTTGCGGGTGGAGGACGCCGTCGCCCTCGTCGACGTTCTCGTCCGTCGCCGGCTCGTCGAACCCGCCCAGTTGAGCGAGCGGGCACGTCGCCACACGGGAGAGCGCGGCTGGAAGCGGATGCTGCGGGTCGCCGACCTCACCGACGGCGGGGCGGAGTCACCACCGGAGTCCCGCCTCCGGGTCCGGCTCGTCCTGGCCGGCCTGCCCGCCCCGGTCACCCAGTTCGTGGTCGAACGCAACGGTGCCTTCGTCGCTCGGCTCGACCTCGCCTGGCCGCAGTGGAAGATCGCCATCGAGTACGACGGCATCTGGCACCACGACCCGGAACAGCTCCACCGGGATCGGCGCCGGCTCAACCGGCTGGTCGGCGACGACTGGATCGTCCTGCACCTGACCTCGAAGCGCTTCGCGACCGACTTCGACGGTTTCCTCGCCGAGGTATGCCACGCCATCCGCACCCGCAAGCGCTGAGCACCGCTGCTGGGCGTAAGGGTCTCCGCTGGAGCCGGCAACTTCGGGAAAGATGCTGCCTCATCCACGGTGCGAGGTCTTCCCCGACGTTGCGCAAAGCCAGGGGCGGGTGCGGAATGTCGGTGCCGGCGGGCATGATCGGCGCATGATCGCACGTTTCAAGGACCTGTGTCTGGATGCCGCCGACCCCCACGCGCTGGGCGGGTTCTGGGCCGGCATCCTCGACGGGAAGTTGGTCGACACCGGTGACGGCGACACCCGGGTGGAGCCGGCCGCTGGCCGTGCCGAGGCCGAGTCGATCTGGGTCAACCGGGTGCCCGAGCCGCGTACCGGCAAGACCCGCGTACACCTCGATCTGCGGCTGGTTGAGGCGAGCCCGGCGGCGCTGCTGGCGGCCGGCGCCCGGCTGATCCGGGAGCCGGACGCGGAGATCAACTGGTGGGTGCTGGCCGACCCGGAGGGCAACCTGTTCTGCGCCTTCGCTCCCGGCGAGGGCACCCGGCCAGGCCCGTTCGAGCTGGTGGTGGACTCGGCTGACCCGGTGGCCCAGGCCACCTGGTGGGCCGGCGTCGTCGGTGGCGAGGTCGAGACGAGCGACGAGGGGTACGCCTCGGTGGTCGGCGCGGACGGCTTCCCCTGGGACCAGTGGGTCTTCGACCCGGTGCCGGAGCGCAAGACGGTCAAGAACCGGATGCACTGGGACGTCGACCTGACCGGACCCGAGCCGAGCGCGCTGATCCGGGCCGGCGCCACCCTGCTGCGAGAGCCGGACGACACGGCGCGCTGGTGGGTGCTGGCCGATCCGGAGGGCAACGAATTCTGCGCGTTCGCACCTCGACCGGCGAGCTAAGGCAGCTCCGGATGCTCGCCGCACATGGAAATAGCCGTTCGTCGTCCCCGGCACCGGAACGGCCCAGGCGGCGTCGCGGGCGCGGCGTTTCCGTCAACCGCCCTGATGTCCCGGACCGGGCCGGCCTGATGACGTCCAGCCCTGCTGTCGTAGCCGTTCGATGCCGTCCAGCAGCAGGTCCAGTGCGAACTCGAACTCGAACTGGTCGTCGCAGCCCTGCCCCACCACCGACGCGTCGTCGTGCGACGCTGCCGTGGCGATCGCCGCGACGTGCGGGAACCGGGCCGCGACCTCCGGTGGCAGGGGCGCCGGCGGGTCGGGCTCGCTCGCGCCGGTCCGGCCGGCGTCCCGGGAGGTGTCGAACAACTCCTGACTGAAGCCCAGGATTCGGCTGCCCAGCGCGTGCATCACATGGTGGGCGAGGTCGACGGAGAACCCGCCGGCCAGCAACGTCCCGATCGTCGAGTCGAGGTAGGCGAGGATGGCCGGCGTCGCCATGTTCCGTGCCTCGATCGCGAGCGGCGCCCAGGGGTGGCGCCGCAGCGCCTGCCGCGCCGAGAGGATGCCGGCCCGGACGGCGGGCTTCCAGTCGGCGCCGGGGGTCGGCGGGTCGATCTCGCCGACGATCACGTCGATCATGCCGTCGAGCAGTTCGTCCTTGTTGGCCACGTGCTTGTAGAGGGCCATCGGCACGACGCCCAGTTCCTGGGCGAGGTTGCGCATGCTGAGCGACTCGATGCCGGCCTGGTCGGCGAGCGCGACGGCGGCGCGCAGGATCCGATCCCTGCTCAGCGGCGTCCGGCGCAGCGTCCCAGCCATCCCCGTCCTCGTCTTCTAGCGGCGGTTGAACCATAACCGCCTTGACAGGTGTACGCCGTACACCTAGATTCAGGTGTACGGCGTACACCTGATAGGGGAGGAATGATGAAGGCGATCGTTCAGGACCGGTACGGGCCGCCGGAGAAGCTGCGGCTCGCGGAGGTCGACACGCCCGTGCCCGCCGCCAACGAGGTGCTCGTCCGGGTCGAGGCGGCCTCGCTCAACGCGTACGACTGGCATGCCATGCGCGGCGACCCACGGATGGCGCGGCTGGCATTCGGCCGGTCGGGCCCCCGGGCGCGCATCCGGGGCCGCGACTTCGCCGGTCGGGTCGCGGCGGTCGGCGCCCAGGTCGACCACCTGCGCCCCGACGACGCCGTCTTCGGCGACCTCGGCGACGCCAACGGCGCCTTCGCCGAGTACGTGTGCGTGCCCGCGACCCTGGTCGCGCCGAAACCGGCGAACCTGACGCCGCAGCAGGCCGCCGCCCTGCCGTTGGCCGGCGTCACCGCGCTCATGGGACTGCGCGACGTCGGGCAGGTCGAGCCGGGCCAGCGCGTCCTGATCAACGGCGCCTCCGGCGGCGTCGGCACCCTCGCCGTCCAACTGGCCAAGCTGCTCGGCACCACCGTCACCGGGGTGTGCAGCACCCGCAACGTCGACCTGGTCCGTTCCCTCGGCGCCGACCACGTCGTCGACTACACCCGCGACGACTTCACCCGCGCCGGCCACCGGCACGACGTCGTGTTCGACCTGGTCGGCAACCGCTCGCTCACCGCGCTCCGGCGGGCGCTGGCCCCGACCGGGACGCTGGTGCTCTCCGGCGGCGGCGTCTACCGCGGCGGCAGTCTCATCGGGCCGGTCTGGCTGCTCGCGCGCGGCCGGCTGCTCGCGCCCTTCGTGCGACAGCGCATCGTCACCCTCACCGCGGCGCCCAGCCGGCAACACCTCGACACGCTCCGTGGCCACGCCGAGGCCGGCCGGCTCACCCCGGTCATCGACCGCACCTATCCGCTGCCCGAGGTGCCCGAAGCCGTCCGGTACCTCGAAGGTGAGCACGCCCGGGCGAAGGTGGTCATCACCGTCTGACACCGTCGGTGCTACCGAGCGACCGTCGGGTCGACTAGCGTCTATCGTCGCCAGCGCGTACGCCGTCGCCGTCGATACGCCACCGACCGACCCCGACCCGCCCGATCGGCTGGTTTCCGCGGGAACAGCCCCGCACCGACCCGCCGGTTGGGCAGGATCGCCCCAATGAGGAGGTGTCGTCGTGGTGCAGGACACCCGCGCTCTCGCCCTGACGTTCGAGGTGGAGGGACTGCCGCCGGTCAAGACCGAGGCATTGTCCATCTTCGCCGCCGGGCACCGGCAGGCGACGAGGGTACGCGCCCTGCTCCGGGCCGCCTGCGAGGCGGCGCAGCAGACCGGCTGGACCCCGCTGTCCGGGCCGATCGAGGTGGAGGTGACCCTGCGCTGCCCGCCGGGACGGCGGACCGCTGACGCCAGCACCCTGCTGGGCGGGGTCTGCGCAGTGCTGCAGGACAAGAAGCGGGTCGCCAACATCGGCCTGGCCCACCTCGGCGTCCTGGTCGACGTCGCCGTCTACGACGACGACAAGCAGATCCGCCGGCTGTCGTACGTCGAGGAGCCGGCGGAAGAGTTCTCGTATCAGGTACGTGTCGCCGCCGTCCCACCGGCGGTTTGACGGGCGGTCACGCCGGGGTACGGCAGCCGCCGACGAAGGGAGCGCCGATGTCGGAGCCACATGTCACGCTGGAGCCTCGCGATCCGGTGCAGGAGAAGCTGCGCGGGGCCCTGGAGGAGCAGCTGACCTCCGCCCTCCAGGCGGCCGCCGACCGGGTCCGGGACAGCTACGCCGGCGAGCCGGTGGAGCAGGTGTGTCAGCGGCTGCTCGACGAGACGCGGGGCGGTCTGCATCCCGACATCGCCGCCGGCTTCGAACCCGACATGGACGAGTTCTGCCGGGTCGCCGTCGCCATCGTGCGCGGCGGGACCACCTGAGCCGGCCCAGCCGCTCAGGCCAGAATGCGGGGTCAGGACGGGCCCGTAGGTGCCGGCCCTGACCCCGGTCCGGCGTGGGCAGCGGGCCAGGCCAAGCGCTGGCGCGGCGTGTCCCACAGCCCCAGCACGGTGCAGGCCCGCCTCGCACTCAGCTCCACGGTGCCCCACACACCGAACTCCGACGCAGCGACCCACCCCGGCGGGCCGCAGCGCCGAAGACGAGGCTAGGACCCGTCCCACGGGCTGACGATTGCCAGAGCGGACGATTACCAGCCGGGTGCAAAAGCGGCAGCCTGCTGTAACACCGCGCCGACCACCGGCGCTGATCACGATCGAGGGCTCGGCGCTGATCACGATCGAGGGCAGGGGCTCGCCGATCGGCCGGCTCAATCCGGCGTGAAGACCACCCGGGAGCGCAACCGCCGAAAGCCGGTCCGTTCCAGCTCCGCCACCACAGCGCGTCCACATCGGCGATCACCTCGTACGCACCGGCCTCGGCCATCGTCGCGACCACGTCGACCAGCAGTTCACTGCGGACCGCCTCGTCGAGCAGTCCAAGGTAGGCGATCATCGGATAACAGGCGTCACCGGCCGGCGCGGCCAGCCCGACCCGTTCGCCGCCGTCGAGCACCACGCGCCAACCCGAGCCGGGCCCACTCCGCTCGCCGATCTTGCACTTTCCGTCCCCGCGAATACCTACGAAAGGGGCATCCCGGCGACCGAAAGTGCAAGATCGGCGGAGTGGGGGTGGCGGGTGGGGTGGGTGGGTCAGGGAGGGGGGAAGAGGTGGGTGGTCAGGAGGTGTTCGCGTTGCTCTTGTGCCTCGGGGCGGAGTCGGCCGCCTCGGGTGAGCATGACCAGGCCGTGCAGCAGGCTCCAGCCCAGCTCGGTCAGGGTGTCCGGGTCCCGGCCGGCGGCCATCGGGGCCAGCGCCGCACGCAGTTCGTCGGAGGTCGCCGCGACCGTCTCGGGGACCTGCTCGGCACCGAGGGTCAGGTCTGGCGTGTACGCGAACATGGCGTCGTAGATCTCCGGGTTGGCGTACGCGAAGTCCAGGTAGGCCGTCATCACCGCCGGCCACATCTCGGGCGGCCGGTCGACCGCCGTACGGGCTGCGGTCAGCGCGGCGGCCAGGTCGGCGAAGCCGCGCACCGCGACCGCAGCGACCACCGCGTCCCGGTCGGCGAAGCGCTGATAGAGCTCGCCGAGATCGACGTCGGCCCGTTCCGCCAACCGGCGCGCGGTCACCGCCGCCCATCCCTCGGCCTCGGCCAACCGCCAAGCGGTGGCGACGATGGCGTCGCCATCCCGCCCGGCGCCAGGACCGTCCCCGTCCCGCCCGGTGCCAGGACCGTCCCCGTCCCGCCCGGTGCCAGGACCGTCCCCGTCCCGCCCGGTGCCAGGACCGTCCCCGTCCCGCCCGGTGCCCGGGTCGACCCTGTCCCGCTCGGTGCCCGGATTGACGCCGCCCTGCTCGGTGTCCGGGTCGTCTGCGCCCACCACGCAGCCGATGCTATCGGCAGGCAACTCAGAGTGACTCTCCGGCGACGGATTGGCGACTCATCGCGCCCGGACGAGCCCTTGATCGACTCGGTTCCGCCGGAACGGCGGTATCCGGCCGGAGTTGAGGCCGCCACTTCGACGGAACGGCGACTCCGGGCCGGGATCGAGGCCGCCCACCTCGGCGGAATGGCGCGCTCGCACGCCCGGCCGGCCGAGCGGGCGGTCAGCGGCGGAGGGTGAGGATGAGATCGGCGACCAGGGCGCTCCAGCCGGTCTGGTGCCAGGCGCCGAGGCCGGCGCCGTTGTCGCCGTGGAAGTACTCCGGGAAGGCGATCAGGTCGCGCCAGTCCGGGTGGGTCTGGAACAGCTGGGCCGCCCCGTAGATCGGCCGCCGACCCCAGTCGTCCCGAGTGAACAGCGCGATCAGCCGGGCCGAGAGGTCGTCGGCGATCTCGTCGAGGGTCTTCTTCACCCCCGACCGGGTCGGGTACTCCACCTGGAGGTCGTCGCCGAAGAACGCCGCGTAGTCGCGTAGCGCGCTGATCAGCAGGAAGTTGGTCGGCATCCAGATCGGACCGCGCCAGTTGGAGTTGCCGCCGAACAGGCCGCTGGTCGACTCGGCCGGCTCGTAGCCGACGCAGAACTCCTGCCCGCCGAGGGTCACCGCGAACGGCTTGTCCAGGTGCGCGCGGGACAGCGTCCGCAGGCCGTACTCGGAGAGGAACTCGTCGGTGTCCAGCATCCGGGCCAGCAGGCGCACCACCTGCTCCGGGCCGCACATGGAGAGCAGCCGCTGCTGGCGGCCGTCCGGGCCGAGCCGCCGGGCACCGATCACCGAGGCGTACTCGGGGCGGTTGGTCAGGAACCAGCGCAGCCGGGCACCCAGCTCGGGCAGCCGGTGCAGGGTACGCGCGGGCAGCCGGGTCACCGCGGCCAGCGGCAGCAGCCCGACCACCGAGCGCACCTTCAGCGGCACCTTCGTGCCGTCGGTCAGCCGCAGCACGTCGTAGAAGAAGGCGTCCTCGTCGTCCCACAGCCCCTGGTCGTAGGCCGCCGCGGCGATGTAGGCGAAGTGCTCGAAGAACTTCGTCGCGGTGTCCACCCAGGTGCGGTCGTGTTCGGCCAGCACGATGGCGATGTCGAGCAGGTTGAGCGCGTACATCGCCATCCAGCCGGTGCCGTCGGACTGTTCCAGCACCCCGGCCACCGGCAGCGCTGCCGACCGGTCGAACGGGCCGACGTTGTCCAGCCCGAGGAAGCCACCCTCGAAGACGTTGTTGCCGCCGGTGTCCTTGCGGTTCACCCACCAGGTGAAGTTCATCAGCAGCTTGTGCATCATCCGGGCCAGGAAGTCGTGGTCCCGGCTGCCATCGATCTCGAACACCTTCAGCGCGGCCCAGGCGTGCACCGGCGGGTTGACGTCACCGAACGCCCACTCGTACGCCGGGATCTGCCCGTTGGGGTGCAGGTACCACTCGCGCAGCAGGAGCAGCAGCTGTCCCTTGGCGAAGCCGGGGTCGACCCGGGCGATGCTCACGCAGTGGAAGGCCAGGTCCCAGGCGGCGTACCAGGGGTACTCCCACGGGTCCGGCATGGAGATCACGTCGAAGCTGGTCATGTGCCACCAGGCGCTGTTGCGCCCGTGCCGGCGCCCGGCCGGCGGGGTCGATCCCGGGTCGCCCTCCAACCACCGCTTGACGTCGAAGTGGTAGAACTGCTTGCCCCACATCAGCCCGGCGATGGCCTGCCGGGCGATCAACGCCTCGTCGGCGCTGGCCTTGGCCGGGATCACCGTCTCGAAGAACCGGTTCGCCTCGGCGCGTCGCGCCCACAGCACGGTGTCGAAACCGGCGCCCAGGTCGGCCGGCGGCGGGGCGCCGGCGGTGGGCGGCGGGGCGGTACGGGTCAGCCGCAGCCGGATCTGCCGCTGCTCGCCGGCCGGCACGTCGAGTACGTAGTGCAGCGCTCCCTTGGTGCCGGTCAACTCCGGGTTCACCGTGGCCGCGCCGGTGACCACGTGGTCGTTGATGCCGTCCTTCGGGTACGGCGTACGGCTGGGCAACCCCCACAGCCGCTCGGCGTGGGTGTCGTTGTCGCAGAGCAGCGGCGTCGGGTCGCCGTCGCCGTCGAGGGTGATCTGCCCCAGCACCCAGTGCTCGCCGACCAGCCGGCGACCCGCGCCGACGATCCGGGGCACCCGGTCGGCGCCGGGCAGCCCCCAGGCCCAGGTGTTGCGGAACCACAGGTGCGGCAGCACGTGCAGCCGCTCGGCGCGGTCACCCCGGTTGGCCACGGTCACCACGATGCAGAGGTCCGTCGGGGTGGCCTTGGCGTAGTCGACGGTCACCGCCCAGTACCGGTCGTCGTCGAAGATGCCGGTGTCGACCAGCTCGTACTCGGTGTCGTCCCGGCCGCGCAGCCCGTTGACCGCGACCAGTTCGTCGTACGGGAAGGCGGCCTGCGGGTAGTGGTAGCGCCAGCGCATCCACGAGTGGGTGGGTGTGGAGTCCTCGTACCACCAGTACTCCTTGACGTCCTCGCCGTGGTTGCCGCCGTCCCCGCCGAGGCCGAACATCCGCTCCTTGATGATCGGATCATGCCCGTTCCACAGCGCGAGGGCGAAGCAGAACGTCTGCCGGTCGTCGCAGATGCCCGCCATGCCGTCCTCGGACCACCGGTAGGCTCGGGACCGCGCGTGATCGTGGGGGAAGTAGTCCCACGCCGTGCCGTGCTCGCTGTAGTCCTCCCGCACCGTCCCCCACGCCCGCTCGGACAGATAGGGGCCCCATGCGCGCCAGTCCTGCTCGCCGGCGTCTGCCTGGGCGAGCCGGATTCGCTCGGCGTCGGGTGCGGAAGGCGTACCGTCAGTGATCACCTGACCATCTTCGACGCCGCCGGGGTACTCCACCACAGCGGCCATTGTCGTCGTGCCCTGTCACACCCCGCGGCCGGTGGAGGAAAGTTGATCGAAATTTGCTTCGGTTCCCAGGTCTGCGGCGACCTGTCCAGCGCCGTCGGCCGGGAGTGGCTGGTCCCCGACGGGCTCGGCGGCTACGCCATGGGTACCGTCGGCGGGCTGCGCACCCGCCGCTACCACGGGCTGCTGGTGGTGCCGGGAGAAACCCCGGCCTCCCGCAAGGTGGGACTGGCCAGTCTCGATCCGGCGGTGCTGCTGCCCTCCGGGGCCCGGGTCCGCCTCGGCGCCCACGAGTGGTCCTCCGGCGACGTCGACCCGCGCGGCTTCGAACTGCTGGAGCGCTTCGACCTGACCGACGGGCTGCCCCGCTGGCGGTGGCGCGTCGGCGACGTGGTGATCGAGCGGGAGCTGGCCATGCTGCACGGTCGGTCCTGCGTGGCCGTGGTGCACCGGTTGGTCAGCGGCGGCCCGGTCGAGCTGGAACTGGCCGCCGCCGGCACCTGGCGGGACGCCCACGGCGAGCGCCGGGCCGACGGGCCGCCGCTGCGGATGGACCCGGTCGACGGCGGCGCGATCATCGAGGGGGCGTACCGGCTGGCCGGGCCGGGCTGGACGCCGCAGGGCCACTGGTGGCGCGGGGCGTACCACCGCGAGGAAGCGGCGCGCGGCCTGCCCCCCGAGGAGGACCTGTGGTACGCGGGCCAGTTCCGCGGCCCCCTGCGCCGGCCCGGCGACACGGTGTCGGTGCTGGCCTGGGCGGGTGAGCTGGAGCAGGAACCACCGCCCGGCCCGCAGGTGGTGGCGGCGGCGCGGCGACGCAACCGGGAGGTGGTGGCGTCGGCGAAGCCCGCCGACGACGTCGAGGCCACCCTGGCGCTGGCCGCCGACGCGTTCGTGGTGCGCACCGCCGCCGGCCCGGACGTGGTCGCCGGCTACCCGTGGTTCGGCGCCTGGTCGAGGGACACGATGATCTCGTACGAGGGGCTGTTCCTGCGTACCGGCCGGGCGGATCTCGGCCGCGAGCTGCTGCGCTCGTACGCGGCGACGCTGTCGGAGGGGATGCTGGCCAACACGGCCGACACCGGTCGGGTGGAGTACAACACCGTGGACGGCACGCTGTGGTTCCTGCACGCGGTCAGCCGGCACGTCACCGCCACCGGCGACACCGATCTCGGCGACGAGCTGCTGCCGGCGCTGCGCGCGGTGGTCGACGCCCACCTGGCCGGCACCCGGTACGGCATCGGCGTCGACCCGGCCGACGGTCTGCTCACTCAGGGCGCTCCGGGCGCCGCGCTGACCTGGATGGACGCCCGGGTGTACGGGGTGCCGGTCACCCCCCGGCACGGCAAACCGGTCGAGGTCAACGCCCTGTGGATCAACGGACTGGCCGGGGTCGCCGAGCTGGCCGGCCGGGACGCCGACCCGCTGCACCGGCTGCACGAGCGGGCGAGCGGGGCGTTCCGGGACCGCTTCCCCACCCCGTCCGGCTGGTTGCACGACGTGATCGACGCCCCCGCCCCCTCGTACCCCCTGGGTGGCGCGGTCCACCACGACGACGACCTGCTGCGGCCCAACCAGCTGTTGGCCTGGTCGCTGCCGAACGCGCCGCTGGAGCCGGACCCGGCGGTCCTGGGCCGCGTCGGCGCCGGACTGCTCACCCCGCTCGGCCCGCGCAGCCTCTCCCCCGACTGCCCCGGCTTCACCGGCCGGCACCGGGGCGGACCGGCCGAGCGGGACAGCGCCTACCACCAGGGCACCGTCTGGCCCTGGCTGATCGGCCCGTACGCCGACGCCAGTCGCCGGGCCGGACTGCCGGTCGACGAACTGTTCACCGGCCTGGAGGCGCACCTGACCGAGTACGGCCTCGGCTCGGTCAGCGAGACCGCCGAGGGTCTCGCCCCGCACAGCGCCACCGGCTGCCCGTTCCAGGCATGGTCCGTGGCGGAGCTGCTGCGCGCCCGCCGATAGCGCTTTACACCCCCGCAACGGGTACGTCTCCGCTGGTTATCCAGGTGCGACGAGGATTGGTGTCAATCCGGCCGCGACACGAACGCCGCCCGTCGGGGGCTGCTGGCGGGCGCGCGGAGACAACTCAAAGGGGGCGCGCATGTCACCGAACGCCGACGTGATCGACATCAACCCCGCACGCTCACAGCGGGTGCTGATGCTGTCCTGGGAGTATCCGCCCGTGCTCGTCGGCGGTCTGGGCCGACATGTGCACGCCCTCTCCGTCGCCCTGGCCGCCGCCGGCCACCAGATCACCGTGATCACCCGGCACGCCGAGGGCGCGCCGCTGGAGGAGCACGTCGACGGCGTACGCGTCGTGCGCGCCGCCGAGGACCCGGTCACCTTTTCGCTGGCCACCGGCTCGCTGCTGGCCTGGACGATGGCGTTCAACCACACCCTGACCCGAGCCGCCCTGCGCGCCACCGGCACCGGCGATCACGACGTCATCCATGCCCACGACTGGCTGGTCGCGCACACCGCGATCACCCTGGCGGAGCACCTGCGGCTGCCGCTGGTGACCACCATGCACGCCACCGAGGCCGGCCGGCACCAGGGCTGGCTGCCCGAGGAGATGAATCGCACCATCCACGGCGTGGAGCACTGGCTGAGCAACGCCTCGGCCCGGCTGATCGCCTGCTCCGGCTACATGCGCGAGCAGGTGGCCACCCTGTTCGACGTACCCACCGGCCGGATCGAGGTGGTGCCCAACGGCGTCGACGACCGGGCCTGGCGGGCCCGCCCCCGCGCCGTCGCCTCGGCCCGCGCCCGGTTCGCCGGGACCGGGCCGCTGATCGGGTACGCCGGCCGGCTGGTCTACGAGAAGGGCGTGCAGCACCTGGTCGACGCCGTGCCGCAGCTGCGCGACCGGCACCCCGGGCTGCGGGTGCTGATCGCCGGCGACGGCCCCTACCGGGGCGAGTTGGAGGAGCGGACCCACCAGCTCGGCCTCGGCGGCACCGTACGCTTCGCCGGGTTCCTCGACGACACCCAGCTCCCGGCGGTGCTCGGCGCCACCGACGCGACCGTCGTACCGAGCCTCTACGAGCCCTTCGGCATGGTGGCTCTGGAGGCGGCGGCGGCCGGGGCGCCGCTGGCGGTGGCGCGTACCGGCGGCCTCGCCGAGATCGTCGAGCCCGGCGTCACCGGCGTCACCTTCCCGCACAGCGACCCGCCCGCCCTGGCCGGCGCGGTCGACCAGCTCCTCGACGACGAGGTCTTCGCCCGCCGGGTTGCCCGCCAGGCCCGCTCCATGGTCGGCCGGCGCTACGGCTGGGCCACCGTCGCCGCCCGCACGGCCGAGGTGTACGCCACCGCCCGCCGCGAGCACACCCCGATGTCCACCCGCCGCACCACCGACGTGCCGCCCCGCCGCCATCCGATCACGATCCCCACCGGCAACCTCCTCACCCCCACCGCCTGCTAGCGCTGGGCGATCTTGGTCCGAGAACGCCCTGGGGGTGTTCTCGGACCAAGATCCGTGCAAAGGGGCGGTGAGGTGCACCAGTAGGCTCGGGGCGTGGAGTGGGAACGGCACGATGACACGGACCGGCTGCGCGTCTCCGACCGGGAGCGGGAGGAGATCGTGGAGCTGCTCGGCAAGGCCACCGCCGAGGGACGGCTCACCCTCGACGAGTACACCGAGCGGGCCGGTGCCGCCCACGCCGCGCAGACCCGCGGCGAGCTGGCCCGGCTGACCACGGACCTGCCGGGCGCGGCCGGCCGGTCACCCGCACGTCCCGCCGACGCGCTCGCCCCGGCGTCGGAGAAGCTCCTGGCCGTCTTCGGCAGCGAGGTACGCAAGGGGGCCTGGCCGGCACCGGAGCACATCGAGGCCCGCGCGATCTTCGGCGACTGCCGGATCGAGCTGCACGAGACCGGGATGCCCCGGCAGGCGATCACGATCGACGCGGACGCGATCTTCGGCGACATCACGATCGTGGTGCCCGAGGGCACGGATGTCCGGCTCACCGGCAGCGCGATCTTCGGCAGCAAGAAGTCCAAGCTGAGCGGCCCGGTCGCCCCCGGCGCCCCGGTCATCGAGGTGCGCTGCCGCGCCGTCTTCGGCGACGTGACCGTCCGCCCGCCCCGCAAGCGCTGGTGGTGACGTTCGCAGCTCACCGGCGCTGTTCGGACGCGACGCGGACCCGCCGCTCGCGCCGCTCACCCTCGATGGATGGGACGGCACGAGCGGCGGTATGCGCCAATGGAATCATCGGTGTCAGCCGGCGGTCGTGGCAGCGGGACTCGGGGAGCCCACCCGGTGCAGCGTCCCGTCGGGGTCGACGAAGGCGAACTCGCGCAGGCCGTATGGGGTGTCCCGCGGGTCGCCCAGGCGGCCCTCGACACCTGCCGCGGCCCAGGTGGCGTGCAGCGCGTCAGCGTTGGAGACGTAGAGGTAGACCGCCGACGCGGTACGGGCCGGGTCGTGCTCGGCCCATTCGGTGAGGTGCAGCGAGACATGGCCACGCTCGACGAACCCGTACCGTTCACCGCCGCCGTAGGCACGCACGGCGAAGCCCAGCCTCCGGTAGCGGTCGAGCGCGGCGTCCAGATCGCGCACGGGCACGACCGGGGCGACCCGGTCGAAGCTGATCTCCTCGGCCATCCGATCCTCCCGGTCTCCACAACGATTCTGCGGAACCGTAACCCGCCCGGCCGACACGTGCGCCCACCTTGCGGCCGTCCCATGGCCGACAGAGCGCTCCGGCCGGCGGTCGTGCGCTGCCATACTCCCTGGTGAATGGCCCGGTCCCTGGACGACACTCCGGCACCGTCCGCTATGGACCGTCCGGTGGTCCCCCTGCGGCGTCGCAGCGAACTACAGTGGCGTAGTTTTGGCGCTCAAGATCCCTGGGGAGGGCGAGCCGAGATGATGGGACCGTCGCACGCGCTGTCCGGCGCGGCGGTATGGCTGAGCGGGTCCTGGGCGCTGCAGCACTTCTACGACTACGAGCAGTCGCCGCTGGCGCTGGCCGTCGGCACGGCCGTCTGCGCCGGTGGGGCACTGCTGCCCGACCTCGACCTGTCCGGCAAGGTGACCCGCAACAAGGGCGGCGCGACGGTGGCCCGCACCTTCGGCGTCTTCTCGCTGTTCGTCGCCGAGGTGGTGGAGAAGATCTCGCTGGGCGTCTACTACGCCACCAAGCTCAGCCGCGACCCGAAGCGCAACAACGGGCACCGGACGCTGACCCACACCATCCCGTTCACCGTGCTGGTGGGCTGGGGCACCACCACCCTGTGTGCCAGGTACGGCAAGTGGGCCGTGATCGGCATCCTGTTCTTCATGATCGGTCTGGCCCTGCGCGGCCTGTTCGACAAGTGGGCCGAGCGCGCGGGCTGGCTCATCGTCACCCTGGTCTCGGCCGGCGCGGCCGTCTTCACCGCCGCCAACCTGCCCGGCGATCGCGGCTACCCGATGATCGGCCTGGCGGTCGGGGTGGGCTGCTTCGTGCACATCATCGGTGACATGATCACCCGGGCCGGCGTGCCGATCCTCTGGCCGATCCCGATCAAACGCCGGATGTGGACGCCGATCAGCCTGCCGGACAAGATCGCACTGCGCGCCGGTGGCCGCACCGAGGTCGTCTTCGTCCGCACCGGGCTGACCATCGTCTCGATCCTGGCCGCGATCGGCCTGGTCGCCCCCTCCGTACTCCAAAAACTCACCCAAGACCTCTGACCACCTCGTCGATCATGCACTTTCCGTCGGGATGAAGGGCTGCAAAAGCGGCATTACGGCGACGGAAAGTGCAAGATCGGCGGGGGCTGGGGGGATGAGGTCGGTTCGTCATGGGTGTTGACGGGTCGTGATGCTTGGCCTAACTTTCAGTCGAAGCGGTTAGTCGAAACGCTTCGACTGAGCGGTCACCGCCGGTGAGGAGGTGCCGATGGCCACCATGCAGGACGTCGCGCGTCTCGCCCGGGTCTCGGTCAGCACGGTGTCGTACGCGCTCACCGGTGCCCGTCCGATCTCCCAGGCCACCCGGGACAAGGTCCTCGCCGCCATGGCGGAGCTGGACTACCAGCCGAACGCCATGGCGCGCGGGCTGGCCAGCCGGCGTAGCCGGATCCTCGGGTTGCTGCTGCCGATGGACGAGCGGGGCCTCGGTGCCACCGAGACCGCCTTCGTCACCGGCGCGGCGGCCGCCGCCAGCGCGGCCGGCTACCACCTGGTGCTCTCCCCGATCGGCGTCGGCGACCTCGATCAACTGCGCCGGCTGGCCAGCCAACGGATGCTCGACGGCGCGTTGCTGATGGAGGTGCAGCTGCACGATCCCCGGGTGGACGTGCTGCGGGAACTCGGCGTACCGCTGGTGCTGATCGGTCGCACTGCCGACACCACCGGCCTGTCGTACGTGGACATCGACTTCGACCAGACCGTCCGGGCGGCGGTCGGTCACCTGGTCGACCTCGGCCACCACCGGATCGTCTACGTCAACCACTCCGCCGACACCCTCGCCGAGGGTTACGGCCCGGCCCTGCGCACCCGGGACGCGTTCACCGCCGCGATGGCCGGGCACGGGCTGGAGCCGCTGATGATCCCCGCCGAGGACAGCGCGGCCGGCGGCCGGACGGCGCTGGCCACCGCCCTGCGCCGGGTGCCGGACCTGACCGCGATCCTGGCGATGAACGAGAGCGCCGTCTTCGGCCTGCTCGGCGAGTTGGCCGCCCGTGGGCGGAGCGTTCCCGACGACGTCTCGGTCGTCTCGATGGTCACCTCGCCCCAGGTCGCCGAGCTGGCCACCCCGGCGCTGACCGCGATGAACTCACCCGGCTCGGCGCTGGGCCGGATCGCCATCGAGACGCTGCTACGGCACGTCGATGTCGGCGACGCTCAGATCAACCAGCAACTACTGCCGTGCGCGCTGGAGGTCCGTGGATCCAGCGGTCCGCCGCGCACGGAAGGCACCACCACGGAAGCCGCCCGTCGCCGCGCTGCCACGCGGCGACGGGCGTGAAGGAGTACCGCTCGATACTCGTCAGGGAGACTAGCAATGCGACATTTTCGCAGAGTAGCCGTGGTGGCCACGGTCGCCGCGCTCACGGCGACCGGCCTGGCCGGCTGCGGCGGCGACGGGGACGACAGTGCCGCCAAGGTCCTCAAGCTCTGGCACTACGAGAGCGCGAACAGCGCGATGGGGGTCGCCTGGGACCGGGCGATCGAGATCTTCAAGGATGAGCATCCCGGGGTCGAGGTGCGCTTCGAGCGCAAGGCGTTCGAGCAGATCCAGCAGAACGCCGGCATGATCATCAACTCGTCCGAGGGCCCGGACGTGATGGAGTACAACAAGGGCAACGCCACCGCCGGTCTGCTCTCCTCGCAGGGCCTGCTGACCGACCTCACCGAGGAGGCGACCAGACGCGGCTGGGACAAGGCGCTGAGCCCCAGCCTCCAGACCACCGCGCGGTACGACAACGGCGTGATGGGCACCGGCAACTGGTACGGCGTACCGAACTACGGCGAGTACGTGATGGTCTACTACAACAAGGAACTCTTCGCCGAGCACGGGGTCAGCGTCCCGACCACGCTGGCCGAGCTGACCGCCGGGATGGACACCTTCGTCGCCCGGGGCGTCACGCCGCTGGGCATGTCCGGCGCCGAGTATCCGGCCGGTCAGCTCTTCTACCAGCTCGCGCTCTCCCGGGCAGACCGCAACTTCGTCGACGCGTACCAGCTCTACACCAACCCGGTCGACTTCCGGGCCGACCCGCTGCGCTACGGCGCGGAGACGTTCGCCGAGTGGGTGCGCAAGGGCTACCTGGCCAAGGACTCCGCCGGCCTGAAGGCCGAGGACATGGGGACCGCATTCATCTCCGGCAAGGTGCCGATGATCGTCTCCGGCAGTTGGTGGTACGGCCGGTTCAAGAACGAAATCAGCTACGACTGGGACAGTTTCCTCTTCCCCGGCAACACCCTGCACGCCGGCTCGTCCGGCAACCTCTGGGTGGTCCCGCAGACCAGCAAGGCCAAGAGCCTGGCGTACGACTTCATCGACATCACCATGCGTCCGGAGATCCAGGCGCTGATCGGCAACAACGGCGGCGTGCCGGTCGCCGGCGATCCGACCACGATCAGCGACGAGAAGGACCGCAAGCTGATCGAGAACTTCAACACCGTCAGCTCCCAGGACGGCCTGGCGTTCTATCCGGACTGGCCGGTGCCGGGCTACTACGACGTGCTGGTCTCCGGCTTCCAGGGCCTGATCAACCAGTCCAGGTCGCCCGAGGAGGTCCTCGACGCGATCGCCAAGCCCTACCACGACGGCGTCGCGGAGATCACGCGCGACTGAGCGGCGGCCGGGGCGGGCGCGACCGGCGCACCGGTACGCCCGCCGCAGGCGTGGAAGGACCTCCCATGGCAGTGCCCGACAGCATCGCCGCCCGCCGACCGGCGGCCACCTCACCCCCGTCCCCGACGGCCAACGCGAAGCGTCGGCCGTCCCGCCCCGACGCCGCGTACTGGCTGTTCCTGCTGCCCGGCACGGTGCTCTTCCTGCTCGTCATCGGCGGCCCGCTGCTCTACACCGGCTACCTGTCGCTGACCAGGTGGTCCGGCGTCGGCGAGCCCAGCTTCATCGGGCTGGAGAACTACCGGAACCTGCTGACCGACGAGGTCTTCTGGACGTCGTTCCGGAACACGGTCGCGATGATCGTCGCGATGGTGGTGGTGCCCACCCTGGTCGGGCTGGTGCTCGCCGCGGTCCTCTTCGACACCATCGGACGCCGGTTCCGCCCCCGCACCGCCGCCGCGCTGCGGGCCGCCTTCTACCTGCCGCAGGTGCTCCCGGTGGTGGTGGCCGGCATCGTCTGGGGTTGGATCCTGCGGCCGGACGGCGCGCTCAACGGGCTGCTCGACGCGGTCGGGCTCGGCGCGCTGCGCCACGACTGGCTGGGCGACCCGGGCAGCGCGCTGCCTGTGGTGATGGCCGTGATGATCTGGGTGCAGATCGGCTACCCCGTGGTCGTCTTCATGGCCGCCCTGGAACGGGTGAATCCGGAGCTGTACGAGGCGGCGGAGATCGACGGCGCCGGCTGGTGGCGGCGGTTCCGGGCGATCACCCTGGCGCAGATCCGGCCGGAGACCTTCGTGGTCGGGCTCACCTGCACGATCGCGGCGATGAAGGTGTTCGGGCCGATCTACGCGCTGACCCGGGGCGGGCCGGAGAACGCCACAAACGTGCCGTCCTACTTCGCCTACTTCACCTTCTTCAAGCGGCTGCACGTCGGCTACGGCTCGGCGATCTCGATGGTGCTGACGTTGATCATCGTGGTGGTGGCGGTGCTCTTCATCGGGGCGCAGAACCGGGCCGAACGACAGGACGGGGCGCTGTAGATGGCCGCCACGCTCGCCCCGGCCCGCCGCACCCCACCGCCGGCCCACCCCGCCCGACGACCGCGGCAGCATCGCGGCGTCGGCCGCTGGCTCGTACTCCTGCTGGTCGGCGCCGCCGCGCTGGTCATGCTGGTGCCGTTCGCGTTCATGCTGCTCAACGCCTTCAAATCGCCCGGCGACTACTCGGCCAACGGCCCACTGAGCTGGCCGACCGAGTTCTACACCACCGGGTTGCGGACCTACTGGGAACAGGTCGACTTCCCGGTCAAGCTGTGGAACTCGATCGTCATCTCCGGTTCGGTAGCGGTCCTGGCCGTGATCGTCTCGCTGCTCAGCGCGTACGCGCTGGGCATCGGCCGGGTCCGCGGCCGCCTCTGGATCATCGGTCTCTTCCTGCTGGCCAACATGCTGCCGCAGGAGGCGCTGGTCTACCCGCTCTACCACTTCGCCAAGGAGGCCGGACTCTACAACAGCCGCCTGGCGGTGATCATCATTTTCACCGTCATCCAGGCCGCCTTCGGCACGTACCTGCTCGCCTCGGTGCTCGGCACGTTCCCCCGGACGCTGCTGGAGGCCGCCGCGCTGGACGGGGCGGGCACGTGGCGGATCCTGTGGCGGGTGGTGCTGCCCAACGTGCGGCCCACCATCGCGGTGCTGCTGGTGTTCTTCTTCATCTGGACCTGGAACGAATTCCTCATCCCCTTGGTCATGCTCATCGACAACCAGACCCAGACGGTGCCTGTCGCAATCGCCACGTTGCAGGGGGACCGATTGATGGACGCCCCCACCACCAACGCCGGAGCGTTACTCAGCCTCCTCCCGGCGATCCTGTTCTTCCTCATCTTCCAGCGCACCCTCGCGCGCGGCATCACGGCAGGAGCCGACAAGTGAAGTTCACCGACGGGTACTGGCAGTTGCGCCCCGGCGTCACCGTGCTGCGGCCCGGCGCGGTCGAGTCGATCGAGCCGGACGAGCGGGCCTTCACCGTGTTCGCGCCGATCGGGAAGATCACCGGACGCGGCGACACCCTCAACCGGCCGGTCGTCACGGTGCGGTTCTCCTCCCCCGCGCCCGGCGTGGTCGGGGTGACCATCGGCCACCACTCCGGTGGGCTGCCCAAGCAGCCCCGCTTCGCGCTCGCCGAGAATGCCGAGCATCCCGTGCAGGTGGAGGTCACCGGGCTCAGCGCCCGGCTGACCACCGGCGAGCTGACCGTGCGGGTCGCGTTGACCGGAGCGTGGCGGGTCGATTTCCTGCGCGGCGATCGGCTGGTCACCTCGTCCACCGAACGCAGCATCGGCGTGGTCACCGACGCCGATGGCCGCAAGTACGTGCACGACCGCCTGGCGCTCGGCGTCGGCGAGACGATCTACGGGCTGGGTGAGCGCTTCGGGGCATACGTCAAGAACGGCCAGACCGTCGACATCTGGAACGCCGACGGCGGCACGGCCAGCGAGCAGGCGTACAAGAACGTGCCGTTCTACCTGAGCAGCGCCGGGTACGGCGTCTTCGTCGACCACCCGGAGCACGTGTCGTTCGAGGTGGGCTCGGAGGTGGTGTCGCAGACCCAGTTCAGCGTGCCCGGACAGTCGCTCACCTACCACCTGATCGACGGGCCCACCCCGAAGGACGTGCTGCGCCGCTACACCGCGCTGACCGGCCGCCCGGCCAGGGTGCCGGCCTGGTCGTACGGGCTGTGGCTGTCGACCTCGTTCACCACCTCGTACGACGAGAAGACGGTCACCGAGTTCATCGACGGGATGGCCGAGCGGGACCTTCCCCTGTCGGTGTTCCACTTCGACTGCTTCTGGATGCGCCAGTTCCACTGGGTCGACTTCATCTGGGATCCGGCGACCTTCCCCGATCCGGAGGGGATGCTGCGCCGGCTGCACGAGCGTGGCCTGAAGGTGTGCGTCTGGATCAACCCGTACATCGCCCAGCGGTCGTACCTGTTCGAGGAGGGGCGGCAGGCCGGCTACCTGGTCCGCAACCCGGACGGCTCGATCTGGCAGTGGGACAAGTGGCAGGCCGGGATGGCGCTTGTCGACTTCACCAACCCGGAGGCCGTCGCCTGGTACGCCGGCAAGCTCAAGACGCTGCTCGACATGGGGGTCGACTGCTTCAAGACCGACTTCGGCGAACGCATCCCGACCGACGTCGTCTGGCACGACGGCGCGGACCCGCAGCACATGCACAACTACTACTCGTACCTCTACAACAAGACGGTCTTCGAGCTGTTGGCGGCGGAGCGCGGCGAGGGTGAGGCGGTGGTCTTCGCCCGGTCGGCGACCGCCGGCGGGCAGCAGTTCCCGGTGCACTGGGGTGGCGACTGCGAGTCCACCTTCGTGGCGATGGCCGAGTCGTTGCGCGGCGGCCTGTCGCTGGCCGCCTCGGGCTTCGGCTACTGGAGCCACGACATCGGCGGCTTCGAGGGCACCCCGGATCCGGCGGTGTTCAAGCGCTGGATCGCCTTCGGGCTGCTCTCCTCGCACTCGCGGCTGCACGGCTCCGGCTCGTACCGGGTGCCGTGGGCGTACGACGACGAGGCGGTCGACGTGCTGCGCCGGTTCACCCGGCTCAAGCTGAGCCTGATGCCGTACCTGGCGGCGGCGGCCGAGGAGGCCCACCGCGAAGGCGTACCGGTCCTGCGGCCGATGATCCTGGAGTTCCCGGACGACCCGGCCACCGCCTATCTGGACCGGCAGTACATGCTCGGCCCGGACCTGCTCGTCGCGCCGGTGATGAGCGCCGACGGGCAGATCACCTACTACGTGCCGGCCGGCACCTGGACGCATCTGATGACTGGCGCGCAGGTCACCGGCCCGGGCTGGGTGACCGAGAAGCACGGCTACGACAGCGTGCCCGTGCTCGCTCGGCCCGGCGCGGTCATCCCGTTCGGCTCGGTCACCGACCGGCCCGACTACCCGTGGGCCGACGGCGTCCGGCTGCGGTTGTTCTCCCCGACCCCGGGGCAGCGGAGCCGGGTTCGGATACCGTCGCCCGACGGTGGTACGGGCACCGAGTTCGAGGTGCGCTACCGGGACGGGACGGCCACCGTCGAGCTGGTGGCCGGTGTCTCGTCGGGGTACAGCTGCGAGTTGACCGGGGGCGGGCGGAGTTAGACGCCGACGCGTTGCTCCGGCACGGAGAGGCCGTAGAGGGCCATCAGCTCCGGGGTGTCGACGCGGTTGCCGTCGGCCACCGAGTCGCAGGCGATGTCGACGATCTGGTCCTTGTGCGCCAGCAGGTAGGGCCGGGCACCGACGTCGGCGCTGGCCAGGGTCGCGATGCCCGGCCAGTGCCGCTGACCGAACAGCATCGGATAGCCGCGTAGCCCGTGGTACGTCGCGCAGACCAGCACGTCGGGGAAGGGCAGCGCGGCCACCCGGCGCACCGCGGCGACGGTCAGTCCCGGCATGTCGACCGGCACCACCACCACCGCTTCGACCTCGTCGTCGTCGATTCCGGCCAGGCCGGCACGGATGGACGAGCCGACCCCGGTGCCCCAGGCACGGTTGACCACCACCGTGGCACGGTCCAGGTCGGCGGTCTCGCGGACCTGGTCGGCCGCGGCACCGAGGACGACCACGATCTGCCCGCAGCCCGCCTCCGTCAGCGTGTCGATCATCTGGTCGACCAGAGGTTTGTCACCCTGGTGCAGCAGGGCCTCGGGGCCACCGATCCGGCGGCCACCCCCCGCGGCGATGATCATTCCTGCGATCCGGTTCAGAGCTGCGCTCCCTCCAGCATGGGACCGGCAGGCACCGTGGCGCTGTCCGTCCCTCCGACGCACACCGTGAGCAACGATCGCGGCCGACGCAGAGTGGCGGGCAAATCGCATAAATTGGACAGCTAGGGCGAGGAAGGCCCGGCGGCAGCCGCGCCGTCGCCCGAGTCACCCGGCAGACGCGGTAGCCGTCGTGCTGTGAAGCGCCCTGGCCGGAGACGCTTGTCCAGTTGAACGTTATTTCAGGGTGAAGTATTTATGCCTCCGTGAAATGGAGAGATCGGCAATGAATGGTGGTGGCGGCGAGATCCAGGCGTGGTGGCCGCCATGGCGGCTCCGGTGCGGCCACGACCAGGCCGCAGCCGCGCGAACGTTGAACCAACCTCCTAACTAACCATGGACACCGATGGCCGGCCGCTCGCGGCTCTGGCCTGGTGCGCGGACCAACCACCGGACGTTGCGCGTCTCCGTGTCGCAGACGACCTGACCTCCCCTGTTCAGAGGGGATTTGACTGATCGAGGTCAGTGAAGGAAAGGTGCACCTGACCTGCAAGGATGTGGGTGTCGAGTCCATGTCCACAGCAGAATCGGGTGCACCTTCCTGGTGGGTAAG
>NZ_BMNB01000027.1 GCF_014646235.1 Micromonospora sonchi | reverse complement strand
CCAGCAGCATCCCGATCCGTTCCCGGGCGGTCTTCTTACCCCTGGCATGCTGCTTCTGCACCGCGCGGGCCGACCCGGCGTGTGCCGCTTCCTCGACCCGACGCGTCAGGTCCGCCAACTTACCCGCAGTGCTGTGGATGCTGATCCCCGTCTCGGTCACCGAGACCGTTTCCCCGCTCATCGCGCGGATCCGGAGGAGTCGAGACGGGTGACCAGCTTCCAGGCCGCCGGGAGGAGGCTTGACGCCAGTACCGCCTTGAAGACGTCGCCGACGAGGAAGGGCGCCATACCGACGGCGACCGCCGTGGCCAGGCCCATACCGGTCACGATGGCCAACCAGGTCACCCCGCACGCGTAGATCGCCGCCGAAGCCAGCGCCAGAACTGCCAACTCGCGAAGCATCGACCGGTCGGTGCCACGACGCGAGCCGGCGCCCACGATCAGCGAGGCGAGCAGAAAACCAACGAGGTAGCCGCCGGTGGCGCCGAACAGGGCCTGCACGCCGTGAGCGCCCTGCGTGAAGACGGGCAGCCCGGCGGCGCCGAGCGCCAGGTAGAGCACCTGGCTGGCCAGGCCCCGGGCCGGACCGAGGGCGGCGGCGGTCAACAGGACCGCGAAGGTCTGCCCGGTGACCGGGACGGGCGAGCCGGGAATCGGTACGACGACCTGAGCGGCGAGAGCGGTCAAGGCCGTACCCAGGACGACCGTGGCGCCGGTACGCGTCAGCACTCTCGGGAGTGCGGATTCGGCCAGCACGGGCAGTGGAGTGGGAAGGCTGAGCGCGGTAGTCATCGCTGTCCTTGTCTGTTGACGCTGGAGGGTACTGGTCGACGGTTATGGAGGCGTCACCACGAGTCGCGCGGGATGTACACGCCCCACACATCGCGCAGGGCATGGCTGACCTCGCCGATCGTGGCTCGCTGGCGCAGCGCCTCACGCATCGGCAGGAGAACGTTGTCGCGGCCTGACGCCGCGGCACGCAAGTCATCGAGGGCCCGGCCGACCGCGTCGTTGTTACGCTCCTTGCGTAGCGCCGCGAGGCGTTCGCGCTGGTCCACCTCGATCTGGGGGTCGACCCGGAGGGGCTCGTACGGCTCCTCCTCGTCCAAGGTGAACCGGTTCACGCCCACCACCGTCCGCTCGCTGCGGTCGATCTGGAGCGCGGTCTGGTAGGCCGAGCGCTCAATCTCGCTCTTCTGGAAACCCTGCTCAATCGCGGCCACAGCGCCCCCGCGCTCCTCGACAGCCTGGATGAGTTCCACCGCGGCCGCCTCCACGTCGTCGGTCATCGCCTCGATGACGTAGGAGCCGGCGAACGGGTCGACCGTCTTGGTGACGTCCGTTTCGTAGGCGATGACCTGCTGGGTGCGCAGCGCCAAGCGCGCGGCCTTCTCCGTCGGAAGTGCGATGGCCTCGTCGTAGGAGTTCGTGTGCAGGCTCTGCGTTCCGCCCAGCACCGCCCCGAGCCCCTGGAGCGCCACCCGCACCAGGTTGACCTCGGGCTGCTGGGCCGTCAGTTGTACGCCGGCGGTCTGGGTGTGGAAGCGCAGCATCTGGCTTTTGGGGTTCTTCGCGCCGAACTCTTCCCGCATGATGCGTGCCCAGATCCGCCGCGCCGCGCGGAACTTTGCCACCTCCTCGAGCAGCGTGGTCCGGGCGACGAAGAAGAACGACAGCCGCGGCGCGAAGTCGTCGACGTCGAGCCCGGCCGCGATGGCTGTGCGGACGTACTCCTTGGCGTTGGCCAGCGTGAAGGCGATCTCCTGCACCGGCGTGGCCCCCGCCTCGGCCATGTGGTAGCCGGAGATGGAGATCGTGTTCCAGCGCGGGATTTCCTTCTGACAGTAGGCGAAGATGTCGCTGATGAGACGCAGGGACTCCTTGGGCGGATAGATGTAGGTGCCCCGGGCGATGTACTCCTTGAGCACATCGTTCTGGATCGTGCCCGTGAGCTGGTGCCCCGCGACTCCCTCCTCGGCGGCGACCAGTTGGTAGAGCAGCAGTAGCGTCGAGGCCGGCGCGTTGATGGTCATCGACGTACTGACCTTGTCCAATGGCAGCCCGCGGAACAGCGTCCGCATGTCATCGAGGGAGTCGATGCTGACCCCGACCTTGCCCACCTCGCCGTGCGCGATCGGCTCGTCGGAGTCGTAGCCCATCTGCGTCGGCAGATCAAAGGCCACGGACAGGCCGCCCGTGCCCGCCTTGACCAACTGGTGGTAGCGCTCGTTGGACTCCTTGGCCGTGCCGAACCCCGCGTACTGGCGCATCGTCCACGGCTTGCCGGTGTACATCGTGGGGTAGACGCCACGGGTGAAGGGGAATTCCCCCGGCGCGCCCAGCTTGGCCTTCGGGTCGAAGCTCGGCAGCGAAGACTCGTCGTAGACCGCGTCGACGGGAAGGCCGGATTCGCTGCGAGCCGGCGGGGACACAGGCATACCCGGGACCCTAATGGCACTCAGTGACAGATCTCAAGCATGGCGTGCCTGTGATCTGTCACTCAATGCTGAGATGCTATCGTCCGAGCATGTACCCGAACATCCCGCCGGCCGCTCCCTCAGCAGGGGAGCCCATTCGGGATCGACTGGCAAGGGCCGCCTTCGAACTCTTTACGGTCCAGGGGTACGAGAGCACGACCATCGACGACATCACCACGGCTGCGGGCGTCGCGCGGCGCACGTTCTTCCGGCACTTCCGCTCCAAGGAGGACGTGATCTTCCCTGATCACGACTCGGTCTTGGACCGCGTGCGTTGGTACCTCGGTGCCTCAGCGAACACCGAGCCGGTCTTCGCCGTTGCCGAGGCAACCAGGCTGATCTTCGAGAGCTTCATGGCGACGCCAGAACAAACACTCGCCCGCTACCGGCTGACGCGCGAAGTCGCGGCTCTTCGAGACCGCGAGGTCGCCAGCGTCGCCAGGTACGAACGGGTTCTCAGTGACTACCTGCGGAGCAGGCTGCCGAACACCTCCGAGGCCGCCCTCGCGGCCCATGTCGCGGCCGCGTCCTTCGTCGCCGCCCACAACCAGGTGCTCCGCGAGTGGCTGCGGTCCGGGGGAACGCAAAGTCCCCGCCCTGCCCTGGAGGCCGCATTGACGACGGTCGCCGACCTCACGGCACCGCTGATCGCTCAGAGCCGCCGACAAAGCTCGCAGAACGCCGTCTGAGCGGGGCCCCTCGACGAGCTCGGTGGTGCAGCCGCCGTTGCGGCTTCGGGTGGATCACCTCAACCCTGATGACGACGAACTGATGGGCTCGTCCCCAGTCAATGGGTTGGCCCCGTGCTGGTCCTGGGCTCGGTCGTCCTGCTGTCGCTACACGAGCACCGCAGCGCCCGTCCAGCCGTGACGCTGCCGCAACCCGGCTCCGAGCAGCGAACACCCAGCACGGCGTCACAGCGGTGACACCACGGAGACCGGTGCGGCCGTCCGCCCCGGCAGGCGCAACCGCCGACGCGCACAAGATTGACCACCATCGTTGCGTCGCCTAGGATTCATCGAACCGATTCGACCTGCTGTCCTTCGCATGCTCATGGCGATGGCCGGTGGCTGCACGTATCGTGAAAGGAACCGGGATGACTGATCTGCCCATGAGCCGCAGGGGTGTCCTCGCCGCCGCCGCGCTGACCGCGGGCTCGGTCGGTCTGACCTCGACCGGGAGCGCCCACCGGGCCGCAGCGGCACCGCCGGGGGTCACACTGCCCGACCGGGGGATCTACGACACCAGGGCCGCGACAGCGTGGACGGACGGTTTCCTGACCGGGAACGGTGAGTACGGGGCCGTCCTGTACGGAGCGCCGACGCTAGAGAAAGTGATCTTCAATCATCACCGCTTCGTGATGCCCAACGGTAGCCGCGGCGCGACCCCGCCGGTGATCTCCGGCCGGTTGAACGGGGTGCGGGACAAGGCGCTGGCCGGGAACTACGGTGGTGCCAACGCGGACTTCGCCGCCGGCTGGAGCCTGCGCTGGACGCAGACCTACCATCCCGGCTTCGAGTTGCAGATCAGCACCCCCGGCATGACTACCGCCAACGGATACGCCCGCCTCACCGACTTTCGAACCGGCGAAGTCACGTCCACGTGGACGGACGGCAGTGGTACCTGGACCCGCCGGGCCTTCGCCTCCCGAGCCGACAAGATCATCGTGCACGAACTGACCCCCGCATCCGGCCGGTCGATCGACGCGACGTTGAGCGTCAACACCTCCCTGGCCGGCGTCCCGAGCTCGGTCCGCTTCAGCACCCTGGCCACCGTCAGCGACGGCTCCGGCTACCTGAACCTGCGAGGCACCTACCCGTCCGGGCAGGGTGCGTTCGGTTTCGAGGGCGTCACCCGGGTCGTTCCCGCCGGTGGGACGGTGACCGCGGTCGGGTCGACCATCGTCGTCGCCGCAGCTACCAGGCTCGTCCTGCTGACCAAGCTAGACCGGTACGAGTCGGCCACCGCGTGGGACGCCAAACCATTGCACGCGGCGCTGGCCGTGGTGAGCGCGGACTACGGTGCGCTGCGTACCCGGCACATCGCCCAGCACTCGGCGATGTACGACCGCTCGCGGCTGGACCTGAACGTGTCTGCCACCGACCGTCAGATGTCGACAAGTGAGCTGATCACCCGGCAGAACGCCAATCGCGACACGATGGACCTGGCACTGCTGGAACGGCTCTACGACAGCGGCCGTTACCTGTTCATCAGCTCCAGCGGGGTGCTGCCGCCCCGGCTGACCGGAATCTGGGCCGGCACCTGGAACGGTGCCTGGGCCGACGACTTCACCACCGACGCCAACGTCAACCTACAGGTTGCCGGCGGCAACATTCTCGACCTCACCGATGCCATGCAGGGCTACTTCAACCTGGTACTCGGCCAACTCGCCCACTGGCGGACCAACGCCCGGAACCTGTACGGCGCCCGCGGCTTCCTCGCCCCGTCCCGAACCGACGGCGAGTACGGGTACATGCTGCACTTCGACGGCGGCTTCCCCGGTCAGTGCTGGACCGGCGGCGCCGACTGGCTGTTCTACCCGTTGCTGGAGTACTACCAGGTCACCGGCGACCGGGCGTTCCTGGCGGACAAGTTGGGCCCGGCGCTGATGGAACTGGCCCTGTTCTACGAGGACTTCCTGACTCGCACCGACGCGTCCGGCCGGGTGGTGTTCGTGCCGTCGTTCTCGATGGAGAATTCGCCGGCCAGCACCAACGTCCTGCTGGCGATCAACGCCACCGGCGACATCCAGGCCGGCAAGCACGCCCTACGAGCGGCCATCGACGCCGCCAACGCGCTCGGTGTCGAACAGGGCCCGGGTCAGGGTGTCGCGCGCTGGACTGCCCTGTTGGCGAAGATTCCGCCCTACACCATCAACGGCAGCGGCGCCCTCGCCGAATGGTCCTGGCCCGGCCTCACGGATCGTTACAACCACCGGCACGTCCACCACCTCTACGGGGCCTGGCCCCTGCACGAGATCAACCCCGAGGACCAACCGGCGCTCGTCACCGCCGGGCTGCGGGCCCTGGCGCTCCGTGGCGACGAGAACACCTCGGCGCACGGCAGCCTGCACCGGGCCCTCGCCAGCGCCCGGCTGAAGGACGGCGTCGGGGTCTACAGCAACCTCCGCAAGATCATCGGCAACAATATGATCTTCCGTTCCCTCATGACGTCGCACAACCCGAACCTGGAGACCTACAACGCTGATGCGGCCAATGCCCTGCCGGCCGTGCTCAGCGAAGCGCTCATCCACACCAGGCCCGGCATCGTCGAGCTGCTGCCCGCCGTGCCCGACCAACTCGCCAAGGGCACCATCACCGGCGTACGCGGACGCAACCAGGTCCGGATCGACAGCCTCGCCTGGGATCTGCCCGGCCGCACCACCACGGTGACCCTCACCTCGGCGGTCACCCAGGCGATGACGCTCATCAGCCGGCGGGGGATCGCATCCCTCACCACCTCCGCTCCGATCGCCTCGTCCCCGCTCGGGTCGCACGCCCGGGTGATCTCGTTGACCGCCGGGCAACAGGTGCAGGTGGCCGTCGGCCTGCCCGCCGGTCCCGGCTCCGGCATCTCCCGGTTGGTCAACCGGCGCAGCGGCAAGGCGCTGGACGTCAACGGCGGCTCCACCGCCGACGGCGCGTCCATCATCCAGTGGCCGTGGACCGGCGCGACCAACCAGCAGTGGCGGCTGTTGCCGAACCAGGATGGCTCGTTCCGGCTGTCCAGCGTCCGCAGCGGCAAGGTCCTGGACAGCCCGGGCGGCTCCGGCCAGGGCGAGGGACTCATCCAGTGGGCCGACAACGGCGGCACCAACCAGTGGTGGAATCTGGTCCCCGCGGCGACCAGTGGGTACTACCGGCTCGTCAACGTGCGCAACGGGTGGTGTGTGGACGTCGAAGGCGGCTCCAGCGCGGACGGCGCCAGGATCGTCCAGCGTCCGGTCAGCGGCGATGCCAGCCAGGAATGGCAGGTCGCCGGGGTGTGAGCCGGCGATGGCGGTCTCGGCGATTGCCGCCGTGATCAGCTCAACGTGAAGGTCGCGTCGTCGACGTCGAAGGTCGTGACGCCGTTGCCGGCCGTCTCGCTGGCGATGAAGCTGACCGTCGCGGTGCGCTCGGTCGTCGCCGTCCCGGTCGACACGGAGTACTGCCGCCACTGCGACCCGCCGTCGAAGGCCAGCGAGTACCTCGTCTTCGGGGGTGTCCCGGTGACCGCCAGCCCGACGTTCAGGTAGTCGCCACGGCTGGTCTCCGTGGTGGTGGTCCGGACCCAGAAGCGGACCGTCAGATCGCAGTCGGCCGGCACCGTGACGGTGGTGCGCAGCAGGTCGGTACGCGTCACGTCCAGCCCGGCGAAGGTGGCGTACGCGCGGCCGCGGTGTGCGGGCCGGGTCGCGTCGCCGAGCACGACGATGCGGGGGCCGGCGGTCCAGCCGGTGGTGCCCCGTTCGAACCCCGGGTTCGCGTGGATCTGCCCGACGCAGGGCGCGTCGGCCGCCGGCCGGCCGTGAGGCGCGCTGCCGGTGGCCAGGAGCAGCAGGGCCGCGGCCGAAGCGGCGGTGACGAAGGCCTTCATCCGTTCTCCCCGGTCAAACATTCATTTGAGATTGTCGATGTCAATTGACCGTGCACGATGGGACGTCCGCGCGTCAAGCCCTTCCCGCCGCAGGCCAGGGACCGAGCGACGTTCGGCTATCCTCGCCGCCGTGGACACTGCGGAGATCGATGCGCCCGTCGTCGGAGTCACCGTTCATCCGGACCGGGCCCGGGTGACCCGGCGCGGCGGCACCCGACTGGCGGCCGGCCGGCACCGGGTACGTGTCGCGCCGCTCCCGCTCGGCCTGCGGCGGGACTCGGTCCGGGTCAGCGGTCGGGGGCCGGCCACCGTGCTCGGCGTGGACGTGACCACTTGGCGGCAGGCCCGCAGCACCGACGCGCAGGTCGTCGGCTTGGAGCAGCGCCGCCGTGAGTTGGCCGACGAGGTGGCCGAGGTCGACGACGCGGACGGGATCGAGGAGCAGCGCGGGGAGTTCCTCACCCGGCTGGCCGAGCGTGCCGGTGGCACGTACGCCCGCGCGCTGGCCGCCGGCGACGCGGCCCCGAGCGACGTGGCCGCCTTCGCCGACTCGGTGGCCGCCCAACTCGCCGACTCGCGCGCCCGGCGGCGCGGGCTGGCCCGCCGGCGTGTCGAGTTGGCGGAGGAGTTGGCCGCGGTCGAGCGCGATCTCGACGCCGCACACGGCAAGCGGGAGCCGGACCGGCTGGCCGCCGAGGTGATCGTGGCGGTGGAGGTCGACGACGCCGATGTCGAGCTGGAGCTGACGTATCTGGTGGAGGGGGCCCGGTGGCAACCTTCCTACGACCTGCGGTTGGTCGACGACACCGTGACCGTCACCTGGTTCGGGGTGGTCAGCCAGAACACCGGGGAGGACTGGCCGGAGTGCGAACTTCAACTTTCCACCGCCCGGCCGGCGGCGGCGAGCGGCGTACCGGAATTGTCGCCCTGGTATCTCGACCGATTCCGGCCGGCGCCCCCGCGCGCGATGTCGGCGGAGATGATGGCCGGGATGCCGGAGCCCGGCGCGGCCCCGGCCCGCAGCGGTCCGGCCCGTCCCGCCGGGGCGCACCCGCGGCTGCGGGAGAGCGTCGCCGAGGTCGAGCAGGGGGTGAGCGCCGCCACCTACCGGCCGGCGCGGCCGGTGGCGGTGCCGGCCGACGGTAGCGCGCACCGGGCCACCATCGCCGTGTTGGAACTGCCGGCCCGGCTGGACCATGTCACCGTGCCGGTCCGCGCCGCCGAGGCGCACCTGCGGGCCACGGTACGCAACACGTCGGAGCACACGCTGCTGCCCGGCCCGGCCGCGGTGTTCCACGACGCCGACTTCGTCGCGTCCACCCGGCTGCCGATGTGGGCGCCGGGTGAGGAGGCCGAGTTGGCGCTCGGGGTGGACGACCGGCTGCGGGTGGAGCGGAAGTTGCATCGGCGTGCCGAGACCAAGGCCACGCTCGGGTCGGCCCGGCGGCGGGAGGTGGAGTACCGGATCACCGTCGCCAACCACACGCCCCGCCCGGCGAGGGTCGAGGTGCGTGATCAGCTTCCGGTGTCGCGCGACGAGGCGGTGGTGGTGCGGGAGACGACCGTCGTGCCGCCGCCGGTCGAGCGTACGGAGCTGGGTGAGCTGACCTGGCGGCTGTCGCTCGAGCCGGGCGAGCGCGGCGAGGTCGCGCTGGGCTTCCGGGTGGACCTGGCCAAGGGGGTCGAGCTGACCGGCTGGCGAGAGTAGGCGTCAGCCCGTACATGGCGTCCACCCGCTTCCTCCCGCTCGATGTCACATCCGCGGCCCGGCCGGTGTCTTCATGGCGTGCCGACCTACCCGTCGGCCCAGCCATCGACACAGGAGAAGACATGGAGCACCCGACCCGCATCCCTCCGGCGAAGATCACCGGCGTCAAGGGAGCACTGATCAAGCGAATGATCGAGAAGAAACTGGGCAAGGTACCGACGGCGGTGGGTGTCTACTGGCACAACCCCAGGGTGCTGTTCGCCAGCTTCGGCCTCGGCGGCAAGTTGCAGAAGTGGGACGCCTGCGACGAGAACCTCAAGTCGTACGCCCACATGGCGGTCGCGTCGCTGGTCGGCTGCACGTGGTGCCTGGACTTCAACTACTTCGAGGTCCGCAACAGGGGACTCGACGTGGAGAAGGCGCGCGAGATTCCCCGGTGGCGGGAGGCGGACGTCTTCACTGCGCTGGAGCGGGACGTCCTGGAGTACGCCGAGGCGATGAGCCAGACACCGCCGACCGTGACCGACGAGCTGGTGGACCGGCTGCACGTCGCGCTGGGACCGTCCGCCGTGGTCGAACTCACCACGGTGATCGCCTTCGCGAACATGAGCACGCGTGGCAACGTGGCGCTCGGCATCGAGTCTGACGGCTTCGCCGCCGCGTGCGGCTTGAAGCCGCTGGCCGAGCGACCGGGAGTAGCGTCCGCGTCATGAGCGAGGACCCCTTCGTCGCCCACCGCAGCCTGCTGTTCACCGTTGCCTACGAGATGCTCGGCTCGGTCGCCGACGCCGAGGACGTGGTGCAGGAGACCTGGCTGCGGTGGGCAGCCCTGGTCGACGACGAGCGCGGCCAGGTCCGGAACTCCCGGGCGTACCTCGTGCGGATCGTGACCCGGCTCTGCCTCAACCGGCTGCGCACGCTCGCACGGCAGCGCGAGGAGTACGTGGGCGAGTGGCTGCCCGAGCCCCTGTTGACCAGCCCGGACGTCGCCGAGGACGTCGAGCTGGCGGAGAGCGTGTCGATCGCCATGCTGGCGGTACTCGAGACGCTGCTACCGACGGAGCGCGCGGTCTTCGTGCTCCGCGAGGTCTTCGACGTGCCGTACGACGAGATCGCCCAGGCGCTGGACAAGTCGTCGGCGGCGGTGCGCCAGATCGCGACGCGGGCCCGCAAGCACGTGGCGGCACGCCGGCCGCGGATGTCGGTGAGCCGCACCGAGCAGCAGCAGGTGGTCGAGCGGTTCCTGGCCGCGCTGACCACCGGCGACGTGCCCGGACTGCTTGAGGTGCTGGCTCCCGACGTGCTGGTCGTGGGCGACGGTGGCGGCCTGGCCCCGGCAATCCCGAAGCCGGTCCGCGGGGCTGCGAAGCTCGCCCCGGTGATGGCCCGCTTCGCCGAGGTCGCGCCCGAAGCCCGCGCTTTCATCGTCGACCTCAACGGCGGCATCGCGGCGCGCATCGACCCGGGCGGCGAGAACGACACGGCCGTGTCGTTCGTCATCGACGACGGCCGGATCACCGAGATCTATGCGATCCGCAACCCGCACAAGCTCGAGCGACTGGGTGAGGTGGCCGAGCTTCGACGGTGAGTAACCCCGCGCCTGGGCGCGGGGTGAGGTCATGAGGATGCAGGCTCGCACGGCGGGCGGTCATGCGATGGGCGCGGCCAGAGACCTGCGTGGGGCCGCACGGCATGCGGCGTACGCTGCTGGCCAGGCGGCGGTCGTCGCACACGTCGCCGCGCACGAACTCGGTGCGGCCGCCTACGCGATCAAGGCCGCACGTGCCGCCGAGCCGCGAGGCGGGAGCGATGCCGCAGGGCGACGCGAGTGCCGGTGGCAGCGGGACCAACTCCCGGAGGCGATTCGCGAGCTCGTGCTCGACGACCAGCGGTTGCGCAACGACATCTGCTGGTCGGTGTTTGACTGCTGAGCTCTCGCAGCAGGTGACGGCGCTGGAGCGGTGGGCCGGCACCGAGCTGCTGCAGTACCGGCCGGCACGGTCGAGGATCGTGAGATAACGTACGGCGGACTGCGGCTCGCACTGCTTGATGTCCCGCCGCCCGGATGGCAGACCTGGAGGTCAGCACCCGATGATCGGGCTTGCCGGGGCCACCCTGCGGTTCCGCTGGCTGTCCGTGTTCGGCGCGTTCGTCGCGCTGACGATCGGCGTCGGCATGATTTCGACGGTCGCGATCGTGCTCGGCGCGACGATGACCGCAGCGCCTCGACCGCCCGAGCGCTTCGTCGACTCTCCGGTGGTCGTCGTCGGCCAGGGACGCCTGGTCCTCGACAACGAGCAGGACGTCGAGTCGGTACGCCAGGATGACCGTCCCCCCGTCGCCCCCGCCTTGGTCGATCGGCTCGCAGCCGCTGGCCGGACCGTCGTGGACCGCACCTTCTATGCGCAGGTCCCAGGCGGCCCGGCCGGGCAGGTCGGGCACCCGTGGGCGGTGTCGCAGCTGGGACGCTACGAACTGGTCTCCGGCCGACCCCCGGCGGCCGCCAACGAGATCGTGGTGCCGTCGGGCATGGGCACCGAGGGCGCCGGCCTCTCCGTCAACACGCGTGCCGGACCCAGCCAGTACACGGTGGTCGGTGTGGTCGCGGCCGTCGGCTTCGAGTCGGCGGTATTCTTCAGCGATTCCGAGGCCGCCCGGCTCTCCCCGGCCGTCACCGCCGTCGCCTTCCTGCCCGGCTCCGCGCCGGACGAGGCGACGGTGAGCCGGATCGTCGGCGACGGTGGCGAGGTGCTCACCGGCGACGACCGCCGGCAGGCCGAGGAGGCCGCCCGGCGCGACCGCCAGCAGATACTCAACACGCGTACGCTGCTCGCCGTCGCGGGCGGTCTCGCCGCGTTCGTCGCGGTGTTCGTGGTCGCCTCCACGTTCGCGTTCACCGTCGCGCAGCGGCGGGCGGAGTTCGCCCTGCTGCGCATGCTCGGTGCCACCGCCCGTCAGGTGCGGCGGCTGGTGCTGGGCGAGGCGGCGCTGGTCGGGCTCGCCGGTTCGATCGTCGGCTGCGCGATCGGCGTGATCGGCGGGCCGCTGCTCGGCGACCGGCTGGCCCGGGACGACATCGCGCCGGCCTGGTTCGACGCGGGACCGGCCGCACCGCCGCTTCTGGTATCCGTGATCGTGGGCGTCGGTGTCGCCGGCGTGGCCGCCCGCACCGCGGCCGGGCACGCCGGCCGAGTCTCGCCGATCGAGGCGCTGCGGGAGGCGCGGGACGAGCAGGTCACACTGACCCGCGGCCGGCTCATCGCCGGGCTCGTCCTGCTGTTCTGCGCCCTTGGCGGGATGGTCTTCGTCAACCGGGCGCAACCGCACATCGCCACGGTTCCGGTCATCTACATGTGGCTGCTCATCATCACGGTCACCGGGGTGGCGGTGCTGGCCCCGGTGCTGGTGCCGCCGTTCATCCGGGTGGTCACCTGGCCGCTGACCCGGCGGCGCGGCGCGGTCGGCCTGCTCGTGCGCCAACAGACGCTCAACGCGGTCCGGCGCACGGTCGGCACCGCCGCGCCGGTGCTGCTCACCCTCGGGCTGGCACTGTCGCTGCTCGGCGCGCTCGGCACCATCGACAGTGCCCGGATCGCCGAACGCGACAACACCCTCGTCGCCGACCTGGTGCTGCTCCCCGACGGCGCGCCTGGCCTGAGCCCGGCGCTCGGGGAGCTGCTGGCGGGGCCCGGCGACGCGTACGTGGCCACGTCGGTGCCGCTCACCGTGTACGGCTACGACTCCGGCAGCCTCCGCGACTTCGATGCGATCGCGGTCGACCCGGTGGCGCTGGAGCAGACCTCGCCGCGCAAGGTCCTCTCCGGCTCGATGGCAGACCTCGCCGACGACACCGTCGTGGTCACCGACCGCATCGAGGCCTCGGTGGGGCAGGATTTGCGCCTGTGGCTCGGCACCGGACAGGAGATCACGCTGCGGGTCGCTGCGGTCGTGGCCCACGGCATCGGCGGCTCCGAGGTCTATCTGGCTCCGTCGTACGCGGCGCGGGGTGGCGGCGACGGCCTGGCCGAATCGATCCTGGTCAGGTTCCGCCCGGGCGCGGACCCGTCGGGGGTGCGGGAGCGGATCGAGTCGCTCGCGGGTAGCTACCAGGCCCGGATCGGCTCCCGCGACGATTTCGAGTGCGGTGAGAACTGCGGTACCCCGCAGAGCAGCATGGCCGGCGTGGGGCTTCTGCTCGGCGTCACCGCGCTCTACTGCGGTATCGCGATCGTCAACATGATGATGATGGCGGCGGCCTCGCGGGTGCGGGAGTATGCGGTGCTCCGGCTGGCCGGCGCGACCCCGCGGCAGGTCCGGCGGGTGGTCACCGGCGAGGCGTTGCTCGTCGTCGGCGTCGGCGCGGCGCTCGCGGTGCTGGCCACCGCCGTCAACCTTGCCGGCACCGCGGCGGCGCTGTCCCGGTTGGTCGGTGGGGTACCCGTCGCGGTGCCCTGGGCCGCCGGCGTGGCGCTCGTCGCGGGCATCGCGCTGCTCGTGCTCGTCACCTCGCTGCTGACGGTTCGGGTGACCATGCGCGCGCCGGCCGTGCAGCTCGTCGGTGCCCGCGAGTAACCGCTGTGGGCGAGGCGACCGGGTGCCCGCTACGGGCTGCCCCGGCGTCCACGCGTCTGCGCTGCCGGCCTGGCCCGCGGCTAGCTCGGCCGGCCCGACCTGGCCGCCGAGCGGTTCGTGCCCGACCCGTACGGTGCGCCGGGCGAGCGCCTCTACCGCACCGGTGACCGGGTGCGGTGGCGCTCCGACGGCACAATGCGTCAGCGCCCGCCGTGGCGAGCGACTGGCCGGGCCCGGGCGGAGAAGGCCGCCGCACCGGATCGCTCCGAGGTGGTCGGCGCCGGCTTGCCGCCGCGTCGACCCCGGCCGCCGTGGGCCGGCTGCGTCTCGTGCCGCGAGCCCGTGCGCTGCGTCTCGTGCCGCGAACCGGCGCGCTGCGTCTCGTGCCGCGAACCGGCGCGCTGCGTCTCGTGCCGCGAACCGGCGGGTTGCGGCATGGGCTGGGGGACCAGCGTCCGTTCCCCCGGGGCGAGTTCGCGAAGCAGCGCGTCACCCGGGCGCAGCCGGGTCGTGGTCGCCGTGACGCCCGCCTTACGGGTCAGTTCCCGTACCTCCGGCACCTGCCCGTCGGTCATCAGTGTGACGACCGTCCCGGCCGCGCCGGCCCGGGCGGTGCGGCCCGAGCGGTGCAGGTACGCCTTGTGCTCCACCGGCGGGTCGGCGTGCACGACCAGGGCCACGTCGTCGACGTGGATGCCCCGGGCGGCGATGTCGGTGGCGACCAGCGCCTGGGCCTGGCCGTCGGAGAACGCCTGAAGGTTCCTGGTGCGAGCGCCCTGGGCCAGGTTGCCGTGCAGTTCGACGGCGGCCACCCCGGCCGCGACCAGCCGGCGGGCGAGGGTCTTCGCGCCCCGCTTGGTGCGCGTGAACACCACGGTCCGGCCCGGCGCGGCGGTCAGCTCGACCAGCACGGCGAGCCGGTCCTCGGCGTGGACGTGCAGGACGTGGTGCGCCATCGCGGCGACCGGCGACAGCGTCGAGTCGACGCTGTGCACGACCGGATCGGTGAGGAACCGCCGCACCAGGACATCGACGCCGGCGTCCAGGGTGGCGGAGAACAGCAGACGCTGCCCGCCACGCGGGGTCTGGTCCAACAGCCGCCGTACGGTGGGCAGGAAACCGAGATCGGCCATGTGGTCGGCCTCGTCGAGCACGGTGATCTCGACGGCGTCCAAGCGCGCGTGACCGGTCTCGACATGGTCGGCGAGCCGGCCCGGGCAGGCCACCAGGACGTCGACCCCGGCGCGCAGCCCGGCGACCTGAGGTCGGGCGCCGACGCCACCGAAGATCGTCATCGTGCGTAGCGACAGCGCCTGCGCCAGCGGCGCCATCACGCTGTCGATCTGGGTGGCCAGCTCACGAGTGGGTACGAGGATCAGCGCCCGGGGGCGCCCGGCCTGCCGTGGCGCGGCGGTGGCGGCCAGGCGGGTCAGTACCGCCAGTACGAAGGCATAGGTCTTTCCCGAACCGGTGCGGCCCCGGCCCAGCACGTCCCGTCCGGCGAGCGCGTCGGGCAGTGTCGCGGCCTGGATCGGGAACGGCCGGTCCACCCCGGTCGCGGCCAGCACGCGGTTCAGCGCGTCGGGCACGCCGAGGTCGGCGAAGGTGAGAGAGTCGGACGAGGTGGTCTGGCGTGGGCGGCTTGCCGCCATGAAGGCTCCGAACGTCGAAGAAACGTCCCGCCCGGCGCTGACCGTTCCGGCCGCGGCGCGTGGCGTGGGACATCGAACCCGGCCGCCATGCTGGGCGGACCGTGCTGTCATTCTACTCGAACCCGCTGCCGGATCCCGCCGCCAGCCGACAGGTGGTGGACGAGCATCGGCGTCGGCCGATCAGGGGACCATGACCTGCCACCGGCTCTGTCCGTCCATCCATGCCCCGGCCAGGATCTCCGCCGACCGCCGGCCCGGGCACGGGTAGATCTTCGACCGGCCAGCGTCGCCGCCGGCTCGGGCCTCGACCTCCCACGACTCGCCATCGGTGCGGATGTACACGTCGCGGCGTCCTCGCACGCTGCGGTTGCCGTTCCACCAGTGATGCTCGGTTTTCACCCCCCGACCGTATAGCACCGGATCCGAGTGTGGAACTTCGACGATCTTGGTAACCGCCCTGACCTTGTGCAGATGCCTCGTTCGTCAGCTGGCCGCCCTGCCCGGCGTCGCCCGCCGGACGCTATTTCAGCTGGTCGCGGCGGCGTGTCAGGTAAGCGGTCTCGGCGGTGTTGCCCGCCAGCTCGATGGCTCTGTCGTAGGCCGCGCGCGACCGCTGGCTCCGGCCGAGCCGCCGCAGCAGTTCGGCGCGGGTCGCGTGGTAGGCGTGATAGTCGACCAGGTGGTGCTCAAGACGGTCGACGGCCGCCAGTGCCACCTCGGGGCCGTCGAGTTCGGCGACGGCGATGGCCCGGTTGAGGGCGACGATCGGTGCGGGGTCGAGGCGGACGAGCTGGTCGTAGAGGGCGACGACCTGTGACCAGTCGGTGTCGCGTACGTCGCGGGCGAAGGTGTGTACGGCGTTGATCGCGGCGAGGAGCTGGTAGCGACCCGGGGCCACCCCGGTGGCCAGGCGCTCGCGCACCAGCCGATGCCCCTCGGCGATCAGCGCCGTGTCCCAGGCCCCACGGTCCTGCTCGTGGAGGGGCACCAGTTCGCCGCTGGCCGAGACCCGGGCGGTGCGGCGGGCCTCGGTGAGGAGCATCAGCGCCAGCAGCCCGGTCACCTCACCGTCGTCGGGCATGAGGGCATGGATCAGGCGGGAGAGCCGGATCGCCTCGGCGGTCAGGTCGTGACGTACGGGGTCGGTGCCGGAGCCGGTCGCCAGGTAGCCCTCGTTGAAGACGAGGAAGAGGACGGCGAGTACGCCGGAGACGCGCGCCGGGAGATCCTCCGTCGACGGCACCCGGTACGGGATGCGAGCTGCCTTGATCTTGGCCTTTGCGCGGGTGATCCGCTGCCCCATGGCGGTCTCCTGCACCAGGAAGGCACGGGCGATCTCGGGCACGGTCAGACCGCCGACCATGCGCAGCGTCAGCGCCACGCGGGTCTGCATCGCGAGCGCCGGGTGACAGCAGGTGAAGATCAGCCGGAGCCGCTCGTCGTCGATGGCGCCGAGAGGCTCGGGCGGGACGCCGTCGTACAACAGCTGAGCCTCCTTCTGCTTGTCGTCGCGCTTGTTTTCGCGCCGGATCCGGTCGATGGCCTTGCGATTGGCGGTGGTGGTCAACCAGGCGCCGGGGTTGGGGGGCACACCGTCGCCCGGCCACCGCTCGACGGCGGTCGCGAACGCCTCCGCCGCCGCCTCCTCGGCGATGTCGAGGTCACCGAAACGTCGGGTCAGGGCCGCCACCACCCGCGCCCACTGCTCGCGGTGGGCGCGGGTGATCGCCTCCCGGACGTCGACCACGCTCACAGGAACGGCCTTACCTCGACCTTGCGATTGCAATGCTTCGACCCTGCGGCGGCCAGTCTGAGCGCGACGTCGAGGTCGGGGGCCTCGATGATCCAGAAGCCGGCGAGATACTCCTTCGACTCCAGGAAGGGACCGTCGGTGAACAGAGCCTCCCCGCCGCGGCTGTCGATGACGGTGGCCGTGCTGGGCGCCGCGAGGCCCCCGGCGAAGACCCAGTGGCCCTCGGCTCGGAGCCGGTCGTTGAACGCGTCGATGGCGCCCAACTCGCTCGGGGTGGCGGAGTTGGTCTTGTCGTCGATCACGGAAACCAGGTACTGCATGATCATCTCCTGTTGTTGGGGGGTGTGCACGTCCGGTGCGGTACCTACGTCAGGTTCGGGGTGGGCACGGCCGTTGCGTACTGCGGGCACCCGCTGGGCCGGTAGACCTGGAATGTCACGCCGTTCGCGGTGGCTCGCGAATCGACCAGTTCGAGTGCGGTGTCCGGGCCGGTGGTGGGGAACAGCCGCATGCCCTGACCGACCACCACGGGGTACGTGAGCAGGGCGATCTCATCGACGAGCTGGTTGTCGAACAGCCAGCGGACCAGGCTGAGGCTGCCGTGCACCTGCAGCTCACCCCCCGGCTCGGCCTTCAGTTCCCGAACGGCGGCCGCGACGTCACCGGAGAGAACGGTGGTGTCCGCCCACCGCGGGTCGCTGAGCGTGGACGATGCGACGTACTTGCGCTGCTTGTTCAGGGCACGTCCGATGGGAGTGTTCGCCATCTCCTCGACCACGCCCCAGGATGCGGCAAAGACCTCGTAGGTCCGGCGTCCGAACAGGAACGCGTCGGCGCGCTGGTAAACCTGGCCGAGCAACGCCTCGACCCCCTCGTCGAACAGCGGCAGGGCCCATCCGCCGCGCTCGAATCCGTCCCTGCGGTCCTCCTCCGGCCCGCCAAGTCCCTGCATCACGCCGTCGACAGAGACGTTCGTGGTGGTCGTCAGTTTCATGGCGCCGAATCTCCTGTGGTTCTAAGGCGCCCCTCGTGGGCGGTCTTTCACCCCTGCTACGAACGCCTCCGCCCCGATCCGACACCGCCTCGCGGATTTCCGCTGCGCTGCATCAATCGGCAGAGTCCGGGGCAGGAGCTCGGCGGCCCGTCCGCCGGGAACCGACGCGCGCCGAGATCGCTGCGGCGAGTCGGCGTGGCACCGCGCGGTTGAGGCCGACGATGGTCTTGTGCCGGGCGGTGGGAACGCTCACCCGGACCCCACGGGAGAAGTCGCGTAGCGCGACGTCGACCACGGTCTCCGGCTTCAACCAGAGATAGTGCGGTACGTCGTCGACATCGAGAGCAGCACGGCGGTGGAACTCGGTGCGGACCCAGCCCGGGCATACGGCGGTGACCTGCACGCCGCTGCCCACGAGTGATCAACGGGGGCTCGCTGCCGCTTTGACCGTGGGATCGTCGGAGCGGCAGCGATGATCGGGCACGAGCTACGATCGCCGCGCATCTCAACGAAGGGATTCGAGTGGCGCAGGACGACGTCATCGCGTTCGTCGGCAGGGACCTGCAGGGCGCGCGGTTCGACAACTCGACGCTGACCGGGGCGGTGATGCGCGGCGTTGACGTGTGCGGGCTCGACATCGACACACCGTGGCTGACCGACGGACCACTTCTGGTCAACGGTGTCGACGTCGTGCCGTTCGTCGAGGCCGAGCTCAACCGCCGGTTCGCTGGGCGCGAGCTGAGGCACGCCAAGGACCCGGACGGCCTGCGGTCGGCGTGGGCGGCGCTGGAACGGGCCTGGGCCGTGGCGGTCGACGAGGTCGCAGCCATGCCCGCGAGCGCAGTCGACGTCTCGGTCGATGGCGAATGGTCGTTCGCGCAGACCCTGCGCCACCTCGCGTGCGCCACCGACGCGTGGCTCGGTAAAGCGATCCTGTGCCGGCCGCAGCCCTTCCATCCGCTCGGCCAGCCGCACGCCGAGTACGAGACGGATGGATTCGACATGTCGATCTTCGAGACCAGGCAGCCGAGCCTGGCCGAGGTGCTCGAACTGCGTGCCGATCGGCAGGCCATGGTGCGGGAGTTCCTCGCGAGCGTCACGCCGGAGCGGCTCGCCGAGCCGCGACAGCACCCGTGGTCACCCGAACACGAAGTGTCGGTCCTGCGCTGCCTCCACGTGATCCTTCACGAGGAGTGGGAGCACCTCCGCTTCGCGCTGCGTGACCTCAAGACGCAGCAGGAGGGCCGAGCATCGACCTGACGTACCGCGTCACCCACCTAACGCTTGAGGCACAGGTGTTCCAGGTGCGGGTTGGGTCGGCCGGCGTGCTGGTCCCGCAGCCGCTCCTCGATGTGCGCGGCGTCCCAGACCGCGGCCCGTTCCAGCCCGACGCAGTCCTCGGCTGGGCCGGCCGGACGTTGCCGAGGTGGTCGATGATCCGGCACCTGGTCGGATTGAACATGTCCTGCATGAAGTACTCCGGGATCGCCACCCCGGCATCGGTCAGCGGCACCGCCCCGGCCCGCGGCCAGCGGCGTCGTGGGGTTGCCGTGCGGGTCGTAGCCGAATCCGGGGTCTGTGAGCCGGTTGCCGGTCTCGGCCGGCTCCAGCAGGCTCGGGGTCTGGAACGGATAGTCGCGGGTCCACCCGGGGGTGGCCGGATCCTCGGTGCGGTGGATGATCCGGGTCAGGTTGCCGACCGATCGTAGAAGTACCGCTCCCGGTATCGGGCCATGGCGTCGCCGTCATGGGGATGCGGCAGCCGGCTGCGGATCGCGTCGCTGGCCCCGGGCGGCACCGCCGCCCCCTGGCTGAGATGTTCCCGGCCGGTGGCCTCGATCAGCCGGTACCGGGAGTCGTACCGGTAGTCCAGGTCGGCGCTGACCAGCCGGTTGCGGAAGATCAGCGACGGCTGCGCGGCGTCGCTGATCCGCAGGATGTTGCCCACCGGGTCGTAGGTGTAGCGCAGGTCCTGCAGCGTGGCGTCGACCCGGGCGGTGTGGCAGCGGGTCAGCCGGAACGTCAGCGGGTCGTAAGAGAGCGTGCTGGTCACCCCGTTGCCGTACACCACCCGCAGCCGTTGCCCCTTGGGGTTGTAGTCGATGCCGGTCACCATGTCGGTGACCGTTGTACCCGGGTGTCACCACCGAGCCGTCCGGTGCGCTCAGCTCGGTGGGCCGGTTCAGCGCGTCGAACACGGTGGTGGTGGCGTGGACCTGGGGGTCCAGCGCGACCGGCCCGGACCAGTCCGGTGCCGACCGGTGCGATGCGCGGAACTGGCGGGCAGCGGTGAGCACGTTGCCCTTGAAGTCGTAGCTCTGATCGACAACGCGATGACCGATCTCTGGCTGGTGCTCACCTGGGGCGCGCAGCAGGGCGGTTGAGCGGCGCCGGAACCCGACCGCAGAATTGTCGCGGGAACGATGTCGAGATCCGGTGGCGTGCTCCGTCCCAGGGGTGCCGAGTGACCAGAATGGGTCACACCAGCACCAAGGAGAGATCATGGCCAAGTACCTGCTGCTCAAGCACTACCGTGGGGCGCCGCCGGCGGTGAACGACGTGCCGATGGACCAGTGGACGCAGGAGGAGATCTCGGCGCACATCCAGTACATGAACGACTTCGCGGCCCGGCTGGAGCAGACCGGGGAGTACGTCGACGGTCAGGCGCTCGCCCCCGAGGGGACGTTTGTCCGGTACGACGGCGAGGGCCGCCCGCCGGTCACCGACGGCCCCTTCGCCGAGACCAAGGACCTCATCGCCGGCTGGATGGTGATCGACGTCGACAGCTACGAGCGCGCCGTGGAACTGGCCGGCGAGTTGTCGGCCGCCCCCGGCAAGGGCGGCCGGCCGATCCACGAGTGGCTGGAGCTGCGGCCCTTCCTGTCCGCGCCGCCCACCATCACCGAGTGACCAGCTCATGAACGAGGCCCTGCTACGGAGCCTCACCCCGGAGGTGCTCGGAATCCTCGTCCGCCGCGGAGCCGACTTCGCGGCGGCCGAGGATGCCGTGCAGGACGCGTTGGTCGAGGCGCTCCGCGTCTGGTCGGCCGACCCGCCCCGGGACCCGAAGGGTTGGCTGGTCACCGTGGCCTGGCGGCGCTTCCTCGACGCGACCCGGGCGGACGCCGCCCGCCGCCGGCGGGAGGACCTGGTCGACGAGGAGCCGCCGGTGTCCGCCGTCGACGACACGCTCCAGCTCTACTTCCTCTGCGCCCACCCGTCGCTGACGCCGTCGTCCGCGGTCGCGCTCACGCTGCGGGCGGTGGGCGGACTGAGCACCCGCCAGATCGCCCAGGCCTATCTGGTGCCCGAGGCGACCATGGCGCAGCGGATCAGCCGGGCCAAGCGCACCGTCATGGGCGTACGGTTCGACCAGCCGGGCGACGTCACCACCGTGCTGCGCGTGCTCTACCTGGTCTTCAACGAGGGCTACTCCGGCGACGTCGACCTCGCCGCCGAGGCGATCCGGCTCACCCGGCAACTCGTGGCGGCGATCAACCACCCCGAAGTGGCCGGGCTACTCGCCCTCATGCTGCTGCACCACGCCCGGCGGGCCAGCCGGACCGCGCCAGACGGCAGCCTGGTGCCGCTCGCCGAGCAGGATCGTGGCCGGTGGGACACGTCGTTGATCGCCGAGGGCATCGAGACCCTCCAGGCGGCGCTCGCCCGCGACCGGCTGGGCGAGTATCAGGCCCAGGCCGCCATCGCGGCCCTGCACGCCGACGCACCGAGGGCCGAGGAGACCGACTGGGTGCAGATCGTCGAGTGGTACGACGAACTCGCGCGCCTGACCGACAGCCCGATAGTGCGGCTCAACCGCGCGGTGGCCGTCGGCGAGGCGGACGGCGCGCGGGCCGGGCTGGCGGCGCTCGCGGCGCTGGACGGCGGGCTGCCGCGCCACACGGCGGTCGCGGCCCATCTGCACGAGCGCGCCGGTGACCTGGCGACGGCGGCGCGGCTCTACGTCGAGGCGGCCCGGCAGGCGACCAACCTCGCCGAACGCGACCATCTGACGCGCCAGGCCGCCCGGCTCAACGCCGCCCGGCTCAACGCCGCCCGGCTCAACGCCGGCCGGTAGCGGCCCAGGCCGGGATCACGCCGGTACGGGTGGCCGGTCGTCGGCGGCGTCGTGGGCCGCCATGGTCTCCTGCCGGCCGGGCTCCTCGCGCAGGATGGCGCAGTGCAGCCACGCCTCCGGGATGGCGAAGCCGTCCACGAGCGTACGCATCTGCGGGCGCAGCTCCTTGAGCAGATCGTTCACCACTGCCGTGATCGCCTTCGAGCGGGCGGGCGTGAATCGGGCGTGCTCCAGGAACCATGCCTTGTCGGCCTCGATGACGGTGAGCGCGTACAGGTCGCAGACGCGGGAGAGCAGCGCGCGGACCGTCGGGTCCGCGGTGCGTTCGATGCCGGCGACGAAGGCCTCCAGGGTGACCCGGTCGATGTGCGCGGCGGCCACCGCGAGGACGTGGTCCTGGACGTCGTTGAAGATGTCGAAGGGACGGTCCTTCTTGGTGGCCGCGCCGCCACGCAGGCGGCGGATCGCGGTTTCGAGGAGGTGCTTCTCGCGGTCCTCGAACATTTTGAGCTGCCAGCCGCGGTCGGTGACGGCGACCTCCTCGTCCCGGCCGGGCACGGCGCTGATCAGCCGCTGGATGAGCGATCGCGCGGCGGTGCGCTCGAGCATCATCTCCCGAACCTGTTCGGCGACGAAGGAGGCCCGCCCCCAACCGTCCAGCGAGCCGAACTCGTCCCGGTAGCCGGTGAGCAGCCCCTTGGCCACCAGTTGCAGCAGCACCGTGTTGTCGCCCTCGAACGTGGTGAAGACGTCGGTGTCGGCCTTGAGACCGGGCAGCCGGTTCTCGGCCAGATAGCCGGCGCCGCCGCACGCCTCGCGGCACGTCTGGATGGTGCGGGTGGCGTGCCAGGTCTGCGCGGCCTTGAGACCGGCGGCCCGGGATTCCAGCTCCCGCTGCCGGTGCTCGTCGACCGGGTGGTCGTCGCCCTGCACCTCGTCCAGCGCGGCCACCAGCTCGGCCTGGGCGAAGTGGTACGCGTACGTGGTGGCCAGGGCGGGCAGCAGCTTGCGCTGGTGGGCCAGGTAGTCGTTGAGCGGGACCTCCCGGTCGGCGCCGGGTGTGGTGAACTGGCGGCGGATGTCGCCGTAGCGCACCGCGATGGTCAGCGCCGACTTGGTGGCCGCCGACGCGGCGCCGCCCACGCTGACCCGGCCCCTGACCAGGGTGCCGAGCATGGTGAAGAAGCGCCGTGAGTCGTTGGCGATCGGGCTGGAGTACGTGCCGTCCGCCGCGACCTGGCCGTAGCGGTCCAGCAGCATGTCCCGCGGCACCTGCACGTGGTCGAAGCTGAGCCGGCCGTTGTCCACGCCGAGCAGGCCGGCCTTGGGTCCCGCGTCGCCGATGGTCACGCCGGGCAGCGGGTTGCCCTGCGCGTCGCGGATCGGGACCAGCCAGGCGTGTACGCCGTGCCGCCGTCCCTGCGTGATCAGCTGCGCGAAGACCACCGCCATCCGGCCGTCACGGGCCGCGTTGCCGATGTAGTCCTTGCGGGCCGCCTCGTGTGGCGTGTGCAGGTCGAAGGTCTGCGTCTGCGGGTCGTACGTGCAGGTGGTGCGCAGCTGCTGGACGTCGGAGCCGTGGCCGGTCTCGGTCATCGCGAAGCAGCCGAGGATCTTGGCGGCGATGATGTCCCGAAGGTAGGCGTCGTGGTGCCGCGGGGTGCCGAGGGCCGCCACGGCGCCGCCGAACAGGCCCCACTGCACACCTGCCTTCACCATCAGCGACAGGTCGACCTGCGCCAGCATCTCGCTGGCGACGATCGACGCGCCGACGTCGGATCTGCCGCCGTACGCGCTGGGGAAGGCCGATGCGATGCCCAGCTCGACGGGGAGGTCGGTGAGCAGCCGGCTGACCCGCTCACGTGCCTGGTCGTCGTTCTCGCCGTACACCGGGAGGAAGCGCGCGTCGAGTTGGTCCCGGTACGCGTCGCGGACCTCGGCCCACGGTCCGTCGAGCACCTCACGCAGGCGGATGGGGTCGATGGGGCCGGAGGTGTGACTGGACATGGCTACCTCGGGTGACGGACGTTACGGATACAGCCTGTACCCAAACACGACCTCGACCAGGCCGTCGCCCGGCACGCCGCACGCCTGCAGAACGCGTGGATCCGCCCCGCGCTGTCGGCTGCGGCCATGACACCCGAGGTGGTGGAGTGGTCACCGTCCGGACGGGCACTTCCGTAAATATTCACATGCCTTGATGAGTCGGGTAGTCTCCCGGGTTGGAGCCGCCAAGCCGGCGCGGGCAGCAGTCACGCCACCTGCCATCTTGAGATCGTCCGAAACCGATCGGCGGGTATTCCTCGTGGGGTTGGGCATCCCGGCGAGCGACACCGACGTCGGGCGGACCAACTGGAGCATCGATGAAACTCTCACGAACAGCACGCCGTCTCGGACTCGGCGCGGTCACCGTACTCGCCGCCGCGTTCACGATGGTCGTCGTCAATCAGGCCGGCCCGGCCTCGGCGCACGGATCCGTCACCAATCCGCCGTCGCGCAACTACGGATGCTGGGAACGCTGGGGCGCCGACCACCTCAACCCCACCATGGCCCAGACCGACCCGATGTGTTGGCAGGCCTGGCAGGCCAACCCGAACACGATGTGGAACTGGAACGGCCTGTACCGCGAGAACGTCGGCGGCAACCACCAGGCCGCCGTCCCGGACGGACAGCTGTGCAGCGGCGGTCGCACCCAGGGCGGCCTGTACGCCTCGCTCGACGCGATCGGTGCGTGGACCGCGAAGCCGATGCCGAACAACTTCAAGCTGACGCTGACCGACGGTGCCCGGCACGGCGCCGACTACATGCTGATCTACATCACCAAGCAGGGCTTCGATTCGACCACCCAGCCCCTCACCTGGAACAGCCTGGAGCTGGTGCTGCGCACCGGCAGCTACCCAACCACCGGGCTCTACGAGGCCCAGGTCAACGCGGGTAACCGCACCGGGCGGCACGTCGTCTACACGATCTGGCAGGCGTCCCACCTCGACCAGCCGTACTACCTCTGCAGCGACGTGACCTTCGGTGGCGGCGGCACACCGCCGCCGACCACGCCGCCGCCGTCGAACCCGCCGCCCACCACGCCGCCGCCCACCACGCCGCCGCCCACCACGCCGCCCCCCACCACCCCGCCGCCGACGACTCCGCCGCCGGCCGGCAACGGTGCCTGCATCGCCACCTACCGCAAGACCAACGAGTGGTCCGGTGGCTTCGGCGCCGAGGTCACCGTCCGGGCCGGTAACGCCGCCATCTCCGGATGGACGGTGAGCTGGACCTGGCCCAACGGCCAGAGCATCACCAGTTCCTGGAACGCGACGATAGCGTCGAGCGGCTCCTCGGTCACCGCCTCGAACGTCGGCTACAACGGCACCCTGGGTGCCAACGGCAGCACCAGCTTCGGATTCAACGGATCCTGGAGCGGCACCAACTCCACGCCCACCCTCACCTGCAACGCCAGGTAGCAACACCGCGGCGGGGGTGGTGCCGAGCGGCGCCACCCCCGCCGGCTCTCGCCGACCGTCGGCTCGGCGTGTCGGTCAGCGGCCGCCCTGGTGGCGGGCGGTTCGTTGGGAGCGGTACCAGCCGGGGGGAGAATCAGCACCGTCCGATCGCTACACTCACCGCAGCGCCGGAACTGCCCGCGGATTCCGGCGGGCGCTGATCCGAACTGAATGGAGACGCCTGTGACCCGCGACAAGGCGGCACCCCCCGGCATCGACACCAGCATTCCCAGTGTGGCCCGCGTCTACGACTTCTTCCTCGGCGGCAAGGACAACTTCGAGGTCGACCGCAAGGTCGCCGAGCACGCCCTGCGGATCACACCGGACGGGCCGGCGGCCGGCCAGGCGAACCGCGCCTTCCTGCGTCGGGTGGTCCGGTCCCTCGTCACCGAGGCGGGCATCGACCAGTTCCTCGACATCGGATCGGGGCTGCCCACCCAGGGCAACGTGCACGAGGTCGCCACCGAGCACAACCCGAAGGCTCGGGTGGTGTATGTGGACAATGACCCCATCGTCCTGGCGCACGGGCGGGCCCTGCTCGCCGAGGAGGGCACCGCGACGGTGATCCAGGCGGACATCCGGTCACCGCAGGAGATTCTGAACCACCCGGACGTACGCCGGTTCCTCGACCTGGACCGGCCGATCGGGTTGCTGCTCTTCGCGATCCTGCACCACCTCGGCGACGACGAGGACCCGCGGGCGGTGGCGGCGGCGCTGATCGACGCCCTCCCGTCCGGCAGCTACGTGGCGATCTCGCACTTCCGGGACCCGGGTGAGCGGGACCCGGAGGGTTCCCGCAAGGCGCGCGAGGTCGAGCGGGTCTTCAACCAGTCACTCGGCACCGGCCGCTGGCGCACCGACGAGCAGATCCTCTCCTTCGTGGACGGCCTGACACCGCTGGAGCCGGGACTGGTGCCGCTGGCCGAGTGGCGTCCGGATCCGGGTACGGCCGCTCCGGAGCAGACCGACACGTACCACACCTTCGTCGGGGTCGTCGCCCGCAAACCGTGAGCCTCTCTGGCAGCGGCCCGCATCAGGCGGGCCGCTGCCAGACGTACGTCATGTCGGGCTCGTTCTCCTCGTTGCGGCTGCCGTCGTTCTCGTCGACCGGTCGGAAGCCGTGCCGCTCGTAGAACGACCGGGCGTCGGTGTTGCGCGTGAACACGCGCAGGCTGAGCAGGCCCGGGCTGGCCCGGCGTACCTCATCGAGCAGTGCGCTGCCGATGCCCTGCCGACGTGCGTCCGGCCGCAGGTAGAGATGCTCCAGCACGTCGCCGTCGAGCGCCGCGAAGCCGAGGATCTCGCCGCTCCGCGGACTCTCGGCCACCCAGGTCGCGCAACCGGGCAGCACCACATGGGTGATCCAGGCCCCGGTCTGCTCGTCGTCGTACAGGTGCGGTAAGTAGGGCATCGCCGCCGCTCTGGATGCCAGAAACACCTGGGTGATGGCGTCGGCGTCCGCCGCCTCGGCTCTGCGGATCACCGCTGCCCGTCCTTTCGTTCAGTTGGCCGCGCCGCCGTACGGCCGATGGTGTGGGTGTCCCGGACGGCGTACCGGTGCAGCGTGACGCCATCGTGCTCGATTCGCAGGTCGACCGCAACCACCAGGCTCATGCGGGTGACGGCCTCGGGGCGGATGCTGCGCCTCAGCCCGACCCGGAGAGCCCTCGCTACACCAGGGCCGTGCTGACCGACGCCGGGTGGAACCTCGTGGTCGCCGCCGCCCCGGGCCACGTCACCGCGGTGCGGCGCTACGTCATCGACGGGCTGACCGACGAGCAGGTCGCCGCGCTCCGCGAGGTCGCGCGCCACGTCACGGAGCAGGTCGACGAGGCGGCAGCGGAGGAATCGCGGCGCCCCTGAGCGCTTGCTCCCCAGGAGCGGAGATCAATCTCGGACTGCCCGGCAGCGGAGGCGCTACTTTTTGTAGTCTTCATGTCGCAGTGTGATGCTCACCGTCGTTGGTTTGGCCTGTTCTGCAGCGAATTGCGGGGGCTTGTGCCGATCCAAAACTTGAATAATTCCAAAAGAGTGGGCTATCGTCGGCGTCATGACGTCCGACTTCGAGGCTCAGCTGCGGGCGGTCTCGATGCGCGTGACCCGGCCCCGGTTGGCGGTGCTCGCCGCGCTGCGGGACCACCCGCACGTCGACACCGACGCCGTGATCGCGCTGGTTCGGGCGAATCATCCCACGATCTCCCACCAGGCGGTGTACGACGTACTGCGTGCGCTCACCGACGCCGGTCTGGTGCGGCGCATCCAACCTGGCCGTGCGACCGCCCGCTACGAGTCCCGGGTGGGGGACAACCACCACCATGTCGTGTGCCGCTCCTGCGGTGCGATCGCCGACGTCGACTGCGTCGTCGGCCATGCTCCCTGTCTCACCGCCTCGGACGACCACGGCTTCGTGGTCGATGAGGCGGAGGTCGTCTACTGGGGCACCTGCCCCGACTGCGCGACCGAACGCATCTCCCAGTGATCCGCCAGTTCGGAAGGAAACACATGAGCGACATCGAGGACAACGCGCCCATCAGCGCGCAGGGCGTGGACAAGAAGGCGGCTGCCGGTTGCCCGGTCGCGCACGACTCCGTGACCGCCCACGGCAGCGAGAGCGAAAACCCGGCGATCGGCTCGCCGACCCCGAAGACCGGCGGTCGTCCGCGTACCAACCGGGACTGGTGGCCCAACCAGCTCGACCTGTCGGTGTTGAGCGCCCAGTCGTCCAAGGTCAACCCGCTGGGAGAGGGGTTCAGCTACGCCAAGGAGTTCGCCAAGCTCGACGTCGAGGCCCTCAAGCAGGACATCGTCAAGACCCTGACCACCTCGCAGGACTGGTGGCCGGCCGACTTCGGCCACTACGGCGGCCTGATGATCCGGTTGAGCTGGCACGCTGCGGGCACCTACCGCATCTACGACGGTCGCGGCGGCGCCGGCGACGGCGCTCAGCGGTTCGCCCCGCTCAACAGCTGGCCGGACAACGCCAACCTCGACAAGGCCCGGCGGCTGCTCTGGCCGGTCAAGCAGAAGTACGGCCAGCAGATCTCCTGGGCCGACCTGCTCGTGCTCGCCGGCACCGTCGCCATGGAGTCGATGGGCTTCAAGACCTTCGGCTTCGGCTTCGGCCGCGAGGACATCTGGGAGCCCGAGGAGCTCTTCTGGGGGCCCGAGGACGCCTGGCTCGGCGACGAGCGCTACGTCTCCGAGAAGGAGATGGTGGCTGAGGTCGGGGCGACCGAGATGGGTCTCATCTACGTCAACCCGGAGGGTCCCCGCGGCAACCCGGACCCGATCGCGGCGGCGCACTTCATCCGGGAGACCTTCGCCCGGATGGCGATGGACGACGAGGAGACCGTCGCCCTCATCGCCGGTGGACACACCTTCGGCAAGACCCACGGCATCGCCCCCGCCAGCGACCACGTGGGCCCCGAGCCCGAGGCCGCCCCGCTGGAGGCGCAGGGCCTGGGCTGGCTGAGCACCTACCGCAGCGGTAGCGGCCCGGACACCATCACCAGCGGTCTCGAGGTGACGTGGACCGACCGACCGACGCAGTGGAGCAACCGCTTCTTCGAGATCCTCTTCGGCTACGAGTGGGAGCTGACCACGAGCCCCGGCGGCGCCAAGCAGTGGGTCGCCAAGGACGCCGAGGCGATCATCCCGGACCCCTTCGATCCGTCGAAGAAGCACAAGCCGACGATGCTCACGACCGACATCTCGCTGCGCGTGGACCCGACGTACGAGAAGATCTCGCGCCGTTTCCTGGAGAACCCGGACGAGTTCGCGCAGGCGTTCGGCAAAGCCTGGTACAAGTTGCTGCACCGCGACATGGGTCCGGTCAGCCGCTTTCTCGGGCCGTGGGTTCCGGAGCCCCAGCTGTGGCAGGACCCGGTGCCGGCCGTCGACCACGAACTCGTCGGTGACGCCGATGTCGCCGCCCTCAAAGCGAAGGTCCTGGAGTCCGGCCTGACGACCGCCCAGCTGGTCACCACCGCCTGGGCCTCGGCCGCCAGCTTCCGCCACACCGACAAGCGTGGCGGTGCCAACGGTGCCCGGATCCGCCTCGAACCGCAGCGCAGCTGGGAGGTCAACCAGCCCGAGCAGCTCGCGACGGTGCTGGAGACCCTCGAGGGCATCCAGCGGGAGTTCAACTCCGCCGGCGGCGCGAAGATCTCGCTCGCGGACCTGATCGTGCTGGCCGGCTCGGCCGCTGTCGAGAAGGCGGCGCGTGACGCCGGCGTCGAGGTGACCGTGCCGTTCCGCCCGGGCCGCACCGACGCCAGCCAGGAGCAGACCGACGTCGAGTCCTTCCGGGTGCTCGAGCCGCGCGCGGACGGGTTCCGCAACTACCTGCGCCCCGGCGAGAAGACCCAGCCGGAGGTGCTGCTCGTCGACCGTGCCTACATGCTCAACCTGACCGCGCCGGAGATGACCGTGCTCATCGGTGGCCTGCGCTCCCTGGGGGCCAACGTCGGTGGTGCCAAGCACGGTGTCCTCACCGACCGGCCCGGCGTGCTCACCAACGACTTCTTCGTCAACCTGCTCTCCCCGGGCACCCGGTGGAAGGCGTCGGAGTCCGAGCACGTGTACGAGATCCGCGATCTGGCCACCGACGAGGTGAAGTGGACCGCCACGGCGGTCGACCTCATCTTCGGCTCCAACTCCCAGCTGCGCGCCCTCGCCGAGGTCTACGCCAGCCAGGACGCGGGCGACAAGTTCGTGGCCGACTTCGTCGCGGCCTGGGCGAAGGTCATGGAGCTCGACCGCTTCGACCTCGTCTGATCCGGCCCCAACCGGCGAGCCCCGGTCGATCCACCCGCGATCGACCGGGGCTCGTCCGTGTGCTGGGCCGGGTGGCAACCCGTCCGATCCGCCGCCATGACACCCACAACTCGCGGCCTCAACCCGGCCGGAGCGCGGCACGAGATGCCGTCCACGTTTCGGGCGATGTCGCGACTCCCACTCCGGCGGGAGTCCGAGATGTCGATCTCCCCCGCCCGAGGGAGGACTCGGTCGCAGGATTCGAATTGACTGGTGGCATGGCTTCCGCTGCTCTCGCAAACGATCGTTCCCAAGCCTCTGCCCGACCCGGCGCCGGTATCACCGTGATCGGTCATCTGATGGCTCTGTGCTGCATCATGTTCGCGATCGTCAACATCGTCTTCGAGATGACCGGCCACTTCGCCGACGGCCCCCATGTCGAGTACGTCCGCGCGATCGCCGTGATGAACTGGCTTGTCGTCGGGTTGAAGGCCATGGGGGCGGCTGTGGCACTGATGTCGGTCGCGAAACGTCCGAGGTTTCTCCCTCCAGCGGGGCTGGGTGTGCTGTTGTGGGGAGCCTTTGCGATGCTCGGCGTGTACGCCCTGGGCAGCGTGATGCAAGCCGTCGGCATGGCTTCGGGCCTGACGGGCACCGCCGACCAGATCGACCCGGCCGGAGTCGGTTACGTGCTCTTCTTCCTGGTGCTCACCGCCGGCTACGGCGCCCTGGCAATCTCCTGGTCGCGGCGCTTCGCGCTCCGGAAAGGCGTCGCCGTCCTCGGCGTGCTGGGTGCCCCAGTGGTGCTGGGCGTGATCCTGCTGGCTGTCCCGATGCTGCTGGCCGCCCTCGGCCTCATGCCTACGTCCTGACTTCCCGTCGCGCGCGAATCAATTGACATCTGTCGTTTGACGTATGACGTTGTGAGCGCTAACTTTCTCAGCAGCGGGTCACGTGGCTGCCGGGAGCCTGATGTGCACCACCGTGGATGAGCGGGCCTGCTTCGCTCCGTGGGCCCGTCGCGTTGCCGGCCGCCGTGGGCACGGTGGCCGAACCCGCACAACCCCCCGACGTGCTGACGCCACCACCGGACGCCGGCACACACGCCAGGGCAGGCCCGTGCTCGCGGGTGGCCCCGATCGAAGGAGTGGAGCATGAAGGCCATCGGTGAGGCTCGTCCCACCTCCCCCCGCAGACGCCGTTGGCGCCAAGGACTGGCCGCGGCGGCCGCCGCCGTCCTGGTGGCGGGCACGCTCGTCGCGGCGAACGCGGCACCCGCGGCGGCGGCGACGGTGGACACCAACGCGTGGTACGTGCTGGTGAACCGGAACAGCGGCAAGGCACTGGACGTGTACGGCCTGGCCACCAACGACGGCGCGCGGATCAGCCAGTGGACGCGGAACAACGGCGCGAACCAGCAGTGGCAGTTCGTGGACTCCGGCGGTGGCTACTACCGGCTGAAGTCCCGGCACTCGGGCAAGGTCCTCGACGTGTACAACTTCTCGACCGCCGACGGTGGCGCGATCGTGCAGTGGTCCGACGGCAACGGGACGAACCAGCAGTTCCGGCTGGCCGACTCCGACGGAGGCCACGTCCGGCTGGTCAGCCGGCACAGCGGCAAGGTGGTGGAGGTGCAGGGTGCCTCCACGGCGGACGGCGCCAACATCGTGCAGTACGCCGACTGGAACGGCACCAACCAGCAGTGGCAGCTGGTCCGGGTGGACGGTGGCGGCGACCCCTCCCCGCCACCGTCCACGCCACCGCCGGGTGGCAGCGGGTGCGGCAAGGCCCCGACGCTCTCCAGCGGCACGCACACGATTCAGAGCAACGGCAAGAGCCGCCAGTTCATCCTGCGGGTGCCCGCCAACTACAACAACACCAACCCGTACCGGCTGATCTTCGCGTTCCACTGGCGCGGCGGCACCATGCAGGAGATCTCCAACGGTGGCACCAGCGGAGCCGCCTGGTCGTACTACGGCCAGCAGGAGCAGTCCAACAACAGCGCGATCCTCGTCGCGCCGCAGGGATTCGGCAATGGCTGGGGCAATGCCGGCGGTGAGGACGTCACGTTCGTCGACGACATGATCAGGCGAATCGAGAGCGACCTCTGCATCAACCCGCGCCAGCGCTTCGCGCTCGGGTTCAGCTGGGGCGGCGGTATGAGCTACGCCCTGGCCTGTGCGCGAGCCGACGCCTTCCGGGCCGTCGCGGTGATCTCCGGTGCCCAGATCAGCGGGTGCAGCGGCGGGACGCAGCCCATCGCGTACTTCGGGTTGCACGGCATCACGGACAACGTCCTGAGTATCGGCCAGGGGCGGTCGCTGCGGGACACCTTCGTCCGGAACAACGGTTGCACCCAGCAGAGCCCGCGCGAGCCGGCATCGGGCAGCCGTACGCACGTCACCACGACCTACTCGGGATGCCGGGCCGGCTATCCCGTGCAGTGGGCCGCGTTCGACAACGGGCACATGCCAGGTCCGGTGGACGGGACGTACGCCGAGAGTGGGGTCACGACCTGGACCAAGGGTGAGATCTGGCGGTTCTTCGCGCAGTTCTCCTGACCTGCGCTGATCCTGCCGGGGGCAGGCTCTCGGGTGGCCGGGCGGTTCCGACCGCCGCGGTGGACCGAGGGCCCGCCCCCGGTCATCTGTCACCGTCGCAGCCGGACCGGATCGCCTGATCCGCCGCGGCGCACGACCCAGGCCTCGGTGATGTGCGTGAACATCGCCTCGGCGGCGCCGTCCGGGTCGTGGGCGGCGATGAGTTCGTAGATGCGCCGGTGCCCGCGGTTGGACGCCACGCAGAGCGAGCGTTCGGTCCGGCCCATGTAGCGGGCGGTGTTGACGACCTGACTTTCCAGCGCCCGGACGACGCCGCGAGCGATGCGGTTCCCGGACGCCTGCATGATTGTGTCGTGGAAGGCCCGGTCGTGCTCGTGGTAGGCGACATGATCGCCGACCAGCTCGTCCATCCGGTCCACCAAGGCGCGCAACTGGTCGATGACCTGTGCGTCGGCCACCCGCGCGGCGACGTTGGCCATGTCGGACTCGAGGACCCGCCGGGTGACGACGAGGTCGTCGAGAATTGTCAGGTCGTCGTCCTCGGCGATGGTCGCCGCCAGCACCAGTTCGTCGAGCATGTCCCAGCTCGACGGCGAAGTGATCATGGTGCCTGCGCCCTGGCGGACCTGCACCAGCCCCTTCTCCTGAAGGATCTTCACCGCCTCCCGGACGACCGTCCGGCTCACCGAGAAGGTCTCGCAGAGAATCGGCTCGGGTGGTAGCGGCGTGCCGGGTGCGTGCACCCCGCGCACGATGCGCTCGACCAGCTCGGCGGTGACCGCCCTGGCGAGGTTGGCGGGCCGGCGGGTCCACGCCGGGGGCGGTGTGCCACTCAAGCCCGTCTGCTGCGATGCCGTCATGTCCCCTCCGAATGGCCTTGTCCGGCGTGCCCGCCAGGGGCCAGTGTACGAGCGAGGATTGACGTCACACGTCATACGAGTTACGTTTCCGGCAATGATGGCTGTCGACCCCAGGCCCGTCAGCCACGTGACTCTCCAGAGGTGACCAACGATGAAACAGCGAGCAGTGTGGTCGGCCGTTTTGGTGTTGGGACTGGCCATGGCCGGCTGTGGCAGTGCCGCAGGTCCAGGCTCTTCGTCGAAGGGGTCGGAGGGCAAGCTGGTGGTGTGGGACTGGAAGTCGGGTGAGCCTTCCGCCGCACCCTACATCGAAAAGGCCAAGGCCGACTTCGCCAGGAAGCACCCGGACGTCGCGGTCGAGTTCGTCGCGCAACCGTTCGATCAGTATTACACCCTGCTCGGTGCGGCGATCCAGTCCGGTAAGGGACCGGACGTCATGCTGTTCAACGGTGGCGGCCAGATCCGCGACCGGGTGGACGCGTTGGTGCCCCTGGACGAGTACGTGGCCGAGGACAAGGAACGGCTGGCCGGCTGGGACGCCTTCACCAGGGACGGCAAGATTTACGCCGGCCCGGTGACGCTTCAGGGGCATCCCATCTACTACAACAAGACGCTCTACGAGAAGGCCGGGCTCGACCCGGCGAGCCCGGCCACGACCTGGGAGAAGTTCCTCGCCGACTGCGCTGCCATCGTCAAGGCCGGCGCCAAGTGCTTCGCCCTCGGCAACAAGGAGGGCGCCGGTATCCAGTTCTGGCTCTCGGCTCTGGGGTCCGGCATCCTCACCGCGCAGGAGTACGACGACTGGATCGCCGGGAAACGCGACTGGAGCTCCCCCGCGGTCAAGCGCGTCTTCCAGCTCTGGAAGGAGGCCGGCGACGCGGGTCTCAACAACGACGGGGCCAACTCGACCGCGATGTTCAACGACGCCTTCGCCCTCTTTCAGTCCGGCAAGGCCGCCCACGTCATCGGCCTGATGTCGGACGTCGGGCACTGGAAGGACTTCAACGAGTTCCTGACGGCCGACAAGCTCGGCGTGATGAGCGCCCCGGTGGTCACCGCCGGCACCACCCCGAGCCTGCCCTACGACGGCGGTATCGGTTACGCCGTCGCGAAGTGGACGAAGGACCCCAAGGTCGCCGCCGACCTCGTACGCTCGCTGACCTCGACCGACGCGCTCAAGGCCTTCTACGCCGACGCGGGCGCGATCGCCGCCGACACCACGGTCGACGTGTCAGCGGGTGGCCCGGCCGTCGCCACGATCGTCGCCGAGATCAAGGGCGGCAAGCCCGCCCTGCATGTGGCGCTCTCCTCGAAGACCCTGGATCTGATGGGTCGGCTCTCCCAGCAGTTGCTCAGCGGTTCGGCCACCGTCGACGAGGTGGTGAAGCAGCTGGCCGCTTCCGACCAGGCGGGCTGAACCTGTGCCGATGGGAAATGCGCAGCCGTCGGTCCGTCCGGCTCAGGCCGGACGGACCGACGGGGCGGTGGCCAGTGGAGCCGCCCGCCGTGGCGGCCGGTCCCGGCGTGCCGGTGGTGGCTCGCGGACCGAGCGGCTCGCCCCGTACGTCCTGGTTGCCCCGGCCATCCTGATCATCGTGCTGCTGCGGCTCTACCCGCTGCTGCTCGGGGTCAACTTCTCCTTCACCGGCGACGGTGCGCGCAACGGGACACCGGTCGGCCTCGACAACTACCTCGAGCTGGTCGACGATCCGCTGTTCCGGACCGCGCTGGGCAACGTCGGGCTCCTGGTGCTGCTGCTGCCGGTGGCGGTGGCGATCCCCGGGCTGCTCGCGACCTTCATCTACCTGCGGGTGCCCGGTCACCGGGTCTACCGCAGCGTCTACTTCTTCCCGGCGGTGCTCTCCCCGGTCATCGTCGGCGCGATCTTCAATCTGCTGCTCGCCTTCGACGGCCCGCTCAACGCCGCCCTCGGCTCGGTCGGCATCGGTTCGGTGGACTGGCTCGGGAATCCCGACATCGCGATGTTCGTGGTGGTTGGCGTACACATCTGGGCGACCTTCGGGATGGCCCTGGTGGTGTTCCTCGCCGGGTTCGCGACCCTGGACTCCGCGCTGCTGGACGCGGCCCGGGTGGACGGGGCGTCGCTGTTCCAGGTCATCCGGCACGTGATCGTCCCGGGCCTGTCGCGCACCATCGCCTTCGTCTTCGTGACCACGATGGTCGGGATGCTGACCTCGATGTTCGGCCTGCTCTACGTGATGACCAGCGGCGGACCGGAGGGATCCACCTACCTTCCGGAGTACTACATCTGGATCCAGCAGGGCCAGATGAATCGGCCCGCCCTCGCCTCGGCCGCCTCGACAGCGCTCTTCGTGATCATGCTCGTCGTGGGGTTGCTGCAGGTCCAACTGCTCAGGCGGGCGGGAAGGGAGGACTGATGCCTGGTATGCGGCTGAGCCGGTGGCTGCTGGCCGTTCCGATGTCGCTGCTGGCGCTGGCGACGATCTATCCACTGCTGTTCACGGCCAACGTGGCGATGAAGACCCGGCGCGATTACATTCTCGACCGGTTCTCGCTCACCGACGCACTGCGTTGGGACAACATCAGCACGGCCTGGAACAGCGCCGGCATGAGTCGCTACTTCGTCAACTCCCTGCTCGTGGTGGCGTTGTCGGTGGTGCTGTTGCTGCTGCTCGGGTCGATGGCCGGCTTCGCCCTGAGCCAACTTCGGTTTCGCGGTTCGTCGGCACTTTTCCTGGGCTGCCTCGCCGGACTGTTCGTGCCGTTCCAGGTGGTCATGGTGCCGCTCGCCCGGATCATGGCCGACACCGCACTCATCGACACGTACCCCGGGTTGATTCTCGTCTACGTGGCCCAGTTTCTGCCCTTCACCGTCTTCCTGATGACGAGCTACTACAAGATGATCCCGTCAGAGATCATCGACGCGGCCCGGATCGACGGCAACAGCGTGTACGGCGTGTACCGACGGATCATGCTGCCGCTGGGCACCCCGGCCCTGTTGTCGGTCGGCATCCTCAACACGCTGTTCTGCTGGAACGACGTCCTCATGGCGCTGGTGATGATGCCCTCGGCCGAGCACCGGACGCTCATGGTCGGGGTGACCTCGCTGCGGGGGCAGTACTCCGACGACATCCCCACCTTCGCCTCGGGAGTCCTGATCGCCGCGATACCGGTCCTGGTGGTCTACCTCTTTCTCCAGCGCCAGATCGCCGACGGCGTCGCCGCCGGCTCCACGAAGGGCTGACATGCGGATCACCGGATATCGGACACTCACCACCGTCCAGGAATGGGGAAGACCCGTCGGCGACGCCAACGGGGTCTTCGCCGACGGGATGGTCCCGGTGCCGATCGTCATCGTCGACACCGACGCGGGGATCTCGGGATTCGGCATCGGACCGCACGTCGAGATCGAGCGGATCTTCGCGGCGATCGACGGCGAGGACCCCCGGGCCGTGACGACGCTGTACGACCGCATGCTGCGGCACACCTTCAAGGCGGGTCACGGGGGCCCGGTGTTCGGCACCATCGGGGCACTCGACACCGCCCTGTGGGACATCAAGGCGCAGGCCGCCGGACAGCCGCTGTGGCGGTTGCTGGGCGGACGCGACCGGCGGGTCCCCGCCTACGCGTCCGGCCTGGACATCGCGCTGACCGACGACGAACTCGTCTCGGCGTACGAGGACTATGCCCGGCACGGGCTGCGGGCCGCCAAGCTCAAGGGCGGCCTCGACATCGAGCGCGACCGGCATCGCCTGACCCTGGTCAGGGAGCTCCTGACCGAGGCCGGACACGGACTGCGGCCGGGTCTCATGCTCGACGTCAACGAGGCATGGACCCGCAAGCAGGCCGTCCGGCACATCTGGGAGCTCGAACGCACCCTGGACCTGATCTGGATCGAGGAGCCCGTCCGGCGCTGGGACGCCGAAGGCCTCGCCACCGTCGGGCGGGGTGTCCGCGCGTCAGTTGCCACCGGGGAGAACCTCACCGGGCTCGAGCAGTACCGTCCGCTGATCGCCGCCGACGCGGTCGACATCGTCCAGACGGCCGCGGTCGGGGGAGTCACCCATTTCCTGCGGGTGTCCGCCCTGGCGCACGCCCACGACCTGCCGGTCAGCCCGATCGGTAACAGCCCGATCGGACTGCTGCACGCGGCGACCTCCGTGCCGAACCATCTGACCAGCGAGTTGCAGGACCTGCATCCACCGGTCGGCGTCACCATCGATCTGCACGTCGAGGACGGTGCCTTCGTGCTCGGGGACTCGCCCGGACTCGGCGTACGGGTCGACGAGCAGCTCATCCGTGCTGCGGCCCGGCAGCCGCAGGCGCAGCCGGCCGACGGGCCGAACGTCCGGCCGGAGCGGGCCGGGCAGCGACTGTTGGCGCAGGCCGACGGGGTCGTACCCGCCCGGCGGCTGCCCTTCCCGGCGGCCGCCGGACCACCGCGCAACAGCCATGAGGTGTCGCCGACAGCGCGGCACTGAGAACAGGGGTCGGGACCGGCGTCCGACTCGTCGGACGCCGGTCCCGACCGGACCGTCACCGGCTGGTGCCGGCCGCGGGTCGTCAGGCGGGGCTGAACCGCCACTGCTGGTTGGTGCCGCTGTGGCAGGTCCACTGCAACAGCCGAGCCCCGTCGCTGGTGGCGGCGCTGTTGACGTCCAGGCAGAGCCCGCTCAGCACGCTCTTCACCGTGTACACGCCGGAGGTTCCGGTCGCCGTGGCGGTGAACTTCTGCTGGTTACCGTTGTTGCAGGTGGCCTGCTGGAGGAAGGCACCCGCGCTGGTGGAGCCGCCGGTGATCTCCGCACACTTGCCGCTGTGCACCGCCTTCAGGTAGACGGCGCCGCCGCCGGCATCGACCGCCTGCCACTTCTGGTTGTTGCCGCCGGTGGCCGCCCACTGATGGATCTGGGCGCCGTCGGCGGTGGAGACGCCGCTGACGTCCATCAGCTTGCCGCTGTGCTGCGCGGTCAGGGTCCACGTCTTGCCGGCCACCCCGTCACCCGGGGGGTTCCCAGGATCACCCGGCTGGCCGACGCCGGCCCCGCCGAAGGTGAACGAGTCGAGGTCGAACCAGTTGTTCGAGCTCCCCTTGAACACCATGTACAGGGTGTGGGTCCCGGCGAGTGCGGTGACGTTCACCGGGGACGTGGACTGGTAGTTGTCCCAGCCGCCGGTGCTCGGTACCGGTGTGGTGGCCAGCAGTGTGCCGGTCGGCGAGCCGGCGCGCAGCTCGATGGTGCCGCCGCCGGACGGCGAGGACAGCCGATACCTGACGTTGGTGATGCCGGTCAGGTTCATCGGGGTGAACGCCACCCAGTCGTTGTTGGAGATGTCCCCGACCCGCTTGCCGCTTTCCGCGCCGGCCTGGTCGACGATCCGGATGCCGGACTGGCTGCTGTAGTACTCGGCCTGCTTCTGCTTGGGTTGCAGGATCGCCTGCGCGTGGCCGGTGAGCGGGGCCGCGCCGCCCGCGCCGCCGTTGTCGGTGTACCGCGCGTTGAGCACGTAGAACAGGTTCGCGCCGTCCGGGTGCCCGCCGAGCAGGTCGGTCGGAATGGTGCCCGAGCAGCCGGGATAATCCGTGGTCTCGTGCGCGTGGTCGTCGTGCCCCAGCGCGGGGTTGAGGAAGACCTTGGCGCAGTCGATCGGTGCGCCGCCGGGGTCGGTGACGGTGATCTGGTATGACACCCGGTCGCCGAAGGTGAGCATGCCACCGTTGGCCGGGGTGGTGATGGTGACCACCGGCGCGGTGTTGCCGACGGTGATCTGGACGTTGGCGAAGCCGCTCTTGCCGGTGTTGTCGGTGACCTTCAACTGGGCCGTGTAGTTGCCGTTGGCGGTGTAGACCTTCGACGGGTTGGCCGCCGTCGAGGTGGTGCCGTCGCCGAAGGTCCACTGGTAGCTGATCGTGTTACCGGGGTCGGGGTCCATCGACCCGGCGCTGGAGAACTGCACGGTCAGCGGGGCGTTGCCGCTGGTGGGCGTGCCGGTGGCCTTGGCGATGGGAGACCGTCCGCCGTGGACGTAGTCGATCCGGTAGAGACCCGAGTCGCTGTTGCCGCCGCCGAAGTTGGTGCCCCATTCCAGCAGGTAGAGCGAGCCGTCCGGGCCGAACTCGAGGTCCATCGGCTTGTTGAACCGCGCGGTGGACATGAACGGGTTGGTCCGGGTCACCGCGGTCGCCGAGTCGAAGTGCACCTCCTTGATGTAGTTGCGGGTCCACTCGTAGAGGAAGTGGACGCCGTCGTAGTAGGGCGGGAACTTCGTCGCCGACGGGTTGGCCGGGTCGTAGCGGTAGACGGGTCCGCCCATCGGCCCCGAGCCGCCGGAGCCGAGCTCGGGGAAGGTCGGCGAGGTGCCGTAGCCGTACCACAGGTTGGGCGCGACCACCGGACGGAGACTGGTCAGGCCGGTGTTGTTGGGGGAGTTGTTGACCGGTGCGGAGCAGTTGAACTTGGCGCCGACCACCCGGGTGTCCGGGTTGTACGGCGCGTACGGCTGGTTGTCGCCGTGGCAGAACGGCCAGCCGTAGTTGCCCGGCGTCTTGATCACATTGAGTTCGACGAGGCCCTCAGGGCCGCGGTTGGTGGTCGGCGGATTCCGGTCGGGCCCGTAGTCGGCCAGGTAGACCCAGCCGTTGGCCGGGTCGATCGAGAAGCGGAACGGGTTGCGGAAGCCCATCGCGTAGACCTCCGGCCGGGTCTGCGCCGTGCCCTGGGGGTAGAGGTTGCCCGCTGGGATGGTGTAGCCACCGCTGGCCGAGGGCCGGATGCGTAGCAGCTTGCCGCGTAGGTCGTTGGTGTTGCCGGCGGTGCGCGCCGCGTCCTGCATGTGCTTGCCCGACCGCCAGTCCAGCGGGGCGTACCCCTGCCAGTTGGGGTCGAGGTTCGGTGCGACGTCGTCACCGGTGCCGATGTAGAGGTTGCCGTCCGGCCCGAAGTCGATGTACCCGCCGGTGTGGCCGGGCTCCGGGAACGTCCGGTCCCGGTACGCCGGGATGTCGATGATGGTGACCCCGCTGGACATGTTCAGCGTGTCACCGCTGAGCGTGTAGCGGGAGACGCGGTTCACGTCCGTGCTGCTGCTGGCTGGCGAGTGGTACAGGTACACGTACCCGTTGGTCGCGAAGTTCGGGTCCAGCGCCAAGCCGGTGAGGCCGTCCTCGCCGCCGGTGTAAACGCTGAGCGTGCCGGCGGTGACCGTGCTGTTCGTGCTCGGCTTGAAGATCTTGACCTGGCCGCCGCGTTGGATGTACAGCACCCGACCGTCGGGTGCCACGGCCAGCGCCATCGGGTCGACCGTGTTGGTGTCGAGGGTGCGCTTCTCGAAGTTGCCCCAGACCGTGCCACCGCAGTCGCCGGGCTCGTTGCCGGCGGCCCACTTCACTCCGCCGAGGACGTGGTTGCGGAAGTGGGTCTCGCTGTAGGACTCGGCGGCATGGCCCATCGCGGTGCTCCAGACCCGACCGCCGCCGGCCGTGCGGCACCAGGAGATCGGATGGTCCGGACCCATCGCCCGGGAACCCGGGTTGTACGTCCGCTCGTCGGCGGTCACCAGGACGTGCACGCTGCCCCGGGGGTTTTTGTCGAAGTTGTACCATTCCTCGCTGCGGTTCCAGCGGTCCGGCAGGCTGGCGGTCGACGGGTGCTTCTTGTCGGCGACGATGGCGGTGCCGGGCAGCACGCCGGGGGAGTGCTCGGGCATGTGCGCCCCGCCGTTCACGGTCTGGTCCCACCACGGGTACTCGCCCTCGATGCCCATGTCCGTGGCGTTGTGGATGGCGACGATGCCCTTGCCGCTGGCGAGGTATCCCTCCACCGCCTGGCGTTGGGCCGTCGAGGTCCACACCATGCCCGAGGTTTGGAACATGATGAGGACGTCGAAGGTGGCGAGGTTGGCCGGGGTGAAGACGTTCGAGTCCTCGCTGTGCACCAGCTCGAAGTTGTTCGCGGCCGCCTGCTGCTGGAACATCGAGACCCCGGCGGGTATCGAGTCGTGCCGGTAGCCGGCGGTCTTGGTGAACAGCAGGGCACGGAAGGCCGGGGCGGCCGATGCCGGGTGGACGAGCGCGAGCGAGAGCAACAGCCCCCCGATCACTCCGATGATCAATGTTTTGCGACGCATGCCGTCTCCTAGGTCGGGCGGGCAACGGTGGAGTGCGACCACGGCCCGACGGCACGCCAGGACGGCCAGCCGGTTCGGCGGGATGTCACACAGCGTGATGGAGGCCGTGTCCGTATCCCCGTGGTCGGTGGTGGTTGATGGGCGAATATTGACAATTGTCAATGCCTGAGGGAAACGTCCTACGTCACTCCTGGTGAGAATGATGGCGGTTGATCTCGCTGGCTCGCCCGACGCTGCCCGTCGGGGTGCGAGCTGACGGTTGCTCGGGTTGAGCATTGCGAAGAATCATCGAAACATCTATCTTCATACGTGTGATGTTTCGCTGATGTCAAGCGAATGTTTGCTCCATAAGAACGCAACCCTCGCAGCCAGCTGCGAATGTTCCGTCGTGCAGCGCCTCGATCCGCTCGGCGGCGCGGGCACGGATCTCGTCGGTGACTACTACCTGTAAGGGCTGCCTGCGATGTCAGATCCACCGCCGGTGCCGCTGCTCGCCCTGCGCGGCATCGGCAAGGCCTTCCTCGGCGTACGCGTCCTCGACGGCATCGACCTCGACGTCGCGCCCGGCGAGGTGCACGCCGTCGTCGGTGAGAACGGGGCCGGGAAGTCCACCCTCATGAAGATCATCTCGGGGGTGCACGTCCCCGACGGAGGCAGCATCGAGTTCGCCGGCGAACCGCGCGCGTTCCGCGGCCCGCGCGACGCGCAGCGGGCCGGCATCGGCATGATCCACCAGGAGTTCACCCTGCTGCCGGAGCGCACCGTCGCGGAGAACGTGCACCTCGGCCACGAGCCGGTACGCCGTGGCCTGGTCGACCGCCGGCAGATGCTCCACCACACCCGACAGTTGCTCGCCTCGATCGGAGAGAGCGCCCTGCCCGCCGACGCCCGAGTGAGCCGCCTCGGCATCGCCCAGCAGCAGGTCGTCGAAATCGCCAAGGCGCTCGCCCTGGACGCGCGACTGCTCATCATGGACGAGCCGACCGCGGCGCTGGCCGACCACGAGGTCGAACTGCTCTACGGGCTGGTGCGCCGACTCCAGCAGCGCGGCATCGGCCTGTTGTACGTCTCGCACCGGCTCACCGAGGTCTTCGACCTGTCCGACCGGATCACGGTGCTGAAGGACGGTCGCCGGATGACCACGCTGCGTACCGCGGACACCACCGCCGACGAACTGGTGCGGCACATGGTCGGCCGGGAGCTGTCCAGCTACTACCCCGACCGGGCCGACCCCGCGGACCTCGGTCCGGCCCGGCTAACCGTCCGTGGCGGGGGGAACCGGAAGCTTCGCGACGTGGACCTGGAGCTGCGGGGCGGCGAGGTGCTCGGCGTCGGCGGCCTCCAGGGCTCCGGGCGGTCGGCGCTGGCCCGAGCGGTCTTCGGGGCGGCGCCGTTCACGACCGGCGAGGTCACGCTCGACGGCGTACCGGTGCGGCTGCGCTCGCCGCGCGCCGCGATACGGGCCGGCGTCGCCTACGTCACCGAGGATCGCAAGGGCGAGGGGATCGTCGCCCGGCAGTCGGTGCTCGACAACGCGCTGCTCGCCAGCCGGGCCGCCGTCGCGGCGCGGTCCGGCCGCGCCGCACGGGCCACCCGCATCCGCGAGCTGCTCGCCGCCGTGCGGGTCCGGGCCGCCGGTGACGACCAGGAGATCCGCTTCCTCTCCGGCGGCAACCAGCAGAAGGTCGTGCTGGCCCGATGGCTCATGCTCAGCCCGCGGATCCTGCTCTTCGACGAGCCGACCCGGGGCATCGACGTCGGCGCGAAGTCGGCCATCCACGATCTCGTCCGCCGGCTCGCCCGCGACGGCGCGGCGGTTCTGATGATCTCGTCTGAGCTGCCCGAGCTGTTGGGGATGAGCGACCGGATCATCGTCATGCGGGACGGCCGGATCGCCGGTGAGTTGCCCGCCGGCACGACCGAGAAGGACGTGGTCGCCCTGGCGGTCGGCTCGGTGGAGGCGGCCGCGTGAGGGCTCTTGCCTTCCGGCCGACGCGCTGGGCCGTACCGGGCGTGTTCGTCGCCCTGGCCCTCACCCTCGCCATCGGCTGGCTGGTCGTGCTGATCGACGGCGGTCAGTTGTTCAACCAGTCGACGACGGTGAGTCTGCTGCACGTCGCCGCCGGGCTCGGGCTCGTCGCGGTGGGGCAGACCCTGGTCATCCTCGGCGGTTCGCTCGACCTGTCCGTGGCCTACGTGGTCAGCCTCAGCACCCTCGTCGCGGCCGAGACGATGAACGGCAGCGACGGGGCCCTGGTGCCGGCGATCGGCCTGGCCCTCACGGTGAGCGCCGCTGTCGGGCTGTTCAACGGCCTGCTCGTCACCCGGCTGCGGATCAACGCGTTCATCGCGACCCTCGGCGTCGGGCTACTGCTCAAGGGATACCTCGACAACGGTTACGACGGACCGGCCGGGGCCACCTCGCCCGCGCTGGTGCAAACCCTCGGCTACCAGCGCATCGGTCCGGTGCCGCTGTCGTTCCTGCTGCTGGTCGCCGTCGCCGGGGTGGTCTGGTTGGCGCTGGCCCGGACCCGCTTCGGTCACCACCTGGTCGCCGTCGGCGGTGATCCGGAGGTCGCCCGGCTCTCCGGCGTCCGCAACGACCGGGTGCTCGTCACCGCCCACGTGCTGTGCTCGCTCTGCGCCGGGCTCGCCGGGATCTACCTCGCCAGCCGGCTCGGCTCGGGCGCGCCCCGGGTGGGCAGCGAGGGCCTCTACGACCTTGAGTCGATCGCCGCGGTGGTGATCGGCGGCACCGCCCTCGCGGGCGGACGCGGGGGCGTCCTCGGCACCGTCGGCGGCGTGCTGCTGCTCGCCAGCATCGACGCCATCTTCAACCAACTCGAGGTCGACGCCTTCTTCAAGCAGGTGATCCGGGGTGTCGTCATCATCGCCGCGGTCGCCGTCTACGCCCGCCGGGCCCTGCGCAAGGGGGCGGTCTGACATGCAGACCGTCCAGCGCCCTCCGCTGCCGCTGCGGCTGCTGCGGGTACGTCCCGGCGGCCTCGTGCCGATCATCGCGCTGCTCGCGGTGCTGCTGATCCTCGTCGCCGTCCGGCAGCCCGACTTCTTCGCCCCGCCGTCGTTGATGTCCTTCCTCGGCCGGTCGGCGCCGATCATCCTGCTCGCCGCCGGCCAGTACTTCGTGATCGTCTCCGGCGAGTTTGACCTGTCGGTCGGCGCCCTGGTCACCGCGCAGGTGGTCGTCGCCGCCCGACTCATCGACAGCGAGCCGGCGCACACCTGGCCGGTGGTGCTGCTGCTGCTCGGCTTCGGAGCACTCGTCGGGCTGGTCAACGGCCTGATCACGACGCGCCTGCGGGTCCCGTCGTTCATCACCACCCTCGGCATGCTCCTGATCCTCCTCGGCGCGGTCTACCTCTGGTCCGACGGCGCCCCCAAGGGCGGGCTCTCCGACGAGTTCCGTCGGTTCGGCCGGTGGGCCTTCGAGGACGTTCCGGTGCTCGGCCGCGTCCCGTACGCGTTGATCGTGCTGCTCGCGTTCGCCGCGCTGGCCGTGCTGGTGGCGCGGTCCGATTTCGGGCGGACGCTGATCGCCGTCGGCGACAACCCGCGCACCGCCGAGCTGAGCGGGGTACGCGTCTGGCGGCACCGGACCATCGCGTTCGTCCTCAGTGGAGTCGCGGCCGCGGTGGCGGCGATCCTGATCGGCGGGTACAGCGGAGTGTCGTTCCAGGCCGGCGCCGGCCTGGAGTTCGGTGCGATCACCGCGGTCGTCCTCGGTGGGGTCGCGCTGGGCGGTGGTCGTGGCTCGGTCGTCGGCGCGATGCTCGGCGCGCTGAGCCTCGAACTCCTGTTTGCCCTCATGAACTTCTACGGCGTCTCCGGCGCCCTCAGATCGACCGTCCAGGGCGCGATCATCCTGCTCGCCGTGGCGGTTTCGGCACCGCGCTCCTCGTCCAGATAAGGGGAAAAACATAGTGCGACGTACCATCGCGGCGTTGGCCGCCGTCACCCTGCTCGGCCTCGCCGGCTGCGCCACCGACGAACCGGCCGCCGGCCCGTCGGGCAGCGCCTCCGCCGCCGGATCGGGCACCGGGGAACAGTCGAAGTTCTTCGTGCAGGCCGACTACGACGCCGAGCTCGCCCTGCTCGACGCCACTGCGACCGGACCGGCCGACCGACCGTGGGAACAGGTGCTCAACCCGAAGATGGTGGAGACCGCGAAGTTCAAGAAGGCCGGCCCGCACAAACTCTGCTTCTCCAACGCCGCCCTGAACAACCCGTGGCGACAGGTCGGGTTCAAGACCATGCAGGCCGAGGTCGAGGCGCAGGGCAGCCGGATCAAGGAGTTCGTGCACGTCGACGCCGAAGGCAAGGACCAGAAGCAGATCGCCGACATCAACGACCTGCTCGGCAAGGGCTGCGACGCGCTCATCGTCTCGCCGAACACCACCGCCACGCTCACCCCGGCCGTGACGGCAGCCTGCAAGGCCGGCCTGCCGGTCATCGTCTTCGACCGCGGCGTCGACACCCCGTGCCCGGTGACGTTCATCAACCCCATCGGCGGGTACGGCTTCGGCCACGTCGGCGCCGAGTTCGTCAGCCAGCGCATGAAGCCCGGCGGCAAACTGCTCGCCCTGCGCATCCTGCCCGGCGTCGACGTCCTGGAGACCCGCTGGTCCGCCGCGAAGGTCGCCTTCGACAAGGCCGGGGTCGACGTCGTCGGCGTCGAGTTCACCGACGGCGACCCGGCCAAGACCAAGAAGATCGTCAACGACTACATCCAGCGGCACGGCACGATCGACGGGGTCTGGATGGACGCCGGCGCGGTCGCGGTCGCAGCGGTCGAGGCGTTCCAGGACGCCGGTAAGCCGGTGCCGCCGATCAACGGCGAGGACCAGCTCGACTTCCTGAAGCTCTGGAAGGACAAGGGCCTCACCGCGATCGCGCCCACCTACCCCACCTACCAGTGGCGTACGCCGATCATCGCCGCGCTGCGCATCCTCGACGGCCAGCCGGTGTCCAACCCGTGGAAGCTGCCGCAACCGACCGTCACCCAGGAGAACCTGGACAGCTACCTCGACCTGGACATGCCGCCGCTGCACTACGCGATGTGCGGCTGCACCGACCTGCCGGGTTACCCGCAGCGCTGGAAGTAGGTGCCGTTGTACGCCATCGGTGTCAACCCCTGGGTGTGGGCGTCGCCGGTCGACGACCGGGCCTTGGCCGAGCTGATTCCACGGATCGCCGGGTTCGGCTTCGACGCGGTCGAGCTGCCGATCGAGCAACCCGGCGACTGGGATCCGATCCGTACCCGTGACCTGCTGGCCAGGCACGGCCTGACCGCGGCCGGCGTCTGCGCGGTCACCCCGCCGGGGCGGGACCTCGTGAACGCCGCCCCGGCGGTCGTCGAGGCGACCGTGGCGTACCTCAAGGGTTGTGCGGACAGCGCGGCGGTCGTCGGCGCGCCCTGCGTCGGCGGCCCGGTCTACGCCTCGGTGGGCCGGACCTGGCGGATGACCCCGACGGCCCGCGCGGCCTGCTACGCGGAATTCCGCCGCGCGCTGGCCCCGGTCGCCGACCACGCCGCCGAGCGGGGCGTGTCCATCGGAGTGGAGGCGCTCAACCGCTACGAGACCAGCGTCGCCAACACGATCGAACAGACGGTGGAGCTGATCGAAGGGCTGCCGTCGAACGTCGGCATCATGCTCGACACCTACCACCTGAACATCGAGGAGGCCGACCCGTACGCCGCCGTCACCCTCGCCGGGCCGTACATCAAGCACGTCCAGGTCAGCGGCACCGACCGGGGGGCTCCGGGCGCGGACCACCTCGACTGGCCCCGCTTCTTCACCGCCCTGGCCGCAACCGGCTACCGGGGCGCGGTCTGCATCGAGTCGTTCACCGCGGAGAACGAGACGATCGCCACCGCCGCGTCGATCTGGCGTCCACTCGCCCCGTCGCAGGACCGGCTCGCCCTGGACGGCCTGGCCTACCTCCGAGGGCTCCTGCGATAGGGGCGGGCCACCCGTCGAATCCCCCATCCCGGAAGGGAGAACCGCGTGTCCGTACCAACTCCTCTCACCTTGACCAGACCGGTGCTGGCCGCAGCCACGGCGGTGGCGCTGGCCGCCGTGGCCACCGCGACCGTCGTGGCCACCTCGGCCGCGCCGGCGCTCGCCGCCACCACCACCCTCTACGCGTCCCCGTCCGGCAGCGGCAGCAGTTGCAGCGCCGCCCAACCGTGCTCGCTGACCGCCGCGCAGACCGCGGTGCGCGGGCTGAACGGCTCGATGTCCGGCGACATCGTGGTGCAACTGGCCGACGGGGTGTACCGGCTCTCGTCACCGCTGCGGCTGGCCGCCGCCGACTCCGGCACGAACGGCTACCGGGTGGTGTGGCAGGCTGCCCCGTCGGCCCGCCCCGTGATCAGCGGCGCCCGGGCGGTGACCGGCTGGTCGCTGGTGGACGCCGGGCGCAACATCTGGCGGGCCAACGTCGGCGCCGGGCTGGACAGCCGGCAGCTCTACGTCGACGGAGCCCTCGCCACCCGGGCCCGCACCCAGGTCAACCGGGCCGACTTCACCGCCGACAGCACCGGCATGAGGTTCACCACCAGCGCGTTGAGCTACCTGAACAACCTGGCCAACCAGAGCCGGATCCAGATGGAGAGCGTCAACTCGTTCACCGACCGGTACGTGTCGGTGCAGAGCATCAGCGGGAACCAGATCCGGATGCAGCAGCCCGGCTGGAGCAACAACAACTTCGGCTACGACACGTTCACCAGCCCGCACCGGGCCGGCCCGCTGTATCTGACCAACGCCTACGAGTTCCTGGACGCGCCGGGGGAGTGGTATCTCGACCCGGGCAGCGGAGCGCTCTCCTACATTCCGCTCGCCGGACAGAACATGAACAACGTCCGTGTGGAGCTGCCGACGCTGGAGTCCCTGCTCGGTGTCGGTGGGACGTACGCCGCGCCGGCACACCACATCACCTTCACCGGAATCACCTTCACCGGCACCAGTTGGCGGGGGGCCAGCAGCAACCAGGGCTTCGTGGACCAGCAGACCGGTGCCTACATCTACGGCAACTGGAACTGGCCCAGCTTCACCTCCTGCCACAACGGCTGCCCGCAGTTCGAGGCCACCCGGCCGAACTGGCAGCAGATGCCCGCCGCGGTCCAGATCTCCGCCGCCAACAACATCACCTTCAGCGACTCGCAGTTCGTCAACCTGGGGCAGACGGCCATCGGGATCGGCAACGACGCCAACGCCCACGCCAGCGGCGTCGGCCTCGGCGCCAGCAACATCACCGTCACCCGCTCCGAGATCGCCCGCAACTCGGCCGGCGGCATCGTCGTGGGCGGGGTGCGCGCCGACGCCCATCACCCGAGCGACCAGCGCATGGTCAACCGGGACATCACCATCAGCAACAACCGCCTGCACGACCTGGGGATCGAGTACCGGGGCATCGTCTCGGTGCTCACCACCTACGTCAGCAATGCCACCGTCTCGTACAACGAGGTCTACAACATGCCGTACACCGGCATGTCCATCGGCTACGGCTGGGGCTCCAACGACGCCGGCGGCAGCAACCACTACGCCGACCGCGGCCTGTACAACTACCAGCCGCGCTACAGCACCGCCACCACCGCGTCCAACAACCGGCTGGTCGGCAACTACGTGCACGACGTCATGCAGCAGATGAACGACGGCGGCTGCATCTACACCCTGTCGGCGAACCCGGGCGCCCTGATCAGCGACAACTACTGCCTGCGGACCAACGGCCACTTCGGCCTCTACTTCGACGAGGGCTCGCGCTACTACACCGCCCGCAACAACGTCTTCTCGTCCACCGGCACCTGGGCCACCGCCAACTACTGGTTCGCCGAGAACATGGGCAACTTCACCGTCACCAACAACTGGTCGACCAACGGCAGCACCAACGTGACCAACGGCGACCGGGGCAACGTCGTCTCCGGCAACGTGACGGTGACCAACGGCAACTGGCCCGCCGGTGCCCAGGCCGTGATGGCGGCCGCCGGCCCGCAGGGCGGCACCACACCACCGCCACCGCAGGGCGTACGGATCGTCGGCGCTCAGTCCGGCCGCTGCCTGGAGATCGGCGGATCGAGTACGACCAACGGCACCCAGGCCCAGCTCTGGGACTGTCACGGCGGGACGAACCAGCGGTGGACGTACACCGCGAGCAAGCAACTAATGGTGTACGGCAACAAGTGCCTCGACGCGTCCGGGCAGGGCACGGCAAACGGCACCCTGGCGATCATCTGGGACTGCAACGGTCAGACCAACCAGCAGTGGAACGTGAACGCCAACGGCACCATCACCGGCGTCCACTCCGGGCTCTGCCTCGACGCCAGCGGCTACGGCACCACGAACGGGACGAAGGTGCACCTCTGGGCCTGCCACGGCGGCACCAACCAGCAGTGGAGCCTGACCAGCGGCTGACGCTCGCTCGGCGGGTTCCGGCGTGGCTGTTTGATCGACACCATGCCGGCGAAGTGGCGGTGTCCGGCGGCGTGGGACACCGCCATTCCGGCGAAACGGGGTCGATCAGGCTCGGGCCGCGCCTGATCGACCGGCAGGTTTTCGCACCACCAGGTGGGGAAGCCAGCGGTATGGCCGAGACTTTCCGGGACGAAGACCTCGTGACGCTGCGATCCATCGCCCGTGGCGCCGGAATAGCGGACACCGAAAACATGCCGCACGACGAACTGGTCGACATGCTGCGCCGGGCCGGGCTGGCGGAACCGGACGGCCGCCCCATCGAAACCGACCCGGGCGGTCCAGGCGGCTACCACGCCCGAGGGGTCGGACGCCGCGAGTCGGCCGGCGGGCCGGCCGCCCAGACCTCGGCCCGCGAGGACACCGACCGGCCGACCCGGGATCCCGCCGGGCTGTCCGGCCTGCCCCGCAGCGACCTCAACCTGGGTGACCAGAGCACCGGCGGGCGGGCCGCCGAGGAGGCGATCGGCGCGCGCCCTGGCGAGTCGGGCACCGAGATCGACGACCGTACGCAGGGCTGACCCGCCGGCTTCGCTCCTCGGCGAGTGAGTGAGCCCGGCAATAGGCGTTGGTGACGTCCTGGCCGGTTGCAGCGCCAGCCGATCAGCCTGAGGCGCTTGTATCCGGCCTCGTCGCGCAACGTGCCGCAACTCGTGGCCTTCGCGCAACATGCCGCAACTCGTGGCCTTCGCACGAGATGCCGCAACTCGTGGTCTGCGCACGAGATGCCGCAACTCGTGGCCTCAGCAGGGCCGGATGCCCCGACATGCCGCAAGCCGCGCCGCTCACCGGACGGGATACCGCGGCATGCCGCATCTCGCGCCCGCCCGATCGGCCCGAACACCCCGACATGCCGTATCCCGCGCCGCCCACCACCCGAGGCACAGCATCACCAGCCCTGGACCCCGGCCTCGCCTATTGCTGGTCTCTCTGCGGTGCTGATCGGCGCCTGAAGCGGGTAACTTCTCCTGTCGTCAGGAGGAGGCCGATGGCGCGGAACGTGGACTTCTGGTTCGACCCGAGTTGCCCGTACACCTGGGTCACCTTGCGGTGGCTGGTCGAGGCCGCCACGGTCCGACCGCTCGCCCTTCGCTGGCATGTGATGAGCCTGTCCGTGCTCAACGAGGGCCGGGAGGTCGATCCGGAGGGCGACACCGAGGGTTGGCTGTGGCGCCCGGTGCGGGTCTGCGCGGCGGTGCGACAGCGGCACGGTCAGGACGGGCTGGCGCGCTTCTTCACCGCGTACGGCAAGCGGGTCCATGAAGGAGGCCAGTGGTGCGACCTCGGTGACGCGCTGGCGGACGCGGACCTGCCGAGGGACCTCGCGGACGCGGCCGACACGACGGTGTTCGACGGCGCGGTGCGCGCCTCGCACGCCGAGGGAATCGCGCTGGTCGGCGACCACGTCGGCACCCCGATCATCGCCGCCGAGGACGACACCGGCCGGCGGGTGGCCTTCTTCGGCCCGGTCATCTCCCGCATCCCACGCGGCGAGGCTGCCGGCCGCCTCTGGGACGGCACCCTCCTCGTCGCCGCGACCCCAGGCTTCCACGAGCTGAAAGGCCGCCCCCACACCACCCCTCACCCTCACCACTCACCCCGTTGATCATGAGGTTAGCGGCGAAGTCGATCTCCTCAACTGCCGCCAACCTCATGGTCAACGAGATGAGCTGGGCGGGGACCGGCCGCCAGGTCGGGTCCGACCCCGACCGAGCGCGCACATCTGCGTGACACCTTCGTGCACGGCGTCGAACTGGTTGACGGCACCGCCCGGCTCGCCGCGCACACCATGCTGCGCCTGCCGACCGGCATCTTCTACGCCCAGGGCGTCAAGGCCAACGTGCTCTTCTTCGACAAGAAGCCCGCCGCCGAGCAGCCGTGGACCGACCGGCTGTGGATCTACGACCTGCGGACCAACCAGCACTTCACCCTCAAGCAGAACCCGCTTCGCCGCCACCACCTCGAAGACTTCGTCTTTAGCTACCTGCCAGGCAAGCCCCGATCCGAGCGCGTCGAAACCGAGCGGTTCAAATCGTTCACGTACGACGAATTGCTCGCCCGCGACAAGGTCAACCTCGACATCACTTGGCTGCGCGACGAATCCTTGGAGGACATGGAGAACCTCCCGGCTCCCGAGGTCATCGCCCGAGAGATCGTCGAAGACCTCACCGCAGCCCTGGCCGAATTCGAGGCGGTCGTCGCAGCGCTCGAAGCCTCCGCTGCGGCAGACTCGACGGTGCGGTGAGTGGCAGTACGGGGGGATGGCAGATTACTCCTTAATCAGCAGCGGCCCATATAGCGACAAATATCGGTAGCAGTGGCTCTTCAGTCCCAGCGTTGACGGCGGGCCCAGCAGGCTCCGTCTGCGATCGTTGGCACTTCAGCTGCACTTCTGTCGGCGTGGCGTGCAGCTCAGCCGCCAACGATCGTGGGCTTACGAGGGGAGAGGCCAGACCGAGTCAGGGCGGGGAGCGAGCACGGCCGGGATGGCCACAATCCGTGGACTATTCGGATGCTCAGCGTCACCATGTTGGGTGCAGGTCGGTGTACCGTCCGAAGTGCTGGACCGTCGGTCGGGGCCGGCGGGCTGGGCTCAGATTCCTCCCTGGGAGGCTGCAGTGCTGACGGCTTTTTGTGATCACCTACGGCGCCCGGCAGAGCGTCGTGGCTGACTACATCGGACTGCGTATCGCCCGGTGGCGGGCCACCGCAGGCATGACCCAGCAGCAACTTGCCGACCGTGTTGGCGTCTCCGCTGCTTACATCACGATGATCGAGGGCGGCAAACGGGCCGTCACGAAGCGGAGCCTCATCATCGCCCTGGCCACCGCGCTGGGCGTCCGGGTCGAGGATCTCACCGCTCAACCGGCCCAGCCTCGGGATGCCTCCGAGCTGGCGATCTACAGTGCTGCACCCGGGATCCGGCGGGCGCTTGACGAGGACCCGGACGGTCCGCCGCCGAACGTTGCCGATGTCGTCCGCAGTGCTGAAGAGGTGATGCGGACGCGGATGGCGTGCGATTACGTGGCCTACGCTGCTCTGCTCCCTGACCTGATCGCGGCCACCCGGTACCTCGCTGCTGAGCCTCGCACCGAGCGGCAGGGCTTGGCGCTGTTCGTGAAGGCGGCGTTTGCGGGCGCGACCGGCATGAAGAGTCTCGGTCACGTGGACCTGTCGATGCGTCTCGCCGAGCGAGCCCAACACGCCGCCGCGCTGCTCGGTGAACCCGATGAGATCGCGGCGGCCGATTTCGCCACCGCGCAGGTCGCCCTGACCGGCGGATCACAGCGCCGATCCCTGACCCTGGCGGCGATTGCTGCCGAGCGGGTCGGCGACACAGCCACCGAGGGCTTGGCGTCCTGGTATGGGATGTTGCATCTCCACGCGGCGATCTCCGCCGCCTCGCTGGGCCGTGGTGACGACGCTGCCGCTCACTACGCCGAGGCCGAGGGCGCTCTGCGCCGGGCGGGCGGCGCGGATCGGTGGCGGATGGAGTTCGGGCCGGCGAACGTAGCGACGTGGCGGGTGGCGATCGCGCTGGAAAATGGTGAGCCGGAGCGAGCGCCGGAGTATGCCCGAAAGGTCGACCGGACCGCTTTGCGTAACGCACAGCGTCGGACTCGACTGCACATCGATGTTGGTCGGGGCCACTTCCTGGCCGGCAACCACGAGAAGGCGGTGCGGCAGTTCCTGGCCGCCGACGATGTCTCCGCACAGGAACTGCGGTCCCGGGCAACGGTCAAGGAGATCACCGGTCAGATGGTGCGGGATGCGCGCCGCCGTGGCTCCGCAGAGTTGCGTGACCTGGCGACACGGCTCGGCATCGACCCGCTCGACCCCGACCCCACAGCAACGTAACAGCCTGTTACGAAACGGGCACCAATTGTCGCCGACGATGCAAGTGTGGCGGCGGTGCCTTCCCTTGTCGGTCCCCTGAGCATCGCCGCCGCCTCACATCAAGGAGGCGACACTGATGATGCTCGTTCGCTGGATGTCCCGACCGATGCGGTGCCAGAACGGCCGCCAGCCCGTACCCGCGCAGCTCACCCTGATCCATGAGCTGGCGCTTGCCAGATCCCGGCTGGCGCATCACCCCTGCTGGCCGGGCGAGGATGGGCGGACGCGTTGAGCAAGCGCGACCGCGACGCCGACGCGGCGAAGACCGGGCCTGCCGTCCAAGCCGCCGAGCACGAAGCCGCCAAGCAGCGCATTCTGAAACAGGCCGAGGCGGAGCGTACGCCCCTCGACGACACGACCCGGGCGGTGCCGGATCGGCGGCGGCGTCGTGAAGGGTGACCGGGTGCCGGCAGCCGAGGGCAGTCGGCGGCCCATCTCGTACGGCGATCTGGTCGCGGCGGTGGCGCTCGTCCTCGCTTGCCGGCATCGGCCGGTCTGGTCGTGGCGAAAGCGGCGGCGGAGCTGCCGGTGTGGTGCGGACCTGCCGTGCCGGGCGCGGTTTCGGGTGCCGGTGAACCGTGGCCGCTGGACGGTGTCGGATGAGCGGTGACGGGGTGCCGATCGGTCGGCGGGTCGCCTACCTGCGGGTGCGGCGGAAACTGTCGCAGCAGTCGTTGGCGGATCGGCTGGGCAAGTCGAAGCGCTGGGTCGACAAGGTGGAGCGTGGGGTGCGCTCGCTGGAGAAATGTCGACCATCCGGGACATCGCCGCCGTGCTACGGGTCGATGCCGCGACGCTGCTCGGCCGCGATGCTCGGCCCGCTGACGCGGTCGCACGCAGCGCGGACATCGCACGAGTCCGTGGGGCGCTGTCGGCGTACGCGGTGGTGCGTGACCGGCCGACGCCGAAGGTGTCGGTCGATTGGCTCGTGCGGCAGGTGGGGTACGTCTGGACGGCGTACCAACATGCGCGGTATCCGCAGGTGGTGGAGTTGCTGCCCCGGCTGCTCAGCGACGTCGACCGGGCCGGCGCCCGGGATCCGGTGGCGGGTCGGGTGGCGGTGGTGGAGGCGTACCGGGTGACGGCCGCGCTGCTGGTGAAGCTGGACGAGACGGATCTTGCCTGGCTGGCGGCGGACCGGGCGGTGGCTGCGGCGAAGGGTGATCCCGTGCTGGTGGCTGCGGCGGCGGTGCAGCTCGGGCAGGTGCTGCGCGCCTTCGCGTGGACGCGGTCGGTGCTGCTGGCTGCCGCGTACCGGGTCGCTCCGCCCGAGCTTGCCACCGGCTCTGCCGAGGAGCTGTCGCTGTGTGGGGCGCTGCTGGTGCAGGCCGGCCTGGTCGCGGCCCGCTCCGGTGACGAGCGGGCGACCGGTGAGCTGTTGGACGAGGCCGCCGAGATGGCGGTGCGGGTCGGTGACGGGCTCGACCATCACCGGACCGCGTTCGGGCCGACAGCGGTCGAGTTGGCCCGGTGTGCCGTTGCCGTGGAGTTGGGCGACGGACGGGAGGCGGTTGCGCGGCACCGGCTGGCGGTCCGGCGGGAGGGGTGGCGGTCGCTGCCGGTGGAGCATCGGGCGGCGCACCTGGTCAACGCCGCCCGTGCGTACCTCCAGGCCGATGACCCGGCCAACGCGGCCCGGGTGCTGCTCGACGCGGAGATGGTCGCCCCGTACGAGGTGCGGCGCCGGCCGGCGGGCCGGGACGTCCTCGCCCAGGTCGCCCGTGATCCGAAGGCTCCGGCGGCGATCGGCGAGCTGGCGCTCAGCCTCGGGCTGGTCTGATCGGCGTCAGTCGAGCAGGGTGCGAGCCTCGGCGAGGAGTTCGCACTGTCGACGCCAGTCGCCGCCGGAGAAGCCGATGACCAGGTGGGCTGCCCCGGCGCGGCGGTAGGCGGCCAGTCGCCGTGCCGCGTCCCGAGGTGTCCCGGTGATCGGGATCGTGGCGGCCCGCTCCGCCGGCATGCCGTACGACCTGGTCAAGCCTGCGGCGATCTCCTCGCGGGTGGGAAGGTCGCCGCCGGAGCCGAGGACCCCGGTGGCGCCCACCGCGACGGTCGGGGTGGGCCGTCCGTGGGCGGCGGCGAGTTCGGTGAGCCGGGGCAGCGCGTCCGCGATCTCGTCCTCGGGTACGAGCGACGGGAACCAGCCGTCGCCGTGGCGGGCCGCGCGGCGGATCGCGACCGGGGAGGCGTTGCCGACCCAGAACGGTGGCGACGGCACGGACAGAGCGAGGTCCACGACGGGTTGGCCCGGCTCGTCGCGCAGCCGGACCGGCTCGCCGGCCAACAAACCCGGCAGCAGCTCCAGCGCGGTGTCGGTGCGGCGCCCACGTTCCGCGTACGGCACGCCGGCGGCGGCCCACTGGCCCGGCCCGCCGCCCGAGCCGATGCCGACCACCAGCCTCCCCCCCGATACGTGCTGGAGGCTGGCGATCTGCTTGGCGGCCCAGGCGACCGGACGGATCGCCGGAACGAACACGCTGGCGCCGACCCGGATCCGCCGGGTGGCGGCGGCTGCGGCGGCCAGTGCGACGGCGCAGTCCAGTGTGGGCATGCCGACGGCCAGGTGGTCGCCGTGCCAGACGCTGTCCAGGCCCAGCTCCTCGGCGTGCCGTGCGGCGGTCGGCAGATCCAGGCCCTGTCGCTGCTGAACCGCGACCGACGGCAGGATCACGCCGACGCCGAATGCGCTCATGCTTATCCCCTCCGGATGCGGTGCGGTGGCATTCACTCGACGGTGAGGACGACCTTGCCGCGACCGTGCCCGGTCTCCACCACACGATGGGCGTCGGCCGCCCGAGCCAGCGGAAAGGTCTCGCGTACGTGGATGCGCAGTTTTCCGTGCGCGTACAGTTCGGCCAGTTCGGCGAGCCGAGCCGCCGAACGTGAGGCGGGGGTGACCCGGATGCCGAGTTCCTGCGACCTGCCGTGCTCGACCAGGGTGAGGATCCGGCTTCGGTCGGCCACCAGGGCCAGCGAGACGGCCAGCGCGTCACCGCCAGCGCCGTCCAGGGCGACGTCCACACCGTCCGGCGCGGCTGCCCGTACGCGCTCCAGCAGGCCGTCGCCGTAGGCGACCGGGGTCGCGCCGAGCGAACGCAGGTAGTCGTGGTTCACTTCGCGGGCGGTGCCGATGACGGTGGCGCCCCACTGGACCGCCAGCTGAACCGCGACGGTGCCGACCGCGCCGGCGGCCCCGTGGATGAGGACGGTGTCGCCCTTGCCGACGTTCAGCTCCCGCAGCGCGATGTGCGCCGTCTGCGCCCCGGCGCTGAACCCACCGGCCACCTCCCAGGGCATGCCGGCTGGTTTGGCGGTGACGTGCCCGGCGGGTACGACGACATGTTCGGCGTACGCGTTGAGCAGGTCGAAGCCGAGCACCTCGGTGCCGACGGCGACGCCGGTGACACCCTCGCCGATCTGGTCGACCACGCCGGCGAACTCGTTGCCCGGGATCCTCGGGAATCCCGGCGGCGCGCCGGGCGGCGTCCAGCCGGCCCGCACCGCGCAGTCGAAGGGCTGCACGCCCGCCGCCCTGACCCGCACGCGCACCTGCCCCGTGCCGGCCTGTGGCGTGTCGACCTCCATCAGGCGTAACACGTCCGGGCCGCCAGGTTCAGCGAATGCCGCTGCCTTCATCACCGACTCCTCTCGTCGCCAACGAGATCGAGTCTCCGACCTCAACCGTGGTTGAGGTCAAGCCGTCGGCATCCGCCGTCCCCGGGGCCGGCTCAGACCGTGCCGGTGACCAGGTACTGCATCTGGTGTTCGTGGTTCGGTGCGACGCCGTACCGCTGGTCCAACTCGTAGATCGAGGTCAGCGGCGTCACGTTGACCTTCGACAGCCCCGCCTGCTGCAGGACCGCGACGGTCTGGTCGATGGAGCTGGCGGCGGCCAGCGGCAGGACGGCCTGGACCTGCGGATCGTAGTGCTCGGTGAAGTTCTCCGAGGCGTTGTCGAGACCGTCGGGGAACCAGGTGCTGTCGACCACGGCGATGGTGCCGCCGGGCCGGAGCAGGCGCGCCCAGTTCGCCACGGCCTCCTGCGGCTCGCGCAGCGTCCACATCAGGTAGCGGCTGGTCACCGCGTCGAAGCTCGCGGCCGGGAAGTCCGGTGCCACCGCGTCGCCGTACTGGATGACCGGGCCGTTGGCGACGGCGGCGGCGTGCCGGCGGGCCTGGTCGAGCATCCCCTCGGAGAGGTCGATGCCGGTGACGCGGTGCCCGAGGCCGGCGAGGACCATGGCGACCTGCCCGCTGCCGGTGCCGACGTCGAGCACGTCCAGCGGCGCCGCCGGCAGGGCCTCGGCCCAGATCCGCGACCAGGCCTCCTGGTCCGCGGCGAGCCGGTCGGGACGTTGCTGGTACGCGTCGTAGTCCGGCGCGCGGCCGGTCCAGTAGTCGTTGATTTTCTCCTGCACGCTCATGCGGCACTCCTCTGTTTGGCGGTGTGGTCGATCGGGTGGAACAGCAGATGGATGCCGTCGTCGAGGTCCAGGCGCTGGATGCCGATGCCGTAGACGGGTTCCAGGACGGTGGCGTCGAGCACCTCGTCGGTGGTGCCGGCGGCGGCCACGCCGCCCGAGCCGAGCAGCACCAGGTCGTCGCAGTAGCGGGCGGCGAGGTTGAGGTCGTGCAGCACGACGACGGAGCAGGTGCCGAGGGTACGCACCAGGTGCAGTACCTCGTGCTGGTAGCGGATGTCCAGGTGGTTGGTGGGTTCGTCGAGCAGCAGGTGGGTGGCCTGCTGGGCCAACGCCCGGGCGATCAGCACCCGCTGGCGCTCACCTCCGGAGAGCTGGGCGAAGGCCCGCCCGCCGAGATGGGCGGCCCCGACCCGGGCCAGGCAGCGGGCGGCGATCTCGTGATCGGCGCGGCTGGTGCGCTGGAACGTCGACAGGTGCGGTCCCCGGCCCAGCAGCACCAGCTCGGCCACGGTGAGGGCGGTCTCGCCGCCGGCCTCCTGCACCACCACGGCCAACCGGCGGGCGGCCTCCCGCGACGGCAGGGCGGACAGCTCGTCACCGTCGACGGTGACCTGTCCGGTGGGGCTGCGCAGGGCGCCGTAGAGCAGCCGCAGCAGGGTGGTCTTGCCGCTGCCGTTCGGGCCGATCAGCCCGAGGACCCGGCCCGGCCGCGCGGTCACGCTGACCCCGTCGATCACGGGGTTCGCGCCGTAGCGCCAGGAGACCTCGCTCGCCCGGATCACGTGCCGTCCCCGAAGTGCCGCACGATCCGCTCCAGGCCGTCGATGGACAGCGGCGTCGGCGGCTCGGTGAAGTTGAACAGCTGGGTCATGATCCGGCCCTCGCGGACGGCGGTGAGGTTCCCGGCGCCGGGCAGCCCGGTGAGCGCCTTCTCGACGGCCTTCGGGTCGCCGTCGCTGTGGAGCAGGATCAGCACGTCGGGATCGCGGCCGAGCAGTTCCTCCACGGTGACCTCGAAGACACGCTGCTTGACGTCGCCGAAGACGTTGCGGAGACCGGCCGCCGTCAACTGCGGGTGGGCCATGCTGCCGGTGCCGTAGGCGTACGTGACGCCGCCGCCGATCGTCGGGTACAGCACCGCCGCGCTGCGTCCGGACGGCGTACCGACCTCGGCCTGAACCGTGGCCATGCGTTCGCGCAGCGCGGTGACGGCCGTGCTGGCCTCGGCCTCGCGGCCGAACACCCGGCCGTAGGTCTCCAGCTGCCGGTAGATGTCGTCGAAGGTCGGCACGGCGGTGCTGTCGGGGCACATCGCCGGCTCCTCCAACAGCGGGATGTCCACCGCGGAGAGGGTGTCGCGGGAGAGGTTGTCGACCTCGCCGAGCACCAGGTCGGGCTGTTGGCTGATCACCACCTCCTTGGAGATCTGTAGGTGGCCGCTGGTGTCGGTCCGGTCGGTCAGCAACGGGATCCGGTCCAGCTCGGCGAGGGCCGCGGCGTCGTAGTACTCCCTCGGGTACTGCCCGGCGCGGGCGGTGACCCGATCCATGACGCCGAGCGCGTGCAGGTACGGCACGGCCGCGCTCTTGAGCAGGACGACCCGCTGTGGCGCGGCGTCGAAGGTCACATCCACCCCGCAGTTGGTGACGGTGACCGGGAAGCCCGGACCGGACGCGGTCGGCCCGTCGGTGCCGCCGCCGCACCCCGCCAGCACCAGCAGGGCGGCGCCGGTGGCGGCGGCGAGACGGGTTGCTTTCATCGGTGCCTCCTCGGGCGGGCGCTCACGCGCCGGTGGCGTGCAGACGACGGATCAGGATCAGCAGGAAGGGTGCGCCGAGCAGGGAGGTGATGATGCCGATCGGGATCTCCTGCGGGGCCAGCAGCACCCGGGCGAGCACGTCGGCCCAGATCAGGAGGATGGCCCCGAGCAGAGCGGCCACCGGCACCACCCGGACGTGCGCAGCCCCGACGACGCGTCGGGCCAGGTGGGGGACGACGAGGCCGACGAACCCGATGCTGCCGGCGGCGGAGACCAGCACGCCGACGCTGAGCGAGACCAGCACGAGCAGGCGCAGCCGGAACCGGTCCGGCGAGACGCCCAGGGTCTGTGCGGTCTCGTCACCGATGGCCAGGACGTCGAGCCGCCGCCCGACGACGGTCAGGTAGCCGATCATGCCGATCAGCACGATGGCGGCCACCGCCAGCAGGGCGTCCCAGCGGGCCAGGCCCAGCGAGCCGAGGAGCCAGAACATCACCGACCGGGCGCCCTCGGCGGATCCCGAGGCGAAGATCAGGAAGCTGGTGGTGGCGTACAGCGCGTAGCCGACGGCGACGCCGGAGAGCAGCAACCGGATCGAGGTCACCCGGCCGCCGCTGCGCGCGATCAGGAAGACCAGCAGCGACGCCGCGAGCGCCCCGAGAAACGCGCTGGTGGAGAGGGCGTACTGGCCGAAACCGGCACCGGCGCCGAAGAGGATCGCCGCGGCCGCGCCGCTGGAGGCGCCGGAGTTGATGCCGAGCAGGTACGGATCGGCCAGCACGTTGCGCACCATGGCCTGCAACGCCACCCCGCAGACGGCCAGCCCGGCGCCGACCAGCATGCCGAGCAGCACCCGGGGCAGCCGTACCTGCCAGACGATGGCCTCCTGCGGCGGCGTCCAGGTCACGTCGCCGGGCACCCCGACGAGGTGGTGCCCGATGATCCGGGCCACTGTCAGCGGGGGAATCCCGACCGCCCCGGACCCGACCGCGACGACTCCGGTCACGATCAGTCCGACGGTCAGCGCGAGCAGCCAGAACCCCGTCCGGCGTCGCTGCGCCGCGACGCCGAGCAGGTCCGGTCCACCCTTGCACAGGGCGATGGCGGTCACCGTACCCCAATCTGCACTGCTCTGGCTCTTGCAAAATCTTGGCAAAAGCTACCAGCAAGATCAGGCGACGGAGAAGCCGGTGCGGCGCTCTTCACTCCGCAGAATGTGTCGCTGGTCCTCCCGACGGCGCGGCGGCGCGATGTTAAGAAGGGGCCCTTTTACTACCTGAGGCGTTAACAGGGGGCCCTTCCTTAGAGGGCGGGCCGTCGAGGGTGTCGAGCAGCCGGCGCCGCCGCAGTGACGCCACCAGCAGGCTCAACCCGACCCCGGTCAGCGCCACCGCCCACCGCACGCCGATCAGGTCCGCCAGCCAGCTCTGCAGCAGGGCGCCGGCCGGGTAACCGCCGGCGAATGCCATCCAGTACAGCGACGAGACCCGGCCCCGCAACGAGTCGGGGGAGAGCACCTGCACGGTCACGTGGGCGGTGGAGAGCACCGCGAGGTAGTTCACCCCGACCAGGAGCACCGCCGCGAACCCGGCCCAGAGTGCCGGGGCCGCGGCCAGGGCGATCGTCGCGAGACCGTGCGCGGTCAGGGCCATCGCGGTCACCTCCGAGCGCCGACGGTCGGTGCCGTAGACGCTGAGCAGGACCCCGCCCAGTACGGCGCCGGTGCCCAGTCCGGAGGCGAGCAGGCCGGCGCCGGCGGTCCCGGCGTGGTAGACGTCGGTGGCGAAGACCGCCGCGAGTTGCACGATCGGCGTACCGACGAAGGAGACGCACCCGGCGAGCAGCACCGCGATCAGCAGCCCGGGCACCCGGCGGGTGTACCGCACACCGCCGCCCAGCCGGGCGAGCGCCGACTGGCGGGACGCCGGACCACGGGCCGGGCGGGGCCGGACCGTCGCGAGGGCGAGCAGCATCAGGACGTTGGCCCCGGCGGCCGCCAGGAAGGCCGCGGTGCTGCCGGCGCGCACCAGCACCGCCGTGGCCAGCACCGGCCCCAGCGCACGGGCCAGGTTGGCCTGCATCGAGTTGAGCGCGATCGCGTTGAGCAGGTGCCGGGCGGGCACCAGTTGGGGGATGAGGCTCTGCCAGGCGGGGGTCTGCACCCCGTTCGCCGCGCCGGCCAGGGCGACCAGGGCCAGCAGCGTCGCCGGGGGCGGCGTCTCGGCCCGGCTGAGCAGCGCCAGCAGCAGGGCGACCAGCAGCGCGATCAGCTGCGTGGTGGCCAGCACGGTCCGGCGTGGGTAGCGGTCGGCCAGCAGCCCGCCGACCGGGGAGCCGAGCATCGCCGGTATGAACTGCGCGAAGGCGCCGAGCCCGGCCCACACCGCCCGCCCGGTCGCCTGGTAGAGCAGCAGCGGCACGGTCAGGTTGAGCATCCAGGTGGCCGTGCTGGCGCAGACCGCTCCCACCCAGAAGGCCCGGAACTCCCGGCAGCGTAGCGCCGCCACCGCGCCGGCCCAGCGAACCCGCTGCGGTGGCGTCGGCACCCCGCCGCCCGGCGGCACGAGCACGGCTTCCGAGCCCGGCTGCGCGCTGCCGGGCCCGGTCGCGTCCGTGCGGGTGGTCCGATCGTCTGTCATCGCCTCACCGGTACCTCGACCATGCCGGCCAAATGTGGGCGTCGGGCTCCCTTCCGGTCGGGCGGTTGCCCGCAGTGACGACTACCTAACAGTAACATCGATGACAGTAGATGAAGCCGGCTTGGTTTTCCAGACCTGCGGACGGTCCGCCCGGGGCCGCTGCGGCAACGGCCGCCGGACAAGGGTGGGCGGACAAGGGTGGCGGGCTGTTCATCGGCCGGCTACCGACAGTTCGACTGCGATGCGAAACCCCGCCGTATCGTCCCGACGCTGGCTCATCTCACGACAAGGACGGTCCTGCGGGTGTGGCTCGAAGCTGACAAGAAGGAGCTCGAGGCGTTCCTCGACTCCGCTTCGGTGTACTGGCGCAAGAACCTGGGGTCCACACCGTCCCCGCGATACCTGGTCGTCGAGGTGTTCCACCAGGACATCAGGGTGGCCATGCGCAACCTGGCGGTGGCCAACGCGATCCGCCGGATCGTGCCCGCCCAACTGGTGGTCGTGACCGGCGTGGAGCAGATGTGGCACGAGGCGCTCTGGACCGGGTTCGACGTGACGCTGGTCGAGCGGCTGGCAGCGGCGTACGGCGCCAGCGAGGTCATCGACCTCTATCGCCTGGTGGAGGGCGCGGCCGGCCCGGTGCCGGTGGAGCTGTCCGGGCGGCGGTTGACCCCGGGCGCGGCGATCAGCGACGAGACCCTGGCCGAGTTCGTCAGCGCCACCTACTGCCGGGTGACCAAGCGGCCCCGCGCACCCGAGGACCCCACCGCCGACCCGCGATACCAGCGGCGGCAGGCGCTGGCCCGGGCCATCTCGTCGTACTACGACGCGCTGCTCGGCGGCGGTCCCGCAGTGGCCCTGGTGACCAGCCACGTCGACTACGACCACTGGGGTCTGGCGGTGGACTCCGCCCGGCGAGCCGGCGTACCCGTCGTGCACACCCAGCAGACGGGATGCCTGAAGGCGTACGCCCTCTATCCCGAAACCGACACCGGAGAGTTCACCTTCCGCGGCGAACTCACCCGCCAACTCGGCGACTTCTTCGAGCGGCGGGTCTGGTCGCGGCGAGCCGAGGTGCGACGCAACGCGGAACTGGTGGCCTGGCGATCCAAGGTGAACCTGGGCCGGCCGAGCTGGTGGCGCGGCGGCGCCAGCGCCTCCGTCGACATCACCAGCAGCGCGGAGCGGGCCCGGCTGCGTACGCACTTCGCGGCCCGTCTCGGGTTCGACCCGGCGCGACCGATCGTGGCGGTCTTCAACCACGCCGTCTCCGACGCGCCCGGCACCAACCACCAGTCCTTCCCCACCCTGGCCGACTGGTTCGAGCAGACCGCGCGCTTCGCGAGCACCTGCCCCGAGGCGCAGTGGTTGTTCCAGGACCACCCGAGCCAGTTCCGTTACGACAGCACCGGCTTCTTCGAATCGGTCGCCCGCCGCTACGAGCGGCACCGGCACATGGTGTTCCAGCCGAGCAGGGACCTCAGCAAGAACGGCCTGTGGAGCGTGGTCGACCTCGGGGTGACCGTACGCGGCAGCGTGAGCAACGAGCTGCCCGCGTACGGCATCCCGGTGATCCAGGCCGGCTGGTCCGAGTGGAGCGACTGCGGGCTGTCCACCGTCGTCGAGGACCCGGAGGCCTACTGGAAGGCGCTCGACTCGGCGATCGGCGCCCTACGCAACGGCGAGGAGATCATCTCGGCCGAGCAGGTCGAGCGGGCCCGGCTGTGGCTGTGGTTCTACCGCAGCGCCACCGACCTGTTCACCCCGCAGGTGCCGCACTGGGAGGTCTGGCCGGCCGACTACCTGCTCCGCGCGGTGCGGACCGCGTTCCGACACATCGAGAGCGACGCCGATCCGCTGTTCGAGGCCGTCGAACGGATGTGGACCCGGCGCGAGCCGGTGCTGACCCGGATGGACCTTCCGGTGCCCGGGGGTGACCGGTAGTGGCGATCGGCACCTGGTTCGCCACGGAATTCGACGATCCGGTTCCGGCCCGGGATCTGCCGGCGGTGTTCACCTCCGGCGGCGACCCCGAGGTCCTGGTCGCCGACCGGTTCTCCCGCGGCGTGGCCATCGTGGGGCGGGTCCAGGCCGAGTCCGGGGCGGTCGTGCTGAAGGTACGCACCGACGGCCGGGCCGTCCGCGTCCGGGTCAACCTGCACGTCGACAGCGCCTCGCAGGCGGCCTGGTCGCGTGCCGCGTCACCGGCCCGGGGCGTACGCGAACTGCCCCGCCTGATCCTGGTCCGGGCCCAGGCCACGGCACGGGCCGCCGTCCTGATCCATCGCCACCGGGGGCGGGTGCGGATGGTGGAAGCCCACGCGTGGGTGGAGTTCGACCTGGGCGCCGACGAGGTGGGCGCGGACGGTCTGCTGGTCGTCGAGCTCGCGGACGCCGCGTTGCCGCCGTGGTCGGCCTCGTCGCTCAGCCCGCTGTCGGCCGTCGGCGTGCGCATCAACCAGGTGGAAATCAGCCCGGCCGAGGACGCCGACCGGCCGACCGGTTCGCGTCGGCTCCCCGGCACCGCCGCGCAGCTCGCCGGCCTGGTCAGCGCCGGCGGGCTGGTCGGGGCACGGGGTCGCGGCGAGGGTCAGCCCCGGTCCCGGTTCGTCGTGGTCAACGCCGACGACGCCGAGGTACGGTGTCGGCTCCGGATCACCGCCGCGTCGACGCCACCGCCCGCGTTCCGGCACCCCAGCCGCGACTTCCTGCGCCGCAAGCGGGGCCAGACCGTGCTGAAGGCCCTCCGGGTGGCGCGGCGCGGGGCGGGGTACGCCCTGTTCGAGGCGTCACCGTTCACCCGGTCGCCGCACGCCGACCACCTGGTCGTACGGGCCGCGAGCCTGCTCGACGGCGCCGACTGCCGGGTCAGCGCGACCGCGCCGGCGGCGGACGCCCTCGACGTGACGGTCGAGCGGAGGGCCCCCGGACCGGTGCTGATCGGCCTAGCCGAGCCCGACGAGTCGCGCCGACGCGTCTCCGACCTCGCCTGCCAGGTCGTCGAGGTGCAGTGGTGACCGGAACCCACGACCTGCCGCTCACCGACGACGCGGTGGCCAACCGGGAGGCGATCGAGCGACTCCTGGCGGCACAGTCGGGCGGCACGCTGCGGCTGCCCGCGGGCACCTTCGCGTTGGATCGCGGGATCGCCGTCGGACCCGGCTGGACCCTGGCCGGCGCCGAGCACGGCGACGGGCCGGTGACCACCTGGCTCACCTCGTCCGCATCGGACGGGGCGCCCCTCCTGCACGTGCTGGGCTCGCGGGTGACGATCCAGGGCATCGGCTTCCGCCCGCCGCCCTTCGGGCCGGGCGAGCACGGCGGCGACCGGGGCACCGCGATCACCGTCGGGCGATACCTCTACCCGACGCAGGCGGAGTGGATCGAGGGGATCCGGATCCGACGCGTCCAGGTCGAACGCCCCGACACGCGTACCGCCAACTGCATCGCCGTCATGGGGGCGGTACGCGACCTCACCATCGCCGAGGTCTCGATCGTCGGCGGCTGCACCGGGGTCGCCGTGCACTGGGGTGCGGTCGGCGAGCGCGTCGACTCGATCGTCGGACCCTCCTACCACCCGCACCACCTCAGCATCACCGACCTGCACGTGACCGACGCCTTCGAGGGCTTCTACCTCAGCTCCGTGCACGACGTGGTCGTGGACCGGGCCCGGCTGTCGGCCGTCGAGATCGGTTTCCGGCTGCTGCCCGGCGACAACACCGACCGCTTCCACGCCGCCGACGACAACGCCGTCGGCGAACGGATCCGGGTGACGCGCGCCTGGGTGTCCTGGAACGGCCCGCTGTACGCGATGCGCATCGCCGGCTGGGGCCGCAGCGAGATCGACCAGTCGATCCGAGTGCTCGAATACCGCGACGTCGTCGTGTCGGACTGCACCCTGGTGCCGCTACCGCTGGCTACGCCCGGATTCGGCGACCCCCGCCGCTCCCGCGCACCCGTCGTCCTCGAACAGGCCTCCGGGGTGACGCTGGACGGAATCCGGGTCGACGTGCCCGGCGATTCGAGCACCGCCGCCGGATCATGGTCGTCAGCGGTTGATCGAACCTGAAACCCGCTAGCGTCACCTCTCGAACCGGCGACGCCGCGAGGTCGGTAACCCCTCACGCATCCCCAACATGAAGGAGTTGCGACCACCCTCGACGGGTCATTCCGAGATCCGGATTCTGTTCGTGTTCGATCCTTGGAGAGCGGCAGTCCTCCTGGTCGCCGGCGACAAGTCGGGCCAGTGGAAGCGGTGGTATCGAGACGCGATCCCCGAGGCGGAGCAGCTGTACGCGACATATCTCAAGGAACGCGAGAGGGAGGAAGAGTGATGAGCGAGGTTCGGCGCTGGCGAGAATCCGGCCATCTGGAGCGCGCGGTGGAGACCGCTGGGGGGCGCGAGGCTTTCGATGCAGGGGTCGGCCAGATGCTCGATGAAGCTCGGGGCTGGCGGCTCGCTGAGATGCGGAAGCGGCGAGGGCTCACCCAGGAGCAGGTAGCTGCCCGAATGGACGTATCGGTTTCACGCGTCTCGCAGATCGAAGGCGGCGATGTGTCCACTCAGGAGGTGTTGAACCGGTACATCTCTGCTCTCGGCGGCACGCTCAAACTCATTGCTGACTTCGGTGACGAGCAGCTGAAACTTGCTTGACGCCCCGATCGTAGGCACCTCCCATACGCGCCCGTCGGCGCCGCACAGCAACCGGCCGGCGGTTGATCAAACTGACGGGTGGGCCGCCATCGCCGGGCCGGGACCGAAGCGGGCGTAGGCGGCGACGCCGAGTCCGAACAGCGCGACCACCGGCAGCCAGGACGTGGCGGAGGTGGAGGGTTGGACCGGCCAGGCCCAGAGAGCGGTGGCCGGATCCGTCTGGCGGGGAACGGCGGCGTAGACGGCGCACACGTAGCCGAACGCCGGCAGCCACGCCAGACGTACGCCGAGCAGCGCCGCCGCGCCGGCGACCAGGCCGGTGCAGCCGAGGGTGTTGCGGACCAGCGCGTACGCGCCGAAGGCGTGCGGCTCACGCAGCCCGGCCAGGCTGAGCGCCGCCGCGATGGCCAGCCCGGCGAGCAGGACATGCCCGGCCCGCCACGCTCGCCACCGCAGCGGGGTGCTGCGCTCAAGGTCATCGTCGGCGCCGCCCAGGGTGGGGGCGACGAGGATGGCGGCGAGCAGCGGCGCGAGCGCGACCACCGGCACCCGGGCGAGCGCCCCGTTGAAGTAGGAGCGGCTGGCCAGCCAGCTTCCGGCGGACCAGGCCAGCACCGTGACGACGGCCAGGCCGACCGCGAATTTCGGTACGCCCCGCGCGGTCAGGTGCAGCCTGAGCAGCCGGGCGCTCACCGTGGCCGCCCGAGGTGCAGCAGCGCCGGCACGTCGCAGCGGGCCGCAGCATCCAGGTAGGCCGCGAACCAGGCGCGCTGTTCTGCCAGCGGCAACGCGCGCAGCGATTCGAGCGCCGGATCGACGGGTGCCGGCGCAAGCGCCGGGTCGGTGGGTCTCCACTCGTCGAGCAGCCAGGCTGCCGCGAGCCCACTGACGAGGTACACCTGCTGGTTCACCTCGCGACCCGGCTCGACGGGGCACTGCGGCCAGGTCACCGCTCGGAAGTCGGCGCGGAGCCCATCAGGGCTGGCCAGGCCACCCCGGGCGGTGGACTGCTGGTCCAGATGGAGCCAGACGGTCCCGTCATCGGGTGTGTCTTGTGTCCGGGCAGGCGCGGCGGCGTGGTCCACCGCCCGCCGCGGCGCACCGGGGATGCCGTCGAGCCGCGCCAGGATCGGTTGCGCGACCGGCGCCACCTCGTCGAGGAGGAAGGCGTTGATCCTGGACACGCAGACCTGCGGCCCGGTGTCCGTGCAGACCAGCTCGACCGCGCCGGGGTCGGCCGGCAGGCGGTGCGGGCCGGGCCCGGTGACGATCACCACCGCGACGGCGATCGCGACCGCGCCGGCCAGGGCGGAGACGCGCCACCGCCGGGCGGCGGCGGCCAACAGAAGGGCGGTGAGCGCCAGCAGCCAGGCCGCCTGCCCCGCGGTGACCCGGTCGGGCACGACCCGGTGCACGCCCCACCCCGGGTTGACGGGGGAGAGCCAGGCGGCTGCTGTCGTGTCCCAGTACAGCAGGATCGCCAGCCCCAGGTACGTGGCCAGGCCGGCGACGGGCGCGGCGACCCGCAGCGGCGACAGCCGACCCACCAGTGTGCCGCACGCGGTGGCCGCGCCCAGCGCCACGACGCCGACGAGCAGAGTCCACCACCAGCCGCCTCCGCCGTACGTCGCGACCGGGGCAACCAGCACCGCCGCCCCGGCGAAGGCGACCAGCACACCGACACTGCCGGCCAGTGCCACGGCCAGCCACGCCACCAGCAACAGGTGCCAGCCGGGACGGGGGGTGGAGCCGATCAACTCGTCGAGGTCGCGCCGACGCTCCCGGCCGGCCTGCCACGCTCCGGCGGCGACCATGAGCGCGCACAGGATCAGCATCGAGACTCGGAAGTAGTTTGCCAGGCCGGCCCACCGGCCAGCCCAGTGGTCCACGTGCACGGCCAGCATCCACACCCCGGCACCGAACATCGCCAGGGCCGCCGCTGGCGCGGTGCCCCGGCGCAGCTCCACCCGCAGCACCCGGTTCACCGCGCTGCCTCCCGCGCTCCGCGCAGTACCGCGGTGTAACCGCGCTCGATCGGGGAGTCGCCGCTGTCGCCGTCACCACCTGCGGCGATGAGTTCGTCAGGCAGGCCGGTGAAGACCAGCCGCCCGTTGTCGACCAGACCGACCCGGGTGCAGGCGGCGACGACGTCCTCGACCAGGTGGGTGCTGACCACGACGACGGCGTCCAGCCCCAACTCCCGCAGCAGGGCCCGGAACTCCACCCGCTGTTCCGGATCGAGGCCAGCGGTCGGCTCGTCCAGCAGCAGCAACCGTGGGTCGTTCACGATGGCCTGGGCGATGCCGGCCCGCCGCAGCATCCCCCCGGACAGGTGCTTCATCCGGTCGTCGGCGCGGTCGAGCAGCCCGACCCGCTCGATCGCCCGGTCCACCGCCAACGGGATCGCCGCTGACGGCATCTCCCTCAACCAGGCGAAATACTCGACGAACTCCCGCACAGTGAAGCGCGGATAGAACCCGAAGGACTGCGGCAGATAGCCCAGCCGGCGGCGGGCCACCCGCAGCCCCGCGTGATCCGACAGCGGCTGCCCGAGCAGCCGGACGTCGCCGCGATCGGGTCGCAGCACCGTGGCCAGGACCCGCATCAGGGTGGTCTTGCCAGCCCCGTTCGGGCCGAGCAGGCCGTGCACTCCCACACCCAGTTCGAGGTTCAGGTCCTCAAGGACCGGCCGCCTGCCGTAGCCGACCCGCAGGCCTGAGATGCTCACCGTCGTCACGCCGCTCGTCTCCCCACCTGTTCCCGACGTACGTACAACACTCCGAGGGCCGCCATGGTGACACCCAGCCACACCGGCCCGCTGTCCACGACGACCGTCCAGGCGCCGAAGGGCGCCAACACGACGAGGGCCCACCCTCCCAGCACCACACCCGCCGCGGTGGCGGGCTCGATCAGCGAGCCGAGCGCCAGCGCCAGCGCGGTCAAGGCGAGACACATCAGCGGCCACACCGCTGGCGGACCGAGTCCCGTCACCGCGCCGGCGAGGACCGCGACCGGCGCGGTGGCGGTGAGTACCGCAAGCGTGCGCCACAGCACGATCCGCAGCCCACCGTGCGGGGTGCCCGCCACCAGCTCGTGCAGCGGATCGGTGCGCGGCCCGTACGACAGGGCGGTGCCGACCACCGGCAGTGCCGGCGCGACGAGCAGCAGCAGCCACGGTGGCAGCACCGCCGGACCGACCGACACTCCCAGGGAGGTCAGCCCGGCGACGGCCACCGCCATCAACCAGGCGCCCCGGGCCGCCGGCGCGGCACTGAGCAGCACCAGGAGGCGCCGCCACGCGGACGCCGGCCGCGCCCGTCCCGGCGACGGCAGGCGTCGTACCAGCGCCACCGCCACCGCCTCGACCAGCCGCTCGGCCGGCTCGTCGAGGACGATGCCAGCCCGGCACCGGGCGCATCGGTCGAGATGTGCCTCCACCGACCAGGCATCCGCGTCGTCCAGACCACCGTCGACGTACGCGGCGAGCACCCGCGCGTCAAGGTGAAACTCAGTCACGACAACGCCTCCCGCAGTTCGCGGCGGGCCCGCATCGCCCGGGTCTTCACCGTGCCCTCCGGTACGCCCAGCACCACCGCCGCCTCCCGCACGGTCAACCCGTCCAGCACCGTCGCCTGCAACACCGCCCGCAACTCGGGCGACAACGAATGAAGGGCCCGCTCCAGATCCGCGTCGTACGTCCCGGCCAGCGCCTCTTCCTCCGCCGACGGCGACCAGGCCAGGACCGGTTCCGGCACCGGGCCGGCGCTCTGCGGGCGGGCCAGGGCACGGCGTCGGGTGTCGATCAGCCGGCGCAGCGCGACCGCCCACAGCCAGTGCACCGCCGCGCCGTCACCCCGGTAGCCGGCCGCCGCCCGCCAGACCGTCAGGAACGTCTCCTGCAACAGCTCCTGGGCCAACTCCCGGTCGCGGCAGCGGCGACGCAGGCGCAGCACCAGCCATGGTGCGTGCCGCGCGTAGAGCACGTCGAACGCACGCCGGTCGCCCGCTCCGACGAGGCGCAGCAGCGCCCCGTCGTCCTCGTCCATCACGCAAGGTTAGGACGCAGCCGGCCGCGAAACGGTTCTCGAAGCGACGGGGACCGGTCAGGTGATCGGTGTCGATCGCCTCACAGCCGATGGGTGTGGGCCGGACTACCGGACGCTACGGAGCGCCTCCGGTGACTACCATGAGCGTTGGTGCGGTCACGGCAACGTGTCCTGATGGCGGCGTCGGGGGAGGTGCACGTGATGTCGACGGATTCTGCCCGCAGTCCGTCGCAGGGCCTGGTGCGATCGAGGCTGATCACCTCGTTGGACGTCCGACCCCGATCGCTCGGCCTGGTCGTGGCGCCCGCCGGGTGCGGCAAGACCACGCTGCTCGCCCAGTACGCCGATCGGGTCGACGGGCCGGTGCACTGGCTACGAATCGTGCCGGCGGACGCGGACCCGGCGCGGGTGCTGGACCGCGTCGACGCGGCGCGGCCCGACCGCGACAACGGGCTGCTGATCGTCGACGACCTGCACCTGATCGAGGGCTCGCCGGGGGAGTCGGTGCTGCTGGAACGGGCGCTGGGCCTGACCGGGGAGGGCCTGGCGGTCCTGATCGGCACCCGTCGGGTCTCGCCGCTGATCCTGACCCGGCACGAGTTCTCCGACAGCGTCGTCATCGACGCCGAGCAGCTGCGCTTCCGCACCTGGGAGGTGGAGCGGCTGCTGCGGGACGTCTACCGGGAGCCGTTGCCCGCCGACGACGTGGCGGCGCTGGCCCGACGGCTCGGCGGATGGGCGGCCGGGCTGAAGCTCTACCACCTGTCCACCCAGGGCCAACCGCTGCCCGACCGGCGCCGGGCCGTGGCCACGCTGGCGGTCCGCTCGGCGCTGTCCCGGGACTACCTCACCCGTACGGTGCTGGCGGAGCTCGCCCCGGACCTGCACCGCTTCCTGGTCCTCACCTCCGTCTTCGAGATCGTCACCGCCGAGCGGTGCGACCGGCTGCTGGGCGGCGGCGACGGGCAGGCCGCGCTGGAGGAGCTGGAACGGCGCCAGGCATTCACGGTCTCCCACGACGGCGGCCGGTCCTTCACCTACCACGAGGTGCTCCGCGGCCACCTCACGGCCGTGTTGACGGAGCAGAAGGGAGAGTCCGGGGCCCGGGAGTGGCACGCCCGCGCCGGGCGGCTGCTCGCCGAGGAGGGCGCGGCGCTGGAGGCGGCCCGCTGCTTCGCCCGCGCCCAGCAGTGGGCCGAGGTGCACCGGCTGCTCGACGCCGCCGGCAACGCCGTGGCCGTGCGCGGTCTCGACCCGTGGTCCGACCTGCTGCCGTCCTGGTTCATCGCCGAGGATCCCTGGCTGGTGCTGGCCGACGCTCAGCACCGGATCAACGAGGGGCAACTGGCGTCGGCGGTCCCGCTGCTGCGCCGGGCCGAGGAACTGTTCGGTGCCGGTCCGGGCGCGGCCCGCTGCCGGTCGCTGCGGGCGGACGTGGCGGCCTGGCTGCCGGACGCGGCCCACTGGCGCGGGCACTGGTCGGGCTGGTTGCGGACCGCCACCCGCCGCCATCCGGCGATCGTGGTCGGGGAGGCGGAACGGCTGACCGGGGCCGAGGACGTGCTGGTCCGGGCGACCGCCTCGCTGCTGGCCGGTCACGTCGGCGAGGCGCTGCGCGTGCTGGAACAGCAGACCTGGGCCGACAACGACCTGGTCGGGCTCGCCGGCCGGCTGCTGCGGGCCGCCGTCGCGGTGGCCCGCGCCGACCCGCAGGCGGTCACCGCGGTCGCCGCCGTCGGCCTGGCCGCCGACCGCGCGGGACTGCCCTGGCTGGTCCGACTGGCCCGGGCGGTGTCGGCGCTCAGCGGGGAGGAGGCCGACCTGAAGGAGGCCGCCACGGTCGTGGAGGAGTGCGACCGGCTGGGGGACCGGTGGGGTGCGCTGCTCGCGGCGGGCTGCGCGACGCTGGCCCGCTCGGTGCGCGGCGGCCCGGAACCGGAGCAGGCGGCCCGGCTGCTCGACCGGGCCCGCGCGGTCGACGGCGGGGTGCTCGCCGCCTGGGCGCAGTCCCTGCTCGCGCTGGCCGCGGCGCGCGCCCGGGTGCCCGACGCCGAGGTCGAGGTCCGGCGGGCGGAGAGCACCGCGCGAGCCGCCGGAGTGCCGGGGGCGCCGGTGCTCGCCCTCGCCGCCGGGATGCCCGCCGGGCCCGGCCGCAGCACCGCGCTGGCGGCCGTGCACGCCGCCGCCGAGCACGCCGGGCTGCCGAGGACGGTGGTGTTCGCGTGGCTCGTTCCCGAGGCCCGGCCGTCGGCGACCGCGCCGCGTCCGGCCCCGCTGACCGTACGCTGCTTCGGCGGCTTCCAGATCTGCCTGCACGGCGAGCCGCTGAACTGGGCTCCGCTGCGCCCACGGGCACGGGCACTGGCCCGGATGCTCGCCATGCGGGCCGCCCCGGTGCACCGCGACCGGTTGCTCGACGCGCTCTGGCCGGACACCGACCCAGCGACGGCCACCCGGACCCTGCACGTCGCCCTCTCCAGCCTGCGGCGGTTCCTCGACACCCAGCTGCCGCTCGGGGACCGGGAGACGCTGCTGCACCGCGACGGTGACGCGTACCTGCTGGCGTTGCCGCCGGAGACGTGGTGCGACGTCAGCGAGTTCCGGCGCGCGATGGCACGGGCCGCCCGGCACGGGCCCACCGATCCCCGGGCGCTGGACGACCTGCGGGCGGCGGTGACCGCGTACGCCGGGGAGTTGCTGCCGGAGGACGGCCCGGCGGAGTGGGTGGTGGCCGAGCGGGAGACTCTGCGCCGGCAGGCGGCCGACGCGGCGGCCCGGCTCGCCGACGCCGCCCTGCGCGGCGGCGACGGGACCGAACCGGCGGTGGCGATGGCGGCGCGCTGCGTCGAGATCGACCCGTGCCACGACGCCGGCTGGCGGACGTTGATCGCCGCGCACGACCGGGCCGGCAACGCCGCCGCGGCCGCGCACGCCCGCCGCCGCTACGCCGACGTGCTCGTCTCCCTCGGGCTGGACCCGTCCGTGGTCGCGGGCGCCCCGTCGCCGGCCCCGGTCACCGGCGGCCGAAGAATTCCGCTTCCCCGATCGCCACGGCCGGGATCAGCCCCGGACCGTACGTCGAGCGGACAACCAGCCTGATCCGCACCAGGTCCGGCATGGACACGTCGAAGTGCTGCTCGCCGGGCTCGTCGACCAGTTCGATGTCGGTGCTCTGCTTCTCGCCGGCGGCGTTGACCGTGACCACGGTCAACTCGCGGGGCCGCCCGGCGGCGAGGTAGGCCTGCCGGCGCGGACTGACACCCGGAGTGATCACCACGGTGAGCAGCCGCACGGGCTCGTTGAACCGACCCTCCACCCACGAGTCGGTGGCCTTGCCGGCGGGCGCCCAGTACCGGTTGCTCGCCCCGTCGGTCAGCCGGCTGGCACCGGCGCCGGGGGCCTCCGACGAGGCGACCACCGAGGCGGGTACCAGCGGGGTCGGGTCCTGGGTGCGGTCGCGTACCGCCTCCAGCGCCCGCCGGGCCAGCGGCGGCCCGACGACGGCCAGCACCGCGACGAGGCAGACGGCCAGCACGATCAGCACGAGCCGGCGGGCTGCGGCGCCGACGCGGCGTTCCTCCTCGCGCAGGCTACGGCGACGGCGGGGCGTGCGCCTCCGCAGCCGGTCCCACAGCCGCTGCCACCAGGTGCGTCTGCGTTCGGTGGCGACCGGCGCGGCGGCCAACGACGTACCGCAGCGCAGGCAGAACCGCCGGCCCGGGTCGTTCTGCGCACCGCAGGCCGGATTCGGGCAGGTCACCCGGGCGTCCGGCGGGCGTGGCGGCCCGTCCGCCGACACCGGCCCGGGCTCCGGCGGCCCAGGCTGCACCGGCTTCGGTGCACCGGGCTGCATGGGTTTCGGCGGTTCGGGTCGCGCGGGCCGGGGATCCGGCGCGCCGGCGGCGGCGCCGTCGTCCGGGTGCCGGGGGCGCGGGGCGGAGTCGCCGCGCCGGCTGTCGGTGGTCGCCGTGCGGGCGGGCGGGCGCTGGTCGCCGGATTCACCCGCATCGGCGTCGACCGGTGCCCGGCTGTGGGCCTGCTTCGCTTCTCCGACCTCGACTACCGGCTGCGCAACGTCCGCGGCCGCTGATGGCCCGTCCGTGGTGGCGGTGGCTCGCCCGCGTTCGTCGGGCGGCGTCCTGGTCGGTTCCCGGTCGGCGGCCTCGGACGGCTGTTCCGGTGCCGAGCGGCTCCACAGGAACTCGCCGCAGGTGCCGCAGAACTGGGCGCCGGCTTCGTTGGTCGCGCCGCACACGTCGCATATGATCATGGCAGGATCTCCAGGGTCGCCCGCACGTGTGCCGGCACTGCGGAGCCCAGCACCTGGCGTACCAGCGCTTCGTCGACGTCGCCGTGGATCCGGACCCGGACCTGCGGTGTCTCGTCGGCCGGCGGCGCGTCGGTCGGCGTCGCCGACCAGCTCACGCCGCCGTTGTCGGTGACCTCCACCCGGGCCCCGGTAGCGATCCGGAGCGCCAGTTCGACGCCCCGGGCGGTGCCGCGCCAACGGTGCAGCTCCATCGCGTGCCGCACCAGGTCGCGGCGGGCCTGGTGCGGCCGGTCCCGGTCCACCGGCGCGGCCACCCAACCGGCCAGCCAGTCCAGAAAATCCGGGGGCGCCAACTCCAGATCGAAGTAGGCGTCGAGACAGTCCAACGTCAGCAGGATCGGCGCCAGCACCTCGTCTAGGCCGGCGGTGAACCGCTGCGCGAAGTCGTCCTCCAGATACACCGCGGGCAGTTGCTGCCCGATCGGGTGCGGGCTGACCAGCCCCGGTACGGAACCCCGCATCAACCCCTCCTGACCTCGGCTGGTCGGCCCGTCACCCGGTGACCCGCACCTGGTGGCCGTACGAGAAGGCGAGCGCGTTGACGTCGAGTTCGAGGCGCTGCACGGCCTCGCCGCGATCCCCGCTGGTCGGATCGGCCCCGAAGAGCCGTACCTCCTCCACCAGATCGACCCCGGTGACGCGTTGCAGCACCGCGTGCAGTTCCCCGGACTGCACCGGCCGCCCGAACGGCCAACCGATGCCCTCCGGCCCACCCCGCACCGGATCCAGATAGTCGTAGAGGGCACGCACCGCGCGGCGACGCAGATCGGCGTTGGAGCCGCCGGCCCGGGGCCGGGCGCGGACCTGGGCGACCACCGTGACCCCCTGGTAGAACGGCGGCTCCACCAGCACCCGGGCACCGACGCAGCGGCGGGAGTCGAGAAAGGTCCGGATCCGTTCCAGGATCTCGTCGCGCGGCCGCAGCGCGGCGAACCGGGCCGCGTCGTCGTCGGTGTCCCGGTGCTCACCCAACGCCGGGACGACCAGCACCCGCACCGCGCTGGAGCCTGTTCCGGCCGGTACGCACCGCACCCGCTGTACCTCCGGCGCGGCCTGCCGGGACAGCTGCTCGTAGTCCTCGGCGGTGACCGCCCGCTCCCGGGTGCGCAGGGTCAGCGGTCCCCGGACCGACGTCTCGGCCAGCGACTCGCCATCCACCCCGCCGGTCGCCGCGGCCCGGTTGGTCACCGTCGACACGAACGGCACCGGATCGCGCAGCACGCTGAGCGTGCGGGCGGCCACGTTGCCCTGCCGACCGCCGCCCGTCCGGTACGCCGGAATCCGGATCACCGCGCCCTTCGGCGGCACCGCCCCGTGCCGGCTTATCGTGCCGTCGGGCTGCCGCACGGCCGGTCCGAAGCGGATCTCCCCGGTGCTCCGGTCCACGCACACGTGCCGGTCCTCGGGCCGCGAGTCGGCGAAGGACGCCACCTCCCGCCAGACCTGCCAGCCGTCGGCGCCGCTCACCTCGATCTCGATCGCCCCGTCGGCGGCCACGATCGGCGCCCGCTGGACCGTGAACCGCTGACCGGGCACCCCCTCGGACGCGCCGACGCTCTCCCCGGCGATCAGTTCCGCGTGGTAGGCCTCCACCGTGCCGCCGATGGTGGCCGCCTCGGCCCGGCCCAGCCGGGGCGGGGCGTGGAAGAACGGCTGCCCGGCGACGGGCTGGCGCAGCCGGCACCGCAACCATCCGGCGCGGTGCCGCGCGACCACCGAGGCGCTGTGCCCGGCCGGTACGTGCAGCACCACCTCGCCGGCCCGGTTGAGCGCACCGGTGCTGTCCCGCTCCACCGGGCACTCCACCCAGCCGTCGTCGGTCAACGCCTCCCACACCAGCGGAGGGTTCGTCGGGTCCACCCCGCGCCCGGCGACCGCCCAGTCCATGGTGAGCAGCACCGCGCAGCCGGGCACCGGCTCGTCGAGCCCGAACAGCACCGCGTCGCCGGCCGCCGGCGGGTCCGCGAACGCCGGCACCCGGTCCGGGCTGCCCAGCTCACCGGTACGGTCCGTCGGCTGGCCACCGGCCGGCACGGTCACCACCCGCCGCAGCTGGCACGGCGGCACGGTCAGCTCGCGCAGCGTCTCGAAGGTCACCGGCTCGACGTTCTCGGCCCGGACGGTCGCCACGTGCGTGCCGGCGGGCACGACGACCGGCGCGTCACGGGGTGCGGAGAGCCAGAACGTGACGTCGGTCGAGGCCACCGCCGGCGGGAACGGGGTGACGCCGAGCAGGTCGAGGAACTTCACGTAGTGCCGTTCCGGCACCCGGTTGAGCCGGTAGAGCATCTGGTCGACCAGGTACGCGAACGTCTCGATCAGGGTCACCCCCGGGTCGGAGACGTTGTGGTCGGTCCACTCGGGACAGCGCCGCTGCACCAGGCGCTTCGCGTCGTCCACCAGGTCCTGGAAACGGCGGTCGTCGAGGTTCGGTGCGGGCAGGGCCATCACTCGGCTCCGGGGTCGTGCGCGGGAATGACGTAGAACGGGAAGACCAGGTTGCGCGGGTCGTTGTCCTGGCGTAGCCGGTAGCGGATGTCGATGTGCAGGGTGCCGCGGGCGGCGTCGGCGAAGTCGACCAGCACGTCGTCCAACTCGATGCGCGGCTCCCACCGTTCCAGGGCCAACCGCACCTGGTAGGCGACCTGACCGGCGGTGGACGGGTCAGCGGGGGCGAACACCAACTCGTGGATGGCGCAGCCGAACTCGGGCCGGCCGGGCCGTTCACCGGGCGCGGTACCGAGGATCAGCCGGATGCTCTCCACCACCTCCCGGTCCCCACGGACCAGCGCGATCCCACCCGTCGGGTCGGTACGCAGCGGAAACGCCCAACCGGCGCCGACGAAGTCCGTGGTCATCGACCTCACCCGCCGATCAGCACGGTCGGAGAGCCGGCGATGATCGGGGCTCCGCAGCCGGTCAGGTCACCGACGCGGGCGGCGGGTCGCCCGCCGATCAGCACGGTCGGGCAGCCGGGCGGGACGAGCGGTGACGGCGGGTGTGGTGGGGTGCCCGGGAAGGCGCAGGCGTGCGTGGTGCCCACGGTCGCCGCGGGCTGCCCGCCGATGAGCACGGTGGGCACACCGGGACCGCCGATCGTCCCCGGGTGGGCGGTGGGATCGCCCACGCGTGCGGCTGGTGGCACGGCACTCTCCCTTCGGTGCAGCCGAGGAATCTCCCCGGCTCGCTCAGTTGATCCGGACCACGGCGCCACGGATGGTGACCGGGCCCTGTCCCTCGATGCCCAGATCTCCCTTCGCGGTGACGCTGACCCGCTGCCCGGCCAGCTCCAACGATCCGGTACCGGCGTCCAGGCTGATTCCGTTGCGGGCCTGGACGCTGACCTTGCCGTCGCTGACGATCTCGATCTGTTTGCCGGTGCGGTCCAGCCGTACGGTGAACTTCCGGTCGCCGGTGGCGATCAGGATCCCGTCCGGGCCGCTGCCGGCCTCCAGCAGCTCCAACCGGTGGCCGGTGCGGCTGACCAACGCCCGCGCGGCGATCCGGCCGCTGCCGCCGTCCACCGCGTCGGTGTCCAGCTTCGGCGGCGCGTCCTTGCCGTTGTGCAACCCGCCGAGGACGTAGGCGGCGTCCAGGTTGCTGCCGGTGAACCCGACCAGCACCTCGTCGCCCACCTCCGGCAGCAGCACCGCCCCCCGGTCCGGGCCCGCGCCGGGCTGCACCACCCGCGCCCAGCCGGTGGTGTACTTCTCGTCCAGCCACGGCAGGGTGAGCCGGACCCGGCCGAGCTTCTTGGGATCCTTGACGTCGCTGACCACCGCCGGAACCAGGCCCTGACCGGGCCGCTCGGCCACCGCACCGCCGGCGGTCAAGCCGTACAGCGATCGGTCGGAGCGGCCGGAGACGGTGAACGCCGTGGTGTAGCCGGCCTGCTCGCTGAAGACGTGCCGGGTGCTGGTCAGCACGTACTTGCCCTGGAACGGTTCGCCGATGTTGGCCAGCGCCACCGCCGCGCCGGCGCGCAGCCGGGCGTTGCCCTTGGCCACCCCCTCGATCTCGGCGCAGCCGGCACCGAGGTCGCCGGCGAGCGCGCCGGACACCGTCCGGACCGCGGCATCGGTGCCGAGGGTCGGGTCGGCGACCAGGTACGGCGGGCTGCCCACCTTTTTCCCCAGCTCGGCCGGGTCCACCCCGATCCCCTCGGCGCCGGGCACCTTCGGCGTCGCGGTCGAGCTGACCGCCCGCTTCGTGGCCGGGTCCCAACCCCGCGCGCCCACCTCGGGCACCTGCGCGGTGGCGGTCACCCCGGCACGCAACGAGATCAGGTTCCGGTTGACCTCCAGCACCAGCGGGTCCTGGGTGGCCCGCGCGGAGGTGTCCGGTGCGCCGGCCGGTGGTTCGGGCATCCGCAGGTGCAGCTCGCCGTCGATCACCATCACCTGCGCGCCGACCAGTTCCGCGAGCCGGTGCAGGAAGGCCCAGTCGCTGACATTGTCCTGGCTGAGCTGCGTCTCCGGCTCGCCGCCGATGCCGGCCACCGGGTCGATCCGGCCCGCCTTCAGTCCGGCTCGCTGCGCCACCTTGCGCACGATGTCGGGCACGCTCATCCCCGGGTACGCGGCGACCCGCCGCCCGCGCAGCAGCCGGTGCGCCAGGTCGAGGCCGCGTACCTCGCTGAACGTGCCGGTCGCGTCCAGTTCGCACTCCAGAGCGGTGACCTCGCCGTTGAGCAGCAGGGCAGGACCACCCGGATCGGAGGTCTGCACGCTCAGCCGCACCGGCGCACCGATGGCGAAGCCGCCCTTGGCCAGCACGCTGCGGTCCGGGTCGCGATAGCGCAGCACGAACCGGTCGGGCAGGTTGCGGCTGTCGTCCACCGCCGCGTACGTCAGCAGCGCGGCGATCTCCGCGGGCAGCGGGCTGCCGCCCACCTCGACCAGGAGGGCGTTGGCGAACTGCTCATTGGCCATGGGCACCGTCCGTCAGTTCCTCCGGCGCCGGCACCAGCAGGGCGGTGCCGGGACGCAGCCGCATCGGGTCGTCGATCTCGTTGGCCTCGGCGATCTGCCGCCACAGCCCCGCCCGCCCGTACGCCTGGTAGGCCACCGAGTGCAGGGTGTCCCCGGCGACGACGACGTGGATGTCCCGGGCGGCCAGCGCGCCGGAGGTGGGGTTCTGCCCCGGCTGCTCGCCGGAGATCTCCTCCAGGGTCACCGAGCACAGCGCCCGCACCGGTGTGCCGCCCGGGGTGAACAGGGTGTACTTGGCGTTGACGCTGGCCACGAAGGACGGGAAGCCGACCATGCCGCCCCAGTGGAACACCACCCACGGCGGCGACCCCTTCTTCTGCTGCCGGCTCGCGTCGGTCGGTACGCAGCAGGCGAAGAGCTCCTCGACCCGCTTCACCACCGAGCTGTCCATGGTGTCGGTGGCGTCGAAGAACATCTCCAGGGTCAGCTTGCACGGGTCCGACCCGGTGAACTCCGGCACGCCGCTCTTCTTCGCGTTGCGCTGCGCGTCCCGCTTCCACTTGGCGGTCTTGGTCAGCGCCAGTTCCTTCGGGTTGAACTGGAACGGGATCTGACTCAGCTTCGGTCCGGGGGAGGCGGTGCCGCCGTTGCGGGGCGGCTCGTGCAACTGGAGGTAGGCGTGGGTCAGCTGCGGCGGGGCGCCGCCGCCCCGGCCGGCGGGGCTGCCGGCGGCGGTGAAGGTGACCGGCGAGGCGCTCACGGGCTCACCCCCCGGACCCGGGGCCGAAGAAGCCGTGGTGAGCCAGCTCCAGGGTCTCCACGGCGACCTTCGGGCTGTCCGGGTTGAGCTGCGGCCCGGACCACTTCACCGGGATGACGTCGAGCAGCCCCCAGCGGGCGATCACAGTGCCCTCCAGCGTGCGCGCCTCGATGGTGGCGGTCTTGCGGGTGATCCCGTTGGCCATGCCGGAGAACCAGCGCATCAGCTTGGTGCTCTCCGCCGTGATCGGCCGGGAGAGTTTGACGTTGGAGAACTTCATCCGGGTCGGCAGCTGCCAGACGTGGCCGTTGTTGCCGCCTTCCTCCCGCTGCTCCACCACCACCTCGCAGCCCAGTCCGTCGCAGGTGTTGAACGCGCCGAGATCCTGATCGTCGATCTTGACGACGAAGGCGATCGCGACGGCGACCTCGTCCTTGGTCATCCATTCCTCCTGCTCGTTCGGCGCTGGTTCGCCGCCGTTTCACGGCTGCGTGGTGGTGTGGTCAGCCGGGTCCGCCGAGCACCCCGTGCCGTTCCCGGTCGAGGCGCAACTCGGTCTTCAACCGGCGCAGCAGCGGGTCGTACAGCTTCTTCAGCAGTTCCTCGGGCTCGATCCCGGCGGCCGGCGTCCCCGACGCCGCCGGACCGCCGGCCACCGCCGCGTCACCGGGCGGCGGCGCCGCCGCGGTCGCTGGCGGGGCAGGCAGGTCGGGCGGGGGCGGGCTGGGCACCTCCGCGGGAGGCAGGTCGTCCGGAGGCGCGGCCGCGGATTCGGCCCGCTGCACGAGCAGCGGCCCGCCCAGCCCGTCGGGGTACGCCGCCGGGGCACTGCCCGCGCCGGAACTGGTGAGGTACGTCATCGGAGCGCCACCGCTGCCGGAACTGGTGAAAAAGGTCATCGGGGTGCTACCGCCGCCGGGAATGGTGCGGCTGGTGGTCGGGGTGTTGTCGCCGCCGGAGTCGGGCCGGACGGACGGGGACGGCGAGCCGGGCAGCGCACCCACCCAGCGCTGGACCGGCGTGCTGCCACCCGCCCCGCTCGGCGCCGAGCCGCTCGCGGCCGCCACCAGTTGTGACTCGGCGTGCGGCTCGGAGCGGTCCAGCCCGGCGGCGGTGAGCGGGACGGTGGCCGCCCGCGCCTCGTGGTGCTGCCAGGTCACCCGTTGCACGCTCGGCCCGGCGGGCGCGGCCGGCTCGGGCTCCTCCCCGATCAGCGACCGGATCGGGCGGTCGCCGACCAACCGGGCCACCACGAGGGGCAGTGGTGCCGGTGCGACGTCGGGCTGCCCACTCGAACCGGCTGGCTGATCCGGCGCTTCACCGTAGCCCCCAACCAGGCCGGCAGCGTCGGACCCGGTGCCGGAATGCTCGATGCCCCCGGTTGGCGCGTCGGTCCCGGGGGTCGCGGCACCAGCGTCGAATGCGGCCGGTGCCTCCTGCGTGGTGCTGCCGGTCGGTGCGGCGTTCGCGCCACCGCCGGTCGACCGTACCGGGGAATCGGCTGCGGAGACGGGCATGGCCAGCCGGGACACCATCGGCAGGTCCCCGATGGTCCGGCCGACGCCGGGGTCCGTTGCCCGGTCGGATCGGCCGGCCGGTCCAGGCGTGCTGACCCGGGGCGGTGCCGGTTCCTCGTCGCCGGAGGGCGCCGCTACGGACGGTTGGCCGAGCAGGGGAGCCACCTGCGCCTCGGCGGGCCGCTCGTCGTCCGGTGGCACGAACGTCTGCACGGTGGTTGACGCCCCGCCCTCGCCCGAGGGCGGGCCGCCGGCCGGCGTGCTCCCGCTTGCCAGCGGACCAACGACCGGCAGGTCACCGACCGGTGTCGGGGAACCATCGCCGGTGCCGGTGCCGGTGCCGGTGTCGGTGTCGGTGTCGGTGTCGGTGTCGGCGGCGAGGCGCGAGACGACCGTCTCCCCGATCAGTCCCGCCTGGTCGCCGATGCTCGCATCGCTCTCGGTCGCGCCCCGGTCGTTGCCGTCCGGCTGGTCGGCGTCGGCGCTCGGGCCAGTGACCGGCTGGTGGGCGGCGCTCGGGCTGGTGACCGGTTGACCGACGGCGACCGGGCGGTGGACCAGCGGGGGTGTGGATGCGCTGTCGCCGGCCGGCACGCGCTGCACCGGGTCTGCCGCTGACGTGGCGTCGCGCGGTGGGAGCAGCGGAGAAACGATGGGTTCGCCGAGACCGAGCCGGCGGGGCGGTCGCGGGACGTCCGGCGAACTCCGCTGCACGGCCAGGTCGAGTGGCCGCCCGCCGAACGCTCCCGATGGTCCGGCTGCGTCCGCCGGCGCTGTGCGCCCCGGATCGTCGATGGCGGGTGCGCCGCCTGCGGAGAGCGCCGGGCCAACGGGCTCGCGGCCCAGCGTGGGTACGTCGGGTGCGGCGGGCTGTTCGCCGCCCGGCTGCTCGGCGTCGGTCGGCTCGGCGGTGGACGGTTCGACGGTGCGCTGCGCCACGGTGGTCGGCGGGCTGACCGTGGGCAGGTGCAGTTCCACGGGTGGTGGTGGCGCGGTCAGCAGCCGGCTGACCGACAGCGGCTCCAGCGGTACCGGCCGCGCCGCCGCCAGCGGCAAATCCGGCAACGGCCCCGGCGGCTGGGCCGGCGGCAACCGGAGCGCGTGCGGCGTGGCCTGGCCCGGATCGTACGTGCTGGCGGCGCCCGGTTCGTGGCTCGTGGCCGGGCTGGGTTCGCTCGTCACCGGGCTGGGCGAGGTGGCCGGGCCGGGCGAGGTGGCCGGGCCGGAACTGTGCGGGCTGGCTGGGCCCGGGCTGGCCGGCGCGGGATCGTACGGTCCGGAGCCGATCACCGACCGTTGCAGGGACGCCGTGCGGTGCGATGCCGGCGCGGCCGGCGCCGCGAGCGGCATCGGGGCCGTTTCGTGGGCGGCGGACTGCCCGACCGGGTTCGGATCCGCCGGCGCGGTCACCGGCTCGGCGGCGCCGTGCAGCACACCGGCCGGTTCGGCGTCGGAGACGAGGTGACCGAGGGGGGCGAGGTACGACGGGTCGCGCCAGGACGCCAGCGTGCCGGTGAACGCCTCGGGCAGGTTCAACCGTGGCTCGTCGGGTGTGATCCGCTGGATCGGCGGCAGGCCCTGCCAGGCCGGCGGATCGTCCCGCCGGTACGGCGCGACATCAGTCGCCGTCTCGGCCGTGCGGTCGCTGGTCGCCGTCTCGCCCTCACCGTCGTCGGCCGTCGCTGGCGTGCGGTCATGGGTCGACGCGGCGTCGGGCGTGGCGTCTCGCGCAGTGGAGCGCTGCACCGTCCGCTGCGAGCGCCACGGCCACCGCCACATGGGGTCACCGTCCCTGACTGATGCGGGTGTTGATGTTCGCAATCTCGGCCACGTAGCGCAGCCGTTCGCCGTGTTCGAGGTCGAGGATCTCGTCCAGCGACCAGTGGAAGTGGTAGGCGACGTACGCGACCTCGGAGTAGATGCGGTCGGCCGCGTACGTCACGATTCCCCCAGGCGCCCACCGGCGAGCTCGACCGCGAAGCGGTGCTGACACTCCGGGCACACCACGCTGGCGCGGGTGTGCCCCTCGCTGTTGATCCGCCGGTACATGTCCTGAAGGAACGCCAGGTCGGAGGCGAACAGGTCCTCCACCACGCCGGGGTGGACGTCCACCACCGTGCCGATCCGGGTGACCACCCGGCTGAGCAGCACCACGGTCAGGTAGGCGGGATTCTCGCGTACCCGGTCGTCGCGCAGCGGCACCAGTTCGTCCCGGGCGGTCGCCAGCCGCATCACCCCGTCCCGGTGCACCGTCCCGGAGCCGTCGACGTAGCCGCGGGGCAGCTCGAACGGGAACTCCGTACGCAGCGTCTCGCGCCGCGGCGCGACGGCGGGCGGTTCGGCCGCGTCGGTACCGGGTGGCGGGACGAGCGACGACGTACGGCGCATGGGGCTACTCGACCTCCATCGCCTCGTACGTCACCACGAGCTTCTCGGTGAGCACGCTGGTGTCGCCGGCCTTGAGTGAGCTGATCTCCAGGCTCTTCGGCCAGGCGTTGGTCAGCTTGTACCGCTTGATCGGGATGCCCTCGTAGTCGAAGACGATGATGGCCCCGCCCTTACGGGCCTGGCCCATCTTGCCGAACCGGCAATCCTTGATCCACGATTCGAAGCTGTTGTCCGCGGTCAGGCCCCGGGTGAGCGTCACCTCGCCGGCCTTCGGCGCGCCGGGTGCCTTGCGGACGGCGAACTTGCCGTCGGCGGTGTTCGACTTGTACTCGATGACATCCTGCTCCATCTTGAGGCCGGTGACCTCGGTGATCTGCCGGATGACGATGCTGTCCACCTCCAGCCCGAACGAGTGGCCGACGGCGGAGTCGAAATCGGGGAGCGGCACGACTGCCTCCTGACGCTACGGGGACTACTCGTTGACCAGGCTGGTGCCGCCGGACATCTGCGCCAGCTGGAAGATCACGAACTCGGCGGGCTTGACCGGCGCGACACCGATCTGGCAGACCACCTGGCCGGCGTCGATGCTCTCGGCGGGGTTGGTCTCCCGGTCGCACTTGACGAAGAACGCCTCGTCGGGGGTGAGCCCGAACAGCGCCCCGCGCCGCCACTCGTTGACCAGGAAGGCGCTCACCGTGCGCCGGATCCGCGCCCAGAGCATGTCGTCGTTGGGCTCGAAGACGACCCACTGGGTGCCGTTGAGGATCGACTCCTCCAGGTAGTTGAAGAGCCGCCGCACGTTCAGGTAGCGCCAGGCCGGGTCGGAGGAGAGCGTACGGGCGCCCCAGACCAGGATGCCCCGGCCGGGGAAGGCCCGGATGCAGTTGACGCCCAGCGGGTTCAGCAGCTCCTGCTCCGCGCGGGTCAACTGGGTCTCCAGCGCGACCGCGCCCCGGATCACCTCGTTGGCGGGTGCCTTGTGCACCCCGCGCGACCCGTCGTTGCGCGCCCACACCCCGGCCAGGTGACCGGAGGGCGGCATGAACCGGTTGATGCCGGCCACCGGGTCGAACACCTTGATCCACGGGTAGTAGAGGGCGGCGTACTTCGAGTCGTAACCGGCCTGGTCGGTGCGCCACTCCCGGACCTGCTGCGCGTTGAGCGCGGGCGGCGGGTCCAGGATGGCCATCCGGTCGCCCATCAGCTCACAGTGGGCGATCATCGCCGACTGGACCGTCTTCACCGACTCCAGGTCGATCGCGCCGCGCTGGTAGGCCCCCATCAGGTCGGGCACCGCGACCATGGTCACCTCGTCGACCGCCTCCAGGCCGCCGAAGCCGGTGCGCTCCGCCGCGTCGCCCACGTACTCTTCCGCTGAGACGCTCTCCGGGGCGGAGGTCGGCCCCGGGCCGGCCAGCGCCACCTCACCACCGCTGGGCCGGGCCAGCTGCCCGGTCGGCGCCGCCTCCTCGATGGTGATCAGCTTCGATCGATCGCGGACCACGGTCACCACGTTGTCCTTGCCGCGCTTGGTGGTCACCGACTCGAACGTCTCGACCACCTGCCCACCGCGCTTGACCACCAGGTTGAACCGGTCCTCGCCGGCACCTTCCGGCGGATCGGCGACCTCGACGCTGACGTCCTCCGGGGTGCCCTCGGGCAGCGCCCGGGCGACCACCTTGTACGTGCCGAGCACGGCGCTCGGTGCGGCCGCCGCGGGCAGCGCCTCCTCGGCCCGGTCGCCGCCGACCCGCACGATGTACGCGGCCCCGCCGCCCTGCATGAAGTACCCGTAGACGGCGTGGCCCAGGTAGCAGTCCGGGGCGAACTCACCAAAGATCTGCGAGTACTGGCTCCAGTTGGTGACCAGCGTCGGGGTGTTGAAAGGCCCCTGCGCGGCGAAGCCGACGAACGCGGCGACCGCCGTGCCGACGCCCTCGATCGGGCGGGAGCCGGACTCCACCTCTTCGACGTACACACCCGGCGCCAGGTAGTTGGGCATCACGCCTCCTCGTCCCTCGGGATCGAGTCGAGCGTCCCGCTCATGCGCTGAGGATCAAACGTCCACCAGGCCGCTTGATCGGGAACCCTTCGCTGCCCTTAAGCGCACCTCGTGTAAGGAGGGGCCCCTCATTAACGCTTCATGTATAGGAAGGGCCCCTTGTTAACAGCCGCAGGCAGCGTCGATCCCGGACAGCCCGGCATGGTCGTGCGGCATGGTCGTGCGGCAGGGCCGCGGGCGGCACCGTCAATCGGGCGGCAAACCGACCTCGGATACGCGTCGATCGGAGGCGCTGTCTGTCGTCTTGGTCCTCACCGTTGGGGCAACGGCTGTTCGTACCCCCATTTGTGGACCCGGCCCGGCCGGATCGACGCTTCGGCGGTGGCGTTGCGTACGGCGTCGATGCCTCCTTGTCTGAAGACCGACGGCACGTCGATGCCAGTGACTATTTCCAGCTCCTCGGCGACTCTCTCGCGGAGCTGCTTCTCCTCGGTGAACTCTTCCACGAGGTTCTCCAGGGTGATCGCCTCGCCGAAGCGATAGCACACGTCTTGATCGAGATCTGGCCGCGTCGTTGCCCACTCGTCCTGCGCGAACGAGAGGTCGTCCAGGCCGCCGAGTGCCAGCCCCAGTATGTCGCCGAACCGGAGGAGCGAGTTGTACCGCACAATGTCGTCCGAATCGTCTTCGGCGCGGCGTAGCAGCAGTTCGGCAGCTGCGGGTGAGCCGATCAGAAAGACGGGATCGACCGCAGCAGTTCGCACCTCGGCACTCGGATCAGCGAGAGCGGTCGCCAGTTGTCGTAGGGCGTCCTGGTCGATCACGATGCGGAGTGCGCCGGTGGCCAGTGAACGAGCAGTTTCGTGATCGCTCTCCATCAGCAGGTAGAGGGCGGGGGCGCCGCTGTGGTCGTTCGTGGTGGCCAGGGCGGTAGCCGTGTTGACCAGTAGTAACGGCCATTCCGGATTATCCGGGTCGGTCTGCTGTTCCGCCAGAGTGGCGTGCAGGGCCTGGGTGGCGGCTGGCTGTGTCACGCCGTAGAGCGCGCTGGCCGCCGCCGCTCGAGTCGTGAACATTGCGGCAGGATCAGTGAGGTGTTGGAGCACGACGTCCAACGCGCTCGCCTCATCGTTATGAGCGAGAGCTATGAAGACACTGCCGACTGTCGCGTAGTTACCGATGTCGACATTTCGCTGTAACACGGGGACGGCTGCCGGGTAGGTGCTGCGCCGTACCACCTCGTACAGGCTCGGAAGGTAGCGATTGGCTTTCGTGTTCACGGCGGCGAGGACCTGCTGAAGAGCGTCGGGCCCGCTGGCGACCAGCTCGCTGATCAAGCGCTCAGGATTGTCTGCGACCAGGGATTCTTGGATGAGTCGCTGGGTCTCGCCGCTGACGTCCGTCACTTTATGTCCTTCATGATCTCCGGCTTCAGCCAGTACTCGAAGAAATTCGTGATTGGCGTGTGCTGCCCCGTGCGGATGAAGATCAGATTGTTGAGTGAGTTGTCTCCGCCCCAGTTGACCGGCTTGACGTGGTGTTCTTCCCACATCCCCTTGTGCAGGCGCAGGTCGAGCCAGCCCATGCCGTGCTGCTGTTCGACAGCGCGCTTGGCTCCATTTTCCGCCAAGTGCTGAAGGCCCGGTTGCGTCCACTCGGGATTCTGGAGTTGGAGCTTGCGCTTTTCGAGATCCTTTTGTCGGGTCAACTCGGCTCGCCAGGTGTCCGTGTAGACGGCCCCCTTGGTCCCGCCGCTCGGCACGGTATAGTTTTCGGCCGGTCGCGGCACTTTCCCGTCCGCCCTTACCAGGAATACGTTTCCGGGATGTTTGTCGACAGTGGTTAGTGCGTCGTACTGCTGCCAGGCGGCCGAAACCAGGTTGGCGAAACTGCCGGTGAAGGCGTTGGGTCCTGTCTTGGTGGCCTTGTAGAGCCCTGGCCGTACGTATTCAGCTTGGGGTAGCCGTTTGGGGCAACCACGGCCCGGTGGTGAATAGTTGCTTGAGCACGTCGAGGGCGTCCATGCCGTGCTTGGCGGCAGTGGACAGGTAAGAACGCAGGGTGGCG
>NZ_BMNB01000026.1 GCF_014646235.1 Micromonospora sonchi | reverse complement strand
GACAACGGCGACACCGTCACCATCGCCGACTCCGCCGACCCCACCCAGGCCACCTACCAGATGAACACCGACACCCTCGCCAACTGGATCGCCACCCGCGGCTACTCCGCCACCAGCTGACGATCCAACAACCGAACACCCGAAGGGCCGACCCCGTGCCGGGGTCGGCCCTTTTTGGCACGTCCCCACCCGGCCGGGCCTGTGCCGCAGAGCGCGCGACGCACCACCCGGTGCCGGCGGAGCAAGGTTGGACATCTGGTGCGTAAACGCAGGTCGGGCGACTCGCGAGGGTTCGGGATCGGCACCAGCGAGCGGTGCCGCAGCTATTGACACTCCCGGCCGCCCGACGTACGGTCCCCCATACCTGTACATGGTTGTCCATGAACAAGAGGCGGGCATGAAGATTGCAGTGGTAGGCAGCTACGGAGCCGGGTTGACCATGCGGGTGCCCCGCGCCCCGGTCGCGGGCGAGACCCTCTCCGGCGGCCGGTTCGCCTCCGGCCACGGCGGCAAGGGGTCGAACCAGGCCGTGGCCGCTGCCCGTCTCGGCGCGGAGGTCAGCTTCCTGACCGCCGTCGGCCGGGACCAGTTCGGCACCGCAGCACGCCAGCTCTGGGCCGAGGAGGGAATCGACGCCGAGGCGGTGCGGATCACCGACGCGGCCACCATGGTCGGCTTCATCCTCGTCGACGACGACGGCGAGAACCGGATCGCGATCGCGCCCGGCGCCCTCGACGAGCTGACCCCGGCCGACGTCGACCGGTTCGCCGACCGCATCGCCGAGGCGGATCTGGTCGTGGTCAGCCTGGAGATCCCGCTGCCGGTCGCGCTCGCCGCACTGCGTACCGCTCACAAGCACGGGGTTCGTACGCTGCTGAACCCCGCCCCGGCCGTGGCGCTGCCCGACGAGGCATGGGAGTGGATCGGCGTACTCACGCCGAACGCCAGCGAGGCCCGGGTGCTGGCCGGCCTGGACCCGGACGACCCCACCACCGCCGAGCAGCTGATCGACCTGCTGCGGGCCCGCTACACCGGCACCATCGTGCTGACCCTCGGCGCCGAGGGCGCCCTGGTGGATGACGCCGGGGAGCGGAACCGGGTCACGCCGGTCACCGTGCCACGGGTGGTCGACACCACCGGCGCCGGCGACGCCTTCACCGGCGCGCTCGCCGTCGCCCTGACCCGGGGTGACGACCTCACCGAGGCGGCCCGGTACGCCGCCGCGGCCGGTGCCCACGCCGTCGGAGTCGCCGAGGTCATACCCGCCCTGCCCGGCCCGGACGACATCGCGGCCCTGTTGAGGAGATGAGAGAGATGGCCCAGATGACCGCGCCGGCGGCGGCCCCGAAGGCGCCCGCCGCCGATCCCCGCCCCTCGCTCTTCCAGCGTTTCCTGCACGCCCGCGAGGCCAGCACCTTTCTCGCCCTGGTCGTGCTCTTCGCGCTGGGCACCCTGATCGCTCCGGGTTTCCTCGGGACCAACAACTTCCTCACGGTCGGCCAACAGATCGCCCAGATCGGCATCATGGCGATCGGGGTCACCTTCGTCATCATCAACGCGGAGATCGACCTTTCCGTCGGCTCGATCTACGGCCTCGGTGCCGTGGTCGCCGGCCTGCTGATGACCTCGGATGTGGCCTGGCCCCTCGCGGCCCTCGGTGGGATCGCCGCCGGCGCGGTCGCCGGCCTGCTCAACGGCCTGATGACCGTGGGCTTCGGCATCCCGTCCTTCATCGTCACCCTGGGCACGCTGAGTGTCTACCGGGGCGTGACCCTGCTGCTCAGCGGCGGATCGCCGATCTCGCTGTCCAGCAGTGACCCGAACGTTGCCGAGTTCAACCTGCTCGGTCAGGGCAAGCTCTTCGGCCTGCTGCCGATGCAGCTGGTCATCTTCGCCCTCGTCGCCGCGCTCGGAGCGATCGTGCTGTCCCGCTCGCGCTACGGGTTCAACACCTACGCCGTCGGCGGCAGCGCCGAGGCCGCCCGACTCTGTGGCATCAACACGGCCCGGGTGAAGATCACCGCATTCACCCTCTCCGGCACCCTCGCCGGGCTCGCCGGCGTCCTCGGTCTCTCCTTCCTCTCCTACGTGCAGGGCGTCACCGGCACCGGGATGGAGCTCGTCGCCATCTCCGCCGTGATCATCGGTGGTGCGGCCCTGTTCGGCGGCTCCGGGACGATGCTCGGCACCGTCATCGGCGTCGCGTTCATCGGTGTCCTGCAGAACATCCTCAACCTGCGCGGCATCTCCTCCTTCTGGCAGACCGTGGCGACCGGCGGCGTGATCGTCCTCGCCGTGGCCGCCGACAACTGGCTGCGCAGACGCTCCGGGCGCCGCTGACCCCGCGTCGGTACGCCCCCGGCACCTCCCCCACCTAATGCAAAGGAGCCACCACGATGAGACTGTCCCTCAAACGCCGGATCGCCGTCGCCGCGACCCTCGGCCTGGCACTGATGGCGAACGCCGCCTGCGGCGCGGTCGAGCCCGCCGGCAACACCGCGAAGGGCGACGGCGGTTTCCAACTCGCCGACTACATCTCCGAGGCCGTCGAAAAGGGCGACACCCTCAAGATCCGGCTGAGCTACCACGACCCGTCGCTGGCCTTCGCCGTACCGATCCGGGAGGGCATGGAGCGGGCGGCCCGGGAACTCGGCATCGAGGCCCAGATGATCGGCCCGACCGGCGGCCAGGCCGCTGACCAGGTCGCCGAGCTGCAGACCCTGATCAACCAGAGGCAGATTCACGGCCTGGCCGTCTCGTCGGCCAGCAACGACGCCCTCAAGCCGGTCATCGCCCAGGCGTACGACGCGGGCATCCCGATCATCTCGTTCAACACCAACAACCCCGAGTCCAAGCAGATGGGCTTCGTCGGGCAGGACCTGGTCGCCTCGGGCGAGTCGCTCGCCAAGGAACTGCTCGGGGTCCTCAACGGCAAGACCGGCAAGGTCGTGGTGGTCTCCGTCGACTCCGGCGCCGGTTGGTCCAACGACCGCTTCTCCGGTTTCCAGGCCGGGGTGAAGGACGCCGGACTGGAGATCGTCGGGCCGGTGAACACCGGAAACGAGCCGAGCGCCGCGTACAACACGGTCGAGTCGACGATGGCGGCACAGCGCGACGCGATCGCCCTGGTCTCCCTGGACTGCTGCAGCTTCACGGCCGGAGCAAAGTGGCTCCAGCAGTCCGGAAACGTCGGCAAGATCCACTCTGTCGGCTTCGACGTGCAGCCGCAGACCGTCGAGTACCTCCGCGACGGCGTGGTCGACCTGACCATCAGCCAGGGGCCGGCGGAACAGGGCTACCAGGCGGTCAAGCTGCTGGCCGACTTCCTCAAGAACGGTACGGAGATCAAGGACGTGGACACGGGCGCCCTCGTGGTCACCCGGGACAACCTGGCCGACGTACCGGTGGAGGGCTGACCCGATGACCAGCCCGGCCACGATCACCGCCTCGACGACGGCCGCCGCCGTCGAGGTGACGGGTCTGTCGAAGCACTTCGGATCCGTCCGAGCCCTGCAGGACGTGACCCTGAGCGTCCCCGCTGGCAGCCTCACCGCCGTGATGGGTGAGAACGGTGCCGGCAAGTCGACCCTCATGAAGATCCTGGCCGGGCTGGACAGCCCCACGACCGGCACCGTACGGGTGGACGGCGACGAGGTCCGTCGGTTCGACCCGGCCAACCTGCTCAGCCGGCACCGGGTCGCCCTGGTTCCCCAGGAACTCGCGCTGGCTCAGGACCGGACGGTCGCCGAGAACATCATGCTCGGCGTCGAACCCGGATCCCGGCCGTTTCCGCACCGCCGTCGGATCGACGAGCGCGCCGCGGAACTGCTGGACCGGCTCGCCGTACGCCTCGACCCCCGGCGTTCCGTCCGCGACCTGGACGCCGCCACCCAGCAGTTGGTGGTCATCGCCCGGTCCCTGGCCCGCGAGGCACGGCTGATGATCCTCGACGAGCCGACCTCGATCCTCTCCCCGGCGGAGTCGGAGCGGCTCTTCGAGGTGATCCACTCGCTGCGGGCCGACGGGGTGACGATGCTCTACGTCTCGCACCGGATGCCCGAGGTGTTCGCCCTCTCCCAGCACATCCACGTGCTGCGCGACGGCCGGCACGTCGGGCACTGGCCCACCGTCGAGGTCAGTCCGGACACCGTGGTCGCCGCGATGGTGGGACGGGAACTCGCCGCCGAGTCCGCCCGGCATGACACCCCGGCACCGACCGCCACGGCCACCCCACGGCTGCGTACGCGGGGCATCCGCGGCACCGGCTTCACCGACGTCGACCTGGACGTCGCGCCCGGTGAGGTGGTCGGTGTGGCCGGCCTGCCCGACAGCGGACGGATCGAGCTGCTGCGCGGCATCTTCGGCGCCGACCCGATCAGCGGCGGAGAACTGCAACTGGACGGAAGGACCTTCACCGCGAAGACGCCGCGGGACGCCATCGACGCCCAGGTGGCGTACCTGCCGGGTGAACGCCGGCAGCAGGGGATCCTGCCGACGATGAGCGTCGCGGACAACGTGAACATCCTGACGCTCGGCCGCCGGCAGCGGTTCGGCCTGCTGCGGCGACGCGCCCTGCGCCGCGACGCCGACAAGCGGGCGCGGGAGCTGCGGGTGAAGACCTCGTCCACGTCGCAGGGCATCACCCAGCTCTCCGGCGGCAACCAGCAGAAGGCGCTGCTGGCGCGGTGGCTGTCCATCGAGCCGCGGCTGATGTTGCTGGACGAGCCCACCCGTGGTGTCGACGTTGGCGCCAAGGCGGAGATCTACCGGCTGTTCCGCAGCCTGGCCGACGCGGGGGTCGCGATCCTCGTCTCCTCGTCGGACCTGCCCGAACTACTGACCATCAGCGACCGGATCGTCGTCATGGCCGCCGGGCGCGTGGTCGGTGTCATTCCCGCGTCCGAGGCCACCGAGGAGAAGGTCATGGCCCTGGCCACCGGCGCGCACACCATGAAGGAGAAGGCATGAAACGCAGGGGCGTGCTCAACGCCGAACTGTCCGGGGTACTGGCCTCGCTGGGCCACACCGACCTGCTGCTCGTGGTCGACGCGGGCTTCCCCATCCCGCGTACCGCCCACCGGGTCGACCTGGCCCTGGCCGAGGACCTGCCCTCGCTGACCACCGTGCTCGACCTGGTCGCCGACGAGATCATCGTCGAGGGTGTGGTGGTCGCCGAGGACGTCACCACCCACAACAAGCCGCTCGCTGACTGGCTGGGCCAGCGCTTCCCGGGCGTACCGCTGACCACCCGGCAGCACACCGAGATGCTCGGCGAGCTGGCCCACCAGGCCAAGGCGATCGTCCGGACCGGGGCCTTCAACCCATGGGGCAACGTCGGGCTGATCTGCGGCGTGGACGTGCCGCGCTGGTTCGACGAGCCCGGAGTCATCGTGCCCGACTACTACCGGGACCGGATGTAGCGGCGCAACCACGCGCCACCACGCATCACATTGGAGAAGAACGTGAGCACTGCCATCCTGGCCGACACCGTCACGCCCGCCGCGTTGGCCCCGTACATCCAGCACACCCTGATCGAGGTCGGGGTGACCCGAGACCGGATCGTGGCCCACGCGGAGGAGGCCGTCCGGTACGGCTTCAACGCCGCGATGGTGCCCGGATCCTGGGTACCGGAGGTCGCCGAGGTGCTGCGCGGTACCGGCCTCGAGATCGCGTCGGCGCTGGACTTTCCCACAGTCGGCGTGACCACCAGCGCCGGAAAGGCCGCCGAGGCGGAGAGTCTGGTACGGGCCGGCGCTACCCAGATCGACATCGGGGTGCAGATCGGCTGGCTGAAGAGCGGGCGGTACGACGCCTTCCGCGACGACATCGCGGGCGTGGTCCGGGCGGCCGGGGTCCCGATCAAGGTGATGCTCGAACTGCCGCTGCTCACCCCGGCTGAGCGGGACACCGCCGTGGAACTGTCCATCGAGGCCGGAGCCGCAGTGCTGAAGAACGCCAGCAGCGGCGCCATCGAGGTGGCCAACCCGGACAGTGTCGCCTACCTGGTGTCGAGGGCACCGGAGGGCGTACGGGTCAAGGCGTCCGGCTCGATCAAGTCGTTCGAGCAGGCGGTCTCCCTGCTGCGCGCCGGGGCCGTGCTGCTGGGCACCAGCGCCGGAGTGGCTATCGTCACGGACACGACCGACGATAAGACCACGAGCTACTGAGCCGCCGTCGCCCCTCGACCCGAGCGTCCGCACCACGATCGGCGTCGAGGGGTGGCGGTCCCCACCGTGGAAGGTGCCATGTCCGACCAGTTACGCCCGGCCGGAGCGGCCGAGCAACTCGACCGCGAAGCGCCGGTGCCACTGCACGCGCAGGTCTCGGAGCAGATCCGGGCCCGGATCATGTCCGGCGAGTGGCCGCCGCACTACCGGCTACGCAGCGAGCCGGAACTGGCGGTCGACCTCGGCATCTCCCGGGGCACACTGCGCCGGGCCCTGTCCACGCTGATCCGCGACGGCCTGCTGGTGCAGGTCCGGGGCCGCGGCACCTTCGTCACCTCCACCGCGATCGAACCCTCCATCGCCCAGAAGCTGACCACTCTCTCCGAGGACTTCGCCCGGCAGGGCGTCGCGGTCTCCACCCAGGTGATCTCCCACGAGCTCATCTCCGCCCCGTCACCCGTGGCGGCCCTGCTCGACCTGCGCCCCGGTCAGTCGGTACTGCGGCTGGAACGGATCCGGTCCCTCTCCCCCGGCCCGGTGGCCCGGCTGGTCAACTACGTACGCGTGGATCTCGCGCCCGGTCTGGAACGGGCCGACCTGACCGATCGCTCCCTGTTCGGGCTGCTGGAGAACGAGTACGGGCTGAAGATCAGCACGGGCCGGCGGACCTTCACCGCGACCGCAGCCTCCGGTGCGACCGCGGCCGCGCTCGAGGTGCCGGAGAGTTTCCCGCTGCTCTACCTCGAACAGATCACCTACCTGGACGACGGCCGGCCGATCGAGTACTCCGACGTGTGGATCCACAGCGAACGGATGCGGGTCACCTCCCTGCTCTCCCGCCGCTGAGCAGCCCCGGTCAGCCGCCGGAGTCGGCCAGCTCGGCGCCCTCCGGGACGGTGTCGTCGTCGCGGCTGGCCAGCCAGCCGTCGGGCAGGAAGACCTTGCCCGGGGAGTTGGTCCGGCCGCGCGGCTGGCCCAACGCCTCCACCGGGAACGGCACGGTCGGATCCAGCTTGCCGAGCAGGTCGTCGAGCTGGGCCAGGCTTTCGATCATGGCCAGGGCGCGGCGCAGTTCGCTGCCGACCGGGAAACCCTTCAGGTACCAGGCGACGTGCTTGCGGAAGTCGGTGCAGCCGTCCCGCTCGCCCCGGGCCACGTTGCGGGCTCCGGCGGTGAACTGCTCGACCAGCAGCTCGGCGTGGCGGCGCATGGTCACCGCCACCTCGCCGAGGCTGGGCAGCCGCCGCTCGGCACTACCCGCGAACGCGGCTTCCAGGTCGGCGAAGAGCCACGGCCGACCGAGGCAACCGCGCCCGATCACCACCCCGTCGACCCCGGTGTGCGCCACCATCCGCAGCGCGTCGTCGGCCTCCCAGATGTCACCGTTGCCGAGCACCGGCACCTCGAGCGCCTGCTTGAGGGTGGCGATGGCGTCCCAGTCGGCGGTGCCCGAGTAGCGCTGCGCGGCCGTACGCCCATGCAGGGCGACCGCGGCGACGCCCGCCTCCTGCGCGGCCAGCCCCGCCTCGACGTACGTCAGGTGGTCGTCGTCGATGCCCTTGCGCATCTTGACCGTGACCGGCACCCCGGCGGGTGAGGCGGCGTCCACCGCGGCCCGCACCAGGCGGGCGAAGAGCCGGCGCCGCCACGGCAGCGCCGCACCGCCGCCGCGCCGGGTCACCTTCGGCACCGGGCAGCCGAAGTTCAGATCGATGTGATCGGCGAGGTCCTTCTCCACCACGATCCGCACGGCGGCGGCGGTGGTCTCCGGATCGGTGCCGTAGAGCTGGAGGCTGCGCGGCGACTCGTCCGCCCCGAAGGCGATCATCCGCAGCGTCTTCGGGTTCCGCTCGACCAGCGCCACCGTGGTGATCATCTCGCAGACGTAGATGCCACCGCCCTGTTCCCGACAGAGCTGCCGAAAACCGACGTTGGTGATGCCCGCCATCGGCGCCAGCACCACCGGCGGCCACACCCGATGCCGCCCGATCGGCAACGGACGCAGCGCTGAAGCAGTCGTCGAGATCACCACCCAAGTGTAAGGAGGGGCCCCCTTTTAACGCCTCGTGCATAGGAGGGGCCCCTTCTTAACGCGACGCATACCACACCCAGCCGAAGATCAGCACGTTGTCCACAACCCGCCTGGTCGTCCACAGGTACGCGGGCCGGGCCGGACACCGACGCGCCGCACCACCGATGCTGCGCCCTATGCGTACCCATCCACCCGAATTCTCCGACCTGGCCGAGCGGCAACAGCAGATCGTCACCCGGCTCCAGTTGCTAACCGCCGGCTTCGACGACATGTACCTGTACCGGCAGACCCGGCGCGGCCTGTGGCAACGGGTCCTCCCCGCGACGTACGCCCTGGTCACCGGCGTCCTGACGGCCGAACAGCGACGGATCTCGGCCGCCCTGTACGCCGGCGGCGAGGCGCAGCTCACCGGCCTGGCCGCCCTCACCTGGTACGGCTTCCGGCAGAGCCCGAGCACCGACGCCGTACACCTGATCGTGCCGCATCACGCGCGCCGCAAGTCGGCGGGTCACGCGGTGATCTCGCGGGCCCTGGCCCTGGACGAACGGGCCCGCGTCACCGCGCTCTACCCGGTCTGCTCGCCGGCCCGCGCGGTGGTCGACGCGGCGCGGGACCTGCGCCAGCTACGTCCGGTGCGGGCCGTCGTGGCCGAGGCCATCCAGCGGGGGTACGCCGACCTCGCGACCCTGGACGAGGAGATCCGTCGGGCTCGGCGCAGCCGGACGGCGCTGGTCAGGAAAGCGTTCACCGAGGTGGTGCAGGGCACGCGCTCGGCGCCCGAGGCCGAGCTGCGGGAGTGCCTCGCGGAGAGCCCGGTGCTGCCGGAGATCAACTGGAATCCCCAACTGCTCGATCCCGGCGGCCGGTCCCTGCCGACGCCCGACGGCTATCTTGCCGATGCGGCGGTGGCGTTGGAGGTCGACTCGCAGGAGTACCACTACCGTCCGGCGGACTGGGCGCGCACTCTCGACCGGCACAACGAGCTGAGCCGGCACGGCATCCTGGTGCTGCACTTCACGCCGGCGCTGATCCGCCGCGAGCCACGCCGGGTGCGGCAGATGATGGCGGACGCGTACGAGTCCCGGCGTGGTCTCGGTGCCGCCACCCGGGTACGGGTCCTGCCCTGAGTGTTAAGAAGGGGCCCCTCCTCTACGCCATGCGTTAAGAAGGGGCCCCTCCTTACATCTCAGCAGCCGGGGAGGTGGTCGAGGAGGTAGCGCTCGACCTGGTCCAGGGCGATGCGCTCCTGGGCCATGGTGTCCCGGTTACGGATCGTTACGGCGTTGTCGTCCAGGGTCTCGAAGTCGACGGTGACGCAGAACGGGGTGCCGATCTCGTCCTGCCGGCGGTAGCGGCGGCCGATCGCCTGCGAGTCGTCGAACTCGACCACCCAGCGCTTGCGCAGCTGCGCGGCGAGGTCCTTCGCCTTGGGCGAGAGCGCCTCGTTACGCGACAGCGGCAGCACCGCCACCTTGACCGGGGCCAGACGCGGGTCGAAGCGCATCACGGTCCGCTTGTCCACACCGCCCTTGGTGTTCGGCGCCTCGTCCTCGTCGTACGCCTCCAGGAGGAACGCCAGCACCGCGCGGGTCAGGCCGGCGGCCGGCTCGATCACGTACGGCACCCAGCGCTCGCCCTTGGTCTGGTCGAAGTACGACAGGTCGACGCCGGAGTGCTTGCTGTGCGTGGACAGGTCGAAGTCGGTGCGGTTGGCGACACCTTCCAGCTCGGCGAACTCGCTGCCCCCGAACTGGAATCGGTACTCGATGTCGACGGTGCGCTTGGCGTAGTGGGAGAGCTTCTCCTTGGGGTGCTCGTAGAAGCGCAGGTTGTTCTCCGCCAGGCCGAGGTCGACGTACCAGTTCCAGCGCTCGGCGAGCCAGTACTCGTGCCACTGCTCGTCGGTGCCCGGCTCGACGAAGAACTCCATCTCCATCTGCTCGAACTCCCGGGTGCGGAAGATGAAGTTACCCGGGGTGATCTCGTTGCGGAACGACTTGCCGGTCTGCGCGATGCCGAACGGCGGCTTCTTGCGGGCCACCGTCTCGACGTTCTTGTAGTTGACGAAGATCCCCTGGGCGGTCTCCGGGCGCAGGTAGTGCAGGCCCTCGTCGCTCTCCACCGGGCCGAGGTAGGTCTTCATCAGGCCGTTGAACATCTTCGGCTCGGTGAAGGTGCCCTTGTTGCCGCAGTTGGGGCAGTTCAGCTCGGTCAGCGAGGCCGGCAACTTGCCGTGCTTGGCCTCGTACGCCTCCTCCAGGTGGTCGGCCCGGAACCGCCTGTGGCAGGACTGGCACTCGGTCAGCGGGTCGACGAAGGCCTCCAGGTGGCCGGAGGCGGCCCACACGTCGCGGGCCAGGATCACGGCGGAGTCCAGCCCGACCACGTCGTCACGCTGCTGGACCATGGTCTTCCACCACTGCCGGCGGACGTTCTCCTTGAGCTCCACGCCGAGCGGACCGTAGTCCCACGCCGATCGGGTGCCTCCGTAGATCTCGCTGGAGGGGAAAACGAAGCCTCGGCGCTTGGCGAGGCTGACAACGGCGTCGATTCGGTCGGCTGGCATTGTTCCTCCTACGCCGACTGGCGGTCGGCGGGGACGCGATGGGATGGCTGGCAGGGTACCGGGACCACGGTACGACCCGTGGGTTTCCCGAACCCAGCACATTACCTGCGACCGGTCAGTTGACTCCGCAGACCTCCATGCCACCGGTCTGCTGGTCCTGCTGGAGCACCACCTGCTGGCGCTCCTGACCGCCGCCGGCGTAGGTCACGTCCACCGGCACGGTGAGCGTGTTGATGTCCACCTGGCCGACCTTGTAGGAGGAGATCTGCGGCTCGGCGGCGGTCCGGCGTTCGAACTCCTGCCGGGACTCGCGGCGCTTGGCGTCCTCACACAGCTGGTCGTACGCCCGGCCGAACTGGCCGTCGGACAGGGCCCGGAAGTAGTCGTCGGAGACCGTGCGGCCCTGCTCCTCGATCGCCTGCGCCCCGCTGACCAGCAGGCCGACCACCGCGCTGCCGCCGCCACCGCAACAGATCAGCACGGCCAACGCGCCAGCGCCGAGACCGAGCCAGAGCCGGGACCGACCGCCCTCCGTCGGCGGTGCCGCGAACGGCGGGACGACCCCCGGGCCCTGCGGCGGCGTCGGAACCCTCGACTCGGAGTCACCCGTGGCGGGATGTGGCGATGGGGCTGCCGGTCCGGGAGCGGTCATGGAAGCCAGCGTAGTGCCCGGTGGCTCAGCGGTAAGGACCCACAGCCCGATCGCTGGCGACCACCACCACGTCTCCACCCGGGGCGGCGGTGGCCAACGCCTCGTACGCGGACGGCTCGTCGACGCTCTCCGCGAGCAGCGGCACCGCCGTGATCTTGACGTCGAAGCCACCGAGGGCCCGGCGGTAGGTGCCGACCGACTCCCACTCGGTGACCAGGCACCAGTGCCGAGGGTCGTCCAGCGCCCGGACCAGTTGACCGCGCAGGTAACCGGGCCGGGCGGCAAGCGCCGCGAGGGCCGCGTGGGCCCGATCGGTGAACGCCACGGCGGCCTCTTCGTCGACCACGAACCGGTTGGTCACCAGCACCGGGTCCTCCTCCTCGTAGAGTCTGTGGAATGCAGCGTACGCAGAGCGGGATCGCCGGCCGGTTGGCCCGGGCCAACCCCACGACGGTGTTCCTGGTCACCCTGGCCCTGGCCCTGGTCGCGTTCTTCACCCCGGGCGTGCTCGGCGGGCTGCTGACCCTGCTGCTCGCCGGCGCGGTGGCCGCCGTGCTGATGACGACCTGGCGGGTGCAGACGCCCCCGACCCGGGCGATCCGGCTGCTGGTGCTGACCCTGCTGGTCACCACCGGCCTGATAAAGCTGCTGTGAGCGCCCGGATAGAGCTGCTGTGAGCGCCCGGATAGAGCTGCTGTGAGCGCCCGGTCGAAGCCGCGGTGAGCGGAGTTTCCCAGGCCTCGGGCCTTCGCTGACATGCATGCATGCGTTTTTGACAATCATTGTCGTTCTCGCGGAGAGTCGGTGTCATGAGATTCCACCCGACCCCGCGCGCCCTGGCCGCCGGCACAGCCGCCCTGCTCGCCCTGGCCGGCCTCACCGCCTGCGCGGCCGACGACGGCTCGGCCGGGGGCGATCCGCAACGGGTCGACGTGGTGGCCGGTTTCTACCCGTTGCAATTCCTCGCCGAGCGGATCGGCGGAGACGCCGTGGCGGTGATCAATCTGGCCCGGCCCGGCGCCGATCCGCACGACCTGGAACTCAACCCGAGCCAGGTCGGGCTGATCAGCGAGGCGGAGCTGGTCGTCGTCCTGCACGGCTTCCAGCCGGCGGTGGACGAGGCGGTGCAGCAGAACGCCGGTGATCGCGCCTTCGACGTGGCCACCGTCGAACCCCTGCTGAACGCCGCCGCCGGCGGCCACGACCACGGGGAGGAGCACGCCGAGGAGGAGCCGAAGGGCGCCAAGGACCCGCACGTCTGGCTCGACCCGACCCGGCTGGCCACCATCGGCGACAAACTGGCCGAGCGGCTCGGCGCCATGAACCCGGAGCGGGCCGGCGAGTACACGCAGCGGGCGGCCGCCCTGCGTACCGAGTTGGAGACGCTGGACACCGAGTTCGCCGAGGGGCTGAAGACCTGCCAGCGCCGGGAGATCGTGGTCAGCCACACCGCCTTCGGCTACCTGGCGCAGAAGTACCAGTTGGAGCAGATCGGCATCACCGGGCTCTCACCGGAGAACGAGCCGTCGCCGCAGCGGCTGGGCGAGGTGATCCGGGAGGCCCGCGAGCACCAGGCCACCACGATCTTCTTCGAGACCCTGGTCAGCCCGAAGGTGGCCGAGACCATCGCCCGGGAGGTGGGTGCCCGGACCGCGGTACTGGATCCACTCGAGGGCCTGTCCACCGACAGCGGCGAGGACTACCTTTCGGTCATGCGCACCAACCTGGAGACCCTGCGGACCGGGTTGAGCTGCTCGTGACGCCCGAGGTCATCTCCGTCACGCACGGCGTGGTCGGGTACGACGGCCGCCCCGTGCTCCGGGACGTCTCGCTGACCGTGACCGCCGGCGAGGTGGTGGCGATCCTCGGCGCCAACGGGTCCGGCAAATCGACCCTGGTCCGCGCCGTGCTCGGGCTGGTGCCGCTCAGCGCCGGCTCGGTGACCCTCTTCGGCCAGCAGGTGCGCCGGTTCCGGCAGTGGCATCGGGTCGGGTACGTCCCGCAGCGTCTCGGCGCGGGCAGCGGCGTGCCGGCCACGGTCGCCGAGGTGGTCGCCTCCGGCCGACTCGCCCGGCGCGGCATCCTGCGCCCACCCGGGCGGGCCGACCGGGAGGCGGTCGCCGAAGCGCTGCGCGCCGTGGGCCTGGCCGACCGGGCGAAGGACCCGGTGGCCACCCTCTCCGGTGGGCAGCAGCAGCGCACCCTGATCGCCCGCGCCCTGGCCGGTCGACCCGAACTGCTGATCCTCGACGAGCCGACGGCGGGCGTCGACACGGCCAGCCAGGAGGCGTTCGCCGGGGCGCTGCGCGGCTTCGCCACCGACGGGGGCACCGTACTGCTCGTCGCCCACGAACTCGGTCCGCTCCGGCCGCTGATCAGCCGCGCGGTCGTCGTACACCAGGGGGTTGTCGCGCACGACGGCACGGTGCCGGATCCGGCCGGCCACCACGCGGCGCCGGACCACGACCACGTGCACCCGCACGGTCCCGAGGAGCCCGCCGGGCTGTGGAGCACAACGTGAGTCTCTTCCAGTACGAGTTCATGCTGCGCGCCCTGGTCGGCGCGCTGATCATCGGCCTGGCCGCGCCGGCCCTCGGCATCTACCTGGTGCAGCGGCGGCTGGCGCTGATCGGGGACGGCATCGGGCACGTCGCGCTGACCGGCGTCGGCGCCGGCCTGCTCTTCCAGACCTCGCCGGTGATCATGGCGGTGCTCGCGGCCACCATCGGGGCCATCGCCATCGAGCTGATCCGCGAGCGCGGGCGCACCTCCGGTGACCTGGCGCTCGCCCTGCTCTTCTACGGCGGCATCGCCGGCGGCGTGGTGCTGGTGGGGCTCTCCGACAGCACCAGCGCCAACCTCAACGCGTACCTGTTCGGGGCGCTGACCACGACCTCCCGCGACGACCTGGTCACCATCGCGGTACTCGGCGCGGCCGTGCTGATCGCGATGCTCGCGTTGCGACCCGCGCTCTTCGCGGTCTGCCACGACGAGGAGTACGCCCGGGTCTCCGGCCTGCCGGTGCGCGGGCTCAACCTGCTGCTCGCGATCACCACCGCGATCACGGTGACGATCGCGATGCGGGCGGTCGGCGTCCTGCTGATCAGCGCGTTGATGGTTGTCCCGGTGGCCACCGCCCAGCAGGTGACCCGGGGTTTCCGCGCCACCATGGCGGCGGCGATGGTGCTCGGCCTGTTCGCCGCCGGAGCCGGGATCTGGCTGGCGGCGGTCGCCGACACCGCGCCCGGCGCCTCGGTGGTGGTGCTCGCGATCGCCTCGTTCATCGTGGTCACCCTGCTCGCGGCCGGCTGGCGCCGGATCCGCCGGGCGCGGCCGGAGCCGGCACCCGCCCCCGAACCGCACGAGGTGGTGCTCGGCGGATCCTGATCACGCGCACCGCTTCGGTGTTGGTTACCGTTGCAGGGTGACCAACGGATCCAGCTACGACGCGTACGAGGGCGCCAGCGAGCTCCTGCGCGCCCTCTCGGCGCCGATCCGGCTGGCCATCGTCAGCGAACTGGCCGGCGGTGAGCGCTGCGTACACGAGCTGGTCGACACCCTCGGGGTAGCGCAACCGCTGGTCTCACAGCATCTGCGGGTGCTCCGCGGCGCCGGGGTGGTGCGCGGTTCCCGGCGCGGCCGGGAGATCGCGTACACCCTGGTCGACGAGCACGTCGCGCACATCGTGGCGGACGCGGTCAGCCATGCCGGGGAGGGATCATGAGCCTCCGTAACACCCGTCAGCGGTCGGCGGTGAGCGCCCTGCTGGCCGAGGTGGAGGGCTTCCACAGCGCCCAGGACCTGCACGCGATGCTGCGTGATCGTGGCGAGCGGGTCGGGCTGACCACGGTCTACCGGACGCTGCAGGGCCTGGCCGACGCGGGCGAGATCGACGTGATGCGCCCACCGGGCGGCGAGCACCTCTACCGCCGCTGCAGCGAGGGCCACCACCACCACCTGGTCTGCAAGGCCTGCGGCTGGACGGTGGAGGTCGCCGGCCCCGCGGTGGAGACCTGGGCCGAACGAGTGGCCGCCCAGCACGGCTTCACCAACGTCAGCCACACCCTGGAAATCTTCGGCACCTGCCCCCCCTGCTCCCCCTAACCCCCTAACCCCCCTCCCCCCACCCCCGCCCTCGCCCCCTCGCCCCACGCCCTCGCCGATCTTGTAGTTTTGGTCGGGACAAATGCGGCAGAAGCGGGCGTATCAGCGACCGAAAGTGCATGATCGCCGCAGTCACCGCCGTCTTGCCGACCTCGATGTCGACGGCGCGAGGGTGTGGGCTCGGGATGCTGGGCGCGCGGGGACGTGGGACGCTGTGCGGCGTGAAGATCTACGCTGATCGTTTTCCGAACGCGTTCCGCCAGTTCCTCACCGATCTACTCGTCGTCGTCTGGGTGTACGCGTCGATCCGAGGCGCGCTCTGGCTGCACGACCTGGTGCAGAAGCTGGCCGTACCCGGGCAGAAGCTGGAGGGGGCCGGCGGCGGGCTGGCCGACAACCTCGCCGAGGCCGGCGGCAAGGTCGGCCGGGTGCCCCTGGTGGGCGACGAACTGACCGCGCCCTTCGAGCGGGCCGCCGATGCCGCCCGATCACTCGCCGAGGCCGGGCGGGACCAGCAGGAACTCGTCGACCGGTTGGCCCTGGCCCTGGCCGTCGGGCTGCTGATCGTGCCGCTCGGGCTGGTGCTGTTCGGCTGGCTGCCGCTGCGGGTGCGCTGGATGTGCCGGGCCGGCTCGGCGGCGGCGCTGGCCGCCGCTCCCGTCGGCCGGGACCTGCTGGCCCTGCGCGCCCTCGCCGGACAACCGCTACGCCGGCTGACCCGGATCAGCCCCGACGTGGCCGAGGCCTGGCGCCAGGGCGACGAGCAGACCATCAACGCCCTGGCCGCCCTCGAACTACACCACCTGGGCCTCCACCCCCCACCCCCACCCGCCACCCCCACCCCGCGTTGACCCCCACCCCGCCTGACCCCCACCCCTCGTTGATCATGAGGTTAGCGGCACTTTGAAGATCGACCACTGCCGCTAACCTCATGATCAACGGAGTGAGAAGGGGGGTGGGGGGGTCAGGCGGGTGGGGGTGGGGGGATGCGGCGGCGGGCCGGGGTGGGGGTGACGGTGGTGGAGGGGCCGGGGGTTACGGGGGTCACCCAGGGAAGGTCGCCGGGTGGAGGGATGATGCCCTCCTCCAAGGCGATGTAGCGGCCCGCGAGGATCCGTCCGGCCGCCATCACGTCGAGCGAGTCGGTGTTCTGCCACAGGGCGGTGAACAGCGCGTCGACCCGGACCCGGGCCTGGCGGCAGAACAGGTCGGCCAGCTCCACGTTCTCCGGACGCTGCTGCCGCTGCGCGGACGCCCGGACGCAGACCGCGCTCATCGCGAACAACTCGGCGCCGATGTCCACCACCCGGCCGAGGAACGCCTGCTTACGCTCCAGCTTGCCCTGCCACCGGGACATCGCGTAGAAGGTGGACCGGGCCAGCTTCCGCGAGGCGCGCTCGACGTGACGCAGGTGCCCGGCCAGTGGGCCGAAGTCCGCGTACGCCGTCGGTTGCTGGCCCTTGCCGACCGCGAGGGTCGGCAGCCAGCGCGCGTAGAATGCACCCGCCCGAGCGGCCGCCTTCGCCTTGCGGTCGAGCCCGGCGTCCGGGTCGATGATGTCCCCGGCGACGGAGAGGTGCGCGTCCACCGCCTCACGGGCGATCAGCAGGTGCATGATCTCGGTGGAGCCCTCGAAGATCCGGTTGATTCGCAGGTCCCGCAGGAGCTGCTCGACCGCGGCCGGGCGCTCGCCCCGGGCGGCCAGCGACTCGGCCGTCTCGTATCCCCGGCCGCCGCGGATCTGGACCAGCTCGTCGGCGACCCGCCACGCCATCTCGCTGGCGTAGAGCTTCACCAGCGCCGCCTCGATCCGGATGTCGTTGCGGTCGTCGTCGGCGAGCAGGCAACACAGCTCCAGCATGGTCTCCATGCCGTACGTGGTCGCGGCGATGAAGGACAGCTTCTGCGCCACCGCCTCGTGCTCCCCCACAGGCCGGCCCCACTGCACCCGCTCGGCGGACCACTCCCGGGCCACGTTCAGCGCCCACTTGCCGGCACCCACGCACATCGCCGGCAGCGACAACCGGCCCGTGGTCAGCGTGCTCAGGGCGATCCGCAGCCCCTTGCCCTCGCCGCCGATGACGTTCTCGTTCGGCACGAACACGTCGTGGAAACGGGTGAGGCTGTTCTCCAGGCCACGCAGGCCGAGGAAGGCGTTGCGCCGCTCGACGGTGATGCCCTCGGCGTCGCCGTCCACCACGAAGGCGGTGATCCCGCCCCGGCGGCCCTCGGCCTTCGGCACCCGGGCCAGCACCACCAGTTGGGTGGCCACCGTGCCGTTGGTGGCCCAGAGCTTGACGCCGTTGATCCGGTAGCCGGTGCCGTCCGGGGTCGGCTCAGCCGTGGTCGCCAGGCGGGCCGGGTCGGAGCCGACGTCCGGCTCGGTGAGCAGGAAGGCGGAGACCTCACCGGCCGCCAGCCGGGGCAGGAACCGCTGCTTCTGCTCGTCGGTGCCGAACATCTTCAGCGGCTGCGGTACGCCGATCGACTGGTGTGCCGACAGCAGCGCGCCGATCGCCGGGCTGACCGAGCCGACCAGCATCAACGCCCGGCAGTAGTGCAGGTTGGTCAGCCCCAGCCCGCCGTACTCCTGGCCGATCTTCATGCCGAACGCGCCGAGCCGGGCCAGCCCCTGGAACACCTCGTCGGGAATGCGCGCGTCCCGTTCGATCGCCGCGCCGTCCACCTCGGAGGTGAGGTAGTCGCGCAGCCGGCCGAGGAACTCCCGCGCCCGTTCCTCCTCCGCCGGGTCGGGCCGGGGCCACGGGTCGATCAGGTCGAGCCGCAACCGGCCGAGGAAGAGTTCCTTGCCGAAGCTGGGTCGGTCCCAGGTGGTCTGCCGGGCCGACTCGGCGACCTGGCGGGCCTCCTTCTCGGACACCTGGCCCGCCGCGCCCAGCCGAGGATCGACGCCAGCGGCGCCCGGCGGAGCATCGGCGCCCGGCGGAGGATCGACGCCCGCTGCGGCTGGCGGCGGGGCGGCGTTACGGCTGTCGGTGGCTGACGGACGACGGTTCTCGGCAATGGCCACGGCAAACCCCCGGGCTGGTCCGGTCATTCTGACTGTTCCGCCTGCTCAACAGGCTACCCGCGGTTGTTACCCAAAGGTAGTGACAGATATCCGCTCAATCGTTGGCGAGTCCGCTGGGATCCTCGTCGTCGTCGATGTCGTCGTCGCCCCAGTTGCGCCGCGAGAACGGCAGGATCAGCCAGAAGGCCAGGAACCAGAGCCCGGTGACCGCGCTGAGCAGGAAGGCGATCGGCCGGTCGAGCACGAAGTCGGTGATCAACAGCACCGAGCTGACCATCGCGACCAGCATGAAGGCGAGCCCGCCGCTGGCCATCCGGTGCGCGAAGCGCACCAGCTCCGGCTTGCGTCCCTGACGGAACAGCGCCCGGTGGAACGCCACCGGAGAGATGATCATCGCGGTGGCGCCGGCCGCCGCGAGCAGCGCGACGATGTAGACGTCGCGCTGGAACGGCGTGGTCCGGCCGAACCCGTTGCTGAAGGGCAGAGTCAGCAGGAAGGCGAAGAGGATCTGAACACCGGTCTGCGCGACCCGCAACTCCTGGAGCAGGTCGGCGAAGTTGCGCTGCCACCGCTGCTTCTCGGTTTCCTTCGACACGCGTACCTCCGACAGGGCACCGACTCCGCGTCGGTGGCACAGGCTGATGCCGTTACCTTTCAGTGTGCTTTGGTGAGCACACGATCAGCAGTCCCGCCTTGCGGTGGGACGGTCCCGGTCTGAGTGGCGGATGCCGTGCCGGGTTGACGTTTCACGGCCATCTGCCCGCGTGGGCGGGTCTTCTGGTTGGCTCCACGTCCTGCCGCCGGGCCACTCCCGGCGGTTGCCGCCGCGAGGGCGGCCAGGTTGAGCGAGGCGTTGCGGTCCCGGTCGATGACCAGGCCACACGCCTGGCATTCGTACTCGCGCTCGGACAGGGCCAGCTTGGTTTTCACCGCGCCGCAGCCAGAGCAGGTCTTGGAGGACGGATACCAGCGGTCGGCCACAACGAGCCGCCCGCCGTTCCACGAGGTTTTGTATGCCAACTGTCGGCGGATCTCTGCGAATCCGGCGTCGGCGATGTGCCGGGCCAGCCGCCGGTTACGCAGCATCCCCGCCACGTTGAGGTCTTCCACCACGACCGTGCCGTACGTCGCGGCAAGTCGGGTGGTGAGCCTGTGCAGGCCGTCGCGGCGTAGGTTCGCGACCCGGGCGTGCGCACGCCCGAGCCGGGCCGCCGCACGCTGCCACCGGTTCGACGCCCGTTGGCCGGTGCGGCGGTCCGGGCCGGTCTTACGTGACAGCGCCCGACCCAGCCGCCGCAGCCGCTGCTGGGCGCAGGTCAAATGGCGCGGGTTCTCGACCAGTTCCCCGGTCGAGAGCACCGCCAGGTGCCTGATCCCGACGTCTACCCCGACCACCGACCCGGGTTGGGCCGGTGCCCGCTCGGTCCGCTCGACCTCGACGGTGAACGACACATGCCACCACCCGCCGTCACGACGCACCGTCGCCGACAGGATCCGGGCGGTGCCCGCCTCCAGACGGCGGGCGAGTTTGCGGGCGGATTCGTGCAGCTTCAACCGGCCCAGCCGGGGCAACACGACGTGCATCCGGTCGGCCTCGACGCAGACCGTCCCGGTAGTGAACCGCACCGACGGTACGCTGCGGCGACGCGACTTGAACCGGGGAAACCCAACCGACCGACCAGCCCGCCTACCCGTGCGGGAGTCCGCCCAGTTCCTCAACCCACGCGCCAGCGCGTCCAGGCCAGTGTTGAACGCCTCTTTGGACACCTCACCCCACCACGGCGCGACCTCAGCCTTGGCCTGGTTCCACGCCCGCCGCAACGCCGGCAACGACCAGAACAGCGACGGAGTCAACAGCTCGTCAGGGATACCGTAGGTGCGTTCCGCCGCCCGTTGATCCATCACCGCCTTGACCCGGGCCAGAGCCCAGTTGTACGCCACCCGCGCGGCCCCAGCATGCGCGAGCACCGCCCGCTCCTGCACCGGAGTGAGGTCAAGAGCGAACCGATACGCCTGGACCGTCCTCACGCCACCCCGTCCGGGTCGACGACGAGCAGGCGGCGGCCCTGCGCGGACAGGGCTGCCTCGACGTACTCAGCGCCGAAGCGGACGAACCGGCCCCGGTGCTCAACCACGATCGCCGTCACGACCGGGTCGCGCAACAGCGCGAGGAACTTCTCGCGGTGCCCGTTCAGCGCTGAGCCGACCTCGGTCACCACCCGCTCCACCGCAAGCCCTCGACCAGTCGCCCATGTCGTAACCCGGGCAACCTGCCGGTCCAAGTCGGTCTTCTGATCGGCCGACGACACCCTGGCATACACCACCGTCTGTCCCGCGTCGGTGGTCGCGCCGGTCACCGGCTCACCAACCATGATCAGACGGCCGACCCGGTACGTGGGAACAGACAGCGTCCCGGCCGCATACTGCCGCCGAGCGGTGACGTACGCGACGCCGGTGGACGCCGCCCATCCCTTCAAATTCACCCGATCACTATAAATGCTCACAAAGGACTAAAGACCCCCGGCGCGGCAGCAGCCGCGCCCCCGCCGCCGCCGACACGAAACCGCCAACGGCGCAGGGAGCCAGCCCCGCCGCTCAGGCGGCGGGACGCACCCGGGCCAGGATCGCCTCGGCCAGCGGCGTCGGCACCTGGTCCGGGATCCAGTGGCTGATCCCGGCCAACTCGACGAACCGGTAGTCCCCACGCACATGGGCGGCGCACGCCTCGGCGGCGGCGCGCCCGATCGCCACGTCCCGGTCGCTCCAGACGAAGGTGGTCGGCACGGTCACCGGGCCGGTCGCCGCCAGGTCCGTCCGGGACATCGCCCGGTACCAGTTCAGCGCCGCGGTCAGGGCGCCGGGCTCGCGCATCGGATCGACGTACGCCGCCAGTCGTGCATCGTCCCCCACCCCGCGCAGCAGCCGGCGCAGCCCGCTGGCGTTCAGGGCCAGCAGCGTCTTCTCGGCCACCCCGGGTCGGCGGAACAGCGCCATGTACGCCGAGCGCGCCTTCTGTTTCGGGTCATGGGTCAGCGCGTACGCCATGGCGGCCGGATGCGACACGGAGACGGCGGTCAGCGTGCGGACCCGCTCCGGGTGGCCGGCGGCCAGCGCCCACCCGACGACGGCACCCCAGTCGTGCCCCACCACGTGGGCGGAGTCGACGCCGAGGGCGTCCAGCACGGCAGCCGCGTCGGCGACCAACTCCGCCAGCCGGTACGCCTCGACCGCTTCCGGCCGCGCCCCGGGCGAGTAGCCGCGCTGGTTCATCGCGTAGGTGCGCAGACCGGCCACATGCAGGGTCGGCATCACGTCGTTCCACTCGCCCGCGTGCTGCGGGAAGCCGTGCAGCAGCAGCACCGGCTCACCGTGCTCCGGACCACCGGTGATGACGTCGAACCGCAGACCCCGGGCATCGATGCGCATGGAGCGCAGCCTACCGAGATGTGCCCGACGTCAGTCGTACTGACGTGTGGGGACGGGCACCTGTCGCCACGATTCGACCTCAAGGTAGGGGATCTCGGCGTCGTTGACCGGGTCACGGCCGATCCGGTCGCTGTACCGGCCGATCACCTCCACCCAGCTGTCGTTCGGCAGCCCGGCCGGCACGTCACCGGTCAGTCCGAGCTTGACCGGCCGGCCGTCGGCGGCGCAGCAGGAGAGCACCATCCGGGCCAGGATCGGCTCGTTGTCGGCCCCGGTGGCGATGAATCCGGTGAGCAGCACCCGCCGGTCGCCGATCGAGGTACCCCGGTCGAACAGCGCCCGCGCGGCGTAGTCGAGGACGGTGACCGGCGCGGGGTCTCCATCGGGCAACGGTGGGTAGTCCGACTGTCGCGGCGCGCTCAGCGCGGTGCCGGTCTGCTCCGCCGCGTACGAGCCGAGGGCCGGCGGGGCGACCAGCAGCAGGCCGAGCACCGGCAGGATGAGCAGCCAGCCCACGCGCGGCTCGTGGTGGCCGTGCCCGGGTCCGTCATCGCCGTCGGGCCCGTGCCCAGCGGCGACGCCGGGATCGGGGACGTCGCCGGGATCGGGGGCGTCGGGACGGGCCGGGCGCAGTTCGTACCACAGGGTCATGATCGCGGCGACCACCAGCAGCAGGCCGGCGGCGATCAGGAAGGGACGCAGCCCTTCCTTGACGTAGCGCAGGTACAGGTCGGTGACGCTGGCCCGGAGCACCGCGCCACCGAGCAGCAGCAGGACCACCGCCTGCGCCTGCCGGTTCACAGCAGCACCGCCCCGACACCGGCGGCGACCAGCAGGGCGACCGCGAAGGTGGTCGGCGCGAACCGGAGGGCGAACCGCCGGCCGAAGACACCGGCCTGCATCGCGATCAGCTTGAGGTCGACCATCGGCCCCACCACCAGAAAGACCAGTCGGGACGTGAGGGAGAACTGCGACAGCGAGGCCGCGACGAAGGCGTCCGCCTCCGAGCAGAGCGAGAGCAGTACGGCGAGCAGCGCCAGCGCCAGGATCGACAGCCAGGCGTTGTCGGCGAGGGTCTGCAACCAGCGCTGCGGCACCAGCACGTTGATGCAGGCGGCGGCCATCGCGCCGAGCACCAGGAAACCGCCGGCGTGCGTCACGTCGTGCCGGACGGCGCCCCAGAAGGCCCGGCCCCGCGAAGCGTCGTCCAGTTCTGGCCGGCGCGGCATCCGGATCCAGTCGGTACGCCCGAGCCGCAGCCAGAGCCACCCCATCACCATGGCGACGACCAGGCTGGCGAGGCCGCGGGCGAGGACCATCTCGGGGTTGTTCGGGAAGGCGACCGCGGTGGCGGTCAGCACGATCGGGTTCACCGCCGGGGCGGCGAGCAGGAAGGCCAGCGCGGCGGCGGGGGTGACTCCCCGGCGGATCAGCGAGCCGGCGATCGGCACCGACCCGCACTCGCAGCCGGGCAGCACCACCCCGGCCGCGCTGGCCGCCGGCACGGCGAGGGCCGGATGTCGGGGCAGCGCCCGCGCCCAGAACGACCGGGGTACGAAGACCGCGATCACGGCGGAGAGCAGCACTCCGAAGATCAGGAACGGCACCGCCTGCACCATGATCGAGACGAAGACGGTGGTCCAGGTCTGCACGCGTGGGGTGTCCAGCGCGGCGGCCAGCGGTTCCCGGAAGACGACCAGCAGGATCAGCAGCCCGGCCAGCACCTCCACCGAGCCGATCCGGTCGCCGAGCCGCCACCGGGGACCCTCGCCGGGTGGCTCGGGCCGGCTCGCGCCGGAAGTGGCCAGGCCCACCCCGCCCGCCGTGCGGTCCTCCGGTCCGCCGACCGACGCGGCGTCAGTGTCTGCACTCATACGTCGCCTCTCGGCTGTCCGACCAGCGGCCTGAGACTACCGTTGGGTGCCCGGCCGGTCTCCGGTTCCTGGTGACCTCGGTCATCGCCCCCTGCTCAGATCGGTGTTAGCGTCGCCAGAGACAACTTCACCTCCGACAGGGGAGCGCACAGCGCTGAGAGTGCGGGGTTCGCCCGCAGACCCTCCGTACCTGATCTGGGTAATGCCAGCGCAGGGAGATCGGTCCACCTCCAGCCCGCCACGGGCCCGGCGACGCCGGGCGGAGGGCGTGCGTCTTGCCTGGTTCGACACTGGACTGGGAGCAACCATGGGTCAATTCACCACCAACCGGTGGCGCACGATCGACATCGTCGTGGCCGCGGTGATCGCCGTCGGTTTCGGCGTCATCTTCTGGGCCTGGGGGCTGGTCTGGCGGGCCGCCGACCCGGCCTTCGCCTTCTTCCCGGCCAGCCAGGCCGTCATGTACGGCGTCTGGCTGGTCCCGGCCGTGCTCGGCGGGTTGGTGATCCGCAAGCCGGGCGCCGCGCTCTTCTGCGAGGCGGTCGCGGCGACGGTCTCCGCGCTGCTGGGCTCGGAGTGGGGCAGCGTCACCATCGCGCAGGGGCTGATCCAGGGTCTCGGCGCGGAGCTGGCCTTCGCCGCCTTCCGGTACCGCTCGTTCCGGCTGCCGACCGCCCTGCTGGCCGGCGCGTTGACCGGTCTCGGCGCGGCGCTGTTCGACTTCTTCGTCTGGAACACCCCGTACGCGCTGGTCGGCTACCGCATCCCGTACGCCCTGCTCACCGTGCTCAGCGCGATGGTGATCGCCGGTGCCGGCGGCCACGCCCTCACCCGTGCCCTGGCCCGCACGGGCGTCCTCGACCGCTTCCCCGCCGGCCGCGACCGCGCCCTCGTCTGACCGACCCTGTTGATCAAGAGGTTGCCCCGATCTTCGGACGCAACCTCTTGATCAGCAGCGGCGAGGAGGGGCGTGCGGCGAGAGGGGGTGAAGGTGTGGGCGGGGTGAGGTTGCGGGGGTTCGGGTGGCGGCACGCCGGGCGGCGGGCCTGGGCGGTACGCGGGGTCGATCTACGGGTGGAACGCGGCGAGCGGGTGCTGCTGCTCGGCGGGTCCGGCGCGGGCAAGAGCACCCTGCTGGCGGCGCTGGCCGGACTGCTGCCGGAGGACTCCGGCGAGCAGGAGGGCACGATCGAGGTCGACGGCCGGCCACCGCACGCGGCCCGGGAGCAGGTCGGCATCGTCTTCCAGGATCCGCAGACCCAACTGGTGATGGCCCGGTGCGGCGACGACGTCGCCTTCGGGCTGGAGAACCGGGCCGTACCGGCCGAGGAGATCTGGCCCCGGGTCAACGAGACGCTGGCGCGGGTCGGCTTCCCATACCACCGGGACCGGCCCACCGCGGCGCTCTCCGGCGGGGAGCAGCAGCGACTCGCGCTGGCCGGGGTGCTCGCCCTACGCCCCGGGTTGCTGCTGCTCGACGAACCGACGGCGAACCTCGACCCGGGCGGCGCCGCGCTGATCCGGTCGGCGGTCGCCGACGCGCTCGACGACGACACCACGCTGGTCCTGGTCGAACACCGGGTCGCCGAGGCGCTGCCGCTGGTCGACCGGGTGGTCGTGCTGGAGCCCGGCGGCGGCGTCCGCGCCGACGGCACACCGGAGGCGGTCTTCGGCGCGTACGGCACCGCGCTCGCCGACGAGGGAGTCTGGGTACCCGGCCGCACCGTGTCGCCCCGGCGGGCCGCCGCGCCCGCCGGCGACGTGCTGCTCACCACGGAACGGCTCGGCCTGCCGCCCCGGCTGGCCGACACCGATCTCGAGGTACGCGCCGGCGAGGCGCTCGCCGTGCTCGGCCGAAACGGCGCCGGGAAGTCCACTCTCGCCCTGCTCCTCGGCGGGCTGCTCCGACCGGGGACCGGCCGGGTGACCGCACGCCCCGAGTTGGCCGGCGCCGACGCTCGGACTCCCCCGCACCGCTGGCCCGCTCCGGCGCTGGCCCGCCGGATCGGCTCGGTCTTCCAGGACCCCGAGCACCAGTTCGTCACCGGCACCGTCTTCGACGAACTGGCGCTCGGCCCACGACGCACCGGCGCGGCCGAGGCGGCCGTCCGTGATCGCGTCGACGAACTGCTGCACCGACTGCGGCTGGCCGGACTGGCCGGAGCCAACCCGTACACCCTCTCCGGTGGCGAGGCGCGGCGGTTGAGCGTGGCGACCGCGCTGGCCACCGCGCCGCGTCTGCTGATCTGCGACGAGCCCACCTTCGGTCAGGACCGACGGACCTGGCGGGAACTGGTGGAGCTCTTCGCGGACCTGCGCGACGGCGGCCACGGCCTGGTCGCGGTCACCCACGACGCCGAGTTCGTGGCGGCGCTGGCCGACCGCACCGTGACCCTCGACCGCCCGCCGGCCACCCCAGACGGCACGGCCGAGACGGCGGCAGGGGTACGCCGATGATCAGTCTGCAACCGGTCGCCCGGGCGGACGCGCCGCTGGCCCGGCGCAATCCGGTGGCCAAGCTGACGGCGGCGCTGCTGTTCACGTTCGCGCTGATGACGACACTGGACCCGGTCGCGCCGGCGATCGCGATCGCCGTGGAACTGGCGGTGCTGCCGCTGTTCGGCCTGCGTCCCCGCGAGCTGGCACGCCGGGCCTGGCCGCTGCTGGCCGGCGCCGGCGGCATCCTGGTCACGCTGGTGCTCTTCGCCGCCGACCGCTCGGGCCGCGTGCTGCTCGACGCGGGACCGGTCGTGGTGACCTCGGGCGTGCTGCTCACCGCGCTCGGCCTGGTGCTGCGACTGTTCGCGGTGGCCCTGCCCGGGGTGATCGTCTTCGCCACCACCGACCCGACCGACCTGGCCGACGCGCTGGTGCAGAACGCGAAGGCACCCGCCCGGTTCGCGATCGGCGCACTGGCCGCGTTCCGGCTGTTGCCGCTGCTCGGGCAGGAATGGCAGATGATCACGATGGCCCGCCGGGCGCGCGGCGTGCAGGCCGGCCGCAATCCGGTGGCGAAGCTGCGGCTGTTCGTCTCGACCGCATTCACGCTGCTGGTGGGGGCGATCCGTCGGGGTATCCGGCTGGCGGTGGCGATGGACGCCCGGGGTTTCGACGCCGGCGGTGCGCGTACCTTCGCCCGCCGCCAGCACTTCGGCCCGGCCGACTGGCTGCTTGTCGTCGGCGCGACGGCACTGGCCGGCGCCGCCCTCGGCGTCAGCATCGCGCTCGGCACCTTCCGTCCGCTGATCGGCTGACCGGCGGTGTGGGTGCATCTGTGGTCGCCCGAGGGACCACAGATGCACCCACAGACGGGTTGCCGGCGGGTCAGCTACGCCGGAAGGCGTACCGCCGGACCGCCCCGGCCCGCTGGGTGCGGCCGACGCTGAACCCCTTGCCCCGATCGGCCGGTGGGCCGGCCGTCGGCGCAGCGGCCCGGTCGACCGGTGCGGCGGACCGGTCCGACGCCGGCAACCGGGCCGGCGCTGTCGGCTCGACCGCCAGCGGGTCGACCGCCAGCGGATCGGCCGGTGCGGCGAGGGACGAGGTGAGGGCCACCGGCACCGGCGGTGCGGCCGCCGCCGCTGCGGCGGCGAGGTCGGCCGGCGTCAGGTTCGGGACCGGGCTGGTGCGGGACTTCTTCGGCTTACGGCTGGCAGGCATCAGGGCCTCCTCGCTCGGCGGGTCGCGGGGGTCGCGCCCCGCCGCGTCTGGTGACCGCCGGTGGCGGTCGTACGGATTCGCCGGACAGTTGCCCCACGGCGACCACGGATGACGCCATCGACGCGACAGCGGGAAGAAATGCGTGGACGCCCGGAGCAGACGGGTCCGCAGCACCAGGGGCGGCGGACCGGCTCGATGAAACGGACGTCACTTGCGCATGACCGGCACGTTATCCCCCGGTCGACGGCGACGCATCCGAATTACCGGCCCGACGCGGCTGCCTCACGAATCCGGCTGCGCCACCCGTGGTGGAAGCGCCGGCGGCGGCCTGTCGGCGTGCGCTTCGCGACCACCTGGTGACCAGCGGTGGGGGGATGACGCGCACGATCCCCGGCCCGGTATACCGTCGCAGCACTACAGGTCGACGGCGGAAGGTGGCGACGAGGATGGCGGATCGGGCGACGGCGCAGATCGGTGTGACCGGGCTGGCGGTGATGGGCCGGAATCTGGCCCGCAACCTGGCCCGCAACGGGTTCACCGTGGCGTTGCACAACCGCTCACCGGAGCGGACCCGGTCGCTGGTGGCGGAGCACGGCGACGAGGGCACCTTCGTCCCGACGGAGTCCCTCGCGGACTTCGTCGCCGCGCTGGAACGCCCCCGCGCGGTGATCGTCATGGTCAAGGCGGGCGGGCCCACCGACGCGGTGATCGACGAGCTGGTGCCGCTGCTGGAGGCGGGCGACATCATCATCGACTGCGGCAACGCGCACTTCGCCGACACGCGGCGGCGGGAGGAGGCGCTGCGGGCTACGGGGCTGCACTTCGTCGGCACCGGCGTCTCCGGTGGCGAGGAGGGCGCGCTGTGGGGGCCGAGCATCATGCCGGGCGGCTCGGCCGAGTCGTACCGCAAGCTCGGGCCGATCTTCGAGAAGATCGCCGCGCAGGTCGACGGCGAGCCGTGCTGCCGGCACATCGGGCCGGACGGCGCCGGGCACTTCGTCAAGATGGTCCACAACGGCATCGAGTACGCCGACATGCAGCTCATCGCCGAGGCGTACGACCTGCTGCGGGCCGGGCTGGGCGCGACGCCGTCCGAGCTGGCGGAGATCTTCCGGGAGTGGAACAGCGGCGAGCTGGAGTCCTTCCTGATCGAGATCACCGCCGACGTGCTGGCGCACACCGACGCGGCCACCGGCGAGGCGTTCGTGGACGTGGTGCAGGACCGCGCCGAGCAGAAGGGCACCGGCCGGTGGACCGTCCAGATCGCCCTCGACCTGGGCATCCCGATCACCGGCATCGCCGAGGCGACCTTCGCCCGGTCACTGTCCGGGCACGTCGGCCAGCGCGAGGCCGCGCAGCGGGCGTTCCCCGACGCCGGGGAGAAGTGGCAGGTCAGTGACCGCGACGCCTTCATCGAGGACGTCCGGCGCGCGCTGCTGGCCTCGAAGATCGTCGCGTACGCCCAAGGCTTCGACCAGATCCGGGCCGGCAGCGCGGAGTACGACTGGAACATCGACCTCGGCGGCACGGCGACCATCTGGCGGGGCGGCTGCATCATCCGGGCGCGCTTCCTGGACCGGATCAAGCAGGCCTACGACGAGCAGCCGGAGCTGCCCAGCCTGCTGGTGGCGCCGTGGTTCGCCGACACCGTGCGGGACGGGGTGCCGAGCTGGCGGCGGGTGGTCGCCGAGGCGGCTCGGGTCGGGGTGCCGGCGCCGGCGTTCGCCTCGTCGCTGGCGTACTTCGACGCGCTGCGCGCCCAGCGCCTGCCCGCCGCCCTCATCCAGGGCCTGCGGGACAACTTCGGCGCGCACACCTACCGCCGCGTCGACCGCGACGGTTCCTTCCACACCCTCTGGGCCACTCCGGACCGCGCCGAGGTCGAGGCCTGATCGACCACGCGCCCGCGCCCCCGTCCACATCGGCGGGGGCGTGGGCGGGGCGGGTCAGAAGAAGCGGCGACGCTTGGCCTTCTGTGGGCGGATCAGCTCGGCCCCCCGGCTGAGCATTCGACTGGCGCGGGACGAGCCACGCCGCGACTCCAGCGCGTGACTGAGCCGGCGCGCACCGGCCGCCGCCACCGGAACCGCCACGGCCATCACCGCCCACTGGGCAACGCGCTTGCGGATCATGTGGGTTCACCTCCGTCAGTGGCTGCTGCGAGCGGTGATACCCAACCTGGCCCTCCGCTAAGCCCTCAAGTGGTCGGTGCCACCGGGTTGGGCAGCGCGCCGCCGAAGCGGCGGTCCCGCTGGGCGTACAGCTCGCAGGCGTACCATAGGTGCCGGCGGTCGAAGTCGGGCCAGAGCGTGTCCAGGAAGACCAGCTCGGCGTACGCGCTCTGCCAGAGCAGGAAGTTCGAGGTGCGCTGCTCCCCGGAGGGCCGCAGGAACAGGTCCACCTCGGGCACCTCGGGGTGGTACAGGTAGCGCTCGATGGTCTTCTCGGTCACCTTCGCCGGGTCGAGCCGGCCGGCGGCCACGTCCCGGGCGATCGCGGCGGCGGCGTCGGCGATCTCCGCCTGCCCGCCGTAGTTGACGCAGAACTGCAGGGTCAGCGTCGAGTTGTCCCGGGACATCTCCTCGGCGGTCTGCAACTCGCTGATGACGCTCTTCCACAGCCGCCCGGCCCGACCGGACCAGACCACCCGCACGCCGAGGTCGACCAACTGGTCCCGGCGGCGGCGGATGACGTCCCGGTTGAAACCCATCAGGAACCGGACCTCGTCCGGCGAACGCCGCCAGTTCTCGGTGGAGAAGGCGTACGCCGACAGGTAGGGGATGCCCATCTCGATGGCGCCCTCGACGGTGTCGAAGAGGGAGAACTCCCCCGCCTCGTGCCCCTTGGTGCGCGGCAGCCCGCGCTCCTTGGCCCACCGGCCGTTGCCGTCCATCACCACCGCGACGTGCCGGGGCACCGCCTGCGGCGGCAGTGCCGGCGGTCGGGCGCCCGACGGGTGTGGGGTCGGCGGCACCGGCTCACGCCGGCCGGGCCTGCTGGCTCGGATCACTCGCTTCTCTCCCTGCTCACGTCTCCACCGCCGGGTGACCGGACGGTGCCGGGGGTCGGGCCGCCCCGGTCCACCAGCGGCAGCGAGCGTAGCGCGCGCTCCAGGTGCCATTGCAGGTGCGCCGCGACCAACCCGCTGCACTCCCGGCGTACCCCGGTGTCGGCGGCGTCGGCGACCCGCCAGTCACCGGCGGTCAGCGCCGACATCAGGTCGATGGTGGCCGGCGCCGGGTGGGCAGCGCCGGGTGGGCGGCAGTCCGGGCAGACGGCGCCACCGGCCGGTACGGAGAAGGCCCGGTGCCGCCCGGGGGTGCCGCAGACCGCGCAGGCGGTCAGCGCCGGCGCCCAGCCCGCCAGGGCCATGCCCCGCAGCAGGTACGCGTCGAGCACCAGGGTGGGGGCGTGGCTGCCCTCGGCGAGGGCCCGCAGCGCCCCCAGGGTGAGCTGGAACAGCCGCAGCGACGGCTCCCGCTCCACCGGGGTGAGCCGTTCGGCGGTCTCGGCGATCGCGCTGGCCGCCGTGTAGCGGGGATAGTCGCCGAGGAACCGCTTGCCGTACAGGTCGATCCCCTCGACCTGGCTGACGCTCTGCAGCGAGCTGCCCAGCTCCCCCTTGGGGTCACCGGCGAGCTGCACGTCGACGTGGCCGAACGGCTCCAGCCGGGCACCGAACTTCGAGGTGGTCCGGCGCACCCCTCGGGCGACCGCACGCAGCCGGCCGTGCCGCCGGGTGAGGAGGGTGATGATCCGATCCGACTCGCCGAGTTTCTGGACGCGCAGCACCACCGCGTCGTCGCGGTAGAGCTGTCGGCGGTACCCGGCCATCGCGCCATTCTCCTCCCGGCCGCGGTGCGGGTGGCACCCCGGGTCGGAATTCAGGGTCCGCTCGGGGTTGCGGTGCCGGGGATCCCCGATGCGGGTACGCCGGCGCCGGCCGTAGCGTGCTCGGCATGGCTCAGCACCTGACCACCGCACTGCCCCGCAAGGCCATGGCGATCGCCGCGGCGGCCACCATGATCGTCCTCGCCGGATGCGACAGCAACCCCTTCTTCAGCTACCTCCACTACGACACCACCGAGTCCGCCCGGGTCACCGCGATCCGGGTGCTGCCCGGCTCCGGCGACGTGGTGGTCCGGGCCGACGGCGACGCGGACAGCGTACGGATCAAGCGTGTGGTGCGTTACCAGGGCGACCAGCCAGGGCCGACGTACGAGATCAAGGGCACGGAGCTGGTACTGGACACCTCGTGCGGCCAGCGGTGCAGCGTCTCCTACGAGGTGACCAGCGGCGCGGGGGTCAGCGTCCAGGGCGAGACCAGCTCCGGCAACTTCGACCTGACCCGCGTCGGCTCGGTCGAGGTCAAGGTGGGCTCCGGCGACGTCCGGGTGTCCGACGCCGCCGGCCCGGTGCGGGTGCAGAGCGGCTCCGGCGACATCGAGGTGTACGACGTGGCCCAGCCGGTCGTGCTCCGCGCCTCCTCCGGGAACATCACGGCCAGCCGGCTCGGCGGCGAGGTGAACGCCGAGGCCAGCTCGGGCGACGTCAGCGTGGAGCTGGACCGGCCGGCCTCCGCCCGGGTGCACGCGTCCAGCGGTGACGTCAACCTGACCGTGCCGGCGGGCGCGTACCAGGTGCGGTCGAAGGCCGGTTCCGGGCAGGTCGAACTGGACGTCGCACACGATCCGTCCGCCTCGCACGTGCTCGACGTACGCACCGGCAGCGGCGACATCACCGTCACCTCACGTTGACCTCGCCGGCCCGGTCACGCTGACCGGGCACCCGGTGGTCGTCGCCGGCGCGGCCCTCGGCGTGCCGGCGGCCCGCCGGCACCGGCGGGCGTCGCCTGCCGGGGACCAGCTCGGGAGGACGCCGCGCCGCCACGTCCTCGATCCAGCCGAACAGCGCGGTCACCACGCCCACCAGCAGGAAGACCAGGACGATCCGGATGGCCAGACCCAGCAGGTCCTGGTGCGACCAGCCGACCACGTCCACCAGTGGGGTGAGCGCCACCACGAACGCCATGTGCCACAGGTAGACGGTCAGCGCCCGCCGGTTCAGCACGGTCACCGCCCGGCCGAACACCGCGTTGCGGTCCGCCCAGGCGGCGGCCGCCGGGGCCCGACCCAGCGCCACCAGGATGAACGCGGCCGACCAGAGGGCGTTGCCGAGCGGGATGTCGTTCAGGTCGTAGCCCCGCGGGCCGGGGTGGGCCAGGATCCAGGCGCCGCCGACCGCCGCGAGGACGAGCGCGACCGGGATCAGCACCCGGTTGGTCAGGCGGCGCAGCATCCCGGCCTGGTGGGCGAAGCCCAGCAGCCAGGCCCCGAAGTAGAGACCGAACTCCCGGAGTACGCCGTGCGGGTTCGGGTAGATGCCCAGCTCGATGGCGAGCAGCAGGCAGTACGGGGCGAGCAGGGTGGGCAGCGGGAAGCGCCGGAACAGCCAGAGGGCGATCGGGGAGGCGAGCACGAACCAGAGGTAGTCACGCAGGTACCAGATCGGGCTCAGCGCCAACGCACCCCAGTGGTTCGCCGGCGGGTCGGCCACGGGGAAGAGCCAGAGCAGCACCTTCGGGGTCAGTGGCAGCCCGGTGAGCAGCATCGCCGGCACGAAGATCGCGGCCACCACCCACAGCGAGGGCAGCAGCCGCCGCATCCGCCGGCCGACCGCCATGGGCCCGGACCGGTTCAATGAAGCCGCCATCAGCGACCCGGCGAGGGCGAACATCACCGACATCGCCGGGAACAGCAACGTCAGCGAGGCCCAACCGGTGACGTGGTAGACGACGACCCGCACGATGGCCAGGGCACGCAGCACGTCCAGGTATCTGTTTCGCATCAGCCTGCATCTGTATCCGGAGGGTGTGGAGTACCTCCCTACCCTCCGGGGCAAGCCTCGGAAACGCCCGGAAACCCGGCGGGAAAGTGAACCTTCCCATATGCCTGACCGGTACCGATCAGGCAATCAAGGACGATCGCCCGGATTGCGCCCCCGCGACCGGACGACCGTCCTCAGAAACCGAGCTTGCGCAACTGCTTCGGGTCGCGCTGCCAGTCCTTGGCCACCCGGACGTGCAGATCGAGATAGATCCGGGTGCCGAGCAACTCCTCGATCTGCCGCCGGGCGGTGGTGCCGACCTCCTTGAGCCGGCTGCCCCGATGGCCGATGACGATCGCCTTCTGGCTGGGCCGCTCCACGTACACGTCGGCATAGATCTTCATGAGCTGCCCCTCGGGGATCATCTCCTCGACCACCACCGCGATGGAGTGCGGCAACTCGTCCCGGACCCCCTCCAGCGCCGCCTCCCGGATCAGCTCCGCGACCAGCACCTGCTCCGGATCGTCGGTGAGCATGTCGTCCGGGTACAGCTGCGGAGACTCGGGAAGGTAGCCCGTCATCACCTCGACCAGGGTGTCCAGTTGATGCCCGGAGACCGCGCTGACCGGAACCACGTCGGCGAAGTCACCCAGCTCGCTGACGGCGAGCAACTGCTCGGCCAGCCGCTTGCGGTCGACCAGATCGGTCTTGGTGACCACCGCCAGCACCGTCGCCTTCAGCCCGGCCAGTTCCCCGGTGATGAACCGGTCGCCGCGGCCGATCTGCTCGTCCGCGGGGATGCAGAGGCCGATCACGTCGACCTCGCTCCAGGTCTGCCGGACCAGGTCGTTGAGCCGCTCGCCGAGCAGGGTGCGCGGGCGGTGCAGGCCGGGCGTGTCGACCAGCACCAGCTGCGACTCCGGCCGGTGCAGCACCGCCCGGATGACGTGCCGGGTGGTCTGCGGCTTGTTCGAGGTGATGGCGATCTTCTGCCCGATGATCGCGTTGGTCAGCGTCGACTTGCCCGCGTTGGGCCGGCCGACGAAACACGCGAACCCCGCCCGGTAGGGCCGCTCTCCGAGGTTGGCGGGCCCGCCGAGGCCGGCGCTCATCCGGTCACCGTGCCGAGCACCGTGCCGTCCGGCGCGGCCAGGTGGATCGGGGCGTCGACGGCCAGGTCACGTACGGCCGCGTAGCCCGCGCCGTCCAGGGTCGACGCCTCGGTCACCACCACGGCCGCCTCCAGCCGGGTGGCGCCCGCCGCCGCGGCCGAGGCGACCGCCAGTTGCAGCGCGGTGATCGCCAACGAGGGCAGCGACACGCTCGCCGCCGCGTACGTCCGCCCGTCCTGATCCCGCACCGCGGCGCCCTCCACGGCACCCACCCGACCCCGCGCCCCACGGGCGAGGATGACCAACTTGTCGTCCTCGGCGGTCAGGTCGGCGCCGGTGGGGCGAGCGGTCGGTACGGCGGTTGACTCAGGCATCGGCGGACTGCCTCTCCTCTGATCGGTCGGTGTCGCCCCCGGCGGCGGTCGCTCCACCAGCCGGTTCGTCCTGCGGTTCGGTCGGCTCCACCCGGCACACCAGCACCGTGTCGATCCGGTTGCGCCGACCGGTGGTGCCCTCGGCGAGCAGCCGGAGCCCGGCCACCTCGGCCGCCGCGCCCGGGATCGGCACCCGCCCCAGGGCCTGGGCGAGCAGACCACCCACGGTCTCCACCTCGTCGTGCGGCAGCTCGGTGTCGAACAGCTCGCCGAGATCCTCCACCGGCAACCGGGCGGTGACCCGCACCGCGCCGTCGGGCAGCTGCTCGACGGGCGGGCGTTCGACATCGTACTCGTCGGTGATCTCCCCGACGATCTCCTCCAGGATGTCCTCGATGGTGACCAGCCCACCGGTGCCGCCGTACTCGTCGACCACGATCACCAGATGGTTACGGGCGGCCTGCATCTCCGACAGCAGATCGTCGACGGGCTTGGAGTCGGGCACGAAGGTGGCCGGCCGCATCAGCTCGGCCACCGGCAGTTGGCGGTCCTCGGCGGCACCGCCCTGGGTACGCCGGACGAGGTCCTTGAGGTAGAGCAGGCCGAGCACGTCGTCGACGCTCTCGCCGATCACCGGGATCCGGGAGAAGCCGGACCGCAGGAACAACGCGAGCGCCTGGGAGAGCGTCTTGCCCGACTCGATCCACACCATCTCGGTACGCGGCACCATGACCTCGCGGGCGATGGTGTCACCCAGCGCGAAGACCGAATGGATCATCTGCCGTTCGCCGTGCTCCACCACACCGCGCTGCTCGGCGAGGTCGACCAGCTCGCGCAGCTCGACCTGGGTGGCGAACGGCCCCTCCCGGAAACCCCGGCCGGGCGTGACCGCGTTGCCGATCAGGATCAGCAACGAGGCCAGCGGGTTGAGCACCCGCCCCAGCCAACGCACCGCCGGAGCGGCGGCGCGGCCCACGGCGTACGCGTGCTGCCGGCCGAGGGTACGCGGGCCGACGCCGACCACGACGAAGCTGACCACGGTCATCGCCCCGGCGGTGACCAGCGCCGCCCACCAGCCCGCGCCGAAGGTGTCCACCGCGACCAGCGCCACCAGCGTGGTGGCGGTCAGCTCGGCGAGCAGCCGGAGCAGCAACAGCAGGTTGAGGTGACGGACCACGTCACCGGCGACCACCTGGAGGGTACGGGCGCCCCGTGCGCCGTCGCGGGCCAGCTCGGCGGCGCGGGCCGGTGAGACCGCCGCCAGGGCGGCTTCCGTCATCGCGATCAGGCCGGCGAGCACCACCAGCCCGGCGGCGAAGACGAGCAGTTGCAGGTCGGGTAGGCCGGCGGCGGACGCGGCCAGGAATGTCTCCATCACCGGGACCGGGTCGACCGCCAACTGGACAGCAACCGGGCCTGCAGACCGAACATCTCCCGCTCCTCCTCCGGCTCGGCGTGGTCGTAGCCGAGCAGGTGCAGCACCCCGTGCACGGTGAGCAGGTGCAGCTCGTCGCCGGCACTGTGCCCGGCCGCCGCCGCCTGCTTCGCCGCCACCTCGGGGCAGAGCACGATGTCACCGAGCAGCGCCGGCTCGCCGCCGGCGGAGGCGTTCTCGCCCGGGCCGTGGTCGACGCTGCCCTCGTCCATGGGGAAGGCGAGCACGTCGGTCGGACCCTCGCCGCCCATCCAGCGATGGTTCAGCTCGGTCATGTAGTCGATGTCGACCAGCAGCACGGAGAGCTCGGCGAGGGGGTTGACCCCCATCTCGTCGAGCGCGTGCCGGGCGACGGCGAGCACGGCGTCGGTGTCGACCTCGACACCGGACTCGTTGGCGATCTCGATGGACAACTTTCTTCCCCTGGTCTAGCGGCGCCGGCCGGCGCGGTTACCCTGGGCGCTGCGCCCGGACATCGCGTGCACGCCCTGCCCCTGTTGGTTCTCCCGCTCGGCGTCCCACCGGGCGTACGCGTCGACGATCTCCCCCACCAGCCGGTGCCGCACCACGTCGGCGCTGGAGAGCTGCGCGAAGTGCACGTCCTCCACGCCGGCCAGGATGTCCCGCACCACGCGCAGGCCGCTGGTCGTCCCGCCGGGCAGGTCCACCTGGGTGACGTCACCGGTGACCACGATCTTCGACCCGAACCCGAGCCGGGTGAGGAACATCTTCATCTGCTCGGGCGTGGTGTTCTGCGCCTCGTCGAGGATGATGAACGCGTCGTTGAGCGTGTTGTGCGTGACCAGGAAGTCGTCGGTGACGTAGAGCGAGTCCTCCGCCGCCACCTGGATGCACATGGTCTCCTGCACGCCGGCCGGGGTGATCGAGTCGATGAACCGCATCGGCCGACCGCCACCGCACTCCTCGTACCGCTGGCGCTTGCGGGACAGGCGGAAGGGCGGAATCCCCTCGGGCAGGAGGATATCCAGCACGTAGGCGTCGGACCGGTAATGGACCGGGCGGCCATTTGCCCGACCGGGCGTACGGCCCTCGGCCGCACGGCCGCGCCACGTCGCGACCCCACCCAGCGACTGGACCAGGTAGATCACGTCGTCGCGAAGGCGGACGGAGGTCGTCGCGTACTGCACCCGGCAGGTGCGGCCCGTCTGCACGACCGGCCCTCCGTCGGTGTCCAGCAAGCCCTGTAGAACAGCCAGCCGGACGTCGAGGCTGTTACGCAGATAGACATCCGGCACGAACTTGGTGCCCGACGTCGTTCCGGCCAGGCCCAGCTCGCGGAGTGCGACCGTCACCGGGTTGGCGACGATCACCCCGCCCCGGTGCCCGTTGACGTGCCGCAGCACGTAGTCGTACTCGCTCTTGCCAACGAGTTCGACGTCGGCGAGCGCCTCCTGGATGGCGCGAGCGAGCTCCGGGTCCGCCGTGCTGAACCCCGGCGTCGCTCGCGACGAGATGGAACCGTCACCGAGCAGCAACCCGAGCGCGTACGGGTCGAGCGGGACGTCCTTCGGCTCCATCTGGACCGGCGCCACGACCGGAAGCTCGTAGCGGCGGGTGTGGCCCCGCCACTCCTGGCCGATCATCTCCCGCGTCTCCAGCGTGCGCCGGCGTCCGCGCCGCTTGTCCTCCGGTGTCGCGACGGTCCAGAGGTGCTCACCGCAGCACAGGGTGGACGCCCCGTCTCCGGTGGTGACCCGGTAGACCTGTTTGGGTCCCTGTGGGTAGATGCCGATCACCGGGGTCGGCATGCCGTTCGAGCCGATGACCAGGTCGCCGACCTGGAGCGAGCCGAACCGCTTGAACCCCTCCGGCGTGAGGACCCGCGCGTCGTACGGCTGGGCCCTTCCCCTCATATATGCCAGCGGGGCGACCTCGATCGTGCCCGCCGCCATCAGCTTCGGGATGGTCTCGGGGTCGAGCATGTCGTGCAGCGCGTCGTAGAGCGGGCGCAGGTAGGGGTCGATCTTCTCGTTGAGCGTGCCGGGCAGGAAGCCCAGCCGCTCCCCCGCCTCCACCGCCGGCCGGGTCAGGATGATCCGGTTGATCTGCTTGGCCTGCAACGCCTGGACCGCCTTGGCCATGGCGAGGTAGGTCTTGCCGGTGCCGGCCGGGCCGATGCCGAAGACGATGGTGTGCGCGTCGATCGCGTCCACGTAGCGCTTCTGCCCGAGCGTCTTGGGCCGGATGGTGCGCCCGCGCCGGGAGAGGATGTTGAGGGTGAGGACCTCGGCGGGCCGCTCCGCGCCGCCCTGTTCGAGCATGCCGACGGTACGCCGGACGGCGTCTGTGGTCAGGATCTCGCCTTTCTCGATGAGTTCGAGCAGTTCGCTGAAGAGCCGCTCGGCGAGGGCGTTGTCGGCGGGAGCGCCGGTGATGGTGATCTCGTTGCCCCGCACGTGCACGTCGCTGTTCACCGAGCGCTCGACCAGTCGCAGGATCTCGTCACCCGCGCCGAGCAGGTTCACCATGATCTTCGAGTCGGGGACCGTGATCCTGGTCTGCACCCGGGGCGGGCCGGGAGGTGGGGTGCCGGTCATGGGTCGGGCCGAGGGGCCCTGCGCACCTGCTCTCGATCTCAACGCCGGGCCGGTCGCCGCGGCGTGCGGACGTTGCCACCATCGTATCGGGTCGACAGCCCCGACAGGCTGCCCATTCCACCGCTGCGACAGACACGCGGCAGCGGACAAAACGGGCAGCCGATTCCGGGGCGGGTCAGACCCGGAAGTCGTACCGGTCGAAGGTTTCCTGGTGCCGGGTGAACCGGTAGGTCGCCCAGTGCATCCGGACCACCGCGCCGTCGCCATCCCGGGTCAGCCGCAGCAGCTCACCGACCTCCCGACCGGAGACGGTCCGGAACACGTCCGGCCGGTCCGGCACGGGCGCGAAGATCGCCGGCGGCCTCCCCGGCGGGTCGCCGGCACCCCGGGCCCGCAGGGTCCCGTCGTGCCAGCTGAAGACATACTCGAAACCCTCTCCCCACCAGCGGCCGAGCAGTCCGCGTACGTGCTCGGGGGCCGGTTCGCCGGGCCGCCACGGGTCGATGTCGGCCGGGTCGTGCTCGACCGCGGCGGCGAGCAGCCGGTGCGTCAGCTCCAGCAGCTCGACCGCGGTGCCGGAGGAACCCAGCACGGCGGCGCCCAGCGCGGCCGGGGTGCCCTCGCCGCCCCGCCGGCCGTACGCCCCGGCGAGGAAGCCGGGCATCGCGCCGTCGTGCCCGACGTGCACCACCCGCTGCCCCTGCGGCACCAGGATCACTCCGAGGCCGAAACCGCCGGCCCACAGGGTCTCGTCGGTGACCGTCACCGGCCAGCGCATCTCGTCCAGGGTCGCCGGGGCGAGCACCCGGCCGGCCGCGTCCAGCGCCGCCGGATCCGCCAGGAAAGCGGCCCACCGGGCCAGGTCGGCGGCGGTGCTCCAGAGCTGCGCGGCGGGACCGACCGCGCCGAAGTCGGTGGGCGGCTCCGGACGCGCCTCGTCGGAGTACGCGTCGACCAGGAACCCGGTCGCCGCCCGGGGGCCCGGGGAGACCGTGGTGGCGGTCAGCCCCAGCGGAGTCAGCACCCGCTCGACCAGCACCTCGGCCCAGGTGCCGCCGCGCAACTGCCCGACCAGCCGGCCGAGCAGCGCCATCCCGAGGTTGGAGTAGTGGTAGCGGCGCCCGGGCGGCAGCACCCGCTCGGCCCGGGCCAGTTCGGCGATCAGCCGGTCGGCGTCCGGCGCACGCAACGTGTCCCAGACGTCGCCGTGCGGCTCACGTTGCAGGCCGGCGGTGTGCGACAGCAGCCGGCGTACGGTCAGCTCGCCGTGTGCCGGCAGGTCGAGGTGCCGCTCCAGCGGATCGTCGAGGTCGAGCAGGCCGTCGTCGCGGCACTGCATGACGAGTACGGCGGTGAAGGTCTTGGTCACCGAGCCGATCCGGAACCGGGTCTGCTCGTCCAGGGCGGTGTCGTTGCCGGTGCCGCCGACCGTGCAGGTCCACAACGGCCGGTCGGCCCGGTTCACCGCCGCCGAGATCGCCGGCACCCGGGCCTGCGCCTGGACCTGCCGCACCATCCGGTCCAGGTGACCGGCGGCGGCGGTACGGCCGACGGCCGAGCTCACGCCACGCTCCGGGCCAGCATCGGGCCGAGCGGCGCCCCGCCCAGCAGGTGCGCGTGCGCGTGGAAGACCTCCTGGCCGCCGTACGTCCCGGTGTTGAACATCAGCCGGAACCCGTCGCCGAGCAGGCCCTCGTCCTCGGCCACCGCGGCGGCCGTGGCCAGCACCTCACCCGCCAGGGCCGAGTCGCCCTGAGCCAGGGTGGCCACGTCCGCGTAGTGCTCCTTCGGGATGACCAGCACATGCACCGGCGCTTTCGGATCGATGTCCCGGAAGGCGAGCGTGGTGGGCGTCTCACGGACCATCGTCGCCGGAATCTCCCCGGCGACGATGCGGCAGAACAAGCAGTCGGTTCCCATCCCGGCAGTGTAGGTAGGGACGGGTGCGGCGACGGGTCAGCCCGCCGCTCGTCCCGGACTTCCCCCACCCGAATCGCGCCGGCCATCGCCCGCCGAGCCCGCCTTCCTGTCCCCGCCCGCTTTGGGAGCCGCCGGCAGGGTGAGGTACTCGGCGTGTGCCTGGGGGCGGGGTGTTGGGGCGCCCAGGGCGGGTGCGGGTTGCGGCATGTCGGGGTGTTGGGGCGCCCAGGGCGGGCGTGGGTTGCGGCATGTTGGGGTGTCCGGCCCTGTGGGCGGCACGGGTTGCGGCATGCCGGCGCTTCCGGGCCGGTTGAGACCGCGAATTGCGGTGTCCTGTGCGCTGAGTCGCGAGTTGCGGTGTCCTACGCGACAGTGCGGCCTACGAACTCACCGTTCGCGGGTCAGCGAGTAGTTGAACCCGGGATCGGCCAGAGAGATCCGCTCCCGAGGGCCGACACCAGCGGCACGGCACGGAGTCGCGGCACGGCGGCGGGTAGGGGCGGCGCGGGCAGGGACGGCGCGGGTAAGGGCTGGAGGCTGAGGCTGGCTACCAGCGCAGGAGGCGGGTGGCGAGGACCGCCAGGGCCGCCACGCCGGCGGTGGAGGTACGCAGCACCGCCGGGCCGAGGCGGACCGGCTGGGCGCCGGCGTCGCGGAAGGCCGACAGCTCGGCCGGGGTGATGCCACCCTCGGGGCCCACCACCAGCACGATCTCGCCGCGGTCGGGCAACTCGACGGTGGTCAGTCGGTCGGTCGCCTCCTCGTGCAGGACGTACCCGGCGGCGGCGCCGGCGATCCGGCGGGCCACCGACGGGGTGGGCTCGTCCGGGGCGCCGGCCATCACCGGCAGCCACGCCCGGCGGGCCTGCTTCGCCGCCTCCCGGGCCGTCGCCACCCACTTGCCCCGGGCCCGTACGCCCCGGTCACCGCGCCACTGCACCACCGAACGGCCGGCCGCCCAGGGGACGATCTCGTCCACCCCCGCCTCGGTCATCGCCTGCACGGCCAGTTCACCCCGATCGCCCTTGGCGATGCCCTGCACCACCACCAGCCGGGGGTTCGCCGCGTCGACGTACCCACGACCGGTGACGTCGAGGTCGAGGGTGCCCCGGCCGACGGCGGTGACCACCGCGCTGGCCGTGCCGCCCCGACCGTCGGCGAGCAGCAGTTCCTCGCCCACCCGCAACCGCTGCACGGTGGCGGCGTGGTGCCCCTCCGGGCCGTCGAGCACCATCGAGTCGACGGTGGGCAGCGACTCGACCAGGAACAGTGGAGCGGACACGAGTAACGGCCGGTCAGGCGTGGCCGTTGAAGGCGTCGCGCATCCGGGAGAAGAAGCCGCCCTGCTTGGTGAGCTCGGCGACCTCCTCGCCCCGGGTCTTGGCGAACTCCCGCAGCATCCGCTCCTGGTCGGCGTCGAGCTTCGTGGGCGTACGCACGTCCAGGTGGACGTAGAGGTCGCCCCGGCCGGTGCCGCGCAGGTGCGGTACGCCCCGGGCCCGCAGCCGCAGCGTGCTGCCCGGCTGGGTGCCCGGCTTGACGTCGAGCGGCTCCTCGCTGTCGAGGGTCTTGATGGTCAACCGGGTGCCGAGCGCGGCGGCGGTCATCGGCACGGTGACCCGGCAGTGCAGGTCGTCGCCCTTGCGGGAGAAGACGTCGTGCGGTCGCTCGTGGATCTCCACGTAGAGGTCCCCGGCGGTGCCGCCCCCCGGACCGACCTCACCCTGCTGGGCGAGGCGGATGCGCATGCCGTCCTCGACCCCGGCCGGGATCTTGACGGTCAGCGACCGGCGGGTGCGTACCCGGCCGTCACCGGCACAGGTCGGGCAGGGGTTCGGGATGGTGGTGCCGTAGCCCTGGCAGACCGTGCACGGCCTCGCCGAGACCACCTGGCCGAGGAAGGTCCGCTGCACCGACTGCACCTCGCCCCGGCCGCCGCAGGCCTCACAGGTGGCCAGGTGGGTGCCGGCGGCGGTACCCGCCCCGGTGCAGGTGGTGCAGAGCACCGCCGTGTCGACCGTGATCGGTGCCTCGACGCCGAAGGCGGTCTCCTGGAGGTCGAGCTCCAGCCGCAGGATCGCGTCCGCCCCGGGCCGGGTACGCGGTCGCGGGCCTCGACCGGCGCCGGTGGCACCACCGAAGAACGCGTCCATGATGTCCTGGAAGCCGACGAAGGGACCGGCCCCGCCGGGCCCGCCCGGGCCACCGGGACCGCCGCCGCCGGGCGCCAACGGGTCGCCACCGAGATCGACGATCTGCCGTTTTCGATCGTCCGAGAGGACCTCGTACGCGGCGTTGATGTCCTTGAACTTCTCCTGTGCCTCCGGGTCCGGGTTGACGTCCGGGTGGAACTGCCGCGCCAGCTTGCGGTAGGCGCGCTTGATCTCGTCATCGGAGGCGTCCCGGCTCACGCCGAGAATGCCGTAGTAGTCCCTGGCCACTGCGTTCCGTGTCCTCGTGTTCGTCTCGGGTTACGCCGGTCGACGGCCCACCGCCGACCCTGATTGGTCAGTTCTGGGCCAGCAGTTCGCCCACGTAGCGTGCCACGGCCCGCACCGTGGCGATTGTTCCGGGGTAGTCCATCCGGGTCGGTCCCAGCACTCCCATCCCCCCGACGATGGTCGCGCCCGGGCCGTATCCGGTGCTGACCACCGAAGCCGCCCGCAGGTTGTCGATCTCGTTCTCGTCACCGATGCGCACTCGTAGTGTGCTCGGTTCCACCTCGCCGATGAGCTTGAGCAGCACGACCTCTTCCTCGAGCGCCTCGAGGATCGGCCGTAGCGAGCCGTGGAAGTCCAGTAGGCCGCCGCGGGTCAGGTTCGCGGTGCCGGCCAGCGCGATCCGCTCCTCGTGCCGCTCGACCAGCGTCTCCAGCAGCACGGTGGACAGGGTCGTCATGGCCGGACGCAGGTCCGGCGGGGATTCGTCGATGAGGGCCTGCACCAGCGGCGGGGTCTCCGACAGTCGGGCGCCGACCAGCTTCTCGTTGGCCAGTCGACGCAGGTCGAGGACATCGTCGGCGAGGATCGGCGCGGGTAGTTCGACCAGCCGCTGCTCGACCCGGCCGGTGTCGGCGATCATCACCAGCATCAGCCGGGTGGTGGAGATCGGCACCAGCTCCAGATGCCGTACGCGGGAGCGGGCCAGGCTCGGGTACTGCACCACGGCGACCTGGCGGGTCAACTGGGCGAGCAGCCGGACCGTGCGGTGCACCACGTCGTCGAGGTCGACCGCGCCGGCCAGGAAGCGTTCGATCGCCCGGCGTTCGGCCGGGCTGAGCGGCTTGACCCGGCTCAGCCGGTCGACGAAGAGGCGGTAACCACGATCGGTGGGCACCCGGCCGGCACTGGTGTGCGGCTGTCGGATGAAGCCCTCCTCCTCCAGCACGGCCATGTCGTTGCGGACGGTGGCCGGCGATACGCCCAGCTGGTGCCGCTCGACCAGCGCCTTGCTGCCGACCGGCTCCTGGGTGGCGACGTAGTCCTCGACGATCGCCCGGAGCACAGCGAGCTTGCGGTCGTCGAGACTCACCTTCCCCACCTCCTGTCACAGCTCGGTCCGGAGCGCCACGGCCGCCGGCGAATGCTCTGGCACTCGACTGTAGCGAGTGCCAGTCTACGTCGCGGCCCCCCATCAGCGCGATGATCAAAGGCCGACCGGGCCGATCGCCCGATCGGAGGGCGGAACCGCCGGTGTCGCTCTGGTGGCCGTTGCCGCCGGCACCTACCGTGACCTCCATGACCGAACCACCTCGCCCCCCAGAGTCCGGCGACGAACCCACGACTCCACTGTCCGGGTCTCCTGGCCAGCCCGGCTATCCCCCGCCCGGTGGGTATCCGCCACCCGGCGGCTACCCCCCACCCGGCGGCTACCCCCCACCCGGCGGCTACGGCGCACCCGGCGGCTACCCGCCCGGCGGGTACGGCGCACCGCCCGCCGGTTACGCCAACAACGAGGACAAGACCTGGGCGCTGATCGCCCACTTCGGCGGGGCTGCCGGAATGCTGATCGGCGGCGGGGTGCTCGGCTGGATCGCGCCGCTGGTCGCGATGATCGCCCGTGGCAACCAGTCGCCGACCGCCCGGGCGCACGCGGTGGCCGCGCTGAACTTCCAACTCCTCTGGTCGATCATCGCCCTGGCGGGCTGGATCCTCAGCTGCATCGGCATCGGCATCCTCGTCGGCTTCGCCGCGATGATCATCGGCATCGTGTTCGGCATCATCGCCGGGGTGAAGGCCAACGAGGGGCAGCTCTACCGCTACCCGATGACGGTGAGCATGGTCAAGTGACCTCCCGCCGGCGGTCCACCCGCCGGCGGGTGGCACGTCACGGCAGCAGGTCGCGCACCACGGCGTCGGCGAGCAGCCGGCCGCGCAGGGTCAACACCGCGCGGCCGGCCGCGTGGTCGGGCGCCGCGAGCAGACCCTCGGCCACCGCCCGGGCCGCGGCGCTCCGGCCGGCGTCGTCGAGGACGTCCAGCGGCAGCCCGGAAGCCAGCCGCAGCCGGAGCATGACCTCCTCCATCTGCGCCTCGTCGCCGGTGAGCACCTCGCGGGCCAGGCCGGGCGACCGGTCGGCGGCCAGGCGCTGGGCGTACGCCGTGGGGTGTTTGACGTTCCACCAGCGCACGCCGCCGACGTGGCTGTGCGCCCCCGGCCCGAGGCCCCACCAGTCGCCGCCGGTCCAGTAGAGCAGGTTGTGCCGGCAGCGGGCGGCCGGCGTACGGGCCCAGTTGGAGACCTCGTACCAGGAGAAACCGGCCGCGTCGAGGGCGGCCTCGGCGGCCAGGTAGCGGTCCGCCGCGACGTCGTCATCGGGGTACGCCAGCTCGCCGCGGCGCATCCGGGCGGCCAGCCGGGTGCCGTCCTCGACGATCAGGGCGTACGCGCTGACGTGGTCCACCCCCGCGGCCACGACCTGGTCCAGTGAGGCGGCGAAGTCCTCGGCCCGCTCCCCCGGCGTACCGTAGATCAGGTCCAGGTTGACGTGGTCGAACCCGGCATCGCGGGCCTCCAGCGCGGCGGCCGTGGCGCGGCCGGCGCTGTGCCGGCGGTCGAGTACGGCGAGCACCCCCGGCGCTGCCGACTGCATGCCGAGCGAGATCCGGGTGTAGCCGGCGGCCCGCAACTCCTTGAGCGACCCGGGGGTGACCGACTCCGGGTTGGCCTCGGTGGTCACCTCCGCGTCGCCGGCCAGCCCCCAGGTCCGGTCGACGGCGTCGAGGAGACGGGCCAGGTCGCCGGCGGGCAGCAGGGTGGGGGTGCCGCCGCCGACGAAGACGGTGTCCACCCGGCCCGGTGGCGCGTCGCCAAGCACCCGCGCGGCGAGCGCCAGCTCGGCCAGCACGGTGTCGACGTAGCTGTCCCGGCTCGCCCCGCCGCCCAACTCGTCGGCGGTGTAGGTGTTGAAGTCGCAGTAGCCGCAGCGGCTGGCGCAGAAGGGCACGTGCAGGTACACCCCGAAACCGCGCTCGCCCACGGCGGCGCGGGCGGCGGCGGGCAGCGACCCGTCGGTGGGGACGGGTTCGCCTGTTGGAAGGACGCCGGGCATGGCCACTAGTGTGCCGTCTCATGACGTCTACCGACGCGCTGGTACGGGTCGCCACGGGCCACGGGGTGAGCACCCTCACCCTGGACAGCCCGCACAACCGCAACGCGCTCTCCACCCCGTTGATGACCGAACTGTTGGCAGGGCTGGCCGCCGCGGTCGCCGACGACGCGGTTCGGGTGATCGTGCTGGACCACACCGGCCCGGTCTTCTGTTCCGGGGCGGATTTGACGGAGACGGCGGCGGCGTACGCCAGCGGGACGGTGCCGGCCGGGATGCTGGGTGACGTGCTCGCGGCGCTCCGGGAGTGCCCGAAGCCGGTGCTGGCCAAGGTCGCCGGCCCGGCCCGGGCGGGCGGCCTGGGGCTGATCGCCGCGGCCGATCTGGCGGTCTGCGCCGCCGGGGCCACGTTCGCCTTCACCGAGGTACGGATCGGGGTGATCCCGGCGGTGATCTCGGCGGCCGTGCTGCCCCGGCTGCACTCCCGGGCGGCGGCCGAGCTGTACCTGACCGGTGACATCTTCGACGGCCGGCGGGCCGCCGAGATCGGCCTGGTCACCGCCGCTGTGCCCGCCGACGAGCTGGACGACGCGGTGCGACGCTACCGGGATTCGCTGGTGCGCGGTGCCCCGGCGGCGCTGGCCGGCGTCAAGGCTCTGCTGCGCCGCCCGGTCGCCACCGACCTGCGCGCCGAACTGGCGGAGCTGACCGCCCTCTCCACCCGGTACTTTCGCTCCGCGGACGGGGTGGAGGGGGTCGCCGCGTTCCGGGAGAAGCGCCCGCCGCGCTGGGTGGCCGAGCTCGACGGGGGTGAGTAGCGTCCGGGACGGGGAACCACCGCTCGCGGCGTACGCGTCGCGGGCCGGGTGCAACCGGACGGACGACGGCGTACTGGCCGAACGGGGACGTACGCTTGGCGGGTCGTCGTACGGGAGGTGTGGGTGCGGACTCGGGCAGTCGTGACGGGTTGCGTCGTCCTCGTGCTGATCGCCGTGATCGGCGTCGTTCTCGCCATGCGGCAGGTCGGCGAGCAGTTGAACCTGCCGCTGGTCGGCCGAACATGCACGGTGCAGGCCGACGGCACGGTGACCCTGAACTCGCACCAGATGGCCAACGCGGCGACCATCGCGGCCATCGGCATCCAGCAAGAGCTGCCGGACCGGGCGGTGGTGGTGGCCCTGGCCACCGCGTACCAGGAGTCCGGGCTGCGCAACCTGGCCGGCGGCGACCGTGACTCGGTCGGGCTGTTCCAGCAGCGGCCGAGTCAGGGCTGGGGCAGCCCCAAGGAGATCCGCGACCCCCGGTACGCGGCCGACAAGTTCTACGCGGCGCTGAAGAAGGTGCGCGGCTGGGAGCAGATGCGGGTCACCGACGCCGCACAGAAGGTGCAACGCTCCGCCTTCCCGGAGGCATACGAGAAGTGGGCCGACGAGTCGGAGGTGCTCGCCCGGGCTCTGCTCGGCCACGCCACCGGCGCGGTGGTCTGCACCTTCGGCGGGGATCCGGCGATGCGCGGCGAGGCCGCCGCCACCGCCCTGAACCGGGGGCTCAAGCTCGACTGGGGGCTGGCGCCCTCGGCCACCACGGCCAGCCTGACCGGCCTGACGGTGGCGGCCGGGAACCAGCGCGAGGGCTGGCGGTACGCGCACTGGCTGGTCGCGCACGCCAACGACCACGGCGTGAAACGGGTCCGTTTCGGCGACCTGGAGTGGACCAACCGAGGGCGCTCGTGGAGCCGGGTCGACGCTGACGTCGACCAGCCCGCCGAGGTGGTCGCAGAGGTCTTCGCGGACGCGTAGCGGATCCCGACGGCCTTACCCGCAGTCACCGCAAAATCCGGCTTTTCCCCACGAGACGGGCGGCACGCAGGGCGAAAGTAGCTGTCGGTAGTCGCGTCGCGGCTGTCGGTCGCCATGCCCGCGCGATACCCGCAGGGTGCCTGTCGATGCTCGGCCAAGGGCGTTACGATCGGCTGCCTGTGCCAGAAATGGTTTCACCTCTTGGGGAGGGGTACGACGTGGCATTCGACTACGGCGACCGGACCGGCTACGAACCGATCAGCGACGTCGACCGCAAGGAGTTCCATGAGCAGGGCTTCCTCCTGCTGCGCAACGTCCTGACCGAAGACCACCGGGCCGCTCTCGAGGCCGCGGTCGACCGGGTGTACGAGGAGGAGAAGGCCAAGGGCAAGACCACCAAGGACGGCACCCTGCACCTGCTGGGCTTCCTCGACCGCGACGAACTCTTCGGTGACCTGCTCACCCACCCGATCGCCTTCCCGTACATGTGGGGCCTGGCTGGGTGGAACATCTACTCCCACCACAACCACCTGGACGTCACCCCGCCGGCCCTGGAGCCGGAGAAGCCGTACTGGGGTTGGCACCAGGACGGGTACCGGCAGAACTCCGACCCGGAGACGATGGACCCGAACCTGCCCCGGCCGATGTTCTCGCTGAAGGTCGCCTACGTGCTCTCCGACCTGTCGGAGAACGGTCGCGGCGCGACCAAGGTGATCCCCGGCAGCCACCTGTGGAACTCGCTGCCCCGGCCGGCGGACACCACGGTGCACAACCCGGACCCGGAGGGCACCGTCGAGATCACCGCCAACCCGGGCGACGCCTTCATCTTCGACCGCCGCCAGTGGCACTCCCGCTCGACGAACCTGTCGAACATCACCCGCAAGATGCTCTTCGTCGGCTACACCTACCGGTGGATCCGCCCGTTGGACGAGCTGCACATCGACAAGGACGGCGAGTGGTGGGCCAACCGCACGCCGGTGCAGCGCCAACTCTGTGGCGAGGGCACCCACACCGCGAACTACTGGGGCATCAACTGGGACGGCTACATCGACGACGAGATCCCGCTCCGCAAGGAACTGAAGCAGCGCAACCAGCTCAACCGCAACATCCCCTGGCTCCGCTGAGCGGGTAAGGAAGGGCCCCTTTTTAACGCCTGGCGTAGTAAAAGGGGCCCCTTTTAACACCTACGTGCCCGCACTCACCGGGTGTACCACACACGAAAGGCGCCCGACCTGGATGTCGGGCGCCTTTTCGAGATCAGCTGTTACCGGTGGGTGACCCCCCGACGGCTGCGGCCCACTCCGGCGACCAGCGCGACCGCGACGGCGGCCAGCAGCACCTGAAGCATCAGCTCCCGCCAGTCGATACCGGCGGTCTCGGCGAAGCCGGAGGCGCGGGCGATCACGGTGCCGAGCAGCGCGGCGCCGACACCGATGAGCATGTGCAGCCACATCGGCATGCCCTGCCGGCCCGGTACCACGAGCCGGCCCAACGCGCCGACGATCAGACCGACGATCAGCGCGGTGATGATGCCCCAGACGGTGAGCTCCATGTCGCTCTCCTTCACAAAAGAAGTTCCACGTTTCGTGGCTCTGCTGTCGTGACCGCCTAATGCCCGAGCCGCGAACTTCCCAAACCGACTTTCCCGGCGGGACGTCGCATCGGGGCTGAGACAGCACAGCGGATCCGAGACACCGCAGAACATGGCCACCACGGGGCCCGTCCGGCCCGACGCACGACGGGAAATACGCCAACCGGCGCCCGGCCAGATACGGCCGGGCGCCGGCGAGGCGGATGTGGTTACCGGTGGGTGACGCCGCGGCGGCGACTTCCCACGCCGGCAACCAGGGCCACCGCGATCGCGGCCAGCGCGACCTGGACCGCGAGCTCGGCCCAGTCGACACCGGCGGTGACCGTGGCGATGCCCATCGCGCGGGCAAGCACCGTACCGAGCAGCGCCGCACCGACGCCGATGAGCATGTGCAGCCAGATCGGCATGTCCTGCCGGCCTGGTACCACGAGACGGCCCAACGCGCCGACGATCAGACCGACGATCAACGCGGTGATGATGCCCCAGACGGTGAGCTCCATTGTCGCTCTCCTAACCGGAAGATGTCATTCTGCGGGGGTTCCTGTCGTGCCGATCCAGTTCCCTCGGCACCGAAATCCCAAACCGGCCATGACACCACGTCACTTCTTCCCCGCGGCCTTGCCGTCGCCTGAGTCGGAGGAGAGCGCGGCGATGAAGGCCTCCTGCGGGACCTCCACCCGGCCCACCATCTTCATCCGCCTCTTGCCTTCCTTCTGCTTCTCCAGCAGCTTGCGCTTGCGGCTGATGTCGCCGCCGTAGCACTTGGCGAGCACGTCCTTGCGGATCGCCCGGATGGTCTCCCGGGCGATCACCCGGCTGCCGATGGCCGCCTGGATCGGCACCTCGAACTGCTGGCGCGGGATCAGGTTGCGCAGCTTCGCCGCGATGGTGGTGCCGTAGGCGTACGCCTTCTCCTTGTGCACGATGGCGCTGAACGCGTCCACCGGCTCGCCGTGCAGCAGGATGTCGACCTTCACCAGGTCGGACGCCTGCTCGCCGGAGGGTTCGTAGTCCAGCGAGGCGTAGCCCTTGGTACGGCTCTTGAGCTGGTCGAAGAAGTCGAAGATGATCTCGGCCAGCGGCAGTGTGTAGCGCAGCTCCACCCGGTCGGAGGAGAGGTAGTCCATCCCGAGCAGGCTGCCCCGCCGGCCCTGGCACAGCTCCATCACGGCGCCGACGTAGTCGGTGGGAGTGAGCACGGTGGCCCGCACCATCGGCTCGTACACCTCGGCGATCTTGCCGGTCGGGTACTCGCTCGGGTTGGTGACCACGACCTCCTCGCCGTCCTCCTGGATGGACCGGTAGACCACGTTCGGCGCGGTCGAGATCAGGTCCAGGTTGAACTCCCGCTCCAGCCGCTCCCGGATGATCTCCAGGTGCAGCAGGCCGAGGAAACCGCAGCGGAACCCGAAGCCGAGCGCGCCGGAGGTCTCCGGCTCGTACGCCAGCGCGGCGTCGTTGAGCTTGAGCCGGTCCAGCGCGTCCCGCAGCGCCGGGTAGTCCGACCCGTCGATCGGGTACAGGCCGGAGTAGACCATCGGCTTCGGGTCCTTGTAGCCGCCGAGCGGCTCGGCGGCCGGCCGGTTGTTGATGGTGACGGTGTCACCGACCCGGGACTGCCGGACGTCCTTCACGCCGGTGATCAGGTAGCCGACCTCGCCGACGCTGAGCGCGTCGGCCTTCACCATCTCTGGCGAGATCACCCCGATCTCCAGCAGCTCGTGGACCGCACCGGTGGACATCATCTTGATCCGGTCCCGGGCACCGATCCGCCCGTCCATGACCCGGACGTAGGTGACCACGCCCCGGTAGACGTCGTAGACCGAGTCGAAGATCATCGCTCGGGCCGGGGCGTCGGCGTCGCCGACCGGCGGGACGAACTGCCGGACGATCTCGTCGAGCAGGTACGGAACCCCGTCGCCGGTCTTGCCGGAGACCCGGATGCAGTCCGCCGGGTCGCCGCCGATCAGGTGGGCCAACTCCTCGGCGTACTTCTCCGGCTGGGCGGCCGGCAGATCGATCTTGTTGAGCACCGGGATCACGTGCAGGTCGTTCTCGAGCGCGAGATAGAGGTTCGCCAGCGTCTGCGCCTCGATTCCCTGGGCCGCGTCGACCAGCAGGATGGCGCCCTCGCAGGCTGCCAGCGAGCGGGACACCTCGTAGGTGAAGTCGACGTGACCAGGGGTGTCGATCATGTTCAGCACGGCCTGCTCGCCGGCCCGCTCGCCGTCGCGGATGGTCCACGGCATCCGGACGGCCTGGCTCTTGATGGTGATGCCGCGCTCGCGCTCGATGTCCATCCGGTCGAGGTACTGCGCGCGCATCTGGCGCGGGTCGACCACGCCGGTGAGCTGCAGCATCCGGTCGGCCAGGGTCGACTTCCCGTGGTCGATGTGGGCGATGATGCAGAAGTTCCTGATCCGCGCCAGGTCGGTGGCACCAGGAGCGTTCGCGCCGGGATCGAGCGTCGGTGGCACAGCGGTCCGTTCTGGTCGGCTGACGGTGAGCGGGCCGGCGCGCCGGCCCACTCTATGCTCCCACGTCCCCGGCGAGCGTCGGCCGGGCGTCCGTCACTCCTGCGGCGGTTCGACGAAGAGGGCGGCGAGCCGAGGCAGCCGGCGTCGGGCCTCGTCGGGGTCGTCGAAGTCCCAGAAGTCGTTGAGGTCCGGCTCCGGGCTCGCCGGCCGGTCCATCGGGAGTTCGGTCGCGGTCGCCCGGCGGTACGCGTCCCACGGCACGGCCAGCATGTCGGCGCACTCGAACTCCTCGCCGCTGAGCGAGGCGGTCCGCACCCGGGGCAGTTCGGCGAGCGAGTCCGGCTCGGCGACCGCCCGGGCGAAAACCGCCCGGCCCTGGGTCATCAGCCAGCCACGGAAATGATCGAACCCGTCGTCGGAGACGCCCCCGTTGATCAGGTACGCGGCACCCCAGAGGTCGACCCGGTGGGAGGCGGCGAGGACCCGCTGCTGGTGGTGGGCGTACCCGAGGATCTCCTCCGGATCGCGGTCGGCGAGCAGCGCGACGGCCCGGGCGGCGACGGCGCCGGGCTCTGCCGCACCGGCGCGGGCCCGCTCGATCAACTGCCAGAAGTCGTCGGTCCTCATGGCCTGGCAGTCTGGCAGACGTCGGGCAGCATGGTCTGGTGAGCGCCTGGTCCCCGCCGCCCGTGCCGTACCACGCGACCGCCCGGCGGCCCGCGTGGCGCACGTTGCCGGCGGCGGTCCGCTCGGCGGTTTCGGCCCGGCTCGGCGCGGCGGTGGTCGAGGCCCGCGGCGCCGGCGCCGGATTCACCCGGGGTTTCGCCGCGGTGCTGCGCACCGCCGACGGTGCCAGCGCGTTCGTCAAGGCCGCGCCCCACGCCGAGCAACCGCACCTGGTCGACTGGTACGCCCGGGAGGCGGCGATCCTGACCCGGTTGCCCGCCGGGCTGCCGGTGCCCCGACTGCGCTGGGCCCTCTGGGAGGCGGGCTGGTACGCGCTCTGCCTGGACCCGGTCGACGGCCACACTCCCCGGCTGCCCTGGGATTCGGCCGAGCTGGACGCCACCCTCGCCGAGTACGCCGACGTCGCCGCCGCGCTCGCCGACCCGCCGGCCGAACTGGTCGACCTCGGGCTGCCCCGGCTCGCCGACCTGGCCCGCGACGACATCCTCTGGTGGGACGAGGTCGCCGCCGGCCGGGAACCGCTGCCGCCGCTGCCCGCTTCGGCTCGGGGACGGCTCGCCGAACTGGTCGCGCTGGAGTCGCGCCTGCCCGGGTACACCGCCGGGGCGGCCGGCCTGACCCACGGCGACCTGCGGGTGGACAACGTGCTGATCGACCGGGCCGGTGCGCCCTGGTTCTGCGACTGGACGTGGCTCTGCCACGGGCCCGCCTGGTTCGACCTGGTCGGCCTGCTGATCACCGGGTACGCCAGCGGGCTGGACGTCGACGCCCGCTTCACCGCTCATCCGGCCGCCGCCGGCGCGCCCGACGACGCGCTCGACGTGGCCCTGGCCGCCCTCGCCGGCTACCACCTGACCGCCGCCGCCGCCGCCGCGCCGCCGACCGCCTCGGCCAGCCTGCCCGCCCACCAGCGGTGGACCGGTGAACAGGCGCTCGGCTGGCTGGCCCGCCGCCAGGGCTGGACGTGACCACCTCGTGCCCAGCCGCCCCGGGCCACCCAGGGTGACCGCCACGGCCACCGGGTGCCGTTTTGGCCCGTCCGGGGCGACCTGGTAACCTGGCTCTTCGCGTAGCGATGACGCATGCTCGTCGTGCGCACAAGCTGACCAACCCGAGCTATCAAGACGAGGCTGTCGCGTGGCGAACATCAAGTCCCAGATCAAGCGCAACCGGCAGAACGAGAAGCGCCGGCTGCGTAACAAGTCGGTCAAGTCGTCGCTGAAGACCGCCATCCGCAAGTTCAACGAGGCCGCTGAGGCCGGTGACCTCGAGAAGGCCACCACCCTCATGCGGGACGCCTCGCGCAAGCTGGACAAGGCAGTCAGCAAGGGCGTCATCCACACCAACCAGGCCGCGAACCGCAAGTCGGCGATCGCCAGCCGGGTCGCGTCGTTCTCCGCCTGAGCCGGCGACCCAGGACAAGACCTGACGAGAGCCCCGGGCATTGTCCGGGGCTCTCGCACGTCACATCACCGGGCGCTGACCGCCTCCAGATCCACCGGGCGCTGACCGCCTCCAGATCCACCGGGCGCTGATCCCGTCCGGCGTCACCGGGCGCTGACCGCCTCCGGATCCACTGGGCGCTGACCGCCTCCGGCGGACGCCTGATCAGGAGCCCGCGTCGGCCGTCGGCGGCCCGCCCTGATCGGGAGCGACCGCGCCGGGCAGCGCTCTGCGGCGCAGCCGATCGGGCACCTCGGCCCGCGTCGATTCCATCGGGTCCGCGCCGACCACCATGCCGGTCACGCGGCGCGGCAGCCAGTCGACGCGTACCCGCCCGACGACCGGTTCCATCTGCCGCCGGAACCGGTCGCGCTCCTGCTCCGGCACTGCCGCGGCCGAACGGACCACCGCGGCGGCCACCAGGTCGTTGAGCTTGACCATGACGGCCACCGCCGCCGGCAGCACCAGCACCGCCCACGGTTTCACCAGCTCGGCGAGGGCGAGCAGGGCCGCCAACGCGATCGCCCCCTCGAAGAACACGAAGCAGAGCACCCCGCCCGGGTTGACGAAGCGCAGCCCGAGCACCCGGGCGTAGAGCGGACGGTAGCGTTCCTCCTCGGCCGGGATCGTGGCCCACGAGCCACGGAGGGCTCCGCTCACCTGGCGCCACCCTGCCGCGCGGCGGCCACCGAGAAGACCGCCTTCTCCAACGCGTACGCCCGGTCGTCGGAGCCGCCCTTGACGGCCGCGTTGCACTCGGCCGCCGCCTGCATGGCCCGGACCAGCCCGTCGGGCGTCCAGCCGCGCGCCTGCCGTTGCGCCCGTTCGACCTTCCACGGCGGCATGCCCAGGCTGCTCGCCAGCTGGTAGGGGCTGCCGCGACCGGCCGAGGCGACCTTCGCCACGGTGCGTACCCCGTCGGCGAGGGCGTCGGCGATCGGCACCGGATCCACCCCCACGTGCAGCGCCCAACGCAGCGCCTCCAGGGCACCCGGAAGGTCACCGACCATGGTGGCGTCGGCCACGGTGAAACCGGTCACCTCCACCCGGCCCCGGTAGTAGCGCGCCACCGTGTCGGCGCCGATCCGGCCGTCGGTGTCGGCGATCAACTGCGAGCAGGCGGCCGCGAGTTCTCGCAGGTCGTTGCCGACCGCCGCGATCAGCGCCTCGGCGGCGTCGTCGGTGCACCGCGCGCCCGCCCGGCGGAACTCGTCGCGGACGAAGGCCACCCGGTCCCGGTGCCCCTTGAGCTTGGTCGCGGGCAGCACCTGGGCGCCGGCCGACTTCAACCCGTCGGCGAACGCCTTGCCCTTGGCCGCGCCGAGGTGCTGCACCACGAGTTGCACGTCCGGGTCGGGATTCTTCGCGTACGCCAGCAGGGCGGCGACCAGGTCCTTGCGGGCGTCCTGGCCGGACCGCAGCACCAGCACCCGGCGCCCGCCGAACAGCGACGGGCTGAGCATCTCGTCGATCTCGCCGACGGTGAGCTGCCCGGCGGCGTACTCCCGCACGTCGACGTCCGGGTCGGCGGCGCGGGCGGCGGCGACGGTTTCGGCCACCGCACGCGTGGCGAGCAGCTCCTCGTCGCCGAGGACGAGAACAATAGGAGCGGCACTGGCGGCGGTCACGCCGCCCATATTCGCACGCTCGGCGATCTGGTCCAGTCCGGTCGTCCGGACTGCGCGGGCGGAGCCCGAACACAGCGCAAATCCAGACATCTACCTCTTTTTGCCTTAAACCAGGACCGATTCATGGTTTGGCCCGGCTCAGGTCCACCCCACCGGTCACCACCGCCAGGCCCGCGGGCCCCACCAACGCCGCGACATCCCCGTCGACGTCGGTACGCAGCACCCGCGCACCGTTGCGGGACAGCCGGGCCAGCACCGCCTCGCTGGGATGGCCGTAGGTGTTGCCCGCCCCCACCGGCACCAGGGCCACCGCCGGCCGGACCGCGTCCAGAAAGGCCGGATCCTGATACGCCGAACCGTGGTGGGCCACCTTCAGCACGTCCGCCCGCAACCCGTCCGGCGGCAACCGTTCCCGCAGTTCCCGCTGCAACTCCGTCTCGGCGTCCCCGGCGAGCAGGATCCGCACCCCACCCACGGTGGCCAGCACCACCAGGGAGTTGTTGTTCGGATCCGACCTGGTGCCCCGCATCGGGTACGGCGGGCCGAGGACCACCAGGTCGACCAGGCCGGCCTGGTAGCGCCAGCCGGCCGCAGCGGCCACCAGCGGGGTGCCGTGAGCGGCGGCGGTGGTGTGCACCAGGTCCCGCCCGATCGCCGGCTCCGGCCACTGCGGGGTGAGCACCGTGTCCACCCGACGGCCACGGAAGACGCCGGCCACCCCTGCGGTGTGGTCGACGTGGAAGTGGCTGATCAGCAACAGCGGCACCCGGCGTACGCCGAGCCGGCGCAGGCAGGCGTCCGCCGCCCCCGGATCCGGACCGGCGTCGACCACGACAGCCCGGCCGGCCGCCACCGGCAGCACCACGGTGTCGCCCTGGCCCACGGCGCAGACGGCGATGACCCAGCCGGTCGGCGGCCAGCCGGGCGCGAGCACCCGCACCGGCACGGTGCCGAGCACCACCGCGAGGGTCAGCACCACCACCAGCCGGCGCACCACCGGCCGCCGGGCCGCCACCAGGAGCGCCACGGTCAGCCCGGCCAGCAACAGGGCCCCGGACACCCCGTCGGGCCAGGGCAGGTTACCGGCCGGCACCCGGGCGCCGTACCGGGCGACCAGCACCAGCCACCACGCCGGCCAGTGCGCCAGCCAGGCCGCCAGCTCGGCACCGACCGGCCAGAACGGCGACACGGTCGCGGCCAGCACACCCAGCACGGTGGCCGGGGCGATCGCCGGCACCACGAGGAGGTTGGCCGGCACGGCGACCAGGCTGACCGTCCCCGACAGACCGGCGATCACCGGCGAGCAGGCCAACTGCGCGGCGGCCGGCACCGCGAGGGCCTCGGCCGCACCCGGCGGTACGCCCCGCCGGCGCAGTCCGTCCCGCCAGCGCGGCGCGAGCAGCAGCAGGCCACCGGTGGCGAGCACGGAGAGCGCGAAACCGGCGTCACCGGCCAGGTCGGGATCGACCAGCACCAGCACCGTCACCGCGGCGGCCAGGGCCGGCACCGCGGCCCGGGGTCGACCAGCGGCCAGGGCGGCGAGCCCGATCGTGCCCATGGTGGCCGCCCGGACCACGCTCGGCGACGGCCGGACCAGGATGACGAAGCCCACCAGGGCCACCCCGCACAGCCCCGCGGCCAGGACCGGGCCGGCGCGCGCCCAGCGAGCCAGCAGCAGCACCGCTCCGACGATGATGGCGACATTGGAACCGGACACGGCATTCAGATGGGTCATCCCGGTGGCCCGGAAGTCCTCCTCCACCGTGTCGGGCAACTCGCTGGTGTCCCCGACCACCAGGCCGGGCAGCAGGCCACCCGGCTCGTCGGGCAGCGACGCGCAGGCCTGTTGCAGGCCGGCGCGGAGTCGGCCGGCGGCCCGTTGCAGGGCCGACGGCGATCCGATCCGGGCGGGTGGGCCGGTGGCGGTGAGCACGGCGCCGGTCAGGTCGCCGCCACGCGGCTCCGCCAGCCGCCCCTCGGTCGTGAGCCGCTGGCCGGGCAGCAGTCCACGCCAGCCCGGATCGTCGGCGAGCACCAGCATCCGGGCCGGCACGGTGACCCGCTGCCCCGCCGGGCCGTGCACGCTCACCAGTCTGGCCCGCACCAGCAGGGTCGGCGGACGGCCCACGATGCCACCGCGCACCGCCCGCGGATCGTCCCGGACGACCAGTTCGGCGGTGACCCGGGCACCTTCGTCGAGCAGGGCGCGCAGCGGCGCGGCGTCGCGTACGGCCAGCCGGGACGAGGTGGCCGCGCCGCCGCAGAGCACACCGAGCAGGATCGCCACCACGATCCAGCCGTAGCGGCGGGCGAGCGCGCCGGGACGGCCGACGGCTCCGAGCAGGTGCAGCGCCGCCAGTACGGCGAGGCCCGCGGCCGCGACGGCCACCAGCAGCGTACGCCGGGCGTCGAGGTGCAGCCCGGCCAGCGCGGTGAGCCACGCCGCCACGGCCAGCCCGGCCAGCCGGAGATCAGGTGGTGCGCCACCGCCCGGGACACCGGTCGCCTCGGCCGTCCCGGTCGCGGGCCTGTCGTCCGTCCGCGCCGCCCCGGCGAGTGTCCCCGTCGGCCTGCTGCTCGCCTTCACACCGTCACCAGGCTCTTGAGCTGCTCGTACCGCGCGTCGCCGATGCCGCTGACCTGGCGCAGGTCGCCGACGGACCGGAACCCACCATGCTGGTCGCGGTGCTCGATGATGCGCCGGGCGAGCACCGGCCCCACCCCGGGCAGCGTCTCGAGCTGAGCGGAGGTGGCGGTGTTCAGGTTGACCCGACCGCCGGCGGCGGGATCGCCGCCCGGCACCGTGCCATCGGCCGGCGCCACCCCCGGTGGTGGGGTGGGTGCCGTCACGCCGACCAGGATCAACTCGCCGTCGGCGACCTTCCGGGCCGGGTTCAGCATCGCCACGTCCACCCCGGGCAGCGCCCCGCCGGCCGCCTCGACGACGTCGGCGACCCGTGCCCCGGCCGGGACCCGGACCAGCCCGGGACGGCGGACCTTACCGGCGACGGCGACCACCAGTTGCCCGGTCGGCGTGGCCGCCGGCTCGGCGCCGCCCGGAGCCTCCGGGCCGTCGCCGGCCGGGTCCGGGGTGCCGGTGGCGCCCGTCGCGGCGACGACCGGCTCCACCTGAGGGCGGGACCGCCAGGCCCAGACGGCGGCGACGAGCACCACCAGGACGGCGACCGCCGCCAGCGCCCGGACACCCCGCCGGCCCGGGTCGAACGCGCCCGGCCCCGGCAACCGGGACTCCGGCATCGGCTCGACCTCCACCGGCTGCGGCTCGTCGGCCCCGGCCATCTCGGGTGGATCCGGTCGCGGCCCGGCGGCCCCGACCGGCACGGATCGCGGCCCGTCGTCGGCATGGATCGGCAACAACACGGTCGGCCAGTCCACCCGGGACGGATGCCGCCGGGACGGCGGCTCCGGGTCGGTGGACCCCATCGGCCGTACGTCCGCAGCGCTCGCCGGGCCCGCCAGCAAGCGCCGAAGGCGTTCCCGAACCACCGTCTCCTCGTCGTTGGACACGGCGCGAGGCTAGAGCGGCGAGGTCGCCTCCTGCCGGTCGACAGTGCCCGGTCTGTGGACAGCCAACGAACTGTGGACAACGCCCTGATCATGCCCACCATGTGCTAATGGCTCGTCCGGATCAACCCGGCGCAATGCGCCCGACCAAGCGGCGTGACGAGCGGTTACGCGACAAGCAGGAGCACGCTGATCTCGCCGCCCACCTGCGCCGCGCCCGGCTGGCCAACCCGGAGCCACGGCAGGCCCTGCACGCCGTCTGCCGCGCCTACCTGGAGTTCGCTACCGAACGCCCCGCCCTCTACCAGGCCATGTTCGTCATGCCGACCGACGTGAAGTTCGCGCACGCCGAGACACCGCCCCCACTGCGCGCCGCCTTCGACGAGTTCGTCAGCTGTCTTCGTTCGGACAACGCGCTACGCGAACTGGTCGCCGAAGTCATCTGGAGCGCCTTGCACGGCATCGCCACCCTGTCGGGCAGCGGCCGTATCCCCCTGGACAGTCAGGAGCAGCGGCTCGACTTCCTCGCCACCCGGCTCGCCGACACCCCGAACTGACCGGCCCATGCCCCTGTTGTGGCAATGTGCCTCCAGGGAACGGGGAGTCCTCAGCGGGATTCCGGGTCGAGGCCGAGCGCCGCGCGACCGCCGTCCACCGGCAGGGTGACGCCGTTGATGAAACTCGCCGCCGGGGAGAGCAGGTACGCCACCGCCTCGGCCACCTCCTGCGGCTGCCCGATGCGGCCCACCGGATGCAACCGGGCCAGCTCCACCTCGATCCCGCGTACCCGGTCCGGCTCCTGGCCAGCGAGGAACGCCTCGTGCCGCTCGGTCGCCACCGAGCCGAGCGCGACCGCGTTGGCCCGGATGCCGTGCCGTCCGTACTCCACCGCCAGCGCCCGGGTGAGCCCCTCGACGGCGGCCTTGGCGGTGGCGTACGGCAGGCAACCGGGCACCGGACGGCTGGCCTGGTGGGAGGAGACGTTCACCACGGCGCCGGCGGTCCCGGCGGCGAGAAAGCGGCGTACCGCGGTGGCGGCACCGACCACGGCGGGCCGCAGGTTGCGCGTGATCAGGTTGACGACCTCGCCGACCGGCGCGTCGTGCACGGAGGCGTCCCGGAACACCGCGGCGTTGTTGACCCAGCCGGTGAGCGGGCCGGACCGTTCCGCCAGGTCGGCGGCGCGGGCCGCGACGCCCTCGTCGGCGGCGTCGCCGATCACCGCCACCAGCCTCCCCGCCTCGGCATGCCGCGCAATCCAGGACACCGCCTCCGGGTCGCGCTCGACCACCACGACGGTCTCACCGCCGGCGAGCAGCCGCTCCACGATCCCCCGACCTACCCCGCGCCCGCCTCCGGTCACCACACAGGACACCGCACACACCTCCCCCACCTCGACAAGCCTCGGCCGCGCGAGCATTCTCGCCCGGCGGAAATGAAACGGCCCACCATCAGCAGCGGCGGTGAATGACCACGCAGGCCAGACCGGGGCCGGCGTGGGCGGCGACGACCGCGCCCGCCTCGGAGACGTAGGTGTCGTGCACCCGGTCACCGAGCCGGGTGGTCAGCGCGCCGAGCAGTTGCTCGGCCCGTTGCGGCGCGGCGAGGTGGTGCACGGCGAGGTCCACCGGCGCGTCGCCGGCCGCCTCGGCGGCCAGGTCGACCAGGCGCGCCACGCCCCGGCTGGCGGTACGCACCTTGTCCCGCAGCACGATGGCGCCGTCGGGCATGTGCAGGATCGGCTTGACCGAGAGCGCGGTGCCGAGCAGCGCCTCGGCCGCGTTGATCCGGCCTCCCCGGCGAAGGAACTCCAGCGTGTCGACGTAGAAGAAGATCGTGGTACGCGCGATCGTGTCGACGGCGGCGGCCCGTACGCCGGCCAGGTCGGCGCCGTCGGCGGCGGCCCGGGCCGCCGCGAGGACCGGGAAGCCGAGGCCCATCCCGCAGGACCGACTGTCCACCACCCGCACCCGGTCACCGAGCTGGGCCGCCGCCAGCTCGGCGGCCTCGACCGTGCCGGACAGGTCGGCCGACAGATGCACCGAGACCACACCGTCGGCCCCGGCGTCCAGCAGTTCACGGTACGTCCGGACGAACTGCTCCGGGGACGGACGGGAGGTGCTCACCGTCACCCGCCGGGCGCTCAGTGCGCGGGTGGCGTCCGCCGGGAAGGTCTGGACCCCCTCCAGTCCCTCGGCACCGTTGAGCACCACGGTCAGCGGCACCACGGTCAGCCGGTACGCCGGCACCAGCTCGGGTGGAAGGTAGGCGGTGGAGTCGGTCACGACCGCGACGGGCATGCCCGGCACGGTAGCCGATGCGGCCGCTGCGACCGACACCCTGTTAAGAAGGGGCCCTTTCTCTACCTGAGACGTTAAGAGGGGGCCCTTCCTTACCGAGCCGGGCCGGGGCGGACATCTGGCCCACGTTGTGGGCGCGCAGGTGCCAGCCGCGGCCGGTGTCGTGGCGCAGCTCGGTCCAGTGGCAGTTGCGCAGCGAGCCGATGGTGCGCAGCACGGCGTGCTCCCAGCCGAGCAGGTAACCGCACCCCTGCCGGGCGGCGCCGCCATGGGTGGCGACCACGATGGTGCCGCCGGCCGCCTCGGCAGCGACCTCCTGCAACGCGGTGCCGATCCGCTTGCCCAACTCGTCCAGCGGTTCGATGCCCGCCCCCGGGTCGGGGTCGCCGGCCCGCCAGCGGGCGTACTCGTCGGGAAACCGCTCGGCGATCTCGGTGAGCAGGAGGCCCTGCCAGCGGCCGAAGTGGCGTTCGCGCAGCCGGGCGTCGGAGCGTACCGGCAGACCGGTCAGCGCGGCCAGCGCGGCGGCGGTGTCCGCCGCGCGGCTCAGGTCGCTGGCGACGATGGCGTCCGGCCGCATCTCGGCGAGCAGCGGCGCGGCGGTTCGCGCCTGCTCCCGACCGAGGTCGTTCAGCGGCGCGTCGGACTGGCCCTGGACCCTGCTGGCGGCGTTCCAGTCGGTGTTGCCGTGCCGCCAGATGATCAGGCGGGTCACTCGCCCGATCCGGCGGCGGCCTCCGCGCGAGCCAGGTTCCGGTTGTCGAACGGTACGGTCGGGCAGTCCTTCCAGAGCCGGTCGAGCGCGTAGAACTCGCGTTCCTCGGTGTGCTGGACGTGCACGACGATGTCGACGTAGTCGAGCAGCACCCAGCGCCCGCCGCGTTCGCCCTCGCGCCGGACCGGCTTCGCCTTCTCCGGCAGGTTGAGCAGGGCCTCCTCGATCGCGTCGACGATGGCCAGCACCTGGCGCTCGTTCGGGGCCGCGGCGAGCAGGAACGCGTCGGTGATGGCGAGCTGGTCGCCCACGTCGATGATGACGATGTCCTGAGCCTTCTTGTCGGCTGCCGCCTGGGCGGCGGTGATCGCCAGCTCGTGAGCGCGTTCGGAAACTGTCACCGTTCTCCCTCGATCAACCGTGCGGTGCTTCCCAGCCTCTCACACGGGCCGGATCCGCGGCCCATCGGTTTTCGCCGAAAACCGTGATGGAGCGGTCGAATCACGCCCGATAGAGGCGTCTCTTCGCGATGTACTGCACCACACCGTCCGGCACCAGGTACCAGAGCGGTGCGCCGCGGGCGACCCGCGCCCGGCAGTCGGTGGACGAGATCGCCATCGCCGGCACCTGCACCAGGCTGACCGTGTCGGCCGGCAGGTGGGCGTCGGACAGCTCGAAGCCGGGCCGGGTCACCCCGATGAAGTGGGCCAGCTCGAAGATCTCGTCCAGGTTCTTCCAGCTCAGGATCTTCTCCAGGGCGTCCGCGCCGGTGATGAAGAAGAGCTGGGACTTCGGCCCGTAGAGCTCGTGCAGGTCGCGCAGGGTGTCGACGGTGTACGTCGGGCCACCCCGGTCGATGTCCACCCGACTGACCTGGAAACGCGGGTTGGAGGCGGTGGCGACCACCGTCATGAGGTAGCGGTCCTCGGCTGCGCTGACCGGCACGTCCGCCTTCTGCCACGGCTGCCCCGTCGGCACGAAGATCACTTCGTCGAGCCCGAACCGGTCCGCCACCTCGCTCGCCGCCACGAGGTGCCCGTGATGAATCGGGTCGAAGGTACCGCCCATGATCCCGATCCGCCGGATGTCGTCCGCCACCCCATGATCCTAGAACCCGCCCCGGGCCGGGTCGGCAGCCCTCGGCGCCGCCCCGTCCAGCGGGTGCTCAGGCGGTCACGGCGGCCACCGCCGTCCGGGCCACCAGAGCCCGACGCAGGTCGTCGTCGGCGTCGGTGACCACCCGACGCAGGCCGGGCGTGAGGTCGTCGCGGGCCAGCAGCGCCGCGGCCGCCTCCCGGGTGGGCTGCGCGACGGCGTAGCGGGGAAAGGCCAGCGTGGCCACCTCGTCGGCCACCCAGGGCGTACGCAGCCGCGCGGCGGCCGGCATGTCGGTGAAGTACCGCTGGACGTAGTCGACGGTCAGCTCCACCTGCTCGGGTTGCCAGAAACCGGCGGCGGTGGCCTCGACCAGCCGGTTGGACAGCTCGGTGCTGGACACGATGATCTCCCACGCGGCCCGCTTCGCCGCCGGGTCGGACAACGCCGCCCGGCATCTGGCGGCGTGCTCCGCGCCGGCGGCGCTCGGATCGGCCGCCACCTGCACCGCGACCTCGGCCGCGCCAGCCGCGCCCAGCGCCACCAGCCGGGCCAGGATCGCCCAGCGCAGCTCGACGTCGACCGCCAACCCCTTCGGCACGTCCCGGCCGGCGAGCCAGCCGGCGAGCAGGTCGGTGTCGGTGGTCGCGGCGATCAGGCCGCGCGCCGCGGCCAACTGCAGCGACTCCCCCGGTACGGCGCCGTCGAGCAACCGCCGACAGGCCCCGGCGAGCACGGCCAGGGCAGCCTGCCGCGCCGCCGCATCGAGGTAGCGGTCGATCAGCGAACGGCTCAGGGTCAGCACGTCCTCGGCGATGATCACCTCGGTCTCCGTGGGCAGTGCCGCCGAGATCAGCTCCACCACCGCGCCGACCGGCCGCTCACCGTCGGTCGCCGCGTCCAACGCCTCGCCCCACAGCAGCGCCCGGGCCAACGGGTCGGTCAGGCGGGGCAGCAGCAGTGCCACGGCGTCGGCCGAGGCGGGATCGAGCCGGATCTTGGCGAAGGTCAGGTCGCCGGCGTTGGGCAGCAGGACCGCCGCCGCCGGCTCGCCGGCCAGCCCGACGAGCACCGTGCGCCCGTCGTCGACCTGCGGGTCCAGGTCGATCTCGACGCTCTCGGCGGTGCCGTCGACGGCGTACCGGCCCACGCCGATGCGGTGCGGGCGCAGCACCGGGTGCGTGGGCGGCGCGGTCTGCGCGACGGCCACCTCGGTGTACCGGCCCCGGTCGTCCACGGCCACCTCGGCCCGCAGGGTGTTCACCTGGGCGGTGCGCAGCCAGCTCTGCGCCCAGTCGCCGAGGTCCCGGCCGCTGGCGGCGGAGAGGCTCGTCAGCAGGTCCGCCAGGGTGGCGTTGCCGAACCGGTGCCGGGCGAAGTGGTCGTTCAGGCCGGCCAGGAAGGCCTCGTCGCCGAGCCACGCCACCAGCTGCCGCAGCACGCTGGCGCCCTTGGCGTACGAGATGCCGTCGAAGTTGAGCAGGGCCTCGGCGGTGTCGGTGACCTGTTCGGGGGCGACCGGGTGGGTGGAGGGGCGCTGGTCCGCGGCGTACCCCCACGCCTTGCGGCGCAGCGCGAAGGTCGTCCACGCCCCGCCGAACCGGGTCGCCTCGGCGGTGACCCGGGTGCCAAGGTATTCCGCGAACGACTCGTTCAGCCACAGGTCGTCCCACCAGCGCATGGTGACCAGGTCACCGAACCACATGTGCGCCATCTCGTGGGCGATGGTGGTGGCCCGCAGCTCACGCTGGCTGTCGGTGACCACGGACCGGAAGATGTAGTCGTCGCGGAAGGTGACCAACCCAGGGTTCTCCATCGCCCCGGCGTTGAACTCCGGCACGAACGCCTGGTCGTACTTGCCGAACGGGTAACGCTCGTCGAAAAGCTGGTGGAAACGGTCCAGGCACTGCTTCGTGACGGTGAGGATCTCCTCCGCGTCGGCATCCAGGTGCTCGGCGAGCGAGCGCCGACAGTAGACCGCGAGCGGGATCCCGTCGTGGCTGTCCCGGCGTACGTGCCAGGGACCGGCGATCAGGGTGAAGAGGTACGTCGCGATCGGCAGGGTGGGGGCGAACTCCCAGCGCCCCGGGCTCGGGTTCGCCGCCAACTCGGCGTTGGCCACGATCGTCCAGCTCGGCGGTGCGGTGACCGTGAGGGTGACCGGCGCCTTGAGGTCGGGCTGGTCGAAGGCGGCGAAGATGCGCTGCACGTCGTCCAGGAAGGACATCGCGTAGAGGTAGGTCTCGCCGTCGGCGGGGTCGACGAAGCGGTGCATCCCCTCGCCGGTGTTGGTGTACGCCATCTCCGCGTCGACGGTCAGCGTGTTCTCCCCGGCCAGCCCGGTCAGCGGCAGCCGGTTGTCGTGCAGCGCGGCGGGGTCGACGTCGGCGCCGTTGAGGCGTACCGCCAGCAGTTTCGCGGGCTTGACCTCGACGAAGGTCTCGGTGGCGGTGGCCCGGAACCGGATCGTGACGTGTGAGCGGAACAGCTCCCCGTCCCCGGTGAGGTCGATGTCCACCTGATAGGACGTGACAGCGATCGACGCGCCACGCGCGGTCGACTCTGCACGGGTCAAGCTCGGCATCCGCTTATCCTGCCCGATGGGCCGAGCAACAGGCTTGCCCATTCCCCCTGATCCTGGAGGACTTGACCATGACAACGCACCCCAAGGGCGACTTCGACCTCTCCCGGGCGGTCTGGCAGCGGGCCGAGGGCGACACCTCCGAAGCGGCGGTGGAGGTCGCCTTCATCGACGACCTGGTGGGCATGCGCAACTCCGCCGAGCCGGACGGCCCGGTGCTGGTGTTCACCCAGGCCGAGTGGGACGCCTTCGTCGCGGGCGCCCAGGACGGCGAGTTCGACCTGGAGTGAGCCTCCCGCCGCCAGCCGGCGGGTGACCGCCCGGGGCCCGTCAACCTCGGTCACCGTCGCCCCACCCCAGGCCGCCGGGACCGGGCGCGTGGTGAAACCCGGGATGGTCGGCGACATCGGCGCAGCGCTCGCCGTCGGGGCCCACCGCGCCGCAGAACAGCCGCTCGGCCCGCTGCCAGTTGTCGGCCGGCGAGAACGCGGCCGCGCCGAGCGCCAGCTCGGGTCGCAGCAGGCTCAGCGCCTCGGCGTACCCGACCGCCAGGTCCCTGGCGACGGCCGGATCGGGCGCGGTGAAGCCCAGGTGCGCGGTGAAGAACCGGTCCGGCCGGGCCTGCCGGCGCGGCGGCGCGATCAGCGGCGGCTCCGCGCCGCCGCGCCCTGCCCCGGTCATCCACCGCCGCCAGTACGCCGGCCTGTTGTCCCGCATCCGTCCCCTCCCCCGTCTGGGCACCGCCGCTCGCAGTCAACCAGGTTCGTCCGCTGCGGGGAGGGGCCAGCCGGCGTACCCACCACCGTCGGCCCGCCCATGACCGATTCGCCGTTTCTCTGCGGAGTCGCACCAGTGGACTGGAAAATGGGGGATCATCCACGGAGGTGACATCAGTGGCCCATCACGCAGGGGACAGCCGGGCGGGACGCACCCGGGTCCAGACCGCCGCCCTGGCCGTGGCAGCCGTCTTCCTGCTCATCGGCGTGCTCGGGTTCGTGCCGGGCATCACCACCGGCTACGGCGACATGACCTTCGCCGGGCACCACTCGGGAGCGAAGCTCCTCGGCCTGTTCCAGGTCTCGGTCCTGCACAACCTGCTGCACCTCGGCTTCGGGCTGGGCGGCCTCCTGCTCGCCCGCCGCGTCGCCGGCGCCCGCGTCTACCTGGCCGGCGGGGGCGCGCTCTACCTCGGACTGTGGCTCTTCGGCCTGGTGGTCGGCGAGCAGCACGCCGCCAACTTCATCCCGGTCAACTCGGCGGACAACTGGCTGCACCTGGGGCTCGGCCTCGGGATGATTCTGCTCGGCCTGCTGCTGTCACCGAGCGCCGGGGGCAGCAGCAGACGGCTCGACCGACCCTGACACCCCCGGCCCGGCCGGCACCGCGACGGGCCCCTGGCGTGGCCAGCGAATGTCCGGCGTTGGCTGTCCGGCGCCGCCGGCGTGCCGGCTACCCGGCGTCGTCCACCCCGGCGTCATCCACCCCGGCGTCGTCGTCGGCTGCGGGCTCGACCTCGTCGGCGGGGCGCTGCCGGCGAGCCTTGCGGGCCGCCAGCCGCTCGGCCGCGCTGGCCCGGGTCGGCTTCTCCTCCAGCCGGACGTCGCGCCCCCGCGCACCGGGCACGAAGTCGACACCGGCGTAGAGCAGCGGCTGCCAGTCGAACTCCCGGCCCGCGATCCGGACCAGATCTCCGGGCTGGGCGCCCGCCTTGGCCAGCTGATCCTCGACGCCCAGCCGGGCCAGCCGATCGGCAAGGTAGCCGACTGCCTCGTCGTTGTCGAAGTTCGTCTGGCGCACCCACCGCTCGGGGCGGGTGCCGCGCACCGTGTACGAGCCGTCCTTCTCCGCCTCGATGACGAACCCGGCGTCGTCGACCGCCTTCGGCCGGAGCACGATCCGGGTCGGCTCGGCCGGCGGCGCCGATGCCCGCCCCTGCTCGACCAACTCGGCCAGCGCGTAGGTGAACTCCTTCAGCCCCTCCCGGGTGGCCGCCGACACCTCGAACACCGGCAGGCCACGCGCGGCCAGGTCGGGGCGGACGATCTCGGCGAGGTCGCGGCCGTCAGGCACGTCGATCTTGTTCAGCGCGACCAGTCGCGGCCGGTCGGCCAGGCCGCCGTACGCGGCCAGCTCCGCCTCGATGGTGTCGATGTCGGCCAACGGATCCCGGCCCGGTTCCAGGGTGGCGGTATCGATCACGTGCACCAGCACGGCACAGCGTTCGACGTGCCGCAGGAACTCCAGCCCGAGCCCCTTGCCGGTGGCCGCGCCCGGGATCAGACCGGGCACGTCGGCGACCGTGAAGGTGTGGTTGTCGACCCGGACCACACCGAGGTTCGGTACCAGCGTGGTGAACGGATAGTCGGCGATCTTCGGCTTGGCCGCGGAGATCACCGAGATCAGCGACGACTTGCCGGCCGACGGGAAACCCACCAGGCCGACATCGGCGACGCTCTTGAGCTCCAGCACCACGTCAAGTCGTTCACCCGGCTCGCCCAGTTCGGCGAAGCCGGGTGCCTTGCGGCGGGCGTTGGCCAGCGAGGCGTTGCCCCGGCCACCGCGTCCGCCCCGGGCCACCTCGAAGGTGGTGCCGACGCCCACCATGTCAGCCAGCACGGTGCCGTCCAGGGTCTGCACCACCGTCCCGTCGGGCACCTTGAGCACCAGGTCGGCACCGTTGGCACCGTCCCGGTTCGAACCCGCGCCCCCCCGGCCGTTCGCGGCCTTGACATGCGGGCGGAAGTGGAAGTCGAGCAACGTGTGCGCCTGCGGGTCGACCACCAGGGAGACCGTGCCGCCGTGTCCGCCGTTACCCCCGTCGGGGCCGCCGAACGGCTTGAACTTCTCCCGGTGGATCGAGACACAGCCGTGCCCGCCGTCGCCGGCCTGCAGGTGCAGGACGACCCGGTCAACGAACGTAGTCACGCCGCAATCCTTCCAGCGGGGATCGCCCCCGCGTGAGAAAAGGCGAAGCGGGCCGGGACATCAGGTCCACGGCCCGCGACGCCTTCGAGCTACTGCTGCGACACGATGCTGACGGTCTTGCGACCGCGCTTGGTGCCGAACTGGACCGAGCCGGCCGCCAGCGCGAAGAGCGTGTCGTCGCGGCCCCGGCCAACGAGGTCACCCGGGTGGAACTTGGTGCCACGCTGCCGGACGAGGATCTCGCCCGCGCTGACGACCTGACCACCGAAGCGCTTCACGCCGAGCCGCTGAGCCGCGGAGTCACGGCCGTTACGCGAGCTGGACGCACCCTTTTTGTGAGCCATCTTCTGACGACCTACTTCCCGCTGGTGATGCCGGTCACCTTGACCTGAGTCAGCGGCTGGCGGTGACCCTGGCGCTTGTGGTAGCCGGTCTTGTTCTTGAACTTGTGGATCCGGATCTTCGGGCCCTTGGTGTGCGCGGCGATCTCGCCGGACACCTCGACCTGAGCGAGCTTCGCCGCGTCGGTCACCAGGTCGTCACCGTCGACGAGGAGCACCGCGGCGAGCTTCACCGCATCGCCGGGGGCACCGGCGAGCTTCTCGACCTCGATCACGTCGCCTTCGGCGACCTTGTACTGCTTGCCGCCGGTCTTGACGATCGCGTACATCGGAGGCGGACTCCCTGTCGTTGAGGCTACTGACGGTCGTCCCCACGGCGGCTCGCCGGGTAGCAGAGGCACGGCGGCGCGGGCACGCGGGAACTCGGCACACCAAGGTGGGCCGCAGGCTAGCCTACGCCATCCCCACCCCCGCCCCCAAACCGCCCCGGGTGGAAAGAAGGAAGGGCCCCTTATTAACGCCTGAGGTAGAGGAAGGGCCCCTTATTAACAGCGAGGCACCCGGCCGCTCCCCCAACAGCCGGGGGGCCGCCGCCAACCGGCATACGCAGGAACCCCTCCTGGCGACTCGCCAGGAGGGGTTCGCAACACGTTCGGCCCGGTCAGGGGCGGGTACGGCGACGCGCGCTGCCCCGGCGGGACCGCCGCCGGCCGGTACCGCCGTCCGTACCGTCGTCCTCGTCGCCCTCACCGAGCGCGTCCGGGTCATCCGGCGCGGCGAGCCGGGCCGACTCGCCCTGCTGGCTGTCGGCGACGTCCGACGCGGCCGGCGTCTGGGTCTCGTACCGGGACAGGTCGTAACCCATGGTGTCGTGGAAGTCGGCGTCGGCGGTGCTCGCGGTGTCGGCCTCGGTGACCTCGGCCACGGTCCGCTCGGCCGGGGCGCTCTTGCGCGCCCGACGCCGGGAGGTACCGTTCGACTGCTCGACGGCCACGGGGGGCCCCGCCGAGGCGATCGTCTTGACCCTGTCACCGCCGCCCGGACGCGGCTTCTCCGGCACCGGCTCGGTGTGGATGATCAGCCCACGACCCTTGCAGCAATCGCAGGTCTCGCTGAACGCCTCCAGCAGCCCGGCGCCGATCCGCTTACGGGTCATCTGCACCAGGCCCAGCGACGTGATCTCGGTGACCTGGTGCTTGGTACGGTCCCGACCCAGGCACTCGGTCAACCGGCGCAGCACCAGTTCCCGGTTCGACTCCAGCACCATGTCGATGAAGTCGATCACCACGATGCCGCCGATGTCGCGCAGCCGCAGCTGACGGACGATCTCCTCGGCCGCCTCCAGGTTGTTGCGGGTGACCGTCTCCTCGAGATTGCCGCCGGCACCGGTGTACTTGCCGGTGTTGACGTCGACCACGGTCATCGCCTCGGTCCGGTCGATCACCAGGTGGCCGCCGGAGGGCAGGAAGACCTTCCGGTCGAGCCCCTTGAGAATCTGCTCGTCGATGCGGTACTCGGCGAAGACGTCGGTGGTGCCGACGTGCCGGCGCAGCCGGGTGACCAGGTCCGGCGAGACGTGCGACAGGTACGACTCGACCACGTCGTACGACTCGTCGCCCTCGATCACCAACTCGCGGAAGTCCTCGTTGAACAGATCCCGCACCACTCGGATGACGAGATCCGGCTCCGCGTAGAGCAGCACCGGCGCACCGCCCTCGGCGGCCTTGGCCTGGATGTCCTCCCACTGCGCCTGGAGCCGCTTGACGTCCCGGGCCAGCTCGTCCTCGCTGGCCCCCTCGGCCGCGGTCCGGACGATCACCCCGGCGCCCTCCGGCACCAGCTTCTTCAACGCGTCGCGCAGTCGCTTGCGCTCGGTGTCCGGCAGCTTGCGGCTGATCCCCGAGGCGTTGCCGCCCGGCACGTAGACCAGGTGCCGACCGGAGAGCGCGACGTGGCTGGTCAGGCGGGCGCCTTTGTGGCCGATCGGGTCCTTGGTGACCTGCACCAGCACCGAGTCGCCGGACTTGAGCGCCTGCTCGATCGAGCGGGCCCGCCCTTCCAGCCCGGCGGTGTCCCAGTTGACCTCGCCGGCGTACAGGACCGCGTTGCGCCCTCGGCCGATGTCCACGAACGCCGCCTCCATGCTGGGCAGCACGTTCTGCACCTTGCCGAGGTAGACGTTGCCGGCCATGGTGGCGGCGGAGTTACGGGTGACATAGTGCTCGACCAGTACGCCGTCCTCGAGCACGGCGATCTGCGTACGGTCCCCGCGTTGCCGTACCGCCATCACCCGGTCGACCGCTTCCCGGCGGGCCAGGAACTCGGACTCGCTGAGGATCGGCGGTCGGGTCCGGCGCTGCTCGCGGCCGTCCCGGCGGCGCTGCCGCTTGGCTTCCAGCCGGGTCGAGCCGGAGACACCCTGCACCTCGTCGACCGTCCGGCGCGGCTCTCTGATCTTCACCACGGTGGGCACGCCGTCGTCGACGGCCCCCTCGGTGTCGCCGGCACCCCGGCGGCGCCGGCGCCGGCGGCGGCGGGTCAACCCGTCGCCGCCCTCGGCCTCGTCACCGCCATCCTCGCCGGCCTCGTCCAGATCGGCTTCGTCAGCCTCGGCCTGGGCCGGCTCCTCGGCCTCGTTCTCCTCGACGTCCTCGAAGCCGCCTTTACCGCGGCCCCGGCCCCGGCGACCCCGACGGCGGCGCCGCCGCCCGGAGAGGCCGTCCTCGTCGTCGTCGTCCTCTTCCTCAGCGCTCTCCTCGGCCTCCGCGCAGGGCTCCTCCTCGACCTCGGCCGCCGGCACGGGTTCGGTCTCCCGCCGGCTGCGGCGGCGTCGCCGCGACGGCTCGGCAGGCTCCTCGGCGGTCTCCTGCTCGACCGGGGGCGGCGACTCGGCCGCGGCGGCGCGGGCGGCGATGATCTCCTCGGGGGCCATGAACAGCACCGTCGGCGCGGTGAGCGCGGCGCGCTGCCGGCGGGACCGGGACTCCGGCGCCGGCTCCGCGGCCACCTCCCCAGCGGGCGCGGTGATCTCCGTACCCGGCTCAGCGCCAGCCGCCGCTCGGGCGGACGCGGTGCCCCCCCTAGCCGGCTCAGCGCCGGCCGCCTTCCGCGTGGCCCGGGCCGCTGCCGAACCCGGCTCCGCCTCCGGGGCGGACGGCGTGGCCGGTGCCGGACCTGCCGTGCTGTCCAGCTCAGGCGCGGGGGCGCTCGCCTGCGGCGCGCTCGCGCCGAAATCGGTGCCCGCCTCGGGTTCCGCGTCAGTCTCCGGCTCCTCGGCGGCCGAAAGCCCCTCGACCACCGCAGGCTGCTCGACCACCGCAGGCTGCTCGACCGGCGGAGGCTGCTCAGCGGCCGCAGGCTGCTCGTCGGTCGGCTCGGCCGCCGCGGGAGTGGTCTTCTTGCGGCGGGTACGGGTGGCCTTGGCCGGCGGTACGACCTCCTCGGCGGCCGCCGTCACCTCGGCCGCGTCCAGCGGCTCCTCGGCGACCTTCTGCGCGCCGGTGGCCTTGCGGCGTCGACGCGGGGTCTTCGGCGCGGCATCAAGATCGGCGGCGGCCGGTGCGGAGACCTCGGCCTGGACGTCTTCGCCGCTGCCCACGGCCGTGCTGGGCGCCTCCACCGGGGCGTCGCTCTGCTCCGGCTGGCTGGCCGGAGTTGTCCGGCGCCGCGTCGTACGTCGTTTCGGCGGCGTCTCGGCAGCCGCCACGTCGCCCAGGTCGGCGGTGCTGTTCTCGGCGGTCTCGTCGGCCGGGTTCACGCCGGTCCGTTCGCCGCCCTCTGGCTCGTTCTCGAGCATGGACGTTCTCCAGTTCTGGCTTCCCCGGGCGCGGGTGAGCGCTGCCACGCAGGGTCGCCGCAAAAGTGTTTCCCCGGGCGCACGGCGTGCGCGACCGGCGAAGTCTGCCTGTCTGAGCGCCGACCGTCGGTCAACGCCCGCCGATGGTTGCCCCGTCGCGATCCGCGTCCAACGGATCCACGATCGCACCCTGCGCGGTCAGCGTGCCCTGAGCCAGCCGGATCACCTTCGGGGCCACCGGCGGCTCCAGGCCGGCCACCACGCGGAGGCCGGAAAGGACGTCATCGGGTCGTACGGACGGAGTGACCTGCCGCACGACCATTTCGAGTATCGCACACGGTACGGCCGACGCCCCGGAAGGCGTCACCGACGCCCCGTCCACATCGATTGACATGACCGCGCTGCGGGCGTCGAAGGTCCGCCGCCCCTGCTTGGTCATGCGCTCGACCTGCACCTCCTCGGCTTCGGTGAAGGCGGTGACGGCCTGCGCGAGAACGGCGGGATCCACCTGTGGCAACTCGATCCGCCAGTGGGACGCCTCGATCCGGTCGGCCAGGCCGGTGCCGGTGGCCACCACGGCGTCGAGCACGTCGAGGCCGGGCGAGAGCGCATTGTCCAGCGCCACCCGCAACTGCGCCGGCTCGACCGGCTCGCGCAGGCCGATCTCCAGGTACTCCGCCTCGCTCGCCACCCCGGTCGGCGCCGCGCTGGCGTACGAAATCTTGGGGTGTGGGGTGAAGCCCTGGGAGAAGGCCACCGGTACGCCGGCGCGGCGCAGTGCCCGCTCGAACGCCCGGGCGAAGTCCCGGTGTGAGGTGAACCGCAGCGGGCCCCGCTTGGCGTACCGGATCCGGATGCGCTGGACGACCGGTGCCTGGCCACCCTCGGGCTGTGGTCTCTTACTGATCTTCGTGCTCCTCGCTAGCGGACCCGACCAGGGGTCACTGCTGGGCGCCGGTGGGCAGCTTCAGACCGTTGACCGGGGTCAACGGGAGCAGCTTCCGGCCGGTCGGGCCGATCTGGATCTCGGTGTCCATGGCCGGACAGACGCCGCAGTCGAAGCACGGCGTCCACCGGCAGTCGTCCTGCTCGTACTCGCTGAGCGCGTCCTGCCAGTCCTGCCAGAGCCAGTCCTTGTCCAGGCCCGAGTCCAGGTGGTCCCAGGGCAGGACCTCCAGCTCGTCGCGCTCCCGCGTGGTGTACCAGTCGAGGTCCACCCCGAAGGCGGGCAGCGTCTCGGCGGCGGCGTCCACCCAGCGCTGGTACGAAAAGTGCTCGCTCCAGCCGTCGAACCGGCCGCCGTTCTCCCAGACCCGGCGGATGACCGCACCGACCCGGCGGTCGCCCCGGGACAGCAGGCCCTCGATCAGCGACGGCTCGCCGTCGTGGTACCGGAAGCCGATCGCCCGGCCCAGCGAGCGGTCCGCGTTGATCGCCTGCTTGAGCAGCTTGAGCCGGCCGTCGATGACCTCCGGCCGCGCCATCGCCGCCCACTGGAACGGGGTGTGCGGCTTCGGCACGAACCCGCCGATGGAGACGGTGCAGCGGATGTCCTTGGAGCCGGTCGCCGCGCGGCCGGCCTTGATCACCTCGTGCGCCATGTCGGCGATCTCGAGGACGTCGGCGTCCGTCTCGGTGGGCAGGCCGCACATGAAGTAAAGCTTCACCTGCCGCCAGCCGTTGGTGTACGCGGTGACCACGGTGCGAATGAGGTCGTCCTTCGACACCATCTTGTTGATCACCTTGCGGATCCGTTCCGACCCGCCCTCCGGGGCGAAGGTCAGACCGGTCCGCCGGCCGTTACGGGACAACTCCTGGGCCAACTCGATGTTGAACGCGTCCACCCGGGTCGACGGCAGCGACAGCGACACGTTGGTGCCCTGGTACTGCTGGGCGAGGCCGGAGCACATGTCGCCGATCTCGGAGTGGTCGGCCGACGACAGCGACAACAGGCCCACCTCGTGGAAGCCGGAGAACTCCAGCCCCTCCTGCACCATCTGCCCCACCGTGGTGATCGACCGCTCCCGGACCGGGCGGGTGATCATGCCCGCCTGGCAGAACCGGCAGCCCCGGGTGCAACCCCGGAAGATCTCCACCGCGAACCGCTCGTGCACCGTCTCGGCGAGCGGGACCAGGGGCTTCTTCGGGTACGGCCAGGCGTCCAGGTCCATCGTCGTGCGCTTGTGCACCCGGAACGGCACGTCCGCCCGGTTCGGCACGACCCGCTGGATCCGGCCGTCCGGCAGGTAGTCCACGTCGTAGAAGCGCGGCACGTAGACGCTCTCCGTGCGCGCCAGCCGCAGCAGCAGCTCGTCCCGGCCGCCCGGGCACCCCTCGGCCTTCCACTCCTGGACGATCGCGGTGATCTCCAGGACCGCTTCCTCGCCGTCGCCGAGCACGGCGGCGTCGATGAAGTCGGCGATCGGTTCCGGGTTGAACGCGGCGTGCCCGCCCGCCACGATCACCGGGTCGGCGTCGGTGCGGTCGGCCGCGAGCAGCGGAATCCCGGCCAGGTCGATCGCGGTGAGCAGGTTGGTGTAGCCCAGCTCGGTGGCGAACGACACCCCGAACAGGTCGAAATCGCGCACCGGGCGATGCGCGTCGACGGTGAACTGCGGCACGCCGTGGGCGCGCATCAGCTTCTCCAGGTCCGACCAGACCGCGTACGTCCGCTCGGCCAGCACGTCGGGCAGCTCGTTGAGCACCTCGTAGAGGATCTGCACGCCCTGGTTGGGCAGGCCGACCTCGTACGCGTCCGGGTACATCAGCGCCCAACGCACGGTCGCCGTGTCCCAGTCCTTGACCACCGCCCCAAGTTCGCCACCGACGTACTGGATGGGTTTGGTGACCTGGGGCAGCAACGGCTCCAGGCGGGGCCACACGGAGTTGGCTGCCACGGGGCGCGGCGTGGTGGACGGGACGCTCATGATGCCCAAGGGTACGCGCCCGCCCGCCGGTCGCCGCGCCACACCTGCCAGGGGGCCCCGGCCCCTGCGCTACCGCGGGCGTCCATCACGGTGTTCCTGGTCACAGCCGTCCGCCGGCTGGATCCGGCCAGGTGGCGCACCGGATTCGGTCCGGTGGCGTATCGGTACTAACCTCAGGTCGGCGCGAGAGGAGATTGCCGCGATGCCGGAGCCGCAGCCGGGTGCAGACCGGCCGGTCGACGGGAACCTACCGGATACACGCCAGGACGGTGAGCCGGCGGTCACCGAGAGTCAGCAGCCCATCCCCGTACCAAATTCGGAACCACCCACCGTCGTCCCAGCGGCGGAGCAGCCCACGCCCGTACCGACGGCGGAGCAGCCCACGCCCGTACCAACGGCGGAGCCGCCCACCGGCCCACCAGCGACGGACGGGCCGTCCACCGGCCCGGACGGCACCCGAGTGCTGCCCGACGCGACGGCGGACGAGCCACCGGCACCCCGCTGGAGCGGCTCGGCCCCCGTGCCGCCGGCGACGCCGCGCCGCCGCGCGTGGGGCGAGTCCGCCGAGCCGACCCCGCCACCGCCCCGGCCGCACGAGCCGGAACACCAGACCCCGGTGGACCCGTGGGCGGGAGTGGACACTAGCGGATGGGAAGTGCCCTCGACCGACTTCCCCGCCCTGCCGCCGACGCTGTCCTACCCGGATCCGCCACCGACCCGGCCGTACTCCGGGGCCCCCGCCCCGATGCCGCCGGCCGCCCCGGCCTACCCGACGCCGGCCGCACCGATGCCGCCGGCCGCCCCGGCTTACCCGGTGCCGGCCGCCCAGCCGCCGGTCCACCACGCTCCGCCACCGCCGGCCCCGCCGGTCTCTCCGGCCGGCCGGCTGCCCGTCCCGGCCGGACCACCACTGTCACCGCCGTCGCGTCCCGGCTGGCGCGGCGCGAAGAAGTCCCCGCCCGTCGCCCCGCCGCCCGGCTGGCAGCCGCCCGCGGGGTACGTCCCGGTCGCGGTCCGCAAGCGGCGCCGCTGGCCGTGGCTGCTCCTGCTCGCCCTGGCCTGCTGCTGCGGCTGCCCGGCCTACTACGGCATGCCGATGGCCAGTCAGTATCCGGCCACCGCCAGCCTGCCCCAGCAGGTCGCCGACCTGCGGCTGCGCGAGGACCCCCGCAACGCGCAGGCCGCCCGGCAGTTGGAGACGCAGATGCGGGCGACGCACTGGCTCGCCGAGGACACCTTCGCCGGCGTCTACACCACCAACGCGGGCAAGCGGGTGACCATCTTCGGTAGCACCGGCTTCCGGTTCGCCCCCGCCACGGAGGCCGACGCCGAGATCGAACGGCTCACCGAGCCGTACGCCCTCGGCGAGAGCCAGGTGATGGAGAGCGACGTACGGGGTCGGCACGTGCGCTGCGCGGTGGGCCGCTCCGACGGCGACGGGGTGGTGGTCTGCACCTCGGTCGACCACGGCAGCATCACCACCGCCGTGTTCACCAATCTGTCGGTGGATGACAGCGCCCGCCTGCTCGGCACCCTGCGGGAGCAGATCGTCACCACGGACGGCTGACCGGTTGAGCGGTTCCCGCCAGCGCCGGCCCTCAACCCGCGAGGCGCCTCGTCCCCGCCCTGAGTGCAGGTCAGCCGGCGCTCGACTCGTCGGCGACCGTCGGTTGGCTGCGCGCCGGCGCGTACCGGTGGACGTACTCCTGGCCGGTGAGCTTCTGGATCTCGGACATCATCTCGTCGGTCATCTCGCGCAGCGACGTGCGGTCGTTGGGCCGCCCGGTGAAGTCCAGCGGCTTGCCGAACCGTACGGTGATCTTTCCGGTGAAGGGCCTCGGCACCCGGGCGCCAATCGGCTGCACCTTCTCCGTACCGATCATGCCGACTGGAATGATCGGTACACCCGCCGCGATGGCCAGGCGGACCGCCCCGGTGCGGCCCCGGTACAGCCGCCCGTCCGGCGACCGGGTGCCCTCGGGGTAGACGACCACCAGGTCGCCACCCTGCAGCGCGGGAATGGCCGCGTCGAACGCGGACAGCGCGGCCCGACCGCCAGCGCGCTCCACCGGAATCGCGCCAAGGCCGGTGAGCACGAACTTCGAGAACCGCCCCTTGACGCCGGTGCCCTTGAAGTACTCGGACTTGGCCCAGAAGGCCAGGTGCCGCGGCACGACCGTGCCGAGAAACAATTCGTCGGCCACCGACAAATGGTTGCCGGCGAAGATCGCGCCACCGGTCTGCGGGACGTGCTCCAGTCCCTCCACAGTCGGGCGGAAGGCCAGCCGCAGCGCGGGTGCCACGGTGAACTTGCCGATGGTGTAAAGCAGCGGCACTGGTCCTCCGACGGATCGAGTGGGGGGGTAGGGGCGGTGTCACCGTAGCGGACCGCCCCACATCGGCGTGCGCGAGGTGGGACGGGTCCGCTGGCTGGCCGACAGCTGGTGTTAAGAAGGAGCCCCTCCTCTACCGTAGGCGTTAAGAAGGGGCCCCTCCTTTCACCTCATACGCGGCGGACGGTGACGGTTACCGGCTCGCCGTCGCCGACCTCACCGGCGAAGCCGGCGATTCCCTCGGCGACGTCGACACTGTCGGCGAGCACTTCCCGGGCCACGAAGTCGGCGTACGCCGCCACCGCCGCCCGGACCTCCTCGGAAGCCGATACCGACACCACGATCCGGTCGGAGATGTCCAGGTCGGCGTCCCGGCGGGCCTGCTGCACCACCCGGACGACGTCCCGGGCCAGCCCCTCGGCGGCCAGTTCCGGGGTGACCGTGGTGTCCAGCACCACCACCCCCTCGCCGCCGGGCAGCGGCGCCGAGTGTTCGGCGTCGGCCGCGACCAGGCGCAGCTCGTACTCGCCCTCGGCGAGGGTGACCCCGGCGGCGACCGGGGCGCCGTCGTGCAGCTCCCACTCCCCCGCCTTGACCGCCCTGATCACCTGCTGCACCTGCTTGCCGACCCGGGGCCCGAGCGCCCGGGGCACCACGGTCAACACCTGCTGGCAGTACGCCGACACGTCGTCGGTGAAGACGACCTCCTTGACGTTGACCTCGTCGGCCACCAGGTCGGCGAAGGGACGCAGCTGCCCCGCCGCCGGGCTGGCCACGGTCAGTTTCGACAGCGGCAGCCGCACCCGCAGCGCCTTGGCCTTGCGCAGCGACAGCGCCGCCGAGGCGACGGCGCGCACGTTGTCCATCGCGGTCACCAGGTCGTGGTCGGCCGGGAACTCCTCCGCCGACGGCCAGTCGGTCAGGTGCACCGAACGCTCGCCGGTCAACCCGCGCCAGATCTCCTCGGCGGTCAGCGGCGCCAGCGGCGCCACCACCCGGCAGAGCGTCTCCAGCACCGTCCACAGCGTGTCGAACGCGTCGGCCTCGCCGGTCCAGAACCGGTCCCGGGAGCGGCGCACATACCAGTTGGTCAGCGCGTCCAGGTAGGAGCGGACGGTGGCGCAGGCGCCGGAGATGTCGTACGCGTCCATCTGCGCCCGTACCGTCGACACCAGCTCGTTCGTCTTGGCCAGCAGGTACCGGTCGAGCAGGTGGGTCGAGTCCGTCCGGCGCCGGGCGGTGTACGAGTCGGCGTTGGCGTAGAGCGAGAAGAAGTACCAGACGTTCCAGAGCGGCAGCAGCACCTGCCGGACCGCGTCCCGGATGCCCGACTCGGTCACCGCCATGTCGCCGCCACGCAGCACCGGCGAGGACATCAGCATCCAGCGCATCGCGTCCGAGCCGTACGAGTCGAAGACGTGGTAGACGTCCGGGTAGTTGCTCAGGCTCTTGGACATCTTGCGGCCGTCGGAGCCGAGCAGGATGCCGTGGCTGAGACAGTTGCGGAACGCCGGCCGGTCGAACAGCGCGGTGGCCAGCACGTGCATGGTGTAGAACCAGCCACGGGTCTGCCCGATGTACTCCACGATGAAGTCGCCCGGGTAGTGGTGCTCGAACCAGTCCCGATTCTCGAACGGGTAGTGCACCTGGGCGAATGGCATCGAGCCGGACTCGAACCAGCAGTCCAGCACCTCCGGCACCCGGCGCATCATCGACTTGCCGGTCGGGTCGTCCGGATTGGGGCGGACCAGCTCGTCCACCGCCGGCCGGTGCAGGTCGCTCAGGCGTACGCCGAAGTCCCGTTCCAGCTCGGCGAGGGACCCGTACACGTCGATGCGGGGGTAGTTCGGGTCGTCCGAGCGCCACACCGGGATCGGCGAGCCCCAGAAGCGGTTCCGGCTGATCGACCAGTCCCGGGCGTTGGCCAGCCACTTGCCGAACGAGCCGTCCTTGATGTGTCCCGGAGTCCAGTTGATCTGCTGGTTCAGCTCGACCATCCGGTCCTTGAACCTGGTCACCGCGACGAACCACGACGACACCGCCTTGTAGACCAGCGGGGTGTCGCAGCGCCAGCAGTGCGGGTACGCGTGGGTGTAGGTGTCCTGCTTGAGCACCACCCCCCGCTCCTTGAGCTCCCGGATCACCGGCTTGTTGACGTCGAAGACCTGCTCGCCCTGGTACGGCGGGACCAGCCCGGTGAACCGGGTGTGGTCGTCCACGGTGACGATGGTCGGGATGCCGGCGGCGTTGCAGACGTTCTGGTCGTCCTCGCCGAAGGCCGGGGCCAGGTGGACGATCCCGGTGCCGTCCTCGGTGGTCACGAACTCCGCGCCGAGCACCTGGTAGGCGTTCTCGCCGGCGTGCTCGACGAGGAAGTCGAACAGCGGGGTGTAGCGGCGCCCCACCAGGTCGGCGCCGCGCACCGTGCCGACCTGCTGGTATCCCTCCAGCTCCTTGGCGTACGCGCCCACCCGGGCGGCGCCCACCACGTGCCGGACGCCGTCGCGCTCCAGCACCGCGTACTCGATGTCCGGGCCGACGGCGAGCGCGAGGTTCGACGGCAGGGTCCACGGCGTGGTGGTCCAGACGCCGAGGCGCACCGGCCCGCGAACCAGCTCCGCGGCGGACTCGTCCGGCGTCAGCTCGAACCACACGGTCAAGGTGGGGTCGTGCCGGTCCCGGTAGACGTCGTCCATCCGCGTCTCGGTGTTCGACAGCGGCGTCTCGCACCGCCAGCAGTACGCCAGCACCCGGAAGCCCTCGTAGACCAGGCCCTTGTCGTGCAGGGTCTTGAAGGCCCACATGACGCTTTCCATGTAGTCCAGGTCGAGGGTCTTGTAGTCGTTGGCGAAGTCGACCCAGCGGGCCTGCCGGGTGACGTACCGCTCCCAGTCCTGGGTGAACTCCAGCACCGAGGTGCGGCACGCCTCGTTGAACCGGGCCACGCCGAGGTCGAGGATCTCCGCCTTGCTGGTGATGCCGAGCTGCTTCTCGGCCACCACCTCGGCGGGCAGGCCGTGGCAGTCCCAGCCGAAGCGCCGTTCCACCCGCCGGCCACTCATGGTCTGGTAGCGCGGCACCACGTCCTTGACGTACCCGGTGAAGAGGTGGCCGTAGTGCGGCAGGCCGTTGGCGAACGGCGGCCCGTCGTAGAAGACGTACTCGTTACTGCCGTTCTCGCCGGCCTCGCGGTTTTCGACGCTGGCCTCGAAGGTCTTGTCGGCCGTCCAGTGCTCCAGCACCCGGCGCTCGACCGCGGGCAGGTCCGGGCTCGCCGGGACGCCGGCGGCGGTCGGGTCGTGCATCGGATAGGCCATCGGGGGTCGCTCTCCTCGCTGACGCTCACTGTGGTGTGGGTCTGCGAGGACGAACCTTCTCCGGTACGCCGCAACCGGCGCCCCGGGCCGGGCCCGCGGTACCACCCCGCTTGACGGTCAGGTGCGACCGCCCGCTCGTTGGCCGGCTGTGACGGGCCGGACCCGCCCGGTTCTACTGAGCCGGTCACCCGGCCGTTCTTCCGGAAGCTCCCCGGTGATAGCCGGATCATCGCCATACACCCCCATGATACCCACCCCACCCCGCCCCCTCCTCCCGATAACCCCCACCCCGCCCCACCCACGCGATCTTGCACTTCTGGTCGCCGTTACGCGGCTTTCAGCCCGCTATGCCCCGACAACAAGTGCAAGATCGACGAAGCAGGGGCGGTGGGAGGGCGTGATGCGGGTCATAGGGGCGGCCTGTCACGCGATGGCGGCGGCGATCCGTCGTGTCGGTGTCACAGTGATCTAGGGGGTCGTCATGCAGCGAATGAATCTGGCCGAGGTGGCACCGGGGGCGTTCCAGAGCGTGCTGGGGTTGGAGAAGTACGTTCGGGCCAACGTGGACCACACCGTGCTGGAGTTGGTGAAGTTGCGTGCGTCGGTGCTGAACGGCTGCGCGTACTGCGTCGACATGCACAGCCGCGAGGCGCTCGACGCGGGCGAGAGCAGCCGGCGGCTGTTCGCGGTGGCCACCTGGCGCGAGGCGCCCTTCTTCGACGAGCGGGAGCGGGCCGCGCTGGCGTTGACCGACGCGGTGACCCGGCTCGGCGAGCACGGGGTGCCCGACGAGGTCTGGGACGCCGCCGCGAAGGTCTGGCCGGAGAAGGCCCTCGCCGACCTGGTCCTGGCGATCGCCACAATCAACGTGTGGAACCGGATCGCGGTAACCTTCCGCACCGAACTGCCGTCGGAGGGGTGAGCCGGGCGGCGTCGGCCGATGCGGTGAGTCCGGCCGACGCGGCGGAGGCGGCCGGTGCGCTCACCGCGCACCGGCCGATGCTGCTCGGGCTGGCGTACCGGTTGCTGGGCAGCCGGCACGACGCCGAGGACATCCTCCAGGAGGCCTACCTGCGCTGGGTACGCGTCGACCGGGCCACGGTGACCGAGCCGCGCCGCTACCTGTCCCGCGTGGTGGCCCACCTGGCCATGGACCGGCTACGCGCCCGACAGTCCGCCCGCGAGGCGTACGTCGGGCCGTGGCTGCCGGAGCCGGTGCCGACCGCGCCCTCGCCGTTCGGTCCGCTGGAACGCGTCGAGCTGCGCGACTCCCTCTCCACCGCGCTGCTGCACCTGCTGGAGCGACTCACCCCGCCGGAGCGCGCGGTCTACGTGCTGCACACCGCCTTCGAACTGCCGTACACCGAGATCGCCGAACTGCTCGACCGGTCCGCCGAGGACTGCCGGCAGCTGCACCATCGGGCGAGCGTCCGGATCGGTCGCGACCAGCGCCGGTTCACCGCAGACCGGGCGGAGCAGGAACGACTGCTGGACGCGTTCATCGCCGCCGCCGACGACGGTGACCTCGTGGCGCTGACCGGGCTGATGGCCGCCGACGCGACCGCATGGAGCGACGGTGGCGGCCGGGTACGGGCCGCCCGCAACCCGGTCACCGGGGCCGACCGGGTCGCCCGCTTCCTGATCGGGATCCTCGGCAAGGGCTGGCCGTTCAGCGTGCACCGCACGGAACTCAACGGCCAGCCGGCCGTCGTGGTGGTCACCGCGGCGGGTGCCCGGTACGCGGTCACCCTCGGCACCGCCGCCGGTCGGATCACCGACGTGTTCCTGGTGGCCAACCCGGACAAACTGGCCTGGTCGGCCTGAGGCCCCACCCCCGGCGACCGGCCGGTCCGACGACCTCAGCCCAGGTCGGGGAACCAGAGTGCGATCTCCCGCTTGGCGCTGTCGGCCGAGTCGGAGGCGTGCACCAGGTTCTCCCGGTTGGACAGGGCGAGGTCGCCCCGGATGGTGCCGGCGGCGGCCTTGCGCCCGTCGGTGGCCCCGATCATGCCGCGTACCACCCCGATCACCTGGTCGCCGGAGAGCACCAGCGCGACCAGCGGACCGCTGGTCATGAACGCCTTCAGCGGCGGGTAGAAGGGCTTCTCCACGTGCTCGGAGTAGTGCTCGTCGGCCAGCGCGGCGTCCATGCTCCGGGACACCATGGCGTCGATCTGCAGTCCCTTGCGCTCGAAGCGGGAGATGATCTCGCCGACCAGTCCACGGCGTACCGCGTCGGGCTTGATCAGTACGAGCGTGCGCTCGTCGGGGCTGCTGGTGGACACGCTGGGTTCCTCCTCGGAGCGGAATCCGGTCGGGCTGGGTACGGTCAGCCTAGCGACCCGGTCGCGGCACCGGCGCGCTGGTCGGTTCTTCCCCCGGCCCCCGATCCGGCTTAGCCTGGCCCTGACCATCCGGGAGGTCCACTGTGGCGAACGGCGGGAACCCACCCATCGCACCCGTACGCAAGTTGATCGCCGCGGTCGTCGGCACCGTGGCCGCCTTCGTTATCCTCTTCGGCCTGGGCATGACCAGCTGGGCCATCGTGGCGCTCGGGGTGGCTTTCCTGGCGCTGGCGATCGCGCTGGCCACCGTGCGCGGCGGGGGTCGCACCTGGGTGGTCGGCGACGGGCACGTGCACAGCGCCTCCGAGCCGCCCACCCAGTACGCCTTCGGGCGCTGCGAACTCCAGTTGGTGATCGACGCGCCGGGGCTGCCACCCCGGTCCAAGAAGATCATCGAGCCACGGGTACCGGTCTCGAAGTGGCCGGCACTCGGCCAGACCCTGCCGATCCGGGTGGCCCTGGACGATCCGCGGCACGTCCGGGTGCTCTGGGACGAGGTGCCCACCCACGCCGAGGCCGGCACCGCCGACCTGCCGCCCGAGTACGCCGACCCACCGCCCGAGTACGCCGCCCAGACCCTCTCCGACGAGGTGCTGATCGGCCAGCAGGCGCCGCCGTGGGCCGGCCGGGCACCCGAGGAAGACCTGCACGGTCCGCTGGGCGAACCCCCCGGTGGTTCGCGCCGCGACGACCCGGTCGGCCCCGTCGAGCAGCGCGATCCGGTGCGGGTACGCCAGCGCCCGGGTGGACCGGTCGTGCTGGAGGGGACGGTGGTGGAGCAGCCCGGCGACCAGACACTTCCCCGCCGGGCCACGCCCGCCCCCCGCACGTCGGCCGAGGAACGGTTCGCGGCGACGGTCGCGGAGGAGCCACCCCTCACCGGGCGGTTCGCCGGTCCCCCGCCGGCCGGGAGTCACGCCGACGCGCCGCCCGCCCCGGTGGACCAGTTCGATCCGCTCGACCTGCCGCTCGAGGACCCGCAGCCGGCAGCGAGCACCGGTGGCGGCCCGGGACTGCCCGCCACCGGGGCCGCGACGGCCGCCGGCGGCGGGCACGCGGGCAGCCCAGCCGACCAGGCGGTGCCCGTCCCGGACGAGCCGGTCGGCGCCCGCGAACTGGACGAGGCGATCTTCGGCTTCGATCCGGAGGCGGCCGACCCGGCCGCACCGATCAGCGGCGTGGGCATCACCCTGCTGGTCACCGAGCTGCCCCGGTCGCTGGAGTTCTACCGGGACCGGCTCGGGTTCGCCGAGGTCGACCGGGGCACCGGCAACGCGGTGCTGGCCTCCGGGGCGACCCGACTGGTGCTGCGGGAGGTGACCGGCGCCCAGCCGATCAGCCGTCGTCTGGTGCACGTCAACCTCGACGTCGACGACATCCAGGGCGCGTACGAGCGGCTGCGTGACTCCGGCGTCCGGTTCACGTACGCCCCGCGGGTGGTCAACCGCGGCACCAAGTTGGAGGTGTGGGCGGCGGCGTTCCGCGACCCGGACGGCCACGGGATCGCGCTGACCCAGTGGCGGGAACGCGCCGAGGCGTGACCCTGCCCCGGGGTGGCGACGTGCGCGCGCCACCCCGGGAAATCAGCCCAGGATCACGCGGCGCACGTGCCACGCGTACGCCCACACCAGCGCGAAGATCACGCCCAGCACGAACAGCGACCAGTGCAACAGACCGGACAGCAGCAGCAGCCCCTGCAACGCCGTGCCGGCGTGCCAGGCCCAGGGGCGGCGCATCATTCCGGCGAGCCCGACGGCGGCCACGGCCAGCGCCACCACCACCCCGATCGCCGCGCCGCCGAGGTCACCGCCGACCATTCGGATCGGCTGGAGCGCCAGCAGCAGCACCAACGCCTCCAGGGCGAGGGTGCCCGCGCCGAGCCCGCGCACCGCCCGTTGCGGATCACGCAGCCCCGACCGGCGCGGTCCCGGCGAGCCGTCGGGCCGGGATGCCTCCTCCGGGCCGGACGTCCGCCCCGCGCCGCCCGGAGCGTCGTTTCCCCCGGTCATCGCTTCAACAACCGGCGGGCGTCGGCCACGGTCACCACGGACCCGGTGATGAGTACGCCGACGCCGGCCAGCTCACCCGGCACATCTTCCTCGGCCAGTGCCACCGCCGCCTCGATCGCGTCCGGCATCTGCTCGGCCACCTCGACGCGGTCCGGCCCGAACACCTCGGCGGCGAGCGCGGCCAACTCCTCCACCGGCAGCGCCCGCGGCGAACTGTTCCGGGTCACCACCACCTGGTCCACCACCGGTTCGAGCAGTTCCAGCAGGCTGGCCGCGTCCTTGTCGGCCAGGGTGCCCACCACGGCGACCAGCTTGCTGAACGCGAACTCCTCCTGGAGCGCGGTGACCGTCGCCGTCATGCCCTGCGGATTGTGCGCGCCGTCGAGCAGGATCGCCGGCGCGGTGCGGACCCGCTCCAGCCGGCCCGGTGAGGTGGCGGCGGCGAATCCCTCCCGTACCGCCTCCACGTCGAGTTGCCGTCGGGCGCCGGCGCCCAGGAACGCCTCGACGGCGGCGAGCGCGACCGCCGCGTTCTGCGCCTGGTGGGCGCCGTGCAGTGGGACGAACACCTCGTCGTAGACCCCGCCCAGGCCCTGCAACGTGAGCACCTGCCCGCCGACCGCCACCGCCCGGCGCAGCACACCGAACTCCGAGCCCTCCCGGGCGATGGTGGCACCGACCTCGGCGCAGCGTTCCAGGATCGGCCGGGCCGCCTCCTCCTCCTGCGCGGCGCAGATGACGGTCGCGCCTCGGTGGATGATTCCGGCCTTGGCCAGCGCGATGTCCTGAAGCGTGTCACCGAGCCATTCGGTGTGGTCCAGCCCGATCGGGGTCAGTACGCACACCCCGGCCTGGAGCACGTTGGTGGCGTCCTCGGCCCCGCCCAGGCCGACCTCGACCACGGCCACGTCCACCGGGGCGTCGGCGAAGGTGGCGAACGCCAGCGCGGTGGTCATGTCGAAGTAGGTCAGCGGCTCGGCCGAGCGGTCGTCGACCAGCTCGGCCAGCGGCTTCACCTCCCGGTAGACGGTGGTGAACCGGGTCTCGTCCACCGGCTCGCCGTCCAGGCTGATCCGCTCCCGGACGGTCTCCAGGTGCGGGCTGGTGTAGCGGCCGGTGTGCAGCCCGAACGCCCGCAGCAGCGAGTCGATCATCCGCGCCGTGGAGGTCTTGCCGTTGGTGCCGGTGAGGTGGATCGACGGGTACGCCCGCTGCGGGCTGCCCAGCAGGTCGAGCAGGGACGAGATGCGATCCAGCTCGAAAACCATCCGGGTGAAGCCGCGCCCGGTCAGCTCGGCCTCGACCTCGGCGAAGGCGGCCTGCTCGGCGCGGGTGGTGTGGTTTGCGCTGTCGGTCATGAGGGCAGCGCCTCCAGGGCGGCGTCGATACGGACCAGGTCGGCTTCGGCCACGGCCAGCCGTTCCCGGATCTTCGCGACGACGTGCTCCGGGGCCTTGCCGACGAACGCCGGGTTGGCCAGCTTCGCCCGGGCCTGTCCGGCCTCCTTCTCGGCCGCCGCGCGGTCCTTGGTGAGCCGGGCCCGCTCGGCGGCCACGTCGATCGAACCGCGGGTGTCGAGCGCGACGCTGATCTCACCGGGCATGGCCAGCGTGGCGCTGGCCTGGAAGTCGCCGCCCGCCGGGTCGAGGCGGACCAGCGAGCGGATCAGCGGCTCGTGCCCGACGATGCCGGCGTCGGCCAGCCCGTCGAGCCGGGCGGCGACCCGCTGGGTCGGGCGTAGCCCCTGGTCGGAGCGGAACCGGCGGATCTCGGTGACGACCCGCTGCAGGGTGGCGATCTCCGCCTCGGCGGTGGCGTCGACGCGCGCCCGGTCGGCGACCGGCCAGGCGGCCGTCATCACCGTGTCCCCGCCGGTGAGCGCGGTCCACAGTTCCTCGGTGACGAACGGGATCACCGGGTGCAGCAGCCGCAGCAACTGGTCCAGCACGTGTCCGAGCACCCGTCGGGTGGCGTCCGCCGCCGGCCCGCCCTCGGCCAGCACCGGCTTGCTCAGCTCGACGTACCAGTCACAGACGTCGTCCCAGGCGAAGTGGTACAGCAGGTCGCAGACCTTGGCGAACTCGTACGCCTCGAACTGCTCGTCCACCTCGGCGGTGACCTGCGCCAGCCGGGACAGGATCCACCGGTCGACCGTCGACAGTTCGGCCGCGCCCGGTAGCGGTCCCTCGGTGTGCGCGCCGTTGAGCAGCGCGAACCGGGTGGCGTTCCACAGCTTGTTGCAGAAGTTGCGCGACCCCTGGCACCACTCCTCGCTGACCGCCACGTCCCCGCCCGGGTTCGCTCCCCGGGCCAGGGTGAAGCGGGTGGCGTCGGCGCCGAACCGGTCGATCCAGTCCAGCGGGTCGACCACGTTGCCGAACGACTTCGACATCTTCTTGCCATGCTCGTCGCGGACCATGCCGTGCAGCGCCACCACGTCGAACGGCTGCACGCCGTCCATCGCGTACAGGCCGAACATCATCATCCGGGCGACCCAGAAGAAGAGGATGTCGTACCCGGTGACCAGCACGCTGGTCGGGTAGAACTTGGCCAGGTCCGGGGTCCGCTCCGGCCAGCCGAGCGTGGAGAACGGCCACAGGCCGCTGGAGAACCAGGTGTCCAGGACGTCCTCGTCCTGGTGCCAGCCCGCACCGGTCGGCGGCTGCTCGTCGGGGCCGACGCAGACGACCTTCCCGTCCGGGCCATACCAGACCGGGATGCGGTGACCCCACCAGAGCTGTCGGGAGATGCACCAGTCGTGCATGTTGTCGACCCAGGCGAAGTACCGCTTGGCCAGCTCCGTCGGCTCGATCCGCACCCGGCCGTCGCGCACCGCGTCGCCGGCCGCCTTGGCCAGCGGTGCGGTGTTGACGAACCACTGCAGGGACAGCCGGGGCTCGATCGTGGTCCGGCAGCGGGAGCAATGGCCCACCGCGTGCACGTACGGCCGCTTCTCCGCGACGATGCGGCCCTGCTCGCGCAGCGCGGCGACGATCGCCGGGCGGGCCTCGAAGCGGTCCAGACCCTCGAACGGGCCGTGCACGGTGATGACGCCGCGCTCGTCCATGACCGTCAGGGACGGCAGGTCGTGCCGCTGGCCGATCTCGAAGTCGTTCGGGTCGTGCGCCGGAGTCACCTTGACCATGCCCGTGCCGAAGGCCGGGTCGACGTGCGCGTCACCCACGATCGGGATCCGCCGCCCGGTCAGCGGCAGCTCGACCTCGGTGCCGATCAGGTGCCGGTACCGCTCGTCGTCCGGGTGCACCGCCACCGCCGTGTCGCCGAGCATCGTCTCGGCCCGGGTGGTGGCCACCACCACGTCGTCGCTGTACCGGATGGTGACCAGTTCGCCCTCGTCGTCGGTGTGTTCCACCTCGATGTCCGACAGCGCGGTCAGGCAGCGCGGGCACCAGTTGATGATCCGGTTCGCCCGGTAGATCAGCCCGTCGTCGAACAGCTTCTTGAACATGGTCTGCACGGCCCGGGACAGGCCCTCGTCCATGGTGAAGCGCTCGCGGTCCCAGTCGACGGAGTCGCCGAGGCGGCGCATCTGGCCGAGGATCGCACCGCCGGACTCGGCCTTCCACCGCCACACCCGCTCGACGAACTTCTCCCGGCCCAGGTCGTGCCGGGACAGGCCCTCGGTGGCGAGCTGCCGCTCGACCACGTTCTGGGTGGCGATGCCGGCGTGGTCCATGCCGGGCAGCCAGAGTGCCTCGAAGCCCTGCATGCGCTTACGCCGCACCAGGGTGTCCTGCACGGTGTGGTCCAGCGCGTGGCCCATGTGCAGCGAGCCGGTGACGTTGGGCGGCGGGATCACGATGGTGAACGGGGGCTTGTCACTCTCCGTTGAGGCCCGGAACCGACCGTCGGCTACCCACCGCTCGTACCGTCGCTGCTCTACCTCGCCGGGCTGGTACTGGCCGGCAATGGTCGGGGCGTCGGGTCGTCGGGCATCCAGTCTCTCGGTCACCCGACAAGTCTACGGAGCGCTTCGGCGGACCCGACGTGCGCCACCGGTCGTTGGCGTACGGTGACGGCTATGTCCGACGCACACCTCGGCGCCCGCCGGCTCGACGAGGCTTCCTCGCCGGTCGAACTGACCGACGAGCCGATCCAGCTGAGCAACCGCGACCCGGAGAAGGCCGGCGACCGCGTCGACGTCCGGATCCGTCGCCGGCGGCTCGCGGTCGCGCTGTTGGCGGTCCTCGCGCTGGCCGGCATCGGCACGCTCGGCACCTTCGGCTGGCGCATCGCCCAGCAGAAAGACGCCCGGATCGCGACGCCGGACCAGGTCGCCGGCCTGAGCCGGGACACCAGCGAGCGGGCCAGCAGCACCGCCGACTACCTGCGCAGCGGCCTCGCCGCCGACATCGAGCTGGACAGCAGCTTCGGCGCCGTCTACCAGGACGCGGCCGACGCACGCCGCTCGGTGCTGATCTTCGGCGGTACCACTCTGCTGTGGCAGCCGGAGCGGGACCTGGAGAGCCTCTTCCGGCTGATGGCCGACGAGGCCGGCGCGGTGACCGGCCTGCGGAACGTGCCGCCGGGCCGGCTGGGCGGCGTGATGAAGTGCGGCAGCACCAGCGGCGAGGGCGGCGACTTCGCGGTCTGCGGCTGGGCCGACCACGGCAGCGTGGTGCTGGCCATGTTCCCCTTCCGGCCGGTCGACGAGGCCGCCGGGCTGCTTCGGGAGATCCGCGAGAGCGTCCAGACCCGCGCCTGATCTCGCCGCGTTCGCACGGGGCGCAGCCCGCCGAGAAAGAAGTGGGCAGAAACGCGTTTAGGGCCACCCCAGATGGGGTGGCCCTAAACGGAAGAATGTCCGGCGGTGTCCTACTCTCCCACACCCTCCCGAGTGCAGTACCATCGGCGCTGGAGGGCTTAGCTTCCGGGTTCGGAATGTAACCGGGCGTTTCCCCTCCGCCATAACCGCCGTAACCTTATCA
>NZ_BMNB01000025.1 GCF_014646235.1 Micromonospora sonchi | reverse complement strand
TCCCGGCGGGCCTCGACCGCCAACCGGGTCGCACGCTCACGCAACTCATCGGGGTACTTCTTCGGGGCAGGCATCGCTGGTGTTCCTCCCAGGTTTCGATGTCTCCATCAAACCCGGTGCGGGACAGAGAGAAGGTCTTGGCCCGCCTCGACCTCACGGGCTACCCGCGTGACGCGCTGAGCGTTCTGATCGGATCGAGCTGGCTGCTGATCGCCCAGTCAAGCGCCGTCCTCGAGGCGGCACAGGCATCGCTGCCCCCCGGACGCGTGCAGGAACTCCACGCGAAACCCGCACAGCGAGTCGACGACCTGATCCGCCGCGGCCAGTCCGAAGGCGTCTTCCGAGCCGATCTCCCAGCCAGTTGGCTGACCAGCGTCCTGCACCACATCATGCACGGGCGCGACCATCGATGTAGCCAAGGGGCGACTGGGTCCTGCAGACGCTCCGCGTCTCATCTCTGAGACGGTCCTGGCCGCCTTTACACGCAGGGGCACGTAGCGGGACCGCCGCAGTCGGCGTACGAGACAACCTTACTCGTGCGGACCGCAGCCCCCGTGGCCATCACCGTCGCCACGCACCTTCGAAGTTTTCAGTCTTTGAGCGGGGACCGTGCCGAAAAAATAGCGGGACGGCGGCCTCGTCGCATCAGGGGGCGAACTCCTTGAGGCGCCGCTTGAAGGAGGATCTTCAGCCCACTTCTGGCGCCACGCTCCTCGTCCGGAGCTGCGGGTCACCGCGCTGAGCGGCACCGGCGACGACTGACCGATCCATCAGATGTCAACCGGCGAGCGCCGCGACGGGAGCCAGGCCGGCCCGTAGAAGTCCGGGCGACGGAAACCGCTGACGGATCGAGGCTCAGCCGATGTGGGCGGTCATCAGCCCGAAACCGGCGATGAACTCCGGAATGGGGCGGTAGAACCGGTAATCCACCGTGTAGGTGCCGACCGCGCGCAAGGCACTGAACGCGGCCACCCAGGTGCGAACCTCGTGCGCCGAGTTTCCGGCCTCCTCGGCCATGGCCTCGGGAGTCAGGGCATCGGCCGCTGCCAGGTCGCCCGACGCGCACAGGTCCATGAACCGCTGGTCCCAGTCGGGGTTGAGATCCCTGATCGTGGCCGTGCCCGCCGCGAACTGCCGCGCCGCCTCGATCACTCGTTGCTGGCGGGCCGCTCGCGCCTCGTCGGTGGGATGGCGGCCGTTGAGAAGCATGGCGCGCTGGGCGTCGTGAGCCGTAGCCCACTGCGGTACCGGCGGATCGTGGGACAGGCCGCCCGATCCGATGACCAGGACCCGCTCGTCGAGCGTGGCGAGGTACTTCCCGATCGCCGCCCCCATCCGGCGCACTCGGCGCATCGGGGCGAAGGGCCGGGCGACGCCGTTGACGAACACCGGCACTACCGGCCGCGCGGTGATGTCGCCGAAAAGGATCTCCAACGGCTGGACCGCGCCATGGTCGACCTCCATCCGTCGGGAGATGGCGATGTCGACGTCCTGGTTGAGCACATGCTGGGCGAGAGACTCCGCCAGTTCCCCGGGCACCCGCAGCGGGCCGGCCTGACTGCCGTAATCGCCCACCGCAGTGGCTTCGTAGCCGACGCAGAACGGCGGCATCAGATCGTAGAAGAAGCCGTTGTAGTGGTCGGGCGCGAACGACACGACCAGGGTTGGGTCGAAATCGGCGGCGAAGGCGCGCGCCTGCTGGAAGGCGGCGTCGACGGCGGCACGGACGTCGGCCGCCGGCTCGACGAAGTCGAGCAGCGGGCTATGCGACATGCAGACGAGTGCTACGGGCATCGCCGGCTCCCTTGCGAACGTAGGAGGTGGCGGCCAGGACGGCGTGCCACGTGCTGGACGCCTCCTGAGCCAGGCAGGCGGCCGCGACGAACCGGTCGGGCCGCAGGAAGATCACACTGAGCGGCCGGTCGTCGAACCACTCCTTGAGCCGGCCGGTCGGGTCACCGACCACGGTGACGGGTACGGGCGACTGGGCGTACTCGCGCTCCGCCCAGGCCCGCTGCGGCTCGGGTACGAAGCACACCAGCCGCACCCCGAGCGCCTCGACGTCCTCCAGATCGGCCGACGACAGCAGCCGCGAAGGATTGTTGCCCCAGGCGGCGATCGTCCACCAGTCGCCGATGACGTCGTCGAGAAGCACGTCGGGATGCTCGGAGGTGCGTACCCGCGGCTGGATGAACTGGATGCCCACCGGTGAGGCGTCGTTGGGGGCGTCGACCATCGGCAGGAGACGCTGGGCGATGCGCGCCACGGCCGACCCGGGTGTGCGGTCGTTCTGGTCGACGACGACCCCGCGGGAATAGCGGGGCATCGGCTTGAAACGCATGTCGGTGAAGTAGCTCTTGACCGACGGGACGATGTTGAGCGCGCCCGCAGCGAAGTCCCGCACGAGGCCGAGCTTCCGGTCCGCCTTCATGATGGACCCAGCAGTCATGTTCAGGTCGATCATCGCCTTGGCGTGGCCGCGCCGCTCGACATCGTAGGTGTCGAGCAGCGTGTCGTCGGCGGCGCCTCGCAGTACGGCGGTTAGCTTCCACGCCAGGTTGGTCGCGTCGCGGATGCCGGAGTTCCAGCCCTGGCCGAGCCACACCGGCATCAGGTGGGCGGCGTCGCCGGCGATGAGCACCCGACCCTTGCGGAAGCTGGTGGCGATGCGGCCGTGGTGAGTGAAGACACGCTGGCCGATGACATCGAGTGCCGTGGGGTCGGGCACGTGCCGCTCGAGCATCTTCGCGAGAAACGCGGGTGACTCGACCAACTCGGTCGGCTCGTCCTCGAACAGCATGAATTCCCAGCGCCGGATCGCGTGCGGCAAGCCGATCGACACGTACGGCCGGCGCGGATCGGCGCCGAGGTAGACGTTCGGCGTACCCAGCGGGTCATTGGCCACGTCGATGACCAGCCAGCGGGTCGACGGCGACTGCCCTTCGAAGCCCATGCCCATCCAGGTGCGGGTGAAGGAGCGGCCGCCCTCGCAGCCGACGACGTATCGCGCGCGGATCGTCCGCGTGTCGACGACCTTCTCCCCAGCCAGGACGGAGACGACGGCGCAGACGTGGTCGTCGCGTTCTTCGAGGTCCACCAACTGGTGGCCGAAGTGCGTGTCCACTGAATGGAAGCGGTCCAGTCCCGCGAGCAGCTCACGGTCGACCAGTGGCTGCACGAAGCCGTGCTTGCGTGGCCAGCCGAACTCGTCGGTGGTGGGGTTGTTGACGACCAGCATCTGGCCCTTGCCGTTGACCAGCCGCACGATGTGCTGCGGCACCGTGTGCTGCGCGATCTGGTCGACCAGGCCGATGGTCTGGATCGTGCGGAACGACTCGTCGTCCATCCCCACGCCGCGGGGATAGTCGATCAGCTCGCTGCGCGCCTCGATGACGGTGACTCGCCTTCCATACCTGCCCAGCAGGTTGGCGAGCATGAGCCCTACGGGCCCCGCCCCGACCACGAGAACGTCGGTGTCCACCGGTCGCGTCGTCATGCCTGTGCCGTCCTTTCGGCCTCAGCGCCCGAGCAGGAAGTCGAGGTGGATCTGGTTGAACTGCTCGGTCTGCTCGTACTGGGGCCAGTGGCCGGCGTTCTCGATGACGGCCAGTCGCCCGTTGGGCAGCAGATCGGCGATCCGCCGCCCCTCGTCGACGGGGCCGGACGGGTCCTTCGTCGTCCAGATGACCAGAGCCTCGGCGGTGATGGCGCGCAGGTCGTCGTCGGAGAGCATGTTGCGCTTGCGGGTCTCGAGGTCCTGTAGGGCCATGTTCATCCGGCAGGCCATCGGCCAGTCCGGCTGCTGGAAGATCATTTGCCGCGTCTTGATCAGGTCGTCGGTCACCATCGACGGGTCGGCCATCAGCCACTCCAGCCGCGCCTTGACCCGCTCCCAGCTCGGGTCCTCCGCGGCCTGCATCGACAGCGTGTAGAGCCGCTCCATCACCTTCGGGTTGGCCATCGTGCCGCCCATGGTGTTCAGCACGATGCGGTTGACCCGGTCGGGGTGCAGCTGCGCGAAGCGGGCGGTCACCCAGCCGCCGAGCGATTCCCCCGACAGCGATGCCCGGTCTGCGCCGAGCGCGTCCAGAACGTGCAGCAGCTGGTCGATGTAGTGCCGGATCTCCAGCGGGTGCTCCGGCTTGCTGGAGTATCCGTGCCCGATGAAGTCGATGGCGTAGGTGTTGAAGTGCTCGCTGTGGCTTCGCAGGTTACGCGCGTACGCCTCGGCGTGCCCGGTGATCCCGTGCAGCAGGAGCAGCAGAGGCTTGGACGGATCCCCGGCGCGCAGGTAACGCGTACGGTACGGCCCGGCTTGCAGAAAACCCTGGCTGAACTCGACCCGGTTCAGATCCGACCAGACGCTGGTGAACTCGCGCTCGGCCATGTCAACTCTCCCACCCGCGGCTGCCAGACCGCTGTGTAAATAGAGCACGCCTGTGTGCATTCTCCGCTCAGAGCATGAGCGTCGCCGAGTCGCTTGTCAAGAAGTGCGCACCACCTTTCGGCCAGCAGGCGAGTGCGGCTTGCGGGCGCGGGCAGCCAATAAGGTGGCGCCCGAAGGCGACCGAGGTTCACCACCGGCTCGACGACTTCGGCCGGTGACAGCGGCGCTGACGCCGAAAAGGGCCGAGCGACCGTAGAGACGCAGCGCGACGACCTCGCCTTTGATGCCGTGGCAGGCCAGCAAAGCTGGGAGCGTCGAGGATGCACAGCTGCCGAATCAAAGACGAGGCACTCGCAGGCCAGGTCGGCCGGCGGCGCAAAACCGCAGGCCGCGCCGGCGCCGTACTCGATCAGCAGGGCCGGCGCGGCCCGCCCGGTGGTTATCCGTTGGCCCCCGCGGCCTGGGCGGCCTGGGCGGCCTGGGCGGCCTGGGCGGCCTGCAGGTCGAGGGCGATGTCGACGATCATGTCTTCCTGCCCGCCGACCAGGCCGCGGCGGCCCACCTCGAGCAGGAGCGTGCGGACGTCGATGCCGTACCGCTGCGACGCGGCCTCGGCGTGCCGTAGGAAACTGGAGTACACGCCGGCGTACCCGAGGGTGAGGGTCTCCCGGTCGACCTGCACCGGGCGGTCCTGCAGCGGACGGACGAGATCGTCGGCGGCGTCCTGCAGCGCGAACAGGTCGCAGCGGTGCTTCCAGCCCTGCAGGTTGGCCACGGCGATGAACGGTTCGATGGGACAGTTGCCGGCCCCTGCGCCGTGCCCGGCCAGGGACGCGTCGACCCGCGTGACGCCCTCCTCGACGGCGACCACCGAGTTGGCCACGGCGAGGGAGAGGTTCTGATGGGCGTGGATGCCCAGTTGGGTCTCCGGCCGCAGCACGTCTCGGTAGGCGCGGATGCGCTCGCGCACGCCGTCCATGGTCAGCCGGCCTCCGGAGTCGGTGACGTAGACGCAGTGCGCCCCGTACGACTCCATCAGGGCCGCCTGCCGGGCGAGCTCGACGGCCGGGGCCATGTGGCTCATCATCAGGAACCCGGAGACGTCCATACCCAGTTCGCGGGCCGTGGCGATGTGCTGGGCGGCGACGTCGGCCTCGGTGCAGTGGGTGGCCACCCGTACCGAGCGGACCCCGAGCGAGTAGGCGTGTTTGAGTTCGGCGATCGTGCCGATACCCGGCAGCAGCAAGGTCGTCAGCGTGGCCCGCTCGAGGTTCTCTGCGGCCGCTTCGATCCACTCCCAGTCGGTGTTGCTGCCGGGACCGTAGTTCAGGCTGCCGCCGGCCAGCCCGTCACCGTGGGCCACCTCGATGGCGTCGACCCCGGCGGCATCCAGGGCAGCCACGATCCGGGCGACGTCGGCGGGGGTGATCCGATGCCGCACGGCGTGCATACCATCGCGCAGCGTTACGTCCTGGACGTACAGGTCGGGCGTTTGGGTTGTCACGGGGCCACCTCCGCGGGCGCTCGACGTGCGCTGTTCGTCGCCAGCCTCTCGCCCACGCGCAGCGCGGCCGAGGTCATGATGTCCAGGTTGCCGGCGTAGGCCGGCAGATAGTGGGCGGCGCCCTCCACCTCGAGGAAGATCGACACCTTGGTGGTCACCGGTCCGGCCCCCTCAGGCAGCAGGGTGTGCACCGGTTCGTCGGCCGCGACCGGGGTGAACTGCACCTGCTGCTTGAGCCGGTAGCCAGGCACGTACCCGGCGACCTCCGCGACCATGTCCTCCACCGAGGTGCGGATCGCGTCGTGGTCGGCATCGCCGATCAGGCAGAGAACGGTGTCGCGCATGATCAGCGGCGGCTCGGCCGGATTCAGGACGATGATCGCCTTGCCTCGCCCGGCGCCGCCGACCGTCTCGATGGCGTGCGCGGTGGTCTCGGTGAACTCGTCGATGTTGGCCCGGGTGCCCGGCCCCGCCGACTTCGACGCGATCGACGCGACGATCTCCGCGTACGGCACCGGTACCACCCGCGCGACGGCAGCGACCATCGGGATGGTCGCCTGCCCGCCACAGGTCACCATGTTCACGTTGTCGATGTCGTCGGCCAGGTGGTCGTCCAGGTTCACCGCCGGCACCACGTACGGCCCGATCGCCGCCGGGGTCAGATCGACCAACTTCTTGCCGTACGGGGCGAGCTTCTCCGCGTTGGCCCGGTGCGCCTTCGCTGAGGTAGCGTCGAAGACGATCCCAATCTGGTCGAAGCCATCCATCGCGATCAGCCCGTCCACGCCCTCGGCGGTGACGGGAACCTTGAACCGGCGGGCCCGGGCCAGGCCGTCGGAGGCCGGGTCGATGCCGACCATCGCCCCCATCTCAAGGACGTCAGAGTGCCGCAGCACCTTGATCATCAGGTCGGTGCCGATGTTGCCCGACCCGATGATCGCAACCTTGGTCCTGCTCATCGCTCCTCCTTTCCGGAGAACGTCGCCGTCACGGGGCCCAAGCCGCTGATCTCGGCGCGCACCCTGGCACCTGCCGGCACCGGCACCATCGGCCCCAAGGCGCCGGACAACACCACCTCGCCGGCGCGCAACGGCTCGCCGAGATCCCGGGCGGTACGCGCCAGCCAGGCCAGCGCCAGCAGTGGATCTCCCAGGCAGGCTGCGCCGCTGCCCTCGGAAACCAGCTCGTCGTCGAGATACATCCGCATACTCGCCGCGACCGGTTCGAAGGCCGCCAGGCCGAGCCGCTGCTCGCCCAGTACGAACAGACCGCTGGAGGCGTTGTCGGCCACGGTATCGCCGAAGGTGATATCCCAGCCGGCGATTCGGCTGTCGACGATCTCCAGCGCGGCGACCGCAACCTCCACCGCACCACGCACCTGGTCAGCGTCGAGGGGGCCGTCTGCCAGGTCCGCTCCAAGGATGAAAGCGATCTCCGCCTCCACCTTCGGCTGAAGCAGCCGGTCAGCGGGGACGAGGTCGAGCGCGGAGACGTCCATGTCGTCGAAGAGCACCCCGAAGTCCGGACGGTCGACGCCGAGCTGCTTCTGGACCACCGGGGACGTCAGTCCGATCTTGCGACCGACGGCCCGCGCGCCGTCGGCTAGCCGCGCCTCGGTCAGCCGCTGCTGGACCGCGTACGCGAGCGCGACGTCAGAGCCGCCGATCAGGTCCCGGACCGGCCGGCACGGCACTCCGCTGCGCGCAGCGCTCTGAAGCCGCTCGGCGGCCTTGGTCACGGCGTCGTTATGCCTGGTTGCTTGTGTCATCGTTTCCTCGAAAGGGCCCGTTGGTCTGCTGACCTTGACAGCCCGAGTCACCGCTCGGCCAGGGCGGTGTTCCGGTGACCGGAACGCCGAGAGACTCCTCTCGTCGCCGTCAGCTCAGGGCGGCGCGCCGGCCGAGAGTCGCCGCTACGCCCGCTGCCGCCGCCTTCACCGAGCATGCGTGGCGCTCGGGCTGGAAGCGGGTGACCGGCCCGGTGACGCTGAGCGCGGCGATCGGCTGGTCGTCGGCGTCGAGGACGGGGGCGGCGACGCAGGTGATGCCGATGGCCGACTCCTCGTGTTCGAACGCCACCCCGGTCTCGGCGATACGCGCGAGTTGCTGGCGCAGTAGCCCCGGAGCTGTGATCGTGCGCGGGGTGCGCCTGCCCAGGCCGGCGGCGACGACCCGGGCGGCCAGCTCCGGTGGAGAGTACGCCAACAATGCCTTACCGATGCCGGTGCAGTACAGAGGCATCCGGCCGCCGATCCGCGACGGGGCGGCCGCCTGACGGTGACCGCCGATTTTGGCCACGTAGACGACGCTGTCGCCATCGAGCACGCCGAGGTGCACGGTCTCGTGGGTGCGCTCGTAGAGGTCCTCCATGAACGGCGTGGCTACCTCCAGCAGTCCCCGCTCCACCGACGCCCGCATACCCAGCTGAAAGATCTGGCTGCTGAGCCGGTACCCGTCGCCGGTGCGGTCGAGCAGTCGGGCGTCGACGAGGTCACGGGCCACCCGGTGCAGCGTGCCCTTGCGCAACCCGGTGCGACGGCCGAGTTCGGCAAGGGTGATCCCGTGGTCCTCGGCGCGGAAGGCGAACAGGACTGCAACAACCTTGCCGAGCACGGTGTTGAGGTCGACGACGGGCCCGGCCGCGGGCGGCTCGCTTCGTGCGGCACCTCCGGCATTGTCCGAGGCCACTGGCTGCTCCATGTGCCGCTGGCCTGACCGCTCAAGCCAGGGCCGTGGAGATGCGCTCCGCGGCCTGCCGCATCGGCTCGATGCTGCTGTCGATCAGGTCGGCCCGGTAGGTGATGAGGTTGATGCAGGCGGCCGGAACCGAGGGGGGCTGGCGCAGTGGCACGGCCAGGCCGTAGGCGCCGGGCTCCACCTGCCCGTAGGTCGATGCGTAGCCGCGCTGGCGCGCCAGAGTCACCTCCGGTGCTTCCCCAGACCGGCGGGGGCCGGCGGCCCGCAGGGCCAGGCCCGCGGCTCCTCGGTCGAGCCGGTGGCGGCTGCCGGTGCGGAAGGCGAGATGGTAGACCGTGGTGGTCGGCTCGATCACGGCGACGGCCACCGCTTCCTCGCCTTCGGCCACGATCAGCGACAGCGTGCATTCCAGCGTGTCGGCCAACTCACGCAGGACCGGCAGTGCCACCTCACGCAGGTCGCCCTGGGCCAGTGCGGCGAGGGCGGCCAGTCCGGCGCCGGCCCGGAACCGGCCGTCGGGCAAACGGGTGACCAGATGGAAGTCCGCGAGCGTGGACAGCATGCGGTAGGCGATGGTCCGATGCACGTCGAGCGCATCGGCCACCTCTTGCATGGTCAGGCCGTTCCTGGACGCAGCGACCAGTTCGAGGGCGCGAAGGCCACGGGCCAGGGTCTGCGACCCGATGTTCTTCGACGCGATCGAGCCGCTGGGCGCGGGCATGGTCATATTTGAAGAGTAGCCATTCGTCGTTCGTTTCTTCTCGCACCGTGGCCACGGCCGGCCGCCGAGAGGTACGCCGGCCGCCTCCTCCGGTCGGCGTGCGCCCGGGCGACACTCGCGCCGCTCATCCCTGCGGGTGACCGCGGTCCAGCAGGGTCCGGAGAACGCGCTCGGCGGCAGCCAGATCCGCCTCCGGGATGCCACGAAGCTGCGCAGTGGTGAACGCCTCGGCGCTGCGACGCAGGGCGGCCCGAACCTCGCGTCCCTTGTCGGTGAGAGCCCAGGTCCCGTCCGCTGCCTCGACCACCTGGCCCTCGTCGGCGAGGTCGGACAGGGCGTTTTCCACCGCGTTCTCGCCGAGGAAGGCCTCCTGCTCCAGAACCTCCCGGGTGCAGGGGCCGCGGAAGAGGCGGTTGAGGACCCGGGACGTCGGCAGGGTGACGCCGACCTGCTGTCGGTGCGCCTGAAACAGCGCCGACATGTGGTGATCGGTTGCCTGGAGAAGGGACATGAACAAGGGCTCCTCGGCCGGCTCTGCACAGGGTGCGACCGCCGAGGCCGCGGTCAGCGCCAGTTCGGGATGGCTGCTCGACACGCCGTACTGGCCCTGCGAAAAGAGCAGGGGAGCACCGTCGTACCGCGCAAAGCGCTCGACCCGGCCGACCAGGATGTGGTGATCACCGCCGTCGAGGACCGCCTCGTTGACGCACTCGAAGTGCGCGATCGCGCCGGTCAGCAGGGGGTCGCCGTGTCGACCGGCGGTCCAGTCGATCTCGGCGAACTGCTCTTCGTGCGGGCGGCCGAACATGCCGGCAAGCTCCATCTGGTCCTCGGCGAGGACATTGATGGTGAAGTGGCCGTTATTGATGAACGCCGGGGCGCGTCCGGACTTCTTGCGGATGGACCACAGCACGAGCGGTGGATCCAGGGAGACCGCGGAGAACGAGTTCGCGGTCAACCCCACCACCTGGTCCCCGGCGCTCGTCGCGATCACGGTCACGCCGGTCGCGAACTGGCCGAGGGCGCGCCGGAAGGCGCGCGGGTCAACGGCCGGGTCGCCCTGCTCGAGGACCCCAGAAGCGTTCCGGATGTCGGCAGTTTCGGTCATTTGCGCATTCTTTCGGCAGTGGGCGACGGACGCGGATTACTTGTAGTAGTTGAGGGTGCCCAGGTCGGTAAAGGGCGCTGGAGGAAGACCGAAGAGGGTCTTGACGTACTTCCCGGCCGCGAGTTCCTTCTTGGCCGAGCCGTGATTGCGGGCCGACATGAGGTCGCGCATTACCTGCTGCAGCGGGTTCGCGCTCAACGAGGCCGATGCACCGGCAAGCGGCCAGACCTCGGTGAGGGACTCGTAGCACGTCGCGATGGAGTCGGCGGCCTCGAACCGGACCCGCATGCGCTCGAGCGGGCTGGCTTCCTCGCCGCGGCACGCGAGATCGAACAGGCCGCGCCAGTTCCGCAGGTGGCGTTCCTTGATGGTGCGGACCGTGGTCATGGCCTCGGCGAGCGTCAGCTGAAGGAACGGGTCCTGCGCCGCGGGAGCGCCGGTACCCATGCGCGTGACACGGATGCGGGACTGTGCGAGGAACGCCTCGATGCCGCCCGTCGCGGTGCCGATGACCGTGTTCGTCGGGGTGGAGTTGAACAGGGAGGTGAACGAGACCCAGTACAGCGGTCGGTTGTTGACCTTCCAGCCCGGGTTGGCGTCGTTGTAGGTGTCGATGAGCAGGTGGGTGCGGTGGTCCGGGACGAAAACGTCGGCGAGGGTCACCGCCTTGCTGCCGGTGCCCTTCAGGCCCTGCACGTCCCAGCTGTTGTGGTCGATCGAGACGTCGGAGACCGGGACCACGAAGTTACGGTCCCGGCCGCCCAGGATGATCCACTGGGCGTGATCGACTCCGCTGGAGAAGGTCCAGGTGCCGTTGAGGCGGTACCCGCCCTCAACCTGTTCCCACTTGCCGGTGGGGGCGTACGAACTCGAGGCGCGGGCGTCCGGGGTTTCGCCCCAGAACTCGTCCTGCATGCGCTCGTCCATGAGGGCGATCTCGAAGGAGTGGACGTTGAGCTGTCCGGCGACCCAGGCCGCGGAGCTGTCCGCCTCCGCGATCCGCATGATCCCCTCGAAGAACGCGGCCGGGGCCATCTCGAGGCCGCCGTACCGCAGGGGCGTGAAGGCGCGGAACAGACCGGTGCCGATCATCGCCTCGATGGAGGTGTCGGGGACGCGCCCCTCGGCCTCGGACGTGTCGCGGCCAGCGCGGACGGTGTCGAGAATGCCCTCGACGGCGTCCAGGAACCTCTGGCCCTCAGCGATGGCGCGCTCGCGGTACTCGCCCCAATCGGCGGAACGCGGCGCTGAATAATCGGCGACGCCCGTCAATGGAATGTCCTGGGTTGACGTGGGCATTCTCGGTTCTCCCTCTGATCGGTCGCTCCGGGAAGCGTAGGGCGAGGTTGAGTTTCTGCCGAGGGTCGTCTTCCAGATGCCGGAATGGCGGCGCGAACGTCGATCCGGAGCAACTGGGCCGCTCAGGGCGGAACGGGCAGGAAACGAGGCGGGGGGAGCGGTGCTTTCCGGACCACGGAATGCGATTGTTCCGCCGCTGAGCGGGCTGCCCTATGGTCGGTCGTGCGCAGCCCCGCCTGTCACGCTACGCGACGCCGAGCGCACCCACAGTCCTCGCACCAGGAGTTCTGCATGACCGAAGCCCTGATCGACCGCATCGTGCGTCACGTCCTCGACACACCGTTCGAGGCGTTCAGTGACTCCGACCTGCTCGCGGCGAAGAAGCGGCTCATCGACTCCATCGGCTGTGCCCTGTCGGGCGTCGGCGTTGCCGGCAACGATGCGATGCTCGACCTCGTCCGGAGCTGGGCCGGTGCCCCGGAGGCAGCGGTCCTCGGCCGACCTGACCGGCTGCCGCTGCCGTACGCCGCCATGATCACCTCCCTGCAGAGCCGGTCCTTCGACTTCGAGGTGACCGGGCCCGAACCCGAAGGCGTCAACGAGGGCAAGATGGTCGGGCACGTCAGCAGCACCACAGAGCCCGTGGCCCTCGCCGTCGGGGAGTACACCCGAGCCAGCGGACGAGAGGTGCTGGCGGCCGTCATCCTCGGCGGCGATGTCGCCGCCCGGGTCTCGGTGGCCAACACGTTCAGCTTCGACACGAACTTCGAGGTCTGCGGAACGTCCAACGCCTTCGGGGCGACGGCGGTCGCCGGCCGCCTGATGGGCCTGGACCACGACCAGCTCCGCAACGCCTACGGCATCCTGCTCAACCTCATGGCCGGGTCCTTCCAGGGCATCTGGGACGGGGTGCACTCCTTCAAGCTCCCCGGGGCCTCGGCCGCCTACAACGGCATCCTGGCCTGCCAGCTCTCCCTTCGTGGCTTCGGCGGCGTCAAGGACGCCCTGGAGAGCCGGCGCGGGTACTTCGCGATGTACGCGCAGGAGCCGGCACCGCAGAACATGGTCGCGGACCTGGGCACGGTGTTCTACGTCCACGGCCAACACAAGCTGCACCCGTCCTGCTACGGCAACCACAATCCGATCGAATGCGTGCTGAAGATCCGCTCTGAGCACGAATTCGACGCCGCCGCGGTGAAGGCGGTGGAACTCGACGTGCCGCCCAACCGGGTGGACCACTTCCTCAACCAGGTGCCGACCGCACGGGACGAGCAGCCGAAGTTCCTGTTCACCATCCCCTACGGCATCGCCAACGCCATCGTCCGCGGTCGCCCCGAACTGGAGCACTACGTCGAGCCGGCCATCTACGATCCCCAGGTCCTGGACCTCGCCCGCCGGGTCACGCTGCTGCCGAACCTGCCGCTGGGCAACAACCAGCACAGCCGGCTGCGGATCGTTCTCGAGGACGGGCGGATCCTGGAGGCCGAGCGTTCCGCTCCTCTCGGGTGGCTGCGCAATCCCACCCCGTTGGAGCTGATCGTGGACAAGTTCTGGCGCAACGTCCGCTTCTCCGGCACCGTGTCCGAGGAGCAGGCCGCCCACGGGCTCGATCTGGTGCGGTCTCTCGAGAACGTGTCGGACGTTTCCGTTCTCGTCGCCGCGCTCTCCCTGCCGTCGGTGACCGTCGACGCCTGATCCGACCACCGCCACTCGTTGTCGCGCACCGTCAGGCCGAACGGCCCGCTGTCACCGTCTGCAAGAAAGGAACACGTCATGGCCAGCTTCAATCCGCGCCTTGCTCACATCGGCATTTTCTGCAAGGACCTCGACGCGATGGTCGATTTCTACACCCGAGAGTTCGGGATGATCGTCACCGATTCCGGGCTGGGCAAGTCGGGCAAGGCGGCCACCCGGCGTCGCGGTGCCTTCCTGTCCGCGGATCCCACCGAGCACCACCAGCTCGCGCTCATCGAGGGCCGCGACCCGGACACCCCGCCGACGACCGCCCAGATCTCCTTCCTCGTGCCCACCCTTCAGGAGCTGCGCGCGTTCTGGCGCCACGTCGAGGAGACCGGCATCCCCGTGCAGGTGGTCAAGAACCACGGCAACGCCTGGAGCGTCTACATCGACGATCCGGACGGCAACATGCTTGAGGTTTACACCCACTCGCCCTGGTACGTGCAGCAGCCCCTCGGCGAACCGCTCGACCTGACGGACTCCGAGGATGAGATCATGCGCCAGACCGAGGAACTCGTCGCCCGGGACCCCGCAGCCCGTCCGCGCGACGAGTGGATGGCGATGATGAAGGAGAAGCTCGCCGCCGCCCAGGTTTCGTTCCGCCATGCTGGCTGAAGCGACGCGGCGCTACCGCAGCGTCTGGACCTATCTCAACACCGTCCCGCACACCCTGGCCTGGGTCGACGCCGGCGGCATCCGTACGCGTTACCTGGAGACGGGCAACTCCGATGGCCCGGTGGTGCTCCTGCTCCACGGGACGGCCGGAAGCTTGGAGAACTTCTGCGCGAACTACGGATCGCTGGGTGAGACCCACCGCGTGATCGGGATCGACATGCTCGGCTGCGGGTACACCGACAAGCCCGACCGCCCGTACCTCATCGCGGATTACGCCAGACACGCCCTCGACGTGCTCGACGCCCTGGAAATCGGCGAGGCTGCCGTGATCGGTGTGTCGTTGGGGTCCTGGGTCGGGGCGCGCCTGGCCCTGGACCACCCGGACCGGGTGACCCACCTGGTCATGGTGGCGCCCGCGGGCGTCGTCGTGGACCCGGAGGCGGAGAAGGAGTTCGGCGCCGACGTCCGGCGCCGCCGGCAGGGCGCGGCCCAGGCACCCTCCTGGGAGTCGGTGAAGACCGCGATGGGGCGGCTGATGCTTGATCCGGAGGACCTCATCGATGACCTGGTGGGCGTCCGGCTGCGGATCTACGAGCAGCCCGAGATGGCCGCCGCGATGGGTCACCTGCTGGCGTTCAGCCTGGGTGGCCAGGACCTCTCCCGCGAGGAGTGGGCGAGGCTGCAGCAGCCGATCATGATCGTCGCGGCCGTGGACGCGCCGAACATGTTTCTCGACAACGCCCGGCTACTGGCACAGATCGTCCCGACCGGCCAGCTGGTCGAGCTCACCGGGTGCGACCACTGGGCCCAGTTCGAGCGGGCGGACGAATTCAATCGACTGGCCCGCCGTTTCCTGGCCGACCGAGCGGTGGAGGCTGCCGTATGACCGGTTTTACCCAGCAGACCTGCGAGAACCTGGCCCGCGAGCTGCACGAGGCCGAGCGGCGCCGCGAGCAGCTCCGGCACTTCTCCGCGCGGTTCCCGCAGATGACCATCGAGGACGGTTACGCCGTGTCCCGGGCGTGGGTGCGGATCAAGAAGGAGGAGGGCCAGCGCGTCGTCGGGCACAAGATCGGCCTGACGTCCCGGGCGATGCAGGTGAGCAGCCAGATCGACGAGCCCGACTACGGGACCCTCTTCGACGAGATGGTTTACGAGGGTGGTCGTCCCATCCGCGCCGAGCGGTTCATCAAGCCCCGGGTGGAGGTCGAACTCGCATTCCTGCTCCGGGAACCCCTGGAGGGGCCCGACGTGTCGATCAACGACGTGTTCAACGCGACTGATCGGGTGCTGCCGGCCCTGGAGATCATCGATGCCCGCATCGAGCAGTTCGACCGAGAATCGGGAGTGCCGAGGAAGGTCTTCGACACGATCTCGGACAACGCGGCGAACGCGGGGATCGTCCTCGGCGGTACGCCCGTGCGTCCCGATGCCGTTGATCTGCGCTGGGCTGGCGCGTTGCTGTACCTCAACGGCGTGGTCGAGGAGTCCGGCCTGGCGGGCGCGGTGCTCGGTCACCCGGCCACCGGGGTGGCGTGGCTCGCCCGGCGCCTGCACGGGCACGGTGAGCGCCTCGAGGCCGGGCAGATCGTCCTGGCGGGGTCGTTCACCCGGCCGGTCCCGGTGACCCGGGGCGACGTCGTGCAGGCGGACTACGGCCCGCTCGGCACCGTGTCGTTCCAGCTGGTCTGAGCGCGAGGAGCACCGATGTCGATCACGAGGCGCACCCCGGTCAACCGCTTCAAGCAGCGACTGGCGGCGGGTGAGCAGCAGATCGGGCTGTGGTCGGTCCTGGCCGACGGCTACGTCGCCGAGCTGCTGGCCGGGTGCGGCTACGACTGGTTGCTCATCGACGCCGAGCACGGGCCCAACGACCTGCGCTCGGTTCTCGATCAGCTCCAGGGCATCGCAGCGGCCGGGTCGCTGCTCGTCGACCGGGCCTCCGAGCTGTCCCAGCCGGTGGTACGACTGCCCCATGGCGACCCGGCGCTCATCAAGCAGTACCTGGAAATCGGCGTACAGAACCTGCTCATCCCCATGGTCGACACCCCGGAGCAGGCCGCCGAGCTGGTCCGGGCGGTGCGCTATCCGCCGCACGGGGTGCGCGGGATGGGCAGTGGAATCGGCCGGTCGTCCCGATGGGGGCGGTTGACGGACTATGTCCGAGCGGCGGCCGACAACATCTGCCTCGTCGTGCAGATCGAGACGGGCCGGGCTCTCGAGAACATCGAGGCCATCGCCGCCATCGACGGGGTCGACGGTGTGTTCTTCGGGCCGAGCGACCTCGCCGCCGATCTCGGATTCCCCGAGCAGCGGTCGCACCCGCAGGTGGTCCAGGCGATCCGGCGCGGCGTCGAAGCGGTCCGCCGGATCGGCACACCGGCCGGCATCATGCTCACCGACGTGCCGCAGCTGCAGGAATGGCTGCGCCAGGGCATCAGTTTCGCTGGGGTTGGGGTCGATTCCTCGCTGCTGATCCGTGCCGCCGACGATCTCCTGGCACAGTTCCGCGTGAATCACCACCCGGCTGCGGCATCCGTCACCGCGTATTGATCGCCCCGTCCGGGGCAACCCCGCACTCGTCAAACCCCCGAGCAGGAGGAGAGGCCCCGTGGCTCGCATCCCGTACTTCGACCCGGACCAGGCCCCGGAGCGCGTGCTGCGCGCCCTGGCCGGAAAACGGAAGATCAACATCTTTCGCATGATCGCAAACTCGGAAAACTGCGCACCTGAGGTCCTGGCCCTGGGCCAGACCCTCAGCAGGGGCAGCTCTCTCGACCCCGTTCAGCGGGAGGTCGTGATCTTGCGGGTCGCACACCTCACCGGGGCCGCCTACCAGTGGCATGAGCACACCGCGGTCGCGCAGCGCGTTGGCTTCACACCGGAGAAGATCGACGCTGTCGCCGCGTACCGGATGTCGGATCAGGCAACGATGTTCACTCCGTTCGAGCGCACCCTCCTGGACTTCACCGACGCGGTCGTGGCGACGACAACGGTCCCCGACGAACTGTTCGACGCTGTCCGCGCGCAGTACGACGACTCTCGCCTCGTGGAGCTCGTTCTGCTCATCGGCTTCTACATGATGGTCGGACGCGTCATGAACACCTTCCAGGTGGAGCTGCAGACCGAGGCCGTGGACTCCTATCGGCTCCGGCTCGCCTGAGCCCGTCTTCGGTCCGACGCGGCGCCCGGTGCCGTCAGATCCTGGCCGGCCAATGGTCCAGGACGCTGGCGAACATGGCGGCGACGATTCCGCTCGCGGACTCGGCCGGGACGGGTCGACCCAGTGCTGAGACGAGCATGAGCCCCTCGGTCAGGCGGGTAACCGTCCAGGCCAGGTGCTCTCCCATCGGCTCGGTGCCGTGCCCTGCCGGGAGGACACGGTCGAACCACGCCGCCAGGCTCGCTTCGGTGGCCGCGATCCCGTTCACCACGGCGGCGCCGCTCGATGTCGGCTCGTCCCAGCGCCGAACCCTGATCAGAAGGCCGGCCTTGACCGTTTCCGGCTGGGCGCGGGCCGAGCGCACCGCCGTACCCAAGGCGCCAGCGAGGTCCGCCGGCCAATCATGTGCCGCTCCGGACAGAGCCCGCAGCGCGGCGAACAGGGCCAGGAACGGCTCCGACACGGCGGCCTTGACCAAGGCGTCCTTGTCCTTGTACCGCCAGTAGGCCGAGCTGCGTTGTACCCCGGCCGCGTCACAGATTCGGCGGATCGTGGCGCCTTCGTAGCCGCGCTCGGCGATGAGGGATCTGGTGACCCGCAGCAATGCGTCGGCTGTGCTGTGGTCATCGGGCGCACGCCGGCTCGCGGGTGCCTTCCGGCTCGCGTCGATGTTCGTGCCGGGCGGTGCGGAGAAGGCGTCGTTGCGGCGCAGCGCCTCGAAGGCGCCCGCGAGGGAATACCCGACGATGCGGCTGCGACGGGCCGCGGTCCGATCGTCCACTCGAACGTCGGAGATGTAGTGCCCATCCAGGTAGGCCAGGGTTAGCGTGGCCATCCACCAGGTCCCCAGCGATCGGCCGTCGCCCGTGGCTCCGAACGCCGCGAACGCGGAATCCCACCATGCCTCGATGCGGGCCAGGACTCCGGCTCGACGACGCTGGAAGGGTTCCTGGATCTTGGGCTGAGCGGCATCGCCTTCGAGGGCCAGCATGATGCCCAGCCGAAGGGGCTCCTCGGACTCCGATACGCGCAACTCGGGCTCGAGCTCGTCCAGCAACTGACCGAGCAGGGACCGGGAGGGGTCGAAGCCCTCCCATGACCGGCGGGTCCGGGTGAACCTCGTGTAGAAGCTCTCCAGGGCAGCCGCGATCAGATCGTCCTTGTTCTCGAAGTACCAGTAGATCGAACTGGCGGGTAGTTGGGTCGCCTTCGTGATCCGGGCGATGGTCGTGTTGTCGTACCCGTACCGACCGACCAACTGCAGGGTGGCATCGAGGATGCGGCGCAGGCTCGCTTCACCACGGGCGTTGCGTCGGGCGGTGTTCACGGGCGGCCTCACCTCAAGTTGCGCAAACGGGAGTCAGGTGACTTCCGTGATGCTCCCCGGCCTGCGCCGGCAGGTCAACAAGGCCTTGCCACGGCCTGGAACGCTCACTACAGTTCGCTGTGTCAGGCACTACAAAACGGCTCCCCTCCCCGTCGTGCTGACAGATGTCGATCAGACCTGCCACCCGAGCCGAACAACAATCCGAAGGGGTGGTCTCGTGACCATCGCGGTAGAAGCGCCAAGCCGTGTCCGAGAGCTGCCTCGTGCCGTCGGCCCCAAGGGCGAGCAGCAGGGGACGGCCTCCGTTCTCAAGGCTCTCCACCTGCTGGACGTCTTCGTCGGCAACCGTGGAGCCATGGGCGTGAGCGAGATAGCGCGTCGCGCCGGCGTCCCGGTGTCCACCGCCTATCGGCTGCTGGCCTATCTCGTCGAGGGTGGGTTCGTGACCAAGGAGGGCACCCTGTACCGCCCGGGGGACAAGCTCTTCGAGTTCGGCACCCAGGTCGTGAACAGCCGGCTGCAGAGCCTGCGCGAACAGGCGGCCCCGTACCTCGGCGAGCTCTACGCGACATTCGGTATGACGGCCCGACTTGCGGTCCTCGACGGCCCGGAGATCGTCATTGTCGACAAGATCGTCGGGCTGCGCACGCTTCCGGCGCTGACTGCTGTCGGCGGCCGGTTGCCCGCCACGTGTACCGCATTGGGCAAGGCCATGCTTGCGTTCCAGCCAGAGGCGGTCCTGAAGGAGGTGCTGCAGGGGCCGCTGCCGCGGCGGACGCGATACTCCGTGGTGGTGCCGGGTCTGCTGCACCGTCAGTTGATCGAGACGCGTTCGACGCGCCTGGCCTACGACCGGGAGGAGTCGGTGCTCGGACACGTGTGCGTGGCGACGCCGATCCGACGGGACGGGCTGGCCGTGGCGGCGATCAGCCTCTCCGGTCCGCCGCGCCGAGTCGACCCCCGCCACCTCGGTCCCGCCCTGGTGCGGGCCGCCGGGCAGATCGAGCGGGCTTTCGCGGCCGAGCGCGCGGAGGACGACGGGTCGGGTATTGCGCCATCTGGAAAGAGGCCGTTGCCGGCGGCCTGAACCGCTTCCTATGGTTCCTGAACCAAGCACTACATAAATGTGCCAGGGCGAGCGTTCCTCCGGCGTACCCGAACAGCCGTTCGCGGATCCACCGCCGGGCACCGTCCACGTCCACCGCCATCAGGAGAACGGAACCCCCTGACATGTCCGTCGCGACAACCCGTCCACCACTGCTCCGCGGAGCGATCGCCGCAGCCGCCAGTGCAGTCCTCCTCGCGCTCGCCGCCTGCGGGTCCTCCGACGCCGGCGAAGAAAAGCAGGTCACCGACCTGAAGGTCGGCGCCGCCCCGAGCCTGTCCGGCCTCGGACTGCGAGTCGCCATCGCCGAAGAGAACTTCTCCAAGCGGGGCCTGAACGTCACCCCGGTGGCCAACAAGTCAGCCAACGCGGCCATCCCGCAGTTGCTCAGCGGAGACCTGCAGATCGCGATGGTTGACACCCTCACCCTGCTGCAGGCTCGCAACCAGGGCCTGCCGGTGAGGATCATCGCCGGGGCCGGGGAGCAGTCCACGGACGGCGAGGCCGGCCAGATGTCGGCCGCGAGCGTCGTCGCCAAGGCTTCCAGCCCCATCAAATCGCCCCTGGACCTCGTGGGCAAGAAGGTCGGCGTCCCGGCCATCAAGACGCAGACGTGGATGAACATTCGCGCCGTCGTCGACGCCGCGGGCGGGGACTCGTCCAAGATCCAGTTCGTCGAGGTGCCGCCCGCCCAGATGATCGACCTCGTCCAGCGGGGCGACATCGACGCCGCCACGCCGAACGAACCGCTCGCTTCGAGCTCGATCAGTTCGGGCGCTGTCAAGCTGGTCCAGAACACGGATGCGCCGGGAAACAAGGGAGTGCCGTCCTCGGTCTACGTGGCGACGGAGCAGTTCATCGCCAAGAACCCTGACACCGTCAAGAAGTTTGCCGAGGCTGTCCAGGACGCCGCCAAGCAGGTCAACGGCAACCGCGACCTGGCGGCGAAGATCGCCGAGCAGCAGCTGAACTTCAAGCCCGAGCAGCTCAAGACCGCCTTCTACCAGACCTTCGCGGCCGACCCTGTCACTCAGGAGGGAATCGACAAGATCGCCGACCTGGCGGTCAAGTACGAGATCCTGACCACCAAGCCCGATGCCAAGAGCGTCTTGGCCGACCTGTCATAAGCGACACGAAAAATGACCAGCACACCGACAGCCCGAGCCGGTGCACCCGCCAAGGCTCCGGTGCCCGCCAAGACCGGCCCTCGCCGGGCCGGTCTTGGCGGGAAACGCCATCGGGTCGGCCTCGGCGCGAAGCTCATCGCTATCGCCACCGTCCTGATCGGGTGGCAGCTCCTCGCGATGAGCCGGGTCGCCGGCGACAGCCTTCCGACCCCGGTCAAGGTCCTGCAGGCCCTCATCGGGCTCTGGGGGACGAGCGATTACTGGACAGCCCTTGGCACCACGCTGCGCGCGTGGGCCATCGGGTTGGCGCTGTGCGCGGTCATCGGCATCCCGGTCGGCCTGATCCTCGGGGTGTCGATGCGAGCCACGCAGAGCACCCGGTGGATCATCGACTTCTTCCGGACGATTCCGACGATCGCCCTCCTGCCGCTTGTGCTCCTGCTCTTCGGGGCCAGCGCGCGCATGGAGATCACCATGATCGTGCTGGCCGCGATCTGGCCGCTGCTCATCCAGTCCATGTACGCCGCCAAGCAGGTAGAGCCCCTGCTCAAGTGGGTCGTCCGGGTGTTTCGGCTGTCTCCGCTGGACCGGTTGCGGTACCTGTGGGCGCCCAGCGTGTCCCTGTTCGTCTCCACCGGCATGCGCCTGGCCGCGACCATGGCCCTGCTCATGGCGATCAGCGCCGAGTACATCGGTGGCGCACCTGGTCTCGGCACTGAGCTGTCCAACGTGGAAGAGGCCTTGAGGCGACCGGAGGTGTTCGCCTACGCCTTCACCTGCGCCATGCTCGGCCTGCTGATCAACGTGCTGGTCGTCTTCATCCAGCGCCGCCTGCTCTGGTGGCATCCGATCATTCGCGGGGAGCGTGCGGCATGAAACGCCTCATGGCTGTGGTTTGGGAGAGTTGGCTCCCGATCCTGCTCGTCGTTCTCTGGCTCGTGCTGTCCGCCCGCAGCGCGTCGTTCTACTTCCCCCCACTGGCCAGCATCCTCGAACGGCTAGGCGAGGAGTGGTTCTTCGACGGGATCGTCGAGAACCTGGTACCGAGCCTGCTACGGATCCTCGTTGGCTTCGGCCTGGCGCTGGTGGTCGGCATCGTCGTCGGCGTCGTCCTGGGGCTCCTGCCCCGCTTCGAGGAGGCCATCCGGCCGCTCCTGGAGTTTCTCCGGTCCACTCCAGGCGTCGCGCTGCTGCCGATCGCGACGCTCTTCCTCGGCATCGGCGACGGGATGAAGGTGTTCATGATCGCCCTTGCCTCGATGTGGCCGATCCTGCTGAACACCATCGACGGCGTGCGCTCCGTGGAGCCCGTGCTCCTGCGCGTTGCCAGCAGTTACCGGCTTTCCCTCAAGCACCGCATCCGCTACATCTACGTACCGCACTCGGCACCGCAGATCTTCGCCGGTGCGCGGCTGTCCCTGGCCATCGCCGCAGTGGTCATGGTGGTGACCGAGATGATCGGATCTCCGGGCGGCATCGGGTACTTCATCCTCGATTCCCAGCGCACCTTCAACATCCTCAACATGTGGTCGGGAATCGTGATGCTCGGCGTGCTGGGCTACCTCCTCAATTTCGGATTTCGGTTGGTGGAGGCGCACATCCTCGACTGGCACATCAAGAAGAATTCCTAGGAGCCCGACCATGACGACCACCCCCACCCCGACCGTCGGCAAGGCCACCGGGCCGAACGACGCACTGCTCGTCGTGGAAAACCTCGGCAAGAGCTTCGGCGGCCACGAGGTTCTCGGCGGCATCAACGTCACCGTCCGCGCCGGAGAGTTCATGTGCATCGTCGGGCCATCGGGGGCCGGCAAGACGACGCTGCTCCAGTGCCTCTCGGGACTCACCGCCCCGACCACAGGAGCGGTCACGCTTCGCGGTGAACGGGTGACGGAGCCTCCCGCCGAGATGGCGATCGTCTTCCAGGACTACTCCCGCTCGCTCATGCCGTGGCTCTCGGTGCTGGACAACGTGGCCCTGCCGCTGCGGTCTGCGAAGATCGGGAAGGCGGAGCGTACGGAAAAGGCCATGGCGGCGCTGACGGAGGTCGGCCTCAAGGACCATGTCCACAAGTACCCGTGGCAGCTCTCCGGTGGCATGCAGCAGCGCGTGGCCATCGCCCGGGCCCTGGCGTACGCCCCTTCGATCGTGCTGATGGACGAGCCGTTCGCCTCCGTGGATGCCCAGACCCGCGCGGACCTCGAGGACCTGACCCTCAACGTCAAGCGTCACCTGGGCATCACGATCCTGTTGGTCACCCACGACATCGACGAGGCGGTGTATCTCGCTGACCGGGTGCTGGTCATGGGCAAGAAGCCGACCGTGGTCGTCGATCTCGTCGAAACTCATCTCGGTCCGCACCGGGACCAGATCGCCACCAAGGCTACGCGGGAGTTCGCCGAGCTGCGGAGCAGGGTGTACAAGCAAATCCGGCGCGACGATCTCACAAACTCGGCGGGCTCGATCGCAGCGGTCGGCTGACCGCTGCCTCCGCTGGTTGTACCCGGCCGCCTCGTCGACGAGGGTTTGGACCTTATGCCGTCGGCCATTGACCCGTCTATCCTGGGAGACATGAGATGACCACTTCCCTTCCCCGCCGTCCCCTCGAGTTGTTCGGCGTTGATCGGCTGCTGAGCGACGAGGAGCGCGAGATCGCTGCGGCGGTGCGGCGGTTCGTTGACGACCGGCTGATGCCGAACATCGCCGACTGGTACGAGAGCGCGACGCTGCCCCGCGAACTGGCCAGGGAGTTCGGCGCGCTCGGCCTGCTCGGAATGCATCTGGACGGCTATGGCTGCGCCGGCACCAACGCCGTCGCCTATGGCCTGGCCTGCCTGGAACTCGAGGCTGGAGACAGCGGCTTCCGGAGCTTTGTCTCCGTGCAGGGCTCGCTGTCGATGTTCTCCATTTACCGGTACGGCTCGGAGGAGCAGAAGCAGGAGTGGCTGCCTCGAATGGCCACCGGCGAGGCGATCGGCTGTTTCGGCCTGACCGAGCCGGACTTCGGTAGCAACCCCGCAGGGATGCGCACCTTCGCGCGGCGGGACGGAAGCGACTGGGTGCTGAACGGCACCAAGATGTGGATCACCAATGGGAGCCTCGCTGACGTCGCCACGGTGTGGGCACGGACCGACGAGGGCATCCGCGGCTTCCTGGTGCCGGCCGGCACCCCGGGATTCACCACCACGAAGATCACTCGCAAGCTTTCGCTCCGGGCCTCCGTCACCTCCGAGCTCTCCCTCCAGGACGTCCGGGTGCCGGCGTCGGCGCAACTGCCCCAGGCCAAGGGGCTGAGCGCCCCATTGTCCTGCCTCAACGAGGCACGCTTCGGGATCGTCTTCGGCGCGCTCGGCGCCGCGCGGGACTCGCTCGAAGCGGCCCTGGACTACGCCATGGCCCGAGTGCAGTTCGACCGCCCGATCGCCGGCTTCCAACTTACCCAGCAGAAGCTCGCCGACATGACTCTGGAACTGGGCAAGGGCTACCTACTGGCCCTTCACCTGGGACGGCTCAAGGATGAGGGGAACCTCCGACCCGAACAAATCAGCCTCGGCAAGCTCAACAACGTCCGCGAGGCGATCGCCATCGCGCGGGAGTGCCGCACGATCCTTGGCGGCAGCGGCATCACCTTGGAGTATCCGGTGCTGCGGCACGCCAACAATCTCGAGTCGGTCCTCACCTACGAGGGCACGAGCGAGATGCATTCGCTGGTCATCGGCCAGGCGCTGACCGGCCTGGCGTCCTTTCGCGGCTGAGCCGTGACAACGGCCTGACCACTGATACCTGGGGAGTTGTCGTGACCGAGCCAGTAAGGACAAGCAGGACGGTGGACCTGAAGAACCTCGTGAACGGCCGCTGGCAGGACGGGCACGGGGAGAAGTTCGAGTCGATCAACCCGTCACGGTCATCCGTCGTGATCGGAGCCGGCGCGCTGGCAGGGAAGGCCGAGGTCGACGAGGCGGTGGCGGCGGCTGCGCGAGCCCAGCCGGCCTGGGGGCGGATGCCGCACCACGAGCGGGCCGCCATCCTTGCCCGTGCAGCGACGATCATCGAAGAATCGGCCGACGACTGGGGATACGACCTGGCCACCGAGGAGGGCAAGACCACATCGGAGGGGATCGGTGAGGTCATTCGGGCTGCGCAGATCCTGCGATACTGCGCGGGGGAGGCGGACCGGGAAGCCGGGGAGATATATTCTTCGCCGCGCCGCGGGGAGCGCCTCCTGGTCACACGTCGGCCGGTCGGCGTCGTTGCGGTGATCACGCCGTTCAATTTCCCGATCGCCATTCCGGCGTGGAAGATCGCCCCTGCGCTGTCCCACGGCAACGCCGTGGTGTGGAAGCCAGCCAGCGTCGTGCCACTGCTGGCGATGCGGCTGGCCCAGGCGCTGCACGACGCTGGCCTTCCGCCAGGCGTGCTCAATTTGCTCCTCGCCGACGGCGCCACCGGTGGCCACCTGGTCGACCATGTCGAAGTCGATGCCGTGACCTTCACCGGTTCCACCGGGGTCGGCCGCGCGATCGCCGCGTCGTGCGCCGCTCGGGGTATCCCAGTACAGGCGGAGATGGGCGGTAAGAATCCGGCCATCGTCCTGGCCGACGCCGACCTCGACCTCGCCGTCGAACATGTTCTACTCGGCGCCTTCCGTTCCGCCGGACAGAAGTGCACAGCGACCTCCCGGCTCATCATCGAGCAGGGCATCGCCGACGAATTTCTCGACGAGTTCACCCGACGGGCGCGATCGCTCGTTGTCGGGGACGCCGTCGCCCCCGACACGCAGGTGGGCCCGCTGATCAGCGCCGCCGCGCAGGCCACGGTGCAGCGGGGGATCGACACTGCGGTGCAGCAAGGCGCGACCCCGCTGGCCGGGGGGAGTGGGTTCCTCGGTGGGCAACTCGCCGAAGGCTTCTTCGTCCCGCCCACCGTGCTTGAGCTGCCCTCTACCGACCTCGATGTTTGGCGGGAGGAATTGTTCGGGCCGGTCGTCGCTGTCGTCCGCGCACACGACGCTCAGGACGCCTTCGCGCTGGCCAACGACAGCGCCTACGGTCTCTCCGCGGCGGTCTTCACCAACGACCTCGCCCGAGCGCTCGACTCGGTTGACGAGCTTGACGTCGGCATCCTGCATGTGAACTCGGAAACGGCCGGAGCCGATCCACACGTCCCATTCGGTGGGGCCAGGCACAGCGGCTACGGCCCCAAGGAGCAGGGCAGGGCATCGCGGGAGTTCTTCACTCGTACGACGACCGTGTACCTGCGGGGCGGGGCATCTTCATGATCGCGAATATCGGGACACTCGACGGGCTGGTGATCGCCGACTTCAGCCGGGTGCTCGCCGGTCCCTACGCCACCATGCTCCTCGCAGACCTGGGGGCCGAGGTCGTCAAAATTGAACATCCGGCTGGCGATGACACCCGCGTCTGGGGTCCGCCCTTCGATGCTTCCGGCACTGCCACCTATTTCGCTGCGGTCAACCGGAACAAGACGTCCCGCACCCTCGACCTGCGTACGCCCCAAGGACTCGCGGCAGCCCGTGAGCTGGTCGGCCGCGCGGACGTCGTGGTGGAGAACTTCCGAGCGGGGGCGATGGCCCGGCTCGGCTTGGGACCCGACCAGGTACGGCGGGACCGGCCGGAGCTGGTCTACTGCTCAATCACCGGATTCGGCGCTGGGGAGGGCGCGGCCCTGCCCGGCTATGACCTGCTGGTGCAGGCTGTCGGCGGGCTGATGAGCATCACCGGGCCGCATCCAGGATCACCGACCAAGGTCGGGGTCGCGCTGGTCGACGTCATCACTGGGCTACACGCCGCCGTCGGCATCCTGGCCGCGCTGCGCCACCGGGACCGTACGGGCCAGGGCCAGGTCGTCGAGGTGAACCTGCTGAGCAGCCTGCTGTCGGCGCTGACCAACCAGGCCAGCGGCTTCCTCGGCGCCGGCGTGGTGCCGAGCATCATGGGCAACCGGCACCCCAGCATCGCACCCTACGAGGTCTTCGAAACCGCAGATCGCCCGCTGGTCCTGGCGGTCGGCAACGACCGTCAGTTCGGTGCCCTCTGCACCGTCCTCGGGCGGCCGCAGTTGGCGACCGATCCCCGGTTCCTGACCAACACCGACCGGGTCACCAACCGCGCGGCGCTGTTCGATGAGCTGACCGCGCTGCTCAAAGCCCGAGGCGCCAGCGAGTGGTTCGACCTCCTCACCGAGGCCCGCGTACCGGCCGGGCCGATCAACGACATCGCCGACGCCTTCGCACTGGCGGCCCGGCTCGGCCTCGAACCCGTCGTCACGGTGCCCGGCGCGCCATCTCCGGCTGTGGCCAACCCGATCCGGCTGTCGGTGACGCCGGCGAGTTACCGGCTCCCGCCGCCCCCGCTGGCACCTCCCGCGGACAGGTTCTTGCCAGCGCCGCCCGAGACCCGCAAGAAGACCGACTCGTATGGCTCGGACGGGCCGTTCGCGTAGTGGGCGACGACATCGGTGGTAACGCCGACAGGACCGTGAGAGTGACCATCCTTGATCAGGAAGTCGTCAGCGCTATCGAGGACGAGTTGGTGAATACCCGATCGGGGTCGGCCCATCGAGCGGCTGGCGAAGCGTTCCTTCGGCGAGGACCTAGCCCGCCACTGCCTGAACCTCGGCGCACACCTAATCGGAGCCGGGGCCGATGTGTCCGTGCCGGCCCGGGCTCGGAGGCGCTGGCCACCAGGTATCGCCTGAACCTGTCCTGATCTGGAGGCGTCGATGACACACGTTACGCAAGCCGGGCTGCCGGACGATATCCCTGCACAGCTGCTGATAGCCGGCGCGTGGCGCGACGGCGAGCGGGGATCCGCTGACGTCCACAATCCCGCGACCGGTCAGGTCATCGCCCGTGTGGCAGACGCCGGGGTCGCGGATGGACTGGCCGCGCTGACCGCGGCAGCGGAAGCGCAGCCGGGGTGGGGACGCACTCCGGCACGCCAGCGGGCAGAGCTGCTGCGACGGGCCTTCGACGTCGTCACGGCCCGCGCCGAGGACCTGGCCGGTGTCATGACCCTAGAAATGGGCAAGCCGCTCACCGAGGCGCGAGGTGAGGTCGCCTACGCAGCCGAGTTCCTGCGCTGGTTCGCCGAAGAAGCGCCGCGTGTATCCGGTTACTACCGACCCTCGCCGGAGGGCACGCTGCGCCAGCTCGTCACGAAGCGGCCGGTGGGGCCCTGCCTCCTCATCACGCCGTGGAACTTCCCGCTGGCGATGGCGACCCGCAAGGTCGCCCCGGCTCTCGCGGCAGGTTGCACGGTCGTCCTGCGGCCAGCGATGCTGACCCCGCTGACGTCGCTGCTGTTCGCCAAGATACTTACCGACTGCGGGGTGCCCCCAGGCGTCGTCAACGTGGTGACCGCGCAGCAGCATGACGTCACCGACGCCATCATCGCCGACCCTCGACTGCGCAAGCTGTCGTTCACCGGCTCCACGAAGGTGGGCCGGACACTGCTGCGCCAAGCGGCCGACAATGTGCTGAACTGCTCGATGGAACTCGGCGGCAACGCACCACTGATCGTTTTCGACGACGCGGACCTCGATCAGGCGGTACAGGGAACGATGCTGGCGAAGTTGCGCAACATGGGCGAAGCCTGCACCGCCGCCAATCGGCTGCTGGTGCACGAATCAGTTGCCGACGAATTCGGGCGTCGGCTGGCCCAAATGTTCGGTTCCTTGACCATCGGCAACGGTCTAGTCGACGGCAGCGACATCGGGCCCCTCATCACCGAGCAAGCCCGTGCCGATATCCACGCCCTCGTGACGAGCGCCCAGCAGGCTGGCGCACGCGTTCTCACCGGCGGGCAGATAATCCCCGGCAGCGGATACTTCTACCCACCCACGGTACTCGCCGGCGTCCCGCGCGACGCGGCCATCCTCAACGAGGAGATCTTCGGCCCAGTGGCCGCCATCAGCACATTCGCCACAGAGGATGAGGTGGTCGCCCGAGCCAACGCCACCTCAGTGGGGCTTGCCGGGTACGTGTTCACCAAAGACGTCAAGCGCATCCTACGCCTCGCGGAACGACTCGAGGTTGGAATGATCGGCGTCAACCAGGGCCTCATCTCGAACGCCGCCGCACCATTCGGCGGCATAAAGCAGTCCGGCCTGGGGCGCGAGGGCAGCCACGAGGGCATCGAAGAATACCTCGAGACCGTCTACGTCGCCTTACCCGACCCTTACTGATTGCACTGGACTCGATCGGCGGAGGGGCCGCACAGGCTGTACTGAGGAGCGGCGAATAGATGCCTCGGCGATCGTGGTGAGTTATGACCAGTTGGACCTCTGCTGACACGAGCCCCGGTGGACTCGCGCCAGCGGGGGTGGGTGGTCGGGCGAACGCCTGCCTGGGTGCCAGTCGTAGTTCTCGTTAGCGACGATCATGGACATCTGATCGATGCCTCCTTCGTCGGGGACGTGAGCAGACGTGATCCGTCACGACGGGGACTGCTTTTGGGCTGTGCCGGTAACACTCGCCACCCGAGCCCGGCCGTCGGGGTGGGCCAAGCGGCGACCTCGGCTCATGGCCCGCACCGGCAGGTCGCCCGCCGCGAGCTGCCGGACCAATCCTGGCGTGGCTCGGGCGAGCGACCTGCCGGTGCGGGCCAGGATCGGGGGAGCGAGATGGGAGCACACGGGCGCACTGAACGGCAGTCAACTGCACCCAACGGCACCGAACGGCGCCAAATAACACCCGCCCTGACCTGCGGGCCTACGTTTCCGCAGGCCGCAGTGGGTGGAGCGTCCTGCTTCACACGGAGCGCTCAGCCATATTGAGCAGCAGTCGACGGCGTTCTATGTCGCCTGATGGGGGAGTATCCGCAGGTCAGGGCGGTAAGGAGCCGATGGGTGGCCTGGCCTTGCATGTGGGTGCAGATTGGGTGCAGGTTGGCGAAGTGGTCACCCCGCCCGAAGTGCTCACCGCAGTCGGACGCGGAACAGCGCGCTGACCTGCGGTGATGTGGGTGAGCGGGTCAACGTGATCTCCCAGAGAAGACCGAAGTGGTCAGGGTTCGCTGCTCCCCGTCTGGATGGTGCCGGCTGTCGTCCTAAGCCCGGCTGACGCCATTCACGGGGGCGGTGTCGCATCGATGTAGGGCTCTGGGTGCCGTCGTGGTGGCGTCGGTATGGATCCCGGGAGCTGAGACTCGAATCCCACCAGCAACCTTCTGAGCAGGGCTTCCTGCTCGGTGACCTCTTCGGCGCACCCGAAGGAGTCAACGCCGGCGGGTAACACGACCATGACCAGCGCCGGCGGGTGCCCAGCGTCCGCACCCCCAACGGCACGTCCGTCGGCGGGAACCACAGATCACACTGCGCCAGCTCACCCGGCAGATAGCCCGTGCGCTGCACAGGGCCCGGTGGCAGGAACAACGGCCGCAACAGCCGCACCCTGTCCTTGAGCACCGTCAACGACCGCATCCAGCCGATCTGCTCCGCGATCACCGTCGTCGGCATCGAAGGCCACAGCTGCAACAACGCCCGGATCTGCGGCTACACCGCATCCACGATCGACGACTTCGCCGGCCGCGAATACTGCGGCGGCCTCTCCGCCGCCAGCCCCCGCCGGACTGTGTTCCGGCCGATGCCCAACTTGCGTTCGATCGCCTTGATCGGCAGCGTCACAACCGCCACCCATCATGGCGCTCGTGAGCCCGTCCGCTCGCCCGCCGGGCGGACTGTTCGTCAGGGCGCTGGCCGCGTAGAGGGTCGTCGGACCTGTTGCCACGAGCCAAACAAGCGATAGAGTGCCTCCCGCGAACACGCTGGAACAGACGCAGCTACGTTTGCCTCATCTCAGCCTGGCAGACAGGGCTTGGTCTCCTCGGGCAATAAAAGATCAGGTTCAGTGAGAAGAAGACACCCTGGCGCTCTCACTGAATTTGATCCACCGCTGGTCGGCTGGCCGCCCCGGATCACCTTCGCTGAGAACCTACACCCGTGGAGGCGACGAAAGACCTCGCCTCTATGGTGGGCCGATGGCATCGGTCAAGCAGATCCAAGTCACCTTCGACTGCGCAGAACCTGAGCGCGTCGCTCGTTTCTGGTGCGAGCTGTTGGGGTACGTCGCACCGCCGCCACCGGAGGGGTTTGCTTCGTGGGACGAGTTCAATCGCACGCTGCCGCCTGAGCGTCAGGGTTCAGCGTTCGCATGCAGTGATCCCTCAGGTGTGGGCCCGCGGCTGTACTTCCAGCGCGTTCCCGAAGGCAAGGTCGTCAAGAATCGGGTGCATCTTGACGTGCGGGTCGGCACCGGGCTCGTGGGTGAAGAGCGCCTGGCCGCACTTGAGGCCGAATGCGCACGACTGGTCGCGCTCGGCGCGGTACGCGGGCGACTACTACTTGCCGATGGCGACAACGAGTCGTGCCTGGTGATGCAGGACATCGAGGGCAACGAGTTCTGTCTCGCCTGAGTGGCCGCGACGGTGGCACCTTCGCGAGTCGACTGGTGCAGTTCGCCACCACGAGGGTCGCCGTCCCGCGACGCGCCAACGGTCCTGATCAGAACCACCCCGCGCCCCCGAAGCTCCCGCATCCGGTGACCTCTACTGCCGGACAATTCCAGGCACTAGGTATGCCTAGGCGGCCCGCGCACTCCGCTAAACCCCGCTGAACAGTGAAGATAGGTAAACGCTTCCGATGTGGCAGCACCCCTTGTCAACCGACGATTGATCCATCAACGGTTGACAAGGAGACAAGCCATGTTGGTACTCCCGGACACGATGCTGGCTCTGGCGAACGATCGTCGCCGCGAGTTGCTCGCCGAGGCCGACAGGGAGCGCCTACTCACCAGCGCTCGCCGGGCCCGTAAAGCCCTGGCCGTCCGCGGACAGCCCGGCGGTACCCTGGCGCCGTGCGAACCATCCGCGGCGGTGCCAGCCCAGTGATGATCGGGCGGGAAAGCGAGCTGCGCCGGTTGGCGCAGCTCGCTTCGGCGCGTGAGCCGGCGGTTGCGATCGTCGCGGGCGAGCCGGGCATCGGAAAGACCCGGCTGGTGCACGAGCTGCTGACAACCGTGCCGGCGGAGACCGTGGTGCTGGTCGGCCAGGCGGAGCCCGGCTCGCTGTCCCGGCCGTACGAGGTGCTCCTGGATGCCATCGACGGCCTCCCAGAGAGCAATGAGGAGCAGCTTGCGGCCCTCGCGGACCCGCGGCGCAGCCCGGTCGAGCGTCTGCACACGGGCCTCGCCATCCTGGCCGACCTGATCGGCGACTCGCCCGCGGTCATCGTCTTCGAGGACCTGCATTGGGCCGACTCGGAGAGCGCGGCCCTGTTCGAGCGGATCGCCGACCAGCCCGGGCCGCGGCTGCTCATCGGAACGTACCGGCCGGACGAGGTGACCCGCCGCCAACCGGTGGCTGGCCTGCTGGCCCGGATGGAACGCCGGCACACCGTCACCCACGTACGCCTGGATCGCCTCACCCCCTCGCAGACCGCGGCGTTGCTGGCGGCGGCCATCGGCGCTCCGGCGCCGCTGCGCGCCGTGACGGCGCTGCACCACCGCACCGGCGGCAACCCGTTCTTCCTGGAGGAGTTGCTGCGCGCGCTGCCCGGGTACGACGTGGAGGCGCTGGTCGAGCAGCCGCTGCCGTGGAGCCTCGCCGAGGTGTTACGCCGCCAGGTCGACGACCTCGACCCGGTCAGCCACCGCATCGTCGAGACGGCCACCGTGCTCGGCCACCGCATCCCGTTCGACTTGCTCGCCGACGTGACCGATATGGGCGAGGACGAACTCATCGCCGTGTTGCGCGACCTGGTCACCCGGGGCGTCCTGGTCGAGTCCGGCGAGGACGAGTTCGCGTTCCGGCACGCGCTGGTGCGCGAGGCGATTGCCGACCAGATGCTCGGCCGGCAGCGCCGCCGGCTGCACGAGGCGGCGCTCGACGTACTCCTGAGCGGTGATGCCTCCGACCCGGCCATGGTGGCGCACCACGCCTGCGGCGCCGGCCGGTACGACGACATGATCGCCGCGGCCCGCCGGGGCACTGCGCTCTACCTCTCCATCGGCTCCGCCTACCAGGCCCTGCAGCTGGCGGAGATGGGCCTCGACGAGGTGCCCGACGACACCGACCTGCTCGCCGCCGCCGCGCGGGCGGCGTGGCTGGCCGGACTGCTGGACGACGCCCTACGGTACGGCCGGCGCTGGCGTGACCTCGCCAACACCACAACCGACCGGGCCGAGTCGCTGTACCTCCTGGTCCGCCTCGCATGGGAGTCCCGCGAGACCGACGAGATGCGCGCCCTGACGCACGACATCGGGACCCTGATCGCGCAGCTCCCGCCCGGCGCCGACCAGGCGCGGGCGATGACCGCGATCGCACAGTCGGCGTACCTGCGCGGCGACCCCGACGCCGCGCTGCTCTGGTCCGACCGCGCGCTGGCGCTGGCGGACGAATTCGACCTGCCAGCCGTACGCCTGGCCGCGCTGCTAGAGAAGGGCTCGACACTCACCGAGCGCCCGCAGAGCGCGGCCGCCGGCCGCCGGCCGGAAGATCCTGTCCACCCTCGTTGACGAGGCCGAAAAGGCGGGCGAGTGGGTGCTGGCCGCCCGTGCCCTCAACGACCTGGTACACGGCGAGCCATCCACCTCGCCGGTCGAACACGCCGAGACACTGGAACGGATGCGGGTCAACGCCGAGCGAGCCGGCTTCGAGTCACTCGCGGTGGCCACGTACTTCCAGGGCCGAGCCAGGCTCGCGGTGCGGGCCGGCGACCTGCGCGCCGCGATCGCGGCACTGAAGGAGGGGCGCGAACAGGACCGCAGCTACCGGCGCCCGGGCCGCTGGGCCGACTACCACGGGGTCTTCCTCGCCGGGCTCTATCTAGAGGCCGGCGAGCTGGACCAGGTCGAGCAGCTCATCACCGACCTGGCAGCGCTGCCCAACAACCCGTCGACCATGATTCCCGGCCTCGCGTTCCACCTCGCCTGCCGTCGCGCCGACCTTTCGCGCGCCGAAGCGAGCCTGGAGGAACTCATCACGGCCCTACCCGAGCAGCCGTGGCGCAGCAATGAACAGGCCCACGACCTGATCTCCGCCGCGCTTCATATCGGCTTGCCGGCGCACCGGCTCGACCAGATGGCCACCGCGCTACTCGACGCCAGCGTATGGGACGCCTACCGGACACTCGTCGACGCCCAGCTCGCAGAGGCGCGCAGCCAGCACGCCGAGGCACTGGCCAGCTACCTGTCCATCGCCGAGGCCCACATCCTGGAACCGGCGACCCGCGGCACCGTACGCGTCGGCGCCGCCCGCTGTCTGCTCGCAAACAACCGGCGCGAGGAGGCCACCGTGCAGGTGGAGGCGGCTGTACCCCTCCTGGCCGAGTGGCGTGGCTGGCGGGTGGTCCAGCTCGCCCAGGTCCGCGCTCAGCTGGGCATGGCGCCGGTCGGCGCGGCGCCCGCGGTCACAGGCCCAACCGCCCTAACCCCCCGCGAGCGGGAAGTGGCAGTACTGATCAGCGACGGGCTCACCAACACCGAGCTGGCCCGACGCCTGTACATCTCACCGAAAACCGCCGCCGTTCACGTCTCGAACATCCTCCGGAAGCTGGGCGTCTCGTCCCGGACCGAGGTGGGCGACATCGTCGAACGGCACTGACCGACACCGCCCGCGCGGCCCTCCGCGAAGCTCAACCATCGCTGGCGGTGGCGTTTCCGACTCGGCGTCTCGGGTCGCCGGCCCTGTCCGGGTCCACCGCGCCGACGGCGCCCGCGATGGCTTGATCGCATGCCCTCATCTGCCGCACCTGGCGCGCTGCGTCAGGTTACGGGTCGCTGGCGCGACCGCGGCGGCCGCCGATGAGCGGTACGGTTTGGTGGTGCCTGCCAGCGACGGACGATCGTTGGTCTTTATTGACATCGACGGCGTGCTCATCCCGCTTCGGGCTCGGCCGGCCGATACCGGTCGTCAGGGCAGTGACAGCGGGGGAGACGGTCCCGACTGCTACGACAATCCTCTGCTCGATCGTCTTGAACCCGACGACGGTCGCCGGTTACTCGCCTTGCCGGGTGAAGTGGTCTGGGCGAGTACGTGGATGGCCGAGGCGAACGAGGTGGTGGCACCTCGGCTCGACCTACCCGCTCTGTCCGTAGTCGACTGGATCGACGGTGACGAGGAACCACCGCGCGGCGTGCATTGGAAGACCGAGTCGTTGGCGCGGTGGGCGGCAGATTGTCCGTTCGTCTGGCTCGACGACGAGATCACCGACGCCGACCGGCGATGGGTCGCCGCACACCACCCACAACCGGCGCTGCTGCACCGCGTCGATCCGCACGTGGGACTGACCGACATCGACCTCACGACAGTGCGCCAATGGCTCGACCACCGAGACGAAGCCGCTTGATCCGCTGCGCCATCCGTCGCGGATCGGCGTCTCGCGCTGATCTTCAGCCGACACGGTCATGGTTCACTGGACGCGCCGACGCGACCGGTATGGAACTGGGCGATGCGAAGTGGGTTGTACACCGCAACCTTCACCCGGAGGTTCGCGGGGTTGCCGAGAGCGTTTGGGATGAACTGCTCGACGGCATGAGCGAGTCGCCGGATTCTCGCGGCGTAACGGACTCGGCATGCTGAGCCAGCTGCGCGTGGTGATGCGGCTCGGGTTGGCACCAGGTCAGGTGCACGGATCTGCCGCGGATCGGGTGCGTGGGCAGGCGGTGTCCGCCGCGAAGCGCGACGGCTTCGCGAGCGGTTACTGCTCAAACGATTCGCAACATCAGATCCGGACAACTGCTCTTCTTGGCCGGCCGGTCAGCCGTATCTGCCGCACCTTGGGCACGAGGATCGGGGGAGCGGGATGGGAGCAGCCGGGTGCGCTGAACGGCAGCCAACTGCACCCAACCGCGCTGAACAGCACTCAATGGCACCGCCACCCACCTGCGGTTCTGTGTTTCCGCTGGTCAGAGTGGGTGCGGCGTCCTGCTTCACACCGAAGAGGTCACTGGTTCGATCCCAGTATCGCCCACCGTAGATATATGCAGGTCAGAAGCTCGTTGCCGGAAGGTTCGGTAACGGGCTTCTTCGCTGTCACCCCTTAAAGTCATGAAGCGCCGGGGCGGCCGGTACGGCCTGACGCCCAGGTGCAATCTCTACTATGGGTGACCGACCTGGCCTGGCTTTCGTAGTTCGGAGGCCGGGCCTGGTCGACTCGGAACTCGGGAGGTCGAGATGAGTGGCCTCGGGCGGTGGTGCGCGGCCGTGCTGGTGGTCGTGGTCGGGGCGTCCGTCGCCACGTGGGCGGTGGCGACCCGGTCGGCGAACCGGGCCGGCCCGGTAGTAGCGGACGCGCTGCCGCAGCGGGTGGACGCACCTTGGCTCTGGACGCCCTCGGTGGGCCGGGCAGGTGGCCCGGCGGCGGCCCTGGTGCTAGGCGGCTCGACCATCGGCCTGCGCAATCCGGTGCGCGGGGAGGGCACGGTCGACCTGGTCGACGCCGCCGGCACCGGCCACCGGCTGCTCGGGTTCGACTTCGACGGCGTGAACGTGCCGGGTGAGCGGCTGTTGCTCTCTGCCGACGGGACCAGGGTGGCCTATCCGGACGGGAACGACATCCTCCTGCTCGACGTCCGTGACGGCGGTACCCACCGGCTGGTCAGCAACCTCGGCGTGGACACCTGGTATCTGCCGCTGGCCTGGTCTCCAGACGGGAGGCAACTGGTCGCCGCGCAGGACCGGCGCGGCGACCAAGACGGGGTGGGGTTGGTCGATGTCGCGTCGGGCCGCTTCACCGAAATCGTGCCGGTCACGGGAGGTGGCCTCCGCCGCCCCGTGCCGGGTTACTCCGCCGCGTACAGCCGGGACGGCCGCCATCTAGGTGGACGACCGGATCACGCTGATCGGCGACGGGGTGCCGACCGGCTCCTTCGCCGTGCCGGCCGGGTCCCGGCTGGCCGGCAAGGGCGCCTGGAGTCCCGACGGCCGCGCCCTCGCCCTGGTGGCCGACCAGCGATTCTCCTCGACCGTCAGCTTTGTCGACGCCACGTCCGGGAAGCCGACCGGCGCGGCTCTGCCGACCCAGGAGGGCGTGGCGACTCAGCGGCTCCTCGGCTGGCACCCCGACGGCGCCGCCGTGGTGGCCGCCTACCTTCCGGAGCGGGACGCCCCGGCGACCTTCGACATCCGCGACGAGGACAACCACCCTACGAACTTCGCTGCGGTACGCAGAGTGGAACTGCGCGCGCTGACGCCCGCCGGTGCCGCGCGTACCCTGCTGTCGCCGCCTGACAGAGATGATGTTCATGAGCACCTCCCGCCGGGGTCTGACCCACCGCCTGACTGACTTCGGGTCCTTAACGGGATTTGTCGGCCTCGGTCGGGAGGTGCTCGTGCACTCACTGGACGTGGCGTTGTGACTTCATAGGAGCCTGGCCAGAGGCCCCATCTCTGTCTTGTCCGCGTTGCCCGGCTGGTGCGTGCCGCCCTGCCCACAGTCACGAGCGACAGGACGACGATGCCCTCTATTACACCTGAACAAGCCGCGATCGAGGTCGTCGGTGGAGTCGACACCCACCAGGACACCCACACCGCGGCGGTGATCGACCTGGTCGGGCGGGTGCTAGGCACTCAGCAGTTCCCCGCCACGGCGGTCGGATACGCCGCCCTGTTGGCCTGGATGCGCGGGTTCGGCCGGCTGATGTGTGTGGGGGTCGAGGGCACCGGCGCCTACGGCGCGGGACTCGCTCGCCTGCTGCGCGACCAGGACGTCAACGTGATCGAGGTCGACCGCCCGGACCGCAAGACCCGCCGGTTCCAGGGCAAGTCCGACCCGATCGACGCCATCCAAGCAGCCAAGGCCGCCCTGGCCGGGGAACGCACCGGCACTCCCAAGCAGCGCGACGGCCGCGTCGAAGCCCTGCGTAACCTACGGGTGGCCCGCCGCAGCGCGGTCGACCAACGCGCCGACACCCAACGCCAGATCAAGACCCTGATCGTCACCGCCCCCGACGAACTGCGCGCCCGGCTACGCGGCCTCGGCGTCACGCAGCTGATCGCCACCTGCGCGAACCTGCGACCCGACCGCGCTGACGCCTCGACCCCGGCCACCGCAGTCAAGCTCGCCCTGCGGTCCCTGGCCCGCCGTCATCAGCAGCTCACCACCGAGATCACCGACCTGGACGAACTGCTACAGCCCCTCGTCGCCGCCATCAACCCCGGCCTGCTGGCCGCCAACGGCGTCGGCGCCGACACCGCCGGCCAACTACTGGTCAGCGCCGGTGAGAACCACGCCCGGCTCAACTCCGAGGCCGCGTTCGCCATGCTCTGCGGCGTCGCCCCGATCCCCGCCTCATCCGGCAAGACCACCCGACACCGCCTCAACCGCTGCGGCGACCGGCAGGCCAACGCCGCCCTCTACCGCGTCGTGCTCTGCCGCCTGCGCTGGGACCCCCGCACCCGCGCCTACGCCGAACGACGCACCAAAGAAGGCCTGTCCAAGAAAGAGATCATCCGATGCCTGAAGCGATACGTCGCCCGCGAGCTCTACCAGATCATCACAGTAAACGATCTTGAACCCGCCGCTTGACATCCATAGGAGCATCCAGGTGCTCGGGATCGACGTGGCCGAAGACGCACTGGCGTCCGGCGCGCTACGCCCCGGCGGGCCGGCCCCGGTGTGGCCCGCCGCGCCCGCGATCGCCGCCGCGGCGGTGGCGCTGCTACTGCTGCCCGTGGTAGGGCTCGTCGGCCTGGTCATGCTCCTGATGCGCCGTCGACGGACCTGACCCCGGGCCGGCCCGACGGGCGGCGGTGCCCGCGGGTGAGGTGGTGTGGCTCCCAGCGAGCCGGCCGGAGTCTGTACCGGCTATGTCGTGCTCGTGCAGGCGATGGCGGCGGAGCAGGTCCGCCGGTGATTCATTTTCCGCAGCGGCGGGGCCGCTGAGTCTGCGCCTGATCGCCGCCATGGGCCTGGCGCACCTGCCCGAGGGCTTTGACCTGCGGTGATGTGGGCGAGCGAGGCGGTGTGGCCTCCCAGGGAAGACCAAAGTGGTCAGGGTTCGCTGCTTCCCGCCTGGATGGTGCCGGCTGTCGTCTTGGGATCCGCTGACGCTATTTACGAGGGCTGTGCCGCATCGACGTGCGGCATTGGATGCCGCCGTGGTGGCATCGGCATGGATCCCGAGGGCCGAGACTCGAATCCCACCGGCAGCCTTCTGAGTAAGGTTTCCTGCTCGGTGACATCTTCGGCGGACCCGAAGGCGTCGGCCTTCGGGGCTTCAGGTCATCGCCCCGGGACGCACGCTCGCTCATGCCGATGTGAGTGCGTTGGCCTGGAGCGTTGGCCCGTCCTTCGTAATGGCAGTTGGTCTCTACGATGCCGACATGCCGATCGGTACCTCAGGCCCGCGTTTTCTGTCGTCGCCTCGCCGACGTATCGGTGCGTTCGCGCTGTTCCTGGTGCTCGCCGCAACGGCGGTACTGGCCGGGATACGGGTCTCGTTCCCCGAGAAGTGGGGCTGCGTGGTGGGCTTGGTGTCGTTCGCATCTGTGGACGTGCCGCCTGACGATGCGACCCCGGAGGATGTCGTCCGAACCTATCTGCGCGCACTCGACGCCCACGATGGGGACACTGCGGCCGAGCTGTATCCGCCGCCGAACGGCCCGGGTTCGGTTGCTTGCAACGTACGTGCCATCGACGGTGTGAGCGTCACGTCCGGAGTTCCCAGTGCTGAGGCGCAGGCTGGCAACGGCACTGTTCGGGTCGATGCCCAGTTCACGATCCACGTATTCGACGAGGCAGCAGCCGGTCAGCCTGATGGCCGCACCGGAAGCAACTACTACCTGCACCGTCAGGGCCTCCACGGCCCGTGGCGCATTGTCTCGTCAGGCCAGGGATAGCAGCGAGTTAGCTCCCGCGCCTCGCCTCGTGCTGCGGGCCGACAATGAGGCTCCCGACCATGGTTAGAAAATCCGGATCTGCCGCTGATCGTGCGAGTTGTCGCTCGGCGGCGTATCGTGAATCGATGGGTGGGGGAAGTTAGGCGTCCCGCCATCGTGTGGTCCCGGATCCCACCTCGTAGTGCCACCAGCCGTTGTTCTGGCCACGTTGCAGCAGCACGACGTCATCCTCGGCCACTGCGTCCTGCAGAAACGGCACGTTGCGGACCTGGGCCAGATCCTGGCCAAATCCGTGTTGCCCACAACCCTTCCGTTTCGAAGGGCAGCCAGTTCTCCCGCGGTACGAACCGGAACCAGACCTTGATGTCCTCGGCTTCCCGCTGAGCATGGACGTCGGCCGAACCCGATACCATGTGAAAGCCCCATCTTTGAGAAGCCGACGCAACAGTCGAAGACACTACGCGCCGGCCGTAGTCTGACGGTCGTGGTGGCAGCGTCACGGCGCACTCTTCTGCCGCCGTCCGGGCAGGCAATTCGCCATCGAATACGACGCGCCGCATGCCGCTCCGGTCTGCCCGGCCCACTGGCCGGTACGCGCTCGTCCCGAGAAGGTGCGCTCAGATCTGTTCGAGTCCGATCGTGAGGTGTTGAGGTGCCTGTACGCCGGACAGCGCCCAGGCCCAGCCGGGAAGGCTGAGAGCCTCGGCGAAGAAGTCGTCGAGAGGCATGCCGAAGGACCATAGAACCCTGGACCCGAGCGCTTCGGTTTCGGCGCTGGGAGCCCAGTGGAGCGTGCAGCGCAGTTGCCGGATCACGTCCTGGTCGTCGGCCTCGATGAACTGCCGGGTGAGATCAGCACAGAACTCACGCACGCCGTCGAAGTCGAACGTTCCGGTCTGGGCGAGGATCCCGTCGCCGTCCTTCTCGGGTGAGACGGCGTCATCGGCTGCGACGGTGGCGAATCGCCGGAAGACCTCGACAATCGTCCGCACGTCGGCGGCGGAGACCTCTCCGGGGCGTACCCCGGCAAGATCAAGCATCGACGTCAGCAGCGACCTCGTCTCACTGATCAACACGATCTCATCATCCCGCGTCGTTGCGTCACCGCCGCCTGAGCGCAGCAGTCCACACGAAGATCACATGCACGCTTCTGCCGCAATCCGCGCATCACGTAGCGTGAGGGTAGAGCTCGCCGCTCGCCGACCGGAACTGCCGAATTCAGTGCGTCCGATCTTGGTAGCGAGCGTCGGTCAACTGTAGGGCAGGCCCGTTACCTGGGCGGGATGCTGCGAGCCGTCACAGCGCGGCACGACATACCCTGAGTACGCTTTCCCGGAACGCGGTGCCGGCTTCGGTCGGTGTCATCCGGCCGGCGGTGACCTCCTGGCCGGCGGCGTGACCGAGGCCGATGATCGCGGCGATGTACCAGGTGGTGGGCATCGTGCGGTCGAACTCGCGGCGACGGCGCCCCCGCTCGATCAGGTCCAGCAGTCCTCCGATGATCGGCTCGTGGCGCTTCAACTCATCTTCGTTCGTGGCTGCGAGCATCGCCGAGGTGAGCAGCACCGGGTAACGCTCCAACAGCGCCCAACTGCCGTCGGCCCAACGGCCCAGGGCGTCGACGGCGCTACCCCCATCGAAGCCGAAGTCGGCGACTTCTCGCGCGACCTCAGCTGTGACGTGCTGCGTCACCGCCCGCAGCAACGCGTCACGGGACGGGTAATGAGCGTAGATCGTCTGGCGGGAGACTCCGGCTGCTCGTGCGATCTCTTCCATTGACGCGTCGGGGTGCCGACCCAGCAGCGTGACGGATGCGCCCAGGACCGCGGCGATGCTGCGTCGCGCGTCGGCTCGCTGCCGCCGCTGCCCCGGATCCCGTAGGTCAGACATGGTTGTCAAGTCTATCGGATTCGCTTAACCTTGACGGCACTGTCAGAGTTACTCGACATAGTGGGGGCCGAGCACATGACTTTCGACGTCGCCGACTACCTCATTCACTACCCCCGGCAGGTTGCCTTCGGCGAGGACGCCGCGGAAGCAGTGTTCGACCGATACCACACACCGGAATATGTCATGTGCAGCGACGGCATCCAGCTCGATCGGGAGAAGCTGCTTGCGCACGTACGACCGGCTCGCAAGCGCGTCAAGGACGTCCGCGTCGAGGTGCATGAGGCGGTAAGTACGGCTGACCGCGTGGCCGCGCGGTACACCCTGACCGCCGACATGGCCAATGGGACCGTCATCGCGACGGAGATCTACATGTTCGGCCAGCGCTCGGCGGACGGAAGGCTCCGGAGGGTCGATCAGATGACCCGAGATATCTCACCTGGCCGGCAATGACCCATCGCCACAAACCTGGACCTCACCTATCGAGCGGTGGGGCCACCCTCATCTGCCGCAGGTCGTGCGCGCTGAGTCGAGACCGGTCACGCTGCGTCAGAACGGCCTCGCTGCGACTCCCTTGCGGACATGCCGAGATCAGTGCGCCGTTGTCGTCGGACGTTGGATTGCGCGCTCGCCTGGGCGACGACGAGGAGCGTGGGTCGGCCGCGAACATCTGCGCCGTTCAGGACGGGTACGCGTTGCCAGGCGTCGTTGCGATCAGTACATCGGCCACCGGCTGCCAGCCGAGCGTCATGTACAGGCGCTGACCGTCCTCGCTGGCGATGAGGATGCCCTGTTCGGCGCCTTCTTCGATCGCGGAACGGGCTAGTGCACTCATGACCGCGCTGGCAAGGCCCTTGCGGCGATGAGCCGGCATGGTTTCGATCCGGTCTGCGACCGCATCCGTACCGGCCAGTCCCATCGTCCCGCGCGCACCGACCTCTCCCGCCTCGTGCCGTACCGTGGCCGTGACCACGCTGTCGCCTCCGTGCGAGTCGACCTGGGTCAGGAGCCGGTACGGTGTCACGGGAATGTTCTGCGGATGCCCGCGAAGATCGGCCCTCATCAGCAGTTCCGAGTGCTTAAGCACGATCAGGCCGGCGGCCGCCAGAGCCGAGGCCGCCCTCGCCGGGTCGGTGGTGGGCACGGTCAGCCATGTGACGGCGTCCTCGCCGGCGACTAGCTCAGCCAGCGTGGTGAGCGACGCGGGGTCCTCGCCGGCATCGAGCGCGACATACTCGATGTCGCGGCCGGGCTGCATGCACCGGACCCGCAACGCGCCGCCTACGTCTTCGGCGACGGACAGCGCGCGAGCCACGCCCCAGCCGCGCTGCCAGCGGACGATGAGATCTCGCAGGTTGCTCACCCATCGAGTAGATCACTTGCACGGGAGCGGCCCGCCACGGCCCTGGGACGCAATGAACCCGAGATCACGTGCGCGGATCTGGCACCCCCTCTGTGTCAAGAGGTCGTGGCGAGGGTTGTTCTAGGCTGGGGTTTGGCGGGTCCGGGAAGTGACTTTTCCGAAGTGTCGATCTCGGGGTTTGGGTCGGCCGCGCTGGATTGCAGAGTCGCCTCCGTGTGTCCTCCCGGGCCCGTCTTGACCAGCTTCGCGTCGGCGACCATCTGCCGAGAGAGCCACACCAGCCTGCGGTGGGCAGCCGCGATGAGAGCGACTCCACCGGTCACCTCGACCAAGCCTGGCCGGGCTGCGGTCGTACCACCAGTCAATAGGTAGCCACGATGCGCACGGACGGCAGTTCGTCGGCGTGAGAGCCTGCGTCCGCCATGAGGCCGACCGCCGTTCGGCGTGGTTGGAAAAGGTGCGTTTGTCACGGGCTGCCTTCGGGCTGTGGTGTGCAATAGATGGCGAACGCGTTGATCGCGTGTGCCCAGGCCGCGTCGAGGTCGGCGTTGGGTGGGAATCGGTTGGCGAGCTCGAGATCGACAAGGCCGTGTGCGAGGCCCCAGATGGCACGTGCGGCTGCGATGTTGCCGCCGGTGACCTTCAGCAGGGGCGCGGCCGCCGCGGCCTCGACGCCGGACGCGAGACGTGGACGATCCAGGGAATGGCGGGCACTGAGCTCGTAGAGGCGAGGGTGCTCCAGCGCCCATCGCCGGTAGGCCGCGACGAGCGTGGCTAGGTCGGCGCTGGCCCCGGCCAGCACGGCACCGAGCCGTTGCAGCGCGCGCTGTTGCAGTGCAGCTTCGATCTCGGTCTTGCCGGCGATGTGTTTGTACAGCGAGGGTGCCTGGATCCGCAGTTCGTCGGCGAGGCGCCGCATGGTCACCGCGTCTGGGCCTTCATGTTCCAGGATCCGCTCGGCCGCGTCGACCACCTCGTCGCGGCGGTTCACCACCGCCGCCTCGGACAAGCCGGGATCGCTAGCAGCGTCCTCATCCGGCGCGTTGGGTGGTGCCGCGCCAGTCCGGGGACGACGTCCAACCGCGACTCAGCACGTAGGCGCCGACGAGGAGCACCGAGACGGTGCCATCCCAACCGACGATCGTTGCGGTGTCGGCGATGCCACCGTGAGCGGCGTAGAGCAAGGCGGTCACCGTGAGCGCGATCTTGTGGAAGATCACCAGCTCCCACACACCCCGGTAGCTGCGCGGCGCCAGCGCAAGCAGCACGAACAGGCCCGCGAAGACGACGAGGCCGTAGGCTCGCCAGGTCTCGACGACTTTGGTCCCGCCATCGGCGTCCCAAACCGTGCTGGCCGCGGTGAGCGCGGCACCGGCGGCGCCGACGGCGGCAAGCCACAACATGATCCTCGCGATCCGATCGCGACCAGATCGCGGCGACCGCGCCGATGTGGTCGACACGGTGGAACTGCTGGTGATCATAAACCCTCCTCGCATCTGGCTAACATCGTTAGCCGGACCGTAGGCTAACAACGTTAGCCTCGGCAAGAGGCAGTCGGCCCCGGGGCGCGACAAATTACGGCACAGGGCAGGGCGAGCAGCGCGACGACCACGACCAAGCAACGAATCGTCAGCTGGCAGGTGTGTAGCCCGTCCCCGAACACCTCTGGATGCGCTGCCTCCCACACCTCCGGCAGATCGGGGTGCCACGCCATCCCGACGTGCGCGGACCTCCTCGATGCTGGACTACCAGCTGCACGCGGACGATCTAGCGACCGGTCTGAGCTTGATCACCACGGCATCGCGGCGCTGGAGGCCGAGGCCCGTCTGCTGCCCGCCGTGGGCAGGAGGATCGGGGAGCGGGATGGGAGCAGCCGGGCGCGCTGAACGGCAGTCAACTGCACCCGACGGCGCCGAACAGCACTCAACGGCACCCGCCCCTACTTGGGGTTCTGCGTTTCCGCAGGTCGGAAGCGGTGCGGCGCCCTGCTTCACACGGATTGCTCAGCCGTATCGAGCAGCAGTCGAGGGTGCTCTATGTCGCCTGGTAGGGGAGTACCGCAGGTCAGGGCGGTAAGGAGCTCATGGATGGTCGGGCCTTGCAGGTGGGTGCAGATTGGAAGCAGCTTGGCGAAGTGGTCACCGCGCCCGAAGTGCTCACCGCAGTCGGCCGCCGAACAGCGCGCCGACCTGCGGTGATGTGGGCGAGCAGGCCGGCGTGACCTCCCAGAGAGGACCGAAGTGGTCAGGGTTCGCTGCTCCCCGCCTGGATCATGTCGGCTGTCGTCCTGGGGCCCGCTGACGCCATTCACGAAGACCGTGCTGCATCGAGGTGCGGCTATGGGCACCTTCGTCGTGGCGCCGGAATGGATCCCGCGAGTTGAGACTCGGATCCCACCGGCAATTCGCTGACCAGGGCCGCTTGATTGGTGACCTCTTCGGCGCACCCGAAGGCGTCGGCCGTCGGGCTGCAGGTAATCGCCCCGGGATGCATGCTCGCTCATGCCGAAGAGCGGATGTTGCGATTACTGGTGGCGGACCTGAGATGATCTTTGGATGGAGCAGGAAGAGTTCTGGCGCCTCGTCGAGAGCATGGGCACCGAGCCGGATGACGATGCTTTCGAGCGGCTGGCTGACGAACTCGCCACCCGTCAGGCTTGGGAGATCCTCGCTTTTGAGGATCAGGTGGCATCCGCTCTCTACTCACTGGATACGTGCGACCACGCTCGTGCCGCCCGCGCCCGAGGAGACTGGTTTCTCTACGTCCGCTGCGCCGCCGTCTCCTCCGGCAGTTCCATCTATCAGCAAGTTCTCGCGGATCCGAAAGAGCTGAGACGGTTCGCCCGGCGGGAAGCAGAGCCTCTTGGCTTTGGTCGTGGAAACGGGGCCCAGATAGCCGTCTCTTCTGGGCCCAGGGCGTAGAGTTTCTTCATGATCAATATGCGGCAGTTTGGGTCCCGCCCTGAAGGCGTCGGCGAGTGAGCGCAGGACGGGCCATGATCCCCTGCGCCGCTGGTGACATCCACGGAGCCCTCGACCGGCTCTTCGAAGACGTCCTCGCCTTCGAGGAGTCGTTCGGCGCTGCGCGGCGAGCGGAGAGGACACCGTGCTGCCGGTGAGCTGGCGGCGATGGACTTCTGTGATTCAGCGCGCGCGGCGGTAGTGCATGGCCACCGCGCCGTTGCGGAGCGGCTCCGCCGAGAGCAGCTCGAGCCGGCGTGTGCCGGGCAGTCCGCCCTGGTACAGCGTCGGGCCGTGGCCGGCGATCCTGGGATGGACGAGCAGCTGGTACTCGTCGATCAGGTCTAGCCGGTCGAGCTCGGTCGCGAGCTTGCCGCTTCCGAGGAGGACCCCGGCCGGGGTCGCGTCCTTGAGCTTCTGCACGCTCTCGCGCAGATCGTCGGCGATGTGGTGGCTGTTGGTCCACGGGAAATCGTTACGCGTCGACGACACCACGTACTTGGGTTTGGCCTCCAGCTTGACCGCCCACTCGCGCATGGCCGGCGGCGCCTCCTGGTCGCCGCGCGCGACGGCTGGCCAGTAGCTCTCCATCATCTCGTAGGTGACGCGGCCCCACAGCATTGCCCCGCACTCGTCCAAAAGCCGGGTGAAACGGGCGTGCGTCTCATCGTCGGCGATCCCCTCCTGGTGGTCGACGCAACCGTCCAGGGTGAGGTTGAGGCTGAAGGTGAGGAGACCCATAGCCGGCGAGTCTAGCGCCACGACACGGCGTCGCGGCCTGTGCGGGCGTAGCGTCAGCGAGCTCGAGATACACGCGCCGCGTCTCGTTGAAGTCGTCGGTCTGGACGAGCCTGCGCTCGCTCGCGGACGTCGCCAGCTCGACCTCGGCGACGATGCGACGCGCCAGGTGGGTCTTGCCCGTCGGCGAGCACCACCGGACGGTCTGTCTGCCAGTCCCCGCTTGGCGAGTGCTCGAAGCAGTCGAGGTCGATGGCGCGCGGGTTGCTTGACACGAACCTGAAGCATTCCTCACGACCCCGTGGCGATAAGGCCAAGCACCCACGACCAGGGCGGGTCCCAAACTCACGCCCAGCGAAACCCGCCGGAAGACGCCGAGACCCAAACTCGCGCCCATTCAGGACCGCAACTCGCGCTCAGAACCAACCTCTGCTTTATGTCGCTATGAAAGCGCAGCACCGGCGACGCGTGGACCCACGAATCGCCAGTCAGCTACGAATCCGGAAGCAACGTCGCGGGCTGGGGCGGATCGGGGAAGGCGGGCCGGCCCCCGCTATGGATGCGCCTGGTCGGCTACGCCCTCAGGCCGTTCTTCCGCGGCCGGCCGGGGCCCGACGTCGACGAATCCTGAGCTGCTACGACGGTGGACGACTCGTCCAGATTTGGTCCATCGCCGTCACCACGCCACCGGCCATCGCTTATTGAAGGCATCCGCTCATGCCGCTTTCCGCGCGCTGGCCAGTCGATGCCGCTACCGGTCACTCGTCTTGCGGCATCGTGACGACGCCCTCGGCTGCGCTCCGCTACGACTGGCCCGTCGGGTTTGACCGTTCGACGGCCGGGCCGCCTCGCTGAGCCGGGTGCCGCCGCGCTTGAGGTGAGCGCCAGAACCCGACTCGTCCGAAGTGCGGACTCGACGCCGAGGGGACTCGCCGGAATCGCGGCTTTCTTTGCCGCCCGGTGATCCGTATCTGCCGCGACTGTGGGTAGGAGGATCGGGGAGCGGGATGGGAGCAGCCGGGTGCGCTGAACGGCAGTCAACTGCATCCAACGGCGATCAACTGCACTCAACGGCACCGGCGCCACCTGCGGCTTTGTGTTTCCGCAGGTCAGAGTCGGTGCCGCCACAGACCCAGGATGGGCGGGTGACCGGGACCTGCTCGACGGCACCGTGACCGATCCGTGGGTTGAGCGGTGAGCCGCGGCATTCTCGACACCAGCATCCTCATCGCCAACGACGTAACCACGATTCCGGGCGAGCTGGCTATCAGCGTCGCGAGTCTTGCCGAACTCCAGTTCGTTGTCCGGGTCGCGAAGACTGCCGAGGCGAGGGCGCTGCGTCTGGCGCGGTTGAGCGCCATCCAACGTCGATTTGATCCGCTTCCCATCGACGAGGCGATCGCCGAGCTACGCACGGTTGGCCGCACGCGTCGTCGAGACCGGCCGCCAGCCGCGGGCTAGGGTAATGGACCTGCTCATCGCCGCAACCGCACACGCCCACGGCGCCGCCGTCTACACTCGCAACGCCGAGGACCTTGCAGGCCTCGAAGACCTCATCACGATCCATACAATCTGACTTTCACCGCCCGCCCACTGGCTAGGAATCTCCGGACGACCAGCCGACACGAGGGCCACCGGATCCTTGGTGGTCGGGCGCGATCATGTCGTGTCCGGCGGATGAGCACGGGGCCGTGGCGGGCATTCGCCGCTGCCGCTGATAGCGCGTTGGAGACTGGATCTGGCCGATGTGAAAGCGCGCTGCTGCGGCGAACGTTAGGCGGCCGTTGTTTTGACGGTCAGCGGACGGCGTCGGTGAGTCGTTTGGCGAGGTCTTGAATGTGTGCGATCAGTTCGGGTGGTCCGTGGACCTGGAAGCGGAAGCCGAACAGTGCGACGTAGATGGTGAGTTCGTCGAGGGAGTTGGATCCGGTGTGCAGGAGGCAGGTGTGCGGGTCGACGGCTTCGATGACGCCGACGGTGGGTGGGATTCGCTCGGCTGCGGCTTCGGCTGAGGCGTAAAGGGTGATCCGGGCTTGGTAGCGGTAGGCGGCGGTAGAGACGCCGTGCGCGAGGTAGCCGGCGAGGTTGACGTCGGGTGCTGGTCGTGGTGTGAAACGGGGGCCGGTCGGGATGCGGGGGCGGATCCGGTCGACCCGGTAGGTGCGCCAGTCGCGCCGGTCGGTGTCCCAGCCGATCAGGTACCAGCGCCGGCCGGTGTGGACCAGTCGGTGCGGTTCGGTGTCGCGTACCGAGTCGGTGCCGTCGTGACGTTGGTAGTCGAAGCGGAGCCGCTGGTGCTCGCGGCAGGCAGCAGCGACGGCGGTCAGCACAGCTGGGTCCACGGTGGGGCCGGTGGTGGGGACCGTGACGGTGACCGAGTTCAGCAGGTTGACGCGGTGCCGTACGCGCGAGGGCAGTACCTGTTCGAGCTTGGCCAGTGCGCGTAGCGACGTTTCCTCGATGCCGGTGACCGTGCCGCTGGCGGCGGTACGCAGCCCGACGGCGACGGCGACGGCCTCCTCGTCATCCAATAGCAGGGGCGGGAGCTTCGTTCCGGCGCCGAGCCGATAGCCGGCCGCACCGGCGGTGGCGTGCACCGGGTAGCCGAGGTTGCGCAGTTTCTGGATGTCGCGGCGCACGGTTCGCACGTCGACCTCAAGGTGTTGTGCCAGCTCGGTGCCGGTCCAATCACGCGGGGTTTGCAGCAGCGAGAGCAGGCGCAGCAGCCGGGCTGAGGTTTCCAACATGCCCGGAAGTCTGCCAGCAAGCTAGGGCCGAACCTGTCCTAGCTCCTTCGTAGCGTGATGTTCATGAGCGAACAGATCATCCCGTTCCGGATCGAGATTCCCCAGGACTGCCTCGACGACCTGCGCCACCGGCTCGCCCGCACCCGTTGGCCGCACGAGGTGCCCGGCGCTGGCTGGGAGGCCGGGGTGCCGCTGGACTACTTGAAAGAGTTGGCCGACTACTGGCGGACAAAATACGACTGGCGCGTCCACGAGGCACGGCTGAACGAATTTCCCCAGTTCACCACCGTCATCGATGGGCAGAACGTACATTTCCTGCACGTGCGTTCGCCGGAGCCGGACGCGCTGCCGCTCATCCTCACCCACGGCTGGCCCGGCTCGGTCGTGGAGTTCATGAAGATCATCGGCCCGCTGACCGATCCCGCCCGGCACGGCGGCGACCCCGCCGACGCGTTCCACGTCGTGGCCCCGTCGCTGCCCGGCTTCGGCTTTTCCCGCCCGCTCGCCGCCCCGGGCTGGGACACCAGCCGGGTGGCCCGCGCCTGGGCCGAGCTGATGAACCGCCTCGGCTACCACCGCTACGGCGCCCAAGGCGGCGATACCGGATCGGTCGTCTCCCCTGAGCTCGGCCGCATCGATCCCGATCACGTGATCGGCGTACACGTCAACAACCTCGGCACCTTCCCCTCCGGCGACCCGGCCGAACTGGTCGGCCTCACCGAGGCCGACCAAGCCCGCCTCGCGCTCATGACGACCTGGGGCCGGGACATGGCCGGGTACGCCGTCGTCCAGTCAACCCGGCCGCAGACAATCTCCTACGCGCTCACCGATTCACCCGTCGGCCAGCTCGCGTGGATAGTCGAGAAGTTCAAGGAATGGACCGACCCGAGCGCCGACCTGCCCGAGGACGCCATCGACCGCGACCTGATCCTCACCGACGTCTCGGTCTACTGGCTGACCGGCACCGCCGGATCCGCCGCCCGCATCTACTACGAGGGTGCCCGCACCTGGGGTCAGACCCAGCCATGCTCATCGGTACCAACCGGGGTGGCGGTGTTCCCCAACGACATCACCATCCGGCCCCTCGCTGAACGCGACCACAACGTGGCGCACTGGTCCGAGTTCGATCGCGGCGGGCACTTCGCCGCCCTGGAAGCACCCGACCTGCTGGTCGGCGACGTGCGGGAGTTCTTCCGGCAGTTCCGCTGACGGCAGCGAGGAGGTCGGGGTTGGCTGAGGCCAGCCTTGACCTCCTCCGCCGCCGCGCCCACCCGAACCACGACAGCGGGAGACGTGCTCGATGACCAACCGATCCCTGTGCTGCCGCGGCTGTCCTGGCCCGATGTCTGGGGCCGACGGCTCGACCGGCACGGCCTGTCCGCAGCGGTGTACGACCGGCCAGCCGATGCCGTTGCCGCCATGTGCGGAGCGCACGCTCAGGTGCTCTCCGCCGCCGAGGTGTCCATCGGGCTGCGCGTAGCCGGTGCCACCCGCGATGACGTCCGCACCGCGCTGTGGGGTGAACGCAGCCTGGTCAAGACGTTCGGCCCGCGCGGTACCGTGCACCTGCTGCCGGCGCGTGAGCTGCCACTGTGGACCGGTGCGCTCGGCGCGTTGCCACCAGCTCGAAACAGCATGCCCGCCGACGCGCGCCTGGCCCCCGACCAGATCGACCAGGTCGTCGCGGCGCTCGCGGAAGCACTCGCCGACGCGGAACTGACCATCGACGAACTCACCGCGGCGGTGGCCGCCCGCACCGGCCCCTGGGCCGCCGACCCGGTGGTGCCCGCATTTGGGAGCATGTGGCCGCGCTGGCGGCAGGCGATGCACCTTGCCGCGCACCGCGGGGCACTGTGTTTCGGCCCGAACCGCGGGCGGAAGGTCACCTACACCAGTCCGCAACGGTGGCTGCCAGGATTCCAGCCCGCCCCGGCGCCCGGCGCCCTCGCCGACCTGATCCGGCGCTACCTGCACGCGTACGGGCCGGCCACACCGCAGCAGTTCGCGCAGTGGCTGTCCGCGCCGCGCCGCTGGGCGGCCCAGTTGTTCGACTCCCTCGCCGACGAACTGCAACAGGTCGACCTCGCCGGAACTGTCGCCTGGGTCCCGGCCGGCGACACCGCGTCGGCAGCCGAGCCGCCGTACGGGGTGCGACTCCTGCCATACTTCGACGCCTACACCGTCGGCTGCCACCCGCGCGAGCAGCTCTTCCCCGGACCTGCCGCGCAACGCGCGCTTTCCGGCGGCCAGGCCGGCAACTTTCCGGTACTGCTCATCGACGGCACCGTTGCCGGAGTCTGGCACCACCGCCGCTGCGGACCCAAGCTGGCCATCACGGTCGAGCCGCTTACCCCGCTCACCGTGTCCGAGCGCCGGGATCTCGAAGACCAGGCGGAACGTATCGGGAGGGTTCTGGAGGGAAGACCACAACTGACTATCGGCACGGTAATCCAAGGTGGCCACGCGTAACCACGCCAACGCGGGCACATCCGGTCTATCTGCGCGTGTCGGCAAGGTCCGCACATGCCGCTCTAGGTGGACTGGTGTTTCATCGCCGGTGGTGACGCATGATGTATGACTGACAACGTACGCGGGCAAGGCCGAGCGGCGGTCCACCGCCAACCGCCCGATCTGGTGGTCCAGTCGTGGAGAGGTGCTGATCGACCTGCGCAGGACGTCGGTACCTGCGACGCGTCGAACCGACACGCGTGGTAGCCCTTACCGGCTGGGCTCCGTTGCGTCGTGATGCCTAACGAGTCGTCGGCTTCCGGTCGGCGTCACCCTCGACACGGAACGGGGTGCGCAGGCGGGTCATCGCAGCCGAACTTACGTCGACGGCAGGTGCGTGGTCGAAAGCCGCATCTGCTCCCGGTGCTTCACGGAACAAGTTCGGGTCATGCCCGGTTACATCAGTCAAGAGCTGCTCCAAGTTTACGCGCCAACGCGCGACTTACCCGCTCGCACATGCAATCCGGGTGCGGAAAACGAGCGGGGCGGATCCGGCCGCTCGCCCGGGGGCGTGGATCCGTTTCGCTCGGCCCGTCGAACCCTAACCCAAAAAGCCATCGTGTACGGCCTGGGCCCGGGTGCGGGTAGATTGATCAACCAGTCCGCCGGTTCCGACCACGGCCTGCCTCTGATGTCGATCACCACGCGCCGCGACCAATCGGTCAGCGCCGTGCAGGGCGACCCCTTCCACGTTCGGAGACTCCCATGGCGGCACGCCGCCCCAGCCAGACACCCCTTGTCACACCCACCTCCTTCGCCGACCTTGGCGTGCCCGGCCGCCTGGTCGCCGCGCTCGAGCAGGCGGGCATCAGCACGCCATTCCCGATCCAGGCCGCGACGCTCCCGGATGCACTCGCCGGACGCGACGTGCTGGGTCGTGGCAGGACGGGATCGGGCAAGACGTACGCCTTCGCTCTCCCGGTCCTCGCCCGGCTCTCGGCCGCCACGTCTCCGCGGCTGCCCGACCGCCCGCGCTCGCTCATCCTGGCGCCCACCCGCGAGCTGGCGACCCAGATTGAAGCGGCGATCGCACCGCTGGCCACCGCGCTGTCGCTGCGGACCCTGACGATCTTCGGTGGGGTGAGCGCGCGGCCACAGGTCGGTGCACTGCGTGCCGGGGTCGATATCCTCATCGCCTGTCCCGGCCGGCTCGCCGACCACGTGTCGACCGGCCACGCGATCCTCGACGCCGTCGAGGTCACGGTGCTCGACGAGGCGGACCACATGGCCGACCTGGGCTTCCTGCCGGTCGTACGGCGACTCCTCGACAAGACACCGCCCCGCTCCCAGCGGCTGCTGTTCTCGGCGACGCTCGACGCGGGCGTCGACGTCCTCGTGCGGCGGTACCTCTCCAACCCAGTCACCCACAGCGTCGACTCGGCGAGGTCCCCGGTCGCCGCGATGACCCACCACGTGCTCCGGGTGCGTCACGCTGACCGGCTCCCCGTCCTGATCGACCTGGCGGCAGCCCCGGGGCGCACGCTCGTATTCACCCGCACCAAGCGGGGCGCCAAGAAGCTGACCAGCCAACTGGTCGCCTCGGGCGTGCCCGCCGTGGAGTTGCACGGCAACCTGGCGCAGAATGCGCGCACCCGGAATCTGGCGGCGTTCTCCGCCGGCGACGCCCGTACGCTCGTCGCGACCGACATCGCGGCGCGCGGTATCCACGTCGACGATGTGGCTCTCGTGATCCACGCCGACCCGCCCGCCGAACCCAAGGCATACCTGCACCGCTCGGGGCGGACCGCGCGTGCCGGAGCGAGCGGCACCGTCGTCACCCTGATGACCGACGACCAGGTCACCGACGTGCGCGACCTCACCCGCCAGGCCGGCATCAACCCGACCATCACCCAGCTTGGGCCCGGTGACTCGCTGCTCACCGAACTCGCCCCGGGCGAGCGCCGCTTCGTGGCGCCTCCCGTAGCGATGACGCCGCCGCATCACGGACGAGGCCACAGCGCCACGCGGCGCCCGGATCCGCGCACGGCGGCGGGCGGATCGACCGCCAGCGCAGCGCGTGGGAGAGGCTCGGAAGGTCGTCGGGCGAGTGCTGCGGAAACCACGTCCGCGCCACGGGGCGCGGCGGCGTTCTCTTCCGGCACGCGGGTTGGTAGCCGGCGCGGTCGGCGCTGACACCACCGCGCGGCGCGCCCGTGCTAGTCTCATCGGGTTGCAACCTTCGGTTTGTCGCATACTTTGCCAGCGCCTGGTGGGTATCTAACCCGCCGGGCGCTTTGTTCTGCCGGTTCTTCCGGACCAGCAGGGGCGGCAACCGAGGGCCGGTACGTGACTGCATCAGTTACTCAGAGGAGAAGACATGGCATTCGGCACAGTCAAGTGGTTCAACGCGGACAAGGGCTTCGGCTTCATCTCGCAGGATGGTGGCGGCGCTGACGTCTTCGCCCACTTCTCGGCCATCTCATCGAGCGGGTTCCGCAGCCTGGAAGAAAACCAGCGGGTCGAGTTCGACGTCGAGCAGGGCCAGAAGGGCCTCCAGGCCGCCAACATCCGCCTGGTCTGACGTTGACTCCGCCAAGCCGTGGCGGCAAGGCTTCGCCCGTCGCCACGGCGGTGGCTGAGACCACGGACCGGCGAATGCCGGTTCGTTGCGACACCGCGGTCCTGCCCGGCCTCGAACCGCTGGTGTCGCAAGCGCTGTCCGCCCCCGCGTACGCGGCCGGGACCGGCAGCATCGACCGGCTCCGGCTGGCCCCGGTGCCGCTGGTGCCGGAGGTGCGGCTGGTCATGGCAGAGGACGCGATCGTCCTCTGGGCACGACTCGAAGCCGAGGCGGGCCACGTCCTCCCGCCGCCGTTCTGGGCGTCGGCCTGGACCGGCGGGCAGGGTCTCGCGCGTTACATCCTCGATCACCCGGACACCGTGGCCGGTCGCCATGTCCTCGACGTCGCATCCGGCTCCGGACTGGTCGCTATCGCCGCGGCGATAGCCGGCGCCGCCGGAGTCACCGCCAACGACATCGACCCCTACTCGATCGCGGCAATCAACGCCAACGCCCACGCCAACGGCGTCGAGTTGGCCCTGTCGTCGAGTGACCTGCTTGACGGCGACGTTGACGGCATGGATGTGGTGTTGGCCGGTGACGCGCTCTACCACCCGGCTGTGGCGGCCCGGATGCTGCCGTTCCTCGCCCGCGTCGTGGCGAAAGGCGCTCGGGTCCTTGTTGGCGATCCGGACCGGGGCCACCTGGCCCACGACTGGCTGGAGCGGGTGGCGACGTACGAGGTGCCGATGAGCGGCGCTCCGGAAGACGCGCAGCTTCACCTGACGAGCGTGCTCAAGCCACGACGCGACCAGGTGGACGACCGGCGGGGCCGGGCCACACTGCTGCGGCGTGGCGCTTGTCGGTGACCGGGGTGGAACTGCCTGATCCGCTCGATGAGCAGTCGGCGTTCGACGCGGTCATCGGCCGCCCAGACCATTTGCATGCGCCCCGACATCCCCGTCCTGGAACCCTGCGACCGGCTCCTCGCCGAACTCACCGTCCTGAAGAGCTACCGAGCCGACCTGGTCGGGCAGCGCGTCGCCACCCTCTTCCGGTTGCAGGAGCTGCTCACCGGGATCAGCCCAACCCTGGAACGGGCCGTGGACCTGAACCGGAAGGGGCCGATGATGGTCCTCGCGTGCTGGCAGACCCCGGCCGCGATCCGGCACGCCGGCGTCGACCGGATCACCGCCCTGCTCCGGCGCGGCCACGTCAAGAACGCCATTCAAGTCGCCGAGGCGATGGCCGCCGCTGCTCGGCAGCAGACCGTCACGCTGTCCGGCCAACGCGCCGCCAGCACGGCGAACATCAATCCCGCCCGGCTGCGGCACCCTGAGCAGACCCGCGGCTCGTGAGCGTTCGTTTGCGGGCAGCCACGGTCGCCATCGGTTGCCGACACCACGCTCCTTAGCGAAAGCTGAAGACGCACGCTCATTTCCGCGAGGTGTTCGTCACCGAAGGTGACCTCGGCTCGCCATCGGCGTCCGGATGTAGCCGATGAGCGAGCGTTCCGCTCACAGGTCGCTGTCGAGGCGGGAGTGGAGGTGCATGTCGTGCCAGCCGTCGGCATGGCGTCCCTCGCGGCGTTTCGTGCCCTCCGTTGCGAAGCCGGCGTACTGCGCGACACGGCAGGACGCCACGTTCTCCGTCGAGTGGGACAGCTCGACGCGGTGTAGCCGGAGGGTGGTGCAGTGACCGTGCACAACGCGCGTGGGGCGATGCGACGACCTCGCGCGTCAGGCAGCGCCCAGTAGGACACCTCGGCCAAGCCCTCGGCAAGGTCGACCCGGCGCAGGCTGATCTGCCCTACGATGCACCCCGCGACGAGCACGGCCCACCCGGCACCGGTCTCACTGCGCCACCGGCCTGGCCAGGCAGCTATCCAGTCGCCAGCCTCGTCGGCGGTCATCGAGCGGCAGTGCCAGCGCTGGATGGTCGGGTCGGCGTAGGCAGCCACGACAGCGTGGCGATCCGACGGCTGCCAGGGGCGAAGCAGTAGGTCGTTCGCGTGGATCTCAGGCTGCGCCAGCGCCGCCATCGAACCGCGCGGCAGTGCAGGTGTGGCAAGTGACGGCACGCGTTGACTATGGCAAATCACCGCTCGCTCACGCCGTCGGCCGGGCGTTCCCGTCTGGATGGTGCCGGCTGTCGTCCGGGGAACCGCTGACGCCATTCACGAGGGCCATGGTGCATCGACGGATGACTCTGGGTGCCGTCGTGGTGGCGTCGGCATGGATCCCGGGGGCTGAGACGCGAACCCCACCGGCAACCTTCTGAGCAGGGCTTCCTGCTCGGTGACCTCTTCGTTGTGATGTGGGCGAGGCGTGCCGCAGCGATGAGCGTGACATCCCGGCATCGACGTCTGCGGTGATGCGGAGCGTCACCACCGTGGGTAACCACCGTCGCCATCCTGGAAGCTCGGACCGTCGCCGAGAAAATCTATGGCCAACGTGCTAGACATTCTTGCCGCGACTGGCTAGTGTTCCTGGTGTTGGTAGAAGAGATCCGAGGAAAACGCAGACGAGTCAGACCGAGCGTCAAGCAGGGCCCGGACCCATTTCGTGGCTCGCTCGGCACAGCGGCGGAAGTACGCATCACCGCACGCAGCAAGGCACGTGGAAGGTAAGCCCTGATGTAGTCCCAGGTCAGGGCAAAGCAGGCGGGGCGATGCTGATTGAGCGCCCGGCCTGGCAGGACAGTTCGCCGTACGTGTGCGGGGCCATGGAGTTGCGTGGGGCTTCGACACCGGCGGGCAGCACGACAGCACCACAGGTATCGGAAGCGGAGGAAAGGGAGGGCTGAACACCGTTGGATCGCCCGCCGCCAGGACGCAGTTTCAACTCTGGGGCGGACACCGCAGTTTCCATCGAACGAGAGGTGGTCTCCGGTCACGCTTATGCGATCCTCGCACCCCACACCGCCGACGGCGGCAGGTGCGGATACGACAACCCGACGAACCTGTCGGTAGATGGTGTTTTCGACCCGAAACCCTGGGCCCCGGCGTTCTCGCGCCGGGGCCCTCGTCATGGAGAGAGATGTATATGGCCCAACCCGATGACATGTTCGGCGACGACGACTACCCCGCCTACACGATGGGCCGCGCTGCGGAGATCGCCGGCGCCTCGCAGGATTTCCTGCGCCGGCTCGACGAGGCGAAGCTGATCACCCCGTTCCGGTCAGCTGGCGGGCACCGCCGCTACTCCCGCTACCAGTTGCGCCTCGCCGCCCGGGCTCGGGAGATGGTCGACCAAGGCACCCCTCTGGAAGCCGCCTGCCGGATCATCATCCTCGAGGACCAGCTCGAAGAAGCCCTCCGGCAAAACGAGAATTACCAGCGCCAACAAGAAGCTGGCGCCTGACCCGGTTCGCCTCACCGTTCTTCTCCGCCACGAGAGGGACCGTTTGTCGCGCTCTCTCCGCTGATCTGAGCACGGAGCACACCGCCCCGACAGGTGCTTCCCCACCGCCAAAGACCCGGGGCGAGCCGAGCAGCCCGCCGCCGGGACCGTCAGCGTCCGTCCGTGCGTCACAGCCGTCGGCGGGTGCGGGGCGGCGGCTGCCTCGATCGTTTTGGCGAGGGCCGTCAGAGTGGGTCGAGGCGGCGCTTGAGCAGGCAGAACTCGTTGCCTTCTGGATCGGCGAGGACGTGCCAGGACGCATCCGCAGGCTGACCGATGTCGACGAGTTTGGCCCCGGCGGCCAAGAGGCGCTCGAGCTCGGCGTCCTGATCGCGGTCGGTGGGGTTGACGTCGATGTGCAGCCGGGCATGCCCATTTTTCGGCTCGTCGGTGCGGATGAGGAAGATCGTCGGCTGGGGGCCACCGAACCCTTCGCGCGGGCCTATCTCGATGCAGCCCTCCTCTTCGCGATCGAGCTCTACGAAGTCCAGGACCTCGCACCAGAACCGCGCCAGCAACTCGGGGTCGCGGCACTTGAGCACGAGTTCACTGATACGGCATGCCATTGACGAAACCTACTCTCAGCATGGGAACTGCCGGGGTCGCCGCACGCGGATCTCATGGGCTCCCTGCAGTGAGAACAAGCTCGCGATCGTACCGGGCGAGGCGAGCGGGCTCGAATTGATTTCAGGCCCTTGCCCGGCCAGGTCGCCAGGCAAGGGCCGTAGGTCGCGCAGCAGGCAGCCGGCCTGCCTCGATCCATCCAACGCAAGATCATGCACTGAGCCGCCAAGAAGACGCGCGGGCAAGGTGCTCACACCGGCACAGCAGCGCTCCCCGCTGAGTCGCCGACCGTACGACCTACGGCACGCCCCCGCCGTGTCGCTCTCGGCCTTTCTGCTGTACTGGGCTGGACGATCACAATGCCTGCGTGCGGATGCGGCGACGACCGAAACGCTGTGGACTGCCCCTCGGTGGCGGTGGTGTCACCGAACCGTTCGACGCGGTCAGCGCGAGCCTGCCACTGTCGAGCGCCGAAGTCGACCATGCTTTCCCGGTTCAGCCCTGGCCCGGTGTCGGCCTACGCTCACGGGTTTCGCCTGTCTTGCCGCGCTGCTTGCTCGGCTACAGTGCGCGCGTGGACGTAGCTGACTGGTTCGAGTTTGACGGGCCGCTCGCTCCACCTCTCGCCGAGTTCGTCGCGATATTGCGTCGCCGGGCAAGGACATGGCCGGCAGACCCTGTCAATACGTATCTCCTTCTGCCTGACCCGGACGACGTTGCAGAGGTAGCCGCGTGGGGTGCAGACGGCCACGAGCTGCTGGCCTGGATGGACGTTGTCGATGATGCCGAAAGTGAGGTTCTGTTGACCCTCGGGGCGTATCTGGGTGGGGGACGAGTACGCGGCGACGAAATCCACAACCAACTTCTGCACCTCCCGGAGGAGCGAACGGCTTTTGCGTTTGATGCTGCCGGATCTGTCGAGGAGTGCGCAGAGGCGACAGCGGTGTGGTTCGCAGCCCAGCTGCGCCGGCCGATCGTACGGGAGGAGTGGGTGCATGCTGGCATCGTTCAGGCGCGGCGGTGGCGGTTTGCAGACACGGACACGGCGTTGGGCCGGTCGGGATTTCGGACCGGCGGCGAGCCACTCGATCGCACGGTTCACGTTCGGGGCGACTGAGGCCGACAGCCGCTTCCCTAGCTACCGGCCGGGTGTCCGCAACACCTGATAGCAACCGCTGACAGCAACGGCACCTGACGGGTTCAGGAAGCTGCCGGCAGGGGCTCCAGGTACTACGGCCGGTTCAACCCCGCCAGCCAGGACCGGTGGGTCTTCGGCGACCGCGACAGCGGCGCCTGTGGAACAGTGGCATCGCACCACGCGCAAGGCGATCACCAAGCAATACCTGATCGCCGAGGGCATCCCCAGCACGTCGGACGACGCCCGCCTGGTGCACTCGCCCTGCCAGCGGGATGCGGCGGGCACTGTTGGTCCTTCCAGGGCACATCGTCGCGCCCCTACCAGCGGAGGTGGGGCATGAGCGAGAACTCTTCGTCCGGGAGCCGGGGCGAGCAGTTCCAGGCGGCCGAGCGGGAGGCGGCGAAGCAACGGCTTCTTGCGCAGGCGGGGCCGATGAAATCTCGCGACCCGGCTGGTCTATTCCGTGTCCACAGCGAGACGAGGAAAAACCGGGAGCGATGGGCGTCGGCCGCCCACCGGCGACGAACCTGCTATCGGGAGAGATCAGCTGGTTGGCGCTATGTGGTGCGTTATGACCTGCGAGATGCGGGCCAGTCGACGTTCGTCGATCCTGACGCGCCCGCCTACGACCTGCGTGATCTGGTGACCGATGCGGCGGAGCTGCTGGTGGCACTGGAGCTGAGGGGTACGCACGTGGTCGGGCTCGGCGTCGGCGGCCTCGTCGCGCAACTGCTTGCGCTGGACCACCCTGACCAGGTTGCGTCGCTGACGCTGATTTCCACCCGGCCCGTCGCTCCTGGTCCGGTGGATCTCGATTTGCCCGACCACACGCCGGAGATGATGGCGGAGATGTTCGGCCGTCCGGAGCCGGACTGGACCGATCGCGACAGCGTCATCGATTACATGGCCGGAGCCGCAAGGCTGATGTCAGGCACGCGAGGATTCGACGAGGCGGACGCACGCGTCGGTGCCGGGCTCGTCTTCGACCGGGCGGGACGGACGGCGAAGGCGCAGCGTGCCAGTCACCTGGGTAGCATGTTCGCCGCTGTCGACTGCCGGCCCCGGTGGCGTGAGCGGTTGGGCGAGATTGCCGTGCCGACGCTGGTGGTGCATGGCGACGAGGACCCGTTCTTCCCGTACGGGAACGGCGTGGCGCTGGCCGAGGAGATCCCCGGCGCCGCACTGCTCACGTTGCGCGGCATCGGTCAGGGCCTGCCGCGGAGGGCCTGGCCGGTGGCGGTGGAAGCACTCCTGCGCCACACATCCTGAGCTGGCTTGCCGCGCCATGGCGCGCTCCAATAACCCGCCAAGGCGGAGAAGTAAGTAACGCCGAGTGAGCCCTCACCGCGAGGACGAGTGCACTCGCCCCACCGCAGGCCAGTACCGACAGTCAGCGCGACCAGGGCGCGGTAGCGATGACGACCCATCTACGCCGTGGAGGGCTCCATTACCGACTATGGCGACTACAAGTACTACGCCGCAGTGAAGTACAGAGCGGCCGGCCGCTGCGTAGAGGTTACGTGCGGTACTACAAGGGGGATGCGGTTTTCGGCAGCCGGGACAGGTACGACAACTGCGGCGAATGAGGCACTAGCCTGACCGGATTTCGTTAAACCGACCGGTCGTGAAAGTAGACGGTGGCCGACCACCAGTCGCCGTCGGCAGTCACCTCGCTGTGCAGGACGACGTCCTGGACCTCGATACCAGGCCGCTCATCGATGCTGTCCGCGATGCGGCGGAGCAGCGCGGAGACGCTGTCCTGGCCGGGGCCGACCGGGTTCGCTTGTGAGAAGTGCCTGATCGTCCAGGATTCCGGTTCAGACGGCATAGCGGAAGTTTGCCAGGGTGTCGGCAGCCGGCCGTTCGAGGTCACAGACGTGGACGGACCCTGCCGGACGGAGTGCCCAGCCTGCCCGAAGCGCGGGGAGAGCCACCCGCGTGTGAGGGGTTGTGAGACATTCGAGACGTCTTGCCGGAGGCAGTGGGTTCAGTTGCCCGTCGGCGGGATGTCCACCGGCAGCAGCAGCCGGAGTTGCTCCGTTGTCGGTGCCGGTATATCGGCAAGCCGCCCAGCTTGCCGTTCGATCATGGCACCGAACAGCTTCCGTGCTCCGCGCCCGTTGCCGAAGTCGGGGTCGCGGACGGCCTCGCAGAGCCGGTCCAGCAGGGCGACGGCGGTCGATTCCGTCAGGTCGTACCCGTGCTGGCCGGCTAGCCCGGAGACGATGGCGAGCAGTTCATCGGGGGTGTAGTCGACGAACTCGATGGTCTTGGTGAACCTTGATGCGAGGCCGGGGTTGGTGGCCAGGAACTGCTCCATCTCGGCGGGGTAACCGGCGACAATCACCACTACCTGGTCGCGGCGGTCCTCGATCAGCTTGACCAGGGTGTCGATTGCTTCCAAGCCGTAGTCTGAGGTGGTGCCGAACTGGCGGGCGAGCGTGTAGGCCTCGTCCACGAAGAGCACGCCGCCGAGCGCCCGCTCGAAGACCGCAGCGGTTTTCAGCGCGGTGCTGCCCAGGTATTCACCCACCAGATCGACCCGCGCTACCTCGACGACCTGCCCTTTTGGCAGCATGCCGAGGTGGGCGAGCAGCCGCCCATAGATGCGTGCGACGGTCGTCTTGCCGGTGCCCGGCGGCCCGGTGAAGACGAGATGCCGGCTGAACGGCAGCACCGGCAGGTTGGCCTTCCGCCGCTGCTCACTCACCCGGATCAGGTGAACCAGGGTTCGCACCTCACGCTTGACCGCCGCCAAGCCGATCATGGCATCCAGTTCCGCCAGCATGGCGTCGACGCCGGCGTCAGCACCGCCTCCTGGGCGATCCGCGTCGCGGCGATCTGGATCGCCGTCGCGGCCGGTGGCGTCGCCGCTGGCTGCGGAGCCGATCGAGGTCGGCTTGTCGGAATCGTCGGGCGATTGCGGGGCGCGGACCGACACGAGTGGTCGGTCCGCGTCCCGTACTGGCTCGCCGGTGACGTTGATGAACTCGCACTGATTAATCAGTACCGGGCCGTCGGTCTCCACCTGCACGCCGTCGCTGCCGCAGTCGCGTACGGTGCCCGTCCGCATCTCCAGCCGGGACTGCTCCCGCAGCACCACCCCCGACCCGTCCCTGCCGCTGACCGTGCTGCGTTCGAGGCGCAGACTGGCCTGGCCCGTCCCGATGACCCCGGCTGCCGTGCCGGAGATCGTCGAGTCGGTAAGGCTGATCGAGGTCGTCTCGGTCCCGACCAGGCCCACGAGCGCGTCCGCCAGTTGCACCGCTGTGCCGGCGAGCCGGCCGGGGCCCCCAGCGGCAATTCCGGCCTTCGATGCGCCCCGTACGGTGGCACCCACGATCCGGACGTCCGCATCAAGGGCACCGTCGAGTACAATTCCGCCCTCGCCGCCCGTGACCGTCAGGTCCGTAAAGACCGGACCACCGCCCTGCACCACAACGGCGTACCGGCCCGGGTTCGAGATCTCGAGGTTGGCATACTGGCCGGCGGCGGCCCGGATCAGCAGTGCGTCCTCCTGCGCACCTCGCAGCACGGCGCCATCAACTCGCGGTGCCGCCCCGTCGATCACGGCGACCGCAGGCAGCCGACTGGCGGTAACGGTGCAGTCGGAGAAGGTACCGCGCGAGCCGTTGATGTGGATCCCGTTGCGGCCCACCCGGTCGATGAGGCAGCGGCGGATGTCCGGCTCCGCGCCGCCAGAAACCTCAACGCCGCAACCCTCCAGATCCGTCAGCTCGCAGTCCTCGACCTGCCCGCTGGCCGACCCACTGAACGTCAGCCCACTGCCCCGGCCGCCAGAGACACGGCAACGTCTTACCGTGGGATGAGAACGAGAGCTTGCCATCACGGCTGCCTGCCGTACGCCGGTGAACTGGCAGTCCTCCACCGCGCCGCGGCCGCCCTCGAACGCCTCGAAGCCCTGGCCGACGTCCTGGACATGGCAGTGTCGCACGGTTGGATGGCTATCCCGTTTAGACAGCACGGCGTACTCGTCGAGGTCCCACAACCGGCAGTGCTCGACACCACCGCCAGCATCGATGAAAGCCACCCCGCGACGCATTCCGCTGATGTGACAGCCTTGCAGGTACGCCGTGCCCCGTTCGCTGATCACGGCGCAGTCCGCCTGCCCGGTGATGGTGCACGACTCCAAGGTCAAGGTCCCACGGACCGTCGAAACGGTGGCGGGTGCCTCGGAACTCCACGTGCGTAACAAGAGGCCCTGCAGCGTGACCTGCGCGTCCTCGCAGTAGACCACAGGTGCGGCGTCGCGGCTTTCCACCACCACTGGTGGCCCAGTCGGTAGGGCCGCCCGGATGGTGACTGCCTTCGCCCACACCGCGACCTGGCCGTCGTAATGACCCGGCTCCACCACGATCACCGCGTCGTGCGGCGCAGCCGCCACCGCCGCCCCGATTGCTCTGTACGCGCCCGGCCGGGTCAGCGATACGACCAGTGTCGATATTCCCATCGGCCCGGCCTCCCCCGCCGTCGCGCCGGCGCCAGGTAGGGCGACGGCCCACGGCGGAAGCATAGATCGCGTACGCCACCGCTGGCCGGTCACCGACGGCCCCCTTGAGCCGCCGGGCATCGCTCACTGTGATTGTCGGTGATCTTTTGTTAGCCTCGCCCGGAAGATCGATGTCGGTCGTTGAGGAGGCTTTGGTGTCCGACGTCCAAAAGATTTGCCAACCACAGTGGTTCGACTTCCTCGCGTTCCGTCAGGACCTTCGCGCCGCCCTGGCCGACGCCACCGCGGCGCTCGTGATCACCCTGGTCATCTTCGTCTGGCTCTACCGGCGCATCGATTCCGGTGTGTCCATGACGCTGCAGGTGATGCCGATGCTGGCTGACGCCGACAGGTACTGGATGTACTGGATGTGCGAGGCGTTCGGGTGGTCGGCCTTGCTGTGGGCGTGGATCACAGTGATGCTGGGGCTGCTCCGCTCCAGCCGTCGCCTCGGCTGGCTGCCGGTCTCCGTCGCCCGGATCGAGAAGTGGCACCGGACCACCAGCCTCACCACCATCGCGCTGATGTTCGGCCACGCGTTCTGGCTGTTCGCCGAATTCGTCCGCGAGAACGAGGACCGACGCGGCTGGGGCGGGCGGACCTGGAGTGCCTTCGTCGACACGTTCGTCCCGGGGGCGTATGCCAGCGGCACGGGAAAGGTCGCCATCTTCATCGGGCTGCTCGCCTTCTACCTGGCCATCCCGCTCGGCCTCGCCTTCTATGCGCGCAGGTCGATCGGCGCGCGGACCTGGCGGGTGCTGCACGCCTCGATCCTGGTGGTGTACGTCCTCAGCGTCTGGCACACCCTGCTGTACGGCACGAACGTGTGGTACGACGGCTGGTTCCGCACTAGCGTCTGGCTGCTCCAACTGCCCGTCGCCGCACTGCTGCTGACCAGGCTGCTGGCACCGGCGCGCCGACCCGGACAGCGCAGGCTCGACCTGTTGGGACGCGCCGTGGCCCGCAGTTGCGCCGCGGCGACCATCGTCATGGTGCTCGCCGTGGCCGCCAGTGGGCGTGACGGCGGGCGCACTCTCGGCGTCGGCGGCGCCGGACTCAACGTCACGCGCACCATGGTCTGGATCGGGCTCCTGGTGTTCATCGCTGCGGTCACCGCGTTCGTGTACCGAGCACAGCGCATCGCCCCCGCACGACAGACCAGGGCGGAGCGCGAGGAAATCGAGAGCTCGCCCCGGTGATGCCGGGTAGGGCGCTCCGTGTCGAGCACCTCGGGCTGACCACCAGGCTCGCCCGCGAAGACGCCTTCGAAGGGCGTCGTCGGCGTGTGAGGGGGTGACAACTGCTGGCGTGTCGGTCGTCAATAGTGCTCAATAGTGGGCTGTAGTTGGCATCGTGAATCTGAAGGAGTGGGCAGTGGCCACGGGTATCTCGTACGTGACCGCGCGTCGGCGATACGAGTCCGGGAGGCTGCCTGTTCCCGCGTACCGGCTTGGCCGGCTGGTTATGGTCGGTGAACCGCTGACCGGCGTGGCCATCGATACCGGGCAGACCGTGGTGTACGCCCGGGTGTCGTCGGCTGATCAGAAACCCGACCTGGACTGGCAGGTTGCCCGGGTCACCACCTGGGCTACCGGGCAGCATCTTGTCGTGTCGCGGGTGGTGACCGAGGTCGGTTCGGCGCTCAGCGGACATCGCGAGAAGATTGAGGGTTTGGCGTGAAGACGGTCCAGGCGTACCGATTTGCGCTCGATCTCACCGCGGGCCAGGAGCGGGACGTCCTGGCGCACGCCGGGGCCGCCCGGGTCGCGCACAACTGGGCGCTCGCGAAGGTCAAAGCTGTGATGGACCAGCGCACGGCCGAGCGCTCGTACGGCGTGCCGGACGAGCGACTGACACCGTCGCTGTCGTGGTCCCTCGCGGGCCTGCGCAAGGCGTGGAACGCCGCCAAGCCCGACGTTGCGCCGTGGTGGGCTGAGGTGTCCAAGGAGGCGTTCAACACCGGCCTCGACGCCCTCGCGCGCGGCTTGAAGAACTGGGCCGATTCCCGCACGGGGAAACGCGCCGGACGGCCGGTTGGGTTTCCTCGGTTCAAGTCCCGCCGCCGCACCACAGCATCGGTGCGGTTCACCACCGGCGCGATCCGCGTCGAGCCCGACCGGATGCACGTCGTCCTGCCGCGGCTGGGGCGGTTGAAGCTGCACGAGTCAGCACGCAAACTCGGTCGTCGCCTCGAAGCAGGCGCGGCGCGGATCATGTCCGCCACGGTGCGACGCGACGGCGGGCGCTGGCACGTGTCGTTCACCGTCGAGGTCGAACGCGCCGAACGCGGCCCGGCACGGCCGGGCGCGGTGGTCGGTGTCGACGTCGGGATCAAGCACCTCGCTGTGCTGTCAACCGGAGAGATGGTCGGCAACCCGCGCCACCTCGTGGCCGGGCAGCGGCGCATGCGGGCACTCGGCCGGGCGCTGTCTCGCAAGGCCGGCCCAGACCGGAGCACCGGCCAACGCGCGTCGAAGCGATGGGAGCGGGCAGCGGCCCGGCTCGGCCGCGCGCACGCCCGGGTGGCGAACCTACGTCGTGACGGCCTGCACAAGCTCACCACCCGACTCGCCACGACGTACGGCACGATCGTGGTCGAAGACCTGAACGTGACCGGCATGCTCGCCAACCGCAAGCTCGCCCGGCACATCGCTGACGCCGGATTCGCCGAGATCCGCCGCCAGTTGGCGTACAAGGCCACCTGGAACGGCGCAGGGCTCCTCGTGGCCGACCGCTGGTATCCGTCCTCGAAGACCTGCTCGGGCTGCGGCGCGGTGAAAACCAAGCTCGCCCTGCACGAGCGTGAGTTCGCCTGTGAGGTGTGCGGTCTGGTCATCGACCGGGACCGCAACGCCGCACTGAACCTGGCCGCCCTGGCGGCGCAGTTCGACACCGCCGGGAGTGGCCCGGTGGCAGCACGTGGAGCCGACCAGAAGACCCGCGTACGCGGGCAGGTGGCCGCGAAACGTGAACCCGGCACCGCATCAGCGGGTCAGACCGGGACCGTCCCGCCGCAAGGCAGGACTATCGATCGTGTGCTCACCAAAGCGCACTGGAAGGTAACGGTTTGTCAGGCGTGTGGATCGGTAGCGTCGGGCGTGGCGGCGGCCGATGGATCGGTGGTGCGTCCCGCGCCACGCGAGGATGTTCCGGGTGGATGCCCTGCCGGAGTTGACGTTCGGCCAGCTGACGATCGATGTGCCTGCCTTGGCTGTGGAACCGGGGCGGATGCCGCCGGTCGAGCATCGGGCCGTTGGTCGTGCCGGGCCAGGACGGCGTAGCAGGCGGCGAGGACGATCGCGACCGTTGAACCGGCACCGCAGGCCTGGGTGACGGCTAGGAACACCATTCGCTGAGGTGTCACGTCCTCGGCGGCGGCCAGGGCGACACCGCTGGCGGCGGCGAGCCCGATGGCCAGCCAGGCGGCCACCACGAGTACCTGATTGGCGGGCGGCCGTTGCTCGGGCACGGGCGACTGCCTGCGCCACCATCGGAGCAGCCAGACCATGATCACGGCGGCGCCGACGACGGTGCTCGCGCGCTGTATCCAGCGATAGCCCGGCGTGCCGAGGTGCGATTCAGCCAACCAGCCGATGTGGGCGGCGCCCCACATCCCGTTGTGCGTGAACGAGTCCCACAGCACGTGCGTGAGCGCACCGATCACCAGGGAAACGATCAGCATCGCCGTATGACCGGCCGACCATTGACGCCGACGTCTGGGCGAAGGTAGGCGTTCGCGCAGCCGGGTTGGTGAGATGGCGGTCAGAAAGCGGGCCAGCAGCTCGTGCCAGAGGATCATCGCCCCGACACCCAGCACCACGTCGACGCTGAGGACGCCGACGAGCGAGTGGGTCAGGGTCGCCGTCACCGGCAGCGGCAGCGGCAGATAGTAGGGAAAATCAGGAGCCATGCTCCCGATCACCAGGGCCGATGGCACCAGCCGCGCTGACCGCGTCAACGGCAGCACAGCCGCGATGTGACTCCCCGTGAACGGCACCTGCGCCCCGCCTCCCTCGCTCGGCAGAATCCTAGAGACAGCCGGCCGTGACCCACCATCCTCAGCGCCGGAAGGGTTCAAGACACCACCGACGGGAGTCGACGCAGAAGCAGGGGCTCGTCACGAGCGCACGATGTCTGCGGCAGGAGCGGTCGCTACCTGTGCCCGTCCTCGAACGACTCGGGACCAGCGGAATCTGGCAGGATCAACGCTTGAGCGGCGATGACGCGTTCCCCGTTGAAGGTCAGCGCTGGCGACCCGTACAGCTGGTAGCCCTGGTCGAGAAGGCCACTGACGCGGGCGCAGAACTCGGCGTCATCGGGTCCGGTGATAAGCCGGTAACCGAGTGGTTCAGAGGAAACTGGCACTGTCGCATTGTGCTGCCCGGCCGCGTCTGAAGCCAACAGTCATTGCCAGCACTCCTTGCCGAGGCACGCGATCAGCGGCATGAGCGCGCGTCGTTGGTCTTCCGGATGCGCGGAGGGCCGACGAACGTCTCGGAGGCCCTGGGGTCGCGGTAGCGCGAAGCCGAGTACGCGCAGATGGGATGGGAAGCAGGGCGACCGCGGTGGCGATCTCCATAGGATGCTCACATGTCGCGCCCAGTGATCTTCGATCTCTTCTATACCCTGATTCGGGGTGCCGACGAGGAGCGTGACCGGGTGGTCGGCGAGATGGCGGTCATGATCGGAGTGCCTCCGGCGACGTCGGGTTGGCCAAGCCGGATCCGGCGATCTATCACGTTGCTGCTGAACGCCTGGGCGTTGAGCCGCCGGAATGCATCTTTGTTGGCGACGGCGCAGACGGTGAGCTGGCCGGGGCGGCAGCGGTCGGTATGACCGTCTTCCGGACCACGGAGCACAACGACACCGACCCCAGCTGGTGCGGCCCGGCTTTCGCCGCCCTGGACGACCTGCCCGCCATGATTCGAGAGCCGTGCCCGGCGACGGACTCTCTCCGACCGCTGAAGTAGTAGTGGTAGCGGCTGAGCCAGACGCCCTCGTGGACTGTCCTACCCTCGCCGCCCGGCGAATCCCTGGGGCAGGTGAGGCACTACGGGCGCGAGGCCGTGGCGCGTACGCCATGCTCGCGCAGCGTTTCCAGAGCGGTCAGCGCGCGACGATGCTCGTCGTGGTCCTGGGTATCGGTGGCGATGGCCAGTGCGGCCCGGTGCGCGGCAAGCGCTTCCGGGTACCGTCCGAGGGCGCGCAGGGCCTCGCCCATACCGTTGCGCGCACTGGCCTCGCCGTAGCGGTGGCCGGTTTCCTCGAAGATCCGCAGCGCCGTGTCGAGCTCGTCCAGGGCGGCGTCGGGAGTGCCCAACCGCAGCTTCAACTGTGCGAGGTTCGCACGGACCACCGCTTCGCCGTTGCGGTGCCCGGCGGACTGGAAAAGCGGCAACGCCTCGGTGAGCCGCTCGGCGGCGCGGGTGTACTCACCCAGCGTCAGGAGCACGTCGCCCAGATTCGACAAGGCGGCGGCCTGCCCGGTCGGCTCGGTCAGGTCGCGGAAGATCGCGTGTGCCTGCTCGAACGCGTCCGCCGCGCGCTTCGGATCGTCCTGCCCGCTGTAGGCGTTGCCCAGATTGACCAGAACACCCGCCTCACCGCGCCGGTCACGGCAGCGGCGGTACAGGGCGAGTGCGTCCTGGTGGTTGCGGATCGACTCGGTGTGGTCGCCGAGCCGCTCGGCGACGACCCCCAACGCCGACAGCGCCCGCGCCTGACCGTGTACGTCGTTGGTGCGGCGGTGCCCGGACAGCGCCTCGCGCAGGTGGACGACGGCCACGTCGTAGTGGCCGAGCAGCCGGTGAATCTCCCCGATATGAGTGCGCAGGTGCGCGACGGCGGTGTCGTCCCCGAGTTCGCGCGCGGCCGCCAGGGCGAACGAGTGGATCGTGAGCCCGTCCCGGTACCTGCCACCCTCGAAGTGCCGTTGCAGGTTCGCGGCGATCCCGATCGCCTGTCGCGGCCACCCGTTGCGCGCGGCGTGGGCGCACAGCGCGCTGAGGTTTGCCTGCTCGCGGTCCAGCCACGCGACTGCGGCGGCGGCATCCGGCAGGTCCGGGGCGGATGGCGCCCGGGCCGTGGACGGCCCGGGCAGGTAACCGTGCCAGGTCGGGTACAGCACCGCGCGGGCCCGGCAGACCCCGCCGAGGTAGTGGTCGAGCAGGCGTTCGGTCGCCGCCGCGCGGGCCGCCGGCGGGTCGAGTTGGCGGGACATCTCCTCGGCGTACGCGCGCGTCAGGTCGTGCATCCGGAATCGTCCGGTCCGGCGCGGCTCGATGAGGTGACCACGGGCGAGCACCGCGAGCGCGCGACCCGCCGTACGTGCGTCCAGTTCGGACAGTGCGGCTACCGTCGCGGCGTCGAACTCGGGACCCGGGTGCAGCGCGAGCCGCCGAAACGCGAGCGCCACCACGCCGTCCACGTGTTGCAACGACCAGGAGAGCACGTCACGGACGGCGGCGTTGGTGTCGCCGCCGGCATCGAGAAGCTCCAGTCGCGCGTGCCGGTCGGCCAGTTTTCCGACGATGCTGGCCAAGCTCTCCGCCGGCCAGGAGGCGGCGAGTTCGGCCGCGACCCGCAGTGCCAGCGGTAGGCGCGCGCACTGCTCGACGAGCGTTCCGGCGCTGTCGGGATCGTCGGCGACTCGCCCGCCGATCAGGCTCAGCAGCAACGCGATCGCGTCGGCGGTCGGCAGCGGCGCCAGCTCGACCCGGCTCGCGCCGTCCAACGCGACCAGCCCGCCGAGGTGGTCACGGCTGGTCACCACCACCATGCTCGGCCCGCTGCCCGGCAGCAGCGGCCGGATCTGGTCGGCGTTCGCGGCATTGTCGAGCAGGATGAACAGGCGGCGACCCGCCGACTCGGTGCGGAACAGCGCCGCCCGTTTGGCCGGGTCGGCGGGAAGCTCGGCCTCGGCCCGGCCCAACGCGACGCACAGGTACCCCAGCGCGTCCGGCGCGGACAGCGGCGTTCCCGTCCCGTAGCCGCGCAGGTCCAGATAGAGCTGACCGTCGGGAAACCGGTCGCGGGCCCGATGTGCCCACCGCAGCGCGAACGCCGTCTTGCCGACGCCGGCCGCGCCGCAGATCACCACGGTCACCGGCCTATCCCCGGGCTCTCCCGCACCGGCCCGCAACCGGTCGAGGTGATCGAGTTCGGCGCCGCGCCCGACGAAGGCGGGTACCTCGGCGGGCAGCTGCCGCGGTCTTCCTCCTCCGTCTCGAGGTGGCACCACCAGCGGCGGCTCCTGGTGCGGCTGCGGCAGGGGCGAATCGGGTTCGTCGCGCAGCAGTTCGCTCAGCGCGGCGGCGAGGCCGGGGCCGGGGGCGACGCCCAGTTCCTCGGCGAGGCGCTGCCGTGCCCGGTGGTAGACCGCGAGGGCCTGATCGCGCTGGCCCATCGATCGGTAGACGCGGACGAGCCGGGCCTGGGCGGACTCGTCGAGCGGGTGCTCCGCAGCGTCGGCCACCGCCGCACTCACGACCCCGGCGCCACGGCCGATGCTGACCATCGCGTCGACGTACCGCGCCAACGCACGCCGGCGGTCCAGTCCGACACCGACCACCCAACGGTGCTGTGCCAGTGCTGGTACGTCGGCCAGGGCCGGACCGCGCCACAGCCCGAGCGCGTCGCCGAGCAGGGTGGCGGCCTCCGCTTGATGCTGGCGCTGCTCGGCCCGGTCGGCCGCCGCGACCAGGTCCCGGAAGTCTGTCAGGTCGACGCTGGCATCGTCGGTGACCAGCCGGTACCCGTCGCCGACGGTGCAGATGCGACGGCTGGGCGAGCGTGCGCTCCGGGTCGGCTCCAGTGCCCGCCGCAGGTGCATGACGTGCGACTGCACCACATTGGCGGACGAGGTCGGCGGAGCGTCACCCCACAACGCGTCGACCAGTTCGGCGCGGGTGACCGGGCGGCCACCGGCCAGCACCAGGAGCCCCAGGACTGCACGCCGGCCGGGTGGGCCGAGCGGAATCTCGTCGGTGCCGTGCCAGACCCGGACCTGTCCGAGGACTTGCACCACCAGCACCAGGACCTCCGACGCGCGACACCGCGGAGCCTAGTGCCGCGTGATCCATCGATGCAAGTAAGCGTCGTCAAGTCGTAGGCATCAATCGTCGCCGCATCGTCAGTCGGCACCAAGTGATTGTTCAGCCGCGACCAGTGACCGTTCAGCGCGCCGATCTACCGTCCGGTGCACCTGCAAGAGATCGGGAGGTAACGATGGAGAAGAGACGGGGAAGGTCCCGCCGGCGGCGGGTGGCCGCCGGGGTGGTGCTGTCCGTCACCGCAGCCGGCTCCATGGTGGCCGTCGGGCCGTCGACGGCTGCGGCGCAGCGGCCTGCGGCCGCGATCGTCACGGTCGCGGCAAAGCCCGCCGACTCCGCAACGCTGCTCAAGGGATTGGTGTTCGGGGTCGGGCCGGTCGCTCAGAAGCATCCGGACCTGGCCCTGACGTCGGTACCGGCGACGCCGGAGAACGTCGCGGCCATCGACCGGCTGCTGGCCGACGGGGAGAAGGTGGATCCCGGGTTCGTCGACCGGTTCGCCACCGCGATGCGCAGCGGTGACCACGTCGAGATCCAGTTGGGCCTCGAGGACGTGGGCGACGTGATCGCCCGGGTCGTCGAGACCGAGGCCCGCGCGCAGATGGCGGACGGCACCGGCAGCGGCCAGTGCGCCGCGGTCATGCTCGCCGTCACCATACAGACCGCGGTGAACATCACGACGGCGATCGCGGTCCTGGTGATCAACTGGATCTCGGTGATCAACATCCAGTACATGATGCTGGCCCCGCCCGTCGGCAGTTCCGCCGTCCGCACGCTGTCCGCCGAGAAGTGGGTCGACGCGGTCGCCCGCACCCTGTGACCCAGCGGTACGGGTCGGGACGCGCGGGAGCCGTGCCGACCCGTTCCGTCTCCGGCATTCCGGAAGGGACGACAACATGACACAACCGGACGCGACCCGGGCCACGAGACGGCTCGGTGCCGTGGCACTCGCGCTGCTGGTGGCGGGCGCGGCGCTGGCCGGCTTCGTGGTGCACGCGCAGATGCCGGCCAACGCGGTCTCGCTGCCGTTCGAGGAGTCCGCCCGTACGCCGGTGCGGCAGGTCCTGCCGCAGGGCTGGGCAATGTTCACCCGCAACCCGCGCGAGCGGGACGTGCTGGCATTCGTACGCGGCACGGACCGGCGGTGGCGCAACGGCCTGCGCGCGCCGCACTCCCAGCCGCACAACGCCTTCGGGTTCAACCGCGCTTCCCGCACCCAGGGAGTCGAGATCGCCACCATGACCACGCGACTCAAGGCGGAGCAGTGGCAGGAGTGCCGCCGCGACATACCGGCCTGTTTGGAACGGGCTGCGCCCGTCCCGATGGACAACCCCAGCCCGGACCCGACACTCTGCGGAGACGTGGGCCTCGCCGGCCAGGTGCCGGTGCCATGGGCATGGAGCGGGTCGGACCGCGCGATCGACATGCCGGCGTTGGTGGTACGGCTGGTGGTCACGTGCTGACCCGGCTCGGCGCCGCGGCCCTGCGGTGGACGGAGCACGCACCCTGGACCAACGTGTACGGTCTCGCGCGCACCCTGCTCGCCCTCGGAACGTTGGGCACGCTGGTGTTCAGCCCGCCGAGCGCGTTGTTCGCCCCGGTGGCCGGCATGCCGGACGCCCCGTACTGCGAAGGGTTGGGGCGGATCAGCCTGTTCTGCGTGGCACCCGATCAGCCGGGTGTCGCCCGGTACGTGGCCGTCGCGGTGCTCGTCGTCGTCGCGTCCGGCTGGCGGCCGCGACTCACCGCACTGCCGCACTGGTGGGTGTCGATCAGCGTGCCCGTGTCGATCAGCATCCCGGACGGCGGCGACCACGTCACCCAGGTGCTCACGCTGCTCCTGCTCCCGATGGCACTCACCGACCGGCGCCGCTGGCACTGGGTTGCGCCAGCCGACGACACGGGGCGCAGGGAGACGCGGCTGCTGACCGTCACCGCGCTGGTGCTGATCCGCGTCCAGGTCGCCGGCATCTACCTGCACGCCTGCGTGGCCAAGCTCGGCGTCACCGAATGGCGTGATGGAACGGCCCTCTACTACTGGCTCGCCGACCCGATGTTCGGCGCACCGCTGTGGATGCGGGACGCGCTGATCGGCGTCCTGAGCCACGGAACGGCGGTCGCCGCACTGACGTGGGGATCGCTGGCGCTGGAGTTCGCGCTCGTGTTCGGCCTGTTCGCGCCCCGCCGCCGGTGGCCGCTGCTGCTGGCCGGTGGGCTGGCACTGCACCTGGGCATCGCCGTCCTCATGGGACTGTGGAGCTTCGGGCTGGCGATGTTCGCGGCCCTGGTGCTGTACCTGCGGCCGGTCGACCTGCCGATCCCGATGCCGCGACGGGTGCGCGCGGGAGCTCTCGCCGTTGCCGGTCGCATCAGGCGGGCGACCCCGTCGCGCATCACCGCGGTGCTGCCGGCCCGGGCGGTGAGCGTCGGCCCTGATCCGGCGCCGTGATCTGCGGCGATGCGAGCGCGTGACCTCCCAGCGCAGACCGGGGTGGTCGACCGCTGGCGCCATTGGGGCACGGCGGGCGGTCAACGGACGAGGCGGTGCGGCCCGGTCGGGGCCACACCGCCTCATGCCCGCTCGATGCCGTCACCGCAGTGCGGACGCCTCCGGCAGACCGTCGTCGGACCACCGTGCGGCGATCACCGCGGTCCAGCTCGCCGGACTGTCCGCGACCCAGGTCTCCTGAGCCAGTGCCTGTCCGGTCGCCGGGTCGACGATCAGGCGGGTCTGCGCCGCGCCGAAGTCGCCCTGGTGGGTCACCGCCACGGCCACGCCGGGCCGGCCCAACTGGTCGGTCACCCGACCCAGCGACGTCACCCCGGGCATCGCGGCGAGCATCCGGTACGCCGCCGCGCGCACCTGCGGGGAGACCGGCAGGTCGAGCACGAGGGCTGCGCCGGAGTGGAACAGGAAACGGTCGCGTCCCTCGGCGGCGCCGGTGTCGGCGTACCAGGTGAGCAGTTTGTCCTTGAGCTTCGCGGGGCTGGCCGGCAGCGCGGCCAGTTCCCGCGCGGACCTGGGCTGCCCGGCGAGCAGGACGTTGTTCTCCCCGGGGTGGCCCTGCATCGGCCGGGAGGTCCACGAACCACCGTCGGCGGCCCGGACGTACGCGGCTGAGGGCAGGCCCGGCGTGGTGGCCAACCACAGCTCGTCCTGCGCGCGTCGGGCGCCTTCGCCGTGCTCGGCCCGCACCACCCAGTAGCGGCCGGCGGTGGCCGGCGCGGATTCACTGCGTTCGGCGGCGACCAGCAGCAGGCCGCCGGCGTCGGCCGGGGCGGGCGACGAGACCGCCGGCTGCGCCGGGGAGGCCCCGGGCCCGGAGGCGTTGTTCAGCAGGATGGCGCCCGTCGCGGCGAGCGCCACGGCAGGCAGCGCGCCCGCGAGCACGAGCCGGCCCACCGGCCGCCGCGCGGTGCGGGTGGTGGATTCCGGCCGGGAATGCGCCATGATCAGGGTGGGATCCGGCTGGCCGGAGGGGTCGAGGCTGCGGGGGCGGGCGTCGGCCAGCGCCGACAGGGTGCCACGGTGACTCATCGGGTTTACTCCTGTTCCACGGTACGGACGGGGCGGTGACGATCCACCGCGGCGGCGTCGGACATGGCCTGTTCCAGGCGTCTTCGGGCCCGGTGCAGGCGCACGAAGAAGGTCGCGGTCGAGCAGCCGACGACGCGGGCGGCGGCCTTGGCGGACAGGCCCTGCCAGGCCGTCAGCGTCAACGCCTCCCGGTCGTCCTCGCCTAGGCCCGCGAGCGCGGCCAGCATCGTCGCGCGTTCCACGACGCCGTCGGCGACGTCGCCGTCCGCCTCCACGACCCACGCGCGCAGCTCCGCGGCGAGGCTCGCCTGCCGGACGTCGTCACGGAAGCGCTCGCGGATCACGTTGCGGGCCACGCCCAGCAACCACGGCAGCGGTACGGCAGGTACGTCGTCAAGCTTGCGCCAGGCCACCAGGAAGGTGTCCCCGACCACGTCGTCAGCGAGCTTGCGACCCGCCCGGCTCACCGCGTACGCGTACACCCGAGGGTGGTGTGTGTGATAGAGGACGGTGAACCGTTCGTCTGGTTCGGCATGCGTCACTGGCTCCTTCTCCTTCGCCATGAAGGCGTCTCGTCACCAGGTAGTGCGCCCAGGGCGGGGATTCTTACCGGCGCCTTTCTTCTTCGCTGACGAGCCGGGTGCGCATGCCGGTGGCCCGGCCAGCTGAGACCGCCCGGCAGAGCGGCGGCTGCCTGCGGGCCTTCCGCTCACGTATCGGCGGCCGCAGATCCGATGGCGGTGCTGCACGCGAGACCTGCGGACCGTCGGTCGGACGGGCTCGGTGTTGCGGTACCGTCAAGCGCCCACACCGGCGTCGAGCAGGCCGGCGTCCGCAGGCTGGCGATGGTCCGCAGGGCGGCCCACCAATCTAGGGAGATGTCGATGCCGGAGCTCGAGCCCGATCAAGATGCGCACGCCGAGGATGCCGACACGCCAACCACGGCCGAGACCGACGAGCCTGCCGGGTACGCGAATCGGGCTGCCCGGCGCGCAAAAGGCAAGGTCACCTCGCCGCAACCGTATGGAAAAGGTCAGATCCTCGGCGGCCGGCGTTCGGTCCAGAACCCGCGCCAATGGGGTAACCGCCGAAGCGGCTGAAGGTTCATCCACTGCTCTTTCGAGCAACACGACACGCCCCCCGCGGTCTACGGTCGTGCAAACACATAAGCGGGAGAGGCCGTCACGATGAGCAAGCCAACCGATTACGACGCACCGCGCCGACCCGCTGTCGAGGTCGAAGACGACAGCCTGGAGGAACTCAAGGCGCGCGGCGCGGCGTCGCAGGCAGCGAGCCTCGACCTCGACGAGGCCGAGGCTGCCGAGAGCTTCGAGTTGCCCGGCGCGGACCTCTCCGGCGAGGAGTTGACCGTGGCTGTCGTACCGATGCAGCCGGACGAGTTTCGATGCCCGCGCTGCTTCCTGGTGCACCACCGCAGTCAGCTCGTCGCACAGCCCGACCGCCGGGAGGTCTGCCGGGACTGCTCCTGACCTCCACCGCCAAGCGCTATCCCGTCATTCCGGACGCCGGTCCGCGGCTGCGGCGATCCGTGCGAGAAGGCCACTACTTCTCGCCGGGTACGTGGTCCTTGACCTCGTCGTAGCCGGCCTTGGTGGGTGCCTCCGTCGGCGAGTAGATCACGCGGATCACGCCCGTCGGAAACGCCTCCGTCGCGGTCACTTTCAGGTGGTACGGCGAGTCGCCGTCGTCGAACAGCTTGCGGCCCTTACGCGCCGCCACGGGATGCACCAGTAGGCGCAGCTCATCGATCAGCCCGGCGGCGAGCAGTTGCTGCACCACGGAGATCGATCCGGGGATGAGGATGCCCCGGATGCCGGCATCGGCCTTGAGCGAGGTGACAGCATCGAGGAGATCGCCCTTGATCAGCTCGGAGTTGCGCCAGGAGAACTCCAACGGCTGGCGCGAGACGACCACCTTGCGTACGTCTCCGAGTTGCTTGGCGAACGGCGCGTCGTCCCCACCCGCGGCCTCGCGCCCGGGCCAGGCCCCGGCGAAACTCTCGTAGGTCTCGCGGCCGATGAGCAGCACGTCAGCGGTGTCGTAGTCCTCGCCGACGGCGCGTCCCATGTTCTCGTCGAAGTACGGAAAGTGCCATTCGGGGTCGATCTCGGCCACACCGTCGGCCGAGATGAACAGCGTGGAGATGATTTTTGCCATCGTGGTTTTCCCTTCGAGCCTGGTGGTGACGGTAGGTAGCTCAGCGTCCCAGAATCATCGGCCGGGCACAGCCCCGACACAGCGGTGGCGAGGGACGCGCCGTCGCCCGTGGCACGAGTTCTCCAGCGAACGCTTACCCCCGGACGCGCGTCAATCGCCTTCTTGCAGCCAGTAGAGGGAGATGGCGAGGAGCGGATCCGGTCCGTCGTTGTGAATCTGGTGCGGCACCTTGCTCTCGAACGCCGCAATGTCCCCGGCGCGCAGAACTGCCGTCTGGTTCGCCCCCCACGTCAAGGTGCCGGATCCGGAAACGATGATCCACACCTCGCGCGACCGGTGCACATCAAGGTCGTTGGACGTCTTCGGGGCAACTGACCAGCGAGCGACTTCGAACGGGGCGGGCGCAGCCGAAGGAAACGGCAGCAGCGCTCGGTGCACTGGCCCGCCCTCGATGAAGTCGTACCAGTGCTCAAACCCTACTGGGCCGCTGGTCGTACCTGGATTCGTGTTCGACACGGGCTGAGTCTGGTTCGCCGAAGCGGTTGCGTCTGGCGGCAACCGGACGCGGCGTTGCCGAGTCGGGCAGTTGGTACTCGTCGACCAGCCGGCCCGGATCGGGTGCGCCGCCAGGTGCGCCCGTCGCGGAAAACGTCGTGTGGCGGGCGCGCTGCTTGCCAGACTGGCCATGTGCCGAGGCAGGTAGATCCAATGCAACCGGACCGGATGCCGCGAGGGGTGTGGCGAGTAGCGGAAGGCACCCGCGTCTCCACCACCGAACTCATCTTCGACCTGGTCTTCGTCTTCGCGTTCATCCAGGTCACGACCCTGATGGCCAACGACTTCACCGGCGAAGGTGTGGTACACGGGGTGCTCGTGCTGGCCGTGCTCTGGTCTGCCTGGTCGATCTCCGCCTGGCTCACCACCCGGGTGCGGGTCGATCTCGGCGTGGTGCAGGTCGGCTTCCTCACGTTGATGGCAGTGCTGTTCCTGCTCGCGGTGGCTGCCCCCGAGGCGTTCACCGACCGCTCCGGCGGCTTGAACGGGCCGTCGGTGTTCGCTGTGTGCTACCTCGTCGTGCGAGTGCTGCTGCTGGCGTTGCGCTGGTACAGCCTGCCGGCGGTGCGAGGCCTTCCGGTGGTGGGGCTCGGGGCGTCAGCGCTCGCCGGGCCCGGTCTCATCCTCGCCGCCGCGTTCGTACCGCAGCGGATCTTCGATCGTCCCGAGCAGATCAGCCTCGCCCAGATCGGGCTCTGGGTCCTCGCCGTCGTGATCGACTACCTGGTCGGAATCGGTCTGCCACTACCCCAACGACGAATCTTCTCCCCCGTGCACTGGGCGGAACGACACTCGCTGATCATCGTCATTGCCCTCGGCGAATCGATCATCTCGGTCGGTCTGGCCGGTTCCCGCCTTCCCGCGTCCTGGCCGCTGCTGTTCTCCGCCCTGCTCGGCGTCGCCCTCACCGCGGCCCTTGCCTGGATCTACTTCGACGTCGTGGCGATTGCCGGTGAGCAGTCTCTGCAGCGCTGCCCGCCCGAACATCGGCCCCAGCTCGCCCGAGACGCCTACACCTTTCTGCACCTGCCGATGATCGTCGGCATCATCATCCTCTCCCTCGGGCTGAAGAAGGAGCTGGGCTACGGGTCACCTGAGAGCTACCGTCCGGAAACGCCGTTGCCCGGCGTCACCCTCTACACCCTCTACGGCGGCGTTGTGCTCTTTCTGCTCGCCCAGGTCGGCTTCCAGTTGCGAGTGACGCGACTGGTGGCCACGATCGTCTCGCCCCGGCTGGCCGCCGTGGGGTTGCTCGTCGGGCTGGCCCCGATCATCAGATCGATGCCGGCGCTGGGGGTGCTGACCACCCTCACCGCGATCTGCCTCACGCTGATCATCGTCGAGGTCGCGGTAGCGGGCGGGCAGCGCCGCCGGCTACGCGAGGTCGCCCTCCTGGGGCCGCCAGCCACCCGCCCGGATCCTTCCGGTCCGAGCGCGTCCTGAGCAGCGCTGAGACGGTCACGCGCCGCTGCCTGGACCCGAGCAGGTTGGGCTGAGCCTGCGCCGCCACGGGGGACGGCGCCGGCTCAGCCAACCTGCTTCACGTCGCCGGCGCGCGGGATGACGCACGAGGCGAGGGGCGGGACCATCCTGCCAGCCCTGCTACGACGGCGCGGTCCTCGACAGCGCCGCTCAGCGTGCCCGCTTCGTCGCCCGTTTGCGGGGCGGCGTCAACAGCTCGGCGATCGCTGCGATCGCGGACGGCACCAGGCGGTAGTACGCCCAGACGCCGCGCTTCTCGCGTTCGAGCAGGCCGGCCTCGGTGAGGATCCGAAGGTGATGACTCACGGTCGGCTGGGAGAGACCAAGCGGCGCGGTGAGGTCACTGACGGACGCCTCGCCGTTCGGAGCGGACTGGATCAGACTGAGCAGCCGGAGTCGGGCCGGGTCGGCGAATGCCTTCAGCACTCCCGCGAGCCGCTCCGCATCGGCACGTTTGATCGGCTCGCCGGAGAGCGGCGAGATAGCAGGCGTAGCAGATTTTGCGGTTCTCACGCCCACCATCGTTTCACCAACTCGGTCGATCTGTTGGTGGAAACGGGACCAATGCCCCGATCGCAACCTCGGGCCCCGTTTGCTACGAATCGGATTCGATGCGGTCAGCTCATGAGACGTTGCGGCGGGAGCGGGCCAGGGCCAGCCCGCCGAGGACCATGGCGATCGCTCCAATCACCAGGTCCAGGAAACCTCCTACTATTCCGTAGCCGGTGCCGGGGCCACCGTTGGCGGCAGCCACCACCAACCCGCCGATGATCGTGCAGGTCAGCCCGGCCAGCAGGGCCATGATGGCCCCCCTTCTCCCGCCGCCCGTACGAGGGGAGCGAGCCAGAGTCACCCCGCCGATGAGCACACCGGCCAGCCCGAGCAGCACGGCGACCAGGGACCAGAAACGCCCGGCCGTCATGGTGTAAGCACTGACGTCGGCCGGCTGGACCAGCATGTGCGCGGCTGCCGGGGCGGCGAGCCCGAGAACTCCGAGCAGTCCGGCTGCGGCGGCGGCGAGTAGGCGACGAACGGACATGAGGTGCTCCTTCTCCTTGCGATTGGACTTCGCTTGATCATGTCCGCTGGTTCGCCGCCAGTCGTCCAGCGGACGCAGGCACTTTGCGCTGCCGCCGGGGGCGTACCGAGCTACCGCCGGAGGCGTAACCCGCTGCTGTGACGGCCGTAGGAGCCGCCGCGAGGTACCGCGGGTGCGGTAGGAAGCCGATCATCCGCGAGCGGGACTCGCCCATGGCGACGGTTTGGTTAGGGTGCGCGCATGGACGAAGGACGGTTCGGTATCCCGGCCGGTGTCAGAGACTGGGGGATCGCCACCGGCGTGACGGCCGCTCTGCTGGCCACCGGATTGTCCAAGCAACACCCCGCAGGAGACCTCGACCTGCTCGGCTACGCGCTGCTGGCGGCCAGCGGCCTGGCGCTGGCCGCGCGCCGCCGCGCTCCGGTGGCCGTCCTGGCCGTCACCGGGCTGTGCACGGTGGGTTACCAGGTGGTCGGTCTTGATGTGCCTGCCGTCGCCTACCTGTTCGCGGTGTACGCCGCCATGCGGGCGGGACACCGTGCCATCACGGCAGCGGTGAGCGTGACCATGCTGGCCGCCCTCCTGTTCGCGGCTCTGGCCGCCCTGCGCGACACGGGTGAGGCGTTCGCTCACGCTCGCGGTGCCCTCGAGCTGGCCTGGCTGATCGCCGCCGGCGCCGCCGGCGAAGCGCTGCGGCAGGCCGAGCGGCGGGCGGACGAAGCCGAGCGCACCCGGGAGGAGACCGCGCGCCGCCGCGCCAACGAGGAGCGGCTGCACATCGCGCGGGAGTTGCACGATACGCTCACCCACCACATCTCGATCATCAAGGTGCAGGCCGAAGTCGCCGTCCACCTGGCCCGCAAGCGGGGCGAGCAGGTGCCCGAGGCCCTGCTGGTGATCCGGGAGGCCGGTCGTGACGCGACCCGTGAGCTGCGAGCGACGCTGGGAGCGCTGCGCGACGACGACGGCAAGCCCCCGCCGCAGGGGCTCGACCATCTTCCGGAACTGGTGGAACGGGCCTGTGCGACTGGCCTGACCGCGACGCTGATGATCGAAGGGCAGCGATACGACGTGTCGGCCCCGGTGGACCGGACCGCCTACCGGATCGTTCAGGAGTCGCTCACCAACATCGCCCGTCACGCCGCCGCCGCTACGGCTTCGGTCCGGATCGACTACCGTCCGGACGCCCTCGCGATCCGAGTCGACGATGACGGGAAGGCCACGCCGGACACCGTGGCGATGCCCGGCGTCGGTCTGCTCGGAATGCGTGAGCGGGTCAACGCCCTCGGCGGTCGCTTGCGCGCGGAGCCGCGCGGCGAGGGCGGCTTCACCGTCCAGGCCGAACTCCCCGTGGGCCGAATGCCATGATCCGTGTCCTGCTGGTCGACGACCAGCCGCTGCTTCGCAGCGGCTTCCGCGCGCTCCTCGACGTTGAAGATGACATCGAGGTGGTGGCCGAGGCCGCCGACGGGAAGGAGGGCCTGGCGCTGGCCAGGGAACACCTGCCGGACGTCGCGCTCATCGACATTCAGATGCCGATCATGGATGGCATCGAGGCGACCCGGCGCATCGCCGCCGACCCGGCCCTGGCCCGGGTGCACGTCGTCATCCTGACCAATTACGGCTTGGACGAGTACGTGTTCAACGCCCTGCGCGCCGGGGCCGCCGGGTTCCTGGTGAAAGACATCGTGCCCGAAGACTTCCTGCACGCCGTTCGCGTCGCCGCGCGGGGCGACGCCCTGCTCGCGCCGTCGATCACCCGCAACCTGATCAGTCGGTACGTCAGCGAGCCGTTCCACACCCGCGTCGGCGAGGGGTTGAAGGGGCTGACCAATCGTGAACGCGAGACCGTCGCCCTGGTCGCGCAGGGCCTGTCCAACGACCAGGTCGCTGAACGCATGGTGATCAGCCCACTGACCGCCAAGACCCACATCAACCGGGCCATGGCCAAGCTCAATGCCCGGGATCGTGCCCAACTCGTGGTCCTCGCCTACGAATCCGGCCTGGTAACCCCACGCCACCGCACCAGCCCCACTTCTGATTGATGCCGGGTGGCGCCGGGACGGGCTTGACCGAGCGGGACACGGAAACGACGGTGCGCCCTGTGCCGCGGCGGCGGGCGGGCCGGGCAGGCCCAGTCGCCAGTCCATATCCAGATCGACTGTATATAGCGATGGTCTATCGTGTAGGCCATGATGATGCAGGAACCGACGTTCTTCATCCTGACCGCGCTGGTGCGCGCCACCCCGCTGCACGGCTACGGGATCATCCAGGCCGTCGAGCAGTTGTCCGGCGGGCGGGTCAAGCTCAAGGCCGGGACGCTGTACGCGGCGCTGGACCGGCTCAGCACGGAGGGTCTGATCGTCGTCGACCGGGAAGAGGCCGTGGGTGGCCGGCTGCGCCGCTACTACGTGCTGTCCGACGACGGCCGGGCGGCGCTCGAAGCCGCGGTGGAGCGACTCCAGTCGAACTCCCAGGTGGCCGCCTCCCGGCTGCGCGAGGCGTTCGGCTTCATCGGGGGAGTTCAGCATGCCTGACCTGGAGCGCTCCTACCGCCGTCTGCTCTGTGCGTACCCCGGCTCCTACCGTCGCGAACGCGGGCTGGAAATCCTCACCACTCTGCTCGACGCGGCCGAGCCGGGGCAGGTCCGGCCGTCGCGCGGCGAGGCGGCCTATCTGTTGGTGAACGGTCTCCGCTACCGGTTCGTGCCGCCCACCTGGATCGGCCGGCTCGCGGCCGGCCTCGTGGCGATCTGGGCGGCCGTGGTGCTCAGCGGGGCCGGCGCCCTGGCTGTCTGGGCGTTCGCCAACCCCGAAGAGCCCGATCTTGCCGCCTTCAGTGACGATCTGGTCGGCCGGCCGGCCTCGTTCGCCCTTGAGCTCCCAGGCGACGACCTCCTCGACATGGCCTACGCCTACCGGACGTATGGCGAGTTCCAGGATTTCGCTGAGGAGGGCTGGGACGGCGGGCGGCCGGCGCCGATGGGCCAGAGCCGGGTCTACGCGCAGGTCACCGAGACACCGACCGTCCTGGCCGATGCCTACGAGCACCTGACGAGTGCGGGCTGGCGGACCGGTGCCCTGAGCCAGGGCGGCGTCGACAGTCAGGCCGGCGTGCACAGCCCGCACGGGGTGTTCTGGGCGTACCAGGACGGGGTGCTGTTGCGTGTGTCCGGATACGACAACCAGACCGGCGTGACGGTCAGCGCCTATCCGATCGAGCCGAGCGGGGTGCTCGCTGGCGCGGTCGCCGGGTTCGCCATCGGGCTGATCGTGGTGTGGCAGGGGATGACCTGGATGGCTCACCGGGTCGCCCGGACCCCAATGCCGATCCGGCGGCTGATCCTGCTGCTCGGCCTGCCGGCTCTCATCGCCTGCGGGGTGAACACCCTGGACAACGTGCTGAGCATGGTCCCGGACCCGGACACCGCCAGCGTGCTGTTCGCCGCCGACTACCTGTATCCGCTGGCCAACCAGATCGCCAACCCGCTGGCGGTCAGCGTCATCGCGCTCGCGCTGATCGGCAGCCTGAGCCTGATCGCCGGGGCGGCCCGGATGAGCCGGCTTCGACCCGTGAACGCGGCAGCGTCGACCGGTGAAGCCGCCGGAAACTGAGCCGGATTTCCCGTAGCCCTCTCCGCCGGGAAACCTCAGCCAACGGCCTCAACCTGGGTCGCCGGGTGCCCGACCCCGGCAGGCGCTCGCGTTCAACCATGGGACGGGCAGATCGATCGATCATCAAGTTCGACGCAGCAGGCGCCGGTGCGTGGGGCCAGCCGCGCGTGCACCTGCGTTACGTTCAGGCCGTCGATGAGGCCGGTGAGGAAGGCGTGGTTGAGCCCGCACACCAGCGCGGTCTGTCGGGTTGCCAGCGCGTGGAACGGACAGTTGCGCAGCACCGTCGCCGTCCCACTCTCGGGTTCGAAGCCGAGGCCGGTGAGCACGTCGAGCAGGGCGGTGCCCCGCAGTTGGGACCCGAGCAGGCGCCCCCGTTGCTCAGCGTGGCGGCGTGCGGCGTCGTCGGCGTTGGCGGGGTCGTCGACGACGGCATCCGCGAGGATCTCGGCGATGAGTTCGTAGCGGCGCTCGGGGATGGTGATGGCCAGGCCGTTGTCGGCGGCCTGGTAGACCTTGGGTGACCGGCCCCGGCCGCGGGGCTGGCCGGGTGGGGCCTGGTAGCGCGCGCGCAGCAGGCCGGCGGCGACCAGCTTGTCCAGGTGAAAGGCGGCCAGGCTGCGGGACATGTGGCAGGCGGCGGCGGCTTCCTCCCGGCTGACCGGGTCGCCCTGGCGGCGCACGTAGTCGTACAGGGTCCGGCGCGAGGTGTCGGCCAGCGCAGTCACCACCGTCCATTGATCACCTGCGCCCATACCCGGATTTTATCACCAGCCATGGCTATTGAAATTCTTGGCTGAGCGGAGCAACATGAGGAATAACGGAAGTCCCGATTGGTGAAATGGTCTCGGCCAACGGTGATCCGCCGCACCGACACATCCCTGACCGCGGAAGGAGAAGGTGACGATGGCCGACCCGCAGGTGTTTGCAATTGTCGGAGCTGGCTTGACCGGGGCCAAGGCCGCCGAAGGGTTGCGAGAGGCCGGCTTCGCCGGCCGGATCGTGCTCATCGGGGAGGAGACCGAGCCGCCCTACGAGCGACCGCCGCTGTCCAAGGGATACCTGCTCGGCACCCAGCCGCGCGAGAAGGCGTACGTGCACGAGCCGGGTTGGTACCGCCAGCACGATGTGGAACTGCTCCTCGGTGTGCGGGCGACCGGGCTCGTCCCCGCCGACCACACGCTGATCCTCGACGGGCACGAGTCGATGCGCTACGACAAGCTTCTTCTCGCGACCGGCTCGCGGGTCCGCCGGCTCGACGTTCCGGGCGCACATCTGTCCGGCGTGCGGTACCTGCGCACCCTGTCCGAAGCCGACACGCTCGTCGAGCACATGTCCACCGCACCCCGGGTGGTCGTCGTGGGCGCCGGCTGGATCGGTCTGGAGACGGCGGCAGCCGCTCGCGCTCGGGGCTGCGACGTCACCGTGGTGGAGCAGGACAGCGCGCCGCTGCGCCGGGTCCTCGGCGACGAGGTGGCCGAGGTCTTCACGCAGCTGCACCAGGCGCGCGGGGTCTCGTTCCGGTTCGGCAGCGGCGTACGGGAGTTCCTCGGTGCCGATGGTCGGTTGAGTTCGGTGGTGCTCACCGACGGCACCCGCCTGCCGGCCGATCTGGCGATCGTCGGTATCGGCATCACGCCCGCGACCGACCTGGCCGCAGCGGCCGGGCTGGCGCTGGAGAACGGGATCGCCACCGACGCCAGCCTGCGGACCAGCGACCCGGACATCTACGCGGCCGGGGACGTGGCCAGTGTCGCGCACCCGCTGTTGGGGCGGAGGATCCGGGTCGAGCACTGGGCCAACGCGCTCAACGGCGGCAACGCCGCGAGCCGGGCCATGCTCGGGGAGCCGCTGAGCTTCGCGCGGATACCGTACTTCTTCAGCGACCAGTACGACCTGGGCATGGAATACAGCGGCTGGGTCGAACCAGGCGGCTATGACGAGGTGGTGTTCCGTCCCGAGCCAGCCATCGTTGCCGGCAAGGCTCCAGAGTTCATCGCGTTCTGGCTGAGCGCCGGCCGGGTCCTGGCCGGGATGAACGTCAACGTCTGGGACGTGACCGAGCCGATCCAGGAGTTGGTCCGCCAAGGCCACGCCGGTAAGACGGTCGCCGCGGCCAGACTGGCTGATCCCCGGATCCCTCTCGGCGACCTGGTGAGCTGAGGCGGAGCCCACGTCTGGCGGCTTCGCGCCGGCTCGAATCGGCCCACGCCGGCAGCACGTCGCGTAGCCACGTCCGGTCGCGCTGCCTCACCAGTTCGACGGAACGGCGCTCCGAGATGTGAGGTCCGCAGGCGCCGGCTCCGGGGCGCGGAAGGTGCGGCGGTAGGTGTCCGGGGGAACGCCGATCGCGCGGTGGAAGTGGCGGCGCAACGTCGTGGCGGTGCCCATGCCGGCGGCCGAGGCGATGGTGTCGACGCTGTCGTCGGTGTTTTCCAACAGTTCTTGGGCGCGGCGGATCCGCTGCGTCGACAGCCACTGTAGGGGGGTGGTGCCGGTGATCGCGCGGAAGTGCCGGGCCAGGTGGCGCGAGCTCATGTTCGCCTGGCGGGCCAGGTCCTCCACGGTGAGCGGCTGGTCCAGTCGCCGCATCGCCCACGGGAGCAGATCGCCCAGGGGATGGTCGTCCTGGGCGGGCACCGGTGTGCTGACGAACTGCGCCTGACCGCCCGCCCGGTGCGGCGGCACGACCAGGCGTCGGGCGACCACGTTGGCGACCGCCGAGCCGTGGTCGCGGCGGACCAGATGCAGGCACAGGTCCATCGCCGCGGCCTTGCCCGCGGAGGTGAGCACGCTGCCGTTGTCGACGTAGAGCACGTCCGGGTCGACCTGCACCCGGGGATGACGCGCGGCCAACTGTTCGGTGTGGGCCCAGTGGGTGGTCGCGCGCAGCCCGTCCAGCAGGCCGGCGGCGGCGAGCACGAAGACGCCCGTGCACAGCGAGACCACCCGCGCGCCCGACTCGTGGGCCACGCGCACCGCCTCGACCAACTCGACCGGCGGGTCCTCGTCGACGTCTGCCAGGGCGGGAACGATCACGGTGTCGGCGTGCGCCAACTGGTCGAGCCCGCAGTCCGGCTCGACCATGAACCGGCCAACCCGGACGGCGTGCGTGCCACACACCCGGACGTCGTACCAGGGGCCGGGTAGAGCGGCCGGGGCGGAGCCGAAGACCTCGTAGGCGAGAGCCAGCTCGAAGTGCAGCATCCCGTCGGTGGCGGCGACCGCGACGGAACGCGGGAAAGAAGTCATGTCGGAAACTGTACGTGTCGTGTCGTTCCAGACACTGGCTCCGGTGCGCCGACGGGAAGAGGATCTACGTAATGGATCACTTCGAGCAGGTGGGAGCAGGAATGGGATCAGGTCGGAACGTGGCGGTGTTCGGCGCCTACGGGCACACCGGGCGGTTCGTCGTCGCGGAGTTGCGCGAGCGCGGGTACGTCCCGCTGCTCCTCGGTCGCGACCGGGACAAGCTGCTGGCGCTGGCGCAGGCCCAGCCGGGGCTCGAGGTTCGGCCGGCGTCGGTCGATGATCCGGCCTCCCTCGACCGCGCGCTGAACGGCGCGGCTGCCGTGATCAACTGCGCCGGGCCGTTCGCCTCGACCGCGGCCCCGCTGGTCAAGGCGGCGTTGCGCGCCGGTCTGCCGTACGTCGACGTGGCAGCCGAGATCGAGGCGAACGTCGACACGTTCGCGCACTTCGCGGAGCGTGCCCGTGCCGCAGGCGCGGTGGTGGTCCCGGCGATGGCCTTCTTCGGCGGTCTCGGTGACCTGTTGGTCACCACCGCGATGGGCGACTGGACAGCGGCCGACGAGGCGCACATCGCGTACGGCCTGAGCAGTTGGCACCCGACGGCCGGAACGCTCGCGTCCGGCGCGGTCTCGGCACAGCGACGGGACGGCCAGCGGGTCCGCTACGCCGATGGTCGGCTGGAGTACCACGACGACGAACTGCCGACCATGGAGTGGTCCTTCCCGGCTCCGCTCGGCCCCCAGCAGGTCATCGCGGAGTTCACCATGGCCGACGTGGTCACCGTCCCCAGCCACCTGGCCGTTCCGCACGTGCGCACCTACATGACCACCAAGGCCGCGGCGGACCTGTTCGCGCCCGACCCGTCGGCACCGACCGCCGCGGACGAGCGCGGCCGCTCCGCGCAGACCTTCGTCGTCGACGTCCTCGTCCGCTCCGGCGACGCCGAACGCCGAGCGGTCGTCGCCGGTCAGGACATCTACGCCGTCAGCGCGCCGCTCGCGGTGGAGGCCGTCGACCGGATCCTCACCGGCCGGACCAGGGCCACCGGCGTCGTCTCCGCCGGGGCCGCCTTCGACGCCCCGGACTTCCTCCGCGCCCTCTCCGCGCACCTCTCGCTGCACGTACCGCTCGACAGCCGGGGCTGACCGGCGCCGACGCCGGGGTGTGGGCCGAGGCTCAGCGCAGGGGATCGAACGGTTGGAGTTCCGCGGGCTGCCGGCCGGTGGTGATCTGCTCGGCGAGCAGCTTGCCGGTGAGCGGGCCGAGGGTGATGCCCCACATGCCGTGGCCACCGGCCGCGTAGACCCGCGGTGACCCGGTGCGGCCGATCAGCGGCAGCCCGTCCGGGGTGCAGGGGCGGGACCCGACCCACTCGTCGGCGCGGACGTCCAGGTCGGCACCGCGCAGCAGCGGCCGGGCGGCTTCGGCGATGGCCGAGATTCGGCGACGATCCAGCGGCGCCTCGGCGCTGCGGAACTCCATCATGCCGGCGACGCGCAGCCGGTCTCCCAGCGGCGTGCACGCGACGCGCTGCGCGGGGAAGTACACCGGACCGGTCGGAACGTGCTCGATCGGGATGCTGAAGCTGTAACCACGGCCGGCCTGCACGACGGTCCGGACCCCGAAGCGTCGGGCCAGCTCACCGAGCCACGTGCCGGTGGCCAGCACCACCGCGTCGTAACGCTCGTCGGTGCCGGCAGCGGTCACCACCCGGACCCCGGCCCCCTCGTCGTGAATGTTCACGACGTCCGCCCCGGTCACCAGCGCTGCGCCGCGGGCGCGAACGGACGCGGCGAGCGCGTGGACATAGTCCCCGGGGTCGATGTAACGCTGGCCGTGCAGGCGGATGGCGGCGCCGATGTCGTCCGACAGCGAGGGCTCCACCTCACGCGCCTCGGCCCCGGTCAGGACGTCGAACTCGATCTCCTGACCGGCGGCGTGAATGTGCGCCAGCTCATCCAGCAGGGTCGACCGTTCGGTCTCGGTCCGGTACGCCGCGATGAACGACTTCGCCTCTTTCGTCACCGACGCGACCCCGCCGGCCGACAGGTCGTCGAACGCCTCGAACGCCCGCCGGTTCACCGGAATGTACGCCCGCATCGCGGTCCGCCACTTCGCCGGGGTGCTGTGCCGCGCGAAGCCCGCCAGGAACCGCAGCAGTCGAGCGTCGGCGCGCGGCGGCACGTACACCGGCGACGACGGGCTCAGCACGGCGCGCAGCCCGTAGCGGAGCACCGCCGGCTCCGGCAGGGGAGTGGTGATGCCGGGGGTGAGCCAGCCGGCGTTGCCCCACGACGCGCCCGCCGCCACGCCCGTGCGGTCGAAGACGGTGACCTGTGCCCCTCGCTCCTGCAGGAACCAGGCGGTGGCCAGCCCGACCATCCCCGCGCCGATGACGGCGACGCGTCGGGGGACCGGCACGGACTCGATGGCAGGCATGGATCTCTCCTTCGAAACAACCGAGGTTGCGGCAATCCTGTCCCCGCCGCGCCGGAACGTCATTGTTCTGCGAGGCCAATACTCCTGCCTGCCATTGGTCGAAACGAACAACGGCGAGGGATAATCTGGTGATGATCACCGTTGCTGGCGTGGTGGACGCGGTCGGCGCCGCGTTGCTCAAGATCGTCGTACCCGGCACTGACGCGGAGGTCCGTGATGTGACCATCACCGACCTCGACGAAGCGTCGACCGGCCAGAGCGGCGACCTCGTGCTCGGCGCGGGCATCGCCACACCGGAGCAGGCGCTCGCCGTCATCGAGCGCTGCGCGCGGGCTGGAGCGGCCGGCCTCGTCCTCAAGCCTCCGCTCGCCGCGCACCCCGACCTGACGTCGTCCGCCGCCGACCGTAACCTGCCCCTGGTCGAGCTGCGGAGCCACGGATCATGGGCCCAGCTGGTCTGGCTGCTCCGGGGAGTGATCGACACCGCCGCCGCACCCGGCTCGCCCGAGACCGGCGATGCCGGGGTGTACGACCAACTGTTCGCCCTTGCCGACGCGGCTGCCGCCATCGTCGACGCGCCGGTGACGATCGAGGATGCCCAATCCCGGGTGCTGGCGTACTCGTCGCGTCAGGACCGCACCGACCCCGCGCGCGTCTCGACGATCGTCGGGCGACGCGTCCCGGGCGACGTGATCGCCTACTTCCGGTCGCGCGGGGTGTTCCGCAAGCTCGCGAAGGGCAGCTCGCCCATCTTCGTGTCGCAGGGGCCGGACGGGACGTTGCCCCGGCTCGTGATCCCGATCCGTGCCGGAGGTGAGCTGCTCGGCTCGATCTGGGCCGTCGTCGAATCTCCCGTGCCGCAGGAGCGCCTGCGCGATCTCCAGGGCGCGGCGAGCGTGCTCGCGCTCCACCTGCTGCGCCTGCGCGTGCAGGCCGATGTCGCCCGCCGGGCGGCGGCCGACCGCCTGCGGGCGGCGCTGCGGGCCCCCGCCCCGGTGGGGCAGGACCTGGGCCTCCCCGGGGGCCCGTGGCGGGTCGTCGCGCTCGGGGCGCACGGCGGGACGGGGGAACTGGTGCACAACCTGGCGTTGTGGGAGTCGATCACCCGCCGCCACGGTTGGCGTCAGCCGCTCATCGCGGACGTCGGCGACGTCCTGTTCGCCGTCGTGGTCGACACGGGCGAGTCGCCCGGTTCCTGGGCCTGGATGGAGCGGCTGATTCACGACATCGCCCTGCACGACCCGCAGGTGCGCGCCGCCTCCGGCAGTGTCGCCACCCAGCTGACGGGCCTGCCGCGATCACGCGCCGAGGCGGCCGAGTTGCTGACGCTGCACGGCTCGGCTCGACAGCGAGGCCCACTGCTGCGCTTCGAGGACGTCTGGGCCGAGGTGGTCGTACACCGTGTGGTCACTGCGGTGCCACAGGGTGACCTGCTGGTCGGCGGGCCGCTGCCCGACCTCGTCGCCCATGACCGCAAGCACGGCACCGACTACGTCGCCACGGTCGCGGCCTGGCTCGATCAGCAGGGCGACCCGACGAAGGCCGCCCGGCAGTTGCACGTGCACCCCAACACGCTCCGGCACCGCATGCGCCGCCTCGCCGAGGTCGTCCAGGTCGACCTCGACTCGCCGCGAGCGCGGCTGGCGTTGCAGATCCAACTCGCGGCGCTGCGTCCCGGGTCCTGACCTGAACCCTGGTCGCCATCCCGCGCGGCTGCTTACATATCCGCATGGATGGTCACTCGCCGCGCTCCGCCGACGAACTGCTGGACATCGTGGACGACCAGGACCGGGTGATCGGGCAGGCGCGGCGGGATGAGGCGTACGCCCGCAGGTTGCGGCACCGCTGCGTGTTCGTACTGGCGCGGGACGCCGCCGGGCGCATCTTCGTGCACCGCCGGACGGCGCAGAAGCTGGTCTTCCCGTCGTGCTACGACATGTTCGTCGGTGGGGTCGTGGGTGCGGGCGAATCGTACGACGAGGCAGCGCTACGCGAAGCGGAGGAAGAGTTGGGGGTCACCGGGCTGCCCGCACCCGTGCCGCTGTTCAAATTCCTCTATGAATCGCCGGAGCACACCTGGTGGTCCTTCATCTATGAGGTGCGTTGCCCGTCGACGGTCGTTCCGCAGGCCGAGGAGGTGGCCTGGCACGCGTTTCTCACCGAGGCGGAGCTGCACCGGCGGCTCACCGAATGGACATGGGTGCCGGACGGCCTGGAGGCGTACCGCCGGCTGCTCGCCCGACGGGGCAGCCCTCTATCCGACGTGCTGTCGGCGTACCATCTCGCCGATCCAGACGGGGGCGAACGGAGACGTGCAACCGGGTGAGGTGGGGTAGTCCTTGAGCACCTCCAGGCTCTCGCCGATGTCGATCGCGCGGGCGCGGTGCTCGGGGTGCTCGATTCCGATCTGGGCCAGGCAGTTGTTCATCGCCCACTGGAGGCGGTCCGGGGCGTCCCTCATCTGCGCCTCGATGACGTCGAGCAGCCCGTCGAGGTCGAGGCCCTCGGGCTTCTTCGCCACCCGCTCGGCGGTCAGCGCCCAGCCGGCGCTGGCGACCACCGGATCGGGATCGGCGGACCACGCCCGGCGCAGCTCCTCGGCGTGCGGGTTCTTCTTCACCACGTAGTTCACGAGCCAGTCGTGCACCTTGGGTACGCGCGCCTCGCGCACCATGGTGTCCAACTCCTCACGCTCGAACGCCTTCGGGCGGCAGATCAGGAGCGCCAGCAGCCGCGCCGCGGTGTCCTTCGTCTGCCAGAGCTGGCGCGCGAGATCCTGCTGCGTCTTGAGCCGCTTCGCGACCGCGCGCAGCTTGCCGAGGTTCACCCCGTGATCGTCGCCGTGCCGCTCGTTCACCGCGCGGATCTTCGGGTCCTCCAGCTCGGCCATCACCTCGGCCACCGTCGTCCCGGCCACCTCAGCCTCCCGTCCATGACGTGCGAGTTGCAGCCTACTGTGCGCTCCGAAGGCGGAACACATCGTGCAGTCGCCGGCCCACCAGGCCACACGCTCGGCCTGAGCGTTCCGACGCTTCGTCCCGAACCCTCGGCAAGCCGGTCGGATCGGGTGTCATGCGAGGTCATTGGGCCTGCTGGCGCTCGTCGCGGTCGGGTTCGGTGGGCTGGGTTGCTGTACTCCGCTGCTGTACTTCAGCGTCTGCCGCTGGAGCCCCGCACACCGGGCACCGGTCCTTCTGCCGAGCCGGGTTGCGGAGGGCGTGCCGGGCGGTGAGGGTCAGCCGGTTGCGGATCTGGGCCAGGGACAGGAACGGCGCGGTCACCCTCACACCAGCCCGAGGCTGAGGGCCAGCTCACCGATCATCGCCGGAGCCTTCGGATCACGGGCGACCTGGGCGAGCACGTCCCGGCCTATCGGCCGGCGGCGCACCTCGTACGGTGCCAGGATCTCCGCATCGAGCAGCACCCGAGCCGCGCTTCCCGGATCGTCGGCCTGAAGGTACGCGCGAGAGACGTCGATCAGGTGCGACGCCCGATGCTCGACCGGCAACAATCGCCACCCGTCCCGCCGAACCGCCTGCCTGTGCCGCGCGATCGCCGCCGACCCGTCATCCCGCTCCACGGCGGCAGCGCACCGGGCCAACTCCACCGCCGTGGGCCCGAACGCGGTCCGGTGATGGTCGTGCCCGTCGCCCACCCGAGCCGCCATCTCGGCGGCCTCGTCCAGCAGGTCGCCGGTCGTATGCTCGTCACCGCACCGGGCCGCGACCAACGCCGCCTGCACCAGCAACGCCCCACACAGCGACAACTCCTGCGGGCAGCCGGCGTCAACATCCGGTGGAGCGATCCGGTACGCGGCGGCCAGCAGCACCGACCGCGCCCGTGCCGAGGACCGCAACACCTGGCCGAGCTGCACCGCCGCGCACGCCACCAGCACCCGGTTCCCCGTCGCGGCCGACATGGCCCGATCGACGGCCAGCCAGGCCAGATCCGCCTCGTCCAGCTTCACCAGCAACGCCGCCGTCACCCGGTACGCCTCCACCACCAGCCGGCCAGCCGTCGGATCCCGGGCATAGGTGCGCTGCACATCGCGCAGCAGGCTCGGTAGCAGCTCGACCACC
>NZ_BMNB01000024.1 GCF_014646235.1 Micromonospora sonchi | reverse complement strand
CCTCTCCGAGCGGATCCTGTTCAACGAGCTGACCCCGGGTCAGATCGTCGTGGTGGACTGCGAGGGCGACCCGAACGACATCGACAAGTCCAAGCTCGTCTTCCATGGCTCCGAGCGGCCGGTCGAGATGCCGGACGCCGTCCCGGGTGTGGGGACGGTGCCCGCATGACCGGCGTACGCGAGCGGGAGTCCACCGCTGCCCCGACCGACCGCAGCCAGCTTCGGTTTCTGCGGCCGGTCGGCGGAATGCCCGACGAGGGCGAGCCGGGAAGGATCGGGACCGGGCAGGTGCTCCGGCTCATCACCCGACAGTTGTTCGCCTGCCCCGTGACCGACGACCCGGAAGCTCGACCGGTGCCCGACATCGCGCGGGAACTGCCCACCGTCGACAACGGTGGGATCAGCGCGGACGGCCGGACCTGGCGTATCCGGATGCGCCCGGGCGTGCGCTGGGACGCGCAGCGTGCCCGGGAGGTGGGTGCCAGCGACGCCGTGCGGGGCCTCAAGCGCACGGCCCATCCGTTGGCCCGGCCGATGCGGCCGTACTTCGGCGCGCTGATCGAGGGACTGGCCGACTACTACCGGCGATACGACGAGGAGTTCGGGCACTGGGAGGCGCACGCCCCCGCGCTCGCCCAGTTCTCCCACCTCACCCGGGTACCGGGGCTACGGGCCGAGGACGACACCGTCGTGCTGCGGCTCACCGAGCCGGCCAACGACCTGATCGACCTGCTGGCCACCGGGTACGCCGCGATGGCCCCACGCGAGTACGACTACTACGTGTCGGACAGCCCCGAGTTGTACCGGTGCAACCCGGCCTGCGGGCCGTACCGGATCGCCCGGCAGTTGACCCCCGGTGGTGACTTCGTCCTGGAGCCCAACCCCCGGTGGGAACCGGCCACCGACCCGATCCGCCGGCGGACCGCGTCCCGCATCGACATCGTGGCCTCCCCCGGCGGCCAGCCGGTGGATGACGCTACCGACTTCGGGGTGCTCTCCTGGGATCTGCCGGCGTCGGCAGCCCGCTTCGGTGGCACCGGTTGCAGCTACTACCTGTCCGCGACGCCCGGCGGGGCGGCGTGGTCGTCCGCTGCCCGCCGCGCGCTGTCCTGGGCGGTCGACCGGGCCGCCCTCGCCGAGGCGGCACGCTCTGCCGGCGCCACTGGTGCCGCCGCACAGCACGGTGTCCTGCAACCCGGGGACCCGGGTGCCGCGCCAGCCGCCGGCGCCGCACCCGATGGCGGTGATCCGCCACGGGCCCGGCACCTGCTCGCTGACGCCGGACTGACGCCGGGACGCAGGCTGGTCCTGGCGGTGCCGGCCGGGTCACGGCCGGCGGTCGTGGCGGCGGCCTTGGCCGATGTGTTCGTCCGGTACGGAGTCGGCGTCGTCACGGTGTCGGCGGGCGAGCCGGGTGCCGATCTCACCTTGCACGAGTGGGCGCCGCGATGGGCCGGTAACGCCAACCGGGACCTGCTGCACCGGATCTGGCCCGCTGACGACGGTGTCGGTGACCCGGCCGGCGTCGCCATCGACGCGTTGCGGACGCTCGACTCGGGCACGGCCACCACGCTGTGGCGCCGCTTCGACCGGTTGGCCACCGCCGACCTGCGCCTGGTGCCCCTGATCGTGGCCGACTGGCCGCGTGCTCGGGCCGACGCCGTAGCCACCGGAGTCGCCCGGTGGTGACCGCACCGGGGCGCTGACGATCCCGAGCGGGGGGACCGGTCGACCGGTCCCCCCGCTTGTCGATCGGGTGGTTCAGCGGATGCCGAACAACGCGCGGTTCAGGATCGGCTTGGCCGTCTCCTGGAAGTCGATGTCCGGATCGAGCGACCGTACGGTGCCCTCCACCACGAGCAGCGACAGCAACGGAAACACCAGCTCTGGCGACGCCGCGACCCCGTACCGGCGTTGCAGGTCGAACAGTTCACCCGCGAACGCGATCAGACTGAACTCCTTGGCGGACAGCTTGTAGCTGCGGGCCACCAGGTCCGTGACACCCTCGGTGAACGCCCCCACGTCCGCGTCGTCGGACACCCCGATGGCGCTCTCCAGCACGATCGCCGCGCAGCGCTCGCCCCGGCCGATCGACATGTTGAGGAAGAAGTTGGCGAACAGGTCCCGCATCCGCTCCGACAGCTGGACGCTGAATCCGGCGTCCAGCACCACCACCTGGCCACCCCGGGTGAAGTAGAGGTTGCCCGGGTGCAGGTCACAGTGAACGAAGCCGTTGATGAACAGCATCTGATAGACCACGGCCAGCGTGGAGGCCGCGAACCTCCGGCGCAACGCCGGGGAACACCGGTCCGCGGTGTCAACGGCCAGGTCCGAGACGAAGTCCATGACGATGGCGGCCGGGCGACTCGCCTCCGGATGCACCCGCGGCACCAGCACCCGCGGCACCGAACCCAGATCCTCCCGCAGGCGGCCGAGGTCCCGCCCTTCACGGCCGAGGTCGACCTGCCCGAGCACCGACTCACAGAGGTTGTCGACGACCTCACGCACCGGCACCCCTCGGAACATCGGCAACCGGGCGACGAGCGCCGCTCCCCGACGCAGCAACGCGAGGTCGGCAGCCATCCGGGGGCCGATTCCGGGACGGCGCAGTTTGAGCGCGACCGTACCGCCGTCGAGCAGTGTGGCCCGGTAGACACAGGCGATGCTGCCGCTGGCCGTCGGAACCTTTTCGACAGTGACGAATACCTCGTCCAGTTCGTCGCCGTACGCCTCGCGCAGCGCGGTGCGTCCCTGCGTCGCGGTCATCGGCGGCACATCGTCCTGGAGCATCGACAATTCGTCGCAGAGCCAGGCCGGCACGACGTCTCGGCGGGTGCCGAGGACCTGGGCCGCCTTGATGAAGGTGGGGCCGAGGCGGGCGACGGTCCGGGCGATCTCCCGAGCGAGCCGGCGCCGACCGGCCGGCCTGCCGTGTCGTACCGCAGTGGCCGAGGCACCGACGACACCCGCCGCCATCGAGGCCGTGGCCACCGAACCGATGACGAGCGCGCGACCGGTCAGTTGGAGACGTTCGGGGGCGGGGGAGCGGGATGACTCAAGTGACGGCGCGCCGGTGGGGGAGAGGCTGAGGAGATACTTGAGCGGTAGCATCAGGCGCCTTCCTGCCGGGGGTCAACCGGGTTCTGATCAGTCCCGCGCGGTGGACAGCCCGGGGACGTCCAGCGCCCGCAGGCGCATGTTGCCGGCGTCGGCGTACCACAGGCGGAGCCCGTCCCAGGTGAGGCTGGTGGCGGGTCGACCGTCGACCTGGATCTGCAACACGTTGCGTCCGGTCTGGAGGTCGAAGACCGTGATGGCCTCGCCGAGCAGATCGGTGTGCGCGACGTACCGGTCGGTGACCGTGATGCCGGCGACACCGAGTGGCGCGGGTATGGTCGCGAGCAGCCGGAGGTCGGAGGCGTCCCGTAACTCCAGGGCGTCCGGCCAGCCGAGCCAGATGCCGTCCTTGCCCGCTTCCATGCCGCAGACCTGCACATCCGGCCGAGGGCTGGGCACCTCACGCAGCACATCCCCGCTCTGCGGCTCGGTCAGCCGCAGGGTGGTCGACGTGGCGTAAAGGAGACACCCGCCGAGATTGGTCAGCCCGGCGACCAGACCGGGACAGGCCAGTTCGGAGCCGGGCACCCCGGTGCGCGGGTCGAGGCAGACCGCCCGCCCGCGCCCGGCGTCGGCGTACCAGAGGGTGTGGCCGGACCAGGTGAGGCCCGAGATCCGGTCGGCGTCGACGGAATGGTCACGGACCGAGGCAGCCGTGTAGATGATCATTGTTTGCTCACCCTGTCGAGACGACAGTCGAGGCGCCACCGGGTCACATCCCGCGCGGCGGAACCATCGGGACGTCGGGGACGCACGTGTACGGTGTCGCCGGCCGCGACGGCGGTGTGCCGGAGCGGCCAGACGAAGACTGCCCAGTTGCAGCCCGGGTACGACGGCATGTTGGACAGCTCGATCCCCGGGGCGAGCGTGGCGGTGAAGTAGCCGAGCACGGCGTGCAGCGTTCCGGCTGTGTGCAGCGGTAGGGCCAGGGGGCGGGCGTTGCGCAGTCCGGTGTCGCCGCGGCCGGTGTCGACCAGCGCGACCGGTTCGCCGAGCAGGGTCGGCTCCTGGGTGAGGAAGTGCAGGTGGGCTGCGGGGTCGACCAGTTCCTGAACCACGTCGAGCCGCATGCCGAAGAAGTCCGGGGACCAGATGCCCCAACCTTCGGTGCCGAACTGCACCGGCACCAGCCAGGTGACCACCCGCTCGGGCACCACGGCGCCGTCGGGTCGCAGGTTACGGCGGTTGAACACCCGCAGGATACGGGCCATGTCCTCTTCCGGCCCGAGGTTGCCCATCAGTTCGCAGACCGTCACGTCCACCTGTTGAGGCAGGCGAACGAGCCGGGCATCTCCAGCGATCAGGGTGACCCGGTCCTGCCAGCCGTTGGCCTTGATGATCCGCTCCGCGACGGCGGCTACCTGAGGGTCGGCCTCCACGGCGTACACATGCGCGGCGCGGTGTCGTAGCGCCAACGCGGTCAGCGCCAGCGTGCCGGCGCCGACGTCGGCGACCACGGTGTTTTCGTCGATGACCGTGGCTAGTGCCCGGTCGTAGGACTCGACGCGTCTGCGATCGCCGAGCATCGCCTGGTGCATGAGCAGGTGGCGTTGGTCCATACGAGATCTCCTGCTCGTTGACCGCCAACATCTACTGAAGAATCATATAGCAGTGATCGGTGAATGTCTCGCCTCAATGGCCGGTGTGGCAGCCGCAGCCGCAGCGGCTGGCGGGGGCCGAACGGTCCACGCCGTATTCGCGCAGCATCTGCCGCGCCAGCGCGTGGACCGTGCCGAGCATTCGGTAGCGGCGGCCCGTCGCGCCGTGCATGACCTCCAGCACCGACTTGTCCACCAGCCGATCGAGCAGTATTTGCAGTGTCTCGGGTTCACCGCCGATCGCCCGGCCGGCGACCGCCGCGGCCTCCAGGCCGAACTCCGCCGGAACCGCGCCCAGTGCGGCGAAGCAGCGTTGCTCCGCCGGCCCCAGCAGTTCCATGCTGCGGTTCACCGCGGCGCGCAGTGATCGGTGGTGACTTGGCAGCCCCCGGCGGCGCGGACGGATCCGGCGAAGCGGGTCGTCCACGACGTTGACCAGCGCCTCCAGCCGCTGGGTACGCAGGCACGCCGCGGCGAGTTCGATGGCGAGCGGTAGCCCGTCCAGCGCCCGGCACACCGATCGCACCGCCTCAAGGTTGCTTTCGGTGAGTCGGAACGCCGGTTGGATCTGCACCGCCCGCTGGGCGAACAGCGCAAGCGCGGGTGCCGTCGAGGAACCGTGATCCTTCTCCACGGTCAGTGGCCGCACCGGATACACCGCCTCGTACGGCAGACCGAGCAGTTCCCGCGAGGTGAGCAGGACGGTGACCTGCGGACAGCTGCGTAGCACGTCGTCGACGAGGTCGGCGGCCTCGTCGGTGACCAGTTCGGCGTTGTCGAGGACGAGCAGGAGTTTGCGGTCGTGCAGCCGGTGCGTCAGCGGTAGGCAGCCTTTGGCGTGCCAGGATCCCGGCTCGTCGACGACCGCCGCCGTCGCTTGAACCAGTTCCCGGCCGGTGCGCGCGTTCGCCAGATCCACCACCGCGACCCCGTCGGCGAATCGTTCCCGCAGCTCCAACGCCGCGGCCATGCCGAGTGCCGACTTGCCGACCCCGGCCGGGCCGGTGAGGCTCACCGTGCGGTACTCGCCCAGCAGGTCGCAGACTGCCGCGAGGTCGGCCGAACGCCCGACCAGTTCGTCCACCACGGCTGCCGGTCCCCGCCAGGGCGGCTGATGGTCACCGGTCAGGGCCGCACCGTCAGGTCGCGGCGGATCGGCGTCCAGCACCTCCCGGTACGCCTCGGTCAGTTCGGCCCCCGGATCGACACCCAGGTCGAGCTTGAGCCGAGTGCGGACGTCGGCATACCGTTCGATCGCCCAGGCGCGTTGCCCGATGCGCGCCAGCGCCCGCAGTACCCGCGCCTGAACCCGCTCGTTGAGGGGTTCGGCCTGGGCGAGCCGTTCGGCCAGTGGCAGGACCACCTCGGGCCGGCCCGACTCCAGGCCGAGCCCGATGTAGTCGAGTGCGGCAGCCAGAAACTCCTGCCGTAGCGGGCCGATGTCGTCCTGTTCGACCAGCAACGTGGTCAGATCGGTGAGCTGTGGGTCCCGCCACCGCTCAAGGCTCTCCCGGTACCTGGTGAAGGCGATCTCGTTCTCGCCGGCCGTGTGCCAGGCCGCGGCCTCCCGGATACCGGCGCGGAACTGGAGCAGGTCGAGCTGGTTGTCGGCCACGGTGAGTCGATAGCCGCCCGGTGCCGAGGCGATGACGTTGGTGCGCTGACGTCGTGGCGTGTCCGGCTCCAGCGTGTGACGTAACCGCGCGACATAGGTGTGCACCAGGCTCGCGGCCCGAGCCGGAGGCCGTCCCGACCAGAGGACGGCGGTCAGGTCGTCCAACGGCACGTGCCCGTCGGCCCGCAGCGCCAGGAGGGCCAGAACCGCCCGCTGTTTCGGGGGCCCCAGGTCGACTTCCTGGCCGTGGATCATCGCTCGCACGGAACCGAGAATCTGAATCTGGAGCTCGATCTCGGTCCGTTTCACGGGTCCCCCAAGCTGTCCTGATGCTGGCTCGGTTCTCCTCCACCTTAAGTGAAGAACTTCCATACTTAAAGTGGTCGCGCCGGGCCGCGCGGCGTCAATCCGGATGCTGGGAGAGTTCAAGTCGCCGTCAAGGTGGCTGGGCGACACTGTCCGACGACCCGCCGGACCCGAGCTTTCGGGTCGAGTTCGGCCGGAGAAATCTGACCACCGACCCCGGAGTCAGAAGATGCGTGTGTCCGTACGACCGCCTGCCTGTTGTCGCCGCCGCGGCGTGCGGTGCACCCGATGATCGGCGTCCTCGGACGCGGACGGATGGGCTCTGCGTTGGCCCGGAATCTTGCTGTGCAGGGAAAACGGGTGCTCATTGCCGGCCGTACGCGCAATGGCGCACGACCCGTCGGGCTGGCTTCGTACCCTGAGATCCACTGTGTGCCGGCACCCGTCGTGGTCGCCCGGTCCCATCTGCTCGTGCTCGCGCTGCCGTTTGACGCCGCAGTGGAGCTGGCCCGCGATGGATTGCTCGATGACGGGCGCGGACGCACTGTCGTCGATACGACCAACCCGCCGCCGACCGTCGGAGGTGGCCGGCGGAGCGGCCGACTGCTTGCGGAACTGCTACCACAATGGCGGGTGGTCAAAGCCCTCAACACGGTGCCCGCCGGCATGCTCGGCGAGCCCGTGCTGGACGGCCGGCCGGTGACGGTGCCACTGGCCGGGGACCATCCGTCGGCCAAGATCGAGTGCGCCGCGTTGCTGCATGGACTCGGGTTCGTGCCGGTTGACGTCGGCGGGATCGATCGGGCGCCGGCGTTGGAGTCGTTGGCGGAACTGCTGATGGCGATCGACAGCCAGCATGCGTTGCGCGGCCGGCTCGGCTTCAGCCTCGCCGTGCCCGAGCTGTCGGCGGTGGCACCCACCGGCACGGCGTGGCCCGACCGGCCGCCCGTCCCGGTCGGTGAGCGTCAACGCCTCGCGCCGCCGGCCGTCGACAACACCCGCTCGATGCCCGGGCGGCCACCCAGGCCCAGCAGGTAGAGGCAGCGCGGCATGGCCGCCGCCGGCCCGGTCACCGAAACCACCCCGCTGACCACCGCCTCGACCGGCTCGATCGCACCGCTGCCGAGGTCGAAGAAGGTGCGGGCGTCGGTGGCTACCCGGAGGGTCGCGTCCGGGCCGGCGGTGCCGCTGATCGTCCGCGCCTCGCCGTCGCTGACCCGGACGTGGAAGACCTCGCCCTCGATGTCGAACTCGTAGACCTCGTCGACGAGCGCCCGCGCGGGGTCGACCATGGACTCGATGGCCAACGCGGCCCACGACGCCCGGGTGATCGGCGCGCGGACCTGCCCCGGCTGCTGGGCGAGCAGTGTCAGTCCGAAGCGGGCCAGTACCAGGACCGGTTCGCGTAGCTTCTCGCCCAACTCGGTGAGCGCGTAACCGGCGGTCCGCCGCTCCGCGTCCAGCGGCTGGGTGATGCCCACTTCGGTCAGGAAGGCCAGCCGGTCGGCCAAGAGGTTGGTGCCGATGCCCGGCAAAGCGTCCAGGAGGTCCCGGTAGCGGCGCGGCCGGACCAGTAGCTCACGGATGATGAGCAGGGTCCACCGCTCGCCCACCACATCCAGTGCGAAAGCCAGGCCGCACTGCTGGCCGTAGGTCCGGCGGTCTCGTTGCTCTTTCACGGCGCTCCTCCATGCCGCAGTGTGGGCCAGGCAACGCCCCTTTACTTAGACATAGTACACGGCGGCCTCTTCCAGATTGCCCTCCTACCCGCAGGACCCGATCAACCATTGCCGGAACCGGTCCGTCAGGTCGCGGCGAACCTAGAATCGGCACGGTGACCACCGCCGAACCGCTCGGGGCGGACCGTGACGAAATGATCCAGCGGCTGCCCAAGGTCGAGAACCATGTCCACCTGGAGGGTTCGATCCGACCCGGAACGTTGCTACGGATCGCCCGCCGCCACGGGCTCGACTTCGGTCGCCTCGACGAGGCGGGCGTAACCGACCTGTTCCGCTTCCGCAGCTTCCGGCACTTCACCGAACTGTACGAACAGTGCTGTGCGGCACTACGTGAGCCGGCCGATCTCCAACTGCTGACCGAGGAACTGGCCGAGGCGGCGCACGGGCAGAACGTCCGACACCTGGAAGTGACGTTCAGCCCCGGCACGCACTGGCGCGGGTCCGGCATGCCCTTCGACGAGCAGCTCGACGCGGTGCGCAGGGGCGCTGAGGAGGCGCGGCGGCGGGTCGGGGTGAGCATGCGGTTCGTCGTGGACCACGTCCGTGGCGAGTCGGTCGAGGAGTGCCAACAGATCGCGGAGTGGGCCGTGGCGGGCGGACCCGGCGGTGTGGTGGGGCTCGGTCTCGGAGGCTTCGAGCCGGAGCGCCCGGCGTCGCTGTTCGCCGAGCCGATCCGGTGGGCGGCGGCACGTGGTGTGCCGTTCGTGCCGCATGCGGGTGAGGCGGTGGGACCGGAGGGCGTCTGGGACTGCCTGGCATTCCACCCACCCCGGATCGCGCACGGCATCCGCGCGGTCGAGGATCCGGCGCTGGTGAGGGTGCTCCGGGACCGGGGAGTCGTGCTCGACGTGTGCCTCACCAGCAACCTGCGGACCGGCGTGGTGTCGACGCCGCAGGCGCACCCGCTGCGACGGCTCTGGGAGGCCGGTGTGCGGATGACCCTCAACACCGACGATCCGTCGATGTTCCACACCGACCTGGTCGCCGAGCACCGGCTCGCGGCGCGCTGGCACGGTTTCACGGTGGCGCAGCTCGCCGGGATGACCATGATCGCCGTCGAGGCCGCGCTGCTGCCCGAATCCGCGCGGATGAAGCTTCGTGAGAGGGTACGAACGGAGCTGGACGCACTGGGCATCGTCCCGGCCTACCCGCCCGGGGCGACGCGGTCCGTGGCCGCTGCCGGCTGACCCTCGTCGGCATCCTGCGGCCAGCGGGCCCGCAGCGCGCCGATGTGCTCAGGGCCGGACCCGCAACAGCCCCCGACGATGTCGAGGCCGCGCCACGGACCTGTGTCCCAGAGACCGGCGAACGCCGTCGGCGACAAGGCCGGCGGAAGGTACCGGTCGACCGGTGTCGCGGGCGGCAGACCGCTGCGGTCCTCCAGGTTCGGATATGCTCCGAGCCGCCCGGTGTCGGCCTGCCCCAGCCGGGCCAGCGCCCGTTCCGTACCGGCCGGATCGGTGCAGCTGACCAGCACCGCGCTCGCCCCGGCGGCGCGTACCGCGGTGGCGGCGGCCACCACGTCCTCTCCGCTGAGCAGGTGACCACCCTGCGCGCACACGAAGCTGGCCCAGGTGGTGAGGCTGTACGCGCGGGCGGCGCGGACGGCGGCGACCGCCTCGCGGATCGTGTTCATCGTCTCCACCAGGACCAGGTCGACGCCGGCGTGGGCGAGCTGGCCGGCCAGCCAGGCATGCTCGTCGCGCAACACCGCGTCGTCGGGCACCAGCTCGGGCCGGTAACAGTCCTCGATCGGCGCGATCGATCCGGCGACGGCGACCGGGCGAGCCACGGCGGTGGCTGCCTCGCGGGCCAGGGACACCGCGACGTGCACCAAGCGAGCGGCGGTGCCGGGGCCGGCGCCGGCCCGGTGGGCGGTACGCGGGGTGGTGCGGAAGGTGTTCGCTGTGAGCATGTCCACGCCGGCGGCGACGTACTCGGCATGGACCCGGGCGACCAGCCGTCGGCCGGCGGCGTCGAGCAGGCAGTGCGCGGTCCACCAGGGAGCGCTGACAGAGCGACCGTGTCGTTGCAGTTCGGTGCCGAGCGCGCCGTCGAGGAGCAGTGGCCGGCCGTTTGGTGCCCCGGGTCGTTCCACCGCCCCCTCCTGGTCGGGTTGGGCCTGCGCCCGCGCGTCGAACCCATCGTGGCACGCCAACGCCGGGCGTTCGAGCCCTCGCGGCCGATCGGTGGGGACCGCGCAAGCTGGGAGTGGCCCGTCAGTCGCGGGTCGCCGTGATCCCTGCGAGCATGGCGATGAGGGCACGCACGTCGGCCCGGGTGGTGTAACGGGCCATGCCGGCTCGCAGTGCCTCCGGGGTGTCCGGTGCCACGGCCCGCAGCGCCGGCTCCGACCCGAAGGTGCCGTGTCCGACGACGACGCCACCGTCGGCCAGCTGAGCCGCCACCTCGGCGGCCGGACGGCCGGCGACCTGGAACGCGACAATCGGCAGGCGCGCCGCGTCGTCCGACCGACCGAGCACGCGTACCCCATCGATCATGCGGAGGCTCCGGGCCAGCAGATTCGCCAGCCGATCGCCGTGCCGGAAGACCGATGCGCGGTCCCAGTGCAGCAGCACCTCGGCAGCGACACCGGTGGCCAGGACCGCCCCGATGCCCGGCCCGCCGGTTGGCGCGACGTCGCCCAGCAGCGTGGCGGAGATTCCACCGCTGCGCCGCCACAGGATGCCGCATCCGGGGCCGTACCAGGTGGCGGCCGAGGTGACGAAGACGTCGCAGCCCCACGCGGCGACGTCGACCGGCAGGTGCGCCGGCACCTGGGCCCCGTCGACGAAGACCTGGGCACCGGCAAGTCGAGCGGCGGCGCAGATCCGGACAAGCTCGGGCGCGCTGCCCAGCGCGTTGGATCCGGCGGTCACCGCGATCCAACGGGTCCGCGGGCCGAGTTGGGTGGCGACCGCGTCCACGGTCAACCGGCCGTCCGAGGACACCTCTGCCATCCGTACCGCGGCACCCCGACGGTGAGCGGCCTGTCGCCACGGATCCACATTGGAGCAATGGTCCAGCGTGGTGCACACGACCTCGTCGCCTGGCAGTAGAGCCGGCTCGATCGAGCGTACGAAGGCCCGGGTCAGGCTCGTCATGTCGGGACCGAACGAGACGGCGCCGCCGGGCGCGCCGATCAGCGCCCGGAACCGGTTGGCGGCCCAGTTGAGCGCCACCCGGGAGCGGCGCTGGGGCATGCTGGCGCTATTTTTCCGATAGTTTGCGAGCACATCGAGGACGGCGGCGTGGGCCAGCGTTCCGGCGGGCGCATCGAGATGGACGACACCTGAGTTCAGATCCGGGAACTGCTCTGTGATCGGCCGCGTCGCCAGGGCTTTCAGGGGTAGCCCTTGCAGTTCACCGAAGGTCATCTCAACCGGGGGGATCGGGCCGCGACTGGCGTACGACCGCAGGCGGCGCCGTCGGTCAGTGGGGGCTACGTAGACGGAGCACGGTAGCGAGGTCGCACCTACGTAGGGTCTTCTCGATGGGCGCATGTCGACATCACGTTCGTCACGGCAGTGTGCTATTCGAAATAGGAGCGTAAAGATACCATATCGAATGCCGAATAGGTCCACGAAGGTGACATTCTGCAAGGTGGTAAATGCGCTCCGTGATATCACGGCATTGGTCCCGGTCCGCCCGACGGCTCCTCGCCGATTGTCGGGACGGGATCATCCTCGGTGGGTTCATAGCCCCAGCGCCACCAGAAGCGGCTGTCCGCTGTCGGCCGCTGCCCGACGGCCGGCGACCGCGCCGATCGTTGCCTGGTGGTGCGGCCCTGCCCGGGACGTTGGTTCGCGATGTCGTCCGCTCCTGCCCCGGCCACATCGTCATCCGGTGGATCTGCGCCCTGATAGGCAGCCGACACGAGCAGACCTTCCTTTCTGTGCCGCCGGCACGCTGATCGGCCGATCGTTGCGGACCGCCGATCTCGTCAAGTGGAGCAGCCCGGGCTCCCCGTCTGGACGACCGGCATCTGCCGTCGCGCGCGCTCACCCGATGGCTGCGGGCCCGGGTTCCCGCCTGCTGAGCGTCGGCAGGTGGTGGCCCAGGCATCAGCTCTCGCTCGATCGCGGGTATCCGTCGGCGTTCGCTAGTTGTAGGGCATCGTGGGGAACCAGCCATAGTCGAACATCGCCGGCAGGCGCACGTTCCAGTAGACGACCAGGAACACGCCCAGCGCGATCAGCATCCCGCCGGTCAACGCCGCGGTGCGGGCCGGGCTGGCCGCCAGAAGACGGATGAAACCGCCCCGTGTGACCAGCACGAGCAGGACGAACAGGAGCACGACGATGGCGATGTTGCCGAGTGACTGAAGGACAAAGGCCCCTGCGCCGTACCACGGATTTCCGTTCTCCACCGCCCAGTGGAACAGCTTGTTGAACAGCGGGTACGGCCGGCCGATCAGGAAGCCACCGACCAGTGCGCCGAGCACCACCACCCGAGCCACCGGCCGGTGCGCGAAGGGGTCCCGCACTACGCTGAGGGAGGCCAGGCCGAGGTAGACGAAAGCCAGCCCGATCACTCCGAACACGATCATCGACTGGATCAGGCGGACCGGGAGCGCCCCGACGGTGGCGGTGGACAGCTGCGGCAGCCGCTCACCGAGCAGCACGCCGATGAACCCGTAGCTGGCGGAGACCGCCACCATTCCGAGGGTCAGCCAGCCGACCGGCCGCACCAGGCTACGCAGCCCGGCGCGGGCCGCCGCACCTGCGTTCGCCTGGCTCATCGGTCCGATCGACGCGGCCATGGCGATGTTGCAGGCGGTGAAGGTACCGGCCAGACCCGAGACGAACGCGAAGACCAGGGCGGCGACGGTACCGCTGATCGCGGTCGCCTTCGCGTCCCGGCCGAGGAGGGCGTTGGCCATCGAATCGCCGATGGTGTGATCGACGAACTTGTAAGACCACAGCACTGACAGCAGTACGCCGACTCCGACGGCGATCAGGATCACCCGACCCCGCCGTGTCGGCGCTGTCGACGGGACAATATCCAGGCCGGCGCGCTCCGTGGCAGTCATGGCTGAATTCTCGGCGAGCCGACATCGACCGTGTTCTCGCAGTTTGCCGACTGCGGCGCCGAGCCACCGCCACCCACATCGGCAGGTGAGCGACAGAGTTCTCCTACTACGATCACCTGCTCGACACCAACTACCACTACAGTCCGTCAGAGGTTCGCGGGGTCTTCTCCCGGTGCGGGCATGTAGCAGTCTGTTGCCAGGAGCAACGCGATGCGGTCCTTGCTCGAAATGGTCATGAGGCTGATGGTGACCGCCGTGGCGGGGTCACGCATGGACACGGCGCCTCGCGTGCCGTTAGCGAAGATGCGGTCCTCGGCGATCTCGTAGCCTTGCTGCTGTCACATGTCCCGGACCTGATGCAGCGTGGAGATCTGGTCGGCTGGGGCGACCGGTAGTCCGGCGAAGCCCTTGAGCGTCCAGCGTCCGTCGTCGGCGATCTCACCGCGTTGGCCAAGGCAGGGCGAGGTGTTGGTACGCCAGTTGCCCAACGGGCTGCCGACGATGTCAGCGATGGCCTGGGAACGGTCCTGGGCCAGCGCGGTCACGTCGGCAATGGCCTTGGTCTGCAACGGGTCGTCCTTTCCTTGCGCGGAGCCGGGGCCACGGCCGGTGCAGGCAGCCAGGGCCAGTGCGGCGGCGAGAACGGCGGCACTGGCAACGTGGTGCCACGACGTCCGCTGGTGGGGTCTCATGGCGCTCTCCCGTGTTCGAGGACGGCACCCTCGTAGTCGCCGACGATGACCGCGCCTTGCGAGCGCAGCACCTGGCTGTCTTCGGTCCAGTATCCGCTGTGGCCGCTGGTGTCGACGTGCAGGACGTTGGCACCGAACTCGGGGTTGTGGGGTCCTGGTCCGTGGATGCCGACGGCACCGTCGGCCAGGGCCGGGCCGACGATGGGTACGCCGATGAGCCATTTGGCGTTCTCTTCGGGTCGGGCGACCCAGGTGTCGTCGGCTGTGGCGCCGGCCCACACGTGTCGGGTGTCGATGTTGAACTCGTTGGCGTTGTCGGCGCGCATGCCGGGGCTGCCGACGGCGATCATGTCGTCCACGGCGAGGCCGTCGCCGGTGCTGGCGGCCTCGCCCAGGACGGTCGAGCCGTAGCTGTGCCCGATCGCGGTGACGTGAGCGGGTGTGCCGTCGTGTGAGACGCGGAGTCCGTCGACGAAGCCGTCGAGGGCGCGGGCGCCGGCTTCGGACTTGCCGCCGAAGGGAGCGGTGACGATGTCGGTGCCCATTGACGGGGTGTCCTAGCCCAGCCACGCCACGACGGGGACGCCCTGGGTGGGTGCGATTTCGAGCGCGGTGTCCTGTAGATCGTTGGCGCGGCCGAGTAGGCCGCGGATGCCGTCGAGTTCGGTGCCGACGCCGGGCACGAGCACGGCGGTGTGGGGGCGGTGTCCGGGTTGCCGATGGCCACGGCTGCTTTCCCGTCCCCTCTCGGGTCGAGCGACAGCAGGTACAGGCGTTTGTGCGGTGGTGCGTTCTCGGCTTCTTCCAGTTTGTCGAGCAGCATGAGGGCGGTGGCGTGCTGTGGGTTGTTCTGATCTCGGTAGTGGTTGACGTTGTCGCCGATGAAGGCACGCAACGCCAGTTGGTTGGCCGCGTCACGGTCGATTGTGGGTAGCCCGTCGAGGGCTCCGAGGCGGTCGGGATAGGCGGTGAGGTAGATCTGTCGTTCGTCATTGGTCAAGCCGGGCCACCAGGCGTTGACATCCACCGGTGCGCTGCCCGGTGCCGGGATGTCGTCGTCGCTGAGCCCCAGTGCCGAAGCGGCGGCCTGTGCGCCCTCCTGAGCCTTGTTGTACTCGTACGGGCGCTGTCCGGGAATGCTCGCCTTCAGCCCGCTCAACCCTCGGGTGATCTGGCGGTCGGTCTCGGTGGCCTCGGCGACGATCTTTGCGATGAGGTCGGTGTAGATGGCGACGTTCTGCACGTCCCGGCGCTGGATGACGTCTGCGTCCGGGTCGTTGCGGTGCGCTGCGGGCATCGGTGGGGCGGACACTCGGCCGCTGTCATCAACGGTCAGGCCCAGTGAGTGGGCGGCACTCACGGCGGACTCCAACCGGCGCTGCAGATCCTCGAACTCCTCGGCGGCTTCCCGCAGTACGGTGGCGGCGGTGCGGGTCTGCAGGCTCGCGACCTCGAACTCGTCATCGAGTTCGTTGAGCCGGTGCAATGCGGCGTTGGCGGCCGGTCCCCGCCAGCCGGAGGCGCGCAGCGGCCCGGTCAGGTCGGTGCCGCACCAGGCGCGGTGGTCACACACGATGATCATGCTGCTGGTGCGATGGCGTAGCCGGGCATCCCGACACCCAGGGTGGGGCAGGGAACTCGGCGTCATGTGAAAGGCCGGTCACTGTCTCTGCTCGGAGTCGTGTCGGGTCCGATCCCCGGTCCAGGCCGCTTCGAGGATCGCGGTCAGGCTGGCGGTGTCGGTCGGGCCTGGATGGTTCTGGATCAAGCGGGTGACGCCACTGGCCATCTCCGCGAAGCGCGGGAGGTCGGCGCGTGCCACGCCGATGTCCGCCAAGGTGGGAGGGATGCCGATGTCGGCAAGGAGCCCGTCGAGCCAGGTGAGGAACGTATCTGCGGCCTCGGCATCCGAGGCGTCGGTCACGTCGAGCCCGCACACCCCGGCGAGGATGGCCAACCGGTCGCCGATGGCATCCCTGGCCGCGTCCAGCGCGTAGGGCAGTAGCAGCCCGACGCCCAGGCCGTGCGGCGTGTGCGTGGCCGCGCCGATGGGGTACTGGAGAGCGTGCGGGGCCGCGTTGCCCGCGTGGGAAAACGCGAGCCCGGCGAGCATGGAGCCATAGGACATGTCCGCGCGTGCGTCCGTGTCGCCGCCGTCCCTGACAGCACGACGCAAGCTACGGGCGATCCGCTCCGCGGCCAGGAGCGCGTAGTGGTCGGTGATCGGGTTGCGGCCGAGGAACACCTGCTCCACCGGGTCGCGCGGTCCGTGGGCCCGGGGTCGCGCGGTGTAACTCTCCACTGCGTGACAAAACGCGTCGATGCCGGAGTGGGCGGTGACGGTCGCAGGGCAGGTGTAGGTGAGTTCGGGGTCGACAATGGCGAAGTCGGGCACGATGTGGACGCTGGAAACCCCCACCTTCAGCTCGCGGTCCGGGTCGGTCATCACCGAGACGGGTGTGAGCTCGGAGCCGGTGCCTGACGTCGTCGGGACCGCGACGAGAGGAATCGTTCGCCCCGGCACTTTCGACTCGCCGTAGAAGTCGCGCGGCGTCCCACCGTGGCGGCGGATGACGCCGACGATTTTGGCGAGGTCGATCACCGTGCCACCCCCGATGGCGAGGATCACGTCGGCGTCCACCTCGGCGGCGACCGAGACGGCCACGGCGACATCGGCGAGTGGCACGTCTGGAGTCGCGTCGGAGAACACCTCGACGACCTCGACCTTCTCCCGCACGGCGGCCACGATCTCGGCCACGCCCGGCTGCCCCAGAACGACCTGGTCGGTCACGATGAGGACTCGCGAGCCACTCTCGGCCACCACTCGTGGGATGTTCTGCGCGACCCCTTCGCCCACTATCAGCTGGCGTGGTCCGCGGACGGTCTCAAGCATGTCAGTGCCTCTCCGGAACGTCGGCGGCGATTTGCTGGGCGGACGTCCAGGTCACCTGCGAGACCGGGACGGCATCGGCGAGGTTGGCCGCTGTGCACAGGGCGCGGTGATTCTCGGCGGGCGCCCGGAGCAGCAGGCCGGTCACGGTAGGTCGATCGCCGCGTAGGTGAGGTCGAGGTACTCAAGGATGCCCTCGTGCGACCCCTCCCTGCCGATCCCGGACTGCTTCACGCCTCCGAACGGAGCTGACGGGTCCGATATCAGACCACGGTTGATGCCGAGCATCCCCGTATCTAGCCCCTCGGTGAACCGGAGCGCCCGCTGCAGATCACGGGTGAAGATGTATCCGACCAGGCCGTGCTCGGTGTCGTTGGCCTTCGCCAGCACCTCGTCGTCGGACGTGAACGAGATGATCGGCGCCACCGGGCCGAAGATCTCGGCCTCCAGCATCCGCGCATCTTCGGGCACGTCGACGAGGACCGTGGGCGGGTAGAAGTGGCCCGGCCCATCCGGACGCTCGCCGCCCACCAAGACCCGGGCACCGCGATCGACCGCGTCGGCGACGAGCTCGTCGATCTTGGCGACCGAGGCCTCGTCGATCAACGCCCCGACGTCCACGCCGTCGTCGAGACCATGACCCACCGAAAGCGCTCCCATCCGCTCGGCGAAGCGCGCCGTGAACTCCTCGCGCACCGGCTCCTCGACGTAGATCCGGTTGGCCGCGATGCAGGACTCCCCGATGTTGCGCATCTTGGCCACCATGGCACCGTCGAGCGCGACGTCCAGGTCAGCGTCGGCACACACGATCAAGGCCGCGTTGCCGCCCAGTTCCATGGAGGTGCGCAGCACGTTGTCCGCAGCCTGTCGTAGCAGCACGCGCCCGACCTCGGTCGACCCGGTGAACGAAAGCTTGCGGGTCCGACTGTCGGCCAGCAGTGCTGAGACGACCTTGCCGGCCCGCTTGGTGGTCACCACGTTGACGACGCCCGGGGGAACGCCGACCTCCTCCATGATGCGGGCCAGGAACAGCATGGTGAGTGGCGTCTGGGCTGCTGGCTTGGTGATCGTCGTGCAGCCCGCGGCCAGCGCAGGAGCGATCTTGCGGGCACCCATGGCCAACGGAAAGTTCCAGGGCGTCACGAAGACGCACGGTCCGACCGGCTTCGGCACGGTGAGGATGCGATATCCACCTGCGGGAGCGGTGCTGTAGCGCCCCTCGACGCGTACCGCCTCCTCGGCGAACCAACGGAAGAACTCGGCGCCGTAGGCCACCTCTCCCCGAGCCTCGGCGAGCGGCTTGCCCATCTCGAGCGTGATCAGCCGGGCGACCTCCTCGGATCGCTCGGTCAGTGCCCGGTACGTCGCGGTCAACAACTCTGACCGTTTCCGCGGCGGGGTCGCCGCCCACTCCGCCATTGCCTTGCTCGCCATGTCCAGAGCGGCGAGCCCGTCAACGACGTCGGCGTCCGCCACCTCGGCGATGGTCTTGCCGGTGGCCGGGTCCTCGACGGCAAAGGTGGCTCCGCTTGCGGCGTCGCGCCAGGCGTCGCCAATCCGGAGCCGCCGGTGCTCGGGGGCCAGGACGTTCATCGGGTCACTCATTGCGTCGCCTCCTGTGATCTTCTTGGTGCTGTCCGGCGTGCCTCAGCGATCGCGCTGTGCGCGTAGCCGGACGGGTCACCCGCCCTCGTCCGGGGCGAGGTTGCCGAGCGGGTCGAATGTGGCCTTGGCCCTGTCTGCCGGGCGACGCCCCGCGCCACCGATCGCCTTCTCGGGCCACGGCCGTCTCAGCGTCGTCAGGCCGTGCTCACTGGTGACGGTCCGCCGAGGCTCGATTGCCACGTGCGGGCGCATGTTGCCGTCGCCGCCCGGCGCGGTTACCGCCCAGCCTCGGCCAGCGACAGCCCGGTGCCCGCATCGAACAGGTGCGCACGGTCCAGGTCGACCGTGACAAGCAGCCGCTCGCCCGGCGTACCGGTGACGGTGGGTCGTGCCTTGACCTTGAGGATCTCCGTCCCCACTCGGACGTCGACCACCGTTCGGTCACCGAGCGGCTCAAGCCCGTAGAGCTCCCCCGACAACGACGCGTTTCCACGCTGCTCGACGGACAGGTCCTCCGCGCGCAGGCCCAGCAGCAACGCACGACCGTCCTCAGCCGTGGTCCAGCGGGGCCGCGGCAGCGTCCAGCCTTCCGCACCGACCAAACGATCTCCCTCGGCGTGGCAGGCGAGCAGGCTGATCGGCGGGCTCCCGACGAATCCTGCGACCCACTGGTTGGCTGGACGCTCGTACACCTCGGTCGGCGTTCCGACCTGTTGCACCTTCCCCTCCTTGAGGACCGCGACCTGGTCGGCCATGGACAAGGCCTCGACCTGGTCGTTGGTCACATAGACGAAGGTTGCTCCGAGGCTCCGGTGGATGCGGGTGAGCTCGGTGCGCATCTCGACGCGGAGCTTGAGGTCGAGGTTCGTCAGCGGCTCGTCCATGAGAAACGCGCGTGGGCGACGGACCAGCGCCCGGGCCAGGGCGACACGCTGCATCTCACCGCCCGACAACTGCGCGGGACGACGCTGCAGCAGACGTTCGATGTGCAGCAGGCTCGACATCTGCTTTACGGCAGCGGCGATCTCGCTCGGAGAGCAGCGGCGTGCCCGCAGCGGCGAAGCGATATTCTCGTACGCCGTGTGTCGCGGGTAGAGGGCGTAGCTCTGGAAGACCATGGCCAGGTCGCGTGTGGCCGGGGCGTCACCGGTCGCGTCCCTCCCGTTCAGATGCACCGACCCGGCGTCAAGCTTCTCAAGGCCGGCGATCGCTCGCAGGGTCGTCGTCTTGCCTGCCCCGGAGGGGCCGAGCACGACGAAGAACGAGCCGTCCGGCACGTCCAGCGTCACCCCGTCCAGGGCCTGGACTTTTCCGAAGGACTTGCACAGCCCGTGCACTGCCACGGTTCCCATCAGGCCACCAACTCTTCCGTGCTCACGTCGTAGACCGCCGGGGTCCCGCCGGTGTGCCGCAGCCCGACCGGTGCGTCAGCGGCGAAACGGACAGTCGGTGGCATCCGAACCCGTACGTCGCGCTGGCCGCCGTGGTCAACCACGTAGATGATTTCGTCGCCCAGCCACTCCGCCGAGACCACCCGGGCCGGGACCGAACGTTCCGCCCCTGGTGCTGTGACTTCCAGCGCCTCCGGCCGGACGCCGGCGACCAGGCAACGGTCGCGCGGCAGGCCTGGCGGTGGCGTGAGGACCAGTCCGCCCTGACTGCGCAGCTTCCCGTCGGCCACCTCCACCTCGATCAGGTTCATCGGCGGGGCGCCGATGAATGCGGCGCAGAAAAGACTCGCCGGACGGTCGTAGACTTCCAGCGGCGTGCCGGTCTGCTCGACGCGGCCCTTGTTGAGGATGGCGATTCTGTGACCGAGCGACATCGCCTCGACTTGGTCGTGGGTGACGTAGACCATCGTCGCCCCCAGTTCCCCCTGCAGGTGCTTGATCTCCGTGCGCATGTCCGCCCTCAGCTCCGCGTCCAGGTTGGTGAGAGGTTCGTCCATGAGGAATGCGCGCGGTCGTCGCACCAGGGCGCGAGCAAGCGCGACGCGCTGCTGCTCTCCGCCGGACAGCTGGCGCGGTCGCCGGTCCAGGAGCGGACCAAGCCGCATCAGCCGGGCGGCCTCGGCGACCCGCTCGTGCACCTCCGGCTTGGGCAGTCCTTCGGCCCGCAGTGGGAACGCCAGGTTGTCGCGGGTTCTCAGATGCGGGTAGAGAGCGTAGAACTGGAACACCATGGCGATGTCGCGCTCGGCGGGCGGCAGGTCGTTGACCAGCGTGTTGCCGATGCGGATGTCGCCCGTCGTCTGCCTCTCCAGGCCGGCTATGGCGCGCAGCGTGGTCGTCTTGCCGCAACCCGAGGGACCGAGCATCACGAACAGCTCGCCGTCTTTGATGGAGAAATCCACGTGCTCGACTGCGACCGTCCCGTCCGGGTAGCGCTTGTGCAGGGCGATCACCTCGATGCCCGCCATCAGCGCCGCACCGCCCCGAGTGTCACCCCGGCGATGAGATGCTTGCGCACCAGGTAGGCGAAGACGAGCACCGGTAGGGCGAACACCACGGAGGCGGCGGCCACGAGACCCCAGTCCGTCGTGGTGCCGCCGATGAGGCCGGCGATGGCGGGTGGGGCCGTCCGCACGCTGTCGCTGGAGGTGAGGAAGATGGCGAACACGAACTCGTTCCACGAGAAGATGAGTGCGAAGACCGCCGTCGCGGCGATGCCGGGCACGAGCAGCGGAAGGGTATGTCGCCGAAACGCCTGCAACCGGGTATAGCCGTCGAGCATGGCGGCATCCTCGTACTCCGCGGGCACCTCGTCGACGAACCCCTTCATCATCCAGATCGTGAACGGAAGGTTGTACGCGGTGTAGATGAGGATCAGGCCGAGCTTGCTGTCGATGAGTCCGACCTGGCGGTACATGAGGAAGATCGGGATCACGACCACCACGGGCGGCATGAAGCGGGTGGACAGGATGAAGAACAGCTGGTCCTTCCTGGCCTTCACGGCAAAGCGTGAGTAGGCCCAGGCCGCCGGGACCCCCAGCACGGTGGCCAGCACCGTGGAGACCCCGGCGACCACCGCGGAGTTGAGGAACGCGACGGACAAGGCCGAGCGACCGCCGCCGGGGGCGACGAACACGTCTTTGAAGTGCTCCATCGTGACCGTGAAGCCGAAGAACTCGGCCGGGACGGCGTAGACGTCCCGGTTCTCCTTGATGGACGTCTCGATCATCCACAGCACCGGGAAGAGCATCACGACGGCCAGCACGGTCAGCAGCGCGATCTCCAGCACGGAGCGGCCCCGGCCGCCCAGGCGGCGCGTGGGGCGCGTCTGATCCCGGACCGGACCTGCGGACACGGCCTCGTCAACGGAGACGGCCATCAGCCCTCCTTGAGCTTGTTCAGGTAGCGCAGGTAGATCTGCGTGAGGACGATGACGACGAGGACCATGAGGATCCCGTACGCCGAGGCGGTTCCGGTGTTGAAGCCCAGGAACGCGACCTTGTAGACATGGAACGACAACGTCTCGGTGGAGACACCCGGACCTCCGTTGGTGAGGATGTAGACGAGGTCGAACAGCCGGAAGGCCTCGATGGCCCGGAACAACACGGCGATGAGGAGCAGCGGCCACACCAGCGGAAGAGTGATGGTGCGGAACCGGAACCACTCGGACGCCCGGTCGATCGAGGCGGCTTCATACAGGTACTTGGGCACCGCGGTGAGCCCCGCAAGCGCGATGAGCATGATGAACGGCGTCCATTGCCAGGTGTCGACCACGATCAGGGAAATCAATGCCGTTCGCTGCCGGGTGAGCCACTCCACCTGCCCCAGGCCGAGCGAGCCGAGCATGCTGTTGATCACGCCGAATTGCGCGTCGAGCATAAATCGCCAGAACAGTCCGACCACGACCGGCGACAGCATCATCGGGACCAGGAACAGAGTGGTCAGCAGTCCTCGCCCGTGCGTGCGCCGTGAGATCAGGTAGGCGATGGCGAAACCGAGCACGGTCTGCAGGGTGACCGCGCCGACCACGTAGATCAACGTCGTCAGGGCCCTCTGGTGGACCTGCGCCGAAGCCAGGATGGCGGTGTAGTTCCCGAACCCGATGAAATGGGCGGGCCCTCCGCGGGTGGCCGAGTAGTCGGTGAAAGACAGGTACAGCGCCCACAGCAACGGGAACACCGACATTGCGAGCAACAGCAGCAGCGCGGGGGAGATGAAGGCCACGGCGAGCCCGCGGTCGCTCAGCCGGCGGGACCGACCCGGTGCAGGTGGCGTCGCAGACGCCCCCTGCCCGGGGTGGTCGGTCGTCAGAGGGCGACGATCACTCACAGTCCGCCGCCGCCCTTGCGGCTGCCGGAGTCGAGCACGCGCTGCTGCTCCTTGGCGATGTCGTCGAGCGCATCCTTCGGCTTCTTCGCGCCGTTGAGAGCCGCGTTCACGTTGGTGTTCTCAATGTCGACGAGGCGCGCGTACTCGGGCACGTTCCACATGTCCCGCATCCGCGGAACCGAGTCGGTGTACACCTGGTTGAACGGCCCGGCATTGAGGAACTCGGGCGATTCGAGGGCGTCCGTACGCGATGGCACGCCACCAGCTGCGGCCCACTTCTTCTGGATATCAGCCCGCTCGAACCACTTCATGAAGTTCAGGGCCTCCGCCTGGTTCGCCGTGGAGGAGTAGGCCGACACGTGCATCCCCATACCGCCGAGAGGGACCAGGTTCGTCTTCTGGCTCGGCAGGGTGGCAAAACCCAGCTTGTCGAGAATCTGCTCCCGCGTGGTGCCGAGCGTCGACTGCTTCGGATCAAGCAGGCCGCCGCTCGCGGCGATCCAGTTGAACGCGATGCATGCCTTGCCCTGGGCGACCGCCGCATTCACCTCGTCGATGAACCAGTTGCCGGAGCCCTTGGCGGTCAGCGGCTTCATCTTGTTGACCAGGACGTCCATCGCCTCGTGGCCCGCAGCGTCGTTGAGAACGCCCTCGATCTTGCGCGTCTTGGAGTCCCAGAGGTTGCCGCCGTAGACGCCGTTGACCGTGTTGTAGGTTACGGCCGCGGCGTCGGAGCCGTTGGCCTGGTGGAAAGCCAGCCCGCTGACGCCAGGGTGCTCCGCCTGGCACCTCTCGGCGACAGAGATCATCTCGTCCCAGGTCTGCGGTGGCTTGTCGCCGATCAGGTCCTTGCGGTAGATCATCGTCCAGGTGTCGCCGAGCAGTGGCAGTCCGTACAGGCTGGCGTTTTCGTCGCGCTTGCCGGTCTCCGCTTGGGGGAACTGGCCGTAGGCCGCCAGGAGGTACGGGTTGTAGGCCTCGACGTCGATGTTGTTCTTGACGAAGTCGGTGATGTCGAGGATGTTGCCGTTCGTCACGGCCTCGCCGATGTGTTGCGAGTCCAGGATCGCGATGTCGAAGTCGGTCTTGCGCGCGGCGAACTGGGTGAACATCGCGTCGTGCCAGTTCGCGTTCGGCACGGTGTTGACCTTGATGGTCGCGTTCGGCCGCTCCTTTTTGTACTCCGCGTTCGCGAAGGCTTCCAGTGCGTGGGCGGGGGGCCAGTCGAACCAGATGAAGCTGAGGGTCAGCGGGTCCTTGGTGAGCTCCGGGATGGTCGCCGGTGCCTTGGGGGCGCTCGCCTTCGCGCCGTCGTCCTGGCCATCGCCGCAAGCCGCCACGGTCGTGGCCACCAGCAGCATGGCCGCCGTCGCCAGCTGCACCTTTCGACCGGGAGCGGACACTTGTCCCATTCGCTTTGAATGCCGCATCTTCTTGCCTGCTTTCTGGGTTGGGACCTTCTAGAGCCTCGCTATGTGCTTCGCCGAGCGGTTGCTGGGTTGTTCAGGCGTGTTGCCGGGCTGCCGCGGGGGCCGACCCGCGGACCGGCGTTACGAGTACGCCGCGATGTACCGGGTCTTCATGCCGTCGAGAAGTCCTTCGGTCCACCTGCGGCCGGGTGTCGAACCGAGCAGGACGTCGAGCATGTTCATGGGAGCTCCCGGTGATCGAAGCAGAGCGATGGCGGGCGGTTCCGCGATGGTGCAGGATGGCGAGCATCCGCCACTTTTCCTATACGATCGAGTGGGGGCGTCAGCATGCCGCAGCGTTGTGACTGATGTCAATAGGTTCGCGAAGACGCAAGGAAGGACCTCACGTCACGATGGACGACGAAGCGATGATCGCGCGGGGCCGTAGGGCCGTGACGGGCGGAACGTCGTCGGGAAGATCTGGCGGCCGGCTTGCCGACGAGGTGTACGACACGCTGCTCGGACAGCTGATGTCGCTACGGATCGAGCCTGGCTCCCGCGTCACGATCGACGTCCTGGCGCGAGAGTTGGGGGTCTCGCAGACGCCGATCCGGGACGCTCTGAACCGCATGGAGGCCGAGGGTCTGGTCGTGCGTGTGCCCCATGCTGGCTACCGCATTCCCCCCCAGATAACCCGTCACCGATTCGAGGACATGCTCGAGGTCCGCCTGCTCCTCGAGCCGGCAGCGGCGCGCAGATCCGCCGAACGCGCATCCTCGGAGCAGGTGGCCGGTCTGCGACGAATGCTGGAGGAGATGGCGGAGCTGGAGGGGGGCAACGGGCCCACGGCCTATGGCGCCTTCGGTCTACGCGACGCCGCTTTTCACGATCTCGTCGCCCTGAGCGCGGAGAACCAGGTCATCCGTGAAGCGCTCGCTCGCCTGCACAGCCACGTGCACCTCTTCCGGCTGCACCACGACACCCAGGTCACTCACTTGGCCATGGCCGAGCACGAGGAAGTTGTGGCCGCGATCGCCGCACGTGACCCGGACGCCGCCGCTTACGCGATGCGTCGGCACATCTTGCGGTCCGGCGAGCGTTTCCGACGATTGTTCGACGAAGTCAAGGACGCGAATGCAATGGCGGTAGAGGCTTGACGGGCGGGCTGGGCCGAGGAATGCTAACTCAATCGGATCGGATTGGATCTACCTCACCCGCCCCCCAGATGCGAGGAGAAGCAGGTGCCCAGAGCGCTGATCCTGACCGGCGACGCCGCCGAGGAGCTCGACACCATGTATCCCTACTATCGCGTGCAGGAGGGCGGCTGGGACGTCGACGTCTCGTCACTGACGATGCGTGACGTGCAACTGGTCATCCACGAGTTCGACCCCAACTCCGACGCCTACGTGGAGAAGAACGGCCGGAAGCTGCCGGTCGACGTGCCCTGGGCCGAGGTCGACGTCGAGCGCTATGACGCCCTCATCATCCCCGGGGGACGCGCTCCCGAGTGGATCCGGGTCGACGCCGACGTCAGGCGCATCACCGAGCACTTCTTCGCGCGCAACCTCCCCATCGCGCTGGTGTGCCACGGCGCGCAGGTACCAGCGGTGTACGGGCTACTGAAGGGTCGAAAGACGGCGTGCTTCCCACCCATCACCGGTGACATGGAGAACGCGGGCGCGACGGTCATCGACGCTCCCGACGTCGTGGACGGCAATCTCGTCTCCTGCCGGGGGTGGCCCGACATGCCGCAATTCGGCAGAGCGATGATGGAGCTCTTCTCGAAGTCCGTCAACCCCGCATCGGCTTGAGCACACCTGGCGTGCCCCGGTGACGACACCTCGGACCGTCACAGTCGGCGGCTTTCCCGTCCACGTCCTGGAGAGCGGCACCGGGCCCGCGGTGCTGATGCTGCACGGCTCCGGACCGGGCACGACCGGGTCCGGCGCCTGGGCAACGACGGCGCAGGCGCTGGGCACGTCCTTGCACCTGGTGGCTCCTGACCAGGCGGGGTTCGGCCGTACACCTGTCCCGGCGGGCTCCAGGGGTGGGCTCCGGCTGTGGACGGAGCAGGCCGCGGGCCTGATGGATGCTCTCGGTATCGAGTACTACGCCGTGGTGGGTCACTCCATGGGCGGCGCCGTGGCGCTGGCGTTGGCGGCCGCGCGCCCCCAGCAGGTCACCCGTGTCGTGGCGGTCTCGACGATGGGCGCCCCCGGGGCGCCGCTGTCCGCCGAGCTCGACGCGATCTGGGCCGCCCCCGCCGGCCCGCTCGGGGCACGAGACATGCTGAGTCGCCTCGTCCTCGACCAAGCGCTCGTGACCGATTCGGCCGTCGATGCCCGTGCAGCTGCGATGCGAGCGGGTGCGGCCGCATTCGCGTCGTTGTTCCCTCCACCCAGGGCACGATGGGTCGACGAGCTCACCCTCTCGGCGCAAACGCTGGCGGCGATCCGCGCGCCCGTGCTGCTCGTTCACGGCGCCGAGGACCGAGTCACCCCGCTCGGGACGGCAGCCCAGCCCCTACTCGAACACCTGGCCGATGTCCGTCTGCACGTGCTCGGCCGATGCGGGCACGTGCCGGCGATCGAGCACCCGCACGAGTTCAGGCAACTGTTGTCGTGCTTCCTCCGCCGGGACCGCTGTCACTAATTGCGGCGGCAGGGGCCCGTGAACCGACCACCACCGAAAGGACTTTATCGCCCCTGTCCGTCAAGCCGGTCAACCCTACCTGTTGCGTCGGCCGCAGCCTCCCCCCGGATTCGCCACCTGGGAACCTGGGAAGCCTGCGACAGGAATCGCATTTGATCAGGTGGGCAGCGATTGACAACACATAGACAGGCGATAATATCTCAGAGTTGGTTCCGTGTTTCTGGCTAGTTGGCGGCGGGAGTCTTTGTGGATGCTCGACGATGGCGAAAGCTAAGGTCGGCCACGGCCACCGGTGTGACGGGATCCCTCGTGGCGGGGTTGTTGACCGCACAGGCCGTCTCCGGCCCGGCGGCGGCCGCTGTCGGACTCACGCTGTCCGTGGATGTGTCCGCCGCTCGGCATGTGATCAGTCCTGACGTCTACGGCATGAACGGTGGTGATCCGGCGCTCCTCGCCGAGCTCGGCATGCCGGTGGCACGCTGGGGCGGCAACGCGAGCAGCCGCTACAACTTCAAGAACCACACCTACAACACGGGCAGCGACTGGTACTTCGAGAACATCGTGGCCGGGCCTGACAACACTGTTGAGTCGTTCGTCAAGACCAACCGGGACCGTGGGACCAAGCAGGTGGTAACCGTGCCGCTGATCGGGTGGGTGGCGAAGGACTCGCCCCAGTCGCACCCGTTCGCGTGCGGTTTCCCTGCGACCCGCTTCCCCACACAGGACGCGTTCGACCCGTGGGACCCCAACTGCGGTAACGGCCGGCTCAACGACGTGAACCTCACCGGGGCGGTGCCCACGGACACTTCGATCCAGGTGGACGCGTCGTTCGCTGGCGAGATGGTGTCGCATCTGGTGCGCCGGTTCGGCCGGGCGGCGCGGGGCGGCGTGTCGATCTACCAGCTCGACAACGAGCCGGTGCTGTGGAGCTCCACGCACCGCGATGTCCATCCCGAACCCGTGACGTACGACGAGTTGGGCAGCAAGGGTACGGCGACCGCCGCGGCGATCAAGGCCGCTGATCCCAGCGCGGCAGTGCTCGGCCCGTCGGGCTGGGGTTACTGCGAATGGGTGGCGTCCGGGCTGGACGGCTGTGCGCCGGGCGCGGACGCTGCTGCGCACGGTGGGCTCAACCTGTCCCAGTGGTACCTGAAAAACATGAAAGACTTCAGCGACGCCCACCGCGGAAAGCGCTTCCTCGACTACTTCGACCAGCACTACTACCCGCAGATCAGCGGTGGTAAGGACCCGGAGGCCAACGCGCTGCGGTTGCGGTCCACGCGCTCGCTGTGGGATCCGACGTACGTGGACGAGTCGTGGATCGGTCCGGACGGTGTGAACGCGCCGCCGCTGCAGCTGATCCGCACGATGAAGGCGTGGGTCGCGCAGTACTACCCGGGTACGAAGGTTGCGATGACCGAGTACAACTGGGGCGCGTTGGACGACATCAACGGCGTGTTGGCGCAGGCCGACGTTCTCGGGATCTTCGGGCGCGAGGGGCTGGACCTGGCCACCATCTGGGGAGAGCCGAAACCGACAGATCCCGGGGCGTACGCGTTCCGCATGTACCGCAACTACGACGGGGCGGGGAGCCGATTCGGCGAGGTCAGCGTATCGGCGATCAGCAGCGACCAGGGGCAGTTGGCGGTCTACGGTGCGCAACGCTCATCCGACAAGGCACTGACCGTCATGGTGATCAACAAAACGGGCAACGATCTGACCTCACGGTTGACGGTCGCCGGTTTCAACGGCAAGGGCACGGCACAGCGCTTCACCTACAGCGCAGCCGATCTCACCTCGATCAGGCGAGGTGCGGATCTCCCGGTGACCAGCGGCAGCGTCAGGGCGACGTACCCGGCGAACTCCATCACACTGCTGGTCCTGCCGAAACGCCGACACTGAGCGATTCCTCAGCCTGTCGCGCGAGCCGGTACCGTGCCACACTGCCGGCGGCCCGGGGGCGTGCTCGTTGTCGTCCTGCACCCTCACGGGTACATCAGACCAGAACGCGCAGAACACCCCGGGTAGGTTGAACGACCCGACACGGCCGAGGTCAACTGACCTGCCAGCCGACAGAAAGTGATATTGACGGTTGTGTAGGTGTGCGGCAGGATTGCTGCGAGCCATCCGCGCGGGAACATCCGACCCTCTTGTATCGGCTGAGGGCATGTGCGACGTCTGGGCAACGTCGACCCGCCTGCCACGGTGAGTTGATCGCGCTCGCAGCATGCCGGCGAGCCATGCCGCCGTGCCGTACCCGTGGTCCGGGATCGAGTTCGTCCAGTCAGCCAGCCGTGCTGATCGATGTGAAGTGACAGGTCGCCTGCGACCTACCGAGGCAGCGCCGCCTCCGCTCTGCAGAACCGACGATGCCTTGGGAGAACAAAACATGAAGGAACATCAGGAGGGCCGGCTGCGGACACGGTGGCGGCGGGCAGCCCGAACCGCCGCCGCCGCGGCGACAGCCGTCGTGGGAATCACCGTGCTCGCCGTCGGCTTTACGGCGGGCGCGGCCACGGCGGGCGGCAGCCCCGCCGACCGGGGTACGTCGAGCGCCTCGGTCGCCGCCGCGGCAGTGTCCCAGGTCGCCACGGGTGATCTGCACACCTGTGTGATCCGTACCGACGGGACGCTCTGGTGCTGGGGCAACAACTTCAACGGCCAGCTCGGGGATGGGACCACCACGAGCCGGACCGCTCCGATCCGGATCGGCGACGCCACCACCTGGGCGAGGGTCGACGCCGGTAGGAGCAACACCTGCGCGGTGCGCACGGACGGAACGCTGTGGTGCTGGGGTGCCAACAACAACGGGCAGCTCGGGGATGGGACCACCACGAGCCGGACCGCTCCGATCCGGATCGGCGACGCCACCACCTGGGCCAGCGTCAGCACCAGCAACAACCACACCTGCGCGGTCCGGACCACCGGCACCCTGTGGTGCTGGGGCCTGAACGGTCACGCCCAGCTCGGCATCGGTACGACGCCCCTGATGTCGACCACCCCCCAGCAGGTCGGCACGGCGACCACCTGGGCGAGGGTCGCCACCGGGTACGCGCACAGCTGCGCCGTCCGCACCGACGGGACCCTGTGGTGCTGGGGCAGCAGTTCCGACGGGCAGCTCGGTCTCGGCATCCTGAGCTTCAAGGCGACCCCGACCCAGGTGGGCACCGCGACCACGTGGTCCGGGGTGACAACCGGGTACGTCCACACCTGTGCGGTCCGCACTGACGGGACCCTGTGGTGCTGGGGCGAGAACGGGTACGGCCAGGTGGGCGGGGGCAGCGGCTACCAGACCACGCCACTGCAGGTCGGTACCGCCACCACCTGGGCGCGGGTCGAGACGAGCATCGACTCGTCCTGCGCGGCCCGTACCAACGGCAGCCTGTGGTGCTGGGGCAGGAACACCTACGGGCAGGTCGGTGACGGCACCACCACCCACCGGTCGGCCCCGACCCAGGTCGGCACCGCGACGACCTGGACGGGCGGTCTGGCGGTGTCCTACCACGGCTGCGCGGCGCGCAGCGACGGCAGCCTGTGGTGCTGGGGCGACAATTTCCTCGGGCAGCTCGGTGACGGCACCACCACCGGCCGGACGACCCCGGGACAGGTGGTCCTGCCGGCCTGACCGGCACCGGCGGGTGACCTGAGCCGTCGGCCCGCACCGCCGCCCATCGGCAGCGGCGCGGACCGACGGCATCCCGCTGCCGGGTTGGGGAGAGCAGCGGCTGGTGAGTGCAGCATGCTGCCGGGGCGGGTCTCGTTGGGCCACCCGCAGCGGAAAAGCGCGGCCGATGCGCAATTACGGTGGCCCGGCCCGGAACGACGCATCGTACGCAGACGCTCCGACTGTGGGTCGTTTCTGTGCTGGGTCCGCCGAAATGGTTCGGCGGGCCGCGCGGCTGAGGGGTGGGTCAGTTGCGCCAGGTGTCGTTCAGTGGAGTTCCTCCGTTGCCGACTGTGACGGTGCGGTTGCCGCCGGTGGCCGAGGAGAGCAGGGGTGCTTTGGTGGGATCCCAGTCGCCGAGGGAGGGATGGTCCCCGGCGACATGGGTGTTCTGGCCGAGGGTGGTGGTGGCAGTCACGCCGAAGGTCACGGCGGTCACGCATAGTTCCGTACGACACTTGCGATCGCTGACGCGGTCAGCGGGACCACGTCGGGTTGCACGAGTCCCTGGTAGTCGCGGTAGTGCACGACAGGGGCGACGGGCGGGGGCAGGTGAGGCTCCAGCCGGTATCCGGCGATCGCGGCTTGCTCGATCATCCACGCTCGGCTGTCTGGTGAGAGATCTGCCATCCGGCCGAGCGCGGCCCTCGCACGCCGCTGCCGCCACCAACCGGGACGGGTGAGTGCCGTGTCGAACAGCGGGAATGTGTTGTTGTCCCAGGCATCGGCGATCCTGACGATCGCCTGCCGATCGACGTAGCGGCCATCTGCCGCCAGTTCCCCGATCTGCGCCACCGACCGGTCCAGCAGCGCGGCGCACATCGACATCTCGGAAGTCCCGGCCATGACTGCGAAGCCTAAGCAGACAGGGTGACAAGCCGAACCAGCGACGATCGGTCGTCATGGCCCACGACTCGGCCCTGAGCAGGTCAGATCGCATTTTCGACAGCCACAGGGTACGTCCGGGCGGTGTGAGATCCATCGCCGGTGGGAAGGCCCGGGTTAGCCTGAGACGTTATCCCGCACATGCGGGAGACGGATGTGGTGGTTATCGGCGCCGGACAGGCGGGGCTGTCCAGCGGGTACCACCTGCGCTCCTCCGGCTTTGACTTCGCCGTCCTGGACGCCAACCCGGCACCTGGCGGGGCCTGGCAGCACCGGTGGCCGACGCTGCGCATGGCGACCGTGCACGGGATCTTCGACCTGCCCGGCATGCACTTCACGCCTCCGTCGCCCGACGAACCAGCCGCTGACGCGGTGGCGGCCTATTTCGCCGCCTTTGAGAGCAAATACGGCATCGATGTGCAGCGGCCAGTCGCCGTCACGGCCGTCCGGAACGCCCCCGACGGACGACTCCTCGTCGAAGCCGGCAACAGCACCTGGACCACCCGGGCACTGATCAACGCCACTGGAACGTGGACCAGGCCGTTCGTGCCGTACTACCCGGGACAGGAAACGTTCCACGGGCGGCAGCTGCACACCGCCCACTACCGGGGGCCGGCGGAATTCGCCGGGAAGCGGGTGGTTGTCGTCGGGGGCGGAACGTCAGCGGTGCAGCTCCTGGTCGAGATCGCCGACGTCGCGGCGACGACGGCCTGGGTCACCCGCCGGCCGCCGGTTTTCCGGGACGGGCCGTTCACGCCCGACTACGGACGCGAGGTGGTCGCCAAGGTGGAGGCACGGGTCCGGGCCGGCCTGCCCCCGGGAAGCATCGCCAGCGCGACCGAACTGTCGTGGACACCGCAGCTGCTCGAAGCCCGGGAACGCGGTCTTCTCCTACGCCGGCCGATGTTCGACCGGATCGTTCCCGACGGCGTCCAGTGGCGCGACGGCGCGGCGCAGGACGTGGACGTCATCCTCTGGTGCACCGGCTTCCGGCCGGCGCTCGACCACCTGGCCCCGCTGCGGCTGCGGGGGTCCCGCGGCGGCATCGTCGTGGACGGCACCCGGGTGGTCGCCGACCCGCGGATCCACCTGGTCGGCTACGGACCGTCCGCGAGCACAGTCGGGGCGAACCGTGCCGGGCGGGCAGCGGTCCGCGAGCTGCGCGCTCTTCTGGCGGCGCCCACCCCGGTCTGACCAACTCATGCCTTGGCGAGGGCGAAAGTGTGGAGCGTTTCGGTGGTCGTCGGGTCGGCAGGGAAGAAGGCCTCGATGGCCAGCCCGGCGACGGTGACGTCCAGTGGCGTACCGAAGAGGGTGGTGGTGCTGAAGAAGGACAGCTCCTGGTCGTTGTGGCGGTACCGGAGCGGGATGACGACGCGCGAAACGGCGTCATTGATCGGTGCCGCATGGCCGTTGCCGCCGGGGTAGCCCCGAAGCTCCTCGTGTAGTTCGTACAGGGCCGGGTCGTTGGTTGTCGCGGCCTGCTGGCGCAGCCGGTGGAGCAGGTGGGCGCGCCACTCGGGCAGGTTGAGGATTCGCGGAGCCATGCCGTCGGGGTGCAGGCTGAGCCGCAGCACGTTGATCGGTGGGGTGAGGAGGTGGGGCTCGGCGCCGGCGGTGAGCAGGGCGACGGCAGGGTTGGCTTCGACGAGACGCCAGTGCTGGTCGATGAGGACTGCGGGGTACGGGCTGTGTCCGTCGAGGACGTGCCGTGCGGCGGCACGTACCGGAGCCAGTTCTGGGTCGCTCAGCTCGTGGCTGGGGTAGGCGGGCGCGTAGCCGCCGGCGAGCAGCATCCTGTTGCGCTCCGCCAGCGGCATGTCAAGCTGCTCCGCCAGCCGCAGGATCAATTCCGGGCTCGGCCGGGCTCGGCCGGTCTCTACGAAGCTCAGATGCCGGGCCGACACCCCCGCCTCGATCGATAGGTCAAGCTGACTCATCCCGCGAGTTCGGCGCCAGTCGCGCAGCAGATCCCCGACTGGCCGCACCATCCTGGTCATAGTCGTCACGCCGCCGACCCTAGTTGCCGAGCTGGCGCACAGATCATTACCTGCGGGGTAATCGACAGCGCGCCAAGGCGCCGGAGATCATCTCTTCCAGGTGCGGCGGCAACCCTGCGCCGTTCCCGCGAAACAGCGCCCGGGAACCGACCTGACGAACGGAGAAGTCATGACCGCGTACGCGCTTGCTCACCTGCGCAGGGAACCCATCCACGCCGACGTGCTGGAGTACATGGAGCGCGTCCAGGTCACCCTCGCCCCCTTCGGTGGGCGGTTCATCGTCCACGGAGGAACCATCGACGTACTGGAGGGCAGCTGGCCGGGCGACGTGGTGATCATCGAGTTTCCTGACATGACCAAGGCCCGCTCCTGGTACGACTCCAGCAACTATCAGGAGATCAAGCCGCTACGGACGATGCACCTCGCCGGCGAGGTGATTCTTGTCGAAGGTGTGGAGCCTGACCACAGCTCATCGCAGATGGCTGCCGAACTCCGTCAAGCCAACGGTCTGTAGCGTCTGAATCTGGCCCCGTGCCTCCAGCCCTGGTTTGGAACCCTTCTCGTCCCGGCGGTGTCGATCGTTCATGCACCTACCGGGAGGAGATGGCCGTATGCCCGTCACACCGCGCCGCGAGCTGATCGTCTGGAGTGAGCCCAACCCACCTCATGACGAGCTACCGTCTGACCGGCGGCCGCAGACCGCAGATTGGTGGCGCCGCCGAGTTGGTAGCGCCTTCGTTGTGGCGGCGTTGCTGGCGACGATCGGCGTTTCGGTTACGCACCGGGCACCTGACGGGAAGGTCAGCCGGGGCAGCGCCGCGGCGGCGAACGCGACGTACTCCGATAATGCCGTTACCGGAGTGGATGCCGGCGAGGTGAACAGGGCGCGATTCGATGCCCTGTTCGTTCAGTTCGTCGACCGGGATCACGGGTTCGCGCTGACCGCGACCTGCCCCGACGGTAAGCAGCATTGCTCGTACGGCCTGGCAGTCAGCATCGACGGTGGTCGCACCTACCAGCATCGGGCGCTTCCGTTGGCGAAGGTTCCACCGACCGAGGGCTATAGCGCCGACCTGCACGCTGTCACCACAGATACCGTCGTGATCGAAGACCGCGGAAAGTGGTGGGTGAGCATCAACGCCGGCCGTACGTGGCGTTCGGCACCCGACTCCGTGGCGCGAAACGTCGCCGAGATCCCAGCCGCCGGGCGTCTACACGTTCGTTGTCGCGATACGAACTGCGAAATCCGCGAACTGACGGTGATCGACCCGGACACCGGCCTGCGCCTGAAGGTGCCCAACGTGCCGTTGGAGCGGGTCCACGGCTCGTCGGAGTCCACGATCGCCCCTGACGGCACCCGATGGATCTCCGGCACCGCCCGGGGCGACGTTCCCGCTCTGGCCACTACGCGCGACGGCGGCCGTACCTGGTCGGTGTCGCGATTCCCCAAGCCGGACAAGCTGCTGTACGGGCCCAGGCTGCTGGTGGGACCTGGCAGCCTCTGGTACGCGGTGTTCTCCGTCCAGCGCGAGGACGCCAAGAACGGCTTCGGGCCCATGTACGCCAGCACGGACGCGGGCCGAACGTGGACCCGGATCCGGAACGGCGAAGAGCAACCCGCCTCGATCCTGGGCGCGATCGTCCGACCGGATGGACGTCTTCTGATCGGCACGGAGCTCAACGGCCCGATGACCAGCGCCGACGGGGGGCGCACCTTTACGAGACCGGGGGCCGGGCCCAATGTCTCCTACTTCATCGAACGCAGCGGGATAATCACGGCCCAGAAGGGCAACGGGTCCTACTCGACGTCGCTGGACGGCGGGGTGACGTGGTCACCGATCTCGGTACCAGCGCCGTAGCCCGGGCGGTCCGGCCGTGGCCGGACCGCCGGTCGGTTGGTCAGGCGCGGGTGCGCTGCCGCATCCGGGTCGAGACGACCGCGCCGACTGCCATGAGGACCGCGACGACCAGGGACGGCAGGGCGTCGGGCCGGTGCAGCAGTTCCCCCGTCGGCCCGGCGTTGCCCAGTTGGTAGAGCGTGCCCAGCAGGAGGGTGGGGGCGACGGCGATCAGCAGTCGCTGGTCGGCCGTCGCCACCCACAGGAAGGCGCCTGCCCCGGCGATCACCATGGTGGCGGCAACGATCTGCGAGCTCATGCCGACCATGCGGAAGCCTTCCGCAGGGATCAGATGCAGGGCGAGTATGCCGGCGGTGACCAGAACGGCGTTGGCTCGAGGCGCCGGCGGCACGTCCGCCGGACGCCGCAGGCCCACCATGATCAAAGGCGTGGCGACAACCGGTGCCCACCACTGCGGCAGGCTGTTGGAGAGCAGGTACGGGGAGATGACGGTCGGCACCACCGCCGCAGCCACCACCAGGACGGCAGCGGTGCGGGTGCGGCCCGCGACGAGCGCCACCAGCGCCGCGCTCACCATGACCGCGTGGATGCCCTGATTCCGCAGGACGGCCAGGGGGTCCGAGAGTCCGCCGAACTGGAACGCCTCGACGAGGTCGTCCAGGCCGATGAGCGCCCCCAGCGCCAGCACCGCCATGGCGCCCAGGTGGATGCCCTGCCAGAGCAGCACGGCGGTGGGCCGGGCCGCGGTGCTGCCACCGTGCACCTGTAGGGCGCCCCGGATCAGCGAGGCTGCCTGCCGGATGCTGGGCCAGCGGCGGGTGGTCGGTTCGTCGCCGATCAACGTGTCGATCAGTTCGTCGGCGCGTTCGCGGCGGTAACCGGCCGGATAGGCCCGCAGCAGCATGCGGTAGCGCTTCTCCAGAACATCAGAACTCATGCTGGTCTGATCCTCACGATAGAAGGTTGATGGGTGCTTCCCTGCGGGAAACTCCGGTGCGGCAGGCGGTCCATGACCACCCGGGCGGCCCGGGCGAGCCGGTCGGCTTCCTCGGCGAGTACGCGGTAGCCCTCGTCGCTGAGCCGGTAGTAGCGACGGGCACGCCCGTTGACGATCTCTTCACCGTCGGCGGTGATGAGCCCCTCGCCGAGCAGCCGGTCGATCACCGAGTACAGCGAGCCGGCAGCGAGTGTCACCCGTTCATCGGACAGCTCAGTCACCCGCTTGATCACGGCATAACCGTGGAGCGGGCCACCGAGCAGGGCAGCAAGGACGAAGTACGACGGTTCCCGCAGCGCGGGACGCGAAGTCGATCGCATGGTTTTGAATATACAAGCTCCATGAGTATCTAGCCAAGGTGACCGTGCACCGTGGCCGGTTGACCTGATCGTCCCCACAAGACGGTGCATGCAGGACGCCCGGGTGTGCGCCGCCCCGGCGCGGTATCGAGTGATCAGCCTTCCGGGTGCTCGACAATGTCGCTGCCGTCCCGGTGACTGCGCGCCTCTCATCTCCGTCGATCGTGGAGCCGCGGCCCACGCCGCCATGCCGGATTGCGGCCGCGACGGCTTGGTGGTCTTCGAGCATCGGTAGGTGTCCCGTATTCAGGTCGTTCTGCCAGGCGGCGCCGAGGCGTTGGGCGCATCGTTGTTGCAGCGCCAGGCAGCTCATGGTCGTCGGTGGTGCGCAGGTAGCCCCGCCACCCGTTCCACGACCGGTGAGCGGTCCGGTCTCGGTAGAGGGCGGGTGTCTCGGGGGTGAAGTCGGCGATGATGCGGTCGGCAACCTCCTCGTCCAGACCATGGGGCGAGGCCACGTCTGATCGACGAGTCCGTGGCCGGGCCCCGGCGAATCGCATCGCAGTTTTCCGGATTCGCGGTCTCCGGTCTGCTAGTGCCGTCTCTACCAACGTTGATCGGGGTAACGCGTGGAAGGGCCGGACATCGGCCGTACGCCGGGTCGCCCTGCCAGAGGCACGTCCCGAACAGGCGTCATGTCACCCTGACATATTCATGTCACGGTGACATCAGCATCCTGACGACCACCGCTCCCCGCACGCCAGCCAGGTGCCCGAGACGATCATCCGGCATCGAGCCGCTCGAACCCAAGCGGATCCGGACAGCCTCGGCGGGATGCACCAGTCCCGCCACGTCGAAACAGAACCTGATCAGCGCCAGAACGACGGGCTACCCGATCAACGCGACATGACGGACCGTGATCCGAGGTATTGCCGCAGGACGAAGACCTGGTTTCTGCTCCGACACGCCGACCAGCATGACGCTCACGGCCAGCATGACGCCCACGCATAGACGTGATGGGTGATGGCGATCTACCGGTTGCCGCGGCTCGATCGTGCTGTGCACGGATCGAGGACCGGCACGCTCATCTGCCGCGTGGGGCGCGACTTGCTGGGTCTCTGCCGTGGTCCCGTCGGTCAGCGCAGTCGGATTACGGCATGCCGCCGCTATCGCTGGTAACGCCGGCATCGTAGGCCCGGTTGGTGTCCCCGCCGTACCCCTGGCCGCGGATGCTGCCGCGACCTCGACGACGCCGCTCGTCTGCGTTCCTTCGGATGGCTCGGCGGGCCGCGAGCATTGCGCTGGCTCTGCCTTCGGTCGCTCGCCGCCGTCGGAGCAGTGCGACCAACGCGAGAGCCACAAGTACCAGCGCCGTTCCAGAGACTGCGATCCACAATGCGTTTCTCATTTGCGTCGATCGTAGGAGCGGTGGTCCGTACTGTCACCGTGCCCGACCGCGTGCTGCATGTGGCTCCGTGCCTGCCCGAAACTGTGAGGCGCCCCGCAGCCGCCGAACTGATGATCGCATCATGATCCGGTGTGCGGACATGCCGCCGTCCGTGCCCGCTGATTGATCGCGAGCGGTCACGGCCGGTAACTGGCTTCTGAGTGGAGCGGGCATCCTGAGCTGCCGATGAGCGGTTGTTCCGTGGTGAACCAGCAGGGGTGGCCCGGGCCTTGGTCGGTGACCTCGGCCCGGGTTCTGCGTCGGACCTCAGTTCAGGGCGATGTGGAGCCGTTGACCGGCGGGTCGGTAGCCGACGCGCTCATATACCCGCCACGATTCCTCCCCGGAGGCCTCAAGCCAGGCGATTTCCGCACCTGCGGTGAACAGCCGCCGGGTGATGTCGGCGGTGATCGCTTCCAGGGCGGGTGCACAGCTGGTGACGTACTCCAGGCGGGGTTTGCGATCAGCCGCGCGGAAGGCTGCGACCAACCTCGACGGGCGCGGGTCGGTTGGAAAGGTTGGCGACGACGGACTGCTGGATGCGGACATCCATGATCAACGTAAGCCTCGATGCATGAGAGATGCTGCGGTGGACGAGTGAAGCGTTGGACCGCTCAACCATGCATAGAGCCGCGCGACGACCATCCGTCGCGTGGTCGGCACTCAGGCGGCCGCTCGGCCTACCCGGATCACAGGCGTCATTCCCTCATGCGGACACCGCACTAGTAACAGCTCAGCTTCCTGCCGCTGCGGCCTGCGCGTCCCACATGCTGATGACCACGCCGAACACGAAGAGCTGCAACGCTGTCGCGAGACCCGGCAGTTCGATGGCTACGTCGCCGCGCCAGAAGCTGGTCTTGCGCACCGAGCCCACCGGCGTGTCGCCGAGGATCAGTTCCTCCTCGCCCCAGAAGGACTTACGCCGGAAATGGTAGGTCTGCCCGGCCGCCTCGACGGTCCACCGCTTGCGGCCTACCCGGTCGGCTGCGGCGACCATAGCCCCCGCGTCGTCGACCATCGTGTACTTGTTGCCCCAGGCGTTGGAGCGGACCTGAAAACGCTGCCCGTCCAACTCGAACTCGCCACCGCTCTTCCACATCGAGCGGTCCCACACCGTGATCTCTCGGCCTCGGTCCGTCACGCTGTAACGGCTCCGCCAGACGCTGGTCTTCCGAGCTTCCATACGACCAGAGTAGGCAATACGGCTTCGGAGCGGCACGCGAAGAATACCGCGCAGAAGAACAGCAGCCACGCGGCATGCATGATCCCGGTCAGGGTCGGTGTACGCACTCGACAGCCTCTGGCGAGCCGGTCGATGAATGTGCTCATTTGCCGCCAATCGGGCGTCGTGTTGGTGATAGACGCCGGGGCGGGTGGTCGAGACCGGGATAGCCCTGGGAGGGCACCGTAGACATGCTGCGGCGTGTTGCGGCTGCGGTTGGCCGCCGTAGGAGTTGATCGATACTGTGCGTCGGTGGCCCGTACACAGCTCACCGCCCAGTTGGTGGTTGACGGTCGGGTTCCGCAGGCATTGGCGCTGTCGCCGGAGGTAGGTGGGCGGCCTACGTGGTCGCCCCGGTCGGGCGGGTTGGTGATCATCCGGTCAGCGAACTTTGGGTCGTCGCCGTCGACGGGACCGGGTCTCCGCGACGATTGACTTCGGGTGAGGCGTACGATTCGGCGCCCCGGTGGGCCGGGGATTCGCTGTTGATCTATTTTCTCTCCGACCGCGCCGAGCGTGGCACGGCGCAACTGCACCGGGTGGGGCTGGTCGACGGTGTTGTGCAGGCGGTCACGTGCTGGGCCGGTGGTGTGTCCGGGCACCTCCCACTGACCGGCGCCGGAATCAGCGACTGGGGAATGCTCGCCGCAACCGGAGAGCAGGGGCCGTTCGAGGCTGCCCTCGGCGGCAGCAGCGGCTGGGAAGGACCGGATCCACACCGCCACGACCGGCTCAGCCCGATCTCGTACGCCTCAAGGGTCCGCACGCCGATGCTGATCATGCACGGCGAGAACGACACCAACGTTCCGGTATCACAGGCGGAGTTCTTCCACCGCGCGCTACGTAGGTTCGGAGTCGAGCACGAGTACGTCGTCTACCCGCGGGAGAACCACTCGATCCGCGAACGCAACCACCAGCTCGACGTGCTCCGCCGCACCCACGCATGGCTCGACCGGTGGCTCGGATGACCCCAACGTCCGACCGCCACGACCGCTATCGCTGAGCGCGGCAGGCCAGACCACCTGTCAGACCGCTCGAACTTCGGCGAGCCGCCTGACGGCGTACTCGTCGTCCCAGCAGACAGCGGCCTCCCATGCGGCCGACGCTTGCCCGGCGATATCGAGCGCGCCGTCGTCGAGGCCGGCGGCGTTGTCGGGCAGCACGAGGTCGAGGTCGGGAACATCGACATGCGCCTCGTCCGAGTCGATCAGCCCGACCTGGCTCGCGGTCATGCGGATGTTGCCAGGGTTGGGATCGCCGTGCACGACGCATGTCTGACGCCCGGCGAGCCGCGCCCACGCTGCCCGGCATCGAGCAACGCTCTCAGGGGGCATCGCGCCGAGGTCGATCTTCGTCCCGGTCTCGGCGTGCAGGAGGTCGGTCGACGATCGCCAGCCTGGGCGCTGCGGCCAGCCCTGCGTCAGCCGATGCAGCTTGCGGAGCGTGCCGGCCACGCGATGCCAGTCGGCCTGCGTCTCGGGCGGTCCGCCATCCAGGTAGGTCATCACCACCAGACCGTCGGCGAACAGCCGGCCGTCCGTAGTCGGGATCGGGACCGGCGCGGTCAGACCTTCACGGTCGAGGTGTTGGAGAAGCGCTGTCTCCCAGGCAAGATCAGCGTCGCTCCTGGTGCCGAGACGACCGACCGCGAGGTGCCCGTTGACGCGTACGCTCCACACGTCGTTAGCGACTCCGCCAGCGAGCGGTTCGATGCGAGCGACGTCGTCACCCCATTGCCCGAGTGCCTCCCACCCCATTGGCCACATGTTACGGGGCTCCGAACATCACTGTTCTCGGCGCATCCCGCCCACAAGCACACTCGGCAGCAGCGAATCATGGTGCTCGTCTCCGTCTCGCCCTCAGGGCGATGCGTAGTTGATCAGCGGTGCCTATGAGCTGGGATTTGTCACGTACCCGCTGTCAGTCGACGTACCCGGCGGACTCGACACCGCCGCGCGCGTGGCATGGATTGTCTGGCGGGTCGACCCGCTGCTTCCGGGATTGTCCGGCTAACCTCGGCCGGCGTGGCCCTCCCACCTACGCACCCGGTAGACGTGCTGCTCCTGCTCACCCACGCCGATTACATCCTGCTCGCACTCCGCGAGGGCACCGGCTACGCGGATGGGCAGTGGAACCTGCCATCCGGCAAGCTGGAACACGGTGAACATGCCATCACCGCCATCGTCCGCGAGACACGCGAAGAGATCGGCGTGTGCCTCGATCCTTCGGAGCCGCTGATGGTCACGACCGTGCACCACCGCAATTCCGGCGGCCTCGCCCGAATTGGCCTCGCCTTCGCCGTGGCCTTCGACCCGATCCTGCACGGCGAGCCGGTCAATGCCGAGCCGCACAAGTGCGCCCAGATCGAATGGTTTCCCGCTGACCTCCTGCCGTCGAACACCTACCCCTATACCGCCGCCTGCGTACGAGCATTCCGAGACCGGGCACCTTTCGCGCTCAGCGGCTGGTCATAGCCGCACACGTCCCGTTCGGCCCACCGGCATACGCGGCAGCCGGAGCGAATCCGCCGCACCACTGCCCCGACGGACCGCAACCGCCTGAAAGAGCACGCCATGACGACGTCGAATCCAACACGACCGACCTCACCCACGTTGGTCATCCTCAGGGGCAACTCCGCCAGCGGAAAGACCACCGCCGCCCGCGAGGTCCGGCGCCGCTTCGGACGCGGCGCCGCCCTGCTGGAACAGGACTACCTACGCAGAACCCTGCTCCGGGAACACGACAGCGCCCACATCCAACCGGTCGCCCCCGCATTCATCACCGCGGCCGCCCGCACCGCGCTCGACCTCGGTTACCACGTCATCCTCGAAGGCATCCTGCACACCGAACGCTACGGCACCGCCCTGCACCACCTCATCGACAACCACCCCGGGCCGGTCGCCGTGTTCTACCTGGACGTGTCCTTCGACGAAACCGTCAACCGCCACCTCAACCGCAACGAACCCATCCCCGTCACCCCCGACGAGATGCGCACCTGGTACACCCACCGCGACCTGCTCGGCATCCCCAACGAAACCCTCATCAGCGAGACCAGCGCCCTCGAACAGACCGTCACCACCATCCTGCACACCAGCGGCCTCACCACCGTCGACCCGCAGACGCCCTGCCCCCGGCGCTGCCGCCACTGTGCCCGCGAATCCGCACAACCACATGCCGCAGAGGCGACGGTTCCATGACGCCGCAGACAACCCACGTCACGCCGAAGCTCCGGTACTTCAGACCCACTTCCCCTTCGCCTTCAAGCGTGACGGGAACCGGTCACCAGAAAAACGAGGCGCATTGATGAGGAGCACGACACTGTGGGGGCTACCAGTGGGCCGTCCTCGCATACCTCGGCGGGGTGGCGTCAGCCGGCGCGAGTGCCGTTCGGCACGGATCGCTCCGGCACCGCGAGCACTGGGACGACCTTGTCGGCATACCCGATGTCGAACATCATCGCCTCGGATACCTCGCCCATCATTTTCCGAGGTTCGAGGTTGACGACGAAGAGCGCCTGCAGCCCCTCGATCTCCGCTGGGTTGTCGCGTTCCTTCTTCATTCCGACGAGGACGTTTCTTTGGTGGTCGCCGAAATCCACGATGAGGCGCACCAGCTTGTCCGACTTCTCGACGTCTTCCACCTTGGCGATGGTGCCTACCCTGACATCGATCTGCGCCAGCGTTTCGTAGGACATCGTGGGCTTGATTGGCGCCGGGTGGAACATACCTGCTTCGGTCATCGACATTTCGATACTGTACGTGACGACTCGCGGTGCCCGGTCCAACGTTCAGCGATACCCGAGCCGGTCAGGACGGTGGCCTGGCCCAGCAACGGTCGCAGCCGGCTGTTGACCCGCGAGAGCGTGGCCGGCGAACATCCGAATAAGCCTCGATCCGTGGATCGGCTTCGGGTGATCCGGTGATCGATTGGGCGAATTCCGCTCTAACTTGCCGGCTGCCGCTTGCGACTCGTTGCGGCGCATCAGGAACAGGGCCACCACCACCGCTCAAGACAGCCACAGCACCCCGCCGCCTGCCCCAGAACCGGCTGCCACACCCCGCCCAGCAAGACCTCGTCCTCGGGCTCCGGATCCGGATCCACTGCGGCGAGGGAGGCAGGCTCGCTGCGCTATTCCCGGCAGCCTCAACGTTGGCCGGCCAGGAAGCGGTGCGCCGCACCGCCGGCACAATCGAGAACGACGGGTACTACGAGCAGGAATGGCGCATCAACGAGCACGCCGGCACGCATGTCGACGCGCCCGCTCATTTCACGGCGGGCGGCCGCACGGCGCCGGAGCTGCAGCCGTCCGAACTGGTCACCCCGGCCGTGGTCATCGGCATCGCGGTCCGCGCTGCCCGAAACTCCGATGCGGTGGTGACCGTGGATGACATCCGGGCGTTCGAGCGCCAGTACGGACGCATCCCGGACGACGCGGCCGTCCTGATGTACTCCGGCTGGGGTGCCAAGGTCAGTGATCCGGATGCGTATCGGGGCACCGACGCGGCGGGCACGCTGCATTTCCCCGGCTTCGGCCAGGACGCGTGCGAGTGGCTGCTGCGCCATCGCAGGATCCGCAGCCTCGGCGTCGATACGCTCAGCATCGACCCGGGCAACTCGGCGACGTTCGACACGCATCTGATCCTCACCGGCGCCGACCGCTACGGGTTGGAGAACCTCGCCAACCTCGATCGCATTCCACGGAACGGCGCGACGATCTTCGTGGGTCTCATCCCGTACGAGCGCGGTTCCGGTGGTCAGGCCCGCGTGCTCGCCACCTGGTAAAGCCGGCAGAGTCCTGTCGTGACGAGCCGGCTGGCGTGAAGCGCCAGGGCTACGGCAAGCGCTCGCCCCGTACGGATTCGTCAGACCTCTGGTGGCGGGTTAGATTGCCAGCGAAAAGTGGCGGTTGGCGGGATCTTGACTGCCCCAGAGTCAATACATCATACTTTTCGCGGAGGTGACCATCCATGGTCGTGACGACCCCCATCCACGTTGCGGCGCGGTCATGCAGTCGGCCATCCGCATTCGCCCCCACAGCGTGAGGGGCGGCCGCATGGCAGATCTGAAGCACCTCGCGATGCTGAATTCCGACGGCAAGGCCCGTCCGCCGCTCAGGGACCCTGCCGGCGTCAAGACGGCTCTGGTCGACTTGAGGGCGCGCGTGCTCGCCCGAACGCCCTACGACCGGTTGAGTGCCCGGCCACGCACCACCCGCTGGGGCCAAGCCCGCGACCTTGTCGACCTCTGGCTGCGGCACGACACCGCGGCGACCGAATCCGACATCTGTGACGTCTGCGTCATCGGCAAGCATGCCTGAAAGGATCCCCGTGACCGCCACCGCAGGAACCGAGGAGCTCGACGCCCTCCGGGTCGCCGTACGCAGGCTGTGCGAGAAGTACGGCCACGACTACTACCTACGGACCAGCGAGGAGGCGGGGAATGCCCGCGAGTTCTGGGAGGAACTCGGCGACCTCGGTGCGCTGGGCGTCGCGATTCCGGAGGAGTACGGCGGCGGAGGGCAAGGAATCGAGGCCCTCGCCGTCGTCGCCGAGGAGATCGCCGCCTGCGGCCTACCTCTCATGCTCATCGCACTGTCACCAGCGGTGTGCGCGAAGATGTTGATCGACTACGGGTCCGACGAGCAGCGTGCGTTCTGGCTCCCCGGCCTCGCCGACGGTTCCCGCGTGCTCGCGTTTGCCATCACCGAACCTGACGCAGGCTCCAACGCGCACAACATCTCCACGCGCGCCGTTTTCGAGGACGGCGACTGGATCATCACCGGCCAGAAGTACTACGTCTCCCACGTCGACAACGCGGACGCGATGGTAGTCATCGCCAATGCCGCGGGAGGTCCCGACAACCTTCCGCCCGGCCCCAAGGCCTTCCTGGTACCCACTGACGCGCCGAGTTTGGCCCGCACCCCGATCCCTGTGGAGATCATCTCGCCGGAGCGGCAGTACTCCCTGTTCCTTGATGCGGTCCGGGTGCCCGCGGACGCCATCGTTGGAGGCGAGCACGGCCTGCGCGTGCTCTTCACCGGGCTCAACCCCGAGCGCATCCTCAGCGCCGCCCTGCTCAACGGGATCGCGCGTTACGCGATCGACAAGGCCGCCGACTATGCCAGGACGAGAGTCGTCTGGAGCGAGCCGATCGGCACCCACCAAGCCATCGCGCACCCACTGGCACGAGCGGAGACCCGCCTGGCCGCGGCTCGGCTGCTCACCCTCGAGGCGGCACGGGCCGTGGACCGCGGGGAGACCGGCGGCGTCGCGGCCGCGATGGCGAAGGTGGAGGCGTCCGAGACGGCGTCCTACGCCCTCGACGTAGCCATCCAGACGCACGGTGGCAATGGGATGGCCCGGGAGTACGGCCTGGCCACACTCTCCGGCCTGGTCCGACTGTTCCGGATCGCTCCGGTGAGCACGGAGATGCTTCTCAACCACATCGCCCACCGGGCCCTGCAGCTGCCCCGCTCCTACCGATGAGCGGGCTCACCGTCACCACCGTCGGAGCTGTGGTCACTGTCCACTTCGACGGCAGCCGCGGCAATGCTCTGGACCACGAGCGGTACGCCGGCTTACGCGCGGCTGCCGAGTCGGTCACGGCCGACCAGGTGCTGGTCCTGCGTAGCGCTGGCCGGCACTTCTGCACCGGCCAAGACCTCCACCAGCATGAGGCCGCCGTAGCCGAAGGGCGTTTCATCGAGGAGTTGCGACACGGTGCCTCCGCCGTGTTGGCGGTCCTGCGCTGCCGTGGCCCCGTCGTCGTGGCCGCGCAGGGCGCGTGCGTCGGGGCGGGGGCGCTGCTGGTGGCCTGCGCCGACGTGGCGGTGCTCGCGGAGGACGGCTGGCTGCGGCTACCGGAGCTCGAACTCGGGCTCCCACTCGGCGCGGCGGTGGCCGAACGGCTCCTCCCGCCCCCGTTGGTGCGACGGATGATGCTCACCGGCGAACACGTGGAAGCGCGCATGCTCGGCTCGTCCGGCGCTGCCCGCGTCGTGCCGCGAAGCGACCTCGACGCAACCGTCACGCAGGTGGTGGACGCGCTCTGTCACCTCGATCCCGGCCGGAGGGCGGTAGCCCGTCGGCTATGGGGAGACGACGAGCGGGAGCGAGCGGCAAGCGCCTACGAACGCGAGGTGGCGGCGTCTGTGGCGCTGCTGGTCGGCCACGACTCAGCCGGGCGTCGCCGGGTCTGAGCATCCAGGTCGGCCGTGAGCCGGAATCCGAGCGCCGTCTCCTCCTCGTGGTCGATCGGGAAATCGTGAAGCCGCTGCAGCGCCGACCGCAGGGCCCGGTATCCCTTGACCGCTGCCCGGATCTCCTCCTCGGACGGCTGGAGACCAGCGACGGCAAGCAGCGCCCGTACACACTCGTCGGGGTCCGGAAACCTCATCGCTCGTCCTCTGTCAGGTCGGGTGTCCGCAGGTGATGGTCGGTAAGGTCCTGAAAGTGCCGTCCCGCGTCCAGGACCAGCTGGTCGGCGTGCGGGCGGCCGACGATCTGCAGGCCGACCGGCATGCCGTCGGTAAGACCCATGGGCACAGACAGCGCCGGGTTTCCGGTGGCGTTCCAGTACGCCGTCTGCAGCATCGCCACGACCTCGTCGAAGTCGAGCCCGTCGACCAGCGGTGCCGCCCGTGAGGCGGTGGGCGACAACACCAAGTCGATGCCGTCGAACAGGTCGGCCACGGCTCGCACGAGATGGCGGCGTACCCGCTGTACCTGCACGTAGTCGGCCGCCGACAGCAAGGCACCGGTGATGAGCGCCGACCTGGTCGGGCGGCCGTAGTCCTCCCATCGGCGGCGCAGATCGGTGCGATGGTAGGTCAGCGCCTCGGCGGCGAGGCCCAACATCGTGACGTCCACGCCCTCGGCGTAGTGCGGCAGCCTGATCTCGGTGACCACCGCTTCGGCCGCGGCGAACACCTCCGCCGCTTCCCGCGTCAGCCGGCACACCTCGGCTGTCGACATCTCCAGCGGGTCCACCGCCAGCGCGATGCGCAGTCCCCGCAACGGCCGCACCGGTTCAGGTGAGTACGCGAAGCCGTAACCGGTCGTGGTCGGGTCCTGCCCGTCGGGTCCCGCGATCACCGACAGAAGCAGGGCACAGTCTTCCGCGGTCCGCGCCAACGGTCCCACGTGGTCGTAGGTCCAGCCCAGCGGGAAGACACCGGTTCGGGGGACCATTCCGTACGTCGGCTTGTGCCCGGTGACGCCGCACCAGGCAGCAGGCATCCGTACCGATCCCGCGGTGTCGGTGCCTAGCCCGCCGAGGAAGAAGCCGGCGGCAATGCCCGAGCCGGTACCGGAGCTCGACCCACCGGTCCAGCGGCGCGGATCCCACGGGTTGCGTGGCATGGGGAATGGCTTGTCGGGATCGTTGAAGCCGAGCGCGTACTCCATGGTGCTGGTCTTGCCTGTGAGGACGGCACCAGCCGCTCGCAGCCGCGCGACCGTCGGTGCGTCGACTTTCGCATCACGCGCGATGAGGCTCTGTGCGGTCGTGGGAGCGCCGTACGTCGCGATGACGTCCTTGATCCCGAGCGGTATGCCGGCCAGCGGGCCCAGTACTTCACCGCGTTCCCGTCGTGCGTCGACCTGCTCGGCCTCTGCCCGGGCGGCCTGCCCGCTTCGGTACAGGTAAGCGCCCAACGACGAATCCCAGCGGTCGGCCGCGGCCTCGACCTCGTCGAGGAGTGCCACCGCCGTCAGGGCCCCGGACTGAAGGTCGTGGAGCGACTGGGTGATCGTACGGGGTGTCAAGCGAGCTCCTCCGTTGCGATGCGGCGGACGCCGGGAAGCACCCAGGCAGCCACGAGCGACGAGACCACGACAGCCGCGACCAGCACGGCCGCCAGCGGGAACCGGGTCAGCACCGGGCCGGCCGCCAGGGCGGTGCCCGCGAGGGTGCTGAACGCGACGACCAGGTACGCCGAGTAGATCTCTGCTTCTCGGCCCGGTGGGGAGATCACGCCGACGAGTGCGGCGCTCCCGAGCAGGCACAGCCCAGCGCCGAGGCCGAGCAGCGCCGATCCCAGCATCACGGCGACGGGGGAGAGGTTGGCGACACCGGCCGCCGTGGCGCTCCATCCGAGGAGGGCGAGGACCACGCCGAGTGCCATCGCCGCGGACCGCGACAGCCGCCGGCCGCCGAGCTGAGCCGCTATGACCGCGACCAGTGTCAGCGAGACGAGGCGACCGCTCGCGGCCTCCGATGTCCAACCCATCCGGTGCGCGATCTGCGGGCCGAACGCACCGAACAGGCCAAAACACATGTTGGTGGAGAAGACGGCCGCCGCGGCGACGGAGAAGCGACGCAGGAGGAGTCGAGGGACGCGCACGGCCTGCACGACACGTACGGACCCCGGGGCCGTCCGGTCGGTCCGGGAGCGCGCCAGCGGCGCGAGCGGAAGCAGGAGCAGGACGGCGATCACCAGGTAGGGGACCAGGAGCGGGCGATCAGAGGTACTGGCCAGGCTGCCTGCGACGAATGGCCCGATGGCGACCCCGAGCGACACGCACAATGTGTTGACGAAGGAGCCCCGGTCCGGACCGTCGGGATGGGACTCCATCAGAGCGGCCGCCGCCGAGCTGACCAGTAGTCCGGCGCCTGCGCCCTGGACAAGGCGGCCACTGATCAGGGCGACCAGGTTGCTGGCGAACCCGAGGACGAGCATGGCGGCAAGCAGCACCGCCAGTCCGAGCAGGAGCGTATCGCGGCGTCCGAGTCGGTCCGAGAGGCCGCCGAGGCCGATGAGCACCAGCACCACCCCGATGGGATAGCCGGCGAACACCAGGCCCACCTGGTCGTCTCCGATGCCCCACTCCGCTTGGTACCTGGGGTAGAGCGGGGTTGGTGTGAGGCTGGCCATCATCGCGATGACCAGCAAGAGGCAGGCTGCCCACAGCAGGGGATCCCGCCGCGCCGAAGCCACGTCAGAGCGGTTCGAAGAAGTCGAACGCGGCACCGTAGGACGAGGCGAGGCCCAGGTGGCGTACGCCGTCGACGGTGACCGGACCGATGGTCTCACCGTGATCGCCGCTCTTCACCAGGGTGTGCAGTGCGTCGAGGTCGGGCACAGCGCACGTGGCGACGACCCTCCGCACCAGGTCGGTGCGGGGTTCGCCGTCCGGTAGTACCTCAGCGAACTCGAGGCGCGCGTTGCGCGAGCCCGGGCCGCGGAAGAGCGCCGCCGCGAACCCCTCCCCGGGTGCCATACCGAGCATCTGTTCGACGGCCGGCCCGTCGAACCTGCCGGTGAAGTACTGCCGTGCGCCGAGCACGTCGCGGGCGAATGCCGTGGCCTCCTCGAACCGGTCGGTCATGAAGACCACGGCGACGACCTCGCTGGTGTCCTCCTGCCGGTCCTGGTCGATGACGCACCTGGTGCCGCGCGGGCGATACTGCACGACCGCGTGCAGTAGCCCGGAGAGGGGTTGATCGAGCATCCGCTCCCGTACCGGGATGTCGGTTCCTGGGAGGTTGTAGTACACCGCAGGTGTCCGGAACTCCCAGCCTCCTTCCTCGATCCGCTGTTCCACGGCGTCTGCATCCCGCAGGTAGAAGTCGAGCGCGTAGGGCCCGACCCGGTTCGGGCGCCGGGCCGGCGACGCAGGGGGCAGCCCGGGTACCTCGACGAGCCGGATCCAGCCCCCCGCGCTGCGCGGCTTGCCGAGCATCACGGATCGTGTCGGAGGAGCCGGGAGTTGCCACAGTTGCTGCCAGGCGGGATCGGGGTCGTCGTCCACTGCGACTTCGGTGAACCCGAAAAGTTCGACGTAGAGCCGGCGCAGCGGCTCGACGTCGGCGGCCGGCAGCACCACGTGGTCGATTCCGTCGAACATCAGTAGCTCCTCGGCAGGCCCAGCGATTCGCCCAGCAGGTTGCGAACCATCTCGTTGCTGATCGGGCTGAACAGTTGCAGCCGAGCATCGCGGAAGTACATCTGCATGGCCGACTCGTCAGCGAGGCCCATCGCGCCCATCGCGCGCATCCCTCGGTCGACGATGCGCGCCGCCGTCTCCGCCGTGAACAGCTTGGCCATGGCGGAGTACGCCAGTGCATCCTGTCCGGCCTCGATCATCGCTACGGTGGAGTTGATCAGCGCGCGGGCCGCCGAGAGCTCGGCGATGCTGTCGGCCGCGGGATGTTGGATTGCCTGGAAGGCCCCAATCGGTGTGCCGAACGCCTCCCGCTCCCGTGCGTAGGCGATGTGCAGGTCCAGCGCCCCCCGTGCGAGGCCGAGGCTGATCGCCGCGGCCATCACCCGCTCCACGTCGAGCGCCTTGGACAGCACCTGCATGCCACGGCCTCGTGCGCCGACGAGGTTCGCCAGGGGCGCAACGGCGTCGTCGAGGAAGACCTCGTATGTCATCGCTGCGCGCATGCCCGCGAGGCGGACGCGTCGCACGGCGACGCCAGGCTGGTCGGTCGGTACGGCGATGAGGCTCAGGCCGCGGGACCGTCGTCCCTTCTCGGCAGGGTCCGTTCGGCAGAGCACGAACACCTGATCGGCTTCGCCGGCCAGCGAGATCCACGTCTTCTGGCCGCTCACCCGCCACTCGCCGTCGACCTCGGTGGCCCGGGCGCGCAGGGCGAGTAGGTCGGTGCCACCGCCGGGCTCGCTGAGTCCGTACGAGCAGATCATGCGCCCGGCGGCCACCTCCGGGAGCCAGTCCGCGACCGGTCCGCAGTCCGGCTCCGCGAGCATCCGCATGGCCATGCCGCTGAGCACGTAGTCCACAGCGAGGCTGGGCAGCACCCGGGCCAGTTCCTCGGTCACCGCGACGGCGTCGCCGACGGTGCCGCCGCTGCCGCCGACCCGCTCCTCGGCGCCGATTCCGAGCAGGCCTGCCTCGCCGAGCCGGAGCCACAGCGAGCGGTCGAAGCTGCCCTCCCGGTCCGTAATCAGCGCCTGCTCCGTCGGCAGGTGCCTGCCGAGGAGCCCAGCGGTCATCTCGCGTAGCTCTCGCCGCGTGTCGGGCTCATTGATCGGACCCGTGCCGAGCATCTGCATCGCACCTGCCACACAAACGTCTGTGGATTGAAGCCCCGCCCCTGCGCCGGAGGTCGGCAACGGGTGGCGGCGCGCTGTTCGCACAGGCTAGCCGCCGGTCAGGCGATAGGCCAGGGTAAGACTTGCCGCTTCGGCTCTTGCGGGTGTGAGGGCCCTCACCTACCGTTGTCTGACGTATTGGCCTGGCCGTCAGGTCGGTGGACATGGCAGGAGACGAGATGCGTTCGCGAATTGCGCGCCGGGTCGCGGCAGTGACCGCAGCATCCGCGCTAGCGCTGGGATTTGCAGGCTGCGGTGGCGGTGGGGGAGCCAGCGGCAAGGGCTCGGCGTCGTCGGCGACCCTGCGGATCGCCTGGGCGTCCACGCCCACCCAGCTGGACCCCAATGAGTTCACCGGGCTCACTTGGGTCTACGGTCTGGACGGGTTCATGGAGACGCTGCTGGACTACGACACCAGCAAGGCTTCGGATGACCGAGCCCTCGGTGTGGACGCGCTGAAGCCCGCGCTCGCGGAGTCCTTCGAGGCCAACGGGGACAAGACGCAGTACACCTTCAAGCTGCGGCAGGGCGTCAAGAGCGAGTGGGGTAACGAGCTCGACGCGGACGACGTCATCTGGTCCTTCCAGCGGATGTACACGAACCCGCGGTCCCTGCAGGCGGGCGTGCTGCTCCCGGCCGCGAACGTCGACAAGCAGGAGCCGTGGACAAAGATCGACAAGTACACGGTCCGTTACAACCTCACCAGCCCGTCGGCGGTGAGCCTGTCGGTCCTGGCCTACCCGATTGACGGGATCATCGACTCCGACGAGGCGAAGAAGCACGCCACGAAGGAGGACCCCTGGGCCGCCGAGTGGCTGAAGACGAACAGCGCCAGCTTCGGCGCCTACAAGCTGAAGTCCCTCGACCCGGGCCGGGAGCTGCGCCTGGAGTACAACCCGAACTACTGGGGGCCGAGGCCGGCGTTCGAGGAGATCGTGATCAAGGCGGTCCCCGACGCGTCGTCCCGCGCCCAGCTGCTGATCTCCGGTGACGTGGATATGATCTCCGAGCCGCCGATCGACCAGCTCAAGAAGATCGACGAGAGCGCCAACGCGGCCGTGTCGCGCCAGCCCGACTCCAACCGGCACAACCTGTCGGTGAACGTGAAGGACCCGGCGTTGGGCAAGCCCAAGGTGCGGCAGGCGATCAGCCACGCGATCAACCGCGAGGCCATCGTCAACTCCATCTACCAGGGTTACGCGCAGTCCGCGCTGAGCCCGCAGGCGAGCGCGCTGCTCGCCGACCAGCCGAAGACCGGAAGCTACGACCCCGACCGGGCCAAGCAACTGCTGGCCGAGGCCGGGCACCCCAACGGCTTCGACATGACCGTGGCGTTCAACACCGCGCGGCCGGGCCCGTTCGCGGAGAACCTCGGCCGGCTGATCCAGTCCGACCTCCAGAAGGTCGGGATCAACGTCAACCTCAAGGCGATCCCGTCGGCCGCGGACTTCGAGGCCGCGGTGTCGAAGCAGGAGTACCAGGCCTACCTGTACAGCGAGCGCCCCTCGCAGCCGGACCCGGGCTTCTCGCTGTTCCTGTACCTCTACAGCGATTCGGCGCTGAACAAGAGCGGGTACAACAACGCCGAGTTCGACCGGCTGGTCACCGCCGCGCTCAAGCAGTCGGCCGGGCCGCAGCGCGATCAGGTCGTTAACCAGGCAATCGAGTTCCTGGTCGGGGAGGAGCCGATCATCTCGCTGGTCGAGGTGCCGGACCTGGTCGGTGTCGCCGAGAGCGTCAAGGGCTACGTCGCGTTGCCGACCGGTGGCGTGAAGTTCGACGAGCTGAAGCGGAGCTGAATTCCATGACCCTGAGCGCCACGCCCGGTTTGCCGGTCCGCAAGGCCCGCAAGGCCCGTGGACCCGTCAGGCTGGTCCTGGAGCGCCTCGGGTTCCTCATCGCCGCGACGTTCGGGGTGGTGACGCTGTCCTTCCTGCTGGTCAGCGTCACCCCCGGCGATCCGGCGAGGTTGATCGCCGGGCCGATGGCCAGCAACTCGCAGGTCGAGGCCATCTCGCAGGAGCTGGGGCTCGACAAACCGATCCTGGAGCGGTACGTCGACTACATGGGCGGACTCCTGCGGGGCGACCTCGGCGAGTCCTACTACTCCAAGCGTCCCGTGGCCACCGAGATCCTCGAGAAGCTGCCGGCGACGCTGGAGCTGATCATCCTGGCGGTCCTCTTCGCGGCGATGGTCGGCATCGCCTTCGGAGCGATCGCCGCCTACTTTCGGGGCCGGGCGCCCGACTGGATCAGCCGGCTGTTCACGGGGGTCTTTCAGGCGATCCCCGACTTCTTCCTCGGACTGCTGCTGATCTATGTCGTGTTCTTCCTGCTCGGCTGGGCGCCGGCGCCTGCGGGGCAGATCGGGTTCACGGAGAGCACGCCACCGAAGGTCACCGGGTTCATCCCGATCGACGCCCTGATCGCCGGTGACCCGGCGCTGGCCGGCTCCGCCCTCCAGCACCTGGCGCTGCCTGTGCTCACCCTGGGGCTGGTCTACGCGGCGTACTTCGCCAAGACCGCGCGGGCGACCCTGGGGCGGGCCCTCCACTCCCAGCAGGTCTTCTTCGCCCGGGCCATGGGCCTGCCGGAGCGGACCGTGCTGCGGTACGCGCTCGTCGAGTCCCGCACCACGATCGTGACCTACGCCGGCGTGATCTTCGCGTCGCTGCTCGGCGGCGAGGCGATCGTCGAACGGGTCTTCGCCTGGGACGGACTGGGGGCCTGGGCGCTGCAGGGCATCCTGCGGCTCGACGTCCCCGTGGTCCAAGGGATGGTGCTCATCGCCGGCGCCATCACGCTCATCACGTACACGCTGCTCGACATCGTCGTCGGGCTCCTCGACCCCAGGATCTCGCATGCATGACGACGTCTTTGCAGCACGGCGGGGCGTCCAGATGCGCCGGATGCTCCGGCAGCACCCGGGAGCGGCGCTCGGCGTGCTCTTCATCCTGGTCCTGCTGCTGGCCAGCCTCTTCGCGCCCCTGCCATACGACCCGATGGGCATCGACGGCGGGGCCACCCTGCGGTCGCCCGGCGGCGAGCACTGGTTCGGCACCGACGGCGCCGGCGGCGACGTCTTCTCCCGCGTCATCTACGCGGCGCGGGTGGACCTGTCGCTCGCCCTGGCCGGCACGGTGCTGTCGCTGGTCGTGGGCGTCCTGCTCGGCCTGGCCGCCAGCAGCAAGGGCAAGGGCAGCGAGCGGCTGGTCCGGGGGCTGGACGCCTTCCAGGCCTTCCCGCTGCTGATCCTGGCGCTCGCCCTGGTCTCCCTGTCGGGCAACAAGCTCTACATGGTCGTCGTGGCGATCGCGCTGATCAACGTGCCCCGGTTCATGCGGCTGCTGCGCAGCGAGGTGCTCTCGCTGCGCGAATCGCGGTTCATCGAGGCCGCGACCGCCACGGGCGCCTCGCCCCGGCGGATCATCTTCCGGCACCTGCTCCCGAACGTCTGGGGCATCGTGCTGGTGCAGACCTCGCTGACCGTCGCCAACGCCATCGTGGTGATCGCCTCGCTGTCGTTCCTGGGCATCGGCGTGAGCCCGCCGACCCCCTCGTGGGGCTCGATGATCCGCGACGGCGCCGGGAACATGAGTTCGGGCGAGTGGTGGATCGCCGGGTTCGCCGGCCTGGCCGTCGTGCTCTGTGTCCTGGCTTTCAACCAGCTCGCCGACGCGATCGGCGACCGCACCGCAAGGACCTACCGATGAACGCGCAGTCCGAAGAGCTGGCGCTGGAGGTGCGCAACCTCGCCGTCAGCATCAAGACTCCCCACGGCGTGGTCCACCCGGTCAAGGGCGTCGACCTCACCGTGCACAAGGGAGAGATCGTCGGCATCGTCGGCGAGTCCGGTTGCGGCAAGTCGACCACGATCAAGGGTCTGCTCCGGCTGCTTCCGGCCAACAGCACCGTCACCGCCGACAAGGCGCAGCTCGCCGGTTACGGCGACCTGCTCGCCACGCCGGTGCGGCGGATGCGCGAGGTGCGCGGGGCCAAGATCGGCTTCGTCGCGCAGAACCCCTTCGGGTCCCTCAACCCGATCTACAAGATCGAGCGGCAGTTCTACGAGCTGCAGAAGGCCCACAAGACCAAAGTCTCCCGCAAGGAGTCGCGGGAGATCGCGCTGCGAATGCTGGACGGGGTCGGCATCGTCAACCCGGCCCGGGTGCTCGACGGCTACGCCCACCAGCTCTCCGGCGGCATGGCCCAGCGGGTCGTGATCGCCCTGGCGACCACCCTGTCGCCACAGCTGTTGATCGCCGACGAGCCGACAACCGGGCTCGACGCCACGGTGCAGGCCCAGATCCTCGACCTGATCTCCGGGTTTGTCCATCAGGAGGGACGGTCGATGGTCCTGGTCACCCACGACCTGGGCGTCATCGCCCAGTACTGCCAGCGGGTGGTCGTGATGTACGACGGCCAGGTGGTCGAGCACGGATCCGTCATGGACGTGATGGTCGAGCCGCAGCACCCGTACACGCAGCGTCTGATCGCCTCCGTGCCGAAGCCAGGGGAGAAGCTCGATGTCTCTCGTTGAGATCGAAGATGTCCACAAGGTCTTCCCCGCGCGCCAGCGCGGAGGCGAGCCGGTCCACGCCCTCAAGGGGGTCTCCCTCCACGTCAACGAGGGCGAGACGCTGGCGGTGATCGGCGAGAGCGGCTCCGGCAAGTCGACGCTGGGCCGGGTCGCCCTGCGGCTGATCGACGTCGACTCGGGCGCGGTCCGCATCGACGGCAAGGACCTCGGGGCGATGGACGCCAACACGCTGCGCCGGCAGCGCGCGGACATGCAGCTCGTGTTCCAGGAGCCGTTCGAGTCGCTGAACCCGCGGATGGCGATCGGGGCGATCGTCGCCGAGCCGCTGCAGATCCACCAGCCGCAGCTCGGCACGACGGAGATCCGCCGGCAGGTGCTGAGCACCCTCGAACACGTCGGTCTGCCGCAGTCGTTCGCCGACCGGCTCCCCGGTGAGCTCTCCGGCGGCCAGCAGCAGCGGGTGGGCATCGCCCGGGCGATCATCAGTCGGCCGCGGTTCGTCGTGCTCGACGAGCCGACGTCGTCGCTGGACCTGTCGATCCGCGCCCAGATCCTCGCCCTCCTCGCGGAGCTGCAGCGCGAGTACTCGATGGCGTACCTGTTCGTCTCGCACGACATGCACACGGTCGAGTGGGTGAGCGACCGCATCGCGGTGATGTACCTGGGCGAGATCGTCGAGACGAAGCCGACCCGGGAGCTGTTCGACGCGCCGGAGCACCCGTACACGCAGACGCTGCTCTCCGCCCGGCTGTCGCCCGACCCCCGGGAACCCCACGCCTACAAGGCGTTTGCCGGCCATAAAACCGTGCGCGACGCCGTCGAGAACCAGGAGCCCGCATGAGTGCCAGTGCCAGTGTCGTGGACGGGTCGAGCCTGCCGTGGGTCAACGGGCGGTCCGTCTGGGAGAGCATGGAGCCGGCGTTCCGGGAGAACATCGGCAGCAGCCAGGAGGCCGCGCTCGACCTGTTGTCCCGCTACCACATGCGCAACCTGTGGCTCGATCCGGAGACCTCGCGCCGCATCGACCACATCCGCACCGACGCCGGCTACCGCGACCTGAGCGAGGCCTACCACGACAGCGTGGAGGAGGCCTACTTCATGGGCGGCGAGGTGGACCTCACCGCCGAGGGGCGGTTCGTGGCCGGTGACTACTTCTGGCGGCCGCCCGGCTGGGTGCACTCGGCCGCCTCCCCGGTCGGCTTCGAAGCCATCCTGATGATGGAGGGCGAGGACGCCGACGAGGGCAGCGACCGGGTCTCCCGGGTGGTGCGCCCGGACGAGGAGGCCGGGCGGCAAGCCCGGGCGGGCGACGTCGGGACGGTCGGCCCCCGCGGCTACGTCCGGCGCGCCGAGACGCGGTTCATGGTCTGGCGCCCGCACGACGATTCGGTCACCCGGCTCGGTGGGTCCGGCCCGCTCCGGTCCAAGGTGCTCAGCGAGAACGTGGACACCCGGTCGGCCTCGGTGCTCGTGCGCTCCGTGGCGGCCGACTGGGTCGCCCGGCCGGAGACGGTGGATCGGGAGCGGTTCATCATCAACGTCTCGGGCGCCGTGGTCGTCGACGGCCGGACGCTGGCGCAGCCCAGCCTGGTGCGCATCCCCGCCGGCGCCGGCGGACCACAGATAGCCGTCGCGAGCGAGACCGAGCTGCTGGTGAAGGTGGGAGGCCCGCGATGAGGGTGCGTGGCGGCTACGTCGAGTCCGACTGGGGACAGGTGCACTACCTCACCGCCGGCACGAGCGGACCCTGGGTGGCGCTGTTCCACGAGTCCCCGCTGTCCAGCCGCGTCTATCAGCAGGTGCTGCCGATTCTGGGACGGCACGCCCGGGTGGTCGCCTTCGACACCCCGGGGTACGGCGCCTCGGACCCGCCCCCGCGTAACGGCTTCGAGATTCCCGAGTACGCCGCGGTGCTGGCCCGGGCGGCGTCCGCGCTGGGCATGGCGGATGTCGTCTTCGGCGGCGTGCACACCGGCGCCTCGCTGGCCATCGAGGCCGCCCACGTGTTCGACCGCGGGGCCCGGGCGGTGGTGCTCTCCGGTGTCGCTCTGTTCACGCCCGAGGAGCGCGCGGACTTCCTGGCCAACTGGACGCCCCAGGCGCCGTACGACGTCGAGGGAGGCCAGTTCGCCTGGGCGGTCGAGCGGTACCGACGAATCTGGCCGAATCTGACCACGGACATGTTGCAGCTCGCCGTCACCGAGCTGATGCGTGTCGTCGACCGCTACGACTGGGGGTACCAGGCGGCGTTCCGCCACGACCCGGGCCTGCCGTTGGCCGCCCTCGACATCCCGGTGTTGCTGCTCGACGCCGAGTTCGACCTGCTGGCCGACAAGGACCCGGTCGCCCTGGAACTGGCGAAGCAGGCGCGCCTGGTGACGCTGCCGGGGCTGCCCGGCCAACCCCACCTGCGGGCGCCGGCGGAGTACGCCCACCAGATCGCCGAGTTTCTCCGGGAGGTGGCGGCGCGATGACCGCGGTGCACGTACGCACGGAGAACCAGGTGATGTATCTCCTGCTCGACGGCGGGGCCACGATGAACAGCCTGATCCCGTCGACCCTGGACGACTTCGAGCGGGCGCTGGACGCGGCGGAGGTGGACGAGGACCTGCGGGCGGTGGTGGTCACCGGCGCCGGCGAGAAGGCGTTCAGCGTCGGCATGGACATCACCTTTCTGGAGTCCTGCTTCGCCGACGTGCACGGGGTGTTCCTGCCGTTCCTCGACCGGCTGCACGCCCTGCTGCGCCGGATCGAGCTGCTTCCGGTGCCGGTGATCGCGCGGGTGAACGGTCTGGCCCGCGCCGGCGGCTTCGAGCTGCTGCTCGCCTGCGACCTCGTGGTCGCCGCCGAGAACGCGCGCGTGGGCGACATCCACCTTCAGTTCGGCGTCCCACCGGGGGCAGGCGCCAGTCAGCGGGCGGCGCGCAAGCTCGGCGACCAGAAGGCCAAGGCGCTCCTGCTGACCTCGTTGTGGCTGGACGGTCCCACCATGGTCGAGTGGGGACTGGCGTTCTCGGCTGTCCCCCGCGAACGGCTGGACGACGAGGTCGAGCGCCTGGTGGCCGCGGTGCGGGGGCGGTCGCGCCCGGCCATCGCGGTGACCAAGCTGGCGGTCGGGGCGGCGCAGAACCTGACGCTCGAGGAGGGGCTGCGCTACGAGCGTGAGCTTTTCGAGAAGATGCAGGTCAGCGCGGCGGACGCCGACGAGGGTTTTCGCGCGTACGTCGAGCGGCGCGATCCGCACTGGGGGAGTGCCGATGTCCGACAGCTACGTTGAGACCCCGGCCGTCGAGGTCACCGACGAGCTGATCAGGACGATCGTGTCGAGCGGCGGATACACGCATCCGCTGTTCAACCCGACGCCCTGGCAGCGCGCCGAGGGCGTCGACGCGCCGCTGCCGGGCCAGGGCGTGCTGCTGCTGGCCGGCGGCCTCGTCGAGCAGTCGGGGATTCTCGACCGCGCCATCGCCCTGCTCGAGCTGCGGTCGGTGGTGTTCCACTCGATGGTGCGTGCCGGTGCGTGGCTTCGCGTTCGGCTCACCCCCGGGCCGGTGCGGCACACCCGCAGCGGCAAGGCGATCCAGGAGTTCGCCTGGCAGGTCGTCGACGGGGCGGGGGCGGCGGTGGCCGAGGCGACGGCAGTGATGTTGATGGCTGACCCGGTGAAGGAACGGTAACTGGTGGGCACCGAACTGAACATGGCAAACGGCGTCCGGGAGTTCGCCCGGTCCGCTCCGAACCGCGTCGCCGTCGTGGACGGCGACCGTAGCCTCACATTCGCGGGGCTGCACGAGCGATCCAGCCGGCTGGCCGCCGGCCTGCTCGCCTCGGGCCTGCGCCCGGGCGACGCCGTCGCCGTGCTGTCGGCGAATCGCATGGAGTATTTCGAGGTCGCCACGGGGCTGGCCAAGGCCGGCCTACCGATGGTGCCGTTGAACTCGAAGAACGCCGCCGCGGACAACGAGTACATCGTCGGGCACTCGGGAGCGCGGGCCCTGATCATGGACTCCGCGCTGCACGGCAACATCGAGTCGATCGTGGATGGACTGGACCTCGTGCTCAGCTTCGACGGCCAGGTCGGGCGCGACTACGAGGCGTTCCTCGATCGGGCTGCCGCCCGTGACCCGCGGGTGGCCGTGGGCGAGCGGGACACCTTTTGCATCACCTACACGTCCGGCACGACGGGCGTGCCCAAGGGGGTCGTGCTGACCCACCGTGGGCGGGTGCTGACGGCGTACGGCACCGCGATCGAGTACGGGCTGGGACCCTCGCGGGTGACCATGGCCGTGGCGCCCCTGTACCACGGCGCAGGATTCTCGTTCGGCTACGCCGGCCCGCAGTTGGGTGGAGAGACGTGGGTGCTGCGCAAGTGGGACCCGGAGGAGTTCCTGCGTATGCTCGAACGGTCCCGCACCAGCACGGTGTTCCTGGTCCCCACGCACGCCCAGCAGATCCGGCGGCTCGTCGCCGAGCCCGCCGGGGCCTACGATCTGTCCGCCCTGCGGACCCTCTACTTCAACGCGGCCGCGCTGCCGGTCGAGCTGAAGGAGTGGGTGCACGAAGCCTTCCCTGGGGTCGGGGTCCACGAACTGTACGGTTCGACGGAGTGCTCGATCGTGACGAACCTCAGGCCGGAGGACTCGATGCGCAAGGCTGGCAGCGTGGGGCATCCGTGGTTCATGAACGACGTGCGGTTGCTCGACGACGAGGGCCGAGAGGTCCCGCCCGGCGTGCCCGGTGAGCTGTTCGCGCGCTCGCCGATGCTCATGGCCGGCTACCTCGGCGACGAGGCCGCCACCCGGCAGGCGACCACCACGGACGGCTTCATCACGGTGGGTGACATCGCGGTGCGTGACGACGAGGGCTTCATCTCCATTGTGGACCGCAAGAAGGATATGATCATCGCCGGCGGCGTGAATATCTTCCCACGGGAGATCGAAGAGGTGGTCGTCCGACACCACGACGTCAACGAGGTCGCCGTCATCGGTGTGCCGGACGAGACGTACGGCGAGCGGATCGCGGCGTTCGTGGTGCCCGCCGGGGGGCGCGAGGTGGACCTCGACTCCCTGGAGACGCACGTGCGGGCCAGCGTGGCGCGGTACAAGGTTCCGCGCGAGTGGCATGTAATCGACAACCTCCCCCGCAACGCGGGCGGCAAGATTCTCAAGCGGCAGCTACGCGACGAGTACGTCGCCCGCGCCGGAACACGGGCGTCAACGGCGAAGGAGAAGGGTCAGCCATGACCGGTAATCCCCTGAAAGAGATCCAGGGCGCCCGGGGCGGCTCCGGCAACCTGCCGGTGAGCAGGGTGCGGACCGCCTACCAGCAGGTGGCCGACCAACTGCGGGAGCTGATCCTCACGGGCTCCCTCTCCGCAGGGGACCGATTGCCGTCCGAGGCGGAGCTCGCCGCGACGTTCGGCGTCAGCCGGAGCACGGTGCGGGAGGCACTGCGGGTCCTGGCCTCGCGGGACCTCATCCGCACGACGCGGGGCACCACCGGCGGGACCTTCGTGAGCACGGTGAACTTCGAGCAGGTCAGCGACTATCTCGAAACCAGCATCGGGCTGATGTCCGGCAGCGCCTCGGTCACCGTCGGCGAGATGCTCGAGGCGCGCGAGGTGCTGGAGGTGCCCGCGGCGCGGCTGGCCGCGCTGCGCCGCGGGGACGACCATCTCAAGGCGCTGCGCGAGGCGATCGAGCGGGAGATGCTTACCCGGGGCCGCGGGGGCCGGTTCCGCGAGCACCGCAACTTCCACGCCATCATCGTCGAGGCCGCGGGCAACCGCCTGTTGAGCATGATGACCGAGCCAGTCTTCCGAGTGCTCCAAGCGAAGTTCCTCTCGCCGAGCGTCCCCGACGAGTTCTGGGCCGGCGTGGACCACGAGCACGAGGCGATCCTCGCCGCGATCGAGAACGGTGACGGTGAGGCGGCGGCGGCCGAGATGCTGAAGCATCTGATTGCCCTGCGCGAAGCGTACAGCGATTAGGCCCGCCGAAACGTCTGACATATAGCAGCGAGACCTCGCGTGCGGATTGTTCAGCGGGCGCTCATCCCTGCTCTCACCTGCTTAGACGAACCGCGTGGAACGCCCTTCCGGTGGTTGACATTCAAACGTCTGAGGTTTAACCTCGGGCCTACGGGATGATCGCTTGAGAGGCGCGGTATGACAGTCAAGCCGGGGTGGACGGGTCGCTTCTACGAGGACTTCGAGTTGGGTGACGTCTACAAGCACCCGCTGGGCCGCACAGTCACCGAGAACGACAACATCTGGTTCTCGCTGTTGACCATGAACACCAACCAGATGCACTTCAACTCCCTCTACGCGTCGCAGTCGGAGTTCAAGAAACCACTGGTGGTCTCCACGCTGACCGTGGCGATTGCGGTCGGCCAGAGCGTCACGGACATCACCCAGAACGCCTTCGCCAACCTCGGCTGGGACGAGATCCGGATGACCCACCCGGTCTTCGCCGGCGACACGTTGTTCAGCGAGTCGATCGTGCTGGAGAAGCGGGAGTCGGGCAGCCGCCCGCACGCCGGCATCGTCACCGTTCGCACCCGCACGCTGAACCAGCACGGCGACGAGGTCTGCTCGTTCAAGCGGACGTTCTACGTCTACAAGCGGGGGGCCGAGCAGATCGAAGGAATCTTCCCCGAGGGCAAGGCACCGTTGACGCTGGACCAGGAGTGAGTCGGATGCGCATCACCTACCAGCCCTGGGGCGAAACCCTCGAGGAGTTCGTCAACGCGGGGCGGCGCGCGGAGGAGGCCGGCGCCGAGGTCCTGTGGGTCTCGGAGCTGCACCGCAGCGCCACGATCACCGCGGCGGCGCTGGCGCAGGGCACCAGCCGCGCGAAGATCGGCACCTCGATCGCCCTGGCGTTCACCCGCAGCCCGATGATCACCGCCCTTGAGGCGTTGGATATCGACGAACTGTCGGACGGGCGTTTCGTGCTCGGGCTGGGGTCCGGTGTGCAGCGACTCAACGAGCAGTGGCACAACGCACGCTTCGGCAAGGCGGTGCCGCACATGCGGGAGACGGTCCGCAACATCCGGCACTTCTGGCGGACCTGCACCTCCGGCGAGCAGATCGCCCTCGACGGCGAGTACGAGCCGATGCACATCCGCGGCTACGAGCGGCCGTTCCCGGTCCTGCGGCAGCAGATCCCGGTCTACCTCGCCGCGATGGGGCCGGCAATGACGCGGCTGACCGGTCAAATCGGCGACGGCTGGATCAGCCACGAGCTCTGCTCGCCGCGCTACCTCGTCGAGCGAATCCTGCCCGAGCTGGAGGCCGGGATCGCCCGCACCGAGGGCAAGACGCGCCCCGACGTTGACGTCGTCGTCTCGGCCTGCTGCTCGGTGGACCCCGATCCCGTGCAGGCGCGCCGGAGGGTGGCGGGCCTGGTCGGCTTCTACGCCAGCGTGCGCACCTACGCCGACTTCTTCGACTTCCACGGGCTGAGCGAGCAGCAGCAGGCGGTGATCGACGCGTTCCGCGCCGGTCAGGGCGCGGACTACCTGGCCGACCAGGTCAGCGACGAGATGGTCGACGCGCTCACCCTCGCCGGCGACCGCGACCACGTGGCCGCGCGGATCGCCGCGTACGAGGGGAAGGCCGACTCGGTGAAGCTCAGCCCGCCCACCCACGGCATCGGCGCCGAGGACGTCCGCGTGGCGCAGAACGAGATTCTGGCCTTGATCGCAGAACTGACCGGAGGCAAGGCATGAGACCGCTGGAGGACGTGCGGATCATCTCGCTCGAGCAGTACGGGGCCGGCCCCTTCGGCAGCGTGCACCTGGCCGATCTCGGGGCCGAGGTCGTCAAGATCGAGGATCCCCGGGTCGGCGGAGACGTCGGCCGCTACGTTCCGCCGTACGCCGAGGGCGAGGACTCGCTCTTCTTCGAGACCTTCAACCGCAACAAGAAGAGCATCTCTCTCGACCTGACCACGCGCGCCGGCCGCGAGGTCTTCGAGGAGCTGGTGAAGGTCTCCGACGCCGTCTACTCCAACCTGCGCGGGGACGTGCCGGAGAAGATCGGCATCACCTACGACCAGCTCAAGCACCTCAACCCGGCGATCGTCTGCTGCTCGCTGACCGGGTTCGGCATGACCGGGCCGCGGAAGAACGAGCCCGGCTACGACTACGTGCTGCAGGGCCTGGCCGGCTGGATGGACCTCACCGGTGAGCCGGACGGTCCGCCGACCAAGTCGGGCCTGTCCCTGGTCGACTTCTCCGGTGGCTACGTCGCGGCGATCGCCCTGCTGGCGGGGCTGCACGCGGCGCGCCGGGACGGCGTGGGCATGGACTGCGACGTGAGCCTCTACGACACCGCGATCGCGATGTTGACCTACCCCGCGGCGTGGCACCTCAACGCCGGCTACCAGCCGGCCAGGACCCGCCACTCGGCGCACCCCTCGCTGGTGCCGTTCCAGGCGTTCCAGGCCAGCGACGGCTGGCTCGTGGTCGGCTGCGCGAAGGAGAAGTTCTGGGCCCGCCTGGCGGAGGTGATCGGCCACCCCGAGTGGGCGGCGCACGGGTCGCCGTACGCCAACTTCTCCGGGCGTCAGCAGCACCGTGAGGAGTTGCTGGCCAAGCTGGAGGAGATCTTCCGGCAGCGCACGGTCGACGAGTGGCTGTCGGTGCTCTACCCCGCGAGTATCCCCTGCGGCCCGATCAACGACGTGCCGGCGGCGCTCAAGGAGGCGCACACCCTCGCCCGCAACCTGGTCGTGACGACCGAGCACCCGCGGTTCGGCACCGTCCAGCAGGTCGCCTCGCCGGTGCGCGTCGGGGCGGAGCTCCCACAGTACCGCCGGGCGCCGCTGCGCAACGAGCACTTCGACGAGGTGCTGCGCGACATCGCCGGCCTCGACGACGGGAAGATCGCCGAGCTGCGCCGCGACGGCGCGTTCGGTGCCGAACCGGCGACCGGCCAGTCCGACGCCCCCGGCCCGGAGACCGGCTCCCGATGATCGCTCAAACGCTGGCCGAATGGGGACTCTCGGCCCGGGCCTTCCCGGCGGAGGTTCGCCGGGCGGCGCAGCGGCACCTGTTCGACGGGCTGGCCAACGTGGCCGGCGCGGTGCGCACCGGCGCGGTGTCGGCGGCGGTCACCGTGGCCGCGGAGCTGGGCGGCCCGCAGGGGGCGACGATCCTGGGCCGCGGGCTGCGGGTCTCCGCGCCCGCGGCGGCCCTCGCGAACGGGTCGCTCGTGCACGCCCTGGACTTCGACGACACCCACGCCGGCGGCCTCATCCACGCCACCGCGGTGGTGCTGCCGGCAGCCCTGGCCGTCGGCGAGCAGACCGCCGCGTCGGGCCCGGCGGTGCTCGACGCGGCGATCGTCGGGTATGAGGCCGCCTGCCGGATCGCGGCCGCGGTACCACACGGGTTCCACGCCCGCGGCCTGCACGCGACGATGGTGGCCGGTGTCTTCTCGTCGGCCCTGGTGGCAGCACGCCTGTCCGGGCTGGATGCCGAGCGCACCACCCACGCGCTCGGCATCGCCGGCAGCCAGGCGGGCGGGCTGCTCGCCTTCCTGGGCACCGGCGCCTCCACCAAGCAGCTGCACCCCGGCTTCGCCTCGCACGCCGGCATCCTCGCCGCCCGGCTCGCCGCCGCCGGGGCGACCGGACCCGAAACGGTGTTCGATGGTCCACACGGCATCTACGACGCGCTCGCGGAGGGGCACGCCGACCGGGCCTCAATCGTGCGCGACCTGGGGCAGCGGTGGGAGACCACCCGCATCGGGATCAAGCCGTACCCGGCCTGCCAGTTGTCCCACGCCACGCTCGACGCGACCGCGGCGGCGCTGGCGACGCGGCCGTTCCGGCCCGGCGACGTTGACCACATCGTGGCGCGCGTGCACCCGGATTCGGCTTCGGTGGTCTGCGACACCAGCCGCGACCTGACCCGCCCGGCGAGCGACTACGCCGCCAAGTTCTCGCTGCCGTGGAGCGTGGCGGCGCTGGTCGTCGACGGCCGGCTCGGGCTGGACACCTTCGAGCCGGACTCCATCCGCCGCCCGGAGGTCGCCGAGCTCGCGGGCCGGGTCCACGTCGAGATCAGCCCGAGCGACGGCGTCGCCGCCGACGCTCCCGGCGCAGTGCGGGTCGTCCTGCGCGACGGCGCCGAGATCCACGGGTCGGTGCCCCGCAGCGCGGGCGGACCCGACAACCCGCTCACCGACGAAGGCCTGGTCGCCAAGGCGACGGGGCTGGCCGGCCGGGATGCCACGCCCCTGTTCGACGCGGTACGGGAACTCGACCGGCACCCCGACCTGGCCCCCCTGCTCGACGCCCTGGCCCTCCTCCTGCCCAGCTCTGCGAAGGAACGCCCATGACATTGCACGCCATCAAGCCTGAATCCTTCCCGTGGTTCCCCTACGAGGGCTTCACCTTCTGCCTCGGCCTGGCGGAGGGGGACGTGGCCTGGACCTCCGGCCACACCGCGGCGGCGCACGACGCGGCGGTCGGCAAGATGGTGGTCAAGGGCAGCATGGAGGAGCAGGCCCGGACCGCTTACCAGAAGGTGCTCACCATCCTCGAGGGCGCCGGTCTCAGCACCGCGGACGTCACCCGGATCAGCGAGAACGTCACGCTCTCCGGCCTGCCCGAATACGAGGCGGCCGCCGCGGTGCGCCGGGAGCTCTTCGGTGAGCACACGCCCACCGTCCGCACGGTCGTCGTGGAGCGCCTGGTCCGGCGTACCGCGTTCCTCGAGGTCGAGCTGCACGCGGTCGGCGGCGGTGGCAAGCAGCTGCGGATCGCCAGCGAGGCGCGCGAGGCCGGCACCTGGCGGCGCTCCCCTGTGACCGAGGGCTACGACGGCGTCGTCTACCTGCCCACGATCGTGCCGATCGATGAGAACGGCGACGTCATCCACCCCGGCGACTTCGTCGGCCAGTACGCCTACTGCCTCGACCGGGCGGGCCAGCTCCTCGAGCAGGCCGGGCTGTCGTTGGACAACGCTGTCACCACCTACGACTACTCGACCCCCGAGACCCGCGACGTCTACCGCAAGAGCCACCGGATCCGTAAGGAGCGGCTCGGCGGGGCTGGCGTGTACCCGGGCGCGGGCGGCATCCTGATGAGCCGGCTGCACCTCCCCGAGCAGCTGGTCGCCATCGACGTCACTGCCTCCCGGCACTCCCTGGAGCTGGTGAACCCGGGCTGGAAGCGCTACGACACGTTGACCTACTCGCCGGGGATCAAGGCCGGCCGGATGCTGTTCATGTCCGGCTTCGCCGCGCTCGACATGGTGTCTCAGGAGGCCCTGCACCCGGGGGACATCGGCGCCCAGGCCGAGGTGACGTACGGCTCGATCCTGACGCTGCTGAAGCACGCCGGGCTCGGCCCGGCGGACCTGCTGGAAACCACGGAGTACTGCGTGGAGTCGGCGCTGCCGGACTACCGCGCGGTGGCCGCCGTGCGCGAGCGGCTGCTCAGCCCGCCGTGGCCGGCGTCCACCGGGGCGATCTGCAAGGGACTGCTGCGTCCGGAGTTCCTGCTGGAGGTCCTCCCGACGGCGCTGTACCCGGCCGAGACGGAGGGGCGGACATGAGCCTGCTGACCGAGAAGGTCCGCGCGCTGGAGGGGCGGACGAGGGTCTACACCGCGCCCGAGCCGTTCGGCGCCGCCGCTGGCCGCTACTTCGGCCTGGCCATCGGTGACGACAATCCGCTCTACTTCGACGCCGAGTACGCGCGGGCGCAGGGCCTCGCGGGGGTGACCCTGCCGCTGACGCTGGTGTGCGAGACCAACCAGTACGCCGGCCTGCCGATGGACCACGAGGGGTACCCCGGCCACACCTGGGGCCTGGACATCCCGGGGACCCGGCAGGTGCGGGGCGGCAACTCGTACGTCTTCCACCGGCGGATCCGACCGGAGGACGTGGTGACGGCCACCTGGCGTATCGAGGGCGTGACCGAGAAGGTCACCGGCTCGGGGCACGCGATGCTCATCGTCAGGTCCAAGGCCAGCTACACCAACCAGGACGGCGAGCTGCTCGCCGAGAACGAGGAGAGCCTCATCTTCGTGGCACTGGAGAAGTCGTCATGAGCATCACGGTCGGGCAGGTCGTGCCGCCCCTGGAGCGCACCATCCGGCTCACGGACATGGTCGCCTACGCCGGCGCCACCTGGGACTGGCACCGGCTCCACTACGACCCCGAGTACGTCGCGGAGAAGAAGCTGCCCGGGCCCGTCGTGGACGGTCAGGTCTTCGGGGCGCTGCTGGTCGAGCAGCTGCAGGACTGGCTGGGTCCGAAGTCGTTCGTGCACCGCCTCGACTTCACCTTCCGCAACCTCGTCTTCGCCGGCGAGACCGTGCGTTGCGAGGGCACGGTCACCGAAGCCGGCGACGAGCGGATCGTGTGCGACCTGAGGGTCGTCGTGGTCGGCGAGGGCACCTCCGTAGCCCGCACCGCGGTGGCGCCGGCCTCGGCGACCGTCCTGCTCGGACAGGCCGACGGCCCAGGAGCGGAGGCGGCGCGATGAACGGCACCGGTGTCGCTGTCGTCGGGGTCGCCGAGTCCGACCTCGGGGTGACCGATCAGCCCATCCTCGGCCTGCAGACCCAGGCGATCACCCGGGCCCTCGACGACGCCGGGCTCGCCCTGCGCGACGTCGACGGGCTGGCCACCACCGGCATCTCCCGGTTCTCCGCCACCCAACTGGCCGACTGGCTGGGCATCCAGCCGAAGTGGACCGACTCGACCTTCGCCGGCGGCTCGGCGTACGAGATGTACGTCGCCCGCGCGGCGCAGGCGATCCGGGCCGGGCAGGCCGAGACCGTGCTGGTCAGTTTCGCGTCGAACCAGCGTTCGGCGCGGTCCCGCTCGCTCGGCGGTGTGGTGGAGGCCCATACGCCCGAGGCGCAGTTCGAGACGCCGTACGCCCCGCTGTACCCGCTGTCCTACTACGCGATGGCGGCGCAGCGGTACCTGCACGAATTCGGCGCCACGCGCGATCAGCTGGCCGAGATCGCCGTGGCGGCCCGGGAGTGGGCGCTGCTCAACCCGAAGGCCTTCCGGTACGGCGCCGGCCCGCTGACGGTCGAGGACGTGCTCGCGTCCCCGATGATCTCCAGCCCGCTCACCACCGCGGACTGCTGCCTGGTCACCGACGGAGGCGGGGCCGTGGTGCTCACCTCCAGCGAGCGGGCCCGCGACCTGCGTAGAACGCCGGTCGAGGTGCTCGGTTACGGCGAGCGGACTACCAACACCTCGATGACCGCGGTGGACGACCTGACGCTCACGGGGGCGGTGGGTTCCTCGGCCGACGCCCTGGTCCGTGCCGGCCTTTCGATCTCCGACATCGACGTCATTGAGGTCTACGACTCGTTCACGATCACGGTGGCGCTGACGCTCGAGGCGCTCGGGGTCTGCGGTCGGGGCGAGGCGCTGGACTTCATCCAGGACGGCCGGATCCGCCCCGGCGGGCAGTTGCCGCTGAACACCAACGGCGGCGGCCTGTCCTACTGCCATCCCGGTCAGTACGGGGTGCTGCTGCTCGTCGAGGCCGTTCGTCAGCTGCGCGGCGAATGCGGGCCCCGCCAGGTGGCCGGCGCACGCACCGCGCTGGCGCACGGCACCGGGGGGATTCTGTCCACGCACGCGACTGTGATCTTGGGGGTCGACCGATGAAGGCGCCATCCGTGCCCCCCGCCGACGTCGTCACGGCCGGCTGGTGGGATGCGACCCGCGAGCACCGACTCACGGTGCAGCGGTGCGTGGAGTGTTCCGGCGTGCAGCACCCTCCGCGTTCGTTGTGTATCCACTGCGGACGCACCGACACGCTCCGGTTCGACACCGCCGCCGGCACCGGGGTCGTCGACTCGTTCACGGTCGTGTACCGCTCGCCGGTCCCCGACACGGACGTCCCCTACGTCATCGCCCGGGTCCGGCTGGACGAAGGCGTCATCTGCCTGACCCGGCTCGAGAACGCCGAGCCCGATGCCTGGCGCATCGGTGACCGCGTCGCCGTGGACTGGGTCGAGCTCGACGACGGGCGAGCGCTGCCGGTCTTCGTACCCGCTCCCCGCTAGCCGGCGCCACGCCGACCCCCTTGCCAGCACAGAGAGGCATTGCACGTGGACTTCAAGCTCAACGAGGAACAGCGCGAATTCCGTGCTCTCCTACGCCAATTCGTGGACCGGGAGGTCGTCCCCGTCGCGCGGGAGTGGGAGCAGTCCGGCCGATACCCGACGGAGATCGTCAAGGGCATGGCCGACATGGGCCTGTTCGGCATCACCGTGCCCGAGGAGTACGGCGGCCTCGACCTCGACCCGGTCTCCTTCGCTCTCGTCTTCGAGGAGATCGCCCGCGGCTGGATGGGTATCGCCGGCATCCTCGGTAGCCACTCGCTGGCCTGCCGATTGATCGCCATGCACGGTACGGAGGAGCAGAAGCAGAAGTACCTGCCCGACCTGGCGACCGGTGTGCGGCGTACCGGTATCGGGCTGACGGAGCCCGACGCCGGCACCGACCTGCAGGGAATCCGCACGACTGCCCGGCTTGACGGCGATCACTATGTCGTCAACGGCTCCAAGATGTGGATCACCAACGCCCGGTACGCCGACCCGCTGCCGGTTCTTGTCAAGACCGACCCCGGCGCTTCGCCAGCGCACAAGGGGATGAGTGTGTTGCTCATCGAGGCGGACACCCCCGGCTTCGAGGTCACCAAGGACATCCCGAAGCTCGGCTACAACGGCACCGAGTCCTGCGAAATCTCACTGCAGGACGTGCGGGTGCACCGTGACCAGTTGGTCGGCGGCGTCGAGGGCAAGGGCATGCAGCAGGTGCTGTCGGCCCTCGAGTGGGGCCGGGTGAACATCGCGGCCCGCTCGGTTGGGATCGCCCAGCGTGCCCATGACGAGGCCCTCGCCTACGCCAAGCAGCGCAAGGCGTTCGGCCGGCCGATCTCGGACTTCCAGGCGATCCAGCTCAAGCTGGGGCAGCTCGGCACCCAGGTACAGGCCGCCCGCCTGATGGCGTACTGGGCCGCCGACGCCGTCCGGCAGGGGCGCGCGGACGGCCCGACCGGCATGGCGAAGATCTTCTGCTCCGAGGTGGCCCTCGAGGCGGCGATCGACTCGATGAAGGTGCACGGAGGGTACGGCTACTCCACGGAGTTCGAGGTGGAACGCCTCTACCGCGATGCCATGCTGATGAGCATCGGCGAGGGCACCAACGACATCTTGCGGATGGTTGTGGCCAAGTCGCTCATCAGCGGAGAGACGGTGGTGGGATGAGCGTCACCGACCTCCCACGCACCTACCTCTACGTCCCGGGTAACGCCCCGGAGAAGCTCGACAAAGCGCTCGACCGCGGCGCGGACGCACTGATCGTCGACCTCGAGGACGCCGTACCGGTCGCCGAGAAGGACCCTGCCCTCGCCGCGGTACAGGACTGGCTGCGCGCGCAGCCGACCGACCTCCGCACCGAGCTGTGGGTCCGGATCAACGGCGGGAACCGGCGGTCCGGCGAGGTGGCCGCGCTGGCGGGCATCCCCACCCTGCGCGGACTGGCCCTCGCCAAGGTGGAGTCCGCGCAGGACGTCCGCGAAGTGGCCGACCAGCTCGCGTCGCTCGGTGACCACGACAGCGTGCTGATGCCGCTGGTCGAGTCGGCGGTCGCGATGCTGCAGGTGGCGGCGATCGCCGCGGGACCACGTGTGCACCAGATGCAGATCGGTGAGGTGGACCTGGCCGGTGACACCGGACTCGAACCCGGCCAGGACGAGGCCGAGCTTGCCGGCATCCGCATGATGGTGGTGCTGGCCAGCGCAGCTGCGGGCATCAACCCACCGGTGGGTCCCGTCTCGCGGATCACCAAGGACGCCAAGGCCCTCGCCGAGTCCACCCGCCGGGTGCGTCGCCAAGGTTTCCTCGGCCGCGCATGCATCCACCCGGCTCAGGTCCCCGTGGTGCACGAAGTGTTCACCCCCAGTCGAGAGGAAGCCGAGGAGGCTCGGACGGTGATCAGCCGGCTGGCGGCGGCAGAGGCCGAGGGGAGCGGTGTGCTGCTCGACGACCAGGGCCGCCTCGTGGACGGCGCCGTGCTCAGGAACGCGCACAAGATCCTGGCCCTCGCGGCTCGCGCGGAGCCCTGATGCCTCGGCCACGCGCGATCGACCTCACCGCGGACAGCATCCCCTGGCGCAGGGTCCCGATGCTGGGGGCCGAGCTTGGCCTGGATCTCGTGCCACTGGAGTCAGACGGTGACACCTTCACGCTCCTGGCCCGGTTTCCCGTCGGCTTCGTCCGCGACACCCCGGGTGGCTACCTGGCCGCCGAGGAGTTCTTCGTGCTCGACGGCCACCTCGAGTTCGAGGGAGAGGTCCACGGCCCGGGTGAGCTGACACACGTCCCAGCGCGGTTCCTGCGAACCAGAATGCAGGCGCCGCAGGGGTGCACAGCGCTGGCGTGGTTCGGCGGTCCGGCGATCTTCCGGACTCCGGAGGAGATCAGCCCGACCGCCGCTGAACCGATCATCTCCGTCGATGCTCGCTCCGGCCGGCGCGGCGAGGTGTTGCTGACGTCGGAGACCCGCTGGCGGATCACCACGGTCGACGACTGGCCCGAGGGAGCGGAGGCATTCGACCTCGCTGGCACGCGCTGGGCCCGCGCCGCCGCCGACTGGCCGGGAGAACCTCCCTCGGGTGACATCATGGTGCGGGAACGGGTGGCTCGTGGCTGACCGCGCGCACTTCGTCGAGGAATGGCGCGGCTTCGACGGCGTCTTCGGGGGTCGCGTGATCGCCGCGCTCGGTGAGGCCGCTCAGTGCATCCCGGGGTTCGAGGTGCTGTCCCTGGCGGTCGAGTTCAGCGGCTCAGTGGGCCTCGGCGATGCGGATCTGCTCGTCTCCCCCCGGCACCAGGGCGGACGGACCGCGTGCGTTGAGGTCTCGCTGCTCCAGGGCCACCCCCGGGCCCGCGCCGTAGCGAAGCTGGCCCGCGTCCGGGGCACCGAGATCCTCAGAGCGCCGATCGACCTGGCCGGCATACCCACGCCGGAGCAGACCCCCAGGTACGACCCGCCGTACCGCGACCAGCCGTGGAGCCGACTGCTCGAGCTACGGCTGATCCCCGACACGGGCGCCGGGACGGCCACGCGCGCCTGGATGAGGCTGAACGAGTCGGCTCGGCCGGTGGCCACGCTCGGCGCACTCGGCCGCTCGGCGGTACTTATCGACGCGGTACCGCCCGGACTCTTCCTCAGCCCGCGTGTGCCGGCGTTCGTCCCCACCATCGACTTTACGCTTCACCTTCGGCCGCAGCCGCCCGCTCCTCGCGACGGGTGGTACCTCGCGGTGTCGTCCACGGCCTGGGCCCGCGACGACTTCTGTATGGACGACACCTCTCTATACACCTCGATGGGCGAAATGATCGCCCAGGCGCGCCAGAACCGTCGGGTCGTCTGGCCGGCCGACGTCGACTGATAGCCCCGCCCGCCACGAAGGGAACCAGCATGACCGAGATTGATGCCCCACCGGGACGTGTTATGGAGCTGGCTGGGCCGGCAGATTACGTAGTGGGAGGTCGTTGAAGCGCGATGAATATCGTCGTACTCGTCAAGCAGGTGCCTGATTCGGGGGCGGACCGCAGCCTGCGTTCTGACGACAACACTGTCGATCGTGGTTCGACGGACAACGTCATCAACGAGATGGATGAGTATGCCATCGAGGAGGCGTTGAAGATCAAGGAGGCGCACGGCGGCGAGGTGACGATCCTGACCATGGGTCCGGATCGGGCGTCCGAGTCGGTCCGTAAGGCGTTGTCGATGGGGCCGGACAAGGCGGTGCATGTGGTGGACGACGCCCTGCACGGCTCGTGCGCGGTGGCGACGTCGAAGGTCCTCGCCGCCGCTCTCGGCCAGCTGGGCGCGGATCTGATCATCTGTGGTGCGGAGTCGACGGACGGGCGGGTGCAGGTGATCCCACACATGATCGCCGAGCGGCTGGGTGTGGCCGCCCTGACCGGTGCGCGGAAGCTCACCGTCGACGGGTCGACGCTGACCGTCGAGCGGCAGACCGAGGAGGGCTACGAGGTGGTCACCGCCTCGACGCCGGCTGTGGTTTCCGTGTGGGACACCATCAACGAGCCGCGGTACCCGTCGTTCAAGGGCATCATGGCCGCGAAGAAGAAGCCGGTGCAGACCCTGGCCCTGGCCGACCTGGGCATCGCCGCCGCTGAGGTGGGTTTCGACGGGGCGACCAGCACGGTGTTGGAGCACGCCAAGCGCCCGCCGCGGTCGGCCGGCGTGAAGGTCACCGATGAGGGCGACGGCGGCGTGAAGCTGGTGGAGTTCCTCGCCACCGAGAAGTTCGTGTGAGGGGTGCGGGTCATGTCTGAGATTCTCGTCGTCGTCGAAGCCACCGGGGAGTTCGGCGTCAAGAAGGTCACCCTGGAGATGCTCACCCTCGCCCGGCAGTTGGGCACCCCCGCCGCGGTCGTGCTCGGCGGTCCCGGCGCCGCCGACGCGCTGAGCCCGAAGCTGGGTGAGTACGGCGCGGCGAAGGTTTATGCCGCGGAGGGAGAGGAGATCGACGGCTACCTGGTGGCCCCGAAGGCCACCGTGCTGGCCGATCTGGTGAAGCGGGTGCGCCCGGGTGCGGTGCTGCTGGCCTCGTCGCAGGAGGGCAAGGAGATCGCCGCCCGCCTGGCGGTGAAGCTGGACAACGGCATCCTGACCGACGTGACCGACCTGGCTGCGGACGGCACCGCGACCCAGGTGGTGTTCGCCGGTTCCACCATCGTGAAGTCGAAGGTCACTCGTGGCCTGCCGCTGGTTACCGTCCGCCCGAACTCGCTGTCCCCGACCCCGGCTCCGGCCAGCCAGGAGGTGGAGCAACTCACCGTCACCGTCAGCGACACGGACAAGCTGGCCCGGGTGGTGCAGCGGGTCGCCGAGCAGAAGGGCTCCCGCCCGGAGCTGACCGAAGCCTCCGTCGTCGTGTCCGGTGGTCGTGGTGTCGGTAACGCCGACAACTTCAAGCTCGTCGAGGAACTGGCCGACCTGCTCGGCGGTGCGGTGGGCGCGTCCCGGGCGGCGGTGGATTCGGGCTTCTACCCGCACCAGTTCCAGGTCGGGCAGACCGGCAAGACGGTCTCCCCCCAGCTGTACATCGCCCTGGGTATCTCCGGGGCGATCCAGCACCGGGCCGGGATGCAGACCTCCAAGACCATCGTCACGGTCAACAAGGACGCCGAAGCACCGATCTTCGAACTGGCCGACTTCGGCGTGGTCGGCGACCTGTTCAAGGTCGTACCGCAGGCCGTCGAGGAGATCCGCAAGCGCACGTGATGGGCGAGTCAACCAGCTCGTGTCCCGTTAGCGAAGCTGACTACAGACTGACCAGAAGGAGTTAAGGCATCATGACAGATCTCCTGCCCGAGTCGCTTGTCGGCAAGAGCATCGCGGTCCTGGGTGGTACGGGCCCGCAGGGTCGGGGCCTGGCGCGGCGATTCGCGGCCGCCGGGCTGGCGGTGGTCATCGGCAGCCGCGACCCGGGGCGGGCTGCCGGCACCGCCACCGAGCTGGCCCGGGCGACGGGCGGTGCCGTGTCTGGCATGGACAACACCGGTGCGGCCGTTGCCGGGGACATTGTGGTGATCGCCGTTCCCTGGGAAGGGCATGCTGACCTGCTGAAAGGGTTGGCGGCCAGCCTGGCTGGCAAGGTGGTGGTCGACTGTGTCAACCCGCTCGGCTTCGACAAGCAGGGTGCCTATGCGCTCCCGGTTGAGGAGGGATCGGCGACCCAACAGGCGCAGGCGCTGCTGCCGGACAGCATCGTGGTCGGCGCGTTCCACAACGTGAGCGCGGTCACGCTCGACGACCCGGAGGCCGCCTCGGTCGACACTGACGTTCTGGTGTTGGCAGATGTGCGGGAGGCGGTCGACCTGGTGCGGGATCTGGCCAGCTGCATCCCGGGCGTGCGAGGCGTGTACGGGGGGCGGCTGCGCAACGCACACCAGGTCGAGGCACTTACCGCGAATCTCATCAGCGTGAACCGCCGGTACAAGGCGCATGCAGGGATCCGGATCACCGACATCTGACGGGGCCGCCGCACCTCCTGGGCCGCGGCTCGGGACGAGAGTTCACCGCCGCCGGTTTCCACGACCTGTCGGTGACCGGCTCCGGGCTGCGCCGCGTCGTCGGCACCGTGGCACAACTGGCCTCGTTGAAGATCGAAAGCGGGGGAGCGGTCACCGCTCGTGGATCACCTCAACCCTGATGGCGACGAACTGATGTGTCCGGCGGGCCATCGTGTTGCCTGCACACCTGTGGAAAGAGATGCGCGATGTCCCACCCTGCCACCGGTCGTAGTGGTGACCGCACCTGGCTCGTCGCCGTCGCCGCCAGTTTCTGGGGTTTCTCCAGCCTGTTGCGAGAACCCCTCTCCCGGCAACTGCCGGTGTTGAGTGTCGTCCTCGTCGAGCACATCGTCCTCGTACTTCTCGTCTCGCCCTGGTTGATCCCCGCGCTGCGTTCCCTCGCCCGGTGTAGTCGGCGCACCAAGGTGGGTGTGCTGGTCATCGGTGCGGGATCATCGGCGCTGGCGACCACACTCTTCACCGCAGCTTTCCGGCTAGGCGATCCGATCACGCCGCAGGTGCTGCAGAAGTTGCAGCCGGTACTCGCCCTCGTGCTGGCTGCCGCCCTGCTCGGCGAGCGCGTAACCCGGCGGTTTCCCTTGTTCGCGCTGCCTGCGTTGGTCGGGGCCTGGCTGCTGGCCTTCCCTGATCCATTCGGTGTGACCGTCGGTGGCGCGGGTGCGGCGGCGCTCGCGGTCGGCGCGGCCCTGCTGTGGGCTGCCGGGACTGTGCTGGGACGAATGGTCAGTCATGAGCTGTCCTTTGTGCACGTCACCACGTTGCGGTTCGCCGTCGGCCTGGTCACGCTTGCTGGCTTCGCCGCGGCGACACGCACGCCGGTCGCCGTACCGCCAGCGCTGCTGCCCCGGCTGGTGGTGCTCGCGGCCGTACCGGGCCTGCTGGCCCTGCTGCTGTACTACCACGCCCTGCAAAACACCCCCGCCTCCCGCGCGACCCTGGCCGAGCTTGCCTTCCCGCTGTCAGCCGCGCTCGTCGGACTCACCCTGCTCAACGGCCGGCTCAACCCCAGTCAATGGGTTGGCCTCGTCCTGGTCCTGGGCTCGGTCGTCCTGCTCTCGCTACACGAACACCGCAGCACCCGTCCCGCCGTGACACTGCCGCAACCCGGCTCCGAGCAGCGAATACCCAGCACGACGTCACAGCGGTGACGCCACCGACACCGGCGCGGTCGCACGCCCGCCACGGGCACACTCCGTTCAGGCAATGGCGGGCTGAAGGCTACACGTGGCGTGGGATCGCTGCAGCCGCCGACCAGGCGTGGGGTACCGAGTCCCGAGGCAACCAACTCTTCGGGAGAGACTCGTGCCTGGAATGCGCGCGGATGCTCGGTGAGAATCCGGATGCCCATGAGCGCGCACCGGTACGTGTCGGGCAGACGGTTACGGCGTTTGCGAGGGCTCGTCCGGGCGGCTGCTGGCGTTGTATGAGTTCTTGGCGGCGACCACGGCCGCCTGGATGTGCTCGGGGTCGACGCCGTGTACGTTGAGCGGCGGGTGTAAACGCCGGACAAGTTCGGCCTCGATGGTCGTCGGCTCCGCGTCCTCCGCCCACGTCAAACGCAGGTGCGCGGACATCCACGCGGTCAGCCGCGCCTCGTCCTCGGGGACCAGGACGACACGATCGGTCCAGGTCGTCCGGTATCCCTCGGACACCAGAAGCCCGGCCAGGGTACGGCGCAGAGTCGAGCTGCCCGAACGCCTCAGATGGTTGCGCAGGATCCGGCCCCGCAGGCTGGTTGCCCGTCCGAGATACAGCAGCCGTAGCGACGGGATGCTGTCATTCGGTGGCCCGGGGAGGTCGGGAAGGATCGAAGGACCAGCCCACCAGGCGTAGACACCGCTGCCACGGCTGAGCCGCTTGACGGCGACATCGACTTCGACCGGCGCGCCGGAGAGCAGCCGCAGGGCCTCTTCGACCCGGGCTCCGTCGGTGGGGGCGCCGTCGGGTCGGGTTTCGGGAATGGTCATCGAGACCATCCTAGGCGTCCCCGGCGGATCGACGTTCGGCTGGCGGTCCAGCCGGTCGACGGACTGTTGGACCATGGCCACGCGGACCGGAAGCGGAGCTGCCGGAATGTCGATGAGATCGTGACGCCAGGCCCACATCTGGGCCCGTCGAGCCAGTCGACCACGGGGAGAACGGGAAGGCCGAGCCGGGGTGCCACGACGTCGTTCGCCTCGGCCATCCAGCAGATCATCCGCCGAGGCGTGCTGAGATGCGCTACATGAAGGAGCGGGCGAAATCGGTTGATTTCGCCCGCTCCTTACTGCGCCGCCCCAGCAACCGGACTACTTGGTGATCATGCCCTTCGAGGCGACCAGGTGGTAGTTCTCGCCGAACACGTTGAGTTCGTGGACTCCGACCTTCACGTTCTCGGTCGTACCCAGGATCTTCAGCCTGACCGCGTTCGTCAGCACCCGGTCGAAGGTGACGTAGTCAGCCGTGTACGCGGTGGTGTTCGTGCTCTTGTCGACCAGCGTCCGCCACGTGTTGGTCGGAATGTCCTTGTACTCCAGCGTGTACTGCACGGCGTTGTCCTTCGTGAACGTCCGTCCGAGCTCCTTCCACTGGATCTGGGCAGCGGAGATGTGGAAGACGGTCCCGAAGCCCCTGATGTAGGTGGGCGCGTTGTCGTTGTCAGCCGGCTCCCACCAGGTGGATAGTGATCGGTCCCCGCCGTAGTACGGGTTGCGCCCGGGGGCATAGCTGCTCGCCCAGTAGACCTGGCTGTTGGTGGCCACATTGTAGAGCCCGACGTCGTCCCTGCCCGCGATCTTCTTGCCGGGGGCCAGTTGCGGCGTGTTGGACAACTCGCAATCGATCGCTCCCTTCTGCGGACCAGTGGAAATCACGTTGCAGATGTCCATTCCCAGCCGTCGCTCGAAGAACTCCTCGTATGCGATGACGTAGGTGTAGAAGAACACCAGGTTACCGGAATCGTCGAGTACGAAACTGCCGTGCCCGGCGTTCGGATATACCGCACTGGGGTGGTTGTTCCCGTAGCCGATCGGGTTCTGCTGCGTTTCCTTGAATCCTGAAAGCGGTTTTTTCGACGTCATGACGCCCGTCGCGTACGTGGTGTACTCGGTGCCACCGGACGCGACCGAGAGGTAATAGGTCTTCCCCACCTTGAACAGCTGTGCGCCCTCCACGTACCCATGCGTGTAGGTCGCCTTGTTGTCACCGATGTGCTGCCATTCCTGGCGCGGGTCGAAGGTCCAGAGCACGACCGGGTCGCTGATGAGCTGCCGAGGATTGTTCGGGTCGAGTTCGGCGCCCATGATCGGCGAGCCGATGTTGTACGTCAAGTACAGCCGGCCGTCCGTGTCAAGGAAGAACTGCACGTCGCCGACGCTCAGGGTCTGGCCGGTCGGGCGCAGGAAGTTCCCCATGCTGGTCCACGGCCCGGTGGGCGAGTCCGCCTGATAGACCGGCGTGTTGTTGCCGGCCATGTAGAACTTGTTGCCGATCTGCACGACGGTTGGTGCGACCAAGCCCAGGTTCATCTCATGGGGCGTCCACGTGAGGTAGTCGGTGGTGGACCAGACGGTGCGGTTGTTGTTCGGCGCGCTCTGCATGGCACCGGATGCGTAGAGATAGATGGTCCCGTCGACGTTCACCGCGGACCAGTCCGCCCCGGTCCGTGCCGAGTTCTCCGAAATCCTGGTGAAACCGACGGTGGATCGGCTCGCGAGAGTCCGCCCGGACGCTGCCGTCCACGTCTCCAGGTTCAAACTGGCTGGAATTTGCGATGTGTTTGCGACATTCGCGTCCGTGGGCGGCATCGTCCCTACGATGTTGCGCACCGCCATCCCGGGCAGATTGATCGGGTTCACATATGTCTGCGCCATGTCGACACCGCTCAGCGGCACCTTGGCGGACGGGGTCTGGGGTTTGTGGCCCGGCGCCGCCGGCTGCGCGGGCTTGTCCGCCGAGGCTGGCCCGATCGGTGTCAGTTGGCCTATCCCTACTCCTACCAGGAGAGCAAGGCCAATAGCCGCTAAACCTTGACGTCGCTTTCCAGCGGATTTCTCGATAGCCATCAGGTCATAGCCTTCCGTCTGGGCTGCGTTAGCGCTAACAACGGGGCGGAAGTGTCGGATTTCCGGTGTAACCGGCGTGTTGTTCGTTGGTTGATGGTGTGGCGGTCCTCGAAGGTGATCGCGAGGGTGTTGAAGGGCGGACTTCCAGCGCACGGGTCCATTTTGACTCGGCCTCGGCCGGTGCGGGGCCAATGAACTGAGCTTCCCTGTTAGCGTTAACAATGTTGCGGTGATGTTAACGCTACAATCTGGAGTGTGTCAAGAGGGTCGATGGCCGCCTGAGAGCAACTTGATCATGATGTTGAGCTGGGGATTCCAAGGTCGTAGGCCGCCGAGGGGGAGCGGGCACCGTGACGGGGTCAGCCCTGCGTATCGGGGGAAGGCGGGGCCGTGCCAGGTTGCCGCTCCTTGTCTGCGGTGACGTGCCGTCACTTGCGAGCAGGCAACAGGTTCGATGCACAATGTTCGATGTACTGACCGCGCCGGAGCGGCAACCGAGTGTGATCCGCCGAGACCGATGGAGGCACGTCCATGGCGTTGACCCCGGCGGCCGGCGGTTGTGGCGAGTCGCCCGCGTCATCCGTGCCGATCCAGTCCCCGAGGCCGGTGAACACCGAGGTCGAGTGGGACGGTTTCGACCCGCAGGCCTATGTCCGGCACAACTACGCGGACCTGCGCTCCGACGACCGGGAGCTGCTCCGCCGAACCCGAGACTTCTTCGCCGGAGCGAAGCTGGCCGACGCACGCTGTGTCGACGTTGGATCGGGTGCGAACCTCTACCCGGCCCTGACGCTCCTGCCGTTCGCGTACACCATCGATCTGTGTGAGTGGTCCACGTCGAATGTGCGCTGGCTGCGTACGCAGGTCGACGGCTACGACGAACTCTGGGACCCGTACTGGCAGGTCTGCGTGGAGCACCCGGCGTACGCGGCGCTGCCCGATCCGCGACGGCGTCTGGCACAGGTCGGCCGAGTCTGCAGGACCAGCGTTTTCGACCTGCCGCAGCACACCTGGGACGCGGGCACGATGTTCTTCGTGGCCTGCTCCATCTCGGCCGACCGGGCGGAGGCCGAACACGCCGTCGCCCGGTTCCTGCGGGCGCTGCGCCCCGGCTCACCCTTCGCCGTGGCCGTCATGCTCGGGTCCGCCGGCTACCGCGTCGGCCCGCGCTTCTTCCCGGCCGTGGCGCTGCAACGCGCTGAGGTGGTGGCTGGCATCGCGGCCGGCGCGTACGACGTGACCGTCCACGAGGAGCGCCCCCGACCGTCGTTGCGCGACGGATACCTGAGCATGCTGCTGGCCACCGGCCGCACCCGCGGATAGTGCCGGTGCGTATCATCGTCGCCGCCGAGTGGACGCCCCCGGCCTGCCGGGCGGACATCCTGCATCAAGGCCCGGGGGACTCGCCGACGTGCGGCAGGCAGAGCGTCTCCGGTGGCACTCGACCGGCCCGCTACCATGACATGGCACATCGGTGCCAGTCATCGTGGATCATCGTGCGCACGGCAAGACCAGCGGTTCCGAGTCGGCGACTACATGCAGACGGCGGTGGATCATGCGAATACAGCCGCGCCAGGAGATCCTCGACATCTGGCGGGCCACGATGCGGAGTTGTTGGGAGAAGGGTGAATGGCACTGGGGCGGCCGAAGCGGTAGCAATTCCATCAGTGATGCCGAGCAACTACTGATCCTGCTTCTTCCCATGGCCAAGGTCCCCGTGCTGTCGCTCGATGACCCCGACAGCGCCGACGACGAGGTGGTCGAGGCCCTCAGCCCCATCGGCGGTGCGATCGAGATTCCCCGCCGGCTGGTCGGCGTCATGATCGATTACTTCAGGCGGTACACCGCCGAGGACGGCACGCCCATCTTCAGCGGCGGCGGCTACCTGAACCCGGTGGAGGGCGGCCCGGATCTCACCGACGAACAACGGTCCCTGGACGTCGTCGACTCGTTCGCCGTCTCCGTCACCCTCACGTTGGCGACGATCGGTTTCGTCAAGGTCTACCGCAGAGCCACCGAGCGACGGGACCTGCTCGCGCAACTGGACGACCTGGAGGCGATGGCCGGCATCCGGCTCACCGCCGCCATGGTGGGCCTGCTGCGCAGCTTCAGCACCTTTGTCTTCACCTCCACCGACGAGTACGGCCGCCGGCTGTGCGACATGGTCAACCAGGACGAGCTTCCGCGCCGCGAACTCGTCACGGCGCTGCGCGGACAATTGCGGGACACCATGGCCAGCCTGCGCAGCGTGATCATCGGGTCGGGCCGGGTCACCGAAGACCTCGACAACAGGGACATGCTCTTCGAATGCGGCTGGTCGTGGGGCATCATCGCCGGCGCCGAGGAAGTCCCCACCAGCGAGCCGATCGGCCGGCAACGCGAAGGCTCGGCCGAGAACGCCCCCTACCTCTACTTCACGGTCATCGCGATGGACGCCATCGAAGACCTGAACTCCGAACGTACCCGCCTGCTCGGCCTGCTCAACGAGGAACAACAGCGGCTGTCCCGGGCACTGCAACTACGCTGGGAGCTGACCCGGACCTACTGGGCGACGGTGGCGACCTTCGGCAACCGGCGGCGATGGCCCATCGAGGACATCCCGTGGCGCACGACCGACGGCGACCGCACCGACTACTACACCCTCCAAACGACGTCGCTGGCAGTCAAGGGACTGCTCGCGGTCGGACGCGGCGGCGACGAGGAACTCGGCCGCATCGCCGCGGTGCTCGTGGAACTGGCGCAGCGGGCACGCGTCACCCGACGCGCATCGCCCGGCGAGTCTGCGCTGGTCGTGCACACTCCCGGTAAGCGGGTCACCCTCAACGACGACACGCCCAAGCCGATCATGACGTGGAACGTGAACGAGTTCTCCACCGTGCTGCTCCAGCGGGCGATCACCGTCGCCGGCCTGCTGAGCAACGCCCGGCGGCGCAGCGAACTGCTCGAGTTGGCCGACGAGGTGTGGGACCATCTGCTGCTGCGCCGCATCCCCGACGGCCGGCACCGAGAGCTGTGGGACCATGCCGGCGGTGCCTTTCCCGGGCTGGCCCCCAAACCGGACGCGCCCTCCTGGTACCTGACCGAGCGGGTGGTGCACGCGCTGGTCAACGCCGGTCAACTGCTCTGGGAACGTCCCTTCCCGCGCGCCGGCCGGCTCGCCGCGTACGCACAGGACCTGATCGACGAGGCGGAATACCTGTTCGACCGCGAGCTGATGCGCGGCACGTTCGCCGGCAAGGCGATGCAACGCAGCATGCACAGCATCCGGGCCAGCCTGCACCGGGCGCAGCTGCTGGTGGACGAACGTCCGGGCACGGCGGCCGCCCTGGCGAACACGCTGCTGCTCCTGCTCAACGACGTCACCACCGGGCAGCAGAAAGCCAGCGAGGGGATCTGATGCTGGTCTTCGTCACGTCGCACAAGGGTGGCACCGGTCGCTCGGTGACCGCCGCGAACATCGCCTACCGCAGCGCCCTGTCCGGCCGCCCCACCTGCTACCTGGACTACGACTTCGGCTCGCCGACCGCTGGCATCACGTTCCAGATCCCGCACGCCGTCGACGGGGTGGAGGGCGCCGGGCCCAACAGCGGCGGCTTGCACCGCTACCTGCGGGGCGAGATCCCATTTCCCGAACAGATGGACGTCTGGGGCACCTCGGAACAGGTCGGCCTGCGCCAGCGACCCATCGGCGCGGGCCCGCTGGTGCTGCTACCCGGCCAGCGCAACGGCAGCGAATTCGGCTTCACCAACGACATCGCCAAACGCTGCGCCGAACTCTTCCTCCGGCTGGAAGAGGAGTTCGACCTGACCCTCGTGGACCTCAGCGCCGGCCGCTCGTACGCCAGCCAGATCGCGCTGGCCGCCACGGCAACCCCCACTCTACGCAAGGTGACCGCGCGCTGGTTGGTCTTCCACCGCTGGACTCCCCAGCACGTCACCGCAGCGGCAGATCTCGCCTTCGAGGCGGGCGGCATCCTCGCCATGGGCAAGGAATACGGCCACGAGCCGGAGCGGCTGCAGGAGTCGCTGCGCTTCATCCGCACGGCGGTGATCGACTCCCGCGGCCCCGAGGTCGGCTACCTCGACCTCGCGCAGCAGGCATTCCTGCGCGGGTGCGACACGGAACTGTCGGATCTGGCCCGCCGCCGAGGCGTCGGGCGCACGACGCTGCTCGGCACGGTGCCGCTGGACCCGCTGTTGCAGTGGCGGGAACAGCTCATCTCGGACCACGACGTACAAGCCAAGATCGCGAATGTGAAGACGGTGGACGCCATCGTAAATCTGACCGAAAAGCTCTTCGACGAGACCGCATGGGAAACCGTGTGATCGACGTGGATGTCAGGTTCCAGGAGGCAGCTGCGGTGCGTCGGACAGAGAGCGTGGCGTACTCACACCTGTCGGTCGAGTTGGGGCACTTCTACGCGGAGGACTTCGGCGCCGGCTGCCAGGAGCTGCGGCGCAGGTTCGCGCGCATCGCCGACTGGTCACCGGCGATCCCGGCCCTGGCCCGCCAGGGACTGCCGACACACCGCCAGCCGCGGATCAGCACCTGCTTCATGGTGGACGACTACTTCCACCGATTCGGCTCACCACGCGAGGTGATCCCTCAGGTGCAGGGCGCCGCGGCGGAGCTCGGCCTGGTGTTGGACTACGTGGCCCGGGAATCCAGCTTCGCCCGCCACGGCGGCGTCGAGCTCGCCCAGATGGTGGTCGACACCCTCGTGGTGGAACCACCCCGGCACACCACCGGAAGCCGGCCCCCGCTCAGTGAATCCGGGTGGCTGTCCAACGGCATGCGCTCACCCGGGCACGTTGACGCGCCGGCGATGACCCTGCCTCGCCCCTGGTCCCCGCCGGTGCAGTCCGGCGACCCCCGGCACTCCATCTTCGTGGACATCGAGCTGTGGTCCGACGAACCGAACACCCGGGTGTGGGCGTGTGCGCTGCTCGCATCGGTCTGGCAGATGACCCGGCTGGGCGTGCTGCGGCACCGCGGGCAGACCCTGATGCAACCGAGCCGGCTCACCGGCGAGCTACCCGTCGACTGGGACGAGCTGCCGGCGGTCGTGCAGCTCAACCCGACCGCCGCGCCGTTCTGCGCGTACCGCACACTGACCCTCATGGACACCCAGTACCTGCCGGTCGAGCTGGCGGTACGGACCATCCTCGGCCAGGTGGCGGTACCGCCGTCGGTCGCGCAACAGGTCGCCCGGCGCGCCGATGGTGAAGGCCTGCACCTGCCCAGCGAGCTCGTCGACCGACTGAGTTACGTGTTCATCGGCGGGTGAGTGTGGTCAGCGCCCGCACGGCTGGTCGACCGCATGCGGCCCGCCAGGTCACGCAGCAGCGCCATGTTGCCCACGCTGATCTGATCCCGGATCCAGTTCACCGATGAGTTCCACTGCCGGCTGAATCCGGGCACCTGCTCCAACCGGTCCCAGATCGACCGCAGCCGCGGGTTGACCCGCGCGCCCGGCAACCACAGATGCAGCAGGTGCTCCAGCACGGGACGCAACCGCTCGACGTGCTCCTGCCCGGAGGCCGACCGGGTGACAGCGGCCTCCATCAGGGAGGAGAGCATGGTCAGTAGCCAGTCGTGCAACGCGAGATCCTCGCAGAGACCGGCCACGGCCGCCGGCACGTCCTGCGGGGCGAGCACCAGTTCAACCGTACGCAGGGTCGGGGAGTCCACGGTGACGACGGCCGAGACCTCCCGGTCCGGCTGTTGGCCCACCTGCGCGGTCCAGCGCAGCCGGGTACGCGCCGCGCGCAGTGGCGGACGCCGATCCAGCAGGTCGGACATCTGCACCCCGTCGAGCACCCGTCCGGTGATCGCCTCCAGGTTCAGCACGTCCGCGTCGTTGCCGTGCAGGAAACCCGCGGTCAGGTCGGCGCTGTTCAGCTTGCCGACCGTCTCCAGGACGCCCGGGTTGGCCAGATAGTGCGACCACGGCTGGCGACGTTCGCCGGCGACGACCTGGATGACCGACGACGCCTGCACGATTCGGCCACCGGTGATGATGGCCCGGGTGACCACCGCGCCCACCCCCCGTAGCTGCCGCCGCCTGGCGCTGGGCAGCCAGCAGTCCACGCCGGTGCGCACATCGGGCGAGACCGCATAGAGCGACGGACGGCGGGAGGTCAGCACGGCCTCGCCTTCGACCAGGCTGAGCACCTCCGAACTCTGCTCCTGAGCCAGCGCCGTGCTGTGCTGCAGCAGGTTGGTGTGCACCTCACCGACCGTGATCATAGCTTCCTCCGCATCGCCGTCCGCCCGCAATCATCCTGCGGAATGCGACCCCGCTGATGCACCCTCGCCGTGACCCGCGCCGACACCGACCCTGGTGAGGCAACGGGACCCCGCGACATCGGGAACCGACCCGCGGATCGGTATCTGCCCTGAGGGACATCGTAAGCCCGACCTCGACGGGAATCCCATGGTGGCGAAGCGATCACCGGCCGCACGGACGTGACGACGGCTGATAGTTTCAATAGTGCGGTCGCCAGCTACCCCTGGAGTTGCCGTTTATGAAGGTCTACATTTCGGCCACTCAAAAAGACCTGCTGGAATATCGCGCTGCCGTACACGCAGTGGCACGTCGCCTGGAGATCGAGGACGTCGCCATGGAAGCGTACGGTGCCGACGTCCGACGACCGCTCGACCGCTGCCTGGCCGACGTCCGCCGCTGCGACCTCTACATCGGACTGTTTGCCTGGCGCTACGGATTCCGCCCGCCCGGTCAGGAATCCTCCATCACCGAACTGGAGTACCGCGAGGCACTCGCGGCCGGAAAACCCTGCCTGGTCTTCCTCCTCGCCGAGGAGACCCCCTGGCCGGTCGACCAGGTCGACCGGGGCACCGACGGGGAACGGATCGTCGAACTGCGCCGGGAGCTCAAGGAACGACACCTGTGCGCCTTCTTCACCAGCGTCGACGACCTCACCGCCAAGGTCACCGCGGCGCTGGCCGACGTACGCAGCGGGCGGTCCCCCGCACGCGGACCCGCCGACCCGGACACCCACCTACCCGAAGCCGTACGCGGCCACTACTACAAGCAACTGGCGCTCAGGTACCACGCCGTCCCGGTCGACGCTGTCTCACCACGTCCCACCATCGGCTACCTCACCGTCGGGCTGCCGAAAGTGTTCGTCGAGCCCCGGGTGCACGAGGATGCCCGCCCGGAAATGCCACTGGCCTGGTGGCGGTGGGCCGGCGCCAGACCGGGCGGCGACACCGGCGGACTACCCGGCGTGGTGAACCCGGAAGAGCTCGAACGACTCTGGGAGGAGTACGCGGCCAAGGACGCGCTCTCGTTGTTCGACGTGGTCTGCGACCCCGGCCGCCGGACGATCGTCCTGCTCGGCGACCCCGGCTCCGGCAAGTCAGCGGCCGCACGGTACCTGGCACTGGCACTGGCCGGAGTCTGCGACGAACCCCGACTCGCGGCGCTGAACCGGTACCTGCCCGTGCTGATCGAACTGCGCTCCTACGCCGCGCACCGCCGCGACGGGCGCTGCAACGGCTTGCTCGACTACGTCGGCCGCTGCCACGAACAGGGACTGACCGGAATCGACCAGGAGGTGCTGGAGCCATACCTGCGCCAGGGCGGCCAGGCCCTCTTTCTCTTCGATGGCCTCGACGAGGTGTTCGACCCGGTCCAACGCGAAGAGGTGGCCGCGCAGATCGCCACCTTCGCCAACGAGTACCCGGGAGTGCTGTCGGTGGTCACCTCACGGGCGGCCGGCTACCAGCGACAGACCTTCGCCAACGCCGGTTTCGACCACTTCACCCTCGAAGACCTCGACGACGAACAGATCACCGAGTTCCTCGACAACTGGTACCGCTACGTGATGCCCACCCCGGCTGTCGAAGCACAACGGCAACGACGACAGCTCCTCGACATGCTGCGCGACTCCCGAGCGATGCACGAGATCGCCGGCAACCCACTGCTGCTGATGCTCATGGCGATCGTCGGCCGCAGCCACCCCCTGCCCCGCAACCGACGCCGACTGTACGCGCACGTCACCGACGTCCTCATCTCCGAGTGGGACGTGACCAAACAACTGCGGGAGAGCCACGGCGACGTACCCTCGCTGGACCTGCACGCGAAGCGCCGACTCCTGCGCCACCTGGCATTCCGCATGCAGTTCCGGGGGGAGCCAGAAACGGCCGGCAACTACATCGACCCCGACGAACTGGCCCGCGTCTTCCGCGACCACCTCGTCGCGTTCTACGGTTTCGAGAACGAGCGGGCGCTCGCCATGGCCAACTCGATGATCGACAAACTGCGCCAGCGAAGCTTCATCCTGGAACGATACGGACTGCGACTGTTCGGGTTCGTGCACCGCGCGTTCCTGGAATTCTTCTGCGCCGAGGAGATCGTGGACAGGATCGAGAACGACCCCGGCGCCTGGGACCTCGACCGGCTCCGCGCCCTCTTCCGCGAACACTGGGCCGACCCGTCCTGGCGAGAGGTGCTCCGGCTCGTCGCCGGCGCCCTACCCGCCCGGATCGCCAACGACCTGATCACCCTGCTCGCCACCGAGACCACCCAACCCTGGCCGCCGCTGAACCTGACCGCCCCGCCCTGGAACCTCGTGCTGGCCGCGCAATGCGTGGCCGAAACCCCACAGCCCTCCGAACTGACCGACGCGGGCAATGCCGTGCTGCGCCAGGTCGTGCTGCTGATCGAACACGGCATCTCCGCCGACGACCCCAACCTGGCCGATCTCACCGAACAGGAACTGCTTTCCGCGGTCCGGGCACTCGGGCCGAACTGGCCCAGCCGGCGCACCTTCCTGAACTGGTACCGCCGCCGCGGCGTACGGACCAGCTGGCGCTCCGGCTCCGCCTTCGCCACCCGGATCGCCGCAGCGCTGTCCACCACCGAGGAACACCTGGAGGAACTGCTCGTCCGGGAACTCCAGCAGGGCCGCGAGCGGCAAGCCCACCTCACCCTGGTCGCCGGGCTCGCCGAAGCCGCCGGCCGGCTGGATGCCACCGACGGCGACCACCGTCGCTACCGGGACATCCTGATCGCCCAGGCCCGAGCCGCGGTCTCCACCGCCGTCCGGCAGGCCGCCGTACGGGCCCTGATCACCCACTTCGGCGCCGACCCCGACCTCACCGACGAGCTCCGCGACCTCGCCGACTCACCCGACCCCGCGGTCCGCGCGCTGGCCGTACAGTCCCTCGGCGGTCGCGCCGAACTCAGCGACGACATCCGCCACGCCCTGCTCCGGGCCACCGAGGACACCGCCACCACAGTACGGCGAGCCGCCGTCGCCGTGCTCACCGCGCGCTGCACCGACCTGCCGGACGCACCCGGCACCCTCCAGCGACTACTGGCCACCGACCCCGATCCCGCAGTCGTGCAGGACGCGCTGGCAGCCCTGCTGGCCCTGCCCGAGCACGCCGAGACCGCCCGCAGCCGCGCGCTGCAGCGAGTGACCGGCGACTCCCCGGACGAGGTGCGGCGCTGCCTGGTTACCAGGCTGCTGCCGGGCCGGCCCGGCCCGGAGGAGACCGACCTGTTGCTGAAGCTGGCCAGCTCGGACGGCTCCGCCCGGCTCCGCGCCACCGCCGTGCAGCGGCTGGCGCTCGTACCGGACCCGGACGGACGCTGCCGGAGCAGGCTGATCGACCAGATCGAACAGGACGACGACGCCTCCGTGCGGGCTGCCGCCGTGACCGCGCTGATCGACCGGGACAGCACCGACGACACCTGCTGGACCGTGGTGGCGCACGCGGCTCGCGTCGACGAGGACGCCACGGTGCGCCTCGCCGCGGTACGCGCCCTGGCCGAGGCCCACCCGGACCCCCGCATCGGAGAACTGCTGCTGGACAGCGCCCGACGCGACCCGACCGCGAGCGTCCGGCTCACCGCCGTCGACCTGCTCACCGGCCGGCAACTGTTCGGCCACGCCACCCGCGACCTGCTCATCAGCCGAGCCCTCCAAGAGCGGGACGCGCTCGTCCGGCTGCGGGTCACCCGCAGCCTGGCCTGTCTCGCCGAACCGCCCGACCCCGCCGTGCGGGAGTGCCTGGCTGAACAGGTCAGCCGAGATCCCGACCCCAACGTGCTGCGCGCGGCCGCCGACACGCTCGCCCGGCACGGCGAGGTCGAGGGCCTCGTGGAAACACTGTGCCGGCGGGCCCGCCGGGACAGCTACGTCGGCATCCGGCTGGCTGCCGTGCAGACGCTCTGCCGGTACGGCAGCCCCGACGTGATGACCGACGTGCTGCTGGAATGCGTCGAGTCGGACACCGACCCGACCGTGTTCGACGCCGCAGTCTGCTGCCTGACCGAGCGGGGAACCGCCTCCATGGCGGTGACCCTGCGGCTGATGCGCCGCCTGGCCGACCCGGACCCGGCGATCCGCGCCCGCATCGCCGCCGCGCTCGGCGAGCACTTCGACGCCGACCCCGAAGTTCAGGTGCTGCTCGTCGGACTGGTCCGCGACGACCCGGCCCTGGAGGTCCGGCGCCGAGCGGTGGAACAACTCGGCGCGACCCTGGCCGGCCGCGCCGGAGTGCCGGAGCTGCTGCTCGGGCTGGCCGACGACGACGACTGGGAGATCCGTCGGACCGCGTTGCTCGCGCTGACCCGACACCACTACCGAGACACCCGGACCCGAGAGCTGCTCATCCGGCTCAGCCGACAGGAAGACGACGACACCGTACGGCGGCTGGCCGGGCAACTACTGGCCACGCTGCCCGACATCACGCCCGACGACTTCCCGTGATCGAGCCCGACCCACCCCCAGGCTCGGGTCCCACCAGCGGCGGGTCCGCCGCGGCTGTTCCCGGCACCCGGCCGGGTCCGGGTAAATGTGCTGGCGACTTGCCTTCAATTCGACTTGAACCCGCATGCTGGGGGCATGGATGCTTTCGGGACTCCGTCCGGGGTGGCCGGCCGGATCTGGCAGCGGGTGTCCAGGAGCTGCGTCGGGTCACCCACCGCGCCCGGTGGGCGGATGGTGGTGGCGGTGCACAGCAGCCGTTCCAAGGCTCGGGGAGCGCGTCACCTGGGGTTCAGCGCGGAGCAGTTGGCCGTACTGGATGGCCTGCTGCGGGCAAACTTCGACGTGGTGGAACAGCACGATCTGGACTACGCCGACGCCTTCACTGTGGACGCGCGCCCGGCGTAGGCACGTCAACCGGCTGGCCTGACCAGGCGCCAGGTTGGCGCCGCCAATGGCAGATGGTCGACATCGGCGACTGCCGCGAGGTGCTGGCGGTGAGCGACGGCCGGGGATGTGCACGGCCGCCGTGCCCGCGATGCAGATGCGGAGCCTGGACCAGGGGTGGGCGAGGTTGGCTGGACCAACCGCTCGCGGCCTGATCCCACGTGGTACGACTACGCGTCGTGAACGAGCGGCTGGCGGCGGGCCTGCGGCATCCCGGCGGATTCACCACGGCGTTCGGTTTCGCGGCTGCCTGGCCTGCGACCAGCTTGCCATCGTCAAGGACGACGACTTCATCCGCGCCGCGTGCGGCGGGATGAAAGTGGCACGGGGCGGCTACCTCGCTGAGCTGCGCCGGGCAATGGCCACGCCCACGCCGATCAGGTTAAGCATCCTGACCAAATTCTGTCGGTGACGCTGTGGTTAGCGGCAGCGCTGCCGGTCCGGTCTTCACCTGTGTTGCCGCCGTGGGGCCGGCGCTTCCCTCTCGACCAACCGGTGGTCGCCCGTTAGCGACGAACTGACGTTCTGTCGCCCATCCAACGCCGTCATTGCCGGCCGGTCACCACTCGCATACGTTCGAACACCATGAGTCGTGGTGCAGGCCGGCGTTTCGGGGGCCGCACCCGTCAACGCCCCCCGACGGGGCTCGTCACACGGGAGGTTTCATGGCGATGATGCGATCGGCAGACAGGGCGCGACGGGGGTGGCGCGTGATCGGCGCAGCCCTCGGCGCGGCGGCGGTGGGCATGGTGGGAGTGCTGGTCGCGCCGACCGGCGCGCAGGCGGCCAGTGACCGGGTCGCGGTGGTCGACCAGCGGTACGGGGTCAGGATCTTCAGCGCCGGCGCCAGCCGGTGGACGGCTGGTTCGGCCCAGTGGTCGTGGAAGCGCCCCGCTGGCAGCGGCTGGAAGAACCTCTCCGACGTCAAGTTCCGCAAGCAGGGCTCGCGGAATGTGGTCCTGGTGGCCGCGTCCGGTGGCCGGGCCGGGATTGTCGACTACGCCACCCGCAAGGTGCGGTACCAGGTGACGCCAGGCGGCAACCCGCACGCCATCGAGCTGCTGCCCAACGGCGCTGTCGTGGTCGCCTCTTCCGATCCCGGCAAGCTCACCCTCTACGGCAAGGGCCGGACCAGCCCGGCCGCCACGAAGGCGTTCGCCAAGGCGCACGCCGTCTACTGGGACAGCGCCATCAAGCGCCTCTGGGCCGCCGGCGGCACCCGGCTGTGCAGCTACAAGGTGAGCGGCACGGCCACCGCTCCTAAACTCACCAACGCCGCCTGCCGAACGGTCACCGGAAACGTGCACGACCTGTCACCGGTCTACGGCACCTCCGCCAACCTGTGGATGAGCAACACCAGCCACGTTTACCGGTATGACATCAACCGCAACCGATTCCAGCGGGCACCCGGGTCCATCGACACAAACAAGATCAAGAGCATCGGTAACCACTCCGGCGGGCTGGTCTTCACCACCAAGGTCGCCGGCGCGAACAGCGACGGCACCTACGGCAACGGCAACGTCTGGCTGTACCGGCTGAACGGTTCCTACGTCGGCAACCGCTACCTCTCCGGAGCGGCGATCTACAAGGCCCGGCCAGTGGTCTGGAGCTACCGGTAGCCGGACCGTACCGGCCTAGATCGGCGGGCGGATGAGCTGCCCCCGCTACTCGTCGGCCGTGACCTTGCCGAGGCGCAGCCGGGCGAGCACGTCGGCGACTTCCCGGGTCTCCTCGTGCTGTGGGCCGTAGACGACGCAGAGGTCGTCGTGCAGCGGCCGCAGCTCGTCCAGAGCCTCCTCCGCCTTACCTTCGGTGAGCAGCAGCATGCCGATGTTGCGGCGTAGGTCCAGGGCGGCGGGGGAGGCGTCGCCGGAGGCGGCGCGTACGTGGGTGAGCACCTGCCGGAATTGGCGCAGGGCGGTGGTGGCGTGGCCGATTTCGACTCGGCAGTGGGCGGCCTGCCGCAGGCACTCCAGCGCGTCTTCGCTGGTGGGGCCGGCGGTGCGGGCGTACGCGGCGGCGAGGGCGTCGAACTCGGGCAGCGCCTGCCGGAAGTCCCCGCCGATGACGAGGATGGCTGCTCGTCGTGACCGCAGGGCCAGCACGCGGGGACTTTCGGCGCCGAGTGCGGCGCTGGCGGGGCGGAGCCGGGCAGGGGCAGGAACGGCAGCAGCCGTTCGTAGACGTCGTAGGCTTCTGCGGGCCGGTCCTCGGGGGCCTTGGCCAGCAGGTCGAGGACCAGATCCTCGATCTCTGGGGGCACGTCGGGGCGGAGCGTACGCAGGGGTGGTGGCGGCTCGATGACGTGCTGGCGCCACAGTTCGAAGTCGCTGCCGCTGGCGAAGACCCGTCGCCCGGCGAGGAGTTCGTGCAGGACGCAGCCGAGGACGTACAGGTCGCTCTGCGGACCAGCTCGGAAGCCATTGGACTGGGCCGGCGTGTCCTGGACGCGATGCACTGATGAGCACCCGCCAGAGCCCGTCGTCGGCAGTTACGCTGACCGCGTGGTGGTCCAGTCCCGGGTTCGTGTGCAGGGGGATCTCTACCATCCGGTGGTGCCGTCCGGTGCCGTCTATGTCGGGCGGCAGGGGTTCGGGTTGCGGCGTTCTCCCTGGGCCAATCCGTTCAGTCTTCGCAAGCATGATCGGGCTGAGGCGTTGCGCCTGTATCGGCAGTGGCTGGTGGGGCAGCCGGCGCTTGTCGAGCGGGCGCGTCGGGAGCTCGCCGGGAAACAGTTGGCGTGCTGGTGCCGCGTTGAGGATGCCTGTCACGCCGATGTGCTGGCCGAGGTCATCGGCTGACGTGTAGTCGGTATCGAGCGGTAGGTCGCCTGGGTGCGTAGACGCCGCCGATGCTGAAGGACTGCGGTCTTGCCGCCTGGTTGCCCACGTAGAAGGCGACGTCGCGGTCGGACGCGCAGAGCTGGGTGAGGAACTTGTGCCTGAGTTGATCCGTGGCCTCCGCATCGGTGAGCTGCGTGAGGTGACGTTGTAGGGCGACGAACTCCCAGTCCCAGAGTGTCTGCTGGTGTCCGCGGCAACGGCGGTCTGCGCATCGGTAGCGGTAGGAGCCGGTGAATCGTGGTGCCTGAAAAGGGATGGGCTTGGAGGGCGTCAGTAGGTCGAGCTGGTTGAGGTAGCCCGCGATCTTTCTGCGGTCTTCCGCCGACCAGCCGGGATGGCGCTTGATCTGCATGGACGAGACATCGGCGACGCGGATCAGGGCGATCGATCGTGCGCTCGGAGCGTCGCGTGCCTGCTCGTTGAGACGGCACATGGAGTCCTCGACGAGTGGATCGAGGAGATTTCGGCGGGACTGCTGGTTGGCTGCAAGATGCTGCTCGGTGGTGATGGTGTCCACGATCGGCGTCCAGCTCTCGCGGCGGACGTCTTTTCTGGCCGGCACTGCCTGGAGGCGGACGATGTCATACTTGCGGAACTTGCTGTCGTCGGCCAGTTCGCGAAAATGGATCGGGTAGAGGCGCATCCAACCCGTCCAGGGGGGGTCCAGGCTGAGCGCGCCGACGCAGACTGTCTCTCCATAGCGGGCGGAGGGGTTGGGCGCCGCCTTCACGGTGATCAGGAGGCGAAGCGTTGCTGGTTGGGTCAGTACTGGCTTCGACGGCGGATGCTCGTCCGCGCTCGGTCCCCACAACGGAAGTTGTTCCAACAGAACCACCATCATCGCTGAACGTGGCTTCCTGTGCACTTCTCGTTACATAGACAGCTTCGCATCTAAGTCGGTGGGGCGCCAGTCATCGGGAACGACCTGCCGAGGACGGCGCGACACGCCGCCGCCTAGCAGGCGCAGTATCGCCGGCGGGTGAGGTTCAGTTTCGATGTCGGGGCGCGGGAGCGCCATCAGGTGACGGCGGCCCCGTCGTGTAGGGGCGTGATGTCCACGGAGGCATCTCGTTCGGCGGCGACCTGCCACACCGGTGATCCCTTGAGCGGAGTGAATCTTGGACCCGGAAGGCCCCTTTGGGGCTCGCAGAGTAATAAGAGGGCATCTCGATCATGTGTGTTGTGGTGTGTCTGTTTCGGGTTGATCGTCTCGCCAGGACGGGGTGGTTTCGTGGGTGAGGCGTCGACTCATGTTGTCGATCATGGCCCAGTGGATGTGGGCCC
>NZ_BMNB01000023.1 GCF_014646235.1 Micromonospora sonchi | reverse complement strand
CGGCGTTGGTCGTGTCCGACCTGCGGCACCCGACATGATCGGGACATCAACGCCGCCAAGAACATCGCCGTCGCCGCCGGGCTGGTGGAGACGAAAAACGCCTGCGGAGCGGACGTCAGACACGAAGACTCTCCTTCCGTGCGGTCTGTGATGAACCAGGAACTCCCATCCGCGAGGGTGGGAACCCCCCGCCTTTAGGCAGGGGAGGAAGTCAAGCCGTCAACCTAGTCCCCGTCCGCCCCTCGGGCCAGTGGCTCAGCGCCCGCTTGGTCCCCGGCCCGCGCCTCGGCCCAGGGGCTCTCGGTGGCTGCCCGTGGGGCCGAGGGTCGGCAGACGAGCACCGTCGGTGCTCCGGCGACCCGGGTCAGCACCAGGCTCGCCGGTTGATCACCGGTCAGCCGCAGGTCGCGTCGGAGCCGTTCGGGTTCCAGCGCGGAGCCGCGCTTGAGGATCTCCACCCGGCCGACCCGGCGCTCCCGTAGCAGCGCGCGCAGTCGCTTGAGCGAGAACGGCAGCACGTCGGTCACCTCGAGGCAGCGGGCGTACGGCGTGGGCGTCGCGTCGTCGGCGTAGAGATAGGCGATCGTCGGGTCGGCCAGCGTGGCGTCGAGTTCGGCGGCCAGCTCGGCGACCAGGTGGGCGCGGATGACCGCCGGATCCGGGTCGTACACGAAGCGACGTACCGGCCCGACCGGCGCCTCGGCCCGTCCCGAACCGATCAGCTGGTGGACGCTCTCCCGGCCGGCGGAGTGGGCGGCGAAGTGATAAGAAGGGGCCCCTTTACTACCGGAGGCGTTAACAGGGGGCCCTTCCTTCAGCACGGTGGCGCGGCGGGGGTGCTCGGCGAGGGGGCCGCACCAGAGGGCCGCCTCGACCAGGTCGCCGTCGACGCTGACCCACTCGGCCTCGGCACCGGGCGGGATCAGGGCGTGGTCGAGACCGGGAGCCACCTTCACCACCGTGTACGGCACCCGTTCGGCCAGCCCGGTGACGAAGTCCCACGGCGGCGAGTACGCGTTCGGGTCGAAGATCCGGCGGCCGGTGCCGGCCCGGCGCCGGGCCGGGTCGCAGAAGACCGCCTCGACCCGGGTCACGTCGAACGCGGTCGCGTCGCCGCACTCGACGGTGAACAGCTCGGCGTACCCCGACGCTTGCGCGTTCGCCTCGGCCAGTGCGGCGGTGACCGGGTCGGCCTCCACGCCGTACACCCGGATGCCGGCACTGGCGGCGGCCAACGCGTCGGCGCCCAGCCCGCAGCCCAGGTCGGCCAGGGTGGTCACCCCGGCGGCCCGCAGCCGCTCGGCGCGACGGCGCGCGACGGCCTGCCGAGTGGCCTGCTCCAGACCGGGCCGGGTGAAGAACATGCCGGCCGCCGCCGGCCCGAACTTGCCGGCCGCCCGGCGACGCAACTCCGCCTGGGTCAGCGCCGCCGCCGCCAATCCGGCCGGCACCCCGGCGGAGCGGAGCGTGGCCGCCGCGGTCAGCGGGTCACCGCCGGCCACCCGAGCCGCCGCGTCGAGCGCGGCCGACCCCTCGCCGGTACGCAGCGCGGCAAACTGCTCCAGATCCACCCGCCCATTGTCCCGACCCACGATGACCCACCCGCGGAGGGCAAGCGTCGCCGGAACGCGGCGTGATCCTTTGCACTTCAGTGAGTCGACACGCCGATGTCCGAGTTACTGGAGTGCAAACGATCAATGTGCGGCCGACCGGGCTCGGCGGGAAGGAGTGGCGAGGAGTGGCGACACGAGGGCGGGTGGCGCTGGCACTCTCCTTGACGGAGTGCTAGCCGAGGAATAACCTGCGATTAGCACTCTCACCCTGAGGGTGCCAACGCTCGGGCCCTGGTGCCCGAGGGTTGAACGCCAGGCGGACCGGCACCCGCGACGACGGCCCCGCCCGGTGGCATGTGGCAGATTGACGCTGGTCGGCATGCCGACCGGCAACGAAACCAAGTACCCCAGGAGGGTATGCCCGTGACTACCGCGACCAAGGTTGCGATCAAGCCGCTCGAGGACCGCATCGTGGTCCAGGCGAACGAGGCCGAGACCACCACCGCCTCGGGGATCGTGATTCCCGACACCGCCAAGGAGAAGCCGCAGGAGGGCACCGTCCTCGCTGTCGGTCCGGGCCGGATCGACGACAAGGGCAACCGCGTCCCGATCGACGTCTCCGTCGGCGACACCGTCCTTTACTCGAAGTACGGCGGCACCGAGGTCAAGTACGCCGGCGAGGAGTACCTGGTGCTCTCCGCCCGCGACGTCCTCGCGGTCATCGAGAAGTAAGCAACCGATCAGTGTCGTTGCCCCGGTCCGGCTCGCCGGGCCGGGGCAACGTCGCTTCGAAGGGACATTCATGGCGAAGATCCTGAGCTTCTCGGACGACGCCCGGCACCAGCTGGAGCACGGTGTCAACGCGCTCGCGAACGCGGTCAAGGTCACCCTCGGGCCGCGTGGGCGCAACGTCGTCCTCGACAAGAAATTCGGTGTGCCCACGATCACCAACGACGGCGTGACGATCGCCAAGGAGATCGAGCTCACCAACCCCTACCAGAACCTCGGCGCGCAGCTGGTCAAGGAGGTGGCGACCAAGACCAACGACGTCGCCGGCGACGGGACCACCACCGCGACCGTGCTGGCCCAGGCGATGGTCCGCGAGGGCCTGCGCAACGTCGCGGCCGGCGCCAACCCGGCCGCCCTCAAGCGGGGCGTCGACGCGGCCTCGGCCAAGGTCTCCGAGGCGCTGCTCGACAAGGCCGTCGAGGTCGCCGACAAGAAGTCGGTCGCGCACGTCGCGACGATCTCCGCGCAGGACGCCACCATCGGCGAGTTGATCGCCGAGGCGATGGAGCGGGTCGGCCGGGACGGTGTGATCACCGTCGAGGAGGGCTCCACCCTGCACACCGAGCTGGACGTCACCGAGGGGCTCCAGTTCGACAAGGGCTTCATCTCGCCGAACTTCGTCACCGACGCCGAGGCGCAGGAGTCGGTTCTGGAGGACGCGTACGTCCTGCTCACCACGCAGAAGATCTCGGCGATCGAGGAGCTGCTGCCGCTGCTGGAGAAGGTTCTCCAGAACAACAAGCCGCTGCTGATCATCGCCGAGGACGTCGAGGGCCAGGCCCTGTCCACCCTGGTGGTCAACTCGATCCGCAAGACCCTCAAGGTCTGCGCGGTCAAGGCCCCCGGCTTCGGTGACCGCCGCAAGGCGATGCTCCAGGACATGGCGATCCTCACCGGCGCCGAGCTGATCGCCCCCGAGCTTGGCTACAAGCTCGACCAGGTCGGTCTGGAGGTGCTGGGCAGCGCCCGGCGCGTGGTGGTCGACAAGGAGAACACCACGATCGTCGACGGTGGCGGGCAGGCCAGCGAGGTCGCCGACCGGGTCGCCCAGATCCGCAAGGAGATCGAGGCGTCCGACTCCGAGTGGGACCGGGAGAAGCTCGCCGAGCGGCTGGCCAAGCTCTCCGGTGGCATCGCGGTGGTCAAGGTCGGCGCGGCCACCGAGGTCGAGATGAAGGAGCGCAAGCACCGCATCGAGGACGCCATCGCCGCGACCAAGGCCGCGGTCGAGGAGGGTACGGTGCCCGGTGGCGGTGCCGCCCTGGTGCAGATCCTGCCGGTGCTCGACGACGACCTCGGCTTCACCGGCGACGAGAAGGTCGGCGTGTCGATCGTGCGCAAGGCGCTGCTCGAGCCGCTGCGCTGGATCGCCCAGAACGCCGGCCACGACGGCTACGTCGTGGTGCAGAAGGTCGTCGGCGGCCAGTGGGGCCACGGCCTCGACGCCGCCGTCGGCGAGTACGCGAACCTGGCCGACAAGGGCATCCTCGACCCGGTGAAGGTGACCCGTAACGCGGTGACCAACGCCGCGTCGATCGCCGGTCTGCTGCTGACCACCGAGAGCCTCGTGGTGGAGAAGCCGCAGGAGTCGGAGCCCGCCGCCGGTGGGCACGGCCACTCGCACGGCCACGGGCACAGCCACCAGCACGGTCCGGGTTTCTGACCCCTGCCGTACGCCGGGACGTGGGGCGCATCCGTCGACGACGGTGCGCCCCACGCTCTTGGGCCGGCAGCGGCCGGCCGTGAACGGCGACGCCGCGTCCCGCAGTGGGGACGCGGCGTCGGGTGGCGGGATCAGGCGACCTTGCGCTGGACGGGGACGGCCGACCGGTGGGCGCTGCCCAGCCGGGCCTCCAGCCGGGCGACGTCGACCCGGTTCTGCCGGCGGTCGGCGAGATCCTCCCAGCCGACCGCGAGCAGCCGTAGCCGCTCGGACTCGCTGAAGCCGCCCCACACCCCGTACGGCTCCCGGACGGCCAGGGCGTGCGCGGCGCACTCGGCGCGGACCGGGCAGGCGCGGCAGACCGTCTTCGCGTTGGACTCCCGACGTAGGCGGGAGGAGCCGCGCTCGCCGTCGGGGTGGAAGAACTGGGCGCTGTCCCGGCCCCGACAGGCACCGAGCCGCTGCCAATCCCAGAGGTCGATGATGGGTCCGGGCAGTCTACGTACGTTCGACATCAGCACCCCTCCTCTCGCGCGGCACCGCGAGACGTTTCTGTGGCCGGCAGTCCGGGCGGCGGGCCGCGCAGGCGCACCGTTCCCGGCCTGGCCCCTCGGTACCCGGCTCGCTCTCGACTCACACGTCTTTGATCCAAAACATCTGGCGACTTGCGGCATATGCCCTAACTGTCGGAAAAGTGGAGAGGATTGCCCGGAACCTCCTCCTGAGCCCGCCCGGTCGTGGTCTGCTCATCTTCGGAAAGGAGATCACTGTGCGTACGGTTCTCGTGTGCGTTCGGACGCCGCTCGCGGCGCAGCACCTGACCTCCGCGGCGGCGCGGCTGGGGTTGTCCGGTGCGGTTCGGACAGCAGTCTCCGATCCCGAGGTGATGCTGCGGTTGGCGGAGCGTCCCGCCGACGTGGTGCTCGCCGACACCGCGCTCACCCGGCCCGACAGCGCCGGCTTCGTCCGTCGGGTGCTGGCCCGGGCGCCGCAGGCCGCCGTGCTGCTGCTCGGCGCCGAGGAGTCCGAGGCCGCGGCGGCGACCATCAACGCCGGGGCACGAGGACTCATCCAGGGTGTGGACCACGACCTCACCAGCGCGGTCGCCAAGGCCCTGCTGCTGCTGGCCGCACCGGGCCGGGCCAACCGGCACCGGATCGCGGACCCGGCCCGGGACACCGCCGCGGTGGGCAGCCCGAAGCGGCCGGCGCAGACTGGCCGGCCCACCGGCGAGAGTGCGCCGGCCTGGCCGGCCGGTGACGCCCAGGGCGGCCCGGCGATGGTGCCGGCGCAGCGCGGCGACGACCCGGCCGAGCCGGATGCCGAAAACGCGACCGGGTCGGACCGGCCCGCCGCGGCTCGGCCGGACCGGTCGGCGATCGGACTCACCGAACGGGAGTTGCAGGTGTTGCTCGGGATGGCCGAGGGCAAGAGCAACGCCGAGATCGGCCGCGAGTTGTTCGTCTCCGAGGACACCGTGAAGACCCACGCCCGGCGGTTGTTCCGCAAGCTCGGTGCCCGCGACCGGGCGCACGCGGTGGCTGCCGGATTCCGCGCCGGGCTGGTCGCCTGAGCGTGGCTCAGTCGCGCGAGTCGGGCTCGTCCTCGGTGCCCTCACTGAGGGTGTCGTGCACCCCGTCGGCGTAGCCCCGGGCGTAGTCCCAGGTGACGTAGTGGTCGGGATCGGGATCGTAGGCCGGCTCGTGCACCCGGGGGCGCCCGGAACTCAGCAGATGGCGCAGGTTGCCCCGGAGCAGGTCCCAGTCGAAGTAGTGCGGCTCCCGGCAGTCCTCGCACTCGATCACGAGCCCTCGTACGCCGATCGGCGCGAGCAGCGCCTGGTAGATCTCCAGGTCGGCGAGATCCTCCAGCACGTCCTGGCGCTCGACGTCGGTCAGCGGGTCGAGTGGATCGTCGCGGTCGGGCTCGTCCAGCCCGGCCGCCGGGTCGGTCGGGTCGCCGGTGAACGGGTCGATGGGCTCGTCGTGCACCCCCTCACCGTAGACCCAAGCACCCGCCGACGCCCGCCCCCGTCGGGTAACGGCTACCGACGTCGCGCGGGCCGCCGGACGCGGGTGTCACCCGGGCCACTGGGTACGATGGGGGCGACGCACCCTCGCCCGGTCCCGGCCGGTGCCCACCAGTGCCACCTCACTGAAGCCCGTTCGAGCAGCTCAGGAGAGCAATCGTGGATAATTCGCCCCGCATCGACCTTTCCGCCGGCACCGAGGCCGGCGAGCTGGGCGGCCACCTGCCCGAGCTGCCCGCCGGCTCGGCCCGGGTGGTTCCGCTGGGGCTGACCTTCGACGACGTGCTGCTCCAGCCGGGCGAGTCGGACGTGGTGCCCAGCCGGGTCAACACCCTCACCCGGCTGACCCGCAACGTCACCCTCTCCATCCCGCTGTTGTCCAGCGCGATGGACACGGTGACCGAGGCGCGGATGGCGATCGCGATGGCCCGCCAGGGCGGCATCGGCGTGCTGCACCGCAACCTCGCGGTGGAGGACCAGGCGCTCCAGGTCGACCTGGTCAAGCGCTCCGAGTCCGGCATGATCACCAACCCGGTGACCGCCAGCCCGGACGACACCCTCCGCGAGGTCGACCAGCTCTGCGGGCGCTACCGCATCTCCGGGGTGCCGGTGGTGGACGCGCAGGGGCAGCTCGTGGGCATCGTCACCAACCGGGACATGCGCTTCGTCTCCGAGCCGGCCACGCCGGTCCACGAGATCATGACCCGCGCGCCCCTGGTCACCGCGTCGGTCGGGGTGAGCAAGGACGAGGCGCTCGCCCTGCTCCGCCAGCACAAGGTCGAGAAGCTGCCGATCGTCGACGGCTCCGGCAAGCTGCGCGGGCTGATCACCGTCAAGGACTTCACCAAGAGCGAGCAGTACCCGAACGCCACCAAGGACGACGCCGGCCGGCTGCGGGTGGCGGCGGCGATCGGTGTCGGTGAGGACGCGTACAAGCGGGCCCGCGCGCTGGTCGACGCGGGCGTCGACGTGCTCATCGTGGACACCGCCCACGGCCACCAGCGGGCCGTGCTGGAGATGGTCAGCCGGCTCAAGAAGGACGTTGCCGCCGACGTGGTCGGCGGCAACGTGGCGACCTACGCCGGAGCGAAGGCCCTGGTCGACGCCGGTGCCGACGGGGTGAAGGTCGGCGTGGGGCCGGGCGCCATCTGCACCACCCGGATCGTGGCCGGCGTCGGCGTGCCACAGATCACCGCGATCATGGAGGCCGCGCGGGCGGCCCGCCCGGCGGGCGTGCCGGTGATCGGTGACGGTGGCATTCAATACTCCGGCGACATCGCCAAGGCACTCGTCGCCGGCGCCGACACGGTGATGCTCGGCAGCCTGCTGGCCGGCTGCGAGGAGAGCCCCGGCGAGCTGATCTTCGTCAACGGCAAGCAGTTCAAGGCGTACCGGGGCATGGGCTCGCTCGGCGCGATGCAGTCGCGCGGGCAGGCCAAGTCGTACTCCAAGGACCGCTACTTCCAGCAGGACGTGACCAGCGACGAGAAGCTGGTCCCGGAGGGCGTCGAGGGCCAGGTGCCGTACCGGGGGCCGCTGTCCCGGATGGCCCACCAGTTGGTCGGCGGCCTCCGCCTGGCAATGGGGTACGCGGGCGCGGAGAGCATCGCCGAGTTGCACGAGCGCGGCCAGTTGATCCGGATCACCGCGGCGGGGCTGAAGGAGAGCCACCCGCACGACATCCAGATGACCGTCGAGGCGCCGAACTACCACACCCGCTGACCCCTCCCACCACCCCTGAACAACTCTGGAGTCCCCATGCGTGACGTGGTCGAGATCGGGCTGGGCAAGACCGCGCAGCGCGGCTACCACCTGGACGACATCGCCATCGTGCCGAGCCGCCGCACCCGGGACGTGGACGACGTCTCCACCGGGTGGCAGCTCGACGCGTACCAGTTCGGCATCCCCTGCGTGGGGCACCCCTCGGACGCGACGATGAGCCCGGCCTCGGCGGTGCGGCTCGGGCAGCTCGGCGGGCTCGGCGTGCTCAACGTCGAGGGGCTCTGGACCCGCTACGAGAACCCGACCAAGGTGCTGGAGGAGCTCGCCGGCCTGGACGAGGACGCCCGCGCCACCAAGCGGCTCCAGGAGGTGTACGCCGAGCCGATCCGGCCGGATCTGATCACCGAACGGGTCCGGGAGCTGCGCGAGGGCGGCGGCACGGTGGCGGTGCGGGTCTCCCCGCAGCACACCCTGGCGCTGGCCCCGGTCATCCTCGACGCGGGCGTGGACATGCTGGTCATCCAGGGCACCATCGTCTCGGCCGAGCACGTCTCGACCACCGACGAGCCGCTCAACCTCAAGGAGTTCATCGCCGACCTCGACCTCCCGGTCGTCGTTGGCGGCTGCACCGACTACAAGACGGCGCTGCACCTGATGCGCACCGGCGCGGCCGGCGTGATCGTCGGCATCGGTGGCGACGAGTGGTCCACGACCGAGTCGGTGCTCGGCATCCGGGTGCCGATGGCCACCGCGATCGCCGACGCGGCCGCGGCCCGGCGGGACTACCTGGACGAGACCGGCGGCCGGTACGTGCACCTGATCGCCGACGGGGACATCCGTACCTCCGGCGACATCGCCAAGGCGATCGGTTGCGGTGCGGACGCGGTGATGCTCGGCGAGCCCCTGTCGCTCTGCGACGAGGCACCGGCCGGCGGCACCTGGTGGCACTCGGCGGCCAGCCACCCGTCGCTGCCCCGGGGTGCCTTCGAGGCCGCCGGCGATTCCCTCGGCTCCATGGAACGCCTCCTCTTCGGCCCCGCCGACGAGCCCGACGGCCAGCTCAACCTCTTCGGCGGCCTACGCCGCGCCATGGCCAAGTGCGGCTACCGTGACCTCAAGGAATTCCAGCGGGTAGGCCTGGTCCTGGACCGCTAGCCCCTCCCACCCTCTTTTCCCCGTTGATCATGAGGTTGACGGCAGTGGTCGATCTCCACACGGCCGTCAACCTCATGATCGACGCTGAGGTGGCGCGATAGGCTCATCCGATGAGCGGGGGGTGGGCGGGCCGGGGCGCGCGGGGGCGGGTGGCGGTGGCGGTGGTGGCCGCGCTCGCGCTGGTCAGCTGCACGGGCCCGGGGCGGGACGACGACGGGTTCCGGGCGGGCAGCGCGGATCTCGCCGACCCGTACGTCCCGGGCAGCGGCAACGGCGGGTACGACGTCGCCCACTACCGGCTGGCGGTGCGCTACGACCCGGCGAACGACCGGCTCGCCGGCCGGGCCGAGGTCACCGCGACCGCGACGCACGGGCTGTCCCGGTTCAATCTGGACCTGGCCGGGCTGGACGTCAGCTCGGTCGCCGTGAACGGTGTCCCCGCCGAGTACCGGCACGCCGACGGCGAGCTGGTCGTCACCCCCGGCTCGGGGCTGGCCACCGGCAGCCGATTCACCGTCGAGGTGGTCTACGCCGGCGTGCCCGAGGCGGTCACCGACGGTGTGCTGGGCGGCGGTGGCTTCCAGCACACCGAGGACGGCGCGATCGCCCTCGGCCAGCCACACTCGGCGGCGACCTGGTTCCCGGTCAACGACCACCCCTCGGACAAGGCCACCTACGACATCGAGGTGACCGTCCCCGACGGTCTCGCCGCGCTGAGCAACGGGGTGCCCGGCGAGCGGACCAGCGCCGACGGCTGGACCACCTGGCGCTGGGCCGAGCGGTCGCCGATGGCGAGCTACCTGACCACCCTGGTGATCGGCGACTACCGGGTGGACACCGGCAGCCACGGCGGCAAGCCGCTGGTCACCGCGGTGCCGTCCGGGTTGCCCGCCACCGGGCCGGAGGCCAGGTCACTGGCCCGCACCGGCGAGATCGCGGACTTCCTGGCCGGCCGGTTCGGGCCGTACCCGTTCGAGGCGTACGGCGGCGTGGTGGTCGCCGACACCCGCATCGGGTACGCCCTGGAGACCCAGTCGCGGCCGGTCTACGGGCCGGGTTTCTTCCGCCAGGGCGAACCGAACTACGGCGTGGTCGTCCACGAGTTGGCCCATCAGTGGTTCGGCAACAGCGTGGCGCTGGCCGGCTGGCGTGACATCTGGCTCAACGAGGGGTTCGCCAGCTACGCCGAGTGGATGTGGGCGGAGCACGACGGCGGCACCACCGCCCAGCGCAACTTCGAGCTCCAGTACGCGGCGACCGACTGGTCGCGGCGCACGCTCGATCCCGGCGTGGGCCAGATGTTCAGCACCGCCGTCTACAAGCGGGGGGCGCTCACCGTGCACGCGCTGCGGCGTACCGTCGGCGACGACGCCTTCTTCGAGATCCTGCGAGCCTGGACCACCGAGCGCCGGGACGGCACCGCGACCACCGCGGACTTCGTTGCCCTGGCCGAACGGGTCTCGGGCCGCTCCCTGGGCTCGTTCTTCGACGCCTGGCTCACCAACACCACCCCACCCGCCCTGCCCTGACCCCGACCCCCGACCCCGACCCCCGACCCCGGTCCCCTCCCCCCTCCCCCCTCCCCCCCCCCTGCCCGACCCCCCACCCCTGGTTGATCATGAGGTTAGCGGCGAAGTCGATCTCTTCTACTGCCGCTAACCTCATGATCAACCAGGGTGTGGCGCTGGGACCGTTAGCTTCGGATGCTCGGCGAGGTAGGCGTCGACCCGGCCGGCGCGCAGTTCGGTGAGGAAGCGGCGGCCGACCCGGGTCAGCTCCTCGCCCCGGTAGGAACTGCCCTGGCCGACCGCGGCCCCGGGCAGGACGACCAGGGTGAGGGCGTCGGGCGAGAGGCCACCGAGGGCGTACGCGAACTCGACGATCTTTCGCCCGCCGACGTAGACCAGCATCTCCCCGAGCGCGTCGGTCACCTGCTCGACCTGCTCCGGTTGGCGGGCCAGGTCCGCGTCGAGGATCTTGCTGACCAGCGCTCTGATCAGCTGTTGCTGGTGGCGCTGCCGGGTGTAGTCGCCGCCGGGCAGGTAGCGCTGGCGGGCGTAGTCCAGCGCCTGCCAGCCGTTGAGGTGCGCCTCGCCGGGCTCGTAGACCATCTGCGGCCCGACGTAGCCACCGATTCCGGGGCCGGGCCGCCGGTGCTTGCCGTCCGGCTGGCGGTGCCGCGAGACCACCCGCTGGTCGATGTGGATGTCGACGCCACCCAGGCTGTCCACCAGCTTGTCGAAGCCGCCGAAGGTGAGCACCGCGCCGCCGTCGATGCGCAGGCCGGTGTAGTCGCTGACGGTTCGCCGCAGCAGGTCGTACCCCTGGGCGGGGTCCGGTCGCTTCGCCCGGCCCGGCACCCGGCTGCCGTAGCTCATCGCGTTGGTGAGCTTGGTCCGCCCGCCGGAGTAGCCGGCCGGTTTGAAGGCCGGGACGTCCACCACCAGGTCCCGGGGAAGCGAGAAGAGGTACGCCCGGGACAGCCCGGCCGGCACGTGCAGCATGAGTACGGCGTCGGCGTGCGGTTCCCAACCGGGCACGCTGACCCGGGTGTCGACGCCGACCAGCAGCAGGTTGAGCGGGCCGGTGATGTCGGCTCCCGGCGGTGGTGTGCTCGGGCTGGGATCGGGTTGTCCGCTCGGCGACGGGTCCGGGCCGGTCGCCCGGGCGGTCGGTGCCGTCCGGTCGGCGGCGAGCGTACGGGCCACCACCAGCGCGCCGCCGGCCAGCAGGAGCACCGTGACCAACCCGGCCAGCAGCAGGGTCACGCGTCGGCGGTCCGCTGCGAGCGCCATCGGTGCCTCCTTCGTCCGGTACCGATCCCATCGGTCCCGCTGCATGATCACGCAGAGAGTGCCCCTGGCGCGAGAGCTACTGGCGGGTAATGATGGCTCCATGCGGTATGACGTGGTCGTCATCGGATCCGGCTTCGGCGGCAGCGTCGCCGCGCTCCGGCTGGCCGAGAAGGGCTACTCGGTCGGCGTGCTGGAGGCCGGTCGGCGGTTCGCCGACGACGAGTTCCCGCAGACGTCGTGGCGACTGCGCCGCTTCCTGTGGGCGCCGCGGCTGGGTTGCTTCGGCCTGCAACGCATCACCCTGCTGCGGGCCGCCGAGCGGCGAGCCGGCGGCGGGGTGCTGGTGCTGTCGGGCGCCGGGGTCGGTGGCGGCTCGCTGGTGTACGCCAACACCCTCTACGAGCCGCCGGACACCTTCTACGCCAACCCGCAGTGGCGGGACATCACCGACTGGCGGGCCGAGTTGGCCCCGCACTACGACCAGGCGAAGCGGATGCTCGGCGTCACCGCGTACCCGGTCGTCACCGGTGCGGACCGGGCGATGCGGCGGGTGGCCGAGCGGATGGGGGTGGGGCACACCTTTCACGCCACCCCGGTCGGCGTGCACATCGGACGGCCCGGCGAGCGGGTGGCCGACCCGTACTTCGGTGGTGTCGGTCCGGATCGCGTCGGCTGCACGCACTGCGGCGCCTGCATGACCGGCTGCCGGTACGGCGCGAAGAACACGCTGGTCAAGAACTACCTCTGGCTGGCCGAGCGGATCGGCGCCGAAGTGCACCCGCTGATCACGGTGACCGCGGTCCGGCCGTCCGGCGACGGGTACGCGGTGCACACCGAGCGCACGGGCGCCTGGCTGCGCAAGCGCCGGCAGGTGATCCACGCCGATCAGGTGGTCTTCGCCGCCGGTGCGCTGGGTACCCAGCGGCTGCTGCACGAGATGCGCGCCGCCGGCGACCTGCCCGCGCTCTCGCCCCGACTCGGCGAGCTGACCAGGACCAACTCGGAGGCGATCCTCGGCGCCTCGATGTCGCGCCGGCAGGCCCGGGCGCGCGGGGTGGACTTCACCGAGGGGGTGGCGATCACCAGTTCGTTCCACCCGGACGCGCGTACCCACATCGAGCCGGTCCGCTACGGGCAGGGCTCGAACGCGATGGGGTTGCTCCAGTCGCTGCTGGTCGACGGCGGGCCGCACCGGGTGCGCCGCTGGCTGGGGCAGTTGCTGCGACACCCGGGCCGGGCCGCCCGGATGCTCTCCGTGCGGGGCTGGTCGGGGCGTACCGTGATCGCGCTGGTGATGCAGTCGGCCGACAACTCGTTGACCACCCGCCTGCGGCGCGGCCCGTTCGGCCGTCGGCTGGTCGCCGGTCCCGGCCATGGTGCCCCCAACCCGACCTGGATCCCGGCCGGCAACCAGGCGGCCCGGCTGCTCGCGGAGGAGATCGACGGTACGCCGGGCGGCGCGCTGACCGAGCCGTTCGACATCCCGATGACCGCGCACATCCTCGGCGGCGCGGTCATCGGCGCCACCCCGGCCGACGGGGTGATCGACCCGTACCACCGGGTCTTCGGCCACCCGGGCCTGCACGTGGTCGACGGCGCCGCCATCTCCGCCAACCTCGGCGTCAACCCGTCCCTGACCATCACCGCCCAGGCCGAACGCGCCATGTCCCTCTGGCCCAACAGAACCGATCCCGACCCCCGCCCCCCACTGGGCACCCCCTACCGCCCCCTCACCCCCGTCCCCCCACACGCCCCCGCCGTCCCCCCACACGCCCCCGCCGCCCTCCACCCTCACCCCTGACCTCGTCGATCTTGCAGTTTCCGTCGGGGCGAAAGGTGCATAGAGCACATAAAGGCGACCGAAACTGCAAGATCGGCGAGCCGCGGGCGAGGCGTGGGGAGGGGGCGTGGTGGGGGCGGTGCGTGTGGGAGTGCCGGTCACGCTCGGTAGGATTGCCGGCTATGAGCCTGCCGCGTCCTGTCCTCGTGGTCGACTTCGGTGCCCAGTACGCCCAGCTGATCGCCAGACGGGTACGCGAGGCGAGGGTCTACTCCGAGGTCGTCCCGCACACCATGCCGGTGGCCGAGATGCTGGCCCGGGATCCGGCCGCGATCATCCTCTCCGGCGGCCCGGCGAGCGTGCACGAGCCGGACGCCCCGCAGGTCGACGACGCGCTGTTCCGCACGGGCGTGCCGGTCTTCGGCATCTGCTACGGGTTCCAGGCGATGGCCCGCTCCCTCGGCGGCACGGTGGCGCGCACCGGCAGCCGCGAGTACGGCGGCACCCCGCTGCGTCCCCGCCTGCTCGACCCGGGTGTGCTGCTCCGTGACCTGCCAGCCGACCTGCCGGTCTGGATGAGCCACGGCGACTGTGTCACCGAGGCGCCCGAGGGTTTCACGGTGACCGCCGAGTCGGCCGGTGCGCCGGTCGCCGCCTTCGAGGACCTGGCCGGCCGCCGGGCCGGGGTGCAGTTCCACCCCGAGGTGGGGCACACCGCGCACGGGCAGGAGATGCTGACCCGCTTCCTGTACGAGATCGCCGGGATCGAGCCGACCTGGACGCCCGAGAACATCATCGACGAGCAGGTGGCCCGGATCCGCGCGCAGGTCGGTGACAAGGAGGTCATCTGCGGCCTGAGCGGCGGGGTGGACTCCGCGGTTGCCGCCGCGCTCGTGCACAGGGCCGTCGGTGACCAACTGACCTGCGTCTTCGTCGATCACGGTCTGCTGCGCGCGGGCGAGGCCGAGCAGGTGGAGAAGGACTACGTCGCGGCCACCGGCATCAAGCTCAAGGTGGTCGACGCGGCCGACCGGTTCCTCGATGCGCTGGCCGGGGTGACCGACCCGGAGCAGAAGCGCAAGATCATCGGTCGGGAGTTCATCCGGGTCTTCGAGGCCGCGGCGCGGGAGATCGCCTCGCACGGTGACGTCGAGTTCCTGGTGCAGGGCACCCTCTACCCGGACGTGGTCGAGTCCGGTGGCGGCCCCGGCACCGCCAACATCAAGAGCCACCACAACGTCGGCGGCCTGCCTGAGGACCTGAAGTTCGCCCTGGTCGAGCCGCTGCGCACGCTGTTCAAGGACGAGGTCCGTACGCTCGGTCTCCAGCTCGGCCTGCCCGAGGCGATGGTCTGGCGGCATCCGTTCCCGGGCCCCGGGCTGGCCATCCGGATCGTCGGCGCGGTCGACCGGGAGCGCCTGGACCTGCTCCGCCAGGCCGACTTCATCGCCCGTCAGGAGCTCAGCGCGGCCGGTCTGGACCGGGACGTGTGGCAGTTCCCGGTGGTGCTGCTGGCCGACGTACGCAGCGTCGGCGTGCAGGGCGACGGGCGCAGCTACGGGCATCCCGTGGTGCTGCGCCCGGTCTCCAGCGAGGACGCGATGACCGCCGACTGGTCCCGGCTGCCCTACGACGTGATCGCCCGGATCTCCACCCGGATCACCAACGAGGTGGCCGAGGTGAACCGGGTGGTCCTGGACGTCACCAGCAAGCCGCCGGGCACCATCGAGTGGGAGTGACGCCGGCTCAGACCGGCGGCTGAGGATCCGTCCGGGGTGCCGGCTCCGGGGTCTGCGGCTGCGGCGTTTGCGGCTGCGGCCACGCGGGTGCGCCGGCCGGCTCCTCGGGCATCAGGAACCACATGATCGGGTACGCGAGCGCGGCGATCCCGCCGGTCAGCAGCGTGCCGACGGCGAAGACGACGCGGACCAGGGTGGGGTCGACGGTGAAGTAGCGGCCGAGGCCGCTGGCGACCCCGGCCACCATCCGGTCCGTGGTCGGGCGGCGTAGCTGCTTGTACGGGGCCTGCGAGGTGTGAGTCATGCCTCCACGGTCCTCGTCTCGGCGCGCATCGACCTCGGTGACCGCCCGGATCAATACCCTGAACTGCACCTCAGGGACAGTGATCAGTCAGGAATCCGACTCTCTTCCGCGTCCGTAGCTGGTCACGAGGAGAATTTGGCTCCGTGACCACCATGCTGGAGCCGCTGCGCAGGATCGCGGCATACGCAGTCTGTACTGATTCGGTAGACCGAGTGCTGCTGGTTCGCGCGTCGGAGCGTTCGGGCACACCCGGTACGTGGTCCCTGCCCGGCGGGGCGGTCGACCACGGCGAGGATCCGCAGCACACAGTCGTTCGGGAGACCGCCGCCGAGACCGGCCTGTCGGTCGCCGTCGCCGGCCTGCACGACGTGTTGGCCGACATGCGGGCCCTGCCCGAGCGAGGCATCACCATCCACACCGACCGCCTGGTGTACCGGGTCTCGGTGCGGGGTGGCTCGCTGACCGACCGGGTGGACCGGCCGACCGACCTGGCCCGCTGGTTCACCCTGGAGGAGGCGCGGCAGCTGCCGCTGCGCTCGTTCACGGCACGTGCCCTCGGGCTGCCCGCCGCCTCGGCGGACATCGTGCCCGACGAGCCTCCGGAGTTCCCCTCCTTCTACGCGGTGCCCGGTCCCGACGGGCTGCACCGGGCGCAGCGCTTCGCCGCGTACGCCGTGGTCACCGACCCCGACGGGCGGGTGCTGTTGACCCGGGTCGCGGACGGTTACCCGGGCGCGGGCTGCTGGCACCTGCCCGGCGGCGGCACCGACTACGGGGAGCAGCCGGGTGCGGCGCTGATCCGGGAACTGGTGGAGGAGACCGGGCAGACCGGGCGCCTCGTCGAGCTGCTCGGGGTCGCCAGCCACCGGGACGCGGCGTCGCTCGGCCCGGAGGGCTACCCGATCGACTGGCACGGCGTACGCGCCTTCTACCGGGTGGTGGTCGACAAGCCCGCCCCGCCCACGGTCGGCGACGTCGGCGGCTCCACCTGTGAGGCGCGCTGGTTCGCCCGCGAGGAACTCGGCGCCCTGCCCACCGACCGCCTGACCGAGGTGACCGCCGAAGCCGTCCAGGCCGCCCGCCTGACCTGACCCCCTCTCCACCCCCCACCTCTCTCCCGCTCCGCGGAACCTTCCGCTGATCATGAAGTTATTGTCATGACACGCCGTGGCGGGCGGCGATAACTTCATGATCGACGGACGTCGACGGCGGGGGTGGGCAGTGGAGCAGGTGCGGCGGGTCGGGGCGTACGGGGTGGTGCGGGACGCCGGGCAGGAGCGGGTGCTGCTGGTGCGGGGCTCCGCGTACGCCGACTTCCCCGGGGTGTGGTCGCTGCCCGGCGGTGGCGTCGAACACGCCGAGAATCCCGCTCGCGCGGTGCTCCGCGAGGTCGCCGAGGAGACCGGGCTGACCGTGGAGGTGACCGGGCTGCGGGCGGTGGTCGCGGACGTGGTGCCGTACCCCGACCAGGGGGTGACCCTGCACACCGACCGGATGCTGTTCGACCTGACGCCGGTGGGCGGCGCGTTGCACTCAGAGGTGGAAGGCAGCACCGACCTGGCCCGCTGGTTGACCACGGCGGAGGCGGCCGGACTGCCACTGCTGGCCTTCACCGCCGAGGCCCTCGGCCTGCCGGTCGTTCCGCTGCCGGCGGGGGCGCTCCGCCGCCGGCAGCCGTTCGCCGTGCCCGACCCCCGTCGGCGGCAGCGCTTCGGGGCGTACGGCCTGGTCACCGATCCCGCCGATCGGGTGCTGCTCTGCCTGATCGCGGAGGGCTATCCGGGGGCCGGGCAGTGGCACCTGCCCGGCGGCGGGACCGACCATGGCGAACAGCCCGTCACCGCGCTGCTCCGGGAACTGGTCGAGGAGTCGGGCCAACTGGGTCGGGTGATCGACCTGATCGGGGTGGACGATCTACACAATCCGGCAGCGCTCGGGCCGGAGGGATATCCGATCGACGCGCACAGCGTCCGGGTCATCTACCGGGTCGTGGTCGATCTTCCGACCGAGCCGACGGTGACCGAGCTGGCCGGCGGGTCGACCGCCCGCGCCGGCTGGTTCACCCGGTCCGAGCTGCGAGAACTGCCCCTGACGGAGATCGCCGCCGAGATCCTGGGAGCGTCGAGGTGATCGACGTCGCGCAGCTGCCGGCCGCCGCTCACGTCGGCCGGGGGTGACCACCTCCGGTACAGTCGGAGAAGGGCCGATGGCGCGAAACGGGCGTTCACGCCCGGGATGGGAACAAACCCGGCGGTTCGCGCGGTTAGGGGAGATATAAGTACCGCCGGCAGCTATCGCCAATCCCCATCCCGCTGTGCAATGGTGTACTCCGCAAAACGGCTGCCGGGCCAGAAAGGTCCGGCACGAGACAGCCGGACATCCGCCTCGCGGCGGAACACCCGGTGATGGAGGAAACGTGCCGAGAGCCCCATGGCGCCGGCGTCGTACGACTGACAGCCCGCGTCCCGCAGGGCGAAGCTGGACGGGCCCGTTGCGCCGCAGCGGCACCCTTGCTCGTCAGGTCCTGCTGGTCCGCGTCGGCCGCCGAGGTGTGGAACTGCACGACGGGGTCGACATGTTGCCCGAGCCCCGGTACGCGGACCGCCCGCGTCGCCGGTACGGCCTGCAACGGTTCCACCGCGCCGGGATCGAGACGATCGCCCCGATCAGCCCCGCCGTCGCGGCGACACTGACACCCCCCGTGGCGGACGAGCCGGTCGCGACATCCGTACCCTTGCTCCCCGGTGCGCGGACGCCCGCCCGGCGGATGAAGTTCGCGCTGGTCAACGCCTGCACCCTGGCCAGTCTGATGCTCGGCATCAACGCGATCTTCGTGGCCATGCACGGCAACGTCCGGCTCGCCGCCCTGTTCCTCATCGCCTGCGTCGCCTTCGACGGCCTGGACGGCGCGCTGGCCCGCAAGCTCGGGGTGGCCAGCCCGTTCGGCGCCCAGATGGACTCGCTGGCCGATATGTGCTCCTTCGGCATCGCCGCGCCCGTGGTGGTGTACGCCTCGCTCGCCGGTGAGGTGCCGGCGGCCGCCGCCGCGGTGGCGGCCGCGCTCGTGGCTTCCTGCGCTGCGATCCGCCTGGCCCGGTTCAACGTCTCACCCTCCGACGGCCGGTTCTTCTCCGGGGTGCCGACCACGATGGCGGCGGCCGTGCTGGCCCTGATGGTGGTCATCGGCGTCCCGGTGCCCGGTGCGGTGCAGATCGCCGGAGTGGCACTGCTCGCCTTCACCATGGTCAGCAGTTTCCCGTACGCGAAGCTCGCCCGGCTGGTCAAGCTGCCGCCGTGGGTCTGGCTCGCTCCGGTGGTCGGCGCGTTGATCGACGTGCGGCTCACCTTCGGCCTGATCGTGGTGGGTTACCTGATCAGTGGGCCGGTGCTCTGGCTGCGCCAGCGCCGTACCATCTGATCTTCGGACCACCGAAAGAGAACGGGGCGTCGCGGTCGACCGCGACGCCCCGTTCTGGTCATTCCGCTCAGCGCCAGCGGGCGATCACGCTCGCTCCACCGACCACCTTGTCACCCGGGCCGACCAGCGGCTCCGCCGCCTCAGCCGGCAGGTACACGTCGGTCCGCGAGCCGAACCGGATCAGCCCGAACCGCTCACCCCGGGCGAGCAGCGCTCCGACCGGGGCGCGCTGCACGATCCGCCGGGCGATCAGGCCCGTCCGCTGCGCCACCACCACCGTGCCGTGCGTGGTGTCCAGCACCGTGTACGCGGCCACGTTGTGCTCGGCGTCCGGCTTCATCGCGTTGACGAATCCGCCGTCGGCGACGAAGTAGTCCACCACCTTGCCCGCCACCGGAGCACGGTTGACGTGCACGTCGAGCACCGACAGGAAGACCGCGATCCGCAGGAACTCGCCGTCGCCGAAGCGCTCGTCGTGCAGGCGCTGCACCGACAGCACCTGGCCGTCGGCGGCGGCCACCACGGCCGACGGGTCCTCCGGTACGTCCCGCTCCGGGTCCCGGAAGAAGGCCGCCACCGGTGCGGCGGCCAGCGCGGGCAGCAGCCAGAGCTTCGACTTCGGCCGGGCCAGCCGGGTCAGCGCGGCCAGCCCGAGGGCGATGCCGGCGGCGGCCACCCCGTTGGAGTCGATGTGCATGCCGCGGGTGACCGGCACGCTCGACGGGCGGTAGGCCGGCGTGAGATGTTCCGCCGCTGCTGCCTGCGTCGGGGTGAAGCGAAGCCGGTAGACGCGTACCGGCGGGGAGTTGCGCAGCACCAGGTCGGTGCCGACGCCGTGCAGCGCGCCCTGGCGGTCCAACTCGGCGGCGGCGCCGGCGGTCCGGCCGACGGCGGTGGCCACGCTGAGCACCGCCCCGTCGGCCAGGTACTTGGTCAGCGTCTCGATGGCGCCACGGGTCTCCTCGGCGGTACCGAGGAACGCCTCGCCGGCGACCACCACGGCGGCCGGCTCGGCCTCGGCGAGGCTGTCCACGACGCGTACCCGGTCGGCGACCCAGCGGCCCTGCGCGGTGACGTGCTCCCGCAGCGCCGCGGCGCTGACCCGTTCGGCCGGGACCACGGTGAGGGTGTCGCCGGGCAGCAGCGCCTCGACCGCGGCGGCCAGCACGGCGGACTCCGGGGTCACGCCCACCAGCAGGGCGGCCTTGGGGACGTTGATCCGGGCGAGCTCGGCGACGAGCGTACGGGCGGCGCGCTCGCCGAGGCGGGCCGGACCGGACCGGCCAGAGGCACGCACGGCGGGGGACTGGGTCATGTCGATCGGGCTCCTGACAGGTAGAGGCGATTGACGCGAGAGCACCGCCCGGCGGGGTCGGCCCGCCGCAGGCGGCCCGCGCGAGCCGGTCGACCCGCGAGGGATGCCGCGTGCCCGGCCGGCGCGGGCCAAGGCGCTCCGGCCAGCATAGGCGGCCGGTCACGGCTACCGCATGGTCAGGCCGCCGAGCCCCGCTGCCCCGGCGGGGGCGGCTCGTCCTCGCTGGACAAATCGAGCGTACGCTCGGCACCCGGCCAGGACGTGGGGTCCGGCTCGGGGGCGGACTCCTCCGACCGGGAGAGGTCGGCCGCGTTCGGCTCGGGCGTCTCCGGCTGGGGCATCGTTGACTTGGGCGTCTCCGGCTGGGGCGTCGTTGACTTGGGCGTCTCCGGCTGGGTTGCGTAGCGGCTGGAGCGCAGTGCGCCGACCAGGCCGAGCCCGCCGATCAGGATCAACCCGCCGGCCAGGAACCAGCCGACCGGCGGCAGGACGAGGCCGAGCATCTGGGCGAGCAGCCACCAGGCGGCGAACGTGAGGAAGAGCAGCCCGAAGGCGAACGACACCAGGTCGGTGCGATGGACCCTCACCGGGTCACCTCCATGTGTCCGGCGTTGACGTGCAGGTCCAGGCGTAGCTTTCCGCCGCCGGCCCCGTCCGCTCCGAGGTCGACGGTTTCCGCGAGCCGGTTGTCCAGGCCGCTGGCGCGGTGGCCGAAGATCTTGACGTCACCGGCGGCGATATGCGCCACGGTGGTGACGTCCACGTTCGGCGGCACCACCACGGTGGCCTCGCCGAAGTTGATGACGACACTGATCTCGATGTCCTGCTGGTCGAAGTCGATCGCGCGCAGGTCGAGCACCGCGTCGGCGAAGCTCTGCTCGTACCGCACGGCGAGCTCCCGGTGGTTGGCCGGCGACCAGGTCACCGCGCCGTCCACCCCGCGGACCCGGTCGTACGACTCGGCGATGGTGGCCACGCCCAGCGCGGCGGCGGTCACCAGGCCGAGGGCGATCAGCCAGCGGGCCCGGCCGAACCAGGTGCCCACCAGCAGGCCGAGACCGATCACGGCGAGCGCTGTGGCGAAGTAGGCGGAGGCGCCGACCCCGAACACGTCGAGCAGGTCGAGGATCCCGACCACCCCCAGGGCGACGAAGATCAACGAGAAGGTCACCGCGCCGAGGGCGGAGCGTTCGCGGGGCTTCTTGGGCGGCTTCGGCGGTGTGGGCCTGGCCGGCGGTGGAACCGGCATGCCCTGGCTGGCGTACGGACCGTGCGGGGCGAACGGGGGACGGTAGACCGGTGGGCCGAGCGGCGCGGCCGGGGGGCCGGCCGACGGCCACGGTGCCGGGGGCAGGTTCAGGGTGGGCTCCTCGGACGGGCCGGCAACCGGGGTTCCGGGCGGCGGGACGTGCGGGGTCGGGGCGTACGGCGGGAAGGCGGTCGCGGCCGGGGCGGCGACGAATCCGGGGTACGGCGGCGGGTACGCGGTCGGGGCGGGATAGCTGACCGGCGGCACCGGGCCGGGCGGCGTGCCCGGTGGCACCGGGCCGGTCGCTGCGCCCGCTGACGCGGTCGGTGGCTCGCCGGGCCGTGCTCCCACTCGCTGGCGGTTGAGCAGCAGCGCGCCGCCGACCAGGATGGCCGCGCCGAGCAGCACCGCGCGGAACGCGTCGGTGACGATGTAGCCGAAACCCACCGCCACCAGGATGCTGAGCACGATCACGGTGACCGGGGACATGCTGGAGCGACCGCGGCCCAGCATGGACTCGACCGGCGAGGCACTGTCGCCCTCGTTCGGGATGATCAGCCAGGCGGCGACGTAGACCAGGACCCCGACGCCGCCGAAGAAGCCCAGCACCGCGAGCAACACCCGCCAGAGCACCGGGTCGGTGTTGGTGGCCCGACCGACGGCGGCGCACACGCCGGCCAGGTACCGGCCGTCGCGGGGGCGGATGAGCCCGTACCGCGAGGTGAAGCCGGCGCCGCCGAAGGCCGTACCCGGTCCGGTTCCCGGTGGCGGGCCGTCCGCTCGTGGTGGCGGGCCGTCCGCTCGCGGTGGTGGGGCCGCCGTCTCCTCGGTGGGCGGCCGACCGCCGATCGGCGCCCCGGGGTCTTCCGGGGCAGCGGGCGATCCGGGCGTGGCCGGTGTCTGCGGAGTCCGCTCCGGTTCCGTCGGACCCGGCCGCGCAGCAGCATCGTCGGTCATGTCTCCGATCCTGCTGCGCGCAGGGCCCGAGCGTCCTCCGGAGGCGACCCTGACCCCACCCTGAGATCCGGCCCGCCGGAATGTCCGGGGCGTCCCCGTGGTCGGGCGGCCACGCCACGTGTGACTATCGGGACCGGGCCGCAACCTCGACCGCCGTCCGCCCCGACCCGTCCTGACCAGGGAGCCCACGATCAGCGCCGTCAGCCAACCACCCCGCCTCTACCGCGCTGCCGAGCACCGGATGGCAGCCGGGGTGGCCGCCGGCATCGCCGAGCATCTCGGCGTCCCGGTGCTCCGGGTTCGGGTCGCCTTCATGGTGCTGCTCGGGCTGAGCGGGCTCGGCCTGCTGCTCTACGCGGCCTTCTGGGCCGTGGTCCCGGTACGCCCCGGCGACACCGCCGTACCGCCCCGCCGGGACATCGGGCAACTGCTCCCGTTCGTCGCGATCGGGCTCGGCGTACTCCTGCTTCAGGTCCTGGTCTTCGACTCGATCGGCGCGGCCGGCACCGCGGGCTGGCTGGTCGCCATCATCGCGGTCGGCGCCGGGGTGATCTGGCACCAGTCGGCGCCGGAGCGGCGGCGCCAGTGGGGCGAGTCGATGCCGGTGCCCTGGCTCGGCGCGGTGATCGAGGAGAGCGACCGGCGGGCGTTCGTGCTCCGCTTCGTCGGCGGCGGGGTGCTGGTCGCGGTCGGCATAATCGGCGTCGCCGCCGTCTACTCCCCGGCGCAGAACCTGGATGCCGTGGTCAACGGGATCATCTTCGCGCTGGTCGGGCTGGCGGGCGTCGGAGTGGTGGCCGCGCCGGTGCTCTGGCGGACCTGGAACCAGCTCCGTTCGGAGCGCGAGGGACGCATCCGCGAGCAGGAGCGGGCCGAGCTGGCGGCGATGGTGCACGACCAGGTGCTGCACACCCTCGCGTTGATCCAACGCAACGCCAACGACGTGAAGACCGTGCAGCGACTTGCCCGTGGCCAGGAGCGGTCGCTGCGTAACTGGCTCTACAAGCCCACCGCGTCCCCGACCGAACGTTTCGCGGCGGCGCTGGAGCAGGCCGCCGCCGAGGTGGAGGACACCTTCGCGATCACCGTCGAAGCCGTGGTGGTCGGCGACCGGGAGACCGACGAGCGGGTCGGCGCGCTGGTCGCCGCGGCCCGTGAGGCCTTGGTCAACGCCGCGCGGCACGCCGGGGTGCAGACCGTCTCGTTGTACGCCGAGGTGGAGCCCGAGCAGGTGAGTGTCTTCGTGCGGGACCGGGGCGCGGGTTTCGACCCGGATACGGTGGAACATCACCGGCACGGCGTGCGGGGCTCGATCGTCGGGCGGATGAAGCGGCACGGCGGCCGGGCGGAGATCCGCTCCCGGCCGGGGGAGGGGACCGAGGTCCGGTTGATCCTGCCGATCAGCCGGGACTCGGCCACGGCGGAAAGGGACAGATGATGGCCGAGCAGTCCACGCGACCGGTCGAACCGGCGGGCACCGGGCCGGAGCGGCTACGGGTGTTCCTGGTCGACGACCACGCCATGTTCCGCGCGGGCGTACGCGCCGAGTTGGGCGCGCACGTCGAGGTGGTGGGCGAGGCGAGCACGGTGGCCGAGGCGATCACCCGAATCGCGGCCACCGGACCGGACGTCGTCCTGCTCGACGTGCACATGCCCGACGGCGGCGGCCGGGCGGTGCTGGAGGCGATGCGGCGCAGCCACCCCCAGGTGCGCTTCCTGGCGCTCAGCGTCTCCGACGCCGCCGAGGACGTGATCGGGCTGATCCGGGCCGGCGCCCGGGGTTACGTCACCAAGACGATCTCGCCGGACGAGCTGGCTGCGGCGATCCGCCGGGTGGCCGACGGTGACGCGGTGTTCAGCCCGCGGCTGGCCGGGTTCGTGCTGGACGCCTTCGCGGCCCGTCCGGACGCGCCGGTCGCCGACCCTGAGCTGGACCAGTTGACCAACCGGGAACGCGAGGTGCTGCGGCTGCTCGCCCGGGGGTACGCGTACAAGGAGATCGCCCGGGAGCTGTACATCTCGATCAAGACGGTCGAGACGCACGTCTCCAACGTGCTCCGCAAGCTTCAGATGTCCAACCGGTACGAACTGTCCAGGTGGGCGGCGGATCGACGGTTGGTGTGACTCCCGGCTGGAATCCACCTGTCCGGCCGGATAGCATGCTGGGCAGAGTGGTGCGAATCACGTTCTGGTCCGGGTTGTCGAGGTGATCGCCGGTGCCGTCCTGCCAATCGGCCGTTCAGGCGTAAAAATCCGTTGACGGGCAGCTCATACCATGCATCCGGCGGGCCGTGAAATCGACTCCGGGTGGATGTCGACCCCGTCCCGGGCGGGTATCGGCTTGATAACACGCCTTTCGGCTTGGGCGCATTGGGTGTCACAGTGGCAGGCACTCACACCCCCTCGTGAGCCGAGCGCCCTGAGGAGGCACTCCCATGCGCGGGAAATTCCTGAAGGTGGCGGTCGCAGCGACCGCCACCGCCATGTTGGCCACTGCCTGTGGCAGCGGTGGCGACAGCGACAACGCCGGCCAGGCCGGCGGCACGCTGCGCGTCTACAACGCGGAGCCGGCGTTCCTGACGCCCTCCGGTGGTGACGACGAGCCGTCGCTGTACGTGATCCGCCAGCTGTATCGCGGTCTGGTCAAGTACAACGCCGATACCTCCGCGGTCGAGATGGACCTGGCGGAGTCGGTCGAGTCGGCCGACCAGAAGCTCTGGAAGATCAAGATCAAGAGCGGCTACACCTTCGACAACGGCGAGCCGGTCAACGCCGACGCCTTCATCCGGTCGTGGAACTACGCCGCTTACGGGCCGAACGCCCAGAACAACGGCTACTTCATGAAGCGGATCGTCGGCGTCAAGGACCTCCAGCCCGAGGACCCGGACGGCGACGGCCCGAAGAAGGCCCCGGAGCCGGCGACCAAGGAGCTCTCCGGCCTGAAGAAGGTCGACGACCTCACCTTCACCGTCGAGCTGGACGCTCCCTTCTCCGGCTTCCCGACCACGATCGGCTACCCGGGCTTCTTCCCGATGGCCCAGGCGTGTGTCGACGACATCGCCAAGTGCAACGAGACCCCGATCGGCAACGGCCCGTACAAGATGGACGGCAGCTGGCAGCACAACGTTGCGATCAACGTGGTCCGCAGCGACAGCTGGAAGGGCGAGCCCGGCAAGCCGGACCGCATCGAGTACCGCATCTTCGCGGACGTCGACGGCGGATACGCCGCCTTCCAGGCCAACGAGCTGGACGTGATGTACACCCTGCCGCCGGCCCGCTACAAGGAGGCCAAGCAGCAGTACGGCGACCGGATGTTCGAGATGGCCGGTGACAGCTTCACCTACGTCGGCTTCCCGACCTACAACGACGACTTCAAGGACAAGCGGATCCGCCAGGCCCTCTCCCTGTCGATCGACCGCCAGTCCATCATCGACGCCGTCTTCGACGGCCGGAACGCTCCGGCCACCGGCTTCGTCGCCCCGAGCTTCGAGGGTGCCCGGGAGAACGTCTGCCAGTACTGCAGCAAGGACGTCGACAAGGCGAAGCAGCTGCTCGCCGAGGCCGGCGGCTGGCCGGCCGGCAAGAAGCTGATCCTGTGGGCCAACGCCGGTGCCGGCCACGACCAGTGGCTGCAGGCGGTCGGTGACCAGATCAAGGCCGCGCTGGACATCGACTACGAGCTGAAGGTCAACCTGCAGTTCGCCGAGTACCTGGAGACCGCGGACAAGAAGAAGTTCACCGGTCCGTTCCGGCTCGGCTGGGGCCCGGACTACCCGTTCCTGGAGACCTTCCTGTACCCGCTGTACGGCACGGGCGCGGGCAGCAACAACGCGGGCTACAGCAACGCCGAGGTCGACGCCCTGCTGAAGGAGGGCGACGCGGCCGAGTCGATGCAGGCTGCCATCCCGTCGTACCAGAAGGCGGAGGACATCCTGGGCGAGGAACTGCCGGTCATCCCGATGTGGTGGCGCAAGGAAGGGGCGGTCTACAGCGAGAACGTGGACCAGTTCGTTTGGAACAAGGTCGCGGACGCCGACTACGGTGCGACCTCGCTGAAGAAGAACTGAGCATCGACCTCCTGATCCAGCCGTAACACGACGTGGCGGCAACGGTCACCCCACCAGGGTGATCGTTGCCGCCACGTCAGCGCCGAGAGGAGACCCCGAGATGGGGCGCTACGTCATCCGACGGTTGCTCCAGTTCATCCCGACTGTGCTGGGCACCATGTTCTTGCTTCACTACATCACCTCGCTGGCGATCCAGTTCAGCGGAAACCCGGTGCGGGCGCTCTTCGGTGACCGGACCCCACCGCCCGCGCTGCTGCAAGCCATCACCGAGCGGCTCGGCTACGGCGACCCCTGCCTGGACCGTAAGGGCGACCCATGCCTCTGGCGTGCGGCCGAGGACGGCGGAGGCCTGCTGGGCTCGGGCTACGAGCTCGGCCTCTTCTTCGACCGTCTCCACGGCATCTTCTTCAACTTCGACTTCGGCATCAACCTGCGCCAGCAGGAGGTCACCGACCTGGTCGCGAACGCCATCCCGTTCACCCTCAAGCTGCTGGTGATCGCGATCGTCTTCGAGGCGGTCGTCGGCATCGCGGCGGGTGTGCTGGCGGGTCTGCGCGGCGGCAGCTTCCTCGACTACATGGTGAAGATCAGCACGGTCTTCGTCATCTCGGTGCCGATCTTCGTGCTCGGCCTGGTGGTGCGGGAGTTCGTCGGGGTCAAGTTCGGCAACGTGCTGCGCGGGCAGGACTGGATCCCGGACCTGATCTCCGTCGGGGTGTTCAGCCCCGTGTTCAAGCCCGACTACCCCCTCGCCAGCCTGATCATCCCAGGCATGGTGCTCGGCTCGGTCTCGCTCGCCACCACCGCCCGGCTCACCCGGACCAGCATCATGGAGAACGTCCGGGCCGACTACGTGCGCACGGCCAAGGCCAAGGGGCTGACCAACAAGCGGGTCATCGGCGTACACACGCTGCGTAACTCGCTGATCCCGGTGATCACCTTCCTCGGTGTCGACATCGGCGCGGCCATGGCCGGCGCCGTGGTCACTGAGACGATCTTCAACGTGCCCGGCATCGGTCGGCTGGTGACGATGTCCGCCCGAACCGGCGAGTCGTCGGTGGTGATCGGCGTGGTGACCATGCTGGTGCTGGTCGTCCTGCTCGCCAACCTGCTGGTCGACATTCTGTACGCCGTACTCGACCCGAGGATCCGCTATGAGTGACGGCATCGCGGCAAGTGACCGGCGGGAGATCCCCGCCCACGGCAGGCCAGAGCGAAACGAGGTGTCGGCATGAGTGATCTGACGAGCGCAGGCACGGCGGTCGGCGGCGGACCGGTCGGCGCCGGCGGTCCGCTGCCGGACCAACCGGCCACCGGCGGGAGGGAGCGCAGCGCGAGCCTGTGGGCGGACGCCCGGCGGCAGTTGGTGCGCGACCCGGTCTTCGTGCTCTCCTGTCTCTACATTCTCGCGGTCGGCTCCATGGCGGCGTTTCCGAAGCTGTGGACCGGTCAGGACCCTCGGGACTGCACCACCGACCGGTCCCGGCTCTCCCCGGGCGGCGAGCACGTGTTCGGCACCGACATTCTCGGGTGCGACTACTACTCGCACGCCATCTACGGCGCCCGGCCTTCGATGATCATCGCGATCATGGCCACCGGTACGATGATCATCATTGGTGGTTCGCTCGGCCTGCTCGCCGGCTACTACGGCGGCTGGGTCGACACGATCATCTCCCGGGTGATGGACGTCTTCCTGTCGCTGCCGTTCCTGCTCGGCGCGATCGTCTTCCTGACCGTCATCAAGCGGCAGAACGAGTTCACCATCGCCATGGTGCTGTTCCTGCTGACCTGGCCGGTGATCGCCCGGATCATCCGAGGCAGCGTGATCTCCTCGAAGGACCTGGACTACGTGCAGGCCGCGAAGGCGGTCGGTGCCCGCAACGGGCGGGTGATGTTCCGGCACATCCTGCCCAACGCGATCGCCCCGATGCTGGTGTACGCCACCATCGTGCTCGGTTCGTTCGTCGCCGCCGAGGCGACGCTGACCTACCTCGGCGTCGGACTGCAGCCGCCCGCACAGTCCTGGGGCATCATGATCAGCACCCACCAGGTCTACTTCCTGGAGGACCCGTGGCTGTTGCTCTTCCCCTGTGGTCTGCTCGTGGGCACGGTGCTGTCCTTCATCCTCATGGGTGACGCCCTGCGTGACGCCCTCGACCCGAAGTTCCGGTGAGCCGTCATGACTGATGTGAACGTCAAGATGGAAGCGCTGGCGGGCGTCGACCCGAACGCGCTGCCGCTGCAGGTCAAGGACCTGCACGTGGAGTTCCGCACCCGCAACGGGATCGCGCACGCCGTCAACGGAGTGAGCTTCGACCTTCGGGCCGGCGAGACCCGGGCGATCCTCGGCGAATCCGGCTGCGGCAAGAGCGTGACCGCTCAGGCGATCATGGGCATCCTGGACAGCCCGCCCGGCTTCGTCACCGGTGGGGAGATCCTCTACCGCGGCGTCGACCTGCTCAAGCTGCCGGAGTCCGAACGCCGCAAGGTGCGGGCCAACCGGATCGCGATGATCTTCCAGGACGCGCTCTCCGCGCTGAACCCGGTCTTCACCGTCGGTTTCCAGCTCGCCGAGCTGTTCCGCATGCATCGCGGGATGTCCCGCCAGGACGCCAAGGCGCGCGCCGTCGAACTGCTCGACCTGGTCAAGATTCCGGCGGCCCGGCAGCGGGTGAACGACTACCCGCACCAGTTCTCCGGCGGCATGCGGCAGCGGGTCATGATCGCGATGGCGCTGGCCCTCGACCCCGAGGTGCTGATCGCCGACGAGCCGACCACCGCGCTGGACGTGACCGTGCAGGCCCAGATCATGGCGCTGCTGGCCGAGCTGCAGCGGGAACGGAACATGGGCCTGGTGCTGATCACCCACGACATGGGTGTGGTGGCCGACGTGGCGGACCGGATCTCGGTCATGTACGCCGGCCGGGTCATCGAGGAAGCCGGCGTGGACGACATCTACGCCAGCCCGGCTCACCCGTACACCAAGGGCCTGCTGGAGTCGATCCCGCGCCTGGACCTCAAGGGCCAGGAACTCAGCGCGATCAAGGGCCTGCCGCCGGCACTGACCAACATCCCGCCGGGTTGCGCCTTCAACCCCCGGTGCCGGTACACGCAGGAGGTCTGCCGCGAGGACCCGGTGCCGCCGTTGTACCAGGTGTCGCCGAGCCGGACGGCCGCCTGCCACTTCTGGAAGGAGGTCAAGGGCGATGAGTGATCTGGTGCTGGAGACCAGGAACCTGGTCAAGCACTTCCCGCTGACCCGGGGGGTCGTCTTCAAGAAGCAGTACGGCGCGGTGCGTGCGGTCGACGGGATCAACCTGGAGCTGCGCCGGGGCGAGACGCTCGGCATCGTGGGCGAGTCCGGCTGCGGCAAGTCGACGCTGGCCCGGATGCTGGTCGGGTTGGAGACGCCGACCTCCGGTGACCTGTTCGTGCAGGGCAAGAACATGTCCAGGGTCGGCGCCGAGGAGCGGCGCCGGGGCCGGCGCAACATCCAGCTGGTGATGCAGGACCCGTACACCTCGCTGAACCCGCGGATGACCGTCGGCGACATCATCGGTGAGCCGTTCGAGGTGCACCCGGACGTGGTGCCCAAGGCCAAGCGGCGGGCCAAGGTGCAGGAGCTGCTGGAGCTGGTCGGTCTCAACCCCGATCACATCAACCGCTACCCGCACCAGTTCTCCGGCGGTCAGCGGCAGCGCATCGGCATCGCCCGGGCGCTGGCGCTCAACCCGGAGATCATCCTCTGTGACGAGCCGGTGTCCGCGCTGGACGTCTCCATCCAGGCGCAGGTGATCAACCTGCTGGAGAAGCTCCAGAACGAGCTGGGCCTGTCGTACATCTTCATCGCCCACGACCTGTCGGTGGTCCGGCACATCGCCGACCGGGTCGCGGTCATGTACCTCGGGAAGATCGTGGAGATCGGGACCGAGGACGAGATCTACGAGACCCCCACCCACCCGTACACCCAGGCGCTGCTGTCGGCGGTGCCGGTGCCCGACCCGAAGCTGCGCGGGCAGCGGGACCAGATCGTGCTGACCGGCGATGTGCCGTCGCCGGCCGATCCGCCGTCGGGCTGCCGATTCCGCACCCGCTGCTGGAAAGCCCAGGACATCTGCGCCGAGCAGGAGCCGCTCCTTCAGATCCGGGAGAAGTCCGGCCACCCGAGCGCCTGCCACTTCGCCGAGGTACGCGACGTGGTGCACGCGACGGAGTAGCCCCACAGACGCCGTCGACCCCGACCATCCGTACCGGGAGCGGCGGTGAAGGTAGTGCCTCCTCAATGATCCGGGGCGTCGGCCGTCATCAACGGCCGGCGCCCCGGTCCTGTGCTGTGCCCCGGCTGGCCGGCGCCCGGCCCGCGACGCGGTGATCAGAGCGGGCCGCGGCCGGCCCGCAGGAGCAGCAGGGCGAGCTGGACGCCGTCGGCGCCGAGAGCGGAGCGGAAGCGTTCCAGGATCTCCTGCTCACGGGAGAGCACGAGTCGGGTGCCGCCGGAGGCCATCCGGGTCGTACCGACCTCGCGGGACAGCTCGGCCCGCTCCTGCCACAGCTCGATGAGGGCGCGGTCGATCTCGTCGATCCGTACCCGGATCTCGGCGATCCGGGCGGCGGCGCCCGGCTCCGTGGTGCCGGTGCCCGGGTTGGTCGACTCGGCCCCGGGGCCACCGGCCGGGCCGCCGCCGTTCGAGGTCACGTCGGGTCCGGCCGGGGCGCCGCTCTGCTCCATCACGTCTGTCATCTTCGGGTACCTTTCAGGGTCTGGTGCCCGGTGCCCGGATCCCGGGACGAGAAAGCCCCGGACTCCGAGGAGCCCGGGGCTTTGGCAGGTCTTGTCGATCAGGTGCGACCCACGGCAGCCGGACTCCCGGTGCCGTAGAAAAAGTAGCAGCGCTGATCGAACACGTCGTCGAGTATGCCGCCCGGCCGGGTGGCGCGCAAGGGAAGTGTTAACAAGGGCCCCTTCCTCTACCGGAGGCGTTAATAGGGGGCCTCTCCTTACGGCATAGACTCGGCTTGCGATGCATCCTCTCTTTGAAATTTCCCCGTCCGAGTCCGCCCCGGCGCACCGGACCGTGCCCGGCCGCCTCGATCCGCTGGAGCTGGTCGAGGGCCTCAACGGCCCGCAGCGGGACGCGGTCACCCACGCTGGTTCGCCGCTGCTGATCGTCGCCGGCGCCGGTTCCGGCAAGACCCGGGTGCTGACCCACCGGATCGCGTACCTGCTCGCCGCGCGGGACGTGCACCCCGGCGAGATCATCGCGATCACCTTCACCAACAAGGCCGCCGGCGAGATGAAGGAGCGGGTGGCCGCCCTGGTCGGTCCGCGCGCCCGGCTGATGTGGGTCTCCACCTTCCACTCCGCCTGCGTACGGATCCTGCGGGCCGAGCACGGGCACGCCGGCCTGAAGTCGACGTTCTCGATCTACGACGCCGACGACTCGCGTCGGCTGATGCAGTTGGTCGCCCGCGAACTCGACCTGGACCCGAAGCGCTACCCGGCGCGCGGCCTGGCCGCCCAGGTCTCCAACCTGAAGAACGAGCTGGTCGACCCGGAGACCTTCGCGGCCCGGGCCAACGGGCCCAACGAGCGGGCGCTGGCCGAGGCGTACACGCTCTACCAGCGACGGCTGCGCGAGGCGCACGCGCTCGACTTCGATGACCTGATCATGACGACGGTGCACCTGCTCCAGTCGCACCCGCACGTCGCCGAGACCTACCGTCGCCGGTTCCGGCACGTGCTGGTCGACGAGTACCAGGACACCAACCACGCGCAGTACGTCCTGATCAAGGAGCTGGTCTCCGGCACCGAGGGGCTCGAACCGGCGGAGCTGTGCGTGGTCGGCGACGCCGACCAGTCGATCTACGCCTTCCGGGGCGCGACGATCCGCAACATTCTCGAGTTCGAGCGCGACTTCACCGACGCCCGCACCATCCTGCTGGAGCAGAACTACCGCTCCACGCAGACCATCCTGAACGCGGCGAACGCGGTGATCGACCGCAACACCTCCCGCAAGCCGAAGCGGCTGTGGAGCGACGCCGGTGCCGGCGAGCCGATCGTCGCCTACGTGGCCGACACCGAGCACGCCGAGGCGGACTGGGTGACCCGGGAGATCGACCGGCTGGTCGACGCGGGGGAGGCCCGCCCGGGTGACGTGGCGATCTTCTACCGCACCAACGCGCAGTCCCGGGTCTTCGAAGAGGTGTTCATCCGGGTCGGCCTGCCGTACAAGGTCGTCGGCGGGGTGCGCTTCTACGAGCGCAAGGAGGTCCGCGACGCGCTGGCCTACCTGCGCGCGGTGGTCAACGACGACGACACGGTCAACCTCCGGCGGATCCTCAACACGCCCCGGCGGGGCATCGGCGAGCGCGCCGAGGCGTGCGTGGAGGCGCTGGCCAGCCGCGACCGGATCTCCTTCGGCGCGGCGCTGCGGCAGGCCAGGAACGCGCCGGGCATCTCCACCCGGGCGGCCAACGGCATCGCCGAGTTCGTCGCGCTGCTCGACTCCGTTCGGGAGTTGGCCGCCGACGGCACTCCCGAGGAGGTGCTGGAGGCGGTGCTGACCCGCTCGGGGTACCTGACCGAACTGGAGGAGAGCCTCGACCCGCAGGACGCCGGGCGGCTCGACAACCTCCAGGAGCTGGTCAGTGTCGCCCGCGAGTACACCGAACGGGTCGAGGCCACGGCCGTGGAGGGCCAGCAGGCCACCCTGGCGGGATTCCTGGAGCAGGTCGCGCTGGTCGCCGACGCCGACCAGATCCCTGCGCAGCCCGGCTCGGCACCTGACGGTGCCGAGGCAGATGATGCCCAGCCCTACCCGGGTGTGGTCACCCTGATGACGCTGCACACCGCGAAGGGCCTGGAGTTCCCGGTGGTCTTCCTGACCGGCCTCGAGGACGGCGTCTTCCCGCACCTGCGCTCGCTGGGCGACACCCGGGAGTTGGAGGAGGAGCGGCGGCTGGCGTACGTCGGCATCACCCGGGCCCGGCAGCGGCTCTACCTCTCCCGGGCGGTGACCCGCTCGGCCTGGGGGCAGCCGGCCTACAATCCGCCGTCCCGGTTCGTCGAGGAGTTGCCGCCCGAGCTGGTTCGCTGGGAGCGGACCGAGGGGTCGTACACCTCATGGGGTGGTGCCGGTGGCGGCGTGGGTGGTCGCGCCGAGCGGGTGAGCGGCGGCGCCTTCACCGGCGGCACGCCCAGGGCCACCCAGCTGGCGCGGAAGCTCGGCGTGGACGGCAGCCGGCTGGCCACCGCCAGCGAGCTTCCCCAGGGCCCGAAGGTGACGGCCGGGGACCGGGTGAACCACCAGCGGTACGGACTGGGCCGGGTGGTGACCGTGGAGGGCCACGGCCCCGGCGCGCGGGCGCAGATCGACTTCGGCGACCAGACACTGTGGCTGGTGCTGCGGCACGCCCCGATCGAGAAGCTCTGACGGTCATTTCCTGGAGGGCTTGACACGAGGCGCAGCGGCGGGCCATATTCAACCTGTAGGTTAATCAACCAGACGGTTGAGAAGGAGTGGCAGTGGATCGGCTCAGCGAGGTCTTCGCCGCACTCGCCGACCCCACAAGGCGGGCCATCCTGGCCCGCCTTGCCGACGGTGAGGCGACGGTCAACCAGATCGCCGAGCCGTTCCCGATCAGCCTCCAGGCCGTCTCGAAGCATCTGAAGGTGCTGGAGCGGGCCGGGTTGATCAGCCGTGGCAGGGAGGCGCAGTGGCGGCCGTGCCGTCTCGACGCGGAGCCGCTGCGTGAGGTGGCCGACTGGGTCGCCGGCTACCAGCGGTTCTGGGAACAGCGGTACGACACGTTGGGCGAATACCTGCGACAGCTCCAGCAGCCTGAAACGTGACAGGAGGAATGACATGAGCGGCAACCTGACGGTGACTCTGCCGTCCGACCTGGAGGTCAGGATGGTGCGGGTGTTCGACGCGCCGCGTGCCTTGGTGTTCGAGGCGCACGCGAAGTGTGAGCACCTCAGGAACTGGTGGGGCCGGGGCAACCCACTCGACTGCGAGATGGACTTCCGCCCAGGTGGCAGCTACCGCTTCGTCGAACACGCCCCGGACGGTCAGTACGCGTTTCGCGGTGAGTACCGGGAGATCCAGGCACCGGAACGGATCGTCCAGACGTTCGAGTGCGAAGGCATGCCCGGGCACGTGTGCGTGGAGACCCTGGAACTGACGGAGGAAGGTGGCAGGACGACCGTCACCAGCGTCACCCGGTTCGACACCACCCAGGATCGCGACGACATGGTGTCCTCCGGCATGGCCGACGGCGCCCGCGAGTCGTACGACGCGCTGGCCGCATACCTCGCGAAGCTCGCCTGACCACAGCCGGACCCCGACACGAAAGGAGACAAGGCTGATGGGCAAGGCAATCATCAGCGTCCAGCTGTCCGCGGACGCCAGCATCGGTCCGTCGATCGGGTGGTACGAGCCGAACGGTGAGCACGAGACCGCCGCAGAGGACGAGCTCAACCTGGCCGACGCGATGCTGCTCGGCCGCAAGACCTACGAGGCCCTCGCCCCCATCTGGATGTCGAGCACCGGCCGCTTCGCCGACCGGGTGAACAGCCTCCCCAAGTACGTCGCCGCAACCAGCCTGGCCGAGCCGCTCGACTGGAACGCGACGCTCATCAAGGGCGACCTCGTCGAGCAGGTGCGCCAGTTCAAGACCCGGCACGACGGGAACCTGCTGACCTACGGTTGTGGCGAGTTCGCCTTCGCGTTGGTCCAGCACGGTCTCGTCGATGAGGTGCAGTTCTGGGTCCACCCGGTGGTGTGGAACGAGCAGGCCCGCCCATTCCACGGCCTCGGCCGCATCCGAATGAACCTCAAGGACTGCACGGTGTTCCGCAACGGCGTGGTGCGGCACACCTACGAGCCGGTGTCAGTCGACACGTGATCAGACGTCTCCGTCGCCGCTGATTCGCCGACGGAGGTCAGCAGGCCACGTCGATGCCCCGGGCGCGCAGGAACGGCGCCGGGTCGATCTGGTTCCACATCTGCCCCTGGTGCACCTCGAAGTGCAGGTGCGGGCCGGTCGAGTCGCCCGTGGAGCCCTCCAGGCCGATGGTCTGCCCGGTGTTGACCTTGTCGCCCACGCTCACCCTGGCCGTGCTCAGGTGGGCGTAGTGGGTGAAGTAGCCGTTGCCGTGGTCGACGAAGACGGAGATGCCGTACCCGTCGCCGATGTCGCCGGCCTTGGTCACGGTGCCGCCGAAGGCGGCGCGGACCGGGGTGCCGGCGGGTAGCGCGAAGTCGATGCCGGCGTGCAGCGTGCCCCAGCGAGGGCCGTAGCACGAGGTGATGGTGGCACCGGCCATCGGGATCACCCAGGACACCTTCGGTGCCTTGCTCGCGGTCGGCTTCGGCGTGGCCTTGGCGGTCCTGGTGGCCTTCGGGCTGGGTTTGGTGCTCGGGCTGGCGCTGGCGGCCGGACTCGCCGATGGGCTTTGCGTCGGGCTCACCGGCGTGGTGGGAGCGGCCGGTTCACGGGCCGACCGGTCGGCGCGCTCGGCGGCCTCGGCCCGGGCCTGCGCGTCGTGGGCGACCGGGCTGGGGGTGGGACGGTCGTCGCGGTTGGCCACGGCGACCCCGACGAGGCCGAGCCCGACCAGGGCGACCGCACCGATGACCAGGTGACGGCCACGCGAGCCGACACGGCTGACCAGGTGACGGTCACGCGAGCCGGCACGGCGCCGGTGCCGGGCCGGGGCGTCGGGGTTCTTCCGGTTGGGGGTGGAGCTGTCGTCCTGCACGACGGGACCTCACTGGATCGAGTGGTACGTGACGTCGAAATCCTGGTGTCGGTCCGGTACGCCCTGGGTATCGGGGTGGTGCGGGTGCCGGCGCCGGGCGTCGCGCCCCGTCCGGGTCTGTCCGTCGTTGTCGCCGACTGACCGGATCGGGGTCCACGGTGGGCCATGGCCTGCGCCACATTCGCGCCTGTGAGCTGAGATACTTTCCTGGTCCGGCGGCACAAGAAAACCGCCCGGATCGGTCGATCCGGGCGGGCAGCGGGCGTTACCAGGCGTCAGTCCTCGACTACCTCGCTGTAGATTGCCTCGACTTGTAGCTTGATGTCCACTCCGCGTTCCTCCAGCCACGGCACCGGGTCGAGCGGCTCGCCCTTGACATGGATCTCCAAGTGCAGGTGAGAACCGTACGAGTGACCGGTGTTGCCGACCAGGCCGAGCTGGTCGCCGGCCTTGACCTGCTGACCCTCGCGGACGCTCACGGCGGAGGAGTGCCCGTAGATCGCTTCGCTGCCGTCGGCGTGCTGGACGATGACGGCGTTGCCGTACCCGCCGAACCAGCCGGCCTTGGTGACCGTGCCGGCGTGGATCGAGACGAACGGGGTCCCTTCCGGGGCGACCAGGTCGACGCCCGTGTGCAGCTTGCCCCAGCGGATGCCGTACGGGGAGTTGAAGTCGTAACCCTGCAGGGGCAGCAGCCAGGCTCCGGTGTCGGTCTGGCTCTCCGGGCCGACCCGGCTGTCGCGGGAAGCCCGCTCGGCGGAGTCGGCGCGGTCCGCCGCGCCCTGGTTGCTGATCGAGGCCTGCCGCAGCTCGTCGAGGACCGACGGGCTGACGTCCTTGGCGTCCGGCAGTGCGCTGGCGCCCAGGGCGACCAGGCCGGCACCGACGAAGGCGGTGGTGACGACCGCCGCGTAGCGGCTGCGTGGGGGGGTGGGTACGCGGCGGCGACCGCGATATCTATCCGGCTCAGACGACAGGCGCTGGCGCACGCATACCCTCCGTTGTCGGGGTCCCGATGCGATCCGGCCGGCGCCCAGGTCAGGGACCGAACGGCGGCTGATCGCGTCGTCACCCGTCCGTAGGCCTGATGACAACCGTGCACACGTTAGCCAACCACCAGTCGAGTCACAAGCCGGAACGCCGAATTCGCTGCTCCGTTCTGTCCAAATCCGTCCGTTATTGTCATAGCTCAGAGTGCTGGAGGGGTGCCCTGGTTATCGGCCGTTCGTCGCGCACCCTGACCGAACGGCGGAGTCGTCCGGCTTGACGCGGCCCGCCCCCGTTCCCGCCCCCGTTTCCCGCCCCCGTCCGGGCGGGTTACCGTTCGTTCAGCTGGATCCCGCGGAGCTGGTAAAGGGGATGCGTAGATGAGCTCTCGTGTTCGGGTCGTCGTCGCCAAGCCGGGCCTGGACGGCCACGACCGTGGTGCCAAGGTGGTGGCCCGCGCGCTCCGGGACGCCGGCATGGAGGTCATCTACACCGGCCTGCACCAGACGCCGGAGCAGATCGTGGAGACCGCGATCCAGGAGGACGCCGACGCGGTCGGCCTGTCCGTGCTCTCCGGCGCGCACATGACACTGTTCCGTCGGGTGCTGGAGCTGTTCGACGAGCGGGATGCCCGAGACATCGTGGTCTTCGGCGGGGGCATCATCCCGGAGGCCGACATCCCGGAGCTGGAGCGGCTCGGGGTGGCCAGGATCTTCACGCCGGGCGCGACGACCCAGTCCATCGTGGAGTGGGTCCGGGAGAACGTCACCCAGCCGGTCGGTTGACCGAACCGTCCGCGAACCGGATCGACGGCGGACGCAAAGGGGGAGGGGCCGGACGCACCCCTCACACGCCCGGCCCCTCTATGCACGATGCCCCGCCGCCACCCCTCGACCGACAGGGCATCGGCCGTTTTTCGCGTCTTCACGCTGCTCAGCGCGCCGACACCTGACTCAACGACGCCCTCTGCGGAGGGTTACGCACGGCACCCGACATGCGATGTCGGCCCGGGCAAGACTGCCCGAACGGGTGACGCCAGCCGGCTCCGCTGCGGCCCGGTGACGCAGCGTGGGCCGGGGCTGTGGATTACCGCACACCGCGCACCCGATCGGTTGCCGGCCGTGCCGGCATCGCTAGGCTGCCGCCAATGAATCCTTTCCAACCCTCCGTACGCTCCGGCGGACCGTAGGGTCGAACCGCGGCTGCGCAAGCGTCGCGCGGCTCGGGTTGGTGCGGGTTCACCGGCCTGCTTCAAGTTCAACTGATGTCAGGCGTTGCACTGTTTTCTTTCCATACGCTTGGTGGCGGCGCGACGGTGCGCCGCAGAGACGGGACGGGACGCGCAATCGTGGACCTGTACGAGTACCAGGGGCGGGACCTGTTCGAGCGGCACGGGTTGCCCGTGCTCGCCGGCGGCGTCGCCACGACCCCGGAGGAGGCCCGCGCGATCGCCGAGCGCCTCGGCGGCCGAGTGGTCGTCAAGGCGCAGGTGAAGGTCGGCGGGCGAGGCAAGGCCGGCGGCGTCAAGCTGGCCGAGGGCGCGGAGGAGACGGTGGCCCGCGCCACCGACATCCTCGGCATGGACATCAAGGGCCACACGGTCCACAAGGTCATGATCACGGTGACCGCCGACGTGGCCGACGAGTACTACTTCTCGTACCTGCTCGACCGGGCGAACCGCACCTTCCTCTGCATCGCCAGCGTGGCCGGCGGCATGGACATCGAGCAGGTCGCCGCCGAGACCCCGGAGCGGGTCGTCAAGGCCCCGATCGACGCGGTCGAGGGCGTGGACGAGGCCAAGGCCCGCGAGATCGTCACCGCCGCCGGCTTCCCGGCCGAGGTCGCCGACCAGGTCGTCGAGATCGCCGTTGGTCTGTGGAAGGCGTTCGTCGCCGAGGACGCCACCCTGGTCGAGGTGAACCCGCTGGCGAAGACCAAGGACGGCAAGCTGCTGCTGCTGGACGCCAAGATCTCGCTGGACGAGAACGCCGGCTTCCGGCACCCGGACCACGAGGCCCTGGTCGACCAGGCCACCGTTGATCCGCTGGAGCAGGCCGCCAAGGAGAAGGACCTCAACTACGTCAAGCTGGACGGCGAGGTCGGCATCATCGGCAACGGCGCGGGCCTGGTCATGTCCACGCTCGACGTGGTCGCCTACGCCGGTGAGCGGCACGGCAACGTCAAGCCGGCCAACTTCCTCGACATCGGCGGTGGCGCGAGCGCCGCGGTGATGGCCAACGGCCTGGAGATCGTGCTCTCCGACCCGGCCGTCAAGAGCGTCTTCGTCAACGTCTTCGGCGGCATCACCGCCTGCGACGCGGTCGCCAACGGCATCGTGCAGGCGCTGGCCCTGCTGGAGCAGCGGGGCGAGCAGGTCACCAAGCCGCTCGTCGTCCGGCTCGACGGCAACAACGCCGAGGCCGGTCGAGCGATCCTCGACGGCGCGAACAACCCGCTGATCGAGCGGGTCGACACCATGGACGGCGCGGCCGAGCGGGCCGCCGAGCTGGCGGCTGCGGGGGTCTGACGACATGGCTATCTGGCTGACCAAGGACTCGAAGGTCATCGTCCAGGGGATGACCGGTTCCGAGGGTTCCAAGCACACCCGGCGGATGCTCGCCGCCGGCACCAACGTCGTCGGTGGCGTCAACCCGCGCAAGGCGGGCACCACCGTCGACTTCGACGGCACCGAGCTGCCGGTCTTCGCCAGCGTCGCCGACGCGATGAAGGACACCGGCGCCGACGTCACCGTCATCTTCGTACCGCCGCAGTTCACCAAGGGCGCGGTCATCGAGGCCGTCGACGCCGGGATCCCGCTGGCCGTGGTGATCACCGAGGGTGTGCCGGTGCACGACACGGCCGCCTTCTGGGCGTACAACGTGGCCAAGGGGGAGCAGACCCGGATCATCGGTCCGAACTGCCCCGGCATCGCCTCCCCGGGTGCTTCCAACGCCGGCATCATCCCGGCCGACATCACCGGCGCCGGCCGGATCGGCCTGGTCAGCAAGAGCGGCACGCTGACCTACCAGATGATGTACGAGCTGCGGGACATCGGCTTCTCGACCTGCGTCGGCATCGGCGGTGACCCGATCATCGGGACCACCCACATCGACGCGCTGGCCGCGTTCGAGGCCGACCCGGACACCGACGCCATCGTGATGATCGGTGAGATCGGTGGCGACGCCGAGGAGCGGGCCGCCGAGTTCATCAAGACCAACGTCACCAAACCGGTGGTCGGCTACATCGCCGGCTTCACCGCCCCGCCCGGCAAGACCATGGGGCACGCCGGTGCCATCATCTCCGGCTCGGCGGGTACCGCCGACGCCAAGCAGGCGGCGCTGGAGGCGGTCGGCGTCCGGGTCGGCAAGACGCCGACCGAGACCGCGAGGCTGATGCGCGAGATCATGTCCGCCGGCTGACCGGGCTCGACGTGCCGCTGAGGGGTCGACCGCGCGGTCGACCCCTCAGCGGTTCCAGTACGGGTAGTTGCCGGTCGCCCGCAGGATCAGGCTGACGACGATGTTGAGCACACCCACGGCGATCGCCACATAGCCCAGCACCGGCGACTGCCGGTACCGTCGCGCGTCGCGGATCGACAGCCAGCCGAACACAATGCCGAGGACACCGCAGCAGAGCAGCCCGGTCACGATGCCCAGCACGCCCCAGAGCGTGGTGCGGTCCCGGCCCGCGGGCGGCGGTGGGGGTGGTGGATACGGAGCGTTCACGGCTTCCCTCCGGACATCAGTGGGCCACGGCCCCTCCTGCCGAGGCTAGACCGGTCCGTGCGGCGTCACACCCGATCAGGCCGAATCAGAGCGACCGGCAAGAGGGCGGGGGTGGCGGGGCGGATCCTGGATTTCGGAGGCCGGGCGATGAGACCACGTCCGCAACCGGCCCGTCGCACAGGGCACCGCAACTCGCGGGCCTTGCGCGCGGGATGCGGCAACTCGCGGGCCTTGCGCGCAGGATGCCGCAACTCGCGCCCGTCCACATCCCCAGGCACGGCGGCATCCCCAGGCACGGCGGCCATCACGCCTGGATCTAGCCGCCACCACCTCTTGCCGGTGTCGCTAAACCCTTCGGTGGGCCCGTGTCGGACAGCCGACGCCGACGCGGCATGCCAGAGTAGAGCCGATGTCCTTTGTCACCCCTGACCAGCCTCGCCGGGCCACCGACGGCCGGGGGACCGGTGCCCGGCCGCCTGGCCGCGCCGGTCCACCGCGTCGGGTGCCCCTGCCGCGCGACGAGCCCACCGGTCGTAGCCACGCGCCGCTCGTGGTCGCCGCGCTGGTCGCCGCCGGTGGGGCCGCCCTGACCTCCTGGCTGCCGGTGGCCCTCGTGCTCTGGCTGTTCCAGCTCAGCGAGGGTGCCGCCAGCCTGCTCGGCGCGGTACGCGTCGGGGCGGCCGGCTGGCTGCTCGGGCACGGGGTGCCGCTGGCCACCGACGCCGGCCCGCTGGGCCTGACGCCACTCGCGGTGACCGCCCTGGCGGTGTGGCGGCTCACCCGCGCCGGAGTGCACGTCACCCGCGCGATCGGCGCCCGCGGCAGCCGGTCACCGGGCCGCACGCTCGTCGCCGCGGTGGCGGTCGGCGTCGCGTACGCCCTGCTGGGTGTGCTTGCCGCGATGCTGCTCCGGACCGGCGGGCCCGGCGTGTCGCCGGTGCGGGCCGGGCTGACGCTCGCCGTCCTCGGCACCCTCGCCGCCGGCGTCGGTGCGGCCCGCACCAGTCGGGTGACCGACGTGCTCGCGGCCCGGGTGCCGGTGCCGCTGCGGGAGGGGGTGCAGGCCGGGCTGGTGGCCGGGCTGGCGTTGCTCGGCGCGGGCGCGGCCGTGGCGGGACTGGCCGTGGCGACCGGCGGCGGCGACGCGGCCGACCTGATCGGCGCCTACCGCACGGGCGTGGCCGGGCAGGCCGGCATCACCCTGGTGAGCCTGGCCTACGTGCCCAACGCCACCGTCTGGTCGACCAGCTACCTGCTCGGCCCGGGATTCGCCGTGGGCACCGACACGGCGGTGCGCACCAGCGAGGTCTCGGTCGGCGCACTGCCGGCCCTGCCGTTGTTCGCCGGGCTCCCCGGCGGGCCGGTCGACACCCTCTGGGCGATCGCGATCCTCGCCCTCCCGGCCCTGGTGGGGGTGGCCGTCGGCTGGCTGCTCGCCCGCCGGGTGCTCCGGTCGACCGCCACCGGGCGGGCGCGGCTGAGCTGGGCTTCGCTGCTCTCGCCGGCCGCGCTCGCCGGGCCGGTGACCGGCCTGCTGATCGGCGCGGTCGCCGAGGCGTCGGGTGGGCCACTCGGCGCGGGTCGGCTGACCGAGGTCGGTCCGGTCGGCTGGCAGGTGGCGCTCGCGGCGACCCTGGTCATCGGCGGTGGCGCGCTGCTCGGCGCCGCGGCCACCCGTTGGCTCACCCGGCGCGCCAGCTGACCTGTCCGTCGGCGCTCGACTGGAAAGACGGTCGAGGGGCGTCCCGTGCTCCGGGACGCCCCTCGAATCCAGTTCGCTCAGGGCTGTAGCGGCAGGGTGAAGTTCACCATCATCAGCACGATGTTCAGCAGGCCCAGCACCAGGCCGACCGCGCCACAGATCAGACCGGCGAGCGCCTGCCCCGAGTTGCTGGCCAGGCCCTGGACGACCTTCTGCTTGCCCAGCCAGCCGGTGATCACCGCGGCCAACCCCAACGGGATGCCGAGGTAACAGCAGTTCAACGGGATCGACGCGATGCCGAGGATCATCGCCACCAGGCCGAGGGTGTTCTGCTGCCCGCCGCCCGGCCCGCTGAAGCCGGCATGCGGATACATCGGCGTGCCGCCGTACGGCTGCGGGGCGTACGGGGGCGGGTAGGGCTGGCCGTACGCCGGGGGCTGGCCGTACGCCGGGGGCTGGCCGACGGGCGGTGGCGCGTACGGGTCGTACGGCGCCGGGGAGGCCGGCGGGGCGTACGGCTGCCCCGGGGCGGGCGGCTGCTGACCGTACGGGTCGGCCGGCGGCGTGCCCGGGTCGGCCGGCGGGGCGTACGGGTTGGCCGGGGGTGGGGCGTACGGGTCGGCCGGCGGTGTGCCCTGCTCGGTCGGCGGCGCGTACGGGTTGGCCGGGGGTGGGGCGTACGGGTTTGCCGGTGGCGGCGCGTACGGGTTGGCCGGGGGCGGAGCGGTCGGATCCCCGTATGGCGGCTGCTGGCCGTACGGGTCCTGACCGGGGTTGTCGGGCTGCATCCGGCTCAGTAGCCCAGGGCGCTGTTGCTGGCCGCGCTGAGCACGACACTGCCCAGGCAGCACAGCAGGCTGATGCCCCACAGGCTGAGGCCGACGATCAGGGCCCACTTGGACCACTTCTTCGACTCGGCCGCCGCCGCCTGGGCGCCGGCGTAGTCTCCCTGCTGGAGCAGCGGGTTGACCTTCGAGGCGTTGATGATCGCCGGGATGGCCAGTGGCCAGAACAGGAAGATCGCGACGATCGACATTGTCATGTTGTTGTCGACCTGCGCGGGGGGCTGAGAGGGGTATCCGGGCTGCATGGCGAGAGCTCCTCACGTGTGTTCGTGGCAGGGGTGCGGGCCGCAGGCGTGCCGATCCCGGGCGACCGGCAGCGTACCCGGTCCGCGCGAGTCCGGTGATCCGCGAAGGGCCCCCGCCCAGCCTCCGGACGGCCATCGTTCGCCGGATAGGGTGGGCCGGTGACCGAGTCCGCCCGAATCGTCGTCCTCGTCTCCGGCTCCGGGAGCAACCTACAGGCCCTGCTGGACGCGACCGCCGACCCGGCGTACGGGGCACGGGTGGTCGCGGTGGGCGCGGACCGCGACGGGATCGTCGGGCTGGACCGGGCCGCCACGGCCGGCGTACCCACTTTCGTGGAGCGGGTCAAGGACCATCCGACGCGCGAGCAGTGGGACGCCGCGCTCACCGCGCGGGTCGCCGAGCACCGGCCCGACCTGGTCATCTCCGCCGGTTTCCTGAAGCTGGTCGGTCCGGATTTCCTCGCCGCCTTCGGCGACCGTTACCTCAACACGCACAACACCCTGCTGCCGGCGTTTCCCGGCATCCACGGCCCGCGCGACGCCCTCGCCTACGGCGTGAAGGTCACCGGGGCGACCCTCTTCTTCGTCGACGCCGGAATGGACACCGGCCCGATCGTCGCGCAGGTGGCGGTGCCGGTGCGCGACGACGACGACATCGACACGCTCACCGAGCGCATCAAGGAAGCCGAGCGGCAGCAACTCGTCGAGCAGGTGGGCCGGCTGGTCCGTGAAGGTTGGACGATCACCGGAAGAAAGGTCACGTTGGAGTGAGTTCCACTGAGAACGGGCGCCGCCCGATCCGGCGGGCACTGGTCAGCGTCTACGACAAGACGGGCCTGGCCGAGCTGGCCCGGGCGCTGCACGCCGTCGGCGTCGAGATCGTCTCCACCGGCAGCACCGCGTCGACGATCGCCGGCGCCGGTGTGCCGGTGACCGCCGTGGAGCAGGTGACCGGCTTTCCGGAGATCCTCGACGGCCGGGTGAAGACCCTGCACCCGAAGATCCACGGCGGGCTCCTCGCCGACCTGCGCAGGGACGCCCACGCCGCCCAGCTCGACGAGCACGGCATCGCCGGGATCGACCTGCTGGTGTCCAACCTGTACCCGTTCCAGGCCACCGTCGCCTCCGGCGCGAGCCAGGAGGAGTGCGTCGAGCAGATCGACATCGGCGGGCCGGCGATGGTGCGGGCCGCCGCCAAGAACCACGCGTCGGTGGCGGTGGTGACCGATCCGGCCGCGTACCCGATGCTGCTGGCCGCGCTCGATGCCGGCGGCTTCACCCTGGACCAGCGCCGGGCGCTGGCCGCCCGGGCCTTCGCGGACATCGCCGAGTACGACGTGGCGGTCGCCGACTGGTTCGCCGCCACCCTCGCCCCGGCCGCCGACGGCTGGCCGGAGTTCGCCGGGCAGGCGCTGCGCCGGCAGGCGGTGCTGCGTTACGGCGAGAACCCGCACCAGGCCGCCGCGCTCTACGCCGACCCGGCCAGCCCGTCCGGGCTCGCCCAGGCCGAGCAGTTGCACGGCAAGGAGATGTCGTACAACAACTACGTCGATGCGGATGCCGCGTGGCGGGCGGCGAACGACTTCGCCGACCAGCCGGCGGTGGCGATCATCAAGCACGCCAACCCGTGCGGCATCGCGGTCGGCACGGACGTGGCCGAGGCACATCGCAGGGCGCACGCCTGCGATCCGGTCTCCGCGTTCGGCGGCGTGATCGCGGTGAACCGGCCGGTCTCGGTCGAGCTGGCCGGGCAGATCGCCGAGATCTTCACCGAGGTGGTGGTGGCGCCCGGGTACGAACCCGGTGCGGTCGAGGTGCTCCAGGCCAAGAAGAACATCCGGCTGCTGCGGGCCCCGGAGTTCCAGCCGTTGCCGGCCGAGTGGCGGCAGGTGACCGGCGGCGTACTGGTGCAGTTGCGCGACGCGATCGACGCCGAGGGCGACGCTCCGGCGACCTGGCGGCTGGCCACCGGCGAGGCGGCCGACGCCGTGACCCTGGCCGACCTGGCCTTCGCCTGGCGGGCGGTTCGCGCGGTGAAGAGCAACGCCATCCTGCTGGCCCGTGACGGCGCGACGGTCGGCGTCGGGATGGGCCAGGTCAACCGGGTCGACTCGGCCCGGCTGGCGGTCAGCCGGGCCGGTGCCGAGCGGGCGCGCGGCGCGGTCGCGGCCTCGGACGCCTTCTTCCCGTTCGCCGACGGCCCGCAGATCCTCATCGACGCCGGAATCCGGGCGATCGTGCAGCCGGGCGGCTCGATCCGGGACGAGGAGGTGATCGCCGCCTGCAAGCAGGCCGGCGTCACCATGTACCTCACCGGCACCCGGCACTTCTTCCACTGATTCCGGTACGCTGCGGCGGCCCCCGACGTGGTGACGGGGCCGCCGCAGCTCGCCGGTGCGGTTGTCGGTCCCACTCAGTCGAGTCGGCGTTCGATGGGTAGGCGGGACCGGGTCAGCGTTCCGGCGCCGAGCATGGCGACCAGCGGCACCACGGCCAGCACGCCGAGGATGGACCACGGGACGACGATCGGGTACGGGTCCGCGCCGGGCCAGGTTGCCAGGTACGCCTGGTTGATCGTGGTGAGAATGGCGACGATCGCCACGAGGCCGATGCTCATGCCGAGCATTGACCCGAGTCCGGCGATCACGCCGGACTGGCTCAGCGACAGCTTCCGACGCACCAGGGGGCTGGCGCCGACGGCGGCCAGGATCGACAGGTCGGGTCGGCTGTCGGCAGCGGTGAGTCCGGTCGCGATCCCGACCGCGCCGAGGGTGATCAGCCCGGCCGCCACGGTCAGGATGAGCAGGGTCGGGTCGTCCGACGGCGCCGGACCCCGCTCCACGCTCACCCCCAGGCCGGTGGCGAGTGCGGTGAGCTCGGCACGGAAGCGGTCCTCCGCTGCCGCGTCGGGAGCCGGCGCGGCGATCACGAAGCCCCACTGGTGGTCGACGAGCCCGGCGCGGGCCAGCGCCTTCGGCGAGATGATCGCCCGGTCCGACCGGATACCGGTGGTCAGGGCGTGTCCCGGCAGCGTGAGGGCGGCCGGCTGTTCGCCTCCCTTCAGCGGCCCGCCCTGCGTCGGCACCGTCGGTGGCTGCACCGTCACCGTGCCGTTCACCACGTACCGGGAATCGGTGACCACCACACCGCCGGCCCGCAGCGTGGCGACGGCCCGGGCGAGGTCGTCGCCGTGGGCCCCGGTGAGCGGTGACAGTGCCTCGCCGTCGTCGACGACGAGCCCGGCGTAGCTGCGCGAGTACGTCTCCTGGGTCGACTGGCAGCGGGCGTCGGCGCGGGCCTGGCGCTGCTCCTGCGCGGTGAGTGGCCGTTGGGTGTCGAAGAAGGGGCACCGCTGCTGTGGCGGAAGCACCACCTCGACGAACGGATTGGGGCAGGTGCCGGGATCCCAGCCGGGGCAGCCCGGGACCCGGATTTCGGCCACCTCGGTGGCGGCCAGAGTCGTGTCGGCGATCGCGTCGAGTCGCGCGGCGGGAATCGCCCGCTGTTCCGGCCCGAGTGGGTTGACCACGGTGAGGTGGCCGGGCGGGGTGTTCGGACGGTAGGCCTCGGTCGACCGGGCGTCGCTGCTGTTCTGGTAGACGCCCAGGCAGACGGTGCCGGCGACGGCGGCCATCACGGCGGAGATCGCCGGAGCGGTCGCCGCTCGGTTGCGACTGGCGTCGCGGAGCGCGATCCGCGGCGTCAGCGGCAGGTGCTGGCCCAGCCGGGCGAGCAGGCCGACCAGGGCCGGGGTGCAGAGCACCAGGCCGAGTTGGGTCAACACCAACCCGGCCAGGAGCAGGTTCGCCGACACGTGGACAGCGGCGTACGCCGCCAGCCCGGTGCCGCCGACGGTGAGTACGAGGCCGAGGAGCACCCACCGTCGCCGGGACCGGGTCGCGCCCCGCCGCCCGGTCAGCGCGACGACCACGTTCTGCCGTGCCGCCACGAACGCGGGCACCAGCGCCGCCGCCACCCCGGTGAGTACGGCCAGCCCGGCGACGGCGAGCAGGGCGAGCGGGAAGATCCGGTACCCGCCGGCCCGTGCCTGGGCCAGGTGCTCCTCGACCAGCGGACGCGCGGCGACGGCCAGCACCGCGCCGAGCAGGATGCCGGCGACGGCCCCGAGCAGGCCCAGCACCACGCCGTCGGCGAGCACGATCCGGCGCAGGTGGGCGGGGCTGCCGCCATTGGCTGCCACCAGGGCGAGGTCGCGCTGGCGGCGCCGCGCACCGATGGCGAACGCCGGTCCGGCCAGCAGCACGATCTGCATCGCGCCGAGTCCGCCGAGCACGACGCCGATGGCGACGGTCTGGGCGTCCACCTCCGACTGCGGGGCCTGCTGCACCGGCGGCGGGTCGAGGACCACCGCCCGGGAGAGCACCAGGATGCCGACGTCGTTGAGTTGCCGGACCTGGTCCCAGCCGACCGGGGCCGGTGCGTCGACCAGCCACGCGCTCGGCGGGTCGGTGCGAGCGTCCGGAGGCAGCACGATGACCGCACCGAGATTGTCCGGGAGCTCCACGATGCCGACCACCGTGAACCGCCGTGACCCCTCGGCCAGCTCGACGGTCCCGCCCAGGTCCACGCCGAGCCGGCGCAGCGCCGCCTCGCTGGCGGCCACCTCGGTCCCGGCGGTCGGCGCGCGCCCGGCCCGCAGGCGCGCCATCCCCTCGGTGACCGGGTCGGCCAGGTCCAGCCCGTACGACGGGACGGGGCCGACACCGTCGGCGGTCCGCCAGTCCCACCGCTGTTCGTCCCAGACCGGAACGACCCGACTGCCGGCGGGCAGGGCACCGGTCACCTCATCGGTGGTCGCCGGCTCCGGATCGGCGGTGGCGCTCCGGTGGACACCTGTGGCGGTCAACAGGTCACCGGTCGGACTCTGCTCGATCGCGCCCTCGTAGTCCCAGGTCACCCTGGCGTCGGCGGCGCCGAGCGAGCGTTCCACCCGTTCGCCGTCGGTGAGTTGGAACATGTCGTAGGACGCGGCGGCGGCGCTGAGCGCCAGGACGGGCGTCGCGATCATCGCCGCCACCAGCGCGCTGCGCCCTTTGGCCCGGCGGGTCTCGCGCCATGCGATACGCAGGGCGGTGCGCCAGGAGACCAGAGCGTCCGACATGCGGCTCATCGGGTCGTCCCGTCCAGCAGCCATTCGGGCCGCTGCAACGGGCCGGAGGTGTTGGTGACCACCCCGTCCTGCATGAACACCACCCGATCGGCCCAGGCTGCGTGGCGCGCCTCGTGGGTGACCAGGATGGCTGCGGCTCCGGCGTTCACCCGGGCGCGCAGTACCCGCAACACCGCCTCGCCGGTCTGTGAGTCGAGCGCCCCGGTCGGCTCGTCGGCCAGCACCAGCCGGCGCCGACCGACCAGCGCTCGGGCGATCGCGACCCGTTGCTGCTGGCCGCCGGAGAGCTCGTCCGGGAAACGTTGGGCGAGATCGGCCAGGCCCACCTCGTCGAGCGCGGCGGCGGCGCGGCGGCGGGCCTGGCGTACGGAGGCGCCGTCCAGTTCGAGCGGCAGCGCCACGTTCTCCACCGTGGTGAGGCCGGGCAGCAGGTTGAGGTGTTGGAACACGTAGCCGATCGAGCGTCGGCGCAGCGCGGCGAGCCGGGCACGGTCGAGGGTGTCGAGGCGTTCGCCCTCGACCCACACCTCGCCCCGGGTCGGCCGGTCCAGCCCGCCGGCCAGGTTGAGCAGCGTCGACTTGCCGGAGCCGGAGGGCCCCATGACGCCGACGAGTTCGCCGGGCCGGACGATGAGGCTGACGCCGCCCAGCGCGGTCACCGCCGTGTCGCCGCTGCCGTGCGTCCGGTACGCGTTGCGGATCTCCAGCACGTGTGCCGGGCCGCTGGGCGCCGGCCCGGAGGCGGGCTCGGTACGTGGCGGTCCGATCCGGGATGGGCCGGTGTCGCGGGGTGGACGGTTGCTGCGTCCGGCAGCGAGCGAGGTGTGCGGTTCATCCCAAGCGGTCACGGATACCGAGTATGCATAACGAGTATGTATTCAGCAACGGGAAACCGGCATCGGGGCCGATCAGGCGGAACCCGGCGTGGTCAGATCGCCGTGGGGCGTACCTCGGCGAAGTGACAGGCGGAGGGATGCGGGTCGGCGGCCCGCGGCACCGCCTGCGGGTCCTGGATCGCGCAAATCTCCTGCGCCTTCCAGCAGCGGGTGCGGAAGTGGCAGCCCGACGGCGGGTCCGCCGGGGACGGCACGTCGCCGTGCAGCCGGATGACGCTGCGGTGCTCCCGGGCGTCCGGGTCCGGCACCGGGGCCGCGGAGAGCAGCGCCTGGGTGTACGGGTGGGTGGCCCGCTGGTAGATCTCGTCCTCGGTGCCGATCTCCACGATCCGGCCCAGGTACATCACCGCGACCCGGTCCGAGATGTGCCGCACCACCGACAGGTCGTGGGCGATGAAGATGTACGACAGCCCGAACTCGTCCTGGAGTTCCTCCAGCAGGTTGATCACCTGCGCCTGGATGGAGACGTCCAGCGCGGAGACCGGCTCGTCGCAGACGATCACCTCGGGCCGCAGCGCGAGCGCCCGGGCGATGCCGATGCGCTGCCGCTGGCCACCGGAGAACTGGTGCGGGTAGCGGTTGATGTGTTCCGGGTTCAGCCCGACCACGTCGAGCAGTTCCTGGACCCGGCGCTGGCGGCTGCCCTTCGGGGCCGCCTCCGGGTGGATCTCGAACGGCTCGCCGATGATGTCGCCCACGGTCATCCGGGGGTTCAGCGAGGTGTACGGGTCCTGCATGACCATCTGCATGTTGCGCCGGATCCGGCGCAGCTCGGATCCCGAGGCGGCGAACAGGTCCCGCCCGGCCAGGGTGGCCCGGCCGGCGGTCGGGCGCTCCAGCCGCATCAGCAGCCGGGCCAGGGTGGACTTGCCGCAGCCCGACTCGCCGACGATGCCCAGCGTCTCGCCCCGACGCAGCTCGAAGCTCACCCCGTCGACGGCCCGGACCGCGCCGACCTTCTTCCGGAACAGCACCCCCTGCGTGATCGGGAAGTGCTTGACCAGGTGGTCGACGGAGAGAATCGTCTCGCCCCGCACCTTGCCGGGGCTAGCTGGTGCGGTCATCACGTACCTCCTGCGCGAAGTGGCACGCGCTGGTCCGGCCGTCGCCGAGGACCAGGTCGTGCGGCACCACGTCCACGCAGACCTGCTGCGCGTACGGGCACCGGGGGTGGAAGGGACAGCCGCTGGGGATGCGCATCAGGTTGGGCGGCAGGCCCCGGATCGTGGCGAGCTTCCCGCCGCGCTGGTCCAGCCGGGGGATCGAATTCAGCAACCCCTTGGTGTACGGGTGGGCGGGCGCCCGGTACAGCGAGCGGACGTCGGCGTGCTCGACGATCCGGCCCGCGTACATGACCGCGATCCGGTCCGCGACGTCGGCGACCACGCCGAGGTCGTGGGTGATCAGGATCATGGCCATGTCCAGGTCGCGCCGCAGGTCGGCGAGGAGGTCCATGATCTGGGCCTGCACGGTGACGTCGAGCGCGGTGGTCGGCTCGTCGGCGATCAGCACCTTCGGCTCCATGGCCAGCGCCATCGCGATCATCACCCGCTGGCGCATGCCTCCGGAGAACTGGTGCGGGTAGTCACCGAGGCGCGTGCTCGCGGCCGGGATCTGCACCAGCTCCATCAGCTCCACGACCCGGCGCCGGGCGTCGGCGCGGGACATGCCGAGCCGCTGGCGCAGCGTCTCGCCGATCTGCCAACCGACGGGGAAGACCGGGTTCAGCGCGGAGAGGGCGTCCTGGAAGATCATCGCGATCTCTTTGCCCCGCACCTGCCGGCGCTGCTCCTCGGGCAGGCTCAGCAGGTCCCGGCCCCGGTAGCGGATCTGGCCGGCGCTGATGTGGGCCGGCGGGCTGTCCAGGATGCCCATGATGGCCTGGGCGGTGACCGACTTGCCGGAGCCGGACTCGCCGAGCACGGCGAGCGTCTCGCCGGCGTCGAGGTGGTAGCTGACCCCGTTGATCACCTTGGCCACGCCCTCCTGGGTGCGGAACTCGACGTGCAGGTCGCGCAGATCGAGCAGGTGACCGCCGGGTGGGGTGGCGGAGGCCGGTGTGGGTTGGCTCATGGGCCTACCTTTCGCTCGTGACTGCGGGGCTCGCTGCGCTCACTCCTCGCGCTCGCATGTGATCACCGCAGCTTCGGGTCGAAGGCGTCCCGGATGGCGTCGCCGAGCATGATGAACGCCAGCACGGTCAGCGCGAGGAAGGTGGACGGGACCACCAGCGGGGTCGCCGACTCCCGCATGTGCACCCGCCCGCTGTTGATGTCGATGCCCCAGGAAATGGTCGGCTCCCGCAGGCCGATGCCGAGGAACGACAGGGTCGCCTCGGCGGCGATGAACGTGCCGAGCGCGATGGTCAGCACCACGATCGCCGGGGCGAGGGTGTTCGGCAGGATGTGCCGCCACATGATCCGGCCGTTACCGGCACCCAGCATCCGGGCCGCGGCCACGTAGTCCTGCTGTCGAGCGCTGATCACCGAGGAACGCACCACCCGGGCGGCGGTGGTCCAGCCGAGCACCGCGAGCACGAAGATGACCGCGGTGAGGCGTACCGTGGCGCTGTCGACGGAGACCCGCTTGAGCAGCACGATCGCGGCCAGCAGCAGCGGGATGCCGAGCACGATGTCGATCACCCGGGAGAGCACCGCGTCGACCCAGCCGCCGAAATACCCGGCCAGCATCCCCACGAGCAGCGCGATCGCGCCGGTGAACAGCGCGGAGAGGGCGCCGACCAGCAGCGACGCGCGGGCCCCGTAGACCGCTCGGGCGTACGTGTCGCAGCCCTGGAAGTCGTACCCGAAGAGGGCCCCGCCGGACGGCGCGGCGTGCTGCCGGGAGAGCGCGCAGTCGGTCGGGTCGTTGCTGGTGAACAGCCCCGGCGCGGCGGCCATCGCGGTCACCAGCAGCACCAGCGCGAGGCTGATCCAGAAGATCGGCTTGCGGCGCAGGTCGCGCCAGGCGTCCCCGGCCAGGCTGCTCGGCTTGCGGAGCCGGCCCACGTCGCTGCGCTCACTCATAGCGGATCCTCGGGTCGAGAACGGCGTACAGGATGTCCACCACCAGGTTGGCGACGAGGTAGACCACGACGAGCACGCTGACGATGCCCACCACCAGCGGGCCGTCCTCGGTGCGGATGCCGCGGAAGAGGTTGAAGCCGACGCCCGGGATGTTGAACACGCCCTCGGTGATGATCGCGCCGCTCATCAGGTTCCCCAGTTCGACGCCGAGGAAGGTGATCACCGGGATCAGCGAGTTGCGCAGCACGTGCACGCTGACCACCCGCCGGCGCGGCAGGCCCTTGGAGCGGGCGGTCCGCACGTAGTCGGCGCGCAGGTTCTCGGCCACCGAGGTACGGGTCAGCCGCAGCGCGGTGGCCAGGGAGAGCGAGCCGAGCACGATGCCGGGCAGCAGCAGCGCGTAGAAGTCGGGGTCGGCGCCGGCGGTGGGCGGGAAGAGTTGCCACCTGACGCCGAGGTAGTACTGCGCCAGGGGGGCGAGCACGATGGTCGGGATGCCGAGCACCAGCAGCGTCAGCAGCAGGGTGGCGTTGTCGAAGATGCTGGCCCGCCGGATGCCGGCGAGCACGCCCGCGGTGACGCCGAAGATGACGGCGACCGCGATGGCGATCAGCGCCAGCTTGATCGTGACCGGCCAGGCGGCGGCGAGGATGTCGCCGATCGACCGCCCGGTCAGCGACTCGCCCAGGTCGCCGCGGAGCAGGTTGGAGAGGTAGTCGAAGTACCGGTAGAAGAAGCCGCCGACGCCGGTCGCGTCCAGGTGGTACTTCTCGGTGAGGTATGCCCGCTGCGCCTCGGTGACCGGCCGCTCGCCGGCGAGGGCCTGGATCGGGTCGCCCTGACCGGCGAACATCAGCGCGTAGACGATCAGCGTGGTGCCGAAGAAGGCCACGATCATCTGGAGCAGGCGCCGCACGATGAAGCGGAACATACTTGACATTCTCTCTGGAAATGGACTAATCACGTGACGGGTCGGGTCACCTCGCGATGACCCGACCCGGCGTACGTGGTGTTACTTCACGGCCTCGATCTGAAGCAGGTTGATCCGGTCGAAGACGTCCATCTCGACGTTCTTCACCTTGGTCGAGTGCCCGAAGTTGTTCTGGCCGTAGCGCAGCGGGACCACCGGCAGGTCCTCCGCCAGCAGGTCCTCGGCGGCCTGGTACTTCTGGATCGCCTCCTCCTCGCTGGGGGCGCTGATGCCCTCGGCGAGCAGCCGGTCGAACTCAGCGTTGCGGTAGCCGTAGTAGTTCGACGAACCGTTGCTGCTGAACAGCGGGGCCAGGTAGTTCTCCATGGACGGGTAGTCCATGACCCAGCCCAGCCGGAACAGGCCGACCGGCTGCTTGGCCTTGACCTTGGTCAGCAGGTCGGCGAACTTCGGCTCGGCGTTGCCCACGCAGTCCACGCCCAGGTTGGCCTTGAGCTGGTTGCAGGTGGCGTCGATCCAGTCCTTGTGACCGCCGTCGCCGTTGTACGACAGGGTGATCTTCGACGGGCCGCCCGCGGCCTGGTACAGCGCCTTGGCCCGGTCCGGGTCGAACTCACCCGCGGCGCCGATGGTGTTCTCCCGGTAGCCGGCGACCACCGGCGAGACGAACGAGCGGGCCGGCTGCTGCGAGTCCTTGAAGATCGACGTGGTGATCTCGTCCCGGTCGATCGCCATCGAGATGGCCTTGCGCACGTCCGGGTCGCTGAACTCCTCCTGGAAGGTCGGGAAGGAGAGGAAGTGCAGCGCCGACGCGGGGCTCTGCTGGAACCGGTCGCCCAGGTCGACGGCAGCGGTGGAGAGGTTCTCGGTCGGAATGGTCTTGATCACGTCGAGGTTGTCCGACAGCACGTCCGCGTACGCGGCGGTCAGCTGCTGGTAGATGCGGAACTCGACGCCGGCCACCTTCGGCTGCTCGCCGGGGTAGGCCTCGTAGCGCTCGACCTCGACCTTGGCGTCGTGCTGCCAGGTGCCCTTCATCTTGAACGGGCCCTGACCGATCGGCGCCTGCTCGTACTCCTCGGTCAGCTCGCCGGGCGCGGAGAACGCGGCCTTCGGCAGCGGGTAGAAGGCGGTGTAGCCGAGCATCGACTTGAACTCGCTGTACGGCTGGGAGAGCGTGACCGTGAAGGTGAGGTCGTCGACCTTCGCCAGGCCGCTGAGCGTGCGGGCGCTCGGGTTCTCGCCCTGCAGGTCGTCGTACCCGGCGATCTTCTCGAAGAAGAAGCTGGAGTTCTGGCCGTTGGGGGCGTACGCGCCGTAGTTCCAGGCGTCGATGTAGTTGTCGGCGGTGACTGCCTCGCCGTTGTGGAAGGTGTAGCCGTCCTTGAGCTTGACCGTCCAGGTGGTGTTGTCCTCGGACGTGATCGACTCGGCCGCCACTTCGTACGGCTTGTGTGCCTCGTCGTAGTCGACCAGCGGGCTGAACAGGGCGGAGAGCACCTGCGAACCGCTGGTCTCGTTGGTGTCTGTCGGCACCAGGTGCTGCGGCTCGGCGATCTCGATCCGCACGGCCGCGTTGGGGTCGCTCTCGCCGGATCCGCCATCGCCGCCCGAGCCGCAGGCCACCAGGCCCAGGGTCACCGCGAGCGGGAGGGCGGTCCAGGCAGCGAGCCTACGAACACGCATTAAGCCTCCTCATCTCCTCACGCTGCGCAGTCAGGCCCGGCGTTGGGGTGACTCTGCGCAACGACGGGCAACGGTAGGTCGTGCACCGCGAGTCGGCCAACTTAACCGAGTTACGGCTGATCGGTGTCGCCGTCGGATTGGGGGTGTTCGTGCCTGGGGGTCCGGACCGTGCGGCGTTGAACCGCCTGCATCGTCACGCAGAGTGACGAACGACACGTCACGGAAAGTAGTGTCTTGGTCCGAGGTTGCCGGCCGGCGTGGTCGACGGAGCCGGGCGTGAGACGATCTGAGGCGTGACGGCGACGCTTCTGGACGGCAAGGCGACCGCAGCCGAGATCAAGGACGAGCTGCGGACGCGGGTCAAGGCGCTGGCGGAACGGGGCACCGTGCCGGGGCTGGGCACGGTGCTGGTCGGCTCCGATCCCGGCTCGCAGGCGTACGTCAACGGCAAGCACCGCGACTGCGCGGAGGTCGGCGTCGCCTCGATCCGTCGGGAGCTGCCCGCCGACGCCACCCAGGCGCAGGTCGACGAGACCCTCGCCGAGCTGAACGCCGACCCGGCGTGCCACGGCTACATCGTGCAGCTGCCGCTGCCGGCGCAGCTGGACACGCAACGGGTGCTGGAGCTGATCGACCCGGACAAGGACGCCGACGGCCTGCACCCGGTCAACCTGGGTCGGCTGGTGCTCGGCTACGACGGGCCGCTGCCGTGCACCCCGCGCGGCATCGTGGAACTGCTCCGCCGGCACGAGGTGCCGCTGCGCGGCGCCAACATCGCGGTGGTGGGCCGGGGCAACACCGTGGGCCGCCCGCTCGGGCTGCTGCTCACCCGGCGCAGCGAGAACGCCACGGTGACCCTCTGCCACACCGGCACCCTCGACCTCGCCGCGCACACCCGCTCCGCCGACATCGTCATCGTCGCCGCCGGCGTGCCCGGCCTGCTCACCGCCGACATGATCAACCCGGGCGCGGTCGTGGTCGACGTGGGCATCACCCGGGTGATCGGCCCGGACGGCAAGGGCCGCTACACCGGCGACGTGGACCCGGAGGTGGCCGAGGTGGCCGGCAAGCTGGTGCCGATGCCCGGCGGCGTCGGCCCGATGACCCGCGCCATGCTCCTCACCAACGTGGTCGAACGCGCCGAACGTGGCTGAGGTGTAGGGAAGGGTCATATCCCTCCGCCCCTCGCCTGATCGGTGCCAGGATGGCTGATACCGTCCGGAAAACCGACTGGTTACAGGGAGTGGGACGACCATGGGTAAGAAGGTCACTGTCGTCGGCGCCGGCTTCTACGGCTCCACCACCGTGCAACGCCTGGCCGAGTACGACGTCTTCGACACCGTCGTGATCACCGACATCATCGAGGGCAAGCCCGCGGGCATCGCCCTCGACCTCAACCAGTCGCGTCCGGTGGAGGGCTTCGAGACCAAGGTCGTCGGGATCACCACCAGCCCGACCGGTGAGGGCTACGAGGCCATCGAGGGTTCGGACGTCGTCGTCATCACGGCCGGTCTGCCCCGCAAGCCGGGCATGAGCCGGATGGACCTGCTGGAGACCAACGCCAAGATCGTGCGGCAGGTCGCCGAGAACGTCGCGAAGTACGCCCCGAGCGCCGTCGTCATCGTCGTGTCCAACCCGCTGGACGAGATGACCGCGTTGGCGCAGATCGCCACCCAGTTCCCGCGCAACCGGGTGCTCGGCCAGGCCGGCATGCTGGACACCGCCCGGTTCACCAACTTCGTGGCCGAGGCGCTGGACGTGCCGGTGAAGTCGGTGAAGACGCTGACCCTCGGCTCGCACGGCGACACCATGGTCCCGGTGCCGTCGCAGAGCACCGTGAACGGCAAGCCGCTGCGCGACGTCATGCCGGCCGAGCAGATCGAGGACCTGGTCGTCCGGACCCGCAACGGTGGCGCCGAGGTGGTGGCGCTGCTCAAGACCGGCTCGGCCTACTACGCCCCGTCGGCCGCCGCCGCCCGGATGGCCAAGGCCGTGGTGGAGGACTCCGGCGAGGTCATGCCGGTCTGCGCCTGGGTCGACGGCGAGTACGGCATCTCCGGGGTCTACCTGGGCGTCGAGGCCGAGATCGGCCGCGACGGCGTCCGGCGAATCGTCGAGACCGACCTGGACGCCGACGAGCTGGCCGCCCTGAAGGAGGCCGCCGAAGCCGTCCGCGCCAAGCAGGCCGACATCTCCAGCATGTGAACCACTCTCGAAGCAGCGCCCCGCGATCCCCTTCGCGGGGCGCTCGCCGTTGGGCCCTCGCCGCCACCCGTCGCCGTTGCACCCCGCCGCCGCGGGTGTTAATAGGGGGCCCTTCCTATACCGCAGGCGTTAAGAAGGGGCCCTTCCTTACACCTCAGGTGGGGGGATCAGGGTGGCGAGGCCGTCGAGGACCCGGGCCAGGCCGAACTCGTACGCCTGGTCGGGGTGGTAGGCGGCGTTCTGGGCGGCTCCCGCCGCGGCGCCGACCCGGACGGCGGTCGGATACCGCCGCTCGTCGAGCACCTGCGCCAACAGGGGCGCGTTCGCCGCCCACCACTGTTCGTCGGTCCAGGCGCTGTCCTGCCGCGCGGACCGCGCATCGGCCGCCGACCGAGCCGCGGCCCGGACGAAGTCGAGGACGTAGGTCAACGCGGCGTCCCGGGTCACGTCGTCCAGGCCGGTGCCGTCGAAGGCGCGCAGTTCGTGCTCGTACTTGGCCATCAGGCCCGGCCCGAGCGGCGGGCGGCCGGTGGCGACCTCGGCGGCCCAGGGGTGGGCGGTGAAGAGGTCCCGATTGTCCCGGGCGAGCGCCGCCACCCGCGCGCGCCACGGTTGGCCGGAACGGTCCGGCCTGGGCATCTGCGCGTAGATCGCGTCCAGCATCAGGTCGAGCAGTTCGGCCTTGCCCGGCACGTACGTGTAGAGGGTCATCGGCGCCACGCCGACGGCCTGGGCGAGCGCGCGCATGGTCACCGCGTCCAGTCCTTCGGCGTCCGCCAGCTCGATCGCGGCCGTCACGATCTCGTCGAGGGTGCGGCCCTGGCGTGGGCCGCGGCGCGGGCCCTCGTCGGGCTGCCGCCAGAGCAGTCGCAGGGTGTGGGCGGGATCTCCGGCTCCGGTGCGGTGGTTGGGCACGCTCCGATCTTCGCAGGTCAAATCATCGTACGCAGTACGATGTACAATGTACGGAGTAAAAGTTTCCGACTCTCAGGAGAGCGCGTGGACATCACCGCATCGGCCATCTCGCTCAACGTCGAGGACGTGACGGCCTCGGCCGAGTTCGTCAAGCAGCACTTCGGGTTCCGGGAGGAGATGGCGGCCGACGGGTTCGTCTCGCTGGCCCGGGACGGGGCCGGCTTCAACCTGATCTTCCTGCGTACCGGGCTGGCCAGCCTCCAGCCGGCGAGCCTGCGGACGCAGCGGGCGCAGGGAGTGCTCGTCGCCTTCGTGGTGGACGACATCGACGCCGAGTACGCCCGCATTCAGGCGGCCGGCGTGCCGATCACCACCCCGATCCAGACCGAGCCCTGGGGGGAGCGCTTCTTCCAGGTCACCGACCCGAACGGGGTGATCCTCCAGTTGGTGCAGTGGGTACACGGCCCGGAGACCGCCTGATCCGGACCGTCGCGGCCTGCTGATCCGGGCTGTCGCGGCCGGCCGGCATGCCCGGAGCCCGGCGGGGTAACAGCCCCCCGGGCCCGGCCGGGTCCGGCGAACCGGTGGCCGCGGCGTTCCCGGTCGAGGCGGGTCCAGTACGCTCGTACTGCTTAAGCACGTGTCCCCCGAGAGGAGCGCCGGCCGATGGCGAAGATCAAGGTAAACAACCCGGTCGTGGAGCTCGACGGCGACGAGATGACCCGGATTATCTGGAAGCAGATCCGGGAGCAGCTGATCCTGCCCTACCTCGACGTCGACCTGCACTACTACGACCTGTCGATCCAGCACCGCGACGCCACCGACGACCAGGTCACCATCGACGCCGCCAACGCCATCAAGGAGCACGGCGTCGGCGTCAAGTGCGCCACCATCACCCCGGACGAGGCCCGGGTGGAGGAGTTCGGGCTGAAGAAGATGTGGCGGTCGCCGAACGGCACCATCCGCAACATCCTCGGCGGCGTCGTCTTCCGCGAGCCGATCATCATGTCGAACGTGCCGCGGCTCGTCCCGGGCTGGACCAAGCCGATCATCATCGGCCGGCACGCCCACGGCGACCAGTACCGGGCCACCGACTTCGTCGTCCCCGGACCGGGCACGGTGACCATGACCTACACCCCCGCCGACGGTTCGCAGCCGGTCGAGATGGAGGTCGCCAACTTCCCGGGCGGCGGCATCGCGATGGGCATGTACAACTACGACGACTCGATCCGGGACTTCGCCCGGGCCTCGTTCCGCTACGGCCTGGACCGCGGCTACCCGGTCTACATGTCGACCAAGAACACCATCCTCAAGGCGTACGACGGCCGGTTCAAGGACATCTTCGCCGAGGTGTTCGAGAACGAGTTCAAGGCGGAGTTCGACGCGGCCGGCCTCACCTACGAGCACCGGCTCATCGACGACATGGTCGCCGCCGCGCTGAAGTGGGAGGGCGGTTACGTCTGGGCGTGCAAGAACTACGACGGTGACGTGCAGTCCGACACCGTCGCGCAGGGCTTCGGCTCGCTCGGCCTGATGACGTCGGTCCTGCTCTCGCCCGACGGCCGCACCGTCGAGGCCGAGGCCGCACACGGCACCGTCACCCGGCACTACCGGCAGTGGCAGAAGGGCGAGAAGACCTCGACCAACCCGATCGCCTCGATCTACGCCTGGACCCGGGGCCTGGCCCACCGGGGCAAGCTGGACGGCACTCCGGCGGTCACCGAGTTCGCCAACACCCTGGAGCAGGTCATCGTCGACACCGTCGAGAGCGGCCAGATGACCAAGGACCTCGCGCTGCTGATCTCGCGGGACGCCCCGTGGCAGAGCACCGACGAGTTCATGAACACGCTCGACGAGAACCTGGCGCGCCGCCTGGCCGCCTGAGCCACCGCAGCACCCCGTCGAGCCCGCCGGCCCCTGCGCCGGCGGGCTCGACGCTTCCGGTACGCCGGATCGCCCGACCCGGCCGAGGTCGCGTCACCCGGGCCTGCGCATCCTCGTTGTACTGGCGGGACGAGATGCCAGTCCCGTCCCGGAAGGTTGACCGTGACCGCGGCCCGGCATGAACGCCGAGCAGCCAGCCTTCCCGGCTGTCGTGCACAGCCAGCCGTCCCTTCCCTGCGGGGGGCCCTGTCCCGGGCCCCCCGCGCCCTGCGTTCCACGCCCAGCGGCGGGTGGTCAGGCGGCGCGCAGCAGGGTGGCGGCGCGTTCCGGGGCGACGTCGTTGATGAAGACACCCATCGCGGACTCCGACCCGGCCAGATACTTCAGCTTGTCCGCCGCCCGCCGGACGCTGAACAGTTGCAGGTGCAGATGGCCCAGTTCGCGGTCGACGCGTACCGGCGCCTGATGCCAGGCGGAGATGTACGGCATGGGCGTGCCGAACAGCCCGTCGAAGCGGCGCAGCAGGTCCAGGTAGAGCGGGCCGAAGGCGTCCCGTTCGGCGTCGGTCAGCGCCGGGATGTCGGGCACCGGCCGGTGCGGCGCGAGGTGCACCTCGAACGGCCAGCGGGCCGCCGCCGGCACGTACGCCGTCCAGTGTTCGTTCGCCGCCACCACCCGCTCGCCGGCCTCCCGTTCGGCGGCCAGCACGTCGGCGTAGAGGTTGCGCCCGCCGGTGCGCTCGGCGTGCCGGCGGGCCGCGGCCAGCAGTGACCGGGTACGCGGCGGAAGGAACGGGTACGCGTAGATCTGCCCGTGCGGGTGGTGCAGGGTCACCCCGATCTCCACGCCCCGGTTCTCGAAGCAGAAGACCTGCTCGACCCCGTCCAGCTCACCGAGCACCGCCGTCCGGTCGGCGAGCGCGTCGAGCACGGTGCGTACCCGGCTCGGCGGCAGGTCGGCGAAACAGGAGTGGTGGTCGTCGGTGAAGCAGACCACCTCGCAGCGCCCCCGGCCCGGCCGGACCGGGGTGAACGGGGTGATCTCGGCCGGCTCCTCGACCACCCGCCCGCTCAGGGCCGGAAAGCGGTTCTCGAAGACCGCCACGGCGTACTCCGGGGCCGGGATCTCGCTCAGCCGCTGCGCCGTGGAGGGGCAGAGCGGGCACTGGTCGGCCGGCGGGAGGAAGGTCCGCGTCTGCCGATGCACGGCGAGCGCCACCCACTCGTCGGTGAGCGGGTCGTAGCGCAGCTGGGAGGCGGGCGGGGGAGGAGGCAGCTCCCGGCGGTCCGGCTGGTCCCGGACGGCGTCGTCCCGCTCGTCGAAGTAGATCAGCTCACGGCCGTCGGCCAACGTGATCTCGGTACGCTTCATCGCTGCTCAGACCGACGGCATTCGCGGCTCGACCCAGCCGGTCTCGTTGAGGTGGTGCAGCACCGCCTGGACCGCCTCGTCCACGCCGAGGTCGGTGGTGTCGAGCACCAACTCGGCGTCGGTGGGTTCCTCGTACGGGTCGTCGATGCCGGTCATCCCGGTGAGCAGACCGGCGCGCGCTCGCGCGTACAGGCCCTTGCGGTCGCGTCGCTCGCAGACCTCCAGCGGGGTGGCGACGTGCACCAGCAGGAAACCCGCGCCCGCCGCGACGGCCATCGCCCGGGCCGCCGCCCGGGCCTGCGCGTACGGCGCGATCGGGCAGCAGATGGCGATCCCCCGGTGCCGGGCGATCTCGGCGGCCACCCAGCCGATCCGCCGCACGTTGGTGTCCCGGTCCGCCTTGCTGAACCCCAGCCCAACGGTCAGCTCGCGGCGCACCACGTCGCCGTCGAGCAGGGTGACCGTCCGCTCGCCCTGCTCCCGCAGGGCGTTGGCGAGGCCACCGGCGACGGTCGACTTGCCCGAGCCGGAGAGCCCGGTGAGGAACACCACCAGGCCCCGGTGCCGCCGGGGCGGCCGGGCCCGGCTCAGCTCCTTCGCCACCGCCGGCGGCGTGTGCCACTCGGGCAGCGGGAAGCCCCGGTCGAGCAGATCGTCGATCTCCTGCTGAGCCAGGGCGAGCCGCCGGTTGCGCGGCGGGATGTCCTCGCGCCAGCGCCACTGACCGTCCCGGTTGTCGTAGGCCAGCTCGCGCGGAAGCAGCACCCGCAGCCCGGCCCCGGAGAGCATCTCGCCGGTGGAGAGCAGGTGGGTGACGCCGTACGCGGCGCAGACCCGGGCCCGCAGCAGCGCGTCGCTGATCTCGTCCGACCGGCGGGCCAGCGGCACGGCGACCAGCGTCGCCGACGGCATCCGGTCGCGGGCGGCGAAAACGCTGCGCACCAGCGCCTCCGGCGGCAGCCCGCCGGCGCCGTCCTCACCCACCGGGATGATGACCAGCAGATGCGCGCTGAGGGTACGCACGGCGTGCGCGATCTGAGCCAGCTGCGGCCGGTGCAGCGGCCGGTCGGCGATCACCCCGAGCACCCGGCCAGGTGGCAGCAGTGCGCGCAGTTCCTCGGGCGTACGTCGCAACCGCTGGAACGGCCCGTGCCCACCGTCACCGAGCCGACGGAGCTCGCCGCCGACCCCCGCCACCCCCTCGCGCACCTGCCACGCGTCGGTCACCTCCAGCGCCGCGGCCGGCGCGCCCTCGCCGTCGGTGAGCACGATCGTGCGGCGGTCCGGGTCGTCGAGGTCGAGCTGCTGAACCAGCGCCGGGGGCACCTGGAGCGTCACCGCCACCTGCCACGGCGCGCCGTCGACCAACCGGCCACGCCGGCTCACCGACACCAGGTCGGCCCGGGTCATGAAGCCGGTCAGCGGCGCGTACGCACCGGTCAGCAACAGCTCCAGATCCGCGAGCTCGCCGGGACGCGGCGTGTACGTCGGCGCGTCCCGAAGCACCCCGTCGGGCAGCACCCACCCGTTGCTCATCGAACCCCCAACTCCGGCGACCGGCACACAGTTTCGCAGCCGCCCGCCGATCGGTCGAGAGGACCACCGCTCCCGGGCCCTCTAGGGGTGGCCGGCGGAGCAAATCAGGGAAACCTAGGGCGGCCAGCCGCGCCGCTGCGTTGCTACTTCTCTCTAGGCTGTCGACGTGACACTGATCGCAACCGAGTCGTTGACGAAGGTCTACGGCGGCGGCGTCACCGCGCTGTCAGATCTGACCGTCGCGGTCGAGCCAGGGATCGTCGGCCTGGTCGGCGCCAACGGCGCCGGCAAGTCCACGCTGATCAAGCTGCTGCTCGGCCTGCTGACCCCGACCGCCGGCCGGATCCAGGTGCTGGGGCTCGACCCGACCGTCGACGCCCCGGCGGTGCGCGCCCGGATCGGTTACCTGCCCGAGCACGACTGCCTGCCGCCCGACCTGTCCGCCGCCGAGCTGATCACCCATCTCGGCCGAATGAGTGGTCTGCCGCGCACGGTCGCCCGGGAGCGGGCCTCTGAGGCGCTGCGCCACGTGGGGCTGCACGAGGAGCGGCACCGCCCGGTGGGCGGCTACTCCACCGGCATGAAGCAGCGGGTCAAGCTCGCCCAGGCGCTGGTGCACGACCCCGACCTGCTGCTGCTCGACGAACCCACCAACGGCCTCGACCCGGCCGGCCGGGACGCCATGCTCGCCCTGGTGCACCGGATCGGCACCGAGTTCGGGATGTCCGTCCTGGTCTGCTCGCACCTGCTCGGCGAGGTCGAGCGGATCTGCGACACCCTGGTCGCCATCGACGGCGGGCGGCTGCTGCGCGCCGACAACATCGCCGCGATGACCTCGGCCACCGACGTGCTCGCCGTCGAGGTCAGCGAGGGCACCGAGGCGCTGGCCGCCCGGTTGGCCGCGCTCGACCTGCCGGTGAGCCGGGAGGGACGCCTGCTGCTCGTGCCGCTGGCCGACCAGGGCACGTACGACCTGATCCTCGGCGCGGTGGCCGAGCTGGACCTGCCGCTGCACCGGCTGGACCAGCGCCGGCACCGGGTCGCCGAACTCTTCGCCCGGAGGGAGAGCAGCCATGCCTGAGCCCACGGGCGTGATCCACGACATCGGCTACCAGCGCTACACCGGCCCCCGACTCGGCCGTCGTCAGGTCGTCGGCGCGCTCTACCTGCACGGGGTGCGGACCGTCTTCGGGCTGGGGCGCAGCGCCAAAGCCAAGATCTTCCCCTGGCTGGTGATCGGCATCGTCGGGATGGTGGCCGCCGCGGTGACCGCGATCCGCGCCCAGGTCGGCGAAGTGGTCATGACGTACGCCCAGTTCGCCGACGCGATGAGCTGGCTGGTCATCTTCTTCGTCGCGGTGGCCGCGCCCGAGCTGGTCTCCCGCGACCTGCGCAGCGGGGTGCTCCCGCTGTACTTCTCCCGGCCGCTGCCCCGCACCGACTACCCGCTGGCCAAGCTGCTCGCGCTGGTCACCGGGCTCTGGCTGCTGCTCGGTGGGCCGCAGCTGCTGATGTTCCTCGGCGGTGCGTTCACCGCCGACGGGATGCGGGGGGTCTGGGACGAGCTGCTGGACCTGCTGCCCGGGCTGCTCTACGCCGGGCTGTGGGCGGTGGTCTTCGCCTCGGTCGGCCTGCTGGTCGCCTCGCTGACCGGCAAGCGGGCCTTCGCCGCCGGCGGGATCGTCGCCGTCTTCCTGATGACCACGCCGATCGTCGGCGTCCTGTCGATCCTGCCCTCGCAGACCGCCAACCAGTTGGCCGGCGTCGTCTCGCCGCCCACCCTGGTGCAGGGGGTCGGCCTCTGGGCGATGCGCGACCTGCTGATCACCGACCCGGACGGCGGCGGCCCCGACCTCGGCCCCTTCGGCCCGGTTTACGCGCTGGTCGCCGTCGCGCTCGTGGCGGCCTGCGTCGCCCTCCTGCTGGCCCGCTACCGGAAGGTGGCCGCACGATGACCACGACAGCCCCGGCCGCCGCGCCGGCCACGGCCACCAGCACCCTCGACCTCGCCGGGGTGTCCCGCTGGTACGGCAACGTGGTCGCGGTCAACGACGTGAGCATGAGCCTCGGCCCCGGCGTCACCGGGCTGCTCGGCCCGAACGGCGCGGGCAAGACCACCCTGCTGCACATGATGGCCGGGTTCCTCGCCCCCTCCCGGGGCGCGGTCACCCTCGACGGCCGGTCCACCTGGCGCAACCCGGCCGTCTACCGGCGACTCGGGCTGGTCAGCGAGCGGGAGGCGGTGTACGGCTTCCTCACCGCCTACGAGTTCGTGCTGGCCACCGCGAAGCTGCACAAGCTGCCGGACCCGCAGGCCGCGGCCCGGCGGGCGGTGGCGCTGGTCGAGCTGGAGGGCGCGCAGGATCGCCGGATCGGCACGTACTCCAAGGGCATGCGGCAGCGGGCCCGGGTGGCGGCGGCGCTGGTGCACGACCCGCAGGTGCTGCTGCTGGACGAGCCGTTCAACGGCATGGACCCGCGCCAGCGGCTGCACATGATGGAGCTGCTGCACTCGCTCGGCGACGCCGGCCGCACCATCCTGTTCAGCTCGCACATCCTGGAGGAGGTCGAGCAGGTCTCCGGCACCGTGCAGGTGATGGTCGCCGGCCGGCTGGCCGCCTCCGGCGACTTCCGGACCATCCGTCGGCTGATGACCAACCGGCCGCACGTCTTCGCCATCCGCTCCACCGACGACCGGGCGTTGGCGGTGGCCCTGATGGCCGAGCCCTCGGTCACCGGCGTCGAGCTGGGCCGCGACGGCCTGACCGTACGCGCCGGCGACTACGGCGCCTTCACCCGGGTGCTGCCGAAGGTCGCCCTGGCCCGAGGCGTACGGGTACGCCAGCTGATCCCCGAGGACGAGTCCCTGGAGAGCGTCTTCTCCTACCTGGTGGAGGCCTGATGTCCACTGTCGCCTGGATCACCGCGCGCGGGCTCTTCGGCCGCCGCCGGTTCCTGTTGCTGCTGCCCCTGCCGGTGTTGCTGGTGGTGCTGGCCGGGTTGTCCCAAGGGATGGGAGTGGAGCCGTCGGACTGGGGGCAACCGGTGGTGGTCGGCCTCGGGCTGGCCGTGGTGCTGCCGGTGGTCGCGCTGATCGTCGGCACCGGCGTGCTCGGCGCCGAGATCGACGACGGCACGGTGGTGCACGTGCTCACCACACCGCTGCCACGCTGGCAGATCGTACTGCCCAAGCTGGCGGTGGCGGCCGGGGTCACCGCGGCCACCGTGGCGGCGCCGCTGTTCGTCGCGGGCCTGCTGGCCGACTCGGTACGCCTCGGCCTGGCCCTGGCCGTCGCCGCGTCGGCCGGGGCGCTGGCGTACTCGGCGCTGTTCGTGGCGGCCAGCCTGCTCACCCGGCGACCGGTGCTGCTCGGCCTGGTCTACGTGCTGATCTGGGAAGGGCTGCTCAGTAACGTGCTCGCCGGCAGCCGGGTGTTCTCCATCCAGCACTACGTGATCGCCCTCGCCGACCGGCTCGCCCCGACCGAGCTGCTGCACACCACGATCTCCATGCCGCTGGCGGCGGTGATGACCGCGCTGGTCAGCGTCGGCTTCACCCTGCTCGCGATCGACCGTCTGCGTGCCTTCTCCGTCGCCGGCGAAACCAGCTGAGGTGTAAGGAGGGGCCCCTTCTATACACCAGGCGTTAATAGGGGGCCCTTCCTTGCACCGGATCAGAACGCGCAGGCGATGACGAGTTCGGGGGTGCGATCGGGAAGCAGGTCGAGTTTGGTGATGTGGCCGGCCGCGCGCAGGTCGTCGACGACCAGGGTGAGCTGGTCGAGCAGGGCCGCGGGGCCGAGCGCTTCGGCCAGCGGCACCTCCGCCTTCATCGACAGCTTGCGTTCGGACTTGGCCCGGCGGACCTGCCCCAGCGCGTCGGCGGCCAGCCGCAGCAGCTCTGGGTCACCCTCGCTGCCCTGGATCGCCCGGCCCACCTCGTACGTGGTGGGCCACGGTGCCCGGTGCACCGAGCCGTACCGCCACCAGGACCAGACCTCCTCGGTCGCGTACGGCAGCACCGGGGCGAACAGCCGCAGCTGCACCGAGAGTGCGGTGGCCAGCGCCGCCCGGGCCGAGTCGGCCCCGGCCCCGGTGCCGTAGGCGCGCTCCTTCACCAGCTCGATGTAGTCGTCGCAGAACCGCCAGAAGAACGACTCGGTGGTCTGCAACGCGGCCGTGTGGTCGTACGCCTCGAACGCGGCGGTCGCCTCCGCCACCACCGACGCCAACTCGGCGAGCATGGCCCGGTCCAACGGCTCGGTCGCCGGGGCGCGCAGCGCGTCGGCGGCACCCAGCCCGAGGGCGAACCTCGACGCGTTGAGCAGCTTGGTGGCGAGCCGCCGACCGACCTTGATCTGCGCCGGGTCGAAGGCCAGGTCGGTGCCGGGTCGGCCGTTGGCCGCCCAGTAGCGCACCGCGTCGGAGCCGTGCTGCTCCAGCAACGCCATCGGGGTGACCACGTTCCCCTTGGACTTGGACATCTTCTTCCGGTCCGGGTCGAGGATCCAGCCGGACAGCTCGGCCGTCCGCCAGGGCAGCGTGCCGTGTTCCAGGTGCGCCCGCACCACCGTGGCGAACAGCCAGGTCCGGATGATCTCCTGGCCCTGCGGGCGCAGGTCCATCGGAAAAACCCGGCGGAACAGGTCCGGGTCGCGTTCCCAACCGCCGGCGATCTGCGGAGTCAGCGACGAGGTGGCCCAGGTGTCCAGCACGTCCGGGTCGCCGACGAACCCGCCCGGCGCGCCGCGCTGGGACTCGTCGTACCCGGGTGGGGCGTCCTCGGACGGGTCGATCGGCAGCGTGGACTCGTCCGGCGTGAGGGGCTGGGACCGGTCCGGCTCGCCAGCGCCGTCGAGCCGGTACCACACCGGCACCGGCACCCCGAAGAAACGCTGCCGGCTGACCAGCCAGTCGCCGGTCAGCCCACCGACCCAGTGCTCGTAGCGGTGCAGCATGTGCTCCGGCACCCAGCGCAGCTCCCGTCCCCGGGCCAGCAGCGCCTCGCGCAGGTCGGCGTCCCGACCACCGTTGCGCAGGTACCACTGCCGGGTCGAGACGATCTCCAGTGGCCGGTCGCCCCGCTCGTAGAACTTCACCGGATGGGTGATCGGTCTCGCCTCGCCGACCAGGTCGCCCGCGTCGGCCAGCAGTTCCACGATGGCCCGCCGGGCCCCGTTGACCGTCTGCCCGGCCAGCGCCGCGTACGGCTGCGCCGGCACCCCGGGCGGCGGCTCCGCCAGCAGCCGGCCGTCCCGGCCGATCACCACCCGGGTCTCCAGCGCCAGCTCCCGCCACCAGGTCACGTCGGTCAGGTCGCCGAAGGTGCAGACCATCGCGATGCCCGTGCCCTTGGCCGGGTCCGCCAGCGCGTGCGCGCGCACCGGCACCTCGACCCCGAAGAGAGGGGTACGCACGGACGCGCCGACCAGGTCCGCATACCGCCCGTCGTCGGGGTGACAGACCAGCGCGACGCAGGCCGGCAACAGCTCCGGGCGGGTGGTGTCGATCAGCACCTCGCGCCCATCGGCAGCGTGGAACCGCAGCCGGTGGTAGGCGCCGGACCGCTCCCGGTCCTCCAGCTCGGCCTGGGCCACGGCGGTGGCGAAGCCGACGTCCCACAGCGTCGGTGCCTCCGCCTGGTACGCCTCGCCGCGCGCCAGGTTGCGCAGGAACGCCCGCTGCGACGCGGTTCGGGCCACCGGACCGATGGTGGTGTACGTCAGCGACCAGTCCACCGACAGCCCGAGGCGGCGCCACAACGCCTCGAAGACCTGCTCGTCGGCGAGGGTCAGCCGCTCGCACAGCTCGATGAAGTTTCGCCGGGAGATCGGGGTCGGGTCGCGCCGGGCGGCGTCGTTCACCGGTGCCTGCGGGGCCTGCCAGTCCGGGTCGTACGGCAGCGACGGGTCGCAGCGCACGCCGTAGACGTTCTGCGCCCGTCGCTCGGTGGGCAGGCCGTTGTCGTCCCAGCCCATCGGGTAGAAGACCGTCCGGCCACGCATCCGCTGGAACCGGGCGACCAGGTCGGTGTGGGTGTACGAGAAGACGTGTCCCATGTGCAGCTCGCCCGATACGGTCGGCGGCGGCGTGTCGATCGCGTACACGTCCGACCTACGGCCATCCGGGCTCGGCGAGTCTGACACCTCGCCGCGATCCCGGACAGCCGCCTTCGAGCGGTCGAACGTGTACGTGCCCTCCTCCTGCCAGCGGCGCGACCAGGTCTCCTCGAGCCCGTCCAGAGTCGGGCGCTCGGGGACACCGGCGCGGGCCGTCCTCACCGAATCAGTCATCCGTCGATGGTAGGCACCGGCCCGGGGCCGGGCACGTGAATACCCAGCCGCCACTGGTGGTGCAGGGCGGCGTACCGGCCACCGTCGGCGATGAGCTCGGCGGGCGGGCCGTCCTCGACGATCCGCCCGCCGTCGAGGACGAGGACCCGGTCGGCGATCTCCACTGTGGAGAGCCGGTGTGCGATCACCACCGCCGTCCGGTCCCGCAGGATGGTGCCGAGCGCGTGCTGCACCAGGCGTTCGGTCGGCACGTCCAACGACGAGGTGGCCTCGTCCAGGATCAGCACCGCCGGGTCGGCCAGGAACGCACGGGCGAAGGCGACCAGTTGGCGCTGACCGGCGGAGAGTCGGCCGCCGCGCCGGCGCACCTCGGTGGCGTACCCGTCGGGGAGCGCCGCGATGAAGTCGTGCGCGCCGATCGCCCGCGCGGCGGCCGTCACGGCGGCGTCGTCGGCGTCCGGGCGACCGAACCGGATGTTCTCCGCCACGGTGCCGCCGAACAGGTGCGTCTCCTGGGTGACCAGCACCACCGCGCGGCGCAGCTCGGCGTCGGCCACCTGGCGCAGGTCCACCCCGTCGAGCGTGACCGTGCCGGCGAGCGGGTCGTAGAACCGGGCGAGCAGCTTGGCGACGGTGGACTTGCCGGCGCCGGTCGGCCCGATCAGCGCCACGGTCTGCCCGGCCGGGATGGTGAGGTCCAGCCCGGTCAGGATCGGTGCGTCCGGCCGGTACCCGAACGAGACCGCCCGGAACGTGACCGCGCCGCCGGTCGCGCCGCCACCCGCGCCGCCGGCCGGGCCGTCACCCGCGCCGCCGGTCGCTTCGCCGGGGCGGCCGGCCGGGCGGCGGGGCAGCGGGACGGGATGCGCCGGTTCGGCGACCTCGGGGCGTTCGTCGAGCACCCCGGCGAGCTTCTCCAACGCCGCGGTGGCCGATTGCAGGGAGTTGTAGAACTGGCTCAGTTCCTGCATCGGGTCGAAGAACCGACGCAGGTAGAGCAGGAAGGCCGCGAGCACGCCGACCTCGATGTGCCCGTCCATCACCCGGGCGCCGCCGTAGCAGAGCACCACCGCCACCGTGACGTTGCCGATCAGCTTGATCCCCGGCGAGTACGTCGCGATCAGGCGGAACGCGTGCCGGCTGGACCGGCGGTAGTCGTCGTTGACCGAGGCGAAGATCTCCTGGTTGCGCGCCTGCCGGCGGTACGTCTGCACGGCCCGGATGCCCCGCATCGACTCGACGAAGTGCACGATGACCAGGGCCATCGCCTCCCGGGTACGCCGGTAGGCGGCGGTCGACGCCCGGGCGAACCAGCGGGAGAGCCAGAACAGCAGCGGGAAGGCGAGCAGGGTGACCGCGGCCAGCGGCAGGTCCAGCCAGAGCAGGATGCCGGCCACCGAGACGATCGTCAGTACGGCCATCACCAGGCCCTCGACGCCCCCGTCGGCGAGTTCGGCGATCGATTCGATGTCGCTGGTCAGACGGGAGATCATCCGACCCGAGGTGTAGCGCTCGTGAAAGGCCACCGGTAGGCGCAGGAAGTGCGCGTACACCCGCTGGCGGAGGTCGAGCAGGACGGCCTGGCCGATCCGGGCGGAGAGGGTGAGGAAGCCACGGCGGGCCGCGTACTCGATTCCGGTCGCGGCGGCGAACGAGACGGCGACGGCGACCAGCGGGCCGGGACGACCGGCCCGCAGCGGTCCGATCGCCCGGTCGATGCCGAGCATCACCAGGTACGGCCCGGACATGGCGGCGGCGTTCTGGGCCAGCAGCAGCGCGACCGCCGCGCCCAGCCGCCGACGGTGCGGGCGCAGCACGTCGGCCAGCAGCGCCCGGCTGTGGGCCCGCAGCCGGGCCACCGCCTCCGGGGAGGTGTCCTCGGCCAGGCTGCGGTCGGCGTGCGGATCGGACGCGACACCCCGCCAGCAAGGCTCCGCCCCCGGCTGGTCGGGCGGCCGACGGGCCGGCGGCGGCGCGGCTGCGGCGGTCACGAGCGCACCAGCGGGCAACCGTCGGACGCCGGCTCGACCGGCCGCTCAGAGGACGGCGGGCCGGCCGGCGTCCGGGGAGGTGGCGCGGACGGCGGCTCGGCGGTGAGCAGCGTGCGGTAGCCCGGCACGGTGGCCAGCAGTTCGGCGTGTGGCCCGACGGCGGTGATCCGGCCGCCCTCCAGCAGCGCCACCCGGTCGGCGAGGCCGATGGTGGAGGGCCGGTGCGCCACCAGCAGGGCGGTCATGTCCCGCAGCACCCCCTTCAACGCCGACTCCACCGCCGCCTCGGTGTGCACGTCGAGCGCGGAGAGCGGATCGTCGAGCACGAGCACCGCGGGCCGGACGAGCACCGCCCGAGCCAGCGCGAGCCGCTGCCGCTGCCCTCCGGAGAGCGACAGGCCCTGCTCGCCCAGCCGGGTCCGCAGGCCCCACGGCAGGTCGTACGCGAACTCGGCCCGGGCCAGCTCGAGCGCCGCCCGCACCTCGTCCTCGCCGGCGTCGGGGCGACCCAGGGTGAGGTTCTCCCACACCGACATGGAGAACAGGGTCGGTTCCTCGAAGGCCATCGCGACCAGCCGGCGCAGCGAGGCCAACCGCAGGTCGCGCAGGTCGTGCCCGTCGAGGGTGAGCCGGCCTGCCCCGACGTCGTGCAGCCGGGGCACCAGGGACAGCAGGGTGCTCTTGCCGCTGCCGGTGGCGCCGACCACGGCGATGGTCTCGCCCGGTTCGACGGTCAGGTCGATGCCGCGCAGCACCGGCTCGGCGGTGCCCGGGTAGCGGAAGGTGACGCCCTCGAAGCGGAGCCGGCCGCGTACCGCGCAGCGCGGCAGGGCGACGGCGTGCGAAGCGTCCACGATGGCCGGCGAGCTGTCCAGCACCTCCTGGATGCGGTCGGCGGCGGTGGCCGCCTCCTGACCGTTGGCGATGATCCAGCCCAGCGACTGCACCGGCCAGATCAGCATCAGTTGGAGGCTGACGAAGGCGACCAGTTGGCCGACGGTGAGCCGGCCGTCGGCGACCGCCGCGGTGCCCGCCACGAGCACGATGCCCAGGGTCAGGTTGGGCACCAGGTCGAGCCGGGCGGAGGTACGGGCGAGCAGGCGACCCTTGTCGACCCCGATGTCGTGCAGCGCCCGGGTGCCGGCGACGAACCGGTCGGTCAACTGCGGGCCCCGCCCGTACGCCTTCATGGTGCGCAACCCCTGCGCGGTCTCCTCGACCAGGGTGGCCACGTCGCCCTGCTGGTCCTGCATCCGCCGCGACGCGGTGTGGTAGTGCCGACCGAAGCGGCGGGCGATCAGGAACAGCGGCGCCGCGCTGGCCGCCACCAGCAGGCCCAGCACCGGATGCAGCCGGATCAGCAGCACCACCACGACCAGGTAGGTGGCCAGGTTCAGGACGAGGAAGAGCAGGCCGAAGGAGAGGAACCGGCGCAGCACCGACAGGTCGCTGGTGATCCGGGAGAGCAGTTGGCCGGAGGGCCACCGGTCGTGGAAGCTCGCCGGCAGCCGTTGCAGGTGGGCGTAGACGTCGTCGCGGATGGCCGCCTCCATGGCCACCGAGGAGGACGACTGCACCCACCTGCGGATGAAGATCAGCAGGGCTTCGACCAGGCCGACCAGCAGCGCGAGCCCGGCCAACTGGTACAGCCCGGCAAGGTCCCGCCGGGCCACCGGCCCGTCGACCACCTGCTGCGCCACGAGCGGCACGGCGATGCCCGCCCCGGTGGCGGCGAGCCCGGCCAACATCAGCCAGCCGAACTGCGCGGCGTGCGGGCGCAGGTAGTGCCGCAGCCGCCAGAGGTTGCGCAGCGGATGTCGTCCGACCTCGCCCCGGTCGGCCGGGCCGCCGTCGCTCCGCGCAGCCACCATCCGACGGTAGCGAAAACATGAGGGTGTGCGCCCTCAGCCGGATGGTTGACGCGTGGCGGCGTGGCACTAGTTGTCGGAGGCTTGGTCCTCGTCTTCATGCGTTCGGCAGCCTTGGCTTGATCACTTCCCCGCGGCGGCCGATCGCGATGCCCTTCTCGCACGGCACCGCTCGACCAGGCGCCGGCGGCCTTCGACGGACAGGGGCGCATTGCGATGAACCATCTGTGTCAGTGCGTGCCAGGGCGCATGGCGGCCGCGGTATCCGCGGCGACGGTGAGCGGATCTGTGAGCGGTCGACCCAGCAGGCGCACGAGGTCGGGGCTGGTGTTGTTGAGGAACCCGTGGCGGACACTGGTGGCGATTGAGGCGAGCATCGGCGGCTGGAACGGCAGCAGGTTGGCGTCGCTGAGTAGGCGGGTGCGGTACTCACCCAGCCCGATCATGCGGTGGGTGGCGCCGAGACGCTCAGCAATGTCGCTGGCGGTGATCGGATCGCCAACCAGGTCGTAAACCTTGCCGACATGCGCGGTCGGCTCGCTTGCGACGACGGCTGCGGCGGCTGCCAGGTCGGCCCGCGCTACCGCGGAGAGTGCGCCGGTACCGAATGCTGATTCCAGGCCGTCGGGAGCCCAGGCGAGTAAGGCACCGAAGAGCTCGGCGTACAGCCCGTTGCGGAGGATGCTCCACGCGAGCCCGCTGGTCTTGATCATCTGCTCGGTGGCCCGGTGGGCAAGTGCGAACCCGAGGTGATCCCCGGCGCCGGTCAGGCTGGTGTAGATCACGTGGGCCACGCCGTCGCGGTCTGCAGCGTCGAGGAGAGTCCGGTGACGCGCGATGACCTGGTCGTCCTCGGCATACCCGGCCGAGACGAGGACGAGGGTCGAAACGTCGGTGAGGTCGAGGGTTGCGGGGTCGTCGAAGTCGAGGTGGCGCTGTGCGTTGGTGGGAGTGCGACTCCCTCCCAGGGCAGGTAGCTCTCGCTCGTCCAGCTCTGCGAGGGTGAGGGAAGCGAGCTGTCCGTTGGCGCCGGTCACCATGATCACTGCGGTTCGGTCTCCTACCGTGGTTCTCTCCAGTAACTACGGTGAGATCCTGAACCCGCGCCCGGCGGGTCACAAGGAGGCAGTTTCGTGTCACTAACGCACACTGATGTAACCGCTGGAGCCGCCGAACTCGAACCATGCGGACAGCCGCATCACCCCGACTGCGGCATCCGAGACGTTCTTGACCGGGTGGGCGACAAGTGGTCGGTTCTCGTGATCGTCGAACTCGCCAATGGGCCGCGGCGCTTCCGCCAACTCCAGCGCGCCATCGACGGGATCTCCCAGCGCATGCTGACCCTCACGGTGCGCCGCCTGGAACGAGACGGCCTCGTCCTTCGGACCGTGTACCCGACCGTGCCCGCCCAGGTCGACTACCGCCTCACCGAAACCGGCGCAAGCCTCACCCACCTCGTCAAAGCACTCGCCGACTGGTCACTGGAACACCGCGCCGCCATCGCCCAAGCCCGTCAGTCCTACGACGGCGACCACCCCGACAACGAGATCCGGTGACGCGCAGCACGTCGTCAACGTCCTGACCCGCAACAGCTAGTGGCGGTCTTCGTGACCGAGCAGCCATTCCTTCACGGGCAGTCCCCAGCGGTAGCCGCCCAGCGTCCCGTCGGTGCGCAGCACCCGGTGACAGGGGACGAAGAGGGCTGCGGCGTTGCGGGCGCAGGCGGCTGCGGCGGCACGCACCGCGGCCGGACGGCCCGCCAGCGCGGCGTACCCGGTGTAGGTGACCGGCTGGCCCGGCTTCACCTCGCGCAGCACGTCCCAGGCGTGCGACATGAACGCCCCGCCGGTGTGCTGCTCGACGGGTACCGCGTCGATCGCGGTCAGCTCACCGTCGAGGTACGCCGCGACGGCCGCGGTGACCGGACCGAGATCGGGCCGCTGGCGGAGTTCGCCGCGCAGACTCGGGTGGATCAACGGCAGCAGGTTCGCCGGATCGGGGGTGAAGCCGGCGGCCCGTACCGCGCCGTCCGGGCCGGCGAGGATGGCGAACGGGCCGGCGGGGGTGTCGAGAATGGCACTGTCGATGATCGTGCTGCGCACGCTTTCCTCCAAGGTCGTGTTCACGCTGCTCGCCAGAGTCGGATCACCGCGTACGAGCGCCAGGGGCGCCAGCGGGCGGCGTACGCGTCAAGGGCCTTCGGCTGGTCGGGCAGGTCGAGGGCAGCGGCGCCCCGGCGTACCGCGAGGTCGGTGGCGAGGAACGCGTCCGGGTCGCCGAGCGCGCGCATCGCCAGGTAGCCCGCCGTCCACGGCCCGACGCCCGGGATCGCCAGCAACCGCCGTACCGTCTCCTCCCGGTCCCCACCCGGCGCCAGATCAAGCCCCTCGTCGACCACCGCCCGAGCCACCCCCCGGATCGCCTCCCGCCGCGCCGCCCCCATCCGAAACCCCGAGTCCGGCACCCCCAACATTTCCTCCGCACCAGGAAACCCCCGCAGGAACGCGCCCTCATCCTGATCAACAGCGGGGAGGGTGGGGGGCAGTTGGGTGAGGAGGTGGGCGAGGGTGGTGCGGGCGGAGGCGAGGGAGACCTGCTGGGTGGCGATGGCGCGGACGGCGATCTCGAAGCCGTCGACCGCGCGGGGGACGCGTACGCCGGGTTCGGCGGCCACCGCCGGGGCCAGGGCCGGGGCGGTGGCGAGGGTCTGGTCGATGGCGACCGGGTCCGCGTCGAGGTCGAACAGGCGTCGGCAACGGGCCACGGCGGGGGCCAGGTCGCGCAGGTCGGTCAGGCGCAGCGTGGCCGCAACGTACCCGTCCGCCGGGGTCAGGGCCGCCTCGCCGGTGCCGTTCGGCAGTCGCAACCCCCGGCGGTACGTCCCGTCGCGCACCTCGTCCACCCCGGGCAGCGTGCGCCGGGCGAGGAAGTCCAGCAGCGCGTCGGCGTGCAGCGGAGGACGGTACGCCAAGCGCAGGGTGACCGTGCCCGCCCCACCGATCGTCGCCCGACGGCCGGTGCGCATCTGCGACGGGGCCACCCCGTAGACCTCGCGGACCGTGTCGTTGAACTGACGGACGCTGCCGAACCCGGCGGCGAACGCGATCTCGGCCAGGCCCAGTTCGGTGGTCTCGATCAGCGTACGGGCGGTCTGTGCGCGTTGGGCCCGAGCCAGCGCCAGCGGCCCGGCGCCGAGCTCGGCCCGCAGCATCCGGTGCAGGTGCCGTTCGGTGTACCCGAGCCGAGCCGCCAGCCCCGGCACCCCGTTGCGGTCGACCACCCCGTCGGCGATCAGCCGCATCGCCCGCCCCACCACGTCGGCCCGGACGTCCCACTGCGGGGAGCCGGGGGAGGCGTCCGGCCGGCACCGCCGGCAGGCCCGCAATCCGGCGCCCTGCGCCGCCGCCGCCGAGGGGAAGAACCGGACGTTCTGCCGCTTCGGCGTCATCGCCGGACAGGACGGCCGGCAGTAGATCCCGGTCGAGGTCACGCCCGTGTAGAACCAGCCGTCGAACCGCTGGTCACGGCTGTCGACGGCCCGGTAACACCGCTCGAAGTCCAACTCCACACCCCCGATCATGCGCCCATCCCCAACCCTGCATCTGGCGGCTTTCGGACCTGGCCGTTGTGTAAGGAAGGGCACCTTATTAACGCCTCGTGTAGAGGAAGGGCCCCCTATTAACCGTTGAAGTCGTTATGTACTACCTGCTCCGCGTCGCGCCGCCCCGGCACTTGGCGTCCACCCGACCTGAGTCGGTGAGCGACGCGAGTTGCGGCATCTTGTGCGACGACGCCGTGATGGCGCCAACGGTTCAGCTCGACAGGGCGGTGGGGAGTGCACGCGTGCGGCGCGGGAAAGTGTCGGTTGTGGTCGGTAGCGTGCGGCCACCAACTCAAGAAGGGGTACGGGCGATGGTGAGCGTGGCGGGTCGGGCGGCGGCGTCTACAGACGGGCACCCACCGCTGGACACAGCCGTGGTCCAAGGTTTCTACGACCGGATGCGGGCCGTCGCTCCCGCTGCGGTCGGGGCCATCGAGCGGGACCGTGCCGGTGACCCGGGCCGGGCCTTCGGCGACACCGCCTGCGGTCGGCTGCTGCGCTCCCTGGACCGGGACGGCGTACGGGCGCTGGGCATGTGGGTGCACCACTGGTGCATGCGGTTCTACGACGATGACACCCGGGCCGGGCTCCGGCTGCTCCGGGAGATCGCCGGCCGGCCGGCGCTGGGTTGGACGGCAGACGAGGTCCGGTGGATGCTTCGCGAGTCGCACACGACCGGCTCCGCCGCCGACGCCCGATTCACGCTGCCGCTGGCCGCCGCCGCCGAGCTGGCCCCCAGCGCGCTGCCGCTGTTCCCCGCCGAGCTGGCCGATGGCGAGCTGGCCGCCGCCGAGCTGGCCGCCAAGGCACTCCGCATCGGCATCCCGTCCCCCCGAAAACCCCGCGCGCACCCTGATCGGTGACGCCCCAGCTGCTCGACACGCCGTCAGGCGGGTAGCTGAGCCGTCACCGATCCGGTGAGAGGGACGCCGGGGCGGCCGGTGAAGTCGCCCACCGCTGCCCGTGACCGTCGGGCAGCGGCGTAAGCTGGCTCGTCGTGAGTCTCACCATCGGCATCGTCGGCCTGCCCAACGTCGGTAAGAGCACCCTGTTCAACGCGCTGACCAAGAACGACGTGCTCGCCGCGAACTACCCGTTCGCGACGATCGAGCCCAATGTCGGCGTGGTCGGGCTGCCGGACGATCGGCTGGACAAGCTCGCCGAGATCTTCGGTTCGCAGAAGATGCTCCCCGCCCCGGTGTCGTTCGTCGACATCGCCGGGCTGGTGCGGGGGGCCTCCAAGGGGCAGGGGCGGGGCAACGCCTTCCTCGCCAACATCCGCGACGCCTCGGCGATCTGCCAGGTCGTACGCGCCTTCTCCGACCCGAACGTGGTGCACGTCGACGGCAAGGTCTCCCCGGCCGACGACATCGAGACGATCAACACCGAGCTGATCCTCGCCGACCTGCAGACGCTGGAGAGGGCGCTGCCCCGGCTGGAGAAGGAGGCCAAGCTCCGCAAGGACCGGGCCGCCGCCGTGACCGCCGCGAAGGCCGCCGTCGAGGTCCTCGACAACGGCACCACCCTGTACTCGGGTGCCGCGGCCGCCAGGATCGAGCTGGAGCACCTGCGGGAACTGCACCTGCTCACCACCAAGCCGTTCCTGTACGTCTTCAACGTCGACGAGGCCGAGCTCAACAACGCCGAGTTCCTCGACGAGCTGCGGGCGCTGGTCGCCCCGGCCGAGGCGATCTTCATGGACGCCAAGATCGAGTCCGAGCTGGTGGACCTGCCCGAGGAGGAGGCCCGTGAGCTGCTGGAGTCGATCGGGCAGTCCGAGCCGGGGCTGAACCAGCTGGTCCGGGTGGGCTTCCGCACGCTCGGACTCCAGACGTACCTCACCGCCGGGCCCAAGGAGGCGCGGGCCTGGACCGTCCCGATCGGCGCGACCGCGCCGGAGGCCGCCGGGGTGATCCACTCCGACTTCCAGCGCGGTTTCATCAAGGCCGAGGTGGTCTCCTACGCCGACCTGGTCGAGGCCGGCAGCATGGCGGCGGCGAAGGCGGCGGGCAAGGTCCGCATCGAGGGCAAGGAGTACGTCATGCAGGACGGCGACGTCGTGGAGTTTCGCTTCAACGTCTGAATCCGGCCCGTTTGCCCAGGTCGGCGGATTGAGCCGACTCGGTTCTACCCGGCCGTTACTTGCCGTACCACTCCCAGAGGTAGTCGAGTCTGAGGATGTGGAACTGTTCCTTGTACCCTGCGGACACGGCGTGCCTGCCTGCCTCGGCCCAGTTGAAGTTGCACTTGGCCCAGGTGCCGTTGCCGTGGTTGTTCCGGCAGAGGCGCGTGTTGACGCCGTTGGCGGAGTAGACCAGGGCCATCGCGGCGTAGCCGTCGGCCTTGCCATCCTTGACGTACACGTAGTCGCCGTCGTAGTCGATGCAGACCGACGTATATGCGTAAGCGAGGCTCGTCGTCATGCATTCGCCTTGCGGAAGCCCGACCTTCACGCCGGTCTGGCAACTCACCATGTCAGACTCGCATGACTTGTAGTAGTTGTCTTCGGCAGCCATGGCCGCGGACGGCAGGGCGAACACGGCGACCATGGCGGCCGCGAGGAGGACCCCGCCGCGCGTGAAGGTCCGGTTCAGCTTGTGGCGCAGTCGATCAGTGAGGGGTCTCAAGAGGAGCGTCCGTTCTGGATCCGTGCATCGCGCTTTGCGATCACAGCACTCTATACGCGTCCTGCCGCGGACCAGGCGAAGCGGCCCGTCCCGGTGGGGACGGGCCGCGCGGGACAGTAGGTCAGTGGGCGGTCTGCCCGCCGTCGACGACGTAGACGCCGCCGGTCGCGAACGATGCGAGCGGCGAGGCGAGGTAGAGCACCATGCCGGTCATCTCCTCGGGCTCGGCGGGCCGGCCGAGCTGGGAGTTGGCGACGACGATCTCGCGCATCGCCGGGTCGTCGAGCCAGCCCTTGGTCATCCCGGTGGCGACCAGGCCCGGGGCGAGCGCGTTCACGCGGACCCCGGCCTTGGCGTAGTCGAGGGCTGCGGCCTTGGTCAGGCCGACGACGCCGTGCTTGGCGGCGACGTACGGCGACATTCCAGGGTCGGCGATGACTCCGGCGATCGAGGCCGTGTTGATGATCGACCCGCCGCCGTGCTCGGCCATGTAGGCGATTTCGTGTTTGAGGGCGAGGAAGACGCCCTTGAGGTCAACGTCGATGGTCCGATCCCAGTCTGCCTCGGTCTGCTCGAGCAGCGGGCCCGTGGGTGGGAGCACTCCGGCGTTGTTGAAGGCGACGTCGAGTCCGCCGTACGTCGAGACCGCGGTCCGGACGAGGTTCTCGACCTCGTCGTTCTTGGTGACGTCGGTGCGGACGTACGTCGCCGTGCCGCCATCGGCGGTGATCAGGTCGACGGTCTCGGCAGCGCGCTCGTCCACGTCACCGATGACGACCTTGGCTCCCTGGCGGGCGAACGCGCGGGCGGTCGCCCGGCCGATGCCGGTCGCACCTCCGGTGATCAGGACGACCTTGTCGGTGAAGTCCAGCAGTGGCGCAGCCATGAGAACTCTCCCCTCCGGGCAATCGGCCGATCACCCAGTAGTTGAATGTTCAATTATCTTGTACAGCGTGGCCGGCGCCGCTTTTATTCCCGTCAGCCGCCGCCTGCGTCAGGCGCCCAGGTCCGCAGGGTTCATGTTCTTGAAGGCGGCGGCCACGGAGGGGTTGGACGCGATCATCTCGGAGGCGAACTGATCGCCGGTCACCCGGAACTGCTCGAGGTCGTCGGAGTCTGCCTGGAGTTGGTCGGCCTTCTGCGTCCACGCCTCGGGGGTTCCGTCGTCCACGAAGACGCGGGGAAGGCCGGCGAGCACGAGCCGGCCGGCGTGGTTGCCGCCGACCTGGAAGAAGTCGCCGTGCACGGTGGTGTCCTGGTGGGCCAGGTAGGTGATGAAGGCGGCGACCTTTTCGGGCCCCATGCCGTCGCGCAGTGTGGAGACGATGTTCTCGTCGCTGTAGGCGTTCGCAGTCATGGGCGTCCATGCGGTCGGCATGAGCGTGGTGACCTGGACACCGACCCGGTCGCCTTCCATGGCCAGGGAGTTGCCGAGGGCCCAGATCGCCCCCTTGGCCGCACCGTAGGCGGATGCCCCCGGGTTGGCGAGCACGCCGCTGGACGAGATGAGGATGAGGCGGCCGGAGCCCGACTTGATCAGGTGGGGCCAGGCTGCTCGGGCGAGCTCGACGGTGCCCTTGAAGGAGACGTCGAAGACACTCGTGAACTCGTCGGCAGGCTGCTCGCTGAAGAGCCCGACGCGCAGAATGCCGGCGTTGGCGACGACGATGTCGAGCTGACCGAAGGTGTCGATCGCCGTGGCGACGACCTCCGCTCCGGCGACGACATCATGGGTGTCTGCCACGGCGGTTCCGCCGGCCTCGGTGATCTCGTTGACGACGGCGTCAGCGTTCTCCCTGACCACGTCATTGACCACCACCCGTGCGCCACGCGAGGCCAGCATCAGGGCGTCAGCTTTCCCCATGCCCTGTCCTGCACCGGTGACGACTGCGACGCGATCCTGGAAATTCAACATGGCAACTCCCTCAAGCGGTGGTTACATCCAGATGTACTCCTCAGCGATGGCGCCATCGCGCCACTTCGCCACCGTCACCATCCGGCTGCCGTCTTCCAACTCGCCCACCACACAGGTCCACTCGCCCGATCCGAAACCGATGGGGTGGGATTTGATCTGGACGGGCGTGCCGCCGGTCTGCTGGGCGAACGCCTTCATGGCATCGATGTGCTCCTGGATGCCGTGGGTCGGTGGTTGCCCCTTCAGATCCACGAGCACGTCATCGGTGTGGTGGTGGGCGAACACCCCGTTCCAGTCCGCCGGGTTCCACCCCTTGAAGTCGAGATCGTCCATGCCCTTCAGGTTGCGGGCGACCTGGTCGTCGGCCATGGCGCAACCCCCTCCAGACCCGTGGTAGTACGTCTGGCAGTGAGCCTACGGACACTTTCGGGATCAATCAGGCGAATGCGGCGAGTCAGGCGAGCCGCGGTGCGGGCTGGTTCACCTGCTGCCCGACCGGTGGCCGGTCAGCCGGTGCGGAGCGCGTCGTCGATGCCGGTTTCGCGGCGGCCGAGGTGCACCGGGTCGCGACCGGACAGCACGTCCAGCGCGGCCTTGATGCTGGCGCCGTACTCGCGGGCGGAGGCGAACTGCCAGGTCCGGCCGTACTCCCGGGCCGTCTCGTCGCCGACGCCGATGGCGTCCACGCCGAGGTGCCGGCAGACGGTGACGGCGCGGGCCAGATGGAACTGCTGGGTCACCAGCGTCGCCCGCTCCACGCCGAAGATCCGCTTGGCGCGGGCACACGAGTCGTACGTGTCGAAGCCGGCGTAGTCGAGCACCACCTTGTCGGCGGGCACTCCCCGTTCGATCAGCCAGCGTTGCATCGCCTCGGGTTCGTTGTACTCGTGGCGCATGTTGTCGCCGGAGACCAGGATGGCCTGGACCTTGCCGGTGGCGTACAACTCTCGGGCGATCTCCAGCCGGGCGGCGAGGAACGGCGCCGGGGTGCCGTCGGCCTGGACCCGGGTGCCCAGCACCAGCGCGACCGGCACCTCGGGGTGGCGCCCGGAGGGCCAGCGGGGCTGGGGTTGGGCGGGTTGGGGCCGGGTGGCAGTTGTCCTCAGGAGCGTCATGTCACAGCGACATGATTATGTCTGTGTGACATAACGGTTGTGAGGAGTGCAGCGAGATTCCAACAGAGGTGGCCCCGGACGCGTGCATCGCCGACGACATGCTCTCGCTCGCAGGAGGAGAGTGTCGCCGGCGATGCGCTCCGGCTTTCGCCAGGGCGTGTCTCAGCTATGAAACTAATAGCACTTGACGCCGCTGGCGGGGCTGGTCACGTACCATTCGTGCTGCCCGTATCCGGTCCTCTTGGTGTAGCAGTTCTTCTTCGGCCAGTTCCACTGGCACGTCACCCAGCTGCCGTCGCCGGAGGTCTTCGTGCGGTTGTTCTGGCAGATGTACGTGTTACCGCCGCCGGTCCACTGCCCCAGCTTGAAATAGCCGTTGGCCTTGTCGTTTCGCACGTAGATGGCCCGCCGGTCGAACCGGATACACATGGTCGCGTTGTATCCCGACGGGAAGTAGCACTGCATGTTGCTGGCGGTCGCCCCGGACCACACCGTCGATTTTGAAACGTTGGTCCCGTTCTTCCAGTACAGCGACGCGGCGGACGCCGAAGGTGCGAATATTGTCGCGGAGACCACCGCCATCGCGAATCCCAACAAGGCCGCGCAGACCACCGAGCGGAAACGTGTCACAGCTTCTCCCTTCCAGGGATTTCGTTCCGACAACGCGGGCCGGAACAGTAACTGATGCACACCGTCGAAGCCGTCCACTTGCCACTGTCGGCGGTCTGGATCGGCTTCCTGGTTCGAGTGAGTCTGGCAGAAGCACTTCGAAACATGACGATGTCCAGCGCAACTTGAGGAAATCTTGAACTTGAATGTTTAAGCGTTGGCTCCCTCCTGCCGTTCTCGATGATCATGGGGAGGGGTTGCAAGAGTGGAACCCGAGCGCCTCGTGCTACCTTCGGCCGCAGCGTCGCGTGTCGGTGGCAGGCCGTGTCAGGCATGGAGGCGCCGGACCGAAGGGAATCGATGACGATGTTCGTCGTACCTTCGTCCCTCACCCGCGGGTGAGGGCGAGAAGACCAGGCTGGTGGCCTGGAGCAATGAGTTGCGCCGCGTGCACGACAGGCTCCGCGAAGCGCTGACGGTCACCCAGCAGGCCCTCGCCGATGGTGAGCCGGCGGAGCCGGCGACCAGAGAGCTGCTGCTGTTCTGTCACGGGTTCTGTGCGGCGCTGACCGCCCACCATGAGGGCGAGGATCTTGGCCTGTTTCCGGCGATCGCCGAGCAGTATCCCGAGCTGCGGGAGACGCTGTACTACCTGCGGCAGGACCACTCGATGATGGCGCACCTGCTGACCGGGCTCCAGGCCGCGGTCGCCCGGGCCGCCCCGCCCGCGGAACTGGCCCGGCACCTGGAGGGGCTGGCAGCAATCATGGAGTCCCATTTCAGGTACGAGGAACGCCAACTCCTGACCGTCCTGAAAACCCTCTCCCTGGACACCCACCCAGAAATCGTAGGCCCACTTTAAGTTGCCACGCGACTCGTCGACACGCCCGTGCTGACCGCGGAGGGCGAGACTCTGCCGTTGTCGTCGATCGTCGTGGTCGAGATCAAGAGGCCGATGCGGAACGACGCATCGGAGGACAAGGACCCGATCCTCCAGTCGCTCGACTACGTCAAGCGGGTGCGCAGTGGTGGCGTGTTGACGGCTTCGGGGCGACCAATCCCGGCATCCCAGGACTCGCCGGCGTTCTGTTGCATCCTGGCTGACCTCACGCCGACGCTCGTGAGCAGGTGCGAGTACGCCAACCTCCGGCGGACTCACGACGGCCTCGGCTACTTCGGCTTCAACGAGTCAGCCAAGGCGTACATCGAGGTCATGTCTTTCGACCGCCTCATCAACTCCGCCACCGAGCGCAACCGAGCATTCTTCGACAAGCTGGGACTGCCGTCGAGCTAGCTAGCTGGCCGATGGTCAGCCGGAACTGGTCAAGGCTTTCAAGTTCGAGACCTCAGATAGGCGTTACATCTTCCGCACCGGGCCCTTTCTGCAGTTGCACAACCCGGAAGGATACGCGCTGGCCCTCAAACAGGCCGTAGCATCCCGGTGCAAGCATAGAGTAGTGCACAAAAACGTCCGGTCCGGGCTTGTCGGGCGTCAGGAAACCGAAGCGTTTCGTGTCATTCCACCACTTGACTCGTCCGGTCGTCACTTCATCGCCGGGCAATTCAAGCTTGTCAAGTCGATTAATCTTCGCGGGGAGGGCGATCCCCGCTGATGTTGGCCGGGGGGATTGCGGCCGAAGTGGGATAGTGGGGTAATTCTCAAATAGGGCTTCCAGCTTTTGGCGGAGCGCTACGGAGCTTTGTGGGCGTTGAAGCGGATCCTTGGCGAGCAACGTAAGGATGATGTCGTCCCACTGCTGAGAAATTCCCGCTCGAATAAGGCTGGGGGCTGGTGCTGGCGTGTGAGCGTGCGCGAGGAGCACGGCCGGAAGGGTGCCAGCGAAAGGGGCTCTGCCAGTAAGTAGCTCGTATAGAGTGCAGCCAAGAGAGTAAAAATCTGATCGATGATCAATGGGTGCGTTCAGTACCTGCTCCGGCGACATGTACGCAGGGGATCCGACAATGGAACCGGACATTGTGATGCGCGTATAATCGGAAGCTTCGGCGTAAGCAGCAATGCCAAAGTCGACCAGCTTTATCAGTCCGTCCGCAGTGAGCATCACGTTGTGCGGTTTTAGGTCGCGGTGGTAAACGCCGGCGCCGTGAACAACGTCAAGCGCTGTGCAAATCTGAACTGCCCACCGTGCCACCTGCTTCGGTTCTTGAGGACCGCTTTTCCGAATGATCTGGTGCAGGTTGAGCCCAGGAACGAACTCGGATACCACGTAATCTCTGCTTGTTCTCGCGTCTCGGCCATAATCCAGCACGATTGCAAGGTGCGGGCTGATAAGACGTGCGGCCGATCGGGCCTCCCGGCGTAGGCGCGCTGCTGCTTCAGGTGCCTCGGAGAGATTCGAGATGAGCTTTACGGCTACATGCCGGTCCAGGGTCTCGTCATGGGCCCTCCAAAGCTGTCCCATGCCTCCCTCGCCAACGAGCTCGATCAAGCGGTATCTCTCGTTGAGAACATCCACGGTCACTTTTCTGCCCATTCCATGCTGACGTCTAGCCGGATCGCTGGCGCACGCTGCTTTGGCCTTGCCTCCGCGCGAGCATCGTCTTTCGGTCAGTTGGCTCTGATGGTCAGGCCGATGACGATCGCCGTGATGATCAACACAGGCGACAGATAACCTGCGATGATCGCTGCCCTCTCACGGATGCTCCTCGGCTCCAGGTATTCCTCAGGTCCGAGGACGTTGGGCCAACCGTCGCGGTACTCGACACGATGCCCACTGGGCACCTCCAACTGAACTGTCGGACGCGAGATAACTGATACAAGGACGTGGACGCCGTAGATCGGAAGCCACCAGCCGACGGTCAAGATCGACAGGAGTATGTGGGCTGCGTGCCAAGGGCGACCTAGGCTGCCAGCCTTCAATGTGAGCGTTTGCACCGTCGGCACGGTACCGACTGAAGGTCAACTGGCCACGTGTGTGTCGGCTACCTGACTGAATGGTAGAGATCCGACCTCCTCCAAGTCGTGCAAGGAGTTTCGGTGAACAGGTTGCCGAGACGTCATACCTCCTTAGTCGACGAGGTAGTGGGCTTCGATGTAGGCGACAGTGGAGTCGTACGGCTCTCCTACCGGCTTCAACATGTAGCGGCGGAAGACGGCGGCGGTGGCGCGGCGGACGCCTCGGTTGCGGGCGTCTGCGTTGTCCCATGTCTGGGCGAGGGTTCGGGTGACGACCTGGTCGATCTCCTCGGCCAGGTTCCGTTCGGTGACGGTGAGGCCGGGCGGTGCGTGGTCGTGGATGATCCGCGACAGGACGCCTACGTGGTCGTCGTCCAGGACGACGACGGCTTCGTTGGGGTGCTTCTCGGCGTTGACGATGGCGCGGGCGATCCTCAACGCTTCGGAGAGGAAGTCCAGAGCGTCCTGGGCGTTCTGGATGATCCGGTCGCGCAGCAGCCTGATCCGTTCCGCGAGGGCGGTGTACTTCGCGGACCCTGGCTCGACACCCTTCTCGAGGGCGGCCTTGATGTGGTCGAGGATCTCGGCTGCGGTCGGTGGCTTCTTGTCCTCGCCGTCGTCCTTGGCGGGCTTGGGGCGGACGAGAGCCATCAGCTCTTTGAGGATGGTGATGCCCTGGGCGTCCAGGACGAGGGGCTCTTCGTGGGTGGCGACCACGGTGAAGGAGTGGACGTGGGCGTTGATGATTTCCAGGACCATCGGCCCCAGCTCGGCCAGCCGCTCCTTCCGCTCCTCGTCTGAGGACTTCTTGAACAGGGTCGTGTACACGGACCCGAACAGCCCGAAGCCGTCTCGGTACTTGGCGATCCGCTTGTCGGTGTTGATCAGCGGGTACAGGCGGGCCAGCAGCCGGTAGTCCTTGGCGAACACCTCGGCGGCGCCGGGGTTGGCGTCCAGGAAGATGTTGATGGCTCGTACGGACTGGTAGCCGTGGACGGTGAGGTCCAGGTCGTCCGCGTCGGTGAGGAGGTCTTCGATGCGGGCGAAGGTGGTGCGGAAGTCGGCGACCAGCTCGGACAGGTCGGTGACGAACCCGCCGCCCTTGCCGGCCCCTGCCGGGGTGGGGTCGGTGACGGCACGCTGGACCTCTTCGGCCAGGCCGATGTAGTCCACGACCACGCCGGAGGTCTTCACGAACCCGGTCGGGGACACCCAGGTGCGGTTCGGGCGGGTGATCGTCTGGAACAGGGTGTGCGCCTTCAGCGGCTTGTCCAGGTAGAGGACGCCCTCGTTGGGGGCGTCGAAGCCGGTCATCAGCTTCGCGGTCACCACGAGAAAGCACAGCGGGTCGTCCGGGGTGAGGAACCGCCGCTTCTGCTCCTCCTCCTCGGCTTCGGAGAGTCGGAACGGCCGCATGGCGGGGTCTTCGTCCTTGCCGTCCGAGACGGAGATGTTCACCTCGGCGGTGATTCCGTCGTGCTTCCCGACCTCCGCGAGCACCTGTGACGCCTCGTAACCGGCCAACAGCTCGTTGAGCTTGTCCGTGTACGCCACGGCCAGCTCGCGGTTGTAGGCGACGACCTGGGCCTTGAGACCGTTGCGGTAGGCGCCGGCCAGGTAGTGATCCACGATGTCCTGGCAGACCGTGTGAATGCGGTCGGGGTTGGCAAACACCGACGTGAGCCGCCCGAACTTGCGGGACAGCGCCTCACGATCCGGGTCGTCGAGGTCGAACTCGTCGGCGAACTGGTCGAACTCGGCCTGCAACTCCTGGTCGTTCATCTCGAACGAGACCGGGTGCGGGTCCAGCATCACCGGGACGGTCGCCTCGTCCCGCAGAGACCTCGACACCGAGTACCGGTGCAGCACCCGGTCCGGGTCGGCCTCGTCACCGAAGAGGGCGAAGGTGTCGGTGGCGAGGTTGCGGAGCGGAGTGCCGGTCATGCCGAAGAACCTCGCGTTGGGCAGCGCCGCGCGCATCTGCCCGGCCAGGGACTTCGACCTGACTGCCTGGGTACGGTGTGCCTCGTCGACCAACACGATGATGTTGTCGCGGGTCGACAGGTCCTTGCCGGCGTCGGCAAACTTGTGCACGGTCGTGGAGATGACGCCGCGCGTGTTGAGGGCCAGCAGGAAACGCAGTTCCTGGCTGGTGGCGGGCTGGTGGAAGTAGGCGTCGCCCAGCGCGGAGGTGAACACTCCGGAGGTCTGTCGGACGAGCTGCGTCCGGTCCGAGAGCAGGATGATCGTGGGCGACTCGGTACGGGTGTCGGTCAGCAGCAGCGAGGCGGCGAACACCATCAGCAACGTCTTCCCGCTGCCCTGGTGGTGCCAGATCAAGCCCTTCCGGCCACCGGCCAGGACCCGCTTGTGAATCAGGTGGGCGGCTTCCATCTGCGGATAGCGGGGCAGATACTTCCGGTCCACCCCACCACCGGCGGTGTCGAAAAGGGTGAAGTTCGCCAGCATGTCCAGGATGGTCGCCGGGTTGAGCAGCAGTTCAACGGAGCGCTGCACGTCAGCCTGCCCGGACAGGTTTTCGTCGTCGGCGGTGGACCGGAACGGCTGCCACAGGTTCAGCGGCGAGCCAACGGCACCGAACCGCAGCTTCAGCCCATCGGAGGCGATCGCGAAAATGTTGGGCGTGAAGAACCACGGGTACTCCGCGGCGTACACGTCGTTGATCTCGCGGGCGGCCTTGGCCCACCCGGACTTCGCGGTCGGTGACTTCACCTCGACCACCACCAGGGGCAGCCCGTTGACCCAGTACACGAGATCGAACCGGCGGGAGGTCTTGCCGGGGACGGTAATCGTCACCTCGTCCGACACGACCAGCGTGTTAGCGGTCGGCTGCGCGAGGTCGATGATCTTCAGGGCGTGCCAGACGCCGTCGGCGTCCCGGAACTCCTTCTGCCCGCGCAGCAGGTGCAGGACCTGCTCGTTGGCCCGCACCAGCCCGCCCTCAACAGCGTTGACCGTGGCGATGATCTCCTCGACCACCACGTCCACGTCGAACCCGTCGATCACCCCAGGGTTGAGTCGGACGATGGCGTCCCGCAGATGGCCGGCGACCACCGTCTGCGTCGTCTCGCGCGACAGCGACCTGCCCGCTGTGAAACGCCAGCCCATCGGGAGGGACCACTGGATCACCAGGTTCTGGAACTCACGCTCCCGAATGCCCTTCCCCACGGATCAGGCCTCCAAAATCGGCGGACTCGATGTTGATGGTGCGATCCAACAGCCCGGACAGCAGAGTCGTCCGGACCTCACGAAGACGGGCCTCCTCAGCGCGGGTGGCGATGATTAACCCGACTACGGCCTCGCATCGTCGAACGTACTCACCTTGCTCAGGAAGCGGCGGAATGGACACCCGAACAGCGCCGAAAGCGCGTTTGTTGATTGTGACCATCGACTTGCTAGTTCCGCCGGACGTACCAGAGATTCGTGTTCGCAGTTCGCGTGATGATAAAGCATGCTCAAGGTAGTTTGTGGAAACGCGGGACTCGTCCACGCGAAGTCGCCACATCATATCGTTCAGGACCGTCCCCTTGTGGACATCTCTTGCGATGGCAACGAAGCCCACGCGCTCCGGCGTGTTTGCCCGCGTGATGAGCAGGTCCCCGTTCTTCACAAAATGACTGGGCGAAAATGTGACACCCTCTGCCAGCGCCTTTGCCTCAGAAGGCTTGAACCAACCGCGCTGCACGGCGCTGCTCTTCAGGATTCGGTACTCGTCCGCAGGAGTAGCCTCTCCTGCAGATTGGGCGCTCTTGCCGTTGTCGATCCCCAGCAATATGTCACCGATGGGCTGATGATCCGCCTCTGGCAAGTCTGAGCGCAGAGATTCCAGAATCCCCTCCAGCCCCTTGGATTCGGTGTTGAGTGCTGCGATCTGGTCGTCGACCGCACCGATGACCTTTACGATCAGCTTCTGATACGATCAGCTTCTGAACGGGCATCGGCGGAATGTCCATGATGATATTGAGAAAGTCTGCGGGTTTTACCCGCTCACGCCTGCCGCCCATCCCCTTGGATGCGCCCTGGAGTGCATCCCACATGCTCTGCGTCGTGGCAAGGATGCGGAAAAAGTCAGGGTACGCATCAGGCGCGAAGGCGAAGGTAGGAAACTCCTGGGAGGCGAAGGATTCAGGCAGGTCGTCGGGGGTAACCGTGACCGCGCCTTCGAATGCCTTGAGCCGGCTGTAGATGAGCACGGCAGGCCCGATCCGATTGAGCGTCTTGTATGCTGTAGAGCTTCCTGCGACGGGATCGCGGTAAAGCAGCCCCCTCCCTCTATTTAGGATTCCCACAATCGGATAAATCTGATCCGGGTCCACATCGACGACCTCCACGTTCGGTGTGAGAAACCGCGAGAGAGGTGCGCGAGCCCAATCCTCCTGGGCACCAACTGCCCGGCAGTTGTTCGTCGGGTCACTCATCGAATCCCTTAATCCCAGCGTCCGCAAGGATGGCGAGCATGTGCTGCTCGGCCTTCTGTCGTTCGGCTCTTGCGATGTTGTAGGCGTCGATGAGGGTGTCGAGGTCTTCGGCCTCGGCGGTGGCCTGCCTGATGTAGCGGCCGATGTTGAGGTCGTACCCGTTCGCCACGATCTCGATGCTGAGGACAAAACGCGCCGAGAGGCCGTTTTCTCCGTCGGGATCTGCCGGGTGGCCGTCGGCGTCGAAGCTGGAGCGGTAGGCGGTTACGACGTCGGCGATGTCGGCGTCGGTGAGGATGTTGCGCTTCTTGGCCTTGATGAACCGCTTGGAGGCGTCGATAAACAGTACGCCGTCCTGCCGCTCCGGGGCCTTGGCGCCGGGTGCACGGAACACCAGGATCGCCGTGGGGATGGTGGTGTTGTAGAAGAGGTTGGGAGGCAGGCCGATGACCGCTTCGAGCAGGTCGTCGTCTAGGACGCGCTGGCGGATGGCTGCTTCCTGGCCGCCTCTGAAGAGGACGCCGTGGGGTAGGACGACGCCGGCGCGCCCCTTCTTCGGGTCCATCGACGCGATCATGTGCTGGACGAACGCCCAGTCCGCCGACGACTGCGGGGCGACACCGCCGATGGCACGCGGATCCTTGGCCCAAGGTTTCCACTTCAAGCTGTAGGGCGGGTTGGCGACGATCACATCGAACTGCGCGATGGACCCGTCCGGCTTAGTGAAGCGCGGGTCCTTCAATGTGTCGCCGACCTCGACCTTGAACCGAGTGAGGTTGTGCATGAAGAGGTTCATGCGTGCCACACCGGCGGTGTCCGCTACGGCCTCCTGCCCATACAAGCGGAGCGTGTAGCCACGCCCGCCGTGGGCCTTCAGGAGGTTCGCGGAGGCGATGAGCATGCCACCCGACCCGCAGGTCGGGTCGTACACCGACTCGTGGTTCTTGGGGGCCAGGATTTCGACGATCAGCTCGACGACCTCGCGAGGGGTGAAAAATTGGCCGGCGCGGGTGCCAGACCCGTCAGAGAACCGCTTCAGTAGGTACTCGTACGCCCCACCGAGCACGTCGTGGGACATATTGCCCTCGTGCATCTTCGGGGTGCGGTCCATCGCCTTCATGACCGCCGCCAACACCTCACCTGACAGCACCTCTTCTGAGGTCCAGGTCATGGAGCCGAACAGGCGGGAGAACTTGTCAGGGTTGGCCGTCTCGATGGCTTGCAGGGAAGCGCGGACGCGTTGACCGAGGCCGGGCTGGGTAATGGTGGCGAGGATGGACGACCAGGAGGCGCGACGCTGCTGGACGGTGCCGGGGTGGATGAACGGGATCTCGAACGACTGGTAGTCGCGGTACTCGATCTCGTGGGCTTCCTCGGCGGAGAGGTCGTTCAGTTGCTCCTTGTTGTCGTCCAGGAACTCCTGGTGGTGGTGGTCCCAGGTGTCGGACAGGTACTTCCAGAACATCAGCGGGAAGACAACCGAGGAGTATTGCGCTTCGGGTATCGCCACGCGCAGCTCGTCGGCGGCGGCCCACAGCCGGTTCTCGATCTCCTGCTGGGTCACTGCCATCAGTCGGGGTGTCCTTGCTCGTCAGAGGGTGGCGACCCGAAGGCCGCAGTGTGTCTGCTGGCCACCCTATTTCGGGTGGGATCGCCACCGGCATCCACCCGAGAGTCCCTTTCTGCGATCAGGATGGCCGTGGGCGGGTCCGAGGGCTCGGCCTCCACTCAGCGATTACAGATTGCCCGTCAGGCTGCTTCGAGGGCCGCCTCCGCGCGGTCGAGGTAGTTCCACCACTCCTCGTCGTCCCGGCGGCATGATGACAGGAGGTTGGCCACCGAGACGAAGGAGATGATGATCAGGTTCTCGGTCGAAAGGCTGCCTGTGACAGGTTGGCCGTTCATCAACCGCTGGTGGAAACGCACGGTCTCCTCCGGGTTGAGCTGCGCCCAAGCCTCGGCTTGGACAACGCCGGCAGCCGTGGCTTCCACCTCGGCGTCGCTCGGCTTGTGTCCGTGTATGTCCACGATCAGGAAGTAGAGCAGTGCAAGGGTCAGCTCAAGGGCCTTGCGCGTCGTCTCGTCATCGGCCAGGGCAAGCAGTTGCTCCTCAAGCCGTTGCGAATCGCGGATCACCGCTGCATGGATCGTGTCCCTTACCAGCGACTCAACCCGGTCATCGATCTTCATTGTCGCCCTTTCGCTTCTCAGTTCTCTTGTCTCGCAAGGCCTTGGCTGCGCTGACAGCCGCTGCGGCAGCCAACACTGTGCCGCCGATCGCCTTCGGTAGCACCGGGATGAACTCGGAAATCGCCGACCAGGCCACCGCGAGAGAGGCTGTCGCGAAACCGACCTCCTCGGCGCTGACCCGCTCCCGACGCGGTGGCCGGTCCTGTTTTGACTGGTCCGCGCTGCGTCGTGCTTCGGAGGCAGGCGTGACGTTCGGGCCTGTGGGCGTCGAGGGCCGGAGCTTAACGGGTGAGTGACTTGTTGCGCTGCCACCACCCCCGTCTAGTTTCCCAGGGCTTGGACCTTGGCGATCGTGGCGTGGACCTGCTCCTTGACGGCGGCAGGTCGGGTGCCGACCTGCCCGATGACCTCGATCAAAGAATCGAACTGCGAGGTGAGCTGGCCCGAGCTGCCCTGCAAAGCACCGGCGGTGAGTTGCCGCGCCTCGCCGACGTTCTGCCGCGCTGCCGCGATCTGGGCCTGCGCCTCTTCCAGCTTCCGCGATGCGGCGGTCAACTGCGCGATGATCTGTGCCGCGCTCACACAACCTCCCCTGGTCAAGCGATCAACGACGCACACGAAGTGTGATCAATCGATTGCACTTTACGCGAGGCTCGCCGCAGTCGGTGTACCGCGAGACTGAGCGCGGTCACGGAGGTATCGGGGCTCAGCCGGCGGACTGAATGCCGACGCAGGCGGCTATGGGCAGGTCAGCACTACTTCATCGGCGGGGAAGGCCTGCACGGTCCCATCAGGAGAGTGGACCTCAAGGATCGGTATGCCTTCGTCCATGTCCATCTGCCGGCGCTGGTGGCCGTTCGGCATCCGGGCGGAAATCCTGCTGCCTCGGGGTACTTCGACCTGCCGTCGTTCGGGACGCGGTCGAACCTGCGTGGGCTGCCCACGGCTACTGGTGACCAAACCCTCGAATCGCAGAACTGAGATCGCCTTCCGTACGGCGTCTCTACCGATGCCGTACTCCTGGCTCAGCCGCGCTTCGCTCTCGAGCGGCGCACCGGGCGGCAGTTCGCCGGATTCGATCCGGCTGCGCAGCAGATCAGCGAGCTGCACGTAGACCGGAGTGTGCGAACGCGGATCGATGCTCATGGCTTAATCCTTGACCCCACTTGGGCTCGTCCAGATCTAGCTTTAACCTCATAAGGTCTTGTGCGCATATGCGTGCCTAGCTACGGTGTCAGGCACGGAGGGTGGTTAGACGAAGACAACTCGTCTGTCACCCGTCTCGGTGAGCTGCTCTGGTGCCGTACTGCCGGTGGGCTGCGGTTTCAGGGCTGTGGGCACCCGCCTGCCCGGGTTGGCGGGTGCCCACCTTCGGACGAGGGCTACGCGGCGAAGGGGGACAGGTGCGCTTCTTCGGGCGAATCGGCCGGCGCGGTCAGGCCAGCCAGCACGAGCAGGCCGGCCAACACCAGCAGGTTGGCCAACAGCAACGGGTCGGGCGGCATCAGCGCAGCGGGCGGCATGCGATGGGTGGGGGAGTGGCGTCGGTGGGGCGGAACCAGCGGCCCGGGTACTACCGGTCGGCGGCCTGCCCGCCGTTGCGGCCGTGGCAGGTGCGGGCGTGGCGGTTCCGGGCCTGCCGGTTCGGGCGGCGGGGGCTCGACCCGACCGAGGTGCACGAGTTCCTCGACCGGGTGGCCGACGACCTGGCCGCCGTCTACGACGCGCTGGGCAACAGTGTGCAGGAGGCGGTCCGGTTCCGGGACGCGCTGCGCGGTTGGCAGTCCGAGCAGGCGCGCCGCCTGAACGCGGGAGGGCGGTACTGATGGCCGGGCCGCGACGCTTCGTCATCCACCTTCCGGTGGTCGCCGGGGACCTGGGTGTCGCCGTACGCCTGGCTCGGGTGGTGGCCCGCTGGTCGAGTCTGCTCGCCGCGACCGACCCGGGCGAGACCACCGTCTCGGCCGAGGACGATCAGGGCGTACGCCATCGGGTCTTCTGTGATCTGCGGCTGGCCGGCAACCGGCGCTGCCTGCTGCGGGCCGGCCACGACGGACCGTGCGCCCGGCGGGTGCACCGATGAGCGGCCCGTTGGAAGAGCGCCCCGGACCGCCTCCGAGCGGCCCGCTGGACGAGACGCCGCTCGGGCCGCTGCCCGCTCCGGTGATCGACTGCGCGACCTGTGCCGGCGCGGGGACCGTGACCGAGGTGTGCGGGTGCGGCGACGGTGGTGGCCGGCTGGTGGTGGGGTGGCAGGACGAGGCGGGGCAGGCGTACTCCGACTGTCAGCTCTGCGGCGGTGCCGGCAGGGTGACCCGGGACTGCGTGGACTGCCGGCGGACCGGCCGGCGGCGGGCGCAGCTGGTGCTCACCGTCGCCGACCTCGACACCGGCGCGGTCGCGTCGGCGAACGTCGTACCGGGCAGTGTCGAGCCGACCCCGGCCGCCCGGGGCGGGTGGTGCCTCGACCTGACCGCGCTGGTCCGCGACCTGACCGCGATCGCCACCGGCACGAGCGCCGCCACCGGGAGCACCGCTGCCGACAGCGCTGTCACCGGGGAGGACGTGCTGCGGGAGCGGAACCGGCCCTGGGAGGTGGCCACGCTGGTCGTGCCGCTGAGCCGAGCGTGGCGGGCCGACCTGCCGGCGCGGCGGCGGGAGGGGTTGGAGGTCGAGGCGATCGCCCGGCACGTGCACCGGCCCTGGTGGCTGCTGCTGGCCCGGTCGGCCGCCGCGCCCGCCGAGGCGCCGGACGTCCGGCTGGGACGGCTCTGCGAACTGGCCGACCTGCTCCGGCTCGACCTGGTGGTCGAGGCGCGCCGGCACAGTCGTGGCGACCCGACCTGGCACGTGCGGTACGAGGTGCCCGGCGGGGAGGTGCCCGCGCAGACACCCGCCCACTGGCCGGACCTGACCACGGCGGTCGCCGCGACGACGGCCGCCGACGCGCTGTTCGGGCTGGGGGAGCGCGGGTCACGTGCGCCCGCGTACACCATGTTGCCCAGTGACCGGGCGCGGACCGCGCGGCCGGTGGTGGACCTCGCGCGGCTCGCGGACCGGGTCGCGGCCGACCTGGGTCGGGCATTGGGGGCCCAGGCGGTCTGGCGGGACGGTCGCTGGTGGCACCTGCGGCTCGTGGTGGGCGGCAGCACGATGGTGCTCACCGAGCGGGACACCGGGCAGGTGGCGCGGCGGCCGGTCACCGTGCTGCGGCGCGTCGCCGAGCCACCCGCGCCGAGCTGGCAGGGCGTGCCGATTCCGTACGCCTCGTGCCCCGACTGCGTGCCCGGCGGCCACCTGGTGCGCTGCGACTGCCGGGGCGAGGACGCCGCGGCCGAACCGGACTGCCGGCTCTGCGGCGGCGCCGGGTTCGCGCCGGTGGCCGGCGGGTGCCCGCGCTGCCGGGGCAGCCGCCGCCGGTACGCCGCGCTCACCGTCACCGTGACCGACCTGGCGGGCCGCGCCGAGCACCAGCTGTGGCTGCCGGGCGACGGGCCCGAGGTGGGCCCCGACCATCGGCTCGACGGCCCGTACCGGCTCGCGGACCGGGCCACCGATTTCGGCGTACGCCCGGAAGACCTCACCGAGGCCGACGGCGGCCAACCGCTCGCCTACGCGCTGCGGGAGGGAATGGTGCTGTCACCCGGACCGGACCCACAGCGGCGGTTCGTGGCCTCGGCCGCCGCCGGTCGGCCCGGTGCCCGGCTGGTCGTGGTGGCCCGCCGCCCGGACGTGCCGCCCCTGGCGGAGGTGGTCCGGCTCGCCCACGGGCTGTCGCTGTCGGTGCTGGTGGGAGCGTGCGACGACCGGCCGGCCGGGCTGTCGTGGCGCTGGTCGGTGTCGATCGGGCGCAGCGGCACCGGCACCGGACCCGGGCCGGGCGACCGGCCGCATCAGCCCACGGTGGAGGCGGCGATCGACTTCTGCCTGCGGTTCCTGGACAACGTGGCACGGGACGCGGTGCCACCCGACCCCGACGTGCCGATCCCGGTGCCGCAGGCGCCGGCCGACGCCGCGCCGCCGGACCCCGTGCCCGGGATCCAGATGCTGGCGGCGCAGCATGCCGGCGATGAGGTGGCGGTGGAACTCGGCCGGTACGCCTGCCGGATCCACCTGCGCGGACCATCGGGCTGGCGGCTGCTCGCCCGCGCAACGACGCTCGGCGCGGCGCTGCGCGGGCTGGGACTGGTCAACTGACGGTGACTGTGGCATTACCAGGCATGCAGCTGCCTGTGTCGGGGGTGGCGGTGATCCTGGCGACGGCGCCGGCGCTGCCGGGTGCGGCCGACACGGTGATCCGATGTTCCTGGTTGCCAGGCGGCGAGACGGTCGGCGTGACGCTGACCCCCGGGTCGCCGGTCACCGTCAGGATCAGACCGGGTGTGCTGCCGCAGACCGACACGAACGTCATGCTCGTCGAGCCGCCCTCGGCGACCTTCACCCCGGACGGGCAGGCGATCACCATCGCCGCCGGAGGTGGCGGCGCATGCCCGAAGTTGACCGTACGCGAGTCGGCGGTAGCGGCCGGGGAGACGGTGACGACCCGCGCGAAGGTGGTGTGTCGCGCGGTGCCGCGCAGCGCCGGGTGGCTGGGCGGAACATCGATCGCGTACGGCGCGTGGGCGTCGCTGCCGACGAACTGGTCGTTGACGTAGAACTCGACCCGGTCGATGGTGCCCACCCGGGTGCTCGCGTCGGCGGTCAGCCGGACCGCGCACACCGACACGAGGATCGCGCCCTCACCCGGGCTGGTCAGCGTCACCTGCGGCGCCGGGCGCGGCCTCGCGTCCGTGGCGGCCTGGGCTGGTGCGGTGGCCGCGAGGGTGGCGGCGGTGGCCAGGAGGAGGGCGGCGACCGGGCCGGCGGCTGCCCGTCGCCAGCTTCGACGTGTTTCGCGGTGGTGCGACGACTGGGGCATTGGGCTGGTCCCTTCGACTGGGCGGGCGCCCGCCCGCGCACCTCACACTCCGTGCCTGGCATCTTCGCACCGAAGATGGTCGATGTGTATAGCCGGTTCGCCGCTCAGCTGATGTAGTGCAGGATCACGTTGTGCACGTGGTGGCTCTTCTGGTCGCCCCGGAACTCCACCTCGTAGGTGTGACTACCGACGTGGATGGCGATGGTGCCGGTGGAGAAGAACGAACCGCCCCACGACTTGTTGCTGACCACGCTCACGCTGGTGATCTTCGAGTACGGGATGCTGGTGATCGCGTACCGCTTGCCGATGAACGAGCGGTCCTGGATGATCACGCGCCGGTCGGTCAGCCCGATGAACCCGGTGCCCGTGCCCACGGCGTCGTAGACGGCGATGATCTGTTCTCCGTCGAGCAGGCCGCTCTGGATCTGCTGGAACTGTTCCTTACGGTCGTACGTAGCGTTGGCCATGCGCCTCACGGTAGGCGGCCCGCGCCAACCACCTGATCTTGCCGAGGGGCAGCCTGATCAGGCGAGTCGACCTGGTTGGCGTCGCTGGCGTAGGACTGGTTGGCGTCGCTGGCGTGGACGGTCTGGTTGGCGTCGCTGGCGGCGCGGACGAACGCGTGGATCCGGGCGGTGGTGCGGTCCTCCCGCCAGACCAGACCACGCAGGATCGGCGGCGCGTCGTGGATCGGCACGTACGCCACATCGGGGCGCGGGTGGTAGCGGCGCGTGTGCTCGCCGACGGGCAGCACGCCCCGGCCCAGGGCGACCAGGGTGAGCATCTCGGAGAAGGTCTCGCCCACCGGCCCCTTCGGCACCGGGCGGCCGGACGGGGTGCGCTCCGGCGTACGGTCGCGTTTGAAGCCGGCGGAGGTGGCCGTCGGATACTGGACCACCGGGTGGTCGCCGAGCACCTCCAGCGGGACCGACGCCCGCCGGGCCAGCGGGTGGCCGGCCGGCACCGCGAGGACCCGGGCCTCCTCGATCAGCGGCGGGCCGCAGGCCATGCCGTCGAAGGGGTACGCGGCGATGAGCAGATCGACCGACCCGTCCTCCAGGCTGCGCCGGGAACTGTAGAGCTGCACCTCCCGCACCTGGACCTGACACTCCGGATGCCGCTCGGAGAACAGCGCGACCGCCTTGAGCAGCACCGGCGCGGTCCACTCGCCGAGGAAGGCGACGCACAGCCGCCCGGTCACGCCGCGTCCCGCCTCGGCGGCTCGGCGGACCGCCTCCTCGATCCCGGTGACCAGCGGCGCAAGGTCGTCGGCGAGCTGCCGGCCGATCGGGGTGAGGCGGACGACCCGGCTGGTACGCGCGAACAGTGGGGCACCGATGCGGCGTTCGAGTGAGCGGATGACCTGGCTGACCCGCCCGGTGCTCACCCGGAGGCGCTCGGCCGTCCGGCCGAAGTGCAACTCGTCGGCGAGCGTCAGGAAGGTCTCCAGCTCGTGGCGTTCCAGCATGTCGCCTCCCCCCGTCGTTGAGTTTCGTTCAACGATAGTGCTGCGATCGGGTCTTGGTCCGGGTGCGCGTCCGGCGGAGGCTGAGGCGGACACACCGATCCGAAAGGGAAACACCATGACGGTCAACCTTGCCGCCCTCGACGACCCGTTGCGGGAAACCGCCGACCAACTCTGTGCGGTCATCGAGTCGGCCCTACCCGAGGCGACCGGCGCGATGTGGCACGGCCACCCGGTCTGGGGCCTCGGGGAGCGGCCCGGCGCGCAGCCGATCTGCCTGCTGAAGCCGTACGCCTCGTATTTGACGTTCGGCCTGTGGCGGGGGCAGGACGTGCCCGACCCGTCCGGCCGGCTCGTACCCGGCGCGCGGCGGATGGCCTCGGTCAAGCTGCGGGCCGCCGCCGACGTCGACCCGGAGCTTTTCACCGGATGGCTGCGCCGGGCGTACGAGCTGGAGACCCGATGAGCGCCGTTGACGCGGTGGGTGACGGCGCAGGGGCGGCGGGTGCGGTGCGGGTGATCGGCTTCGACCACCTCGTGCTGGTCGTCGCCGATGTGGAGCGCTCCCTCGACTTCTACTGCGGCCGGCTCGGCCTGGCGCCGGTCCGGGTCGACGAGTGGCGGGCCGGACGGGCCCCGTTCCCCTCGGTCAGGGTGAGCCCGGAGACGATCATCGACCTGGTCAAGGGGGAGCGGGGCGGGACGAATGTCGACCACTTCTGCCTTGTGGTCGAGCCGCTGGACTGGGCGGATGTCGTCGCCTCCGGCGTCTTCACCGTCCTGGAGGGGCCGGTTGGCCGCTTCGGTGCCCGGGGCGCCGCCACCTCCGTGTACGTGCGGGATCCGGACGGCAACTCCGTCGAGCTGCGGTGGTACCCGCAGGACGTGGACCGGTAGCGTCGAGCCCCGCTCACATCCCACGGGACGCGGGCGGGGCTCGGAAGCTCGCGGTCGAACTCCGAAGCTCGCGGTCGAACTCGGGAGCTCGCGGTCGAACTCGGAAGCTCGCGGCCAGGTTCGGGGCTTGCGTCAGGCTCGGGGCGTGCGGTCAAGCCTTCGGGGAGCTTGCGGTCAGGCCTCGGTGACCGCTCGGTATGCGTCCTCGATGCGGGCCGCCAGCAGGACCTCGCCCTCGGTGAGCGGGGTGCTGCCGTGCCCGACGCAGATCTGGGTGTGGTCGGCCCGCCGGCTGATGTCCGGCCGCAGATGCAGCGCGTCGGAGACCACCTTGACCCGCTCGGTCAGCGCCGCGTGCTGGGTGTCGTCGATGACCAGGGTGCGCCGAATCTGTTCGCCCTCGCGCGTCCACCCGTTCAGTAGGGTGATGGCGTCGCTGAGGTAGTCGTGCTTCGCGCGACTGCCGAACAGCGCACGCATCACCACGCCTCCCAGGCTTCGTTGCCGGCTTGTGGCCAAATCGTCGCCGCCCCGTGTCTTGTCGGTGCCTCTAGTTTTACGTCACACGGGGGGTGTGTCCACGCCCACACTTCTGGGTCTTCCTGGCCTGACGGTCAACCGCGCTACCCAAACCGCCATTAGATCTGGCACGCTGGACGCCCGTGCAGACCGAACGGGCCAATAGTGGCGGGCAGGCCGCCCGGCGTGACCTGAAAGTTGTCGTCGGCGCGGCCATTATCGAGGACGGGCGCGTGCTGGCCTGCGCCCGGTCCGCCCCGCCCGAGGTGGCGGGCAGGTGGGAGTTCCCCGGCGGCAAGGTCGAGCCGGGGGAGACCGAGACCGCGGCGCTGGTGCGCGAATGCGCCGAGGAACTCGGCGTACGGGTGGAGATCGGCGAGCGGGTCGGCCGCGACGTCCGGATGGCGCATGGCCGTTCGGTGCTCAAGGTGTACGCGGCCCGCCTGCTGCACGGCGACCGCCCCCAGCCCCTGGAGCACTCCGAGCTGCGTTGGCTCTCCGCCACCGAACTCGACACCGTCCCCTGGCTCCCCGCCGACACCCCCATAGTCGCCGCCCTCCACCCCCTCCTCTAACCGCCCCCTCACCCTGACCCTCCACCTCCCACCCTCCACCCCCCCACCCCCCACCCGTTACCTTTTTCGTGGCCCTGAGGCAAGGGCTCGCTGGTCACCGAGGCCGGTATGACTTACTGCCCCTGTCGTGTGCATGATCCGGGGGGTGTTGTCGCCGGTCTCGGTGGGCA
>NZ_BMNB01000022.1 GCF_014646235.1 Micromonospora sonchi | reverse complement strand
CGGCTACGCTGTGGCACGCGGCCACCGCAAGATCTGATGTTGTGTCCACAACGCACAGACGATCACGCGGTGGCCGCCTCGCGTCCAGCCCTTCCGAGCAGCGAAATCTCAAACGGCGGCTGCCGTACTAGGGAAGAAGATCGCGAATCAAGGGCTGTCTGGTGATCAGTGTGCACGATGTCGGAGCGTTCGACGCGGTCGGGCGGCTGGCGGTGTTCCGGCGTGAGTTCCATGCCTGCCTGCCCGTTCGTGGGGACGCGTTGTTCGAGCTGGCGGACGCGCTGTTGTGCGGGGATGCGCCGGTGCGCTCGTTGGTGGAGTTGTCGCTGGTGGGTGAGCATCGTCGTGGTCACGGTTCGTTGTATGCGGCGTTGAACCGTGGTCGGATCGATGTCGATCGGCTGCGGACGGCGGTGGCGGCGGTGCCGGTGCCGCGGGCCGCGGACGGGCGGATCGTCCTGGCGGTGGACGTGACCTGTTGGCTGCGGCCGGAGGCGCACACCTGCCCGCAGCGGGTGTTGTGCCACACCTACGGGCGTGGGAAGGACAGCCACATCGGGGTTCCGGGCTGGCCGTACTCGTTCGTCACCGCCCTGGAGGCCGGGCGCACTTCGTGGACCGCGCCGTTGGACGCCCGCCGGCTGGCGCCCGGCGACGATGCCGCCACGGTCACCGCCGGCCAGTTGCGGGAGGTGTTGCAGCGGCTGATCGCTGCCGGGCAGTGGCAGTCTGGTGATCCGGATGTGTGGATCGTGGCGGATGCCGGCTACGACGGGCCGCGGCTGGCGTTCCTGCTGGCTGATCTGCCGGTGCAGGTGTTGGTGCGGATGCGCTCGGACCGGGTGCTGCGCCGGCCCGGGGCCTGTCCGATTGTCTGTGTAACGTCCTATTCTGTAGAACTATCGGGCATCGGTGGGGATGCGGCCTGGGAAGAAGATTTCCAGGGCGTTGAGGGCCTGTTTCCAGCCGTGCACGCCGGCGCCTTCGACGAGGCGGGGTGGGGCGGTGCGGGTGTTGGCGGGCTTGCCGGCCTCGGCGGCGCGTTGGCGGGCGCGTTTGTCCTCGATGTCGGCGATGGCCAGCCAGATCAGCTTGACCACGGCGTCGTCGGTCGGGAAATGGCCACGGTTTTTGATGACCTTTCGGATCTGGTAGTTGAACGACTCGATCGCGTTGGTGGTGTAGATGATGCGGCGCACCTCGGGCGGGAAGGACAGGAATGGGGTGAAGCGGTCCCACGCCCGTTCCCAGACGGCGACCGCGGCCGGGTAACGCTTCCCGAGTGGGCTGTCGGCGAAGGCGAGCAGGGCGGTCTCGGCGGCCTCCACTGTCGGGGCGGTGTAGATGTCCTTGAGCGCGGCGGCCATCGCCCGCCGGTCCTTGTAGGACACGAATTTCATCGCCGCCCTGATGAGGTGCACCACGCAGGTCTGCACGGTGGTGTGCGGCCACACGGCCTCGATGGCCTCGGGCAGGCCGGTGAGTCCGTCGCAGCAGGCGATGAGCACATCCCTGACGCCGCGGTTACGCAGCTCGGTGCACACCTGCATCCAGAACTTCGCGCCCTCGGCCTGCGCCACCCAGATACCCAGCACATGCTTGACGCCCTCGGTGTTGACGCCGACGACGAGGTAGCAGGCCTTGTTACGCACCTGCCCGCCGTCGCGGACCTTCACCATCAGGCAATCGACGTAGATGATCGGGTAGACCTCGTCCAGGGGTCGCTGCTGCCAGGTCTTCACCTCGTCGAGGACCTCGTCGGTGATGGTGGAGATGGTGTCCGGGCCCACCTCGGTGCCGTAGACGCGGTGCAGGTGATGCGAGATGTCCCGCACCGTCATCCCACCCGCGTACAGGCTGATCACCACGTCGGACAGGCCACCCAGGCGGCGGGCGTTCTTCGGCACCAGCATCGGGGTGAACGTGCCCGCCCGGTCCCGAGGCACCTTCACCTCGATCGGCCCGACCTCGGTCTGCACCGTCTTCGCGGTGGCCCCGTTACGCGAGTTACCCGATCCCCGCCCGGCCGCCTCGTGCGCGCGGTAGCCCAGGTGCTCGGTCAACTCAGCCTGCAACCCCCGCTCCAGGACCGCCTTGACCAGCTCGGACAGGAACCCACCCGGCCCGGTCAGCCGCAACCCGTCGCCCTTGATCTGAGCCAGCATCGCATCCAGAGCCTGCTTGTCGATCAGATCGTCGACCGCCCGGCGGGCCGCCACCACCGCGGCCTGCTCATCCACCACCGGCCCCGCGAGGGGCAACCGCGGCCCGTCAGCGGCGATCCGCTCGGCCAACGCCGCGACCTCGGAGTCGACGTCGACCGGGGTGTCGTACTGCTCTACCGAGGAGAAAATCATCAAACTATTCCTATCTGTGCTAGCCGGCTCCTACCGGCCATAACGGATATACATCTACATCCGTTACACAGATCTCCCTACAGGCCCCCGGCCCGCGCCGCCCCGGCTGCCCGGGACCACCGGCCGCCCCCGCAGGCATGGCGGCGAGTTCATCTTCGGCGACCCCGCCAGCTGGGGCGACCCGGACGCCGCCACGACCACCGATACCCGCCTCTACGGCATCGCGACCGTGCGGGCCTGGCACCGGCTGCACCCCAGGCTGACCCACCGCACCGCCTGGACCAGCCAACACGGCCCGCTGCCGATCATCGAGGGCACCGTGATCCTGCTGGCCGTCGACCGGCTCCCCTCGGGCGCCACCGCGAAGCCGGTCTGGCTGTGGTGGTCACAGGCAACCGCCACCACCGTCGAGGTCGACCTGCTCTGGCAGGCGTTCCTACACCGCTTCGACATCGAGCACACCTTCCGCATGCTCAAACAGACCCTCGGCTGGACCAGCCCGAAACTGCGAGACCCGCACGCCGCCGACCGCTGGACCTGGCTCGTGCTGGCCGCCTACACCCAGCTACGCCTCGCCCGAGGCGCCGTCGCCGACCTACGCCGACCCTGGGAACGCCCAACACCACCCGAACGACTCACCCCGGCCCGCGTCCGGCGAGGGTTTCGACACCTGCGCACCAAAGCCGGCAACCCCTCGGCCGCACCGAAACCCTCCCGGCCAGGACCCGGCCGACCACCCGGACTACCCAACCGCCAACCCGCAGCCCGCCACGACGTCCACATCGTCACCGCCGCCACCAGCACCAAACCAAAAGGTGACACGAAGAAAACGAAGACTTCGAATAACCCGAGGCCACGCCGCACAGGTTAAAGATCAAGCTAGAGCACGCTCGGGCCTTGGCGGCCCTCCCGCGCGGGCCTTCACCCCCGCCCTAAAGGGCGGAGCACTGGCCCGCATTCCGGTAGCGATGCCGACCTGCTGGCGCTGGCCGCCGCCGGAGACCGGGCGGCGTTCGAAGCGTTCTATCGCCGTCACGCCGCGTGGCTGGTGCTGCGGCTGCGCTACCGGTGCGCCGACGAGACCCTGGTCGACGACGTCGTTCAGGAGACGTTTCTCGACCTGTGGCGCGGCGGCGCCGAGCGATACCGCGAGCGGCATGGACGCTGCTACGTCGATCGGCTTCGCGAGAACGGCACCGACGCCCGCCTGACCTGCTACTCCAGGGCCACCCACACCTTCCTGAGCATCCCAGGTCTGGTGCCGGCCGCCCGACCAGCGCGGCGCGAAATCCTCACCTTCCTGCGTAGCCATCTCGACCCGGCTTCGCGAGGATGACCCGACCTGGTGGTGTGGCCGAGAAGTGGATATCCGATCATGCTGAGCCAAGATCGGAGCTGGCCCGCTGCGGAGACGCCTCGTAGGAAATGAACTCGAGCAGACTTCCGTCAGGATCGCGAAAGTAGACACTTGTCCCTGTCCCGCTGGCACCGAATCGCCGGACAGGCCCCGCTTCCACCTCAACATCGTGTCTCCGCAGGTGCGCCGCCGCCTCCTCGATCGGCCCCTCCCAGACAAAACAGATATCGCTGTTCCCCGGGCGAACGGGCAGCCGGGCAACGTTGCCCGCGAGGTCGACACCCGGACCATGAACGCTCAACTGGTTGGGACCGACTCGGAACGCAACGCGGTCGCCGCCCACGTCGATCACCTCAGCGCCGACGACGTTGCGATAGAAGTCGGTGGAGATCTGCCAGTCCGAAACAGCGATGACGGCATGGTCCAGTCGAGTCACAGGCACCATCTCTCGACCATACTTCGCGAGGTGATCCACGGTGAGGAATCTCCCTGGTGAAAGTACCGGTCAGTCAGCGCCGGGAACGTCGGTCACCGGCCGGCGTCGGTACCGGTGGCGGACGAGAAGGCGAGCCGGTCCACCGCGTCCTCGTACACCCCGACCTTGAAGTTGACCAGGTCCAGACACTTCCGTAGCTGGTCGATCTGGTCCACGACCCGCTCACGATGCTCCCGCAGCAGCACCAGCCGTTCCGCCTCGGTGCCGCCGCCGGCGCGGACCAGCTCGGTGTAGCGCCGGATCGCCGGCAGCGGCATGCCGGAGCCGCGCAGGATCACGCAGACGGTGAGCCAGCCCACATCGTCCTCGTGGTAGACCCGGCGACCGCCGGGATCGCGCCCGACCGGGTTGACCAGGATGCCTTCCCGCTCGTAAAACCGCAGCGTGTGCACGCTCAGCCCGGTGCGCTCGGCAACCTCGCCGATGCTCAGGCCCGAGACGATTTCGGACATGCTGTCCAACCTACGGGTTGACCTGGAGTCGACTCCAGCTCCTAGGGTGCGCGCACGGGTAGCCGGCGGGCCGACCGCCAGGCGCGCGACGACCACAAGGAGCACTCCATGCGCTACCGCGTCCTCGGCCGTACCGGCATCGAGGTGAGCGTCCACTGCCTCGGCACCATGATGTTCGGCGCCGTGGGTAATTCCGACCATGACGATTGTGTGCGGATCATCCACGCCGCCCTCGACCAGGGGATCAACTTCGTGGACACCGCGGACATGTACTCCGCCGGCGAGTCCGAGGAGATCGTCGGCAAAGCGTTGCAATGCCGCCGGGACGACGTGGTGCTCGCCACCAAGGTGCACTTCCCGATGGGCGAGGGACGGAACCGGGGCGGCAACTCGCGGCGCTGGATCGTCCGCGAGGTCGAGGAGAGCCTGCGCCGGCTGAACACCGACTGGATCGACCTCTACCAGGTGCACCGGCCGGACTCCACCACTGACATCGAAGAAACGCTATCGGTGCTGACCGATCTCGTACGCCAGGGAAAGATCCGCGCCTTCGGCTGCTCGACCTTCCCAGCCGAGCAGATCGTCGAGGCGCACCACGTCGCCGAGCGGCGCGGGCTGCACCGGTTCCGGACCGAACAGCCCCCGTATTCGCTACTCGCCCGGGGGATCGAGACCGACCTGCTCCCGGTCACCCAGCGCTACGGCATGGGCGTGCTGACCTGGAGCCCGCTTGCCTCCGGCTTCCTGACCGGCCGCTACCGCAAGGGGCAGCCGGTGGACCTGTCCACCGGCCGGGCCGCGCTCACACCGGTCCGGTTCGACCCGGCGATCGAAGAGAACGTACGCAAACTGGACGTGGTGGAGAAGCTCGTCGAGCTGGCGTCGGAGATCGGCTGCACGCTGCCTGCTGGACCGGATCGACGAGATCGTTCCGCCGGGCACCAACCTGTACCAGGCCGACGGCACCTGGCGCCCACCGGCGCTGATCGACCCGACACTTCGCCGTCGCCCGATCGCCGACCGCGCAGCCGCCTGACCGCACGCCCTATCCGCACCGGCGCTGAGGGTCTCGGATACCCGCGACACCCCTGCCGGGGCTGCCCGAGCAGATTGTGATCGCGCCAACGTGGACTCTTACGTCTTCATTGCACAGTCCTGAGGGCCGGCAACCGCCGCCTCCCGGGTACAGTCAGCCAAGATCACCCGAGCCGTCCCGGAGAATGCCATGACATCAGAGTTCGCCCGCGACGCAGCCATGACGGCCGCCATTTTCGGCTTCTTCGCAATGGGGTGGTTCGGCTGGGCACAGGAGCATCCACCAAAGCCCTGGAAGAAGTGGCTGATCAGCGGTTCCGTGCTGGCAGCACTGATCCTGGTCGTGGCCGGTCTGCTCTCCTGGAGCATCTGGAACACCGGCACGGTGTTCGACCGCGACACCTCTCAGCTGTTCGGCATCATCGTGGGCATCGAGTTCGGCCTGGCCGGCATCGGAGCGGGCGTGCTGACCCGGCGTGGCCGTCGCGAACTCGTCCCGGTCTGGATCGCCCTGGTGGTGGGGTTGCACTTCATCCCGCTCGCGCCGCTGCTCCGGTCGCCATTGCTCTACCCGGTGGCCGTGGTTGTCATCGCCGTGGCAGCTGCCGCCGTGCCCGTTGCCCGTCGACGTTCACTTCCGGTCAGCGCCGTCAACGGGATCGGGGTCGGCACGACACTGGTTACCGCCGCGATACTCGCACTCGTCGACGCCTTCGCCCGCTCCTGAACTCGAGAAGAGCCCCCGGTAGCTGGGGGCCCTGACAGACAAGGGCGCCCCGGGCGCGCGCTTCAGCGTGCGTGCCGGTCGATATGGTCGAGCCGTACGGGTGCACGGCATGTGGAGTGGACGGGGATGGTCGAGTTGGTCGTGGTCGAGCGGGGAGACGAACTCGGCGAGGGATACCGGCGCCGCATCACCGAGGTGTACGTGCGCAGCTTCGCAGCGGACTTCGTCGCGTTCTCCCGCGACACGGGGAAGTTGGCCGACGCGTTCGAGCACATGCTGCTGCTCGAACGGTTCTACATCGCGCTCGTGGACGGGGAGCCCGCCGGCCTCGCCTCGCTCACCGAGGGCGACCAGACGCTGTTCGCGCCGCGCTGGCCGGAGATCCGGCGTCATCTCGGGCTGGTGCGCGGGCTGCTCGGCTACGCGGTGATCCGCAGATGGTTCATGCGCACCTCCGACGGTGCCCGGCCCGGGCTCGCCGAGATCGGGTTCGTCGCCACCGAGCCGGTTCATCAGGGTCGCGGCGTCGCGACCGCGTTGCTGCGTCACCTGCTGGCGTTGCCCGGGTATCGCGAGTACGTGCTCGAGGACATCAAGGACACCAACACACCCGCCCTCGGCCTCTACGCCAAGCTCGGCTTCACGGTGTACAAGCGCCGGAAAGTACGCTTCGCGCGACGCGCCGGATTCACCGAACTCGTGTCGATGAAGCTCATGCAGGGCTCCCCGTCGCAGCCTGGGGGTGGCGGGGGCACCGGATCTGGTTGGCCCGGACAGCAACAGCCGTAGCGGGCCTCGCACCACATCGGCGAAGGCAGGAGCGGCACTGGTGTGGACGGTGAACCAGAGATGGGCGGTGTAGAAGTCGACGGCGGCCTGGACGTCGTCACGTAGTCGTACCGGCGGTCGGCCACGGCATCGAGGTGCCGGGGCTGCTGCCCGCACCGTCACCGGACAGATTGATCTTTTTACCGGCGAGGCATAGAGGACTGGCAGCCCCGGCATCCCGTGCGCAGAGGATGTCGAAGTCGGCTGCTGTCGAGCTGACCCGTTTGCGCTATCGCGGCCCCTCAGCGAGGGGCGGGTTCGGTCACCGCTATGACGCACCCCCGCCCACGGCCGATCACCGCGATCCGTTCACGCTCTCAGCTCGACAGGACCCAAACCCGACACGACGACCACCGGGTCACCACCCCCGCAGGCCAGGAAACCCGGCGACAGCTTTGCCGCGACCCGCGCTTGCCCCCTCGCCAGCGACCACACGGCGCTGCCCTGGGCCTCGCTACGAGGCGGAAACAGTTCGCATCGGCGGCCTCTTCGAGGATCAGGGGGGGCCGGGTCCCGGCCTGCACAAACCGGCGATGAACACCGAAAGTACGCGCAGTGGTGCCAAAGAGCCTCCCGCAGGTCGCCACAAGTGGCTCAGCCCGATCCGAATTCCGCGTGCTGATCCTCTGCAAGGCCTACGTTGACTCAAGAGGGTCATGACCGAAATTGATCATGCGGAGGACGTCGTGGTCAGCAGTTCGACTCAGCACCGTGGCTCCATCGGGACCGTGTCGCAGCGCGGCATCCCCGAGGAGGTGGAGGTAGCGATCGTCGGCTCTGGCGGGGCGGGGCTGATGGCGGCGCTCAGCGCCGCGAAGCAAGGGGCACGGGTCCTCGTCGTGGAGTCCCAGCCGATCGTCGGTGGCGCTACCGGAATCTCCGCAGGTGCGGCCTGGATTCCGAATCATGGTTTTTCGACCAAGGATCTGAAGGTGAGCGACGACCTGGACAAGGCGCGGCGCTACATCTATGGCGAGGGCCGGGACAGGATTCTTGACCATGAACTGGTGGAGAAATTCCTGGAGATGGGGCCCTACGTCGCCCGATTCGTAGAAGAACACACCTCTTTCGGGTGGATCCCGACGATCTGGCCGGACTACCGCTCCGACATCGATGGTGCGTCGGTCGGGCGGGCCCTCTTCCCCGGCCCCTACTCCCCGCAGGGATTGGGGGAAGCCGCCTCGTTCGTGCGACCGGCCCTGACGACCGGCATGGCCAGGAATCCGCTCCCGTTCTGGCTGCTGGGCGGGCTCCGCAGTGATGCCGTGTGGCTCGCCGGACCAGCCTTGGTCGGTGCCCTGCTCGAAGCGGTTCTGGGTAACGGCGTCGACGTACGCGTCCAGGCGCCCGCGGTCCGGCTCATCACGGATGAATCGGGGGTGCGGGGCGTCGTCGTACAGGATGATGATGGCGTCGAGCGCACGGTGCGCGCCACCAAGGGCGTCGTGCTGGCCAGCGGCGGGTTCGAGGGGTCGACCGATCTCACCACGAGCCACCTCCACGCACCCTTCGCGGTGCAGGTGTCGCCGCAGGGGCATGAGGGCATCGCGGTGCAGCTGGCCCGGGACGTGGACGCCGATCTGACGGGTATGCAGGACGCCTGGTGGATGCCCGCGGTGCAGGTGCCCGGCGAGACGCTGGAGGGGCGCCCGCTCAGTCGGGTGTTCCTGGGTGAGCGCGCGCTGCCGCACAGCATCATGGTGAACAGTGCCGGCGAGCGCTTCGCGAACGAGGCCCTCCCCTACGACCAGCTCGGACAGATCATGCGCGAGGTGGACCCGGCAACGGGCGCCATGCCGAACGCCACGGCGTGGCTGATCTTCGACCACAACTACTGGACGAAGTTCGGCATCTTCGGCATCACGCCCGGCGGGCCGGTGCCCGACTACATCCACCGCGCTGACACGCTGGCGGAGCTGGCGGCTCAGATCGGGGTCGACGAGGTGGGGCTACTCCGAACCGTCGATCGATTCAATCCCGATGCCGGACGGGGTCACGACCGGCACTTCGACCGCGGTGGCACGTTGTTCGATCGGTACTTCGGCGCCTACTACCCCCGGCTGAGCAAGAGGTCTCCCGATGCGCTGTTCCCAGCCGCCACCGCGAAGGCTCGGATGGCCATCGCAAAGGCGATCGGACCGATCGTGACCACGGTGGCGGCACGGGCGGCGAAGAGGAACGACCCCGAACGCCTGCGCTCCCTCGTGGTCAGGCCCATCACGAAGATCGTCCGACCGGTCCTGAGGAGCCCGAGGTCAAGCGTCCTCGGGCCCGTCAACACCCCGCCGTACTACGCGCTCAGGGTCGAGGCCAGCGCGCTCGGCACCGTGGGTGGCCCGAAGACCGACGCACACGGGCACGCGCTGAACACCGACGGCAAGATCATCCCAGGCCTGTACGCCGCCGGCAATGCAGGAGGCGCACCAACGAAGGGGTTCTACGGGGGCGCCGGCGGGACGATCTCCCTGGGGCTGGTCTTCGGCTACCTGGCGGGACAGGAGGCAGCCCGGCGGCAGGATGTTCCCTGAGCCAGGTTCGACAGGACCCGACCCCGACACGGCATTACGGCGTTGTCCCGCGGCGCCATGTCTCGGCGAGCAGCGCGTACGTGTAGCCGTCGACCCAGCCGAACTCGGCGTGCCAGGAGTCGCCGACGCCGTGCTGTTCACGGCGCATGCCGACCTTCTCGAGGATCCGCACCGAGGCGAGGTTGTCCGCGAAGCAGCCAGCGGTGATCCTTCGTACGCCCAGCCGGTCGAATGCGTACGCCACCATCGCGGTGACCGCCTCGGTCGCGTAGCCGTGGCCGCCGTACCGCGGGTCGAAGATGTAGCCGATGTCGGCATCCGTCCGCGGCGGCGTGCCGGGCTGGCCCATCGCGTCCATCACCTCGAGCGAGACCGTCCCGATCACCACCCCGTCGAGGGTCACCGCCACGCTGTGGTCGTCGGGGTTCTCCGCCGAGCGCCGCCACGCCGCTCGGTAGGACGCCGGGTCGACCTCGGTGCGCAGTAGCCAGCGAGTGACCTCCGGCAGGTTGCGGTACTCCAGGATCCGATCGACGTCCTCGTCACGCACCGGGCGGAGCGTGAGACGCTCGGTGCGTAGGTTGGTGCTCCCCATGAGGTGGGACGTTAGCGCACGCACTCCGGCGGCTCGCGCACGCCGCCGGACGCGACCAGGCGCCTCTACCACCGCTTCACCTCCTGATCTGTCGGGCTGTCGCCACGGCGACCCCCACCGAGAGCAGGACCAGCGAGGCTCCCCCGACCAGCAGCGGCGACGGCCCGGCCGGCTGTCCGTCGATCCGTACGGCACCCAGGTAGTCACCGGCGGCGACGCCGTTCACCACCAGGAACCACAACGGGAGGTAGAGCGCCTGGAAGAACCGGCTGGTCCGGCTGACCAGGCCCAGCACCAACGCGAGCGACGGGATGAAGAAGGCCCCGCCGACCCAGGCCGCCGCACCCGGCCAGTCGGCGGCCATCGCCAGCCGCAGCACCGGTCCGAGCCCGACCAGCGCCGTGAACCCGACCCCGGCCGCCCACTCGGCGAGTAACCGGCGGCGTGCACGGGGGTACGCCCCGAGCAGCGGCTCGACTCCGTTCTCGTGCTGCTGGGTGCCGAGCCGGGACCAGACCAGGATCGGCCAGATCCAGACCAGGAGCAGCAGCGGAGTGGCGGCAACAGGAACCGGCACCAGGAGGCTGACGACGGTCAGCGCCGCGACGCCGAGCCACCACCAGCGGGACCCGCCCCGGGCCAGGATGCGCAGCTCACCGACGAACAGCCGGCCGAAAACGGCACCGCCACGGACCTCGACACGCGGCAGCCCGCCGTAGACCGTCGGTCGGCTCGGGGCCGCTGGCCCGGCTGGCCCGGGCACAACACCGGCTGACCCGGACACGAAACCGGCTGACCCAGCCGCGGCACCGACTGGCTGGCCGGCAGGCCGGCCCCCCAGCGGGTCACGGGCCGGGTCGAAGCGACCGAACCACAGCGCCCCCAGCGTCGCCAGCACGACCGCGACCAGGCCGGTCAGGATCCGCTCCCCGACGAAGCCCGCGGAGACCGGCAACCCGGACCAGACGAACGTCCGGAGCGGATGGTCCAGGTACATCAGTCCCAGCGCGAACTCACCGTCGGCTCGACCGTGCTGGGCGACGATGTCGGCCCGCATCGACTCCCCGATCTCGCCGATGCCGAACCCGCCGAAGAGGGCGTCGGAGCCCTGCCCCACCAGGACGAAGACCAGCCACACGAAGAACCAGACGATGTTGCCGAAGCCACCACGCAGCGGCCGGACCGTCTCGAAGAACACCGCCGCAGCGGCGGTCACCGCCAGGACCGGCAGCGCGATCAGCACGAACGGCAGCAGCAACGCGACCGGATCGACGGCCCGGGACTCACCGCGCATCAACTGCATCATCAACGCCGTACCGGCCAACGCAAGCAGCATCGAGCCGAGCACCAGCAGGTTGCTGAGCCATTTCCCGGCCAGGTAGGTGACCATGCGCAGCGGCGTCGCGGCGAGCAGTTGCCCGACCCGGGTCCGCTCGTCCCGGGCGACGGCGTCACGCACGACGTAGAACCCGCCGAGGGTGAGCCAGAGCACGCCAGCGAGCGCGGTCACCGTACCGAGGTAGGCGCTGTCGTAGACACCCCGGAAGTTGCCCGCGTTCAAGATCACCCAACGTCCGTCCGCGGCCGGTGCCGCCAGGTAGCCCAGGCCGATCGCCGCGACCAGGATCACCAGGTACGCGGGACGGCGCGCCCGCTCGCGGAAGTCGGCAAGGGCGAGCGCGCCGAGTACGCCGATCCTCATCGCGGCACCGCCGGCAACTCGCTGGTGTGCGCGCCCGATCCGGGGACCACGCCGAGGTAGACGTCCTCCAGGTCCGGTGGCACCCCGATCGCGTCCGCGGTGGGCGGCCCGCTGGACAGCAGTCGGACCCGTACGCCGACAGCGGTCCGGATGGTGCGGCTGACCACGTACCGTGCCTGGAGCCGGGCCGCCTCGGCCGGGTCGACCACCGTCTCCCAGACCTGACCGTTCATCGTGCCGAGCAACTCCTCCGGAGTGCCGCGCCGCCGAAGCCGCCCCTGCGCCATGATCGCGATGTCGCTCGCCACCGATTCGATGTCGGAGACGATGTGGGTGGAGAGCAGCACGATCCGGTCCGCCGCCAGATCGCTGAGCAGGTTACGGAACCGCACCCGCTCCTCCGGGTCCAGCCCGGCCGTCGGCTCGTCGACGACGATCACCCGAGGATCGGCCAGGAGAGCCTGCGCGATGCCGACCCGGCGCAGCATGCCGCCGGAGTACCCGCCGAGCGGGCGCTTGGCCGCCTCGGTCAGGTTGACCAGTTCCAGCAGCTCGTCGATGCGGCTGCGGGCGGACCGGGCCGACAGTCCCTTGACCGCCGCCAGGTAGGACAGGAACTCCCGGGCGGAGAGGTGGGGGTAGACGCCGAAGTCCTGCGGGAGATAGCCCAACGTCTGCCGTAGCTCGTTCGGCCGGGCCACGACGTCGGTGCCGTTGAACAGGATCTTCCCGCTGGTCGGTCGGGTCACCGTCGCGGCGATCCGCAGCAGCGACGACTTGCCCGCACCGTTGGGGCCCAGCAGGCCCAACAGTCCGGCCCCGAGCTCCAGCGTCAGCCCGTCGATGGCGCGCTTCCGCCCTCGGTAGAGCTTCGTCACGTCGATCAGTTCAAGCATCATCTGAGGCTGCACCCGTCCCCTTCTGCTGGCGAACATCGCCGATTCAGCAGACCAGTCGGGGGATGGCGTGGGCACTACCAGCAGTGCCCCGAACCGAGGTAGGGCCAGGCATACCCGGTGACTACGCCCACGTGGCTGGGAGCGGGCCGGGTGGCGGGCTAACGTCCCTCTGGTGGTCACCCCGCACCCGAGGACAGCGCTGGAAGCGACCAGCAGACGACGGCTGCTGCGCACCGCGTGGCCGTGGCGGGCCCTGGCCTACCTGGCGACCGCCCTGCCGCCAATGCTCGCCGCGATGCTCCTGCTGGCCCTGTTCGGGCTCCCGTGGGCGGTGCTTCTGCGCTGGCTCACCACCCGTGCCGACCGGTCCCCCGGAGAACTGCTCCTGCTCGCCCTGCTCGGCGCCGCACTGACGGTGACCATCGGCCCGATGGGCGCGATGCCGCTGGCCGCGCTGGAGCGGCTACGGCTGCGTCTGGTCGACGACCGACCGGTCACCGCCGGGCACCGACGGCCACCGGAAGCCACCCCCTGGTCGTGGCTGCGCACCCGCTACACCGAGGCGATCACCTGGCGTGAGCTGGGCTACGTCTGTCTCCTGGCCACCGTGCTCCCGGTGCTGTACGGCGTCGTCGGGCTGGTGGTGCTGCTGCTCGGGGCGTACGCGGTGAGCCCGGTCCTGGTCCACGACGGCGAGGCGGTCACGCTCGGCTTCGGGGAGGTCACCACCGTCGGCGGGACGCTGCCGTACGCGGTGATCGGCCTGCTGCTGCTACCCACGCTCGTGCCCTACCTGCTGACCGGCCTCGCCGGGGTGCACGGCGCGCTGGCACGGGCGCTGCTGCACGGCGGCTCCGACGAGCGGCTGCGCGCCGAGTTGGTCGAGGTGTCCCGCTCCCGAGCCCGGTTGGTGGCCGCCTTCGAGGCCGAACGCCGCCGGATCGAACGGGACCTGCACGACGGGGCCCAGCAACGACTGGTCGGCCTGACCCTGCAGCTGGGGCTGGCCCGACTCGACCTGCCGCCGGGTTCCGCTTCGGCGCAGGCCGTGGCCAGCGCCCACGGGCAGGCCAAACAGCTCATGGCCGAGTTGCGCGAACTCATCCACGGCATCCATCCGCAGGTGCTCACCGATCTCGGGCTCACCGCCGCCCTCCAGGAACTCGCCAGCCAGGCCGCAATCGAGGTGGTGGTGGATAGCGACGTGGCCGGGCGGCTGCCGGACCATATCGAGGCGACGGCCTACTTCGTGGCCGCCGAGGCGTTGACCAACGTCGCCAAACACAGTGGTGCCACCCGGGCGGCGGTGACCGTACGCCAGCAGCGCGACCGGTTGGCCGTCGAGGTCGACGACGACGGCCGGGGCGGGGCCGATCCGGCGCGCGGCACCGGTCTCACCGGACTTGCCGACCGGGTCGCGGTGGTCGACGGAAGAATGTTGCTGTCCAGTCCGGTCGGTGGACCGACCCGAGTGCGTGTGGAGCTGCCGTGCGGTTAGACCAGACCCCGGTACGCGTGGTCCTTGCCGAGGACGGTGTGCTGTTACGGGAGGGGCTCGCCGGTCTGCTGAGCCGGTTCGGGTTCGAGGTCGTCGCGGCGGTCGGCGACGCCGACGGCCTGCTGCGCGCCGTCGCCGAGCACCGGCCCGAGTTGGTGGTGACGGACATCCGGATGCCGCCCGACCACACCGACGAGGGGCTGCGGGCCGCCGTGTGGTTACGTCGCGCCTACCCGGGGCTGGCCGTCGTCGCGCTCAGTCAGTACGTGCAGCAGGGCTACGCCGCCGACCTGCTGGACTCCGGTGACGGACGCCGGGTCGGCTACCTGCTGAAGGACCGGGTGGTCGACGTCGAGGAGTTCGTGACCGCGCTCCATCAGGTGGTCGACGGCGGCACCGTGGTCGACCCGCAGGTCGTACGCCAGTTGCTGCGCCGCCGTAACGATCCGGTGGCCCGGCTGTCGGCCCGCGAGCGGGAGGTCCTCGCCCTGGTCGCCGAGGGGCACTCCAACGCGGCCATCGCCCGCCTCCTGGTCGTCTCCGAGGCGGCGGTGGGCAAACATGTCGGCAACATCCTGGCCAAGCTCGACCTGCCGCCGACCGACGACAGCAACCGGCGGGTCCTGGCGGTGCTGACCTATCTGCGCAGCGGTGGCGGACCCGATCAGGTTGCGTGACGAGCGAGATCGCCGTGCGGTCGTGGGGCGGTCAATGCGTCGCGACGAGCCGGAACCGCTCCAGCACGACCTGCGTGTCGTCGTCCACGGTGAAGCCCGGATCGCCCAGCCACCCTCGGTAGTCCGCTCCATGCCAGAACTTCTCGTGGTCAGCGCGCCAGGCAGCGACCGAGTCGTGCCCCTCGCCCTCGTCGCGGGCGTGGTCGAGGTCGACGTCGCCGAGCCGGCTGACCCGCACCTCGGTCAGTTCGATCACCGCCACCCGGCGACCAGCAGAATCGACCACCGCCGCGCGGGCACCGACGACCGGTAGTGGCTCGCCTTCGATCTCGTAGTCCTGAAGCAGGCCGGTCGTGGCGGTCTTGGTCCCATCGAGCACCACAGCCACCAGCGCGTCGCGCAACGGACCAGGGAACGCGAACTCGACCGTGGGTAGGTCTTCGATCACCAAAGAAGACTAACAACAAGCCACACGCGTAGGCGGGTCGTCGACGACGAGGCGGCCTGATTGGACGCCGCTGTCGCCGGTCTCTGTGAAGGTTCAGACTTGTCTAGTTTGGCGGAGTGGCGCTGGCGCTCGGTGTGGTTGCATCCCCCGCGGGAGCGCAGACTTTCCAGGCGCCGCCTTCCTTGCGGAAATACAGTGTCACGTCCCGCTGCCCCGGCCGCGACACCTCGGCGCTGCCCGTGTCGCCCATGACCCGGATGCCGGCGGCGGTCACCGGCCTGACCGGGGGTGGTTCGGCGAGCGGCTCCCGGGAGGGCTGGAAGTCGTCGTCGGCCCGAAACTCCTCGGCCTCCTCGGCGCAGAGCAGGTCCAGGACAGCCGCCTGATCCTGCTGGTCGACTGCGGCGGCGAAGTCCTCGACGAGGCCGCGGATCCGGCTCTCCTCCGTCAACGTGACCGGCTGCGACGCACCGCCGCGTGTCAGCAGGTAGAGGCCGAAGCCGCCCGCCACGAGCAGCACGATTCCGGCGATCATCGCCGGGAGGACCGGCACCCGCAGCCAGCGGTCAGCGGCGGTTCGCGGCTGCCGAATCGGCACCGCGATGCCCGGCGCCTCGGGTGACGGCGGCGGCGCGGGCGGTGGCGGCACCTCGGGTAGCGGCGGCACCTCGGGTAGCGGCGGCACCTCGGGTAGCGGCGGTGCGGGCGCCGGCTCGCCGGGCGGCAACGGCCGGTCAGAATCGTCTGGCATCGCGCCTCCCCGGTGGCGTGGCGTCCACCGGAGGGGTGCGGCCCTGCCGGCCAGGCATCCAGCGTGGACGACCTGTCCAGTATTGCACCCCGTCGATAGGCTCAGGCGCGCCCTCTCGCAACGGAGACAGGGAGTTCACCCCATGCGCCTTCCGGTCACGACGCGCCGGTGCGCGTACCTGCTCGTCATTGTCCTCGCCTGCGCGTTCCTGGTGGCACCCCGGGATCCCGCCCACGCTGGCCCCGCCGACCTGTGCGCTAAACCGCTCGCCGCGGTGGCCTCGCTCAAGGCACGGGTGGACGCGCACAATGCCCGACCCCACCACTTCGAGCTGCCGAGGCAGCAGGCGGCCTATGCCGCTTACAACGCCGAGGCCCACCGGCTCAACCTGGAGAAGACCAGGGTGCTGAAGCGGCTGGAGAACTGTGTCGAGGCGATGAAGACGCTCGAGGACACCGCTGCCGGATCCCCACCACTGACCGCCCCGAGATCCCGAACTCTCAGGAACATCAAGGACGCGGCCGATCAGGTGCCGGCGAACTGGCGACGCCCGCCCAGACCGTCGCAGAAGGAGTACTGGCGGGTCCCGGCCGAACTGCGTCCGCTCTACGAAGTGCTCCGCGGAGTGTCACCCCCAACGTCGTTCCGCATCCGGAACGTGCCGCTGCGCGGGCAGATGCGCCCGCCGGTGAACTCGCCCGATCCCGCCTACCCGGGTGCGAAGATCGCTCGACGGGCGAACAACGCCTCGGACGTCTCGCCGGATCACATCATCCCGCTCGCCGAGGTGATGCAGATGCCCGGCTTCTTGAAGCTGCGTCCGGAGAACATGTACCAGGTGGCCAACGCGCGGGTGAACCTGCAGTGGCTGTCGAGCCGCGCCAACGACGCCAAGTCCTCCCGTAGTGTGGCGGGCATGTCCGGGGTCGACCCGAACTGGCAGCGGAGTCAGATCCAGCTGGAGGCTCAGGTGCGCCGAGAGCTGCGCAAGGCGATCGACACGCTACTGAAGAGCCAGAAGTGAGGAGCAGTGCCACAGTTCGACCACACCGCGATCGCGGGCACCCTGCCGGGACTGGACATCGAACTGCTGGCCGGACCGGACGACCTGCCCGGCCTGCCGGCGCAGTGGCGGCCGATCGCCTCGGCCGGCGACCCGGCGACCCGACTCGAGCTGGCAGTGGCGCTGTGGAACGAGCCGCTGCTGGCGATGCTGCCCGAGTTCTCGGCGGAGCTGCGGACCAGCTTCTTCGACGTGCGGGCGTGCCGGGCCGATGGCGAGTTCGCCCTGGTGTACCTCGCGACGGACGAGCTCGGTGAACTGCTGACCTGGCTCGGCCTCGACCCGGCCGGGTTCGTCGAACCGCAGTTCTGGCAGCACTTCCCCGAACCGCTGCGGACCTTCCAACGCCAGGTCCATGCCGGCTTCACGTCCGTGGAGCCGGACACGTTCGGACCGATGCACCCGCGGCACATGCAGACCATCGCCGAGCGAGCCGGCATGCCGGACGGCTTCCCCGACTGGGACGAGGCGCAGCGCGTCGCCTCCACTCGGCTGCTGTTGATTTCCTCCAACGGCAGCCGGCTCGACTGCTGCGTGTCCCCGGACATCCCGGCTGACCATCTGGCCCTGGTGCACGAGGGCGACATCGACCCGACGCCCTACGGCCGGGCGCTGGACGAGATGCTCATGCTGCGGTTCGAGGGGTAGCACCTCGATCTCGATCAAGCTCCAGCGTTGATCATGAGGTTAGCGACAGTGGTTGATCTCCGCACTGCCGTTAACCTCATGATCAACGGAGAACCCATGGCTCCATGAGGTCAGCGGGATTTCAGTGCTCGATCAGCGGCGCGCGTTACGTTCCGTCGGCCTATGACGGGCGCGCCGTCCGGCACCACCGGATGCCAGCACAACGCCCGTCTCCCCCACCCGGCAGCAAGGAGCAGCGTGAGAAAGATCCTGGCAATGGGTACGGCGGCGGTCACTCTGGCCGCCGCCGTACTGGTCGGCAGCCCGTCCCAGGCCGTGCCACCCGACGACACCACGCGTCGAGTCGGCGACCGGCCGGCACCGACCACGCCCGCACCCGAGGCCGGCGCCGACCGGTACAAGGCCCAGATAGCGAAGCCGTACCAGCCCGTGGCGCCGGACCCCAAGGCCAAGCGGCCGAAGGCGGACCGGCCGGACTTCGGGCCGCACGAGAAGATCGTCCGCGCGTACCATCGCGGCCAGCTGTCGCTCGACGACGCCGTGCGGTACGGCACCATGTCTGTCGACTCCCCGGCCTCGGTGCCCGCGCGGCTGCGCCCCACCGGCGCCATCGAGGACCCGGCGACGTACCTGACCTACCTGTCGATGCTGTCGGCCAGCGCGACGCCGGCCACCTCCCGCGCCGTCACCCCGACGCTCGCCGCACCAACCGCCACGGCGGCCGGGTACGACGACTGTGCGGCCGAGGACTACGAATACATCGGCGTCACCTACAAGTGCCGGGCCAGCGCCGGCGAGTTCCTCATTCTGTACAACGTCGCCGGTGGCGGCCAGCCCGGTGTCCCGGCGGATTACAACCCGAACGGACGGGCGAAGGCCGTTCAGTACATGCTGAACTCGCTGTCGATGGCGGTCAGCGAGTACCGGGCCATGGGATATCCCCTGCCGGTGCGCGCGGACAAGCCGTACGTGCTCGTGTACGGCGTGAACAGCATTCTCGGGCAGCCGAACACGGCCCCGTTCGTGCTGCCGTTCGGCCTGAACCAACAGCCGACGATCCTGGTGCCGACCAGCGAGACCAGGTGGGACTACATGCCGCGGCACGAGCTGTTCCACGTCATGCAGTACCAGTACTGGGACAAGTCGAGCGTGAGCTTGGACTTCCTGTGGCAGTTGGTCGGCGGGAAAGAGTTCGGTTCGATGAACTGGTGGATGGAGAGTACCGCCGAGTGGGCGGCCCACCAGACCTACGTCCGGACCGGCGGGTTGAGCCCGCTCAGCGAGCACAACGACTACGCCCGCAACGTCTCCCGCGTGCTGCGCAAGCCCGGGCAGGCCCTGAACTCGTGGGGTGGGCTCGGTGAAGGCTCCCAGTACGGCTCGTTCCTGCTGCCCGCGTACCTGACCGAGCGGACCGACGGCGCCTTCGTGCGGCGCACCTGGGAGAACGTTCGGAACCACGACCACCTGCCGATCGAGGCGATCCGCAAAACCGTCGAGGGCTACAGCATGAACTTCAAGTACATGCTGCTGGACTACCACATCGCCAACTACCGCCTGACGAAAGCGAACGCCGCACCACCACCGGATGTCTGGGGCCGCTACGGCTACCAGGACCCGGACGCCCACAACGTGTGGCGAACCTTCCTGTACAGCTACAGCGAGACCGCCGACGACGGGCTGGGTGACGCCCGCCCGGCGCGCAAGAAGCACACCGTCCCGGCCGGTACCCACACCGAATACCACGACATCCTGCGCAAGGGCGGCGCTGTCTACCACGACTTCTGGGCCAAGGCACAGTCCGGCGACCCGGACTGCGGCTACTGCTCGACGCTGATGGTGGACACCACCAAGGACCCGAACCGCAGCTCCGCGATCATCGTGTGGTCACCCAAGGGCAGCCCCGGCAACCTCGCCGAGTACCCGACCATCGAGACCGTGAAGTACCCCGACGCCGGTGGGCTCATCACCGTGTCGAACTTCGCCTACCCGATGGTGGCCACGCTGGTGACCACCTGGACCGAGCTGGACATCCACTCGCAGGACGCGGACGACTCCCCCAAGACGTTCGACACCTACATGGAGACCACGCTGCCGCTGAAGGAGCGGAGCTGCGCGCTGCGCGCCCCCAACGTCACCAGCCGGACGTTGAACGTCGCCCCCGAGTCGACGTTCAACTCGTACGCGGCCACCACCCGCGACGGCTGGACCGGCGGCGACTCGACCTACTCGGTGAAGTTGCCGGACGGCCGCATCATCTGGCTGTTCTCCGACACCTGGCTCGGTCCGCTGAATTCCAACGGCACCCGGCCGACGACGGCGCCGCTGGTGAACAACACGTTCGTGGTGCAGAACGGCAACAGCCTCACCACGTATCACGGCGGAACGGCCGGGGCGCCCCGCCCCATCATGGGCCCGACGTCCACCACCACCTGGTACTGGATCGGCGACGGACACCTTTCCGGTGGCCAACTCCAGGTGGTGTTCCAGGAGTACCTGAAGTTCGGTCCCGGCGGGTGGGACTTCCGGTTCAACCGCAACGTCGTGGCGGACTTCGACCTGAGCAACCTGCACGCCCCGGTCCGGGTCCGCGACCTGCCCTCGGCCAGTGGGGTGGCGTGGGGTTCGGCGCTGCTGCCGGCGAGCCGCAGCGGTGACGGCTACACCTACATCTACGGCGTCGACGACTCGCCGACGCACAAGCAGATGCGGATCGCCCGGGTGCAGGGCAGCGACCTCGCCTCCGGTACCTGGCAGTACTACACGCCGTGGGGCTGGACGTTCCGGGAGCAGAACGCGCGCAACATGCTCACCGGCATCGCGAACGAGTACAGCGTGACCCCGTGGAACGGCCAGTACCTGCTGCTCAGCCAGGACAGCACGGAGGCGTTCAGCGGCCGGATCATGGCCTACACGTCGTGCTCGCCGTTCGGGCCGTTCCACCACCGCACCGAGGTCTACCGGATGCCCGAACCGGGCCCCTACGGCAGCTACTGGAACCCCAACGTCATCTCCTACAACGCGCACGTCCACGCGTCGCTGAGCTCGGGTAACACCTTCGTCGCCTCGTACAACGTGAACAGCATGGACACGAGGGTGAGTCCCGAAGGGGACCACTACCGGGACCCGGGGATCTACCGCCCCCGGTTCTTCAGGTTCACGCTCGGTTGACGGGCCGGTGGGGTGGTGCCGCAGCCCGGCACCACCCCACCGGGACATCGACCCGTTGGGTCATCCCGGCCCGGGCCGCTGGTCGGCACCGGGCGGCGCGGCCGGCAGCAGGCGCAGCCGTTCGGTCAGCTCCGCGGCCGCAGCGTCGTCCAGGTCGGTCAGCAGGGTCATCGCCCGCTGCCACTCCCGCCGGCACCCGGCCGTCTCACCGGCGGCGAGGCGGCTCTCCCCGAGGCAGATCAGGGAACGCGCCGAGCCCATCCGGTCGCCGCACTCCTGCAACATCTCGAGGCTGCGCTCGTAGCACTGGATGGCGAGCGGGTACTCGCCGCGCTGATGGTGGATGTAGGCCACGCTGTCCCAGCCGGCTGCCTCGCCGTGGCGGTCCGCACTCGCCTGGAGCAGCGCCAGCGCGGCCCGGCAGTGCTCCAGCGCCTCGTCGTACTGGCCGAGTTGGGCGTGTTCCCAACCCAGCGCGGCGAGGGTGCGGGCCTCTCCGACGCCGTGGCCCTCCGCGCGGAACAGGACCAGGGCGCGTTCCAGGTGGTGCACCGCGTCCCGGTGGCGCTGCTGCCGGTCGAGCATCCGGGCGACGTCCAGTTCGACGTGTGCCTGCCCGATCCGGTCCTCGACGGTCCGGTACAGGTCGAGCGCCCGCTGGTAGTCGACTTCGGCGTCGCCGTGCTGGCCGAGCCGGTCGAAGCCATCGGCCAGATACCGGTGTGCCACCGCCTGCGCCGCGGTGTCCCCGGCCTTCGTCGCCATCGCCACCGCGGTCCGCTGCGCCCGCACCTGGTCGTGGCGGTGCCACTGCCGGCTCAGCCACGGTTTGATCGCCCAGGCCAGCTGCCAGGCGTGCGCGGCGAAGCCCTCAGCCGCGGCCCGGTCGACCGCGGCCAGCACGACCGCGCGCTCGGTGGTGAACCACGCCTGAGCCTCCTTCCGGTCCGTCGGCTCGTCGACGTGCACCTCGTCGGCGCACGCCTCGAACCGGATCGGCGCCCGGTGCGGCTCCACGAGCGCGTCGGCGAGCCGGGCGCTGTGCAGGTAGTGGTCGAGAAGCCGGCGCAGCGTTCGGTGGCGGTCCGCCGCCGACTCGACGTCCCGTGCCAGTTCCTCCGCGTACGCCCGGAGCAGGTCGTGGAACACGTAGCGGCCCGGAACAGGTTCCTCGATCAGGTGTGCCCGGATCAGCTCACCGATGAGTGCCCGCGTCCGCGCCACGGGCAGCCCCGTGAGGTTGGCCGCCGCGGACAGGCCGAGGTCGGGACCGACATGCAGGCCGAGCCGCCGGAACACCCGGGCGGCCTCCGCACCGAGTGCCCGGTAGGACCAGGAGAACACGGTCCGCACGTCGGTGGCGGAGTCACCGTTGGCCAGGGCGTCGAGGCGGTCGCGGCTCTCCCGCAACTCGGCCGCGAGCGCCGCCAGCGGCAGCCGGGGATTGGTGACGGCGCGCGCGGCGACCACGGCCAGCGCCAGCGGCAGTCGGCCACACGATTCGACGATGTCCGCGCTCGCCTGCGGTTCGCGGGCGACCCGCTCACTGCCGAGCCGCTTGGCCAGGAATTCCCGCGCCTCCGACGCGGACGGGCGGCCGAGCGCGAGCGGGGTCGCACCATGTCCGGCCACCAGTCCGGTCAGCTGGTCGCGGCTGTTCACCACGACGAGGCTCCCCGAAGCTCCGGGCAACAGCGGGCGGATCTGTGCGGCGTCCCGCGCGTTGTCCAGCACGATCAGGACTCGGCGCTGCGCGACCACCGTACGGAAGAGGGCCGACTGCTCGTCCAGCGCCGCCGGAAGTTGGCTCGCCGGCACGCCCAGCCCGGCCAACAGCCGGCGTAGCGCGTCGGCCGGGTCCATGGCGGCGCCCGTGGTGTCGAAGCCGCGCAGGTTCACGAACAGCTGCCCGTCCGGGAAGCGGTCGGCGACCCGGTGGGCCCAGTGCACGGTGAGCGCCGTCTTGCCCGCCCCCGGGGCGCCACTGACCACGGCGACCGCGACACCGGCGTGCCGCCACCTGAGCAACCCGTCGAGCGCGGCAAGCTCGGCGGTACGGCCGGTGAAGTACGGCACGTCGGCGGGCAGCTGACGGGCACGGGGACCGGTCGGGGCGGGCGGCGCCGCAGGAGGAGCATGGTCCGTCAGTACCGCGCGGTGGATCCGCTGCAGCTCGTCGCTCGGCTCGATGCCGAGATCCCGGGTCAGCCGGAGCCGGGCCGCCCGGAACACGTCCAGGGCCTCGGTGCGCCGGCCCGCGCGGTGCAGCCCGGTCATCAGCAGCGCGACCGCGTTCTCCCGCGTCGGATGCTCGGCGACCACACCGGCCAGCCGGCCGATGGCGGCGCCGGTATGCCCCGCGCTCAGCTCGGCCCGGGACAGCTCCTCGACGGCGGCGAGCCGCTCCTGCTCGAGCGCCGGCCCGGCGGTCGCCGCCAGCCACTCACCGGCGACGTCGGCGAAGGCGGGACCACGCCACAAATCCACGGCGGTACGCAGCAGCTCGTCGAGCGGAACCTCAGCGGCCTGTGCCCGCTCCACCAGTCGTCGGAACCGGTGCACGTCCACCGACTCAGGCGGCACGTTCAGCCGGTAGCCCGGCCCCGCCGTCACCAGCTCGGCCCCCGGGATTCCGTCGAGGAGCCGGCGGAGCCGGGACACGTGCCCCTGAATGGCATTGCGCGCCGACGCCGGCGGGCAGTCGCCCCACAGGGCGGTGACCAGCTGGGCGAGGGTGACGACGTGGGCCGGGGTCAACAGGAGCATCGCCAGGATCGTGCGTTGCTGGGCATTTGTCGGACACAGCCGCTCGCCGTGGTGCCACACACCGACCGGTCCCAGCATCCGGAACTCGACACCGTCCACCACTCACCGCCCCCGTGCAGGTTCCCGCGCAGCTTACTGTCCAGAGACGACGGTCCGATCCGGTGGGCGTCGGCATGATCGCCGGCAAGCGACGGTCCGGTCACGGATACCGCCATCAGCGGCATTTCAGTGCTCTTTCACCCCTCGCCGATACGGTCCCCCGGTCCAGATCGGACGTCTGACCCAGGGAGTGCTGAATGATTCGTCGTACCCTCCGTCGTGCCGGCGTGCTGGCCGTCGGCCTGGTCACCCTGGCCGCCACGGGGCTGATCGCCGCCGCACCCGCGCAGGCTGCGACCTCCTGCTCGGGCACCGTCACGTACAGCAAGACGGTCTCGCGCAGCGGCAGTCCCATCGGAGAGCTGATCATCTACTACAACTCCAGCAACGGTGGCACCAACAGCGCCTGCTTCTACCACCGCGGCGTCTCCTACGGGAAGTCGGCGCTGACCGGCGTCCACATCGCGCGCTGCGCCCAGCGCTCGGGCGAGGGCCGCACCTGTGACTTCGATGTGCTCTCCAACCCGGACGAGGGCTCCTACTCCTACTACGCCGGACCGGTCGGCGTCACCGGCACCGCCAACAAATGCGTTTCGGCGAAGGGTTGGATCGTGTGGGACTTCAAGGTCTACATCGTGGACAGCCTCACCCAGGGCTGCTGACGCCAGCGGCAGATGCCAATGCTGAAAAATAGGAAAGGATGCAGTTCTTGAAACACATGACGACATTCCTGCAGGGGCTTTCGCGATCTCGGCGCGCGGTCGGCGGTGTCCTCGCTCTCCTGACAGCAGCGGTCGTGGTGCTTGCCGCGCCGTCGCCGGCCATGGCCAGCGAGAATTACGCCAACATCTGCGAGGTCAGCTACGCAAGTTGCCAGACCGGTGTCCAAGCCGGACTGGTGGAAGGCCAGTGCATGACGGCGAACGCCACGTCGCACTACACGCAGGTCTGCGTCAAGTACGACGGTGACTACGTCTACGTCAGGGACGGCCAAGCCGACGGGCACGCGGCGGTCGCGGAGATCAGTGGCGGAAACGGCGACATCCGGAACCGGTTCTGCCGCAACCCCTATGGATACGGCACCTGGGCCAAGTGCAACTTCAACTGGACCGAGTCGGGTACCAAATGGGTTGCTGGCGGCTACTTCGCCAACAGAAATCAATTTATTGCGAACTCACTCTGGCGGTTCTCCGACAACTGAACCGTCATGAGGGCGTCCCGACGGCCGTGTCAACGGCCGCCGGGACGCCCTTCCCCTGCGGCAGGGGTGGACGGCGCGAGCATGGATGACGCCCGGGTCATGGGCGGGGCTTGCGGGGCGTACGAGGGGTGTCTGCTGCTGGCGTGTCAGCGTTGTTTAGCGCTCTGTGGGGTGCAGGGTGGTCGGGTGAACTTGAAGGAATGGGCGGCTTCTCAGGGCGTCGCGTATGTGACCGCGCGGCGGCAGTACGCGGCTGGGAAGCTTCCCGTTCCCACGTATCCTCCCGGGCGGCTCATCATGGTCGGAGAGCCGCTAGCCTGCTCGACCGAGGTCGGGTCCGCGTTCAACGGGCACCGTGAGAAGTTCCTCGCCCTGTTATGCGATCCGGCGGTGGGCACGATCGTGGTCGAGCATCGCGATCGGTTCGCCTGTTTCGGTGCCGAGTATGTTGAGGCCGCGTTGTCCGCGCAGGGTCGTCGGCTGCTGGTGGTCGATCCTGCCGGGGTCGATAACGACCTTGTGCGGGACGTGACCGAGACGTTGACGTCGTTGTGTGCCCGCCGGTACGGCCGACGTGCCGCTGCGGACCGCGCTCGTCCGGCGGTTGAGGTCGCCTGCGGGGATGACGCGGCGTGAAGGCGATTCAGGCGTATCGGTACGCGTTGGACCTCACGCCGGCGCAGGAGCGGGCGGTGTTGGCCCATGCCGGGGCGGCTCGGGTTGCGCATAACTGGGCGCTGGCCCGGGTGGTGGCGGTGATGAACCAGCGTGCGGCCGAACGCACCTACGGGGTCGCCGAGGCCGATCTGACGCCCGCGATCGGCTGGTCGCTGCCCGCGCTGCGTAAGGCGTGGAACGCCCACAAGGAGCAGGTCGCGCCGTGGTGGCGGGAGTGCTCAAAGGAGGCGTTCAACACCGGCCTGGATGCTCTCGCCCGCGCACTGAAGAACTGGTCCGACTCCCGCACCGGGAAACGGGCTGGCCGGCCGGTCGGGTTTCCTCGGTTCAAGTCCCGCCGGCGTAGCGTGCCGAGTGTGCGGTTCACCACCGGAACGATCCGGGTGGAGCCGGACCGTAAGCATGTGGTGCTGCCCCGGCTGGGCCGGTTGAAGCTCCACGAATCGGCGCGCAAGCTGGCACGCCGCCTCGACAACGGCACCGCCCGGATCATGTCCGCCACAGTGCGTCGTGACGGCGGCCGGTGGCATGTGGCGTTCTGCGTCGAGGTTGACCGCGCCGAACGCCGACCCGCCCGCCCCACGTCGGTGGTGGGAGTGGACGTCGGCATCACGCACCTGGCGGTGCTGTCCACCGGTGAACTGGTCGACAACCCACGCCACCTTGACGCCGCGAAGACCCGGCTGCGGCGTCTCGGACGGGCACTGTCCCGCAAGACCGGCCCCGACCGGCGTACCCGGCAACGTCCATCGAACCGCTGGCGACGCGCATCCCTGCGCCTGACCCGCGCGCATGCCCGCGTGAGCAATCTGCGTCGTGACGGCCTACACAAACTCACCACCCGCCTCACCCGCGAGCACGCCACGATCGTGGTCGAAGACCTGAACGTCGCCGGGATGCTGCGCAACCGCAGACTGGCCCGACACATCACCGACGCCAGCTTCGGCGAGCTACGCCGCCAACTGGCGTACAAAACGCAATGGAACGGCGGCCGACTCCTCATAGCCGACCGCTGGTACCCGTCATCGAAAACCTGCTCAGGCTGCGGCGCGGTGAAAACCAAACTCGCCCTGTCCGAACGCACCTACACCTGCACCACCTGCGGCATGAACCTCGACCGCGACATCAACGCCGCACGCAACCTCGTCGCACTCGCGACCGAGATGGACACCGCCGGGAGTGGCCCGGTGACCGGACGTGGAGCCGACCATAAGACCCGCCCCGGCAGGCAGGTGGCTACGAAGCGTCAACCCGGCACGGCGACCGCCGATCAGACCGGGACCGTCCCACCGCAAGGTAGGACTACCGATCACGTGCTCACTGGAGCGTACTGAAAGGTAACGGACTCCTCGAACGGCCATGCCGCACACACCGTAGTCCACCATCCGCCCCAGAACGCCCGTGCGCCAGGTGGTGAGGCAATCTGGTGAGGTGAACGTCCATGAACCCGCCGACGACGTCCGAGTTCCCCGGGCCCAGGTCGGGTCCAGTCCGCAACATCTGCTGACGACCCTGCTCGGCGAGTATCTCGACTCCTCGGATGCCGATCTGCCGTCGATGGCGGTCATCGCGATTCTGCGTGAGTTCGGGGTCAGCGAGCCCAGTGCCCGTGCCGCGTTGTCCCGGCTGATCAAGCGTGGTCTCATCGCGAGGCGGGGGAACGGACGACCGCCGGTCTATCACCTCACGCCTCAGGCGATCGCCAGGCATCGCTCCCGGATGCAGCACTTTCTGAACTTCGGCGCCCATCCGCCGGAATGGACCGGTGAATGGGTGATGGCGTCCTTCTCGATGCCGAGCTCCGGCCAGGCGTCCCGTCATGCGGTACGCAGGTCGTTGAGCGCGCTGAGCTTCGTGGGCCTGTACGACAGCGTGTGGATCCGGCCGGGATCCGACGCCGCGCCGGTAAAGGCGGCGCTGAGCGAGTTGCTGCGCCATGTCGAGGGTGCTCGGTGGTCGGTCATGCACGTCCGGTTCGACGAGGAGTCAGGCCCCCACGGCCCGGCCGCCGCGTACGACCTGACCGCTCTCGCTGCTGCCTACTCGACGTTCATAAAGCAGTACGCGGAGCTGCGGGTGGCCGCCCGCAACGGGGAGGTGGACGCGGCCAGGGCGCTGGTGGCCCGAACCTCCGCCATGGATTCCTGGCGGAAGTTCCCGGACATCGACCCGGATCTGCCCCACCATCTGCTGCCGCAGCCCTGGCCGCGTCAGCAGGCCAGAGACACCTTCCTGGATATCCACTCCGCGCTCGGCTCGCTCGCGCAGACGCGTTTCGTTGAGGTGGCGACCCCGCACTGGCCGGACGCCGCCTCGTGGATCACACACTTCCAGGCCTCGCGGGATCCGGTACGACCGGAGCCGACCGGCGGAAAGCACGCCGGCCCACCCTGCACCGGCTGACGGCGTCCTGGTCCGCCAGCCGGGCAACGCATTGACACTTTTCGCTACGGCAGTGATAGTAACTGCACACAGCTCCCATCGGGTCGCCTGCCGCCACCGCCACCGCAGGGAGTGCCGTCGCGACATCCGCTGGAGGGGTGCATGAGAAGGACATCGAAGCTTTGCGCGGGGCTGGCGGCCCTTATCGTCCCGGCCACCGCCGTGATCATGGCGGTCGGCGTGACACCGGCCGGTGCCGCGATCGGCGGTTCCGGTCCTTATCCCGCCGACTACGAGACCTCGGCCAGCCTGGCCAATCACACCATCTTCCGGCCCCAGACGCTCCCGTCCGAACGCCTCCCCATCTTCGTGTGGGGCAACGGCGGCTGCTCGGCCAACGGCCTCTCGCAGGGCAATTTCCTCCGCGAGATCGCCTCCCACGGCTTCCTCGCCATCGCCAACGGAGCCCCGAACGGATCCGGCTCCACCACCTCCCAGATGCTCACCCAGTCCATCGACTGGGCCGTCGCGGAGAACTCCCGGCAGGGCAGCAAGTACTACAACAAGCTCGACACGACCAGGATTGCTGCCGCGGGCTTCTCCTGCGGAGGTCTGGAGGCCTACGCCGTCTCCAACGACCCGCGCATCACCACGACCGGCATCTTCAGCAGCGGCCTGTTGAACGACGCCGACGACTACCAGCTCAGGAGACTGACCAAGCCGATCGCGTACTTCATCGGCGGGCCCAGCGACATCGCCTACCCGAACGCCATGGACGATTGGGGCAAGCTGCCGGCCGGGCTGCCCGCCTTCATGGGCAACCTGAACGTCGGGCATGGCGGCACCTACGACCAGCCCAACGGCGGCGAGTTCGGCCGCGTGGCAGTGCTCTACCTCAAGTGGCGCCTGAAGGGCGACACCACCGCCGGCGCCAACTTCGTCGGGGCCAACTGTGGTCTGTGCCGCAGCCAATGGACCGTCCAGCAGAAGAACCTGACGCTCGATGGTCCCCCGCCGACCACCCCACCCCCCACCACTCCCCCGCCGACCACCCCGCCACCCACCACCCCACCCCCCACCACCCCGCCGCCCGGTGGGACCCGCACCTGCACCGCGGTCTATTCGGTGCAGGACCAGTGGAACGGTGGATTCGTCGCCAACGTCAACGTCACCGCGGGATCCAGCGCGCTCACCGGCTGGCGGGTCACCCTCAACCTGCCCAGCGGGGCGTCGGTCACCTCGCTGTGGAACGGCATCAACAGCGGCGCCAGCGGCACCATCACCGTGTCGAACCAGAGCTACAACGGGCGACTGGCCGCGGGCCAGAGCACCAGTTTCGGGTTCCAGGGCACCGGAAACGGCAGCGGAGCCACCGCCACCTGCACCGGAAGCTGACCCCAACACACGGCAGACGAACCTGACCGCTCGGCGGGCCGGTGCCCAGGCACCAGCCCGCCGACGGAGAGACCAGCCGTCCGCGGTGCGCCGGTTACGGCGCGCCGCGGACGACCGCGCGACAGGGTGGCCGACCACGCAATCAGGCCACCCGGGCGGCCAGGGCTATCCGGCCCGGTAGGCGTCGAGGATGGTCTGCTCGATGCCGCTACCGGCCTTGCCCTTCGCGGTCACCCGCAACGACACCGTCTGGCCGGCGGCGGGGTGCGGCAGCCGGGCAGCGTACGTGCCGTCGCCTGACCGGTTGACCCGTACGGGCTGCCAGGTGGCACCCCCGTCGAGGGAGACAGCGAGCGCGAAGGAGGTGATGGGTTGGGTCGGCACGCCGTGTGCCTGACGGACGGCGAAGGTCGCCGTACCGGAGGCGATGGGGCGGTTCGCCCTGTCCAGCGGCAGGTCGTAGTCCACCGACAGCAGCGGCAACGGGACGCTGCGGGTGCCGGTCGGCCCGCTGGACCGGAACGTCCAGGAAGTGCTGACCCGACGGGAGACCGGCAGGGCGGCGCTGGCGTCGATGTCGTAGGTCAGCCGGTAGTCGTCGGCCCGCTGCGGCACCGGGAAGTCGGCGATCGAGCCGTCGACCCGACCCACGGTCCGCCCGTCACGCTGGAGGGTGAGCGTCCGCGAAATGTCAAGGTCCCACCCGTCGGCGAGGCAGTCGAACCGCCCGTGCTGGTCGGTCAGCGTGACGACCTCGATGTGCAGGTTGCCGCTGGTGCGGCTCGGCGGGCGGGGCGCGCAGGCGCTCGGGGAGATCGCCGGGTCGTCGTACCAGTCGGAGCGCAGCGGCTGGCGCACCCACGCCTTCTCCTGCCGGCTGCCCGGGGCGTACCGACGCGTCCCCTCCTGGGTAACGATCCCGTCCCAGAACGCCTCGTCCAGCCAGTCGACGCCGGGCGACACGTAGTCGACGCGGTCGCCGGAGAGCGACTCGGTGTAGGTCTCGGCGATGAAGACGCCCTCCGGGCTGAACCCGTACCGCTTGTGGGCGGTGGCCGAGTCCGGGCGGTCCAGCGTGTGGAAGCGCTGGTCGATCCGGGCCAGGGTGGCGTGCTCGGCCGAGGTGACCCGGTACCCGGGATCGTCCGGGATGCGGTCGGACCGGCGGATCAGGTCGTAGAGGTAGGGGCTCTGCCCGCTGCCGGGCGCGACCAGGCCGAAGGTGCCGTACGCGTCGAAGGTGCCGATGCCGGTCCCGTCGTTCGGCACCGCCGACACGTTCCCCGCCCTGGCCGCGTCGCCCCAGGCGAAGGCGAAGTCGTACCAGCCGAAGTCGGGCCGGGGTTGCTGGATGTAGGTCAGGCCGAGCGAGACGGCCTCGGTGGCGACGCCGTCCACGCTCGCCGTGAGCGGGCGGGCCTGGGTCAGGTCGAGTCGCAGCGACGTGTCGCCGGTGACCGTCAGGTCCGGATCGCCGGCCAGGACCGCCCGCTCGTCCTCGTCCGCCCAGGACATGAAGCTCGCCATGACGCTGTACCGGCCGGCGGGCACCCGGAAGGTCAACGTCTCACCGGCTTCAACGCTGTCGACCTGGGCGTACCGGGCCGGGTCGTCGAGGTTGACCACCGTCACTGAGGACCATGCCGATGCCTCGTCCGGAGCCCCGGGAATCGCGGTCGTGGTGACGGTGAGATCGTGGCTGGGTGCCTCCACGTGGAACGTCACCGGCGTACGCGATGCCACCCGGCCGCCGACGCGGGCCGTGACCAGGGCGGTGTAGCGGCCGGGACGGGTCGCGAACGCGGCGCGGTCGACGCGCAGCGTGACGCCGCCGCTCGCCCCCGCCGCGAGCTTCACCCGAGGGGCGGAGAGGGTGGCGGCGCCGGCCGGCGCGGCGACACCGTCGTGGCCGGTCACCGTCACGGCGAGGTCGACCGCGGCCGGGCCGGTCCCGGTGTTGACCCACGTCAGCCTCGCGTCGGTCGTGCCCGACTGCGGGTGGTCGAAAATGCCGAGGTTGACCACCGGCTCGGCGCTCACCACGCCGGACAGCGGCCGGGCCACGTCGAGCCGCCCGCTGCCGCTGGTGTACGTGTCGCCGCCGGCGATCGGGTCGGCCGCGCCGGTCAGTGCGGCCTTGAGCCGCTCGCCGTTCCACCGGGGGTGGCGCTGGGCCAGGACGGCGGCGGCACCGGCGACGTGCGGGGCGGCCATCGACGTGCCGGAGGCGAACACGTACCGCGCGTCGAGCACCCGGCCCAGGGTGGTCCCGGCGGCCCGGGCCGCGACGATGTCCACGCCCGGCGCGACCAGTTCCGGCTTGGCGGCACCGGTGTTGACCAGCGGTCCCCGGCTGGAGAAGTCGGCGAGTACGTCGTCGCCGTCCACCGCGCCCACGGTGAGCGCGCTGGCGGCGGCGGCCGGTGCGGAGACCGTGCCGTAGAGCGGTCCGGAGTTGCCGGCCGCGACCACGAAGAGCGCCCCGGTCTGCGTGGACAGTGCGTCGAGCGCGAGCGACATCGGGTCGCTGCCGTCGCTGGACTCCCAGCCGCCGAGGCTCATGTTCACCACGTCGGCCCGGCTCGCGGCCCACTCCATACCGGCGATCACCTGTGAGTCGGTGCCTTCGCCGTGCTCGTCGAGGACCTTGCCGACGACGAGACGGGCGTCGGGCGCCACGCCGCGCCGGGTGCCGTTCGAGGCGGCACCGGTGCCCGCGATCGTGGCCGCCACATGGGTGCCGTGGCCGTGGTGATCGCCGGCGTCGCCGTCGTCGGCCGTGAAGTCCTTCTTCGCCGCGATCTGCCCGGCGAGGTCGGGGTGGGTGGCGTCGATCCCGGTGTCCAGCACCGCGACGCGGATGCCCTTGCCGGTGTAGCCGGCGTTCCACGCCTGCGGCGCGGCGACCTGGCGCAGGTTATGGTCCCACCGCCCGCCCCCGGTGCCGGTCGCGCTCCCGGTCACAGGGGTCGTCGCGGTCGTGGGGGCGAGGGTCGCCCGTACCCGCCGGTCCAGCCACACCTTCGGTGCCGAGCCGGACGAGCGGAGCGTCGTCGGGCGGCTGGTGAGCGACCGGACGAACGTCGCGCTCGCCGCCTTCGAGCGCCGGCCCGAGACCGCCGCGATGCTCGGCAGCTCCCGGAGATCGGCCAGGCCGGTGACGAGGGGGTCGGTCTTTGCCTGGCGGGCCTGCCCGCCAGGCCGGACGATGAGCGGCAGATCCGTGGTGCGGGCGTCGTCGTAGCCATTGAGGATCAACGTGGTCACGTCGAACAACGCCGGGTCCAGCACCGTGTCGAGCAGCGGGGCGACCCGCGCCGGCACCACCCGCACGTGCCCGTCCGGGCCGCAGCTGCGGTTCATCACGCCGCTCGGCTCGGCCGGGCGCACGCTCACCGTGGGACAGCCCGACGACGTGCCCCGGACGGTCACCACATCCCCGGTCAACAGCGTCACCGTGTACGTCCGCCCGGCGGGCAGCAGCGACGCCGGGGCGGCCACGGGCGGCGTGCCCCCCGTACCGCCCTGGCCCGCGTCCGCGATGCCGGGAACGGCCAGCCCGAGCGCCGCCAGCAGCACTCCCACGGCGGGTGGTCCGACCAGCAGTTGGCGTCTGCGTCTGCGCAGCCACCCTGCATCCATCGAGAGATTCATGCCCCTTAGAGGGGCTCGGACGGTCGCGGGGTTGCCTGACCGAACGAATAAGGAAGATCACGCAGAGCGAAATCGGTGGACCGGACAACCGCTCGGTCGCCCGCGCCCGTCTGAGGGTGGATGACCCAACGGAGGGGAACAGACGATGCGGGATGCCTCGGAGCGGGAGTACGTCGACTACGTCACGGGGCGGATTCCCGCGCTGCGACGACTGGCGTATCTCCTGGTCGGAGACGAGCACCGCGCCGACGACCTGGTGCAGCAGACCATCACCACCCTGTACGTGAAGTGGAAGCGGGCGCGGGCGGCCGACCATCTCGACGCGTACGTCCGGACCATGCTGGTGCGCACGCACCTGGACGAGCGGCGGCTGGCGTGGGCACGTGTCCAGCTGTTCCACAAGGTGCCGGATCCCGATCCGATCGAGGAACACGGCATCGAGGACCGCCAGATCATCCGGGCGGAGCTGGCCCGGGTGCCCCGCCGGCAGCGGGCCGTGCTGGTGCTGCGGTTCTGCTACGACCTGCCGGTCGACGAGGTGGCCACAATCCTCGGCTGCTCGGCCGGCACGGTGAAGAGCCAGACCTCCCGCGGGTTGGCGACGCTGCGACGCCTGCTCGACGAGCGGGGGTTCGTACGTCATCCCGCCATGAACTGAGGAGTCGACATGCCGAACGAACGTGACCTACTGAACGAACATGACCTGCTGAACTCGCTCGACGACGAGCCACGCGGTCCCTCCAGGGTGGACATCCAGCGCGCGATCGCCGACGGTCGGCGTCGCCGCGCCCGCCGTGGCATCGCGTACACCGGCGCCGCGGCGGTGACGGCGCTCGCCGTCGCCGGCGCGGCGGTCGCGACAGGGGTGCTCGATCAGCGGCCGACGCAGGTCGCAGCGACCGGTACCGCACCCACCGCCGTCTCCACCCCGGCGCAGCCGCAGTACACGATTCCCGGCACCACCGACTGGAGCGTGCCGCCGTCGATCCCGCCCGCCAGGTGCACCCTCGACCGGTTACCCGTGCCGGACAACGCCCCGGCAGCCCTGGTCTCCGGCGCCGATCCCACCGGCCGGTACCTCGTCGGACGCTCGTACCCGAAGGCCGGCGGCTACCAGGCGGTCATCTGGCACGACGGCAAGGCCGCCAAGGTGATGCTCCCCGGCGACCTGGAGGAGTCGCTGCAGGACGTCAACTCGACGGGTACCGCGGTCGGCTGGAGCTACACGGGTAACGGCGAGGCGGACACCGGCCCGGTCCCGTACGTCTACCACGACGGCAAGGTGTCGAAGCTGCCCGGCGTACGACGTGGATCGGCGTACGCGATCAACAACGCCGGAGCCATCGCGGGCGACGACAACGGCGACGCCGCGCTGGTCTGGCCGTCGGCGACCGCGCAGCCGATCCGGCTGCCGCTGCCCGCCGGCGCGTCGAGGGCCTCGGCCAACGACATCGACGAGGACGGCACGGTCGTGGGCACCATGACCGTCAGCGGGCAAAGCACAGCGTCCGCGTCGGGTGTCGCCCCGACCGTGCCGTACGTCTGGTTCGCCGACGGCACCCACCGCCCGCTTCCGATGCCGACCATCGACGGTGTCCAGGCCGCGACCGCGAGCGTCGCCGGTGTCCACAACGGCTGGGCGATCGGCGTGGCCAGCCGCGACACGAAGACCCGAGGGGCGGGAAGTCCGGGCGACGCCGACCGGGCAGCCGCGACGCGGGCGGTCCGGTGGAACATCCGCAACCGCGAGGTGCGCGTCTTCGACGATCTGGGCTTCGGCGCCGACGCGACAAACGCGCACGGCTGGCAGGTCGGCACGGACCGGCAGGGGCGGGCCGTACTCCTCACCGACACCGCCATCGTGGTCCTGCCGGACCTCGCCGACCCCCCGCCGGGCGGGCTCGCCACCATCCCGAGCACGTTGAGCGATGACGGGCGCACCATCGCCGGACAGTCCGACGATGCGACGGGAAAGATCCAGCCCATCGTGTGGCGCTGCCGGCCGGCATCACCGTGACATCACCCGTGGTGATCATCACGATCGCGGAATCGTGCCCGCACCGGACGGTAGGTTCGGTGCGGGTGCGCCCGGCGCGCACGCCCTGAGCGGAAGCGGCTGTATGTCTTCGATGCTGTCCACGACCACCCGGCCGCGCCTGACCCGCCCGTCCTGGCTGTCGCCGAAGGTGTTCCGCACCGAGGTCCTCGCCGGTCTGGTGGTGGCGCTGGCGTTGATTCCCGAGGCGATCAGCTTCTCCATCCTGGCCGGGGTCGATCCCCGGGTCGGGTTGTTCGCCTCGTTCACCATGGCCGTGGTCATTTCGATCTGCGGTGGCCGCCCGGCGATGATCAGCGCGGCGACCGGCGCGATCGCCCTGGTCGTGGCGCCGCTGGTCCGCGATCACGGGTTGGACCACCTGATCGCCGCGGTGATCCTCGGCGGGGTGATCCAGGTGCTGCTGGCGGTGCTCGGGGTGGCGAAGCTGATGCGGTTCATCCCGCGCAGCGTGATGGTCGGTTTCGTCAACGCCCTGGCGATCCTGATCTTCGCCGCGCAGGTGCCGTATCTGCTCGGGGTGCCGTGGCTGGTCTACCCGCTCGTCGCCCTCGCCCTGGTGATCATCGTCGGGCTGCCACGGTTCACCAGGGTCGTGCCCGCCCCGCTGGTGGCGATCGTCGTGCTGACCGTCATCACGGTGGTCGCCGCCATGGCCGTGCCGACCGTCGGTGACCAGGGCGAGCTGCCCGACAGCCTGCCGGCTCTCGGCCTGCCGCAGATCCCGTGGACGATGGACACTCTGGCGGTGATCGCCCCCTACGCCGTGGGCATCGCGCTGGTCGGGCTGATGGAATCGCTGATGACCGCGAAGCTGGTCGACGACATCACCGACACCCACTCGAACAAGACCCGCGAGTCCTGGGGTCAGGGCGTGGCGAACATCGTCACCGGCTTCTTCGGCGGCATGGGTGGATGCGCCATGATCGGCCAGACGATGATCAACGTAAAGGCGTCCGGTGCCCGGACCCGGCTGTCGACGTTCCTGTCCGGCGTCTTCCTGCTCATCCTGGTCGTGGCGCTCGGCGACGTGGTCGCCGCGATCCCGATGGCCGCCCTCGTCGCCGTGATGATCATCGTTGCCGTTTCCACCTTCGACTGGCACTCCGTCGCCCCCGCCACCCTCAGGCGCATGCCGCTCGGCGAAACCCTGGTCATGCTCACCACCGTCGCCACCACCCTGGTCACCCAGAACCTCGCGATCGGTGTCGTCGCCGGGGTGCTCGCCGCCATGGTGGTCTTCGCCCGCCGGGTCGCCCACCTGGTCGAGGTCACCAGCGTGCTGGACCCCGACGGCGGCACCCGCATCTACTCCGTGCACGGCGAGTTGTTCTTCGCCTCCAGCAACGACCTCGTCTACCAGTTCGACTACACCGGCGACCCCGACAAGATCATCATTGACCTGAGTCACGCCCACGTCTGGGACGCCTCCTCCGTCGCCGCCCTCGACGCGATCACCACCAAGTACGCCGCCCGCGGCAAAACCGTCGAGATCGTCGAGCTGAACAAGCCCAGCGCCACCATCCACCGCGCCCTCGCCGGCACCCTCACCAACGGCCACTGACGCCGCGCCGACCCGACCGGGTCGTCACGCCGGCGGCCGCGAGATGGCGCGGGCGACGTCGGCCGGGTGCGTCAACTGGGGATGGTGGCCGGCGCCCGCGATGACCGACACGCCGGCCTGCGGCAGCGTCTCCAGCAGCGCCCGCGCCTCGGGAGTGAGCGGGTCGTCGCCCCCTACGATCACGTGTACCGGCCCTGGAAAGCGCCGCAGCTCAGACCGGAGCCCCTCCCGCCACCGTTGGCGTCCGGCGTCGGCCAGCAGTCGGGCGACGTTGGCCGCGACGACGCCGCGACGCAGGTCGGCCACGGTGGACCCGAGCACCCCGGCGTACGCCGCGTCGCCGGTGAGCCGCTGCGCCAGCGCCGCCGCGCCGACCCGGTGCAGGTACCACCGGGTCAGCGGTGCCCAGCGTCCGGCGCCACCGGTCGGCGCCTGGAGGAAAAACGGCGAGACGAGCGTGAGTCGCTCCACCGACCGGGGGTGGGCCGTAGCGGCCGCCAGCGCCGCCGCGGCGCCGATGGAGTGGCCCACCAGGTGACGGGCGCCGGTCGCGGTGACCAGCGCGGCCAGCCAGGCCGACCAGTCGGCGCGCCGGCCCGCGCTCAGCCCCAGCCCGGGGAGGTCCACGACGCGGGCCTCACCCAACGCCTCGCAGACCGACGCCCAGGTGTCGGCGTTGACCGGCAGGCCCGGCAACACCACGGTGGACGCGTCCGGCTTTCCGAGCTCGAAGGTCCGTACGCCGGCCGGGGCGACGAACCGCCGGTCACCGGCGGGGGCGGTGCCGAAGCGGTGGGCCGCGAGGTGATCGGCCCAGCGCAGGATCGACATGGTGGTGTCGGGCATGGCGAGGCCGTGCCGGGCGGCGAAGGCCTTCGCCGAATCCGTCGGATACCGGTCGCTCGACAGGAACGTCAGCGTCTCCGGATCGGTCCTGGTGAGCGCCGGCGGCAGGCGCTTGATGAGGGAGACCGGGACCCGGGCACGGGGAACCCGTACGCGATAGTGCGTGCCGACCAGCGCGAGCAGGTCGGGCAGGGCGGGGGTGGCATCGTCGAGCACCCAGTACGCACCGCCCCTGCTCGCCTCGTCCACCGGCAGCCGGGTCATGAACCGGGCAAGGTGGTCGACCGGCACCACGGGGACGAACGTGCTCGCGTTCCCGGGCAGGGCCATCACGGTGCCCTGCCAGATCTCCTGGACGCTCGACGCGAGACCCAACTGCTGGTCGGACTCGCCGGTGGCGCTGTCGCCGATCACGCTGGACGGGTTCACGAGGGACCAGGGAACGCCCAGCCGGTCGGCGTCGGCCTGGAAGACGACGTCGGCCTCGACCTTCGACGCCTCGTACGCGCCCAGGGCCCGGTACGTGTCCCGCCTCCGCTCGTCGCTGCACTGGACCAGCCCCGGATCCTGCCCGCCCACCCGGTACCCGGAGACGTGCACGAGCCGGCGCAGCCGGGGCAGGCCCGCCGCGAAGTCGACGATGGCGCGGACACTGTCGACGTTGGCGCGGCGCGCCTCCTCGGCCGACATTCCGAAGCGGTAGGCGCCGGCGCAGTTGTAGATCTCGGTGACGTCCGCCCACGCCGTGGGGTCGCCCGACAGCAGCGGCGGTGCCGCGAAGTCGACCCGGAGATCGGCGGGGACGTGCCCGTGCCCGTGGTCGGCGAGCCAGCGGGTGAGCCGCCGGTACGACCCGGAGCTACGACTCGCCGCGCTGACGCGTACGCCGGCCCGGCCGAGCGCGAGGACCAGGTGCCGCCCGACGAGGCCGCTCGCCCCGAACACCAGGGCGTGCCGTTCGGCGGTGTTCACGGCGCCTCCGTTCCTTCCATCTGCCCGGCGAGCATGTCGGCGACGCAGCGCAACGGCTCCACCGACCGCTGCGCCCGCGACACGATCATCGCGCCCTCCACACTGCTCACCACGGCCGTCGCCAGCATCCGGGCCGCCTCCTCGGAGTGACCGAGCCCGACCAGGTACTCGGCGACCGGGGAGATCCACGAGTCGAAGGCGTTCGCGCAGGCGGTCCGCAGCCGATCACTCTGCGCGCCCATTTCCAGCGTGACCACCGAGACCGGGCAGCCCAGCTGGAAGTCGCTCTCCTCAAGGAGCCCGGCCAGCACGTCGATCACGCGGCGGATCACGTCTCCCGGGGCGGTCGAACCCAGGTCCGCGTCGACCAGGAGGGAGCGGAAACGGACCGCGGCGAGCTCGATGGCCCGCTCGCCGAGCGCCTCCTTCCCCTGAGGGAAGTGGAAGTAGAGCGACCCTTTGGGGGCCCCTGCCCGCTCCACCACGGTGTTGAGGCCCGTGCCGCTGTAGCCACGGACCTGGATCAGCTCGAGCATCGCCTCCACCAGCCGACCGCTGGTCTCGGCACCCTTCGTTCCGGTCATCACGCCACAGTAGACCGGTCTACATATTTTGGCGAAGGTAGGATCGTTCGGGAGGTGCGGGATGAGTTTCCGGCTGGCCGCGTACGCCGTGTGCATCGAGGAAGCGCGGGTACTCCTTGTCCGTCACGTATCGTCGGCTGGCGAGACGAACTGGACCCTGCCGGGCGGCAAGGTGGAGCACGCGGAGGATCCGTTCGATGCGGTGATCCGAGAGGTTGCCGAGGAGACCGGCTGCGACGCGATGGTCGAACGCCTGCTGGGCGTCGATTCCAGGGTGATTCCCGCCGCCGAGGCGTGGTCAGGGCTCGAGCACCAGAATGTCGGCATCTTCTACCAGGTCCGGATCACGGCCGGCGTGCTCCGACCGGAGCCGAACGGCGAAACTGCCGGGTCGGTCTGGACCCCGATACCGGACGTGGTTCACCTGCGCCGATCCTCTCTCGTCGACGTCGGTCTTGCCCTGGCGCAGACGCGTCCGCTCACCGGCCACGTCCCTCCGGTCTCGGCCGGCGGGCTCATTCAGCACTGAACCGGCGAGGCCGAGGAGAGCGCGGGCGCTGAATACCAATCCTCCGCTTACGCGGAGGTTCCGAATTGAACGGAATAGCAGGAAGCGCCCGCATGGCCTCGGCTGTCGCCGCTCACTCAGGGATCAGCTCGCTGAGTCGATCCAGTGTAAACGCCTCCGATCCGGCTGGCAGCTCCTGCGGCGCCTCGATGCCGACGAAAGTGACCGGCTCGTCCGGCAGGCGGCCGTCCCACGTCCTGACTTCGGCTCGCGTCCGCCAGCGGTCGAGAAGGTACGACATGGTGAGGTAGCGCCGCTCCATCAGCGCGCGTACCCGGTCGGCAGTGTTGAAGGTGTTGTCCTCCACCCGGTTGAAGGACGGCCAACCCGCCAGGTACAGGTGCAGCCACACGGCCTGCCAGCCCTGCTCGCCCCTGGTGAACACCATCGGCAGTGCGACCCGGCCCCGGCCGCGCAGCTGCGAACGCGCCCGCACGGTCCGCGCGTCGAACGGGGCGCCGCGCTGGTCCCGCGCGCGGGTCTGGTACCCGAACATCGACTCGGCGACCTCGTCGAACGACTCGCCGGCATAGATGTGGACCTGCGGCACCACATAGTGCCCGCGGGCCTTCAGGGGCACGTCGATGAACTCGGTCGCACCGTCCTTGGCGTCGGTGATGTCGCCGGAGTGCACCACCCGGCCGTGGCGGAAATTCGTCCAGGACACCTGACCCGTGGGGTGGAACTCGTCATCGAGCAGCAGCACCGACAGGTCGTAGTCGGTGCGACGACTGTTCTGACGCCAGTACATGAAGAAACGCAGCAGCTCACCGGAGAGCAACGCCCGCGAACCCCGCGGCAACACCGCGAAACCGCCTTCGGTGGCCTTGCCGGACAGCGGCAACGCGACGTCGAGCACCTCCGGGTCCACCACCAGCGGCCGCTCCGATTCCGGCAGCCGGGCGCTGATCTCGGCGTCCAGCAGCGACGACAACTCGGCCACCAGGCCGGCCGGCAGCGGCGGTCGCTGGTCGGGCCCCACCCACGCGGTGCGTGAGCGGCTGGCATACATCCGGGCGGACGCGGGCGTCAGGCGGTTGTCGACGTGCTCCCGCAGCGAGAGCAGCACCCGGCCCGACGCCGAGCCGAGCGCACCGGTGACCGCCTCGACCACAGCGGCCCGCTCCGCCGCCGACGCCAGCCGCAGCAGCCGGTCCGCGGATCGCAGGAGCAGGCCCGGCGCAGCCGACAACACCGACACGGCCGAACCGATGGCGCCGGCGCGGATCGCCTCCTCCGCACGGCCGGCGAGGTTGGGTACCCGCCGTTCGCCACGCGCGACCTTGAACACCTCCTGCGCGTGCGGCCACTGGTCGTACTCGTGCGGGTGCAGCCGTTCCCCGAGCCGCTTCCACCGCTCCGCGTAGCGCACCACATCACCGAGCTTGGCCGGGCTCGCACCGACGACGTCGTTCAACGCGGCCAGCAGCATCCGCCGCTCGGGGCGCCGGAAGGCACGAAAACGCGTGGGTGCGGCGAGCGAGACGTCCCCGCCGGAGACCTGGCAGGCAAGGCGCAGCACGTCGGTCGTGGTGTCCACGCCGAGCAGCGGCCGGCCCAGGACGAGCCGGATCCCGTTGAGCACGGCCCGGTTCTCCCGCACCGGAATCTCGGTCGGCTGCATCCCGTCCGCGCAGGCGACCGCGAGCTCACCGAGGATCGCGAGGTCCGCCTCGCCGTGCGGCGTCGAGCTACCCGCCAGCGCCAGGTAGAGCCGCTCCGCCTCCACCTCGGCCGGGTCGCCGAGACGCAGCACCGTCAACCGGTCACCGGCCGCGGCCACCAGGTCGTCGTGCACGGCCAACAGCTCGGCATAGGTGTGCTGGTATGTCCCGTAGGCCGGCAGATCGAGCAGGTTCACCCCACCCGAGACCATGATGTCCCGCAGCTGCGCGTCGGTCGCCGTGCCACCACCGGCGAGCACGGCCGCCCGCAGCCGCTCCACCCAGAACTCGACGGTGTCCGGCACATCGTCGGGGAAGCCGATGAAATAGGCGTTGTGCTGGACGTGGTCACCGACCAGCTCCCGCACCGCCGAGACAACCGTGGCGGCGAGATCCATCGCCGGCGCGGGCGCCAGGGCGCCGACGTGTTCGAGCAGGGCCCGCGACGCCGAGAACCCGACATCGAGCAACGCCGCGTCCAGCTGCCGAGCCACCGGTGTGCCGTCACCAGCCGCGCCAGTGCTCGCCGGCACGCGCAACGTCTTCTGAATGATCAGCTTTTCGAGCACGTGCTCCCCCCATTCCGGTCGATTCCGGCAGTTGTCGGCCCACCGCCGACGGCAGTGTGGGTCGCCGGGGACTCGAACCCCGAACCGTCCAATTAGACAGGAGAAGGAAGCGCCCCCATGACCGCACAGGTCGGAAAGCGGACGCGCTACTCAGTCGGATGCTCTAGCCAGTTGAGCTAGCGACCCACATGTCGATCATGCCACCAGCCGACCCGGCATGGCTATCGCGTTTTCGGTGGGCCCACACCGAGTCGTCGACCCGGGTGTGCCAGCATCGCTCGTGCGCAACGAACAACGCATACGAACACGGACGCAGGAGTCACGGGCCTTCGCGCAGCGCGTACAGCTGGTCATGATCCTGACCTCGCGCCTCAACGCGCTGCCCTTCGACGACCTCGACGGGCGCAGGACGCTGCTGACCGAGATCTTCGGTGAACCGGTCCCTGACTCGCTGTCCATCCTGCCACCGTTCTATTGCGACTACGGGCTCGGAGCATCGTTCGGCGAGCAGGTGTTCATCAATCAGGGTTGCTTCTTCCTCGACTACGGCGGCATCACGATCGGTGACCGAGTCCTGATCGGTCCCCGAGTGACCCTGTGCACGGCCGGACACCCCGTCGAGCTCGACGAGCGGTACGACTTCATCACGCACGCGCCCATCGTCATCGAGGATGACGTGTGGATCGGCGCCGCAGCCACGATCACCCCTGGAGTGACGATCGGTCGCGGCTCGGTCGTCGGCGCGGGCACCGTTGTCGCGAAGGACGTGCCACCGCTGAGCGTGGTGACGGCAACAAGCGTTGTCGAGCGGAAGCGTCTGAGGTCGGTAGGCTCGTCGTCCATGGGCACCGCGGAGGGGTTCGACTACATCAAGCGTCCGGACGGCAGCGTCGTCATCACGCACCGCGGCCGCGTGGCCACCACGCTGCGCGGGCAGCGGGCCGCCGAATTCCTCGACGAGGTCGACGACGACCCGCAGGGCCTGATGGCCCGCGTGACCGGCAATTACAAGCACGGCAACGAGCGCACGGCCAAACAGCATCCCCGTAATCGGCATTGAGCCGGTCACCTGAGCTTTCGCGAACACGCCATTGTGCGCGTGACGTCAGTCAGGTTGACGCGGCCGTCGGACAGGCCGGCGACCTCCTGAATGATCCCGTAACCCGAGATCACCGCCGAACTCGCGGAAGGTCTCCTCAGCGTGAGCGGTAGTAGCGCCGAACCCACCAGGACAAACAGGATGAGACAAGTTCGGGGAGGTTGCTGCCTCGCGGGCCGTCTGACACCGCAACTTCCCCGAAGATGCGCCGTTCGGTGCTGGTTCACACCCAGGGCCCCGGCGTTGTTCCGTTTTGTTCGGCTCCGTCCTGAAACGCCATGGCTGAGGGTTGCGTAGAGGACGAGCACGACTTCTGGTGATCTTTAGGTTCCTAGGCCAGAAGATCATGTTCAGGAGTCGTGCTCGTGCCGGTATCTTCCCCGATCAGTCCTGCTGTTGACCACCTCGCCGACCTGGCCCTGTGGGAGGCCGAACTCGCGGCCGACCCGCAGCAGGTGGCCTCGTCGCTGGCTGACCGCCTCGCCGTGGTGCCGGACCCACGTGCCCTTCGGGGCCGCCGGCATCGGCTGGTGGTGATCCTGGTGCTGGCCGCGTGCGCGACCCTGGTCGTGGGCAACGATTCGGTGGCGGCGATCTGGCAGTGGGCGACCGGTACCGGGCAAGAGGTCCTGGCCCGCATCGGCGCCCGCTACGACGCGTTGACCGGCCGGTATGTGGTGCCCAGCGAGCGGACCTTCCGCCGGGTCCTGACCGATCTGGACGGTGACGCCCTGGACGCGGCGGTCGGCGGGTATCTCGTCGACGTGATGCGGGGTGTCAGCCCCGCCCCGGTCCTGCCCGCTGCGGCCGGGCCGGTCGAACGCGAACAACGCCGCGCCGCGACCCGCGCGGTGACGCATCCGGTCCCGGCGGGGCTGCTGCCGGCCGCCGCGATCGACGGGAAACTGCTGCATGGGACTGTTACGGCGGCCGGTCGGGTGTTCCTGGTCGCGGCGATCGGCCACGGGACCGGGACCGTGCTGGGCCAACGGCAGGTCGCGGACAAACGCGGTGAGGGCACCGTCATCGAGCCCCTGCTGGGCGGGTTGGACGTGACCGGCATGGTCCTGACCCTGGACGCCCTGCACACGACGAAGAAGACCGCCCGGCTGATCACCGGCACCCTGCACGCCCACTACGTCCTGATCCTGAAGGCCAATCAGCCGCTCGCTTCGCAGGCCGCGCAAGCTCTGCTGTCCGGCACCGACGTGCGGTTCGCCGATCGCACCGACATCGGCACCGACCGCGGGCACGGCCGCACGGAACGCCGTACCCTGCGTGTCGCAGTCGCCGACGATGCCCTGTTCCCCGCCGCCCGGCAGGTGTTCCGGCTGCGTCGCGACACCGGCGGCCTGGACGGTCAACGCACCCGCAAGGAGATTGTTTACGGCATCACCAGCATGCCCGCCGATCTGGCCGCCCCTATCCACCTCAACCACTACGCACGCCAGCACTGGTGCGTGGAAAATCGCCTACATTGGGTCAGGGACGTCACCTTCAACGAAGACAACTCCCAGCTCAGGACCGGTACCGCGCCACGCGCCCTGGCTACCTTCCGTAACCTAGCTATCGGAACCTACCGGCTCGCCGGACGCGCCAACATCGCCCACGCCCGCCGCGACCTCCACGATCGCGCTGACGTCTTCACCGTCTACGGCATCTAGCAAACCATCACCAAGTCGGACAGAAGGAAACAACGCCGGGGCCCTGGGTTCACACCAGCCCGAGGCTGAGCGCCAGCTCGCCGATCGCCGCCGGTGCCTTCGGATCACGGGCGACCTGGGCGAGGACGTCCCGGCCCGCCGGCCGGCGCCGCACCTCGTACGGCGCAATGCTCTCCGCAGCGAGCAGCACTCGGGCCGCGTTGCCGGGGTCGTCGGTCTGAAGGTACGCACGGGCGGCGTCGATGAGGTGCGCGGCCCGGTGCTCGACCGGCAGCAGCCGCCACCCGTCCCGCCGGGTCGCCTGCTTGTGCCGCGCGACCGCCTCCCGCCCGTCGCCCAACTCCCCGGCGGCGGCGCACCGGGCCAGCTCGACAGCCGTCGGCCCGAACCCGGTCCGGTGATGGTCGTGCCCGTCACCAACCAGGACCGCCATCTCGGCGGCCTCGTCCAACAGCTCGCCGGTCGCGCGCTCGTCACCGCACCGGGCCGCCACCAACGCCGCCTGCACCAGCAACGTCCCGCACAGCGACAACTCCCCCGCCTCACCGACGCCATGGTCGGGCGGAGCGATCCGGTACGCGGCCGCCAGCAGCACCGACCGCGTCCACGCCGAGGTCCGCAACACCTGCCCGAGCTGCACCGCCGCAGCCGCCACCAGGACGGGATCACCGGTCGCGGCAGCCATCGCCCGGTCGGCGGCGAGCCAGGCAGGACTCGTAGCCTCCAACTTCACCAGCAGCGCGGCTGTCACCCGGTACGCCTCCACCACCGCCACCCGACCCGCCACCGGATCCCGGGCACCGGCCCGGTCGACATCGCTGAGCAGCCGGGGCAGCAACTCCACCACCTGCGGATACCGCGCATGCTGGTACGCCGTCCAGACGTACCCCACATGCCGCAGGAGACGATCGACGGGCACCACCGGCGCAGGCCGGTCACACACCACCGCGTACGACGACAACGCCCCACGGATTCGCGCGATGTCCACGCTGCGCGCCGCCGTTTCGGCGGGCTGCGCGTCCCGGCCGAGCAGCGTCGCGGCGTCGACCCGCAGCACGGCGGCGATGTCCCGGATGGTCGACACCCGCTCCAGCGAGCGCACCCCACGCTCCACCTTGTCGACCCAACTCTTCGACTTGCCCAACCGATCCGCCAACGACTGCTGCGACAGCCTCCGCCGTGCCCGCAGGTAGGCGACCCGCCGACCGATCGGCACCCCGTCACCGCTCATCCGACACCGTCCAGCGGCCACGGTTCACCGGCACGCGAAGCCGCGCCCGGCACGGCAGGTCCGCACCACACCGGCAGACCCGCCGCCGCTTCCGCCACGACCAGACCGGCCGATGCCGGCAAGCAAGGACGAGCGCCACCGCCGCGACATAATCGCCGTACGAAATGCGCCGGCTGTTCGATGTCGACCGGCCGGACCTGTTTGCCATGCCCCGGCTCACCGGAGGCTCCCCGGGCCGTGCCCGTTCACCGACCTGCCTGTGGTCGGTTTGTGGCCGCCTTGGGTCTGTTGTAGCTGCGCCGCGTGGTCGAGCAGCCGTTGCTGCGCCGCCGCCTGCTCGATGTCCTGATACCGCTGTCCGGTTCCCGGCGGTGGTGGTGGCTCGGGCCGCCGGAGCAGCCACCGCGTCAGCGCGCACAGCTCAGACCAGACCGTCACAGACTCGCCTCCTCGATCGAGCATCGGGAGGCGGCGGCGAAGTCCCGGCAGGCCCTATTGAGGGCCGGACCAGCACAGGTCCCGCCACCGCCAGTGACCCGCACGGTACGAAGGGTCACATGCGGCGGTGGGGAGAGTTTGTACCTGAGGGAGGGTTACCCCGTCACTCCCATGGCGAGAGCCAACTCTCGTGCGCCCTCACCGATCGTCCCCGGCCGGTTCGACAGTTCCAATGCGGCCGTGCGAGCGTACGGGTGGTGCCGCACGGTATCGACGCTCTCCCGCAGTGCCCGCCCGAGCAGGTGCACTGCCGCGACCTCACCCCGCGCCAGCATGTGCGCCCGAGCGGCCTCGATCAGAGCGCCGGCCCGACGAGTATGTGAGGGCAGCGCGCGGTAGTCGGTGGTGTCGGCCCGCCGCACGGCCTCACCCGGCCGGCAGAGGTCCGTCTCGATGGTGACCGCGTACGCCACGCAGGCCGCCGGCCCGAACATCAACCACGGGTGGACGTACCCGCCGCCAAGGCGACTCGCGGCCGAATCTGCGGCATCCCAGGCCCGCCAAGCTCGTCCCGCCCGACCAGCCTTGCTGTGTGCCAATGCGATGCCGAGTTGCGCCTGCCCCCACCGCGCCAACTGCTCGCCGCCTGCCGCCGGATCGACCAGCCCAGCGACGTCAACCAGCACCTGCTCGGCAGCCTCGACCTGGTTGGCACCCCGGTATACGTGGGCGTAGTACCAGGCAGCCACCGCCATCGCGGCGGGATCGTCGGCCTCCTGAGCCGCCAGCATCCCACGGTCGGCGGCAAGCCACACCAATTCCGGGTACGGCTGGTGGGCCAGGTACAACTGCACCAGGTGGTAGACCCGCGCCAACTCGACCAAAGCCTGCCGGCGAGCCGCACCGTCCAACCGCCGGGCGCTACGTTGCGCATCCGTCAGCAACCCGGGAAGCACCGCGGCGACCGCCGTGCGCTCGGTGGTCGATCGATGCCACAGCGCCCACGCCTGATCAACCAACCCACGCACCACCTCGATCGGCGTCACCGGGCCGATCGGCAGGGAAGCACGTTGCATGGCGGCAGCCACCTTGCCGACATCGGCATGCCCGGCGCTGGTCACCGAAGCCACCGGCAGGGACTGATCACCGGTCAGAACCGCAAGATCAGAAATGTCGAGCACCTCCGCCAGCCGCAGCAGCATGGGCAGACGAGGCGGCAGAAGCCGGCCGTTCTCCAGGGCCTTGACCCACTCCGCACTACGACCGACAAGCCCGCCAAGGACCGGCCGAGTCTTTCCTGAACGCTCGCGGAACGCGCGAAGACGGGCACCAAAGGTTGCCGGGTCGGTCACCGTCGCCTCCTAGGGATCGGTCTGGCCGGCGGACCACCGGGCGCTACGACCAGCAGACCGCCACAGTCGACGGTACGCGCATCGCCCGCCTCGACGCGCCCCGCCGCCGCGGTGGCACCACCGGCCCCAGGCTGGCTGGACCAAGCAATTGCACCAGTGCTACTCAGGGTCGCGGTGCCGTGATGGCCCGGCGCGTCCGGAAGGGCTCAATGGGTAGCTGATCCCGAGCGCCTGTACTCCTGCCAGCGAGAGCTGAGGTCGTCCCAAATTCTTTGATATTCATCGAACAACCCCCGCACTTTGTCAACTTCGATTTGGTCTGGTTGAGTCGATGCAATATAGTACATAACGTCGTCCCTCAGCCGGTAGAATCTATACTGACTTTCCTCCATCAGCACCCACCGTGCTCGCCACGCAAAAAACGGCTCGACCGTGTTTGCGACGGTTGCCACGGCTACCAGCGCAAAGCCGAGCCCTGCCCAGAAGTCGAGATTCTGCAATCCGAGAATGATGGTCGACGCGACGGATAGGGCAACGGCGACAAGCCGTATAAGTACAGCCCCCCGCCTGAAAGTCTCCTTCCGCAGCCTGACGTAGTCATTGCCACGCTCGATCCGACGAAGAAGATCAAGAGCAAGCGCGAGAGGATCGAGTCCTGAGCCCGCAAATTCTGACTGTATTGGCTCCTGCAAATTCGACATACCTATGCAGCGTAGTACCGTCCATCAATGCGCGAGATGGGAGGCGCCGCTCGGCCAACTGATCAACGGTAAGACTGAAAGCTCAAATCGACCGAGACGCGCCGCCAGCCAGGCAAAGCCCTGAGCACGCCTGTCGTGGATCGGCTGGCCAGTCAACTGTCAGCACTGGGTGCATCTGGCACGCCGGACGTTGCTGCAGCCTCCAGTGCGGCGGCGACAGCCTCGAATTCGGCCAGGGCTGCGGTGAGGTCTTCGACGATCTCTCGGGCGATGACCTCGGGGGCCGGGAGGTTTTCCATGTCCTCCAAGGACTCGTCGCGCAGCCAGGTGATGTCGAGGTTGACCTTGTCGCGGGCGAGCAGCTCGTCGTACGTGAAGGACTTGAACCGCTCGGTCGTCACACGCTCGGATCGGGGCTTGCCCGGCAGGTAGCTGGAGACGAAGTCTTCGAGGTGGTGACGGCGCAGCGGGTTCTGCTTGAGCGTGAAGTGGTGGTTGGTCCGCAGGTCGTAGATCCACAGTCGGTCGGTCCACGGCTGCTCGGCGGCAGGCTTCTTGTCGAAGAAGAGCACGTTGGCCTTGACGCCCTGGGCGTAGAAGATGCCGGTGGGCAGGCGCAGCATGGTGTGCAGGTCGAAGTCGTGCAGCAGACGCTTCCGAAGCTTCTCCCCTGCCCCGCCCTCGAACAGCACATTGTCTGGCAGGACGACGGCGGCCCGGCCGTTGATGTCGAGGATCGTGGCGATGTGCTGAAGGAAGTTGAGCTGCTTGTTGGCGGTGGTGACGACGAAGTCCTGCCGCTCGATCTCCCGATCCTCGCGGGCCTCCCGGCCGTCCGCGCCGATCATCGTGAGGGACGACTTGCGACCGAACGGCGGGTTGGATAGCACCACGGAATACCGCTGGCCCGGGTCGGCGATCAGGGCGTCCTTGACCTCGATGAGGCTCTTGCCCGTGGGGGTGCCGATGCCGTGCAGCAGCAGGTTCATGGCGGCGAGCCGAGCGGTGCCGTCGACCAGTTCGAAGCCGTGCACGAAGGTGTCGCGCAGATGGGCGCGCTCGGTCGGGGTCAACGTCTCGGCGTCGCGGGAGGCATACTCGTGCGCCGCCAGCAGGAAGCCGCCGGTGCCGGCAGCCGGATCGACCACCGTGTCACGAACGGTCGGCTGAACACAGTCGACCATCGCTTGGATCACCGCACGCGGGGTGAAGTACTGCCCAGCGCCGGACTTGATGTCCTCCGCGCCCTTGGAGAGCAGTTCCTCGTACGCGTCGCCCTTGATGTCGGTGCCGGCCGCCGACCAGTTCTCCTTGTCGATCAGGTCAACGATCAGCCGCTTCAGCTTGGCCGGGTCCTGGATCCGGTTCTGCGCCTTGCGGTAAATCGTGCCCAGCGTGCCAGGCTGACGAGCCAGGTCTTCGAGGATGTGCCGGTAGGTGACCTCCAGGTCGTCGCCCTCGGCGTCCAACAGCAACTGCCAAGAGCAGTGCCTCGGCACGATCCGCTCCGGCTTCAGCGGCCGGGTCTCCCGCTCATGCGCCATCTTGAGAAACAGCAGGTACGTAAGCTGCTCGGTGTACTCAATGGTGCCGACCCCGTCGTCCCGCAGCACATTGCAGTACGACCACAGCTTGTCGACCAACCGCCGCGCGTCAGACACCCGCTATCTCCTCAACCATGTCCATGTCACTCCCCCGCCCCGTCAACCGCCCGGAAAAGGCAGCGTCAAGCATCGCCTTCCGGAGAGCCTGACCTTGACGCCGCGTCGTACCAGCGTCCATGGCCAATCGATTAGCGACCCGTTCAATCTCGGAGAGTTTAGCTACCAATTCCCGCTGACAGGGCAGGGACGGGACCTTGAGGACAATCGATGCAATGGCCTGTTGATCGATCTTGGGCATTGAGCCTGCCAGTCCTTTCGCCTTGTCGCGCAGTTGGCGGTGGACTCGTTCGCTACGCAGCACTGCCGTGACGTACTCGGGGAGAACGACTTCAGTGTCAACCCGCAGGCGGATCATGAGATCGGGAAAGATCGCCCAATTATTTGGGCCGCCGTACATGGCGGCTGTCCCGACGAGTTCCGGCGTATTGGATCGCTGCACCAGGATGTCCCCGGGTGCCAGCCAGAGTCCGACTACCCGCTTCGGGTCAGCCGCGCTCATCTTAGTGAAGGCGTCAGCAAACAAACCTCGCGTGACGGCTGTCAGCGTCAACGTCCTAACGCCAGGCTCGCCGTCACGTGCGGCTCGGGCAGAATGGCCGTTGCGCATCGGTTCTCTCAACAGTTCCGCCACGCTTCTCAGGGGTGCTTCCTGATTTAAGAGCAAGCGGTCAGCACTTGCCCGCCTCCAGCCGTCGACCCGACGATCGGCAGAGTCAACCTCAAACTGCGCCGCATCGAGTCGGGAGAGATAATCTTCGAGGAGGTTGACGATTCTCTGCTGCTCCCGAAGGGGCGGCACAACGATGGGCAAATTAAGGAATCGTGATTGCGTCAGGTTTACGCCATTGTCACTAATTCCAGTTTTCATTAGGTCTAGGGCGGACTGGCACGCTGGACTCAGGAGCTGCAATTCAAGAAATCGAGGATCTACGAGCGCCTCATCCGCCCGAAAGCGGTACATCTTATCGGATATCATAAGCCGCGAACGTGTGGATCGCACAAGGCAGGGTATAGCACACCTGCCACGGGGTCCAGCCCGCGTAATTAGGATGTCGCCAGCAGAAACCTCTAATGCTAGCTTCGGCGACAGATGGTCCGGTAAGCGCTTATTGCGATCGTCAACGAAATACCCTGGCTGGATTGCCGCTGTCTGCAGCACCCCCCATGCACTTTCATCTACCGACGGCTCCCTATGGCACTGAGGACTCCATCCTTGTTGTAATAGCTGGCCAATAGGCAGCGGCCGGAGGACCTTTGAGATAGCCATAGAAGGCCAGGAGAGCGGTCTTTCGAACCCGTTGCCCGTCACGCCGTCAGCTCCGTGTTGAGTTGGTCGATGAGGGTGGCGGTGCGGGGGCCGAGGTCGCGGAGGGCGCCGTCGATGCCGCCGCGTTCGGTGAAGGGGGCGTTGTCCAGGTCGTCTGGGCTGATGCCCGCTGATGCGGCGATCACCTCGGCCATGCGGTCCAGCCACCACCTCTCCGTGTCGGTGAACGTGACTCCGGCCTGCTCCTGCTGGCGGAGCCAGCCGGCGTACCGCTCGCGAATCTTTTCCGCGTACGGCACGAGTTCGTCATCTTGCCCGATGGCGTACCGGATCAGCGACACCAGGTCGGTGAGTGTGTGTCGATCGCTGTGCCGGACCCGACTGGCCTCGATCGCTTCGTGGGCGGCCCAGATGAGGTCGATGGTCCAGTTGCGAGGCGGGCGCTGGATGCGGTCGGCGAGTTCCTTGATGTCGGCGAAGGAGATTCGCCGCCCGCGCGCCTCGGCCAGCAGCTGGATTGCGGTGATCTCGTCGCGGTGCTCGTCCAGGTAGGACCGCCAGGATGTGACGATCGAGCGGGCGCGGGAGGTGTCGACCACGCCGTACGCGTCTTCGAGCACGTCGACGCTGACCTCGTCGATGATCCGGTCATGGGTGCGGCGTAGCTCCAGGATTCGCTGGCGCAGTTGCGGGTTCGCCGCGATGGGGCGTACCGCCGTGTCGAGCAGCGCCTGCACGGCGGCTTCGGGGTCGGCGGCGCTGGCGGTGGCGCGGGCCTGGGTGTCGGGGTCGACGGCGTCGACCAGGCTGCGGACGATGTCGCGGACCGAGCCGCTGGCCACGGCGTCGAGTTCGGTGCGCTCGTCGGGGGTGAGCTGCAACTCCAGGGCGGCCAGCCGGGACGCGAGCGTCGCGGTCTCGGCCTCGGTGAGGGTGAGGGTGGCGGCCTTCTCCAGCAGTTGCTTGAGCGAGACGCCCTTCTCCCGGTTCAGCGGCGGATCGACGAAGTCGTGTTCGGTGACGCCGATGGCGTCGACGATGACGAACCGGGTCTTCTGCGTGGCGTCGGGGGTGACGGCCTGGAAGTCCGCTTCGGCGATGGTGCGGGCACCGCGACCCTTCATCTGCTCGAAGTACGCCGCGGAGCGCACGTCGCGCATGAAGAAGACGCATTCCAGGGGCTTGACGTCGGTGCCGGTGGCGATCATGTCGACGGTGACCGCGATGCGCAGGATGGCCGAGGTACGGAACGCCTGCAACTGGCCCTTCGCGTCGCGGGCGCTGTAGGTGATCTTCGCGGCGAAGTCGTTGCTCTTGCCGAACACCTGGCGGACGATGGTGACGACTTCCTCGGCGTGGCTGTCGTCCTTGCAGAAGATCAGCGTCTTGGGGACGGTGGACCGTCCGGGGAAGATCTCGGTGAACAGCTTGTCCCGGAACGTCTCTAGCACCAGGCGGATCTGCGAGGTGGAGGTGACCGCCCGGTCCAATTGCTTGTGGGTGTATTCCAGGTCCTCGTCCAGGGTTTCGAACCGCTGGACCCGGGTGCGGCGGTCGACCTTCGGCACGACCGTGCCGGCGTCGATCTTCGAGCCCTCGCTGCTGATCCGGGTCTTGATCCGGTAGAGGTCGAAGTCGACGTTGACGTTGTCGGCCACCGACTGGGGGTAGGTGTACTCCGACACCAGGTTCTGCCGGAAGAAGCCGAAGGTCTGCTTGCCGGGGGTGGCGGTCAGACCGACAAGGTGTGCGTCGAAGTACTCCAGCACCCCACGCCACACCCCGTAGATCGAGCGGTGCGCCTCATCGACGATGACCAGGTCGAACGTCTCCGGCGGCATCCCGGCGTGGTAGGCGACCGTGACCGGGTCATCCGGCACGTACCCGTCGAGGCCCGGGTCGTCGCCCTCGGGAGCGGCGTCGCCGGCCAGCACCTTGTAGACCCGCTGGATCGTGGAGATCACTACGGTGGAGCTACCCAGCATGCCCGCGCGGGTCAGCTTGTCCACGTTGTACAGCTCGGTGAACCGTCGGCCGTCACCCGGGGTGCGGTAGTTCTGGAACTCGGCCAGGGTCTGGTCGGCCAGGTTGTTCCGGTCGACCAGGAACAACACTCGGGTGAAGCCGCCGTATTTGAGCAGCCGGTAGCACTCGGTCACGGCGGTGTAGGTCTTGCCGGCACCGGTTGCCATCTGCACCAGCGACCGGTCGAACCGCTGCTCGGCCAGCGAGCGCTCGACTCCCTCGATCGCCGTGATCTGGGCCGGGCGTAGTGGCGCGACATCCAGCGGTGGGAGGTGCCGGACCTTCGCCCGCCACGTCGGTCGCTCGGGATCGGCCTCGGCGTCACGGACGATCCTGGCCAGGGTGCCGGGCTGCGGGAAGGCGAAGATCCGCCGCGCCCGGGGCTGCGGGTCGTATCCGTTGGTGAAGTGGGTCTCCGAGCCGCTGGCCTCGAAGACGAACGGCAGCCGTCCGTCGCGGGTCAGCGCCTTGAGCCGTACCGAGGGCGGCAACCCGGTGGCGTACAGGGCCGACTGCCATTCCACTCCGGACAGCGGAGTGCCCTGGGGCTTTGCCTCGATCAGTCCGACGGCCCGCTGGTCTACGTAGAGGAGGTAGTCGACCCGGCCGTGGCCCTTTGCCATGATCACTTCGCGGATGACCACACCCTGGCCGGCGAAGAGATTGGTTTCGGAGCGGTCCTGCACGACCCAGCCGGCATCGTGAAGCTGGCGGTCGATCAGAAATCGGGCCCGCTGCTCCGCCTGAAGTCGAAGATCGTCAGTCTTTCCCCCCACAACCCGTAGAGGCTAGTCAATCAAGCGCGCTGTCCGAATCCTCTTCATGACGGATCATCACGGTACGTCTGCCGGAAAATCGCCACGGTCGTCCACCGTCCTCAAGCGAAGGTCGACCTCGACCTGCCGGGCACCGTGTCCCCACCCACTCATCCCGTTGATCATGAGGTTAGCGGCAGTTGGGGAGATCCACTTCGCCGCTAACCTCATGATCAACCAGAATATTGGGGGGTGGCGTGGGAAGCGCTGCCGGCAGGTCTCCTCAGCGTGCGCCGTGGTAGCGCCGATGCAGGTCGCGCACCTGCTCGGTGAGCTCGGCCACGGGCCCCTGCACCACGACGCCGGGCGCGACGTCCCGGACCGGCAGGCTCCGGACCGGTGGCGCGGGCACACCCATCTCGGCCAGCCAGGCCGCCAGTTGCTCGGATGAGGCCACGTACACGATCCGGCCGAGGCCGACCCAGCCGTGCGCGGCGGCGCACATCGGGCAGTGCTCGCCCGACGTGAAGACCGTCGCCTGCGCACGCTCCTCGGGGGTCATGTTCGCCGCGGCCCAGCGAGCGAGCTCGAATTCCGGGTGGCGGGTCCGGTCGCCGCCCGCCACCCGGTTGTGGTCCTCGGCGAGGGCTCGGCCGTCGGCCGCGACGAGCACCGAGCCGAACGGCTCATCGCCCTTCTCCAACGCCTCGGCGGCCAGTTCCACGCACCGGCGTAGGTGCCGCAGCTCGGTGTCGCTCAGCATCGGATTCTCCCGGAGTCGATCGCTCGTTCTCGAGGTGCTTCGTGTGCACGGTCGTCCTGCCGGCATCGTAAAGGGCAGGCCGCTCTCCCTGAACTGGGGACTGACGTGCCCAAAGTCCATGATCATCGCCGATGGCGACCTAAAATCGGCACCCGACAGCGTGTCCAGGCGGAGGGGTGGACCGATGACCGGGAGAACGCTCGGCGTCGCCCGTACGGCCATGCCGACTCAGCACGCCCCCGACGTCGACCACTGTTGAGATGGACTGGGCCGCATGGGCATTGTTCGGGCTGGTGGCCACGGTGGCGCTCACCGCAGCGCTGATCTCTGCTCAACTGGCCGGCCTCACGCGCCTCGATTTTCCCCTGGTGCTCGGGACCCTCGTCACGGAGGATCCCGACCGGGCCCGGGTCGTCGGTTTCTTCATCCACCTCTGTATCGGTCAGGGCTTCGCTCTCGGTTACGCGGCGGCGTTCACGCTGCTGCACCGGGCGACCTGGTGGATCGGGGCGCTGTTCGGGGTGCTGCACGTCGGGATTGCGCTGACGGTGATCCTGCCGCTGTTGCCCGGTGTCCACCCGCGCATGGCGTCGCAGCGAGCGGGCCCGTCCAGCACGGCCATGCTGGAGCCGCCCGGCCTGTTCGCGCTCAACTACGGTGTGCAGACTCCGGTGGTCGCGGTGGTCGTCCACGTCATCTACGGGATCGTCCTCGGGTTGCTTCTCCGACCCGGCTGACCGACGTGGCGCGGCTCGTGAGGCAGCGGCCGCCATGAGCAGGAACTGCCCTAGGCCCGCGCCGCCGATCAGCGATTACGGGCTGCTGGGTGACACGCGCACCGCTGCCCTGGTCGCCGGTGACGGTGGGCTCGACTGGCTCTGTGTGCCCCGCTTCGACGGCGAGCCCCTGTTCGGCCGGCTGGTCGGCGGCCCGGATGCGGGAACGTTCCGGGTCGGCCCGGCCGGGCCGGCCACGGTCGTCGGACGGCGGTACCGGCGGCACACCGCCACGTTGGAGACGACCTGGGCGGTGGGCCGGGGCCGTCTCACCCTCACCGAGGGGATGATCGCCGAGGCCAATCGCCGCCTTCTGCCCACGACGCTGATCGTGCGGCGTCTGTCGGCCGAGGCGGCGGCGGTCGACGCCGTCGTCGAGTTCGACCCCCGCCTCGGCGTGCGGCACCGCCGGCCCCGGGTTCAGCACCGGCACCAGGCCCTGGTGTGTGAGTGGGGGTCGTTTGCGGTGGCTCTCGGCGTCGCCCCCCGGCTCACCATCGAACCGGGTCGCCCCGTCCCGATCACGGTCAGGCCGGGCTGTCCGGTCACCCTCGTGCTGGCCCTGGCCCACCACGAACCGCTGATCCACGTCGAGCCGGTGGCGGCCTGGGACCTGCTCGTCGAGGACGAGAGTCGATGGCGGGCCTGGAGCGGGGAGGTCGACGAATCGCTGCCCTTCCGGGAGGAGGTCGTCCGGAGCCTGCTGACCCTGCGACTGTTGACCTACTCGCCCTCGGGGGCCCTGGTGGCCGCACCCACCACGTCACTGCCCGAGGAGCCCGGTGGGATACGCAACTGGGACTACCGCTACGTCTGGCCCCGGGACGCCAGCATCGGCGTCAGCGCCTTCCTCAGCGTCGGCAAACCCGACGAGGCCCAAGGGTTCCTCGCGTGGCTGTTGCACGCCAGCCGGCTGCAGCGGCCGCGCCTGCCGGCATTGCTCACCCTGCACGGCCGCCACGTGCCGGCGGAACGGGACCTGCCGGGCTGGCCCGGCTATCTCAACAGCGTTCCGGTGCGGGTCGGCAACGGGGCCGCCGGCCAACACCAGCTCGACGGCTACGGCTGGGTGATCGACGCCGCGTGGGCGTTCGCGCAGGCCGGGCATCGCCTCTACAACGAGACGTGGCGGGCGGTGCGGGGCTTCGCCGACGTGGTCGCCCGGTGCTGGCAGGAGCCCGACGCCGGCATCTGGGAGGTCCGCGAACCCGCTCAACACGTGCATTCCAAGCTGATGGGCTGGCTCGCCCTGGACCGGGCCCTGCTCATCGCCGACACCCACCCGCTGCCCGAGCGCCAACGTCGACGGTGGCGGGCGGCCCGGGAGGCCATTGCCGCCGAGGTCCGCACGCGCGGCTTCGACCCGACGGTGGGCAGCTACGTCCGCAGCTACGGCTTTTCCGACCTCGACGCGGCCCTGCTCGTCCTGCCGCTGCTCGACCTGGACAGCATCGAGTCATCCCGGGTGCGTGGCACCATCGACGCCATTCGGGACAGGCTCTCCGCGGGCGGCGGGCTGCTCTACCGCTACCCGCCCGGACGGGACGGCTTCCCCGGCACCGAAGGCGCGTTCCTGCCCTGCTCCTTCTGGCTCGTCCAGGCCCTCGCCCGCACCGGACGCCGCGACGAGGCGATCGACCTGTTCCGGATCATGCTCGACCGCGCCACCCCACTGGGCCTCTACGCCGAGGAGATGGACCCGGCGACCGGCGCCCACCTCGGCAACTACCCTCAGACGCTGACCCACGCCGCGCTCATCCAAGCCGCACTCGCGATCCGAGACGCCCCCACGCCCGATACCGGGTCCGGCCGGCCGCGGGGCGGTGCCTGATCCTGCCGCCAGCCGGGCGTCGCGAAGCGAAGTTCCGCCTCGCCTTTTATCCAGTTTTGACGCCTATGCACACATCTTCTGTGGTGGACTCTGTTGGCGGATACCAGGGTCGTGTAGCGACGTCGGGAGGCGATCATGCAGAGTCGAGCGAAGGCGATGGGGCACGCCATCCATCCGATGTTGATCGTATTCCCGCTCGGGCTGCTCGCCACCGCGGTGATCTTCGACATCGTCTACCTGATCACCGACCGGTCGGGGTTCACCGTGGCGTCCGGATACATGATCGGGGCGGGGATCGTCGGCGGGCTGGTCGCGGCGTTGTTCGGTTTTCTGGACTGGCGGGCGACTCCGGCGGGCAGCAGAGCGCGACGGATAGGCATGCTGCACGGAGGCGGCAACGTCGTGGTGCTCGTGCTGTTCGCGATCAGCTGGCTGCTCCGCAGAGGCGCAGTCGACTGGCAGCCCGGTGCGCTGGCCCTGGTGTTCAGCTTCGTCGGCGTGGCCCTGGCCGGCGTCACCGGGTGGCTCGGCGGCGAGTTGGTCGAGCGGCTCGGGGTCGGCGTGGACGATGGCGCCCACGTGAACGCCCCGAGCTCACTGGCCCACAAGCACGTGTGAGTCCTCGACCGAGCAGCGCTTACCCGAGATCGTCGACGATCACCACGTCCAGCCGGCGCGGCCCGTGTACGCCGTCGACCCGGTCCAGCTCGATGTCGCTGGTCGCCGACGGTCCGGAGACGAAGGTGAGCGGCCGGGTGGGGTCGGGTAGCCGGGCCAGCGCCGCGGGCAGCCCACCGACGATCTGCTCCGCGCGCACGACACAGACATGGTGGTCGGGCAGCAAGGTGAGCAGGCGTCGCCCCTGATCCGGGCCGCCGTCGAGGATCAGCGTGCCGGTCAGCGCCACCGCGACCGTGCAACCGGTCAGCACCGACACCCCGTCGGCGGCCAGTTCGGCCACCGACAGGGGGTGGGTGTCGCTGTCCCGCCGGACACGTGCCCGGCATGCGGTCACCCACTCCTCCGGCGCCCCGGCCGGCATGATCACGGTACGGCCTTCGGGCAGCAGCCTGCCGAGAATCTCCGGCAACCCGGCTGGGCCGGTCCGCTGCACCCCGGCCTGATAGTCGCGCACCCGTTCGGCAAGCATCGACACCCGGTCGACCACCTCGCCGCGCCGGTCGTAGTCGCGCGGTACGGCCACCGGCGTACCGCTGCGGGCGGCGTGCAGCCGGGCCAGGACATCGGCGCGCGCGGTCATCGCGGTTCCCCCGGCTCGTGAGTCGCGTCCCCGGCCACGGGGTCTCCCGCCGCCTGAGCGGATTCGTCTGACGCCCGGACGGCCCACCATTCCCGAAAGGTCTGCCGGGCGGGCAGTGGGGCGTCCCGGCTGGCCGTCCAGGCGGACAGTGGCCAAGGGAGCCGACGCGCGGTGCCCCGACTGCCGGCCAGCAACCGCAGCGGTGCCGCGCCGCGCCGCGCCGCACGCAGTGCCATCGCGTACCGTCGTCGGTCCCGCATCAGTCCGGACGCGGCGCGCAGGGCGACTCGCTCCAGCGACGGCCGGTCGCGGCGCGCGTCGACGCCGACCTGGCGCAGGTGAACCAGCACCTGAGGAATGTCGATCTGCACCGGGCAGACGTCGTAGCAGGCGCCGCAGAGCGTCGAGGCGTACGGCAGTGTGCGGTTGGCGGCGTTGTCCGGGCCGGTCATCTGCGGGGACAGGATCGCGCCGATCGGCCCGGGGTAGGTCGACCCGTATGCGTGCCCACCCACCTGCTCGTAGACGGGACAGACGTTCAGGCAGGCTGAGCATCGGATACACCGCAGTGCCTGGCGGCCCACCTCGTCGGCCAGGGTATCGCTGCGCCCGTTGTCCAGCAGCACGATGTGGACGTCGCGCGGCCCGTCGCCGGGATGCACCCCGGTCCAGATCGAGGTGTACGGGTTCATCCGCTCGCCGGTCGCGGAACGCGGCAACAGTTGCAGGAAGACCTCCAGGTCCGCGAAGGTCGGTACGATCTTCTCCACTCCGACGACGGAGATCAGCGTGTCCGGCAGGGTCAGGCACATCCGGCCGTTGCCCTCGGATTCGACCACGACAAGTGAGCCGGTGTCCGCGACGGCAAAGTTCGCGCCGGAGATCGCCACCTTGGCGGAGAGGAAGCGTTCGCGAAGGTGGCGCCGGGCCGCCTCGGCGAGCGCGGCCGGTTCGTCCGTCAACTGGGACGCGTCGATCTCCGGCATGCCGGCGGTGAGGATGTCCCGGATCTGGCGGCGGTTGTAGTGGATCGCCGGTACCAGGATGTGCGATGGGGTGTCTCCGGCGAGCTGAACGATCAACTCGGCCAGGTCGGTTTCCACCGCGGTGATCCCGGCCTCGGCGAGCGCCTCGTTGAGCCCGATCTCCTGCGTGGCCATCGACTTGACCTTGACCACCTCGTCGGTGCCGGTCTCCCGGACCAGGCCGGTGACCACGGCGCACGCCTCGGCCGCGTCCCGCGCCCAGTGCACCCGGGCGCCAGCGGCGGTGGCGCGTGTCTCGAACTCTTCGAGCAGTTCCGGCAGCCGGCTCAGCACGTCGTCCTTGATCGCGGCTCCGGCGGCCCGGAGCGCCTCCCAGTCGGTGACCTCGTCGACCACCTGGCTGCGGCGGTTCCGGATCGTCCGGGTCGCCCGCCGCAGGTTCGCCCGCAGCTGCGGATCAGCGAGCTGCCGACGAGCTGCGGTGGGGAAGGGCACGGTGGCGCTGATGCGTCCGGTGCCGGTCATCGGTCCTCCTCTGGTCCGGCGAGGATCTCGGCGTAGTGGATCGGCCGCGGCGCGCCCGGCCGCCGGGCCAGTCCGCCGCCGATGTGGGCCAGGCAGGAGTTGTCCGCCGCCGCGAGATAGTCGGCGCCGCAGGAGGTGGCGGCGGCGCACTTGTCGGCCAGCATCGCTGCGGAGACCTCGGGGTTCTTCAGTGCGAAGGTGCCGCCGAAACCGCAGCACTGCTCCGCTTCGGCCAGCTCGACGAGGTCGAGGCCCCGGACGGCGGCGAGCAGCCGGCGTGGCCGGTCGCCCAGCCGGAGCGCTCGCAGGCCGTGACAGGTGGGGTGATAGGCGACCCGGTGTTCGAAGGTGGCGCCGACGTCCGTCGTACCGAGCACGTCGACCAGCAGTTCGGACAGCTCCAGGGTCCGTGGCGCGAGGGCCGCGACGGCGGCGGACAGGGTCGCGTCTCCCGCCGCCAGTCGCGGATAGCCGTCGCGCACCATTGCCACGCACGACCCGGACGGGGCCACTACCACGTCGTACGGCTCGAAGGTGGCCACGAAGGCCCGTACCAGCGGCAGGGCCTCCTGTCGGTAGCCGGTGTTCGCGTGGAGTTGGCCGCAGCAGGTCTGCGCCTGCGGGAAGTCCACCTGGTGACCGAGGCGTTCGAGGATCCGCACCACCGCTCGACCGGTGCCGGGATAGATGAGGTCGTTGACGCAGGTGACGAAGAGCGCGATGCGCATCTCACCGGTCCCCGTCCACCACCGCCACGAAGTCGATCTCGACGAGCATGCCCGGGGGTAGCGTCGATCCGACGGTCGTGCGTACCGGATAGGGTTCGGACATCAGTGTCCGGTACGTCCGGTCGAAGACGGCGAAGTCCGCCAGGTCGGCCAGGTGGACGGTGGCCTTCACGACCCGGGCAAGGCAGCTTCCCCCGGCGCGCAGCACCTCGTCGAGGTTGCGCAGCACCAGGCTCGTCTGTTCCTCGATGTCCTGGCCGACCAGTTGCCCGGTCGCCGGGTCGATCGGGCCCATCCCGGCGGTGAAGATCAACCCGTTGACCACCAGCGCCTGCGAGTAGCCGCCCGCTGGCGTCGGGGCGCTGTCGGTCCGTACCTGTGTCGCCATGTTCTTGCCTTCCCCTAGACAGTGGTTGGTCATTGCGGCCCGCCAAGCCAGCCGAGGTCGCGGGAGAGCGCGGCGGCGTGGCGGGTCAGTGCACTCACCAGGTGGTCGCGGTGGATCAGTCCTCCGTCGAGCCGGACGCGGGGAAGGGAACAGCTCATCGCCGCCACTACCCGTCCGCTGCCGTCGCGCACCGGAACGGCCACGCAGAAGACGCCCACGGTGTACTCGCCGTCGTCCTCACCGAAGCCGCATTCCCGGATCGCCTGGATCCGCTCGTACAACTGCTCGAAGGTGGAGATGGTGTGGGGCGTGAACGCCTGCATGGTCACCCCCTTGAATCGGGCCGCGAGGTCCCTGGGGTCGACGTAGGCCAACAGCACCTTGCCGAGACCGGTGGCGTATGCGGGCAGCCGCATCCCCACCCGGGACACCAGTCGGAGCGGGTGGTCGGCCTCCACCTTGGCGACGTAGACGTTGTCGATGCCGTCCAGCACCGCCAGTTGCACGGTTTCGTTCAACTCGTCGCGGGCCGACCTGAGGTGCGGCTCGGCCCGGTGGACGAGGCTGTCCAGATAAACGAAGCTCTGCGCGGTCTCCCAGACCCGCATCCCGATCCGGTAGCGCCGGCTCTCCTCGTCCAGGTAGATCCAGCCCCGGTTGACCAGCGTGCCCAGCAGCCCGTGCAGGCTGCTCTTGGGCACCCGCAGATCCGCAACGATGTCAGGAAACGTCGCACCGGAGCGCCGGGTCGCCAGGTACTCCATCAGGTCCAGCGCCCGTTCGGCGGACTTGACCCCGGTCGCGGAAGAACTGCTCTGCGAGGTGCTCTGGGCGGACTTCATGGCCGCTAGGCTCCTTACGTTCCGAGGGATGACCGGGTGACCGGCCCGGGCCCATGCGGAAAACGCGCCGCATTGCCCGGGTCATGCAACGCCACCACCTCATCACACAGTCGTCGATAGTCCTTGATGGCCCGGCGGCACGCTGCGGCGTCCTCGGCGATGCCGATGGGTAGCGTCTCGGCGATGTTGCGGTCGAAGAACGCCGTCTCCAGCAGTCCCACCACACCGTGCGCGCAGTCGACCCGTACGCCGGCCGACCCGGGATGGTGGCCGCCGGTGGTCTCGAACACCAGTCCCGGCGCGACCGTGACCGGCTCGTCGGTGAGCACGAGCCGGCCCTCGATCGCCAGCGTCCGCAGGTACGACCAGGAGTCGCTGGTGAAGTAGAACTCGGTGGGCGGGTGCCCGGGTGGGGCGCAGAGCATCTCCCGCACCCCTGCGTACGAGGCGTACACCGTCGCGCGGGGCAGCAGCTCAGCAAGCAGGCCACCGGTGTGGTACGTGATGGTCTGGGTGACCAGCACGAAGTCGATGTCCTCGCCCCGCACCCCGAATTCGGCGAGGACCTCGGGCAGCAGCCGTACGTCGTGGAACTGGCACCGCGGGTCGACGCCCTGGTTGGCGCGGTCCAACGCCGACCGGTCGTCGGCGTCGAGCGGCAGGCCGACGTCGATGAGGCCGGTGCGGGTGCCGTCGGTGACCAGCCAGACGTAGAACCACAGGTCGTGGAAGGTGGTGTCGTTCTCGCCGAAGAACGCCTCCCAGCCGGGAATCGGCAGGCGGGCCACCGGTGCCGCGGTGAGAGTGAAGGGTGCCATCGCCCTCACCCCGCCGCCGCGACGACGGTCCGCTGGACGCCGAGCCCGTCGATCGACATCTCGATCTCGTCGCCGGGGGCGAGATAGGGGAACCGTCCGGACAGGGCCACCCCCTCCGGCGTACCGGTGTTGATCAGGTCGCCTGGCTCCAGGACGAGGTACTGACTGAGGTGGTAGATGAGGAAGTGCACCGAGAAGATCATGTCCGCGGTGCTGGAATCCTGCCGCGGCTCGCCGTTGATCCAGCTCCGCAGGCCCAGCGCCTGCGGGTCACCGACCTCGTCGGGGGTGACCAGCCATGGGCCCAGCGGGTTGAACGTCTCGCAGCTCTTCCCCTTCGACCATTGCCCACCGGAGACGTCGAGCTGGAAGGCGCGCTCCGACACGTCGTTGGAGATGGCGTACCCGGCGATCAGCGCGGCGGCGTCCTCCGGCGAGTCCAGGTAGCGGGCCGGCGCGGCCAGCACCACGGCCAGCTCCACCTCCCAGTCCGTACGCTGGGAGTTGCGCGGGATGCGCACGGTGTCGTGCGGGCCGATGACGGTGTTCGGCGCCTTGTAAAACAGCACCGGATACTCGGGAGGCGCGGCCCCCGACTCGGCGGCGTGCGCCGCGTAGTTCATCCCGATGCACAGCACCGAACCTGGCCGGGCGATCGGCGCCCCCACCCGCAGGCCGGTGATGTCGGTGCGGGGCAGCGCGTTGCTCTCGACGGCTTGGCGTACCCGGTCCAACCCGCCGTAGCGGAAGAACGCCGCGTCGATGTCGGGGGTGATGGGGCGCAGATCGCGGTGGTCATCCGCGCTCAATCGCACCACCGGTCGTTCCGCGCCGAATGGTCCAACCCGCATCAGCTTCATCGTCCAGCCTCCGATCCTTCCGCCGCCTTGTCGGCGGCGTCATCGGCGGTCGCCCCGCCGTTGTCCAGTACCTCGATCAGCCGCGCGGCCAACGCCGCACCGTCACCGACGCCCAGCCCCATGGGGTTGACCACCAGCACGTTTCGCCAGGCGAGATCCTCCCCGACGTGGATCCGCGGGGCGCCCCGGTCGAGTTCGCGCACCACCTCGTCGGTCGGCAGCCCGGAACGGGACAGGTCGATCTCGATCACCGGCACGTCGAGGTGGTGGTCGTACTCGTCCCGGACCACGCAGCGCGGGTCCGCCGCCAGCGCGGCCCGGATAGCAGCCAGTTCCTCCCGCCCGTGCCGGCGGTGGGCGTCGGGGTCCCGGACGAACGCCCGGACCGCGACCAGCAGGCCGATGATCTGTTCGCGGCCGACCTTCATGCCCCGACCGATGCCGTGCCGGCCGCGTTCCAGGTTGCTGCCGGTGACCTCCGAGCGTTGCCAGGTCTGCGGCCGGATGTCCATGTCCTGGTGGTGCAGTGCCACCGCGCCGATCAGATCCGGTCGCCCACACAGGATTCCGGCGGTCTGCGGGCCACGGAACACCTTGCCGCCGCTGATCGCCACCAGGTCGGCGCCGCCGTCGAACAGGGCCGCGAGCCGGTCGAGCGGTGGCACGTCCAGTGCGGCGTCGACCAGCACCGGCACCCCGGCACGGTGCGCCAGCTCGGACACCTCGGCGATGCCCAGGTGGTCACCGCCCCGGCCGGGACGCCAGAGCACCGCGGCGACCCGCTCGTCGAGTTCCCGGGCCAGTTCGTCGGGGCGGGTGGAGCTCGGGTAGCCGATCTCCACCAGCTCCGCGCCCACCGCGGTCACCGCGTGGTCGTACGGGTCCCGGTGGGCCCGGTGGATGATGACCCGGCGACGAGGACCGGACACCACGGGCAGGTTGTCGATCGCCGCCGGCCGGTCGCCGGCCAGACAGACAGCGGTGGCCAGGCTCAACGCGGCCGCCGCGCCGTTGGTGACATAGGCGGCCGGAGCACCGATCAGCGCGGCGATCTCGGCGCCGGCGGCCTCCTGCAACTCGTCCATCCGGACGTTGCGCGAGCCGGCCGCCCGCATGGCCTCGATGACCTCGTCGGAGAGCGCCAGGCCGCCCAGCCGGGTCGCCGGTCCGACCGCGTTGATCAGAGTACGGATACCGAGTTCCGCGTACACGTCCATGGATTGGGGTGCCTTTCAGGTAGCGACCAGATGATCGATGTCTGAGTGGACGATCTCGCCCTGCCGCACGGTCAGCGCGACGGTGACGGCCGCATCGGTCGGCGGCGTGCCGTCGGGTGGCGCGAAGCCGGCCGGGCCGCCGGCGCCGGTCACCCGCAGCACCGCGAGGTCCGCCGGCGCCCCGACGCGCAGGGTGCCCACGCCCATCCGGTCCAGCCCGACGACACGGGCGGGCGCGATGGTGGTGCGACTGACCACGTCGGGCAGGCTCACGCCGAGAGCGAGGAATTTCGCCATGACATGCGGCAGATCCTTGACGATGTCCCGGGAATAGGCGTGCAGGTCGCTGCTGATGGTGTCCGGCAGGAAGCCGGCCGCCACCGCGGCGCGCGCCTGGTCGAGGTCGAAGCCGCTCATCCCGTGCCCGACATCGAAGATCACCCCGCGCTGCCGGGCTCGGGCCACCACGTCCACCGGTCGGCCCCGCTCGGTGAGCGGACGCCCGGACAGACCGGTGAAACAGTGGGTGAGCACGTCGCCCGGCCCCAGCCGGTCCAGGATCTCCGGCAGCGCGGCCGGCGACGGTCCCAGATGGACCATCAGTGGCAGGCCGGTCTCGTCGGCCACCCGCCGGGCCCGGTCGACCGCTGCTGAGGCGTTGCCGCCCGCCACATCGGCGGACGCCCGGACCTTGATGCCCACGATCCGGTCCCGGTACGCCTCGATCGCCGCTCGGCAACTGTCGGGATCGACGTAGTCGAGGGTCTTCAGTTCGCCGCAGAGGCGAATGCTGGTGGTCCCGACGCTGGAGATGTTGATGAAGGCGGCTATCCGGGTCCGGGCGACCTCGACGGTGCCGCGCAGGAAGGCGCCGAACAGGTGCGCCCCGGCGCTGCCCGTGTCGATCATCGTCGTCACGCCACTGGGTGGGCCGACCAGGTCCGGGTCCACCCCGAGGTCCTGCCCGACGAAGACGTGCGTGTGCAGGTCGACCAGGCCCGGAGTGACCACCAGCCCCGACACGTCGACGACGCGCGCCGGTGCTCCGGCTGACGCCGGGGCCTCCGGCGGCGCCGAACCGGGCCGGGCGCCGCCTGCGGGGTCGAGCACCGCGGCGATCCTGCCGTCGGAGACGACGACATCGGCCAGGGCGAGCGAACCGGCCTCCGGATCGCAGACCAGGCCGCCGCACAGCACGATCGAGGTCATCGGAGAGTCACCGTCCGTCCGGTACGGGCCGACTCCGCAGCAGCGGCGGCGTACACCATGGCACGCCGACCGTCCTCGGCTGTCGGGGCGGCATCCCTCGTCCCCGCGCACGATCGCACGAAGGCCGACATCTGCCGGGCCAGCCAGTCGTCATCGGCGTACGACTCGGTGCGTTCCATCGTCGCGGAACGCACGCTGAGCACTCGGTCCTGGTCGATCCGCAGTTCCCCGGCGGTGCCCTGGACGAGCATCAGCGCCTGGACATCGGCCTGGTACGTACGCCCGAAGGACAGCGCGATGCCGGCGACGGCGCCGCCGGCGAAACCCGCGGTGAGCGTGGCGGCCGACGCGGCCTCGCCGGGCAGCCCGGCGGTCCGGCAGGTGACCTCGGCCAGCGGAGCGCCGACCAGCCACGGCAGCCGGTCGAGGCAGTGATGCGCCTGGAGTTGGAGGATTCCGCCGCCCCGGCCGACATCCCAGTACCAGGCCGGGGTGTGTGTCATCGCCTCGGCGATCACGTCGGTGACGGAGACCGGTTCACCGATCACCCCGCTGGCGATGAGCCGATGGGCTTCGCGCCACTCGGCCCGGAACCGGTAGCTGAAGCCGACCATCAACACGATGTCGGCCTTGTCCCGGGCCGCGATGATCTGGTCGGCCTCCGCCACGTCGTTGCACAGCGGCTTGTCGATCAGCACGTGGACGCCGTGCCCGGCGGCTGTCACGCAGGCCGCCAGGTGTCCGTCGTGCGGAAGCCCCACGTAGACCGCGTCGACCAGTCCCGAGGCGAGCAACTCCGGGTAGTCGGCGAACGCGGTGCCGCCGTAGCGGGAGGTCAACTCGCCGGCCCGTTCGTGGGCGGGGTCGGCGACGGCGGTGAGCCGGACTCCGGGCAGGGCACTGACCGTCTGCGCCACCTTGGCACCCATGATCCCGGCACCGATGATGCCTAGTCTGATCATGCCTCGTCCCTCACATACCCAGCAGTTCGCCGCCATCGACGACGATGTCGCCCAGCAGGATGTGGGAACTGTCCGGGGAGAGCAGGAAGCGCACCGCGGCGGCGATATCCGATCCGCGTGCGACCCGTCCGGCCGGGATACGCGGCCGGAACGCCAGCAGGCTGCCGTCGGCCAGATCGTCGACCGTGGCGTGGTCGCTGGCGAGTTGCCGCATCATCTCGGTGTCGGTCGGCCCCGGTGACACGGTGTTGACCCGTACGCCGTCGGCGGCGACCTCCATCGCGAGGACCCGGAGCGCCTGTCGCAGGGCCGCCTTGGATGCCGCGTAGCCGGCCTGTCGCATCCGGGGCATCCGGGCGGCGATCGAGGCGACCGCCACGATCGAACCCGTGCCCCGCTCGGCCATCCGGCCGGCGTAGTGGCGGGCCACGTCGAAGCAGCCGATCGTGTTGATCCGAATGATGCGTTCGAAGTCCGCGACGTCGACCTGCAACGTGGGTGCGCTGTCGAAGACGCCGGCGGCGATGGCGACCCGACTCGCCTCGGACGTCGCGGCGACCAGGTTGGACACCGACTTCTCGTCGGCGATGTCGACGTGGCGCGCGACGGCGTCGACGCCTCGCGCCCGCAGTGAGTCCGCCACCCGCTCGACGGCGTCGAGGTCGATGTCAGCCAGCACCAGACGGTCTGTGGGGAAGGCCTGCGCGAGGTCCTCGCCGATTGCCTGGCCGATGCCGCGGGCCGCGCCGATCACAACTGCCGTAGTGCTCATGCCTTTTCTCCACATTTCTTGAGATTGCGTGCCGCTGCTCGTCGTCCGCCCCGGCGATCGGGATCGGCCAGCACCGCACCGATTCGGGGCCGAATTGGTGTCACGACGGCGTCGAGTACGCGAACGCTCGTGCCGGGTTCGCGACCGTCATCCGGTGAATGTCCTCTTCAGACACTCCTCGGCTGCGCAGCATGGGCAGGAAATTCTCGATCACGTTGGCGTAGCCCACCCCGCCGTAGGCGGTGAGCTGGCCCAACTCGCAGATGTCGTTGGAGAGCATCACCTGTCCGGCCAACCCCAACGCGCAGAGTTCGGCGACGTTGTCGGCGCGGAACTCCAGCGGCGCGTACCCCTGCACGAAGGCCAGGTTGTCGATGTTGAGCCAGGCTCCACGCTCGGCGATGGGCAGCCACCAGTGGACGCCCCGACGATCACCGAGATGGGAGATGATCACATGGGCCGGGTCGACCTGCTCCTCGGCGAGCAGATCGAGCTGCTCGAGAGCCAACTCACCCCAGTGCGTGGTGTGGGTCAGGATCGGGATTCCGGTTCGTCGGTGCGCCCGCCCGGCGGCCCGGAACACGCGCTCCTGGGCCGGGCTGATGAAGCCGCGTTCCGTGCCGATCTCACCGATGAAACCCGGCCTGACGCCGGTGCCGTCCACCCCGTCGATGATCTCGTCGACCAGCCGCCGGGCCAGCGCCTCGGTGCTGTCGGTGCTCACATAGTCGGGATAGACCTTCTCCCGGTACCAACCCGCACCCATCAGCACGTGCACACCGGTGGCCTCACTGATCCGCCGCAACGCCGCCGGATCCCGCTTCAACCCGATGTTCGTCGGATCGCAGATCGTGCCGCCGCCGGCCGCGGCGAACCGCCGGACCTCCTCGATCGCGATGTCTTCGTCGTCGAGGATGGCCTCGTAGAGCGGGCGCATGTCCCACCCGTCCACCAGCAGGTGGTCGTGGGTCAGGGTGACACCGAGCTCCGCCGGGTCGACGGCGCCGAGGACGGTCATCGCCTGACCCGCCCACGACACGACCGGCTGGGCCCTGTCTTTTTCGGTCATTTCACACTCCCTGCGGCCAGACCGGCCACGATGTAGCGCTGGAAGGCAAGCGCGATCAGCACCGGTGGGACGACGGTGAACATGGTCGCGGCGGCCAGCGTCGTCCAGGAGAACTGCTGAAGGTTCTGCAGCCCGGCCACGACGGGTGGCACGGTGAGGCTGTTGGTGAGCACCAGCGAATAGAAGAACTCACTCCACGCCTCGAGGAACACCAGCAGCCCTGCCGCGATCAGCCCGGGGCGGGCAATCGGTGTGACGATCATCAGCAGGCACCGCAGTCGGGAGGCGCCGTCCACCTTGGCGGCCTCTTCCAACTCCCGTGGCACGCTGTCGAAGTAGGTCTTCAGCAGCCAGATCGCCAGCGGCAGGGTGAACGCGTTGTAACTGATGATCAGGGCAAGCGAGGTGTTCAGCAGGCCGAGGTGCCGGAAAGCGACGAAGAACGGCAGCACCACAGCGATGGCCGGCACCACCCGCGAGGCGAGCAGGAGCAGGTAGGCCACCGTGGAACCGCGGAACTCGTAGCGGGAGAAGGCGTAGCCCGCGGCCCCCGCGATGATCAGGTTGCTGGCCACCACCGCGACACCCACCAGCAGGCTCCGGCCGATCGCCGGCACAAGCCGGGCGACGGCGTCGGTGCTGGAGACGATCCCGCCATCCTGGCCGGTGGAGAAGGGAGCGCTGTCACCGGTGAAGATGGCGATGTAGTTCGCCAGGGTCGGGTTCTCCGGCCACCAGTGGAACGGCTTGACCCCGATTTCGGACGGAGCCATGAAACTGCTGAGCACGGTGAAGTAGAGCGGGAACAGCACCCAGATCAGGAACAGGGCGAACCCGAGGTACACGACCAGCGTGCGGAGCCGTGACGTTCTCATTCCACCCCCTCGGTGATGGCGTTGGAGCGGTACAGCAGCTTGACGAACACGAATCCGAGAACCAGCGCGATACCGCCGAGTACCACCGCGGTGGCCGAGCCGAGGCCGATGTTCGTGTAGACGAAGAGCTGTTCATAGAGGTAGATGGAGAGCACCGAGGTGGCGTCACCCGGACCGCCCTGGGTGAGCGCCCAGATCGTGTCGAACTGCATGAACCCGAAGATGGTGTTGATGATCACCACCACCACGATGACCGGCCGTAGCCAGGGCAGCGTCAGGTGCCGGAACCGTTGCCAGACGTTGGCGCCGTCGACCATCGCGGCCTGCGGCAGCTCCTTCGGGATCGTCTGCAGTCCGGCGAGGATCAGCAGACCGGTGAAGGACGCCTGCCGCCACGCCCCGGCCAGCACCGCGACGACCAACGCGCCGGTGCTGTCCGACAGCGGAGCGGCGTAGCTGTCGATCAGGCCGAACTGGTAGAGCGCCGCGTTCAGCGCGCCGACCTCACCATCGACGAACCATTTCCAGATCATTCCGACCATGACCCAGGGGCAGGCCCACGGGACGATGAGCAGGCTGCGGGCCAGCCACTGGCCATGGAACTTCTCGTTGAGCAGGAGCGCGAAGCCGAGCCCGAGCAGCGTCGAAACGAGCAGGAAGCCGACGGCGTAGAGGACGGTGGTGGTCAGCGAGTGGATGAAACGCTCGTCGGTGAACAGGGTCCGGAAGTTGTTCAGCCCCGTCCAGCTCTCCTCGCCGGCCAGGCTGACCCGTTGCAGGGAGTAGACCGCGGTCCGCAGTCCCGGCCAGGCCACGAGTCCCAGGACGAGGATGAGCGCGGGGGTGGCAAGCAGTAACCCGAACCGGGCGTCGGCCTGTGCCCTGACCGACGTCCGGCGTCGGGTCGCCGGCCGGGAGGTTGTCTCGGCTGTCGATGTCATCTACTGCCCCGCAGCGGCCAGGTTCCTGGCGTCCGTGGCGAGCGCGTCGACGGTCTCCTTGACGTCGGCCTGGCCGAGCAACATCGCCTGGATCCGGTCACCGACCTTGACCTGGAACGACGCGTACCACGGGGCGACCCGGGTGGGGACCACGTCGCTCTGGTTGGCGAAGGTGTTCTCCAGCTTCGGCATGTCGTAGTAGGACGGGAACGCCGCCAGGAAGTCCGGGTCCTTGAACAGCCCCGGGTAGGGTCCGAGCAGGGCCGCCGCCTTCGCCCAGGAGGTGAAGGTCGAGTACTTGCCCACGTCGTCCTTCCAGCCATAGAACTTGAGCAGCTTCCAGGCGTCCTGGGCGCGCTGACCACCCGACTTGGCGCCGATCTGGATGACCTCGCCGATCTGCAGGGTCGTGCCGGCAGTTCCCGGGTTGCGGTACAGGATCGTGACGTTCCCGGACTCGGGGCCCTCGGTGGTCCGCACGATCTGGAGGAAGTAGTGGTGCAGCTCGAAGAAGGTCGAGTTGCCCTGCGCCATCGCGGTGACATGGTTGCCCGGGTCGGCGGTGAGCACGTCCTTGGACGTCAGCCCGTCCTGGTACATGGCCTTCCACCACTCCATGACGTCCTGCGTCCTGGGGTCGTCGGCGAAGACGGGAGCGCCCTTGTCGTCGAACGGGGTGATGCCGTCGGCCAGCAGGTAGACGAGGAGGTACTCCTCCAGGAACTGCTTGGTCCAGTACCCGGCGTACGGGCTCGGCACCCCGGCCGACTTGAGCTTGCGGCACTGCTCGTACACCTCCTCCTTGGTGGTCGGAGGAGCGCTGATGCCGTGCTTCTTGAGGTGGCTCTCGTTGTACATCAGGTTGTGCACGGCGGAGAAGTACGGAACGCTGATGATCCGCCCGTCGGCCAGCCGGTGCCGGGCCGCCGACGCCGGGAACATGTCGGCGAGCAGGTCTTCGGCCCCGGGGAAGTCGTTCAGGGTGCCCGCCCAGCCCGCGTCGACGTACTTCGTCGAGGCGTACGCGAAGTTGTAGAAGACGTCGATCGCCTGGCCACCCTGCAGCCTGGTCTGGAGGGCGGGGCCGTAGCCGACGTTCGGGATGAGGGACAGGTCCACGGGCGAGCCGCCCTGGTTCTTGAACGACGCCAGCAGCTCCCTGATCTGCTCCGGGTACGCCTCCCAGGCAGTCATCGACAGCGTGCCGGGAGTGTCGTTGGTCTTCGCCGCGGAATCGCCACACGCGGTGAGCAGCGGTACAGCGGGAACGGTGAGACCCGCCGCGAGCGCGCCGCGCAAGAGGTTTCGGCGGGAGAGCGACGCGCTGATGGGGAACGAGCCAGCGGTCGGGTATCGCACGTCCATTTGACCCTCCGGTCCAACCAGATGGTTCATATACATGAACCTGAGTTCTGAGTTGAGACTTTGTACCAGGCCAGGGGCATGCGGGCAAGGGGTCATGAAGGGCTTCAGCCGGCACGAGGCGCGGTCGGGCCGGTCGAGGTACGTGTCGCGGCACCCGTGGTGCACGTCGAATCACGACTCGTCGAAATCGTCGACGTCGAAGTCGGGGTCTCACTGATCCCCGGAGCACCGGGTATCAGCGGAGCCTCCGGAGTCGCGGAACTCGCTCAACGCCAGGTCGGCACACGACGTCCCGGACCGGCAGACTCCGGACCGGCGGCGCGGGCAGCGAGACGCCCGCAGCTGCCCATGCCCCTCGCTGGATCCTGTGCGACTACGGGATCCGCCCGACTCCCCCGAGCCCGGCGCTGAGCTTCGGGTCGTCGGCGAAGTACTGCGGGTCGTCTGGTGCGGGTCGCCACAGTGGTAGCCACACCACGCCCGGTTCAACCAGGTCGAGCCCAGTGAAGAAGCGCTCGATCTGAGACCTGGTGCGCAGGCCGAGGGGTGTGGCGGTCTTGCGCCGGTAGATGTCATGGGCCACGTCGAGCTCGTCCTGGTCGTGGGGTACCTCGTCCGCCGTCGCATGAGACACGAGCAGACAGCTTCCGGGCACGAGCGCGGCGCGCAGCTGTTCTACCGCGTCGTACGCGACCTCGTCATCGGACACGAAGTGCAGGACCGCGCCCAGCAGGAGGCCAATCGGCCGATTGAAGTCAAGCATCGCAGCGACCTGTGAATGCGAGAGAATCGACTGGGGATCACGCAGATCACCATTGACGACGGTCGCCAGCTGGTTGCCCTCAAGAAACTCCAAGCTCTCCGCGACCGCCACCGGGTCGATGTCCACGTAGACCACGCGCGCCTCGGAATCGACCTGCTGGACGATCTCGTGAACGTTGCCCTCGGTGGGGATGCCTGAGCCGATGTCCAGGAACTGATCTACCCCCGATTCGGCGAGGTACCGCACAGCACGCCGCAGGAAGGCTCGGTTCGTCTTGGCGAGTTGCGGCCCCAATGGCAGCACCTGCAGCATCGCCTCGGCCGCCTCTCGGTCAGCCGGGAAGTTGTGGGTGCCGCCGAGGTAGTAGTCGTAGATCCGGGCCGCCGTCGCCGGCTTTGCCTCGCCGTCGCGACTCACACCAGTCATGCCGCCTCTTCCCGTGAGTAGTAGTAAGAGGTGCGCGTCCACATGCGACTATCCGAGACTCTACCTCGCTCCTGTCCGTCACGGGCTTCAAGCTCCTGCCGCCGATTGAAGCAGCCCCCGTTCGGTCATGAAGGCCCGCAACGTCTCGGCGTCCTCGGCGGACATCAAGCGGCGCGGGATCACGGTCGCCGGCATCCGACCGACGTACACGATCCAGAACTCGGGAGTGTCCTCCACCTGGTCGACGCCGTCCCAGGCGATGCCACCGGATTCCGAGCCGCTGCGCATCATGATGTTGTCATCGGTGATCTCGTAGGCGCCCTCGACAGCGTAGCGACCGGAGCGACGTCGGGCGCGCCACCGCACCCACGGCCCATACAGCATCGCCAGCAGACCACCCATGATCATTGGTATCCACAGCGGCGAGATCTGCTCGCCCCACGCAAATCCCCGTGAAACAGCGAAACCGATCGCCCCGACCGCCGCCAGCACCGCGCCGACATAACCGTATTTGCGCAGCTGGACGCCGCTGATCGCAGCGGCCACACGGCCCGGGTAGGCGGGATCGGCTGGTACGTCAAAACGGATGTGCACGCCACGACGGTAGCGAATTCAGGCGCTGTCGCGTCAGGTCGGCGCGATCAGGATGCCGTCGTCGTCGCGTACGGCGATCGCCTCGACCGGGCAGGACTCAGCGGCGTCGATCACCGTCTCGGTCGGCTCGACGGCCGCCGCGGTCGGGGTGGCCCGCCCCGATTCCATCCGGAAGTGGGTCGGCGCCATGCCGACGCAGCTGCCCGAGCCGATGCAGCGCCGCGCGTCGACCTCGATCCGCCAACCGGCGCTCACCAGGCCACCGGCATCCGGGCCAGACCCCGGACGATCATCCCGCTCTTCCAGGTCAGCTCCGGCTCGGGCACTGCGATTCGCAGCTCGGGCAGCCGGGCGATCAGGGCGCCGATGCCGACCTGTAGCTCCATGCGGGCAAGCTGGGCGCCCACGCAGTGGTGCACGCCGTGTCCGAAGCCGATGTGCGGGTTGGTCTCGCGACCGAGATCGAGTTGATCCGGGTCGGTGAAGACCGTTTCGTCCCGGTTAGCCGAGGAGAGCGAGCCGATCACCGGCTCCCCGGCCCGCACCAGCACCCCACCGATCTCGATGTCCTCGGTGGCGTACCGGGCGAACGAGGACGCCACGCCGAGCGGGACGTACCGCATCAGCTCCTCGATCGCGGTCGGCACCAGAGCCGGCTCGGCCCGCAGCCGAGCCAGCTGGTCCGGGTGGGTGAGCAGGACGTACGCAAAGTTGGGCAGCTGGGTGACGGTGGTCTCGTGGCCGGCGGCGAGCAGCCCGGCGGCGAGCTGCACGACCTCCTGCTCGGTGAACCGGTCCTGGTGCTCGTCGCGGGCCTGCACCATCGCGCAGATCAGGTCGTCGGTGGGCTGTCGGCGCCGCTGCTGGACGAGCTCGCCGATGTAGCCGTACAGGTTGTCGAGGTACTCGTGGATCTGCTCAGGCGACAGCGAGGTGGTCGAGACGATCGCCTCCGACCAGACGTGGAACTGGTGCCGGTCGGCGAAGGGCACCCCGAGCAACTCACAGATCACCTGGATCGGCAGCGGAGTGGCGAAGTGCTCGACCAGGTCGACCGGCGGCCCGGCCGCCACCATGGCATCGATCAGCTCGTCGGCGATCTGCCGGGTCCGGGGCCGGAGCTGCTCGACCCGACGGGCGGTGAACGCCTTGGCGACCAGCCGCCGCAGCCGGGTGTGCTCCGGCGGGTCCATCGACAGGATGCCGCCCTCGATCTGCCTCGGGGTCAGCCGCGGCTCGTCCCGGCCGACGCTGGCCGCCCGACTGAACCTCGCGTCACCGAGGACCATCCGCACGTCGGCGTACCGGGTGGCGAGCCACGCCTCCTCGCCGAACGGCAGCCGTACCCAAACGAGCGGCTCGACGCGCCGCAGCTCGGCGTAGAGGGGGTCGAGGTTGAGCCGATCGGGGGCGCTGAACGGGTACGGCCGCGCGGCGACCCGGGCGACGTCTGTCATTGGCCAACCTCCGAAGCAGACCGGATCACCCGCAACACAAGCCAGATGATCGACCTATAGTGACGCATCGATCGCCGATCGTAGTTGACGGCATTGATCCATGCCAGTGCTGCGGCCGGGATGCTCCTCGGCGCGTCCCCCGTTCCCTCGGCCCCCGTAACGGCTCAAGGGGCTGAGCGCGTCATCGCACCCGGCCAGCCGCAGCGGCTGCGCCCGAAAGCCGGGCTCGCGTACGGAAGCGCGGGTGTCTGGTCGTTCGTGGCCGATGGGCCCGGCCAGTGTGTCTTGCTCCGGGCTCGTTCGTTGGTCAGAAAAGGCGGCCGGTACGCCGTTGACCAGGCCTGCGGCGGCGTTGGCCGCCCCGGGCGCAAGGAACCTCTGGGGGAGTCGCCAGTGTCAGACGACAGCACCGACCGGTACGTCTACGGGCTGCGGGTGCGCGGGCTGGGCCACGTCACCCAGTTGCCGCCGGCCGGACCGGCGGACGGTCGTCCTACCGTCGCCATCTGGTGCGTCGACACGCAACCACCGCCGCCGACCGGTCCGGACGGATCGCGGTCGGTCCGGCTTCTGCCCGATGGCCAATGGCTCAGCGTGGACCGGATCAGAGCGACCGCGATTTTCCACGGGCCGGCTCCGTCGCCTGACCTCATCGCTCACCCGTACCTCGCCGCGGCGGCCACCGTCGTCAATCGCTGGGCCGGCCGGGAGACCTTCCATTCCGGGGCGTTCGTGCGGCACGGCCGGGCCTGGGCGGTGCTCGGTTCGCGTACGGCAGGCAAGAGCAGTCTGCTCGCGGCGCTGGCTGCCGAAGGTGTGCCGGTGATGGCTGACGATGTTCTGGTGACCGACGGCCGGTACGGCTTCGCCGGCCCGCGCTGCGTGGACCTGCGGGAGATGATCCCGGGCCTGACCACCGACGCGATCAGGGTGCGGCGGCGGAGTCGGCTACGGGTCGCCTTGCCGCCGGTGGCCGACCGCGTGCAACTCGGCGGCTGGTTCTTCCTGCGCTGGGGCACCGAACCGTCCGTTGTCCCGGTTGCCCCCGGTGACCTGCTGGCGCGGCTGGCCGCGTTACGGTCCTGGCCCGAGTTGCCATCGGACCCGTCGACCCTGCTGGCCCTCGCGGCCCTGCCGGCATGGGAGCTCAACCGGCCCCGGGACTGGTCGGCGCTCGACGCGACCCGCCGGTTGCTGGAGGCCACGGTGGCCACCCCGGCGCGGGTCGGGGTGTCCACGTGAGCGCCCCGACCGAACGGGCGGTCGCCGTCCGGTGCCTGGCCTTGGACCACGCCGCCACCAGCACCTGCCTCGCCCTGCGCGAGCGCGGCGTCGACGCGGTCCTGCTCAAGGGTGCGGGACTGGCTTACCGGTTGGGGGTCGATCGCCGCTACGGCGACGTGGATCTGCTGGTGGCACCAGCGGCCTTCAGCGCCGCCGAACGGATCCTCGCTGAGCTCGGGGCTTTTCCGGTGATATCGGGTGCCCGACTCGACGACCTCTCACCGCACGAACGCTCCTGGCGGCTGCCCGGCCACGTGCCGTTGGTGGTCGACCTGCATCGGGGATTCGCGGGGGCGGCGGACGCCGAGGCCCTCTGGCACGAGGTGTGGAACTCGGCGGAGGAGTTCCCGCTGGCTGGCGGGCGGATCCCGATACCGGGCCAGAATTGCACCGCTCTGTTCGTCGCTCTGCACGCGGCGGCACCCGGCCGGTCGGTACGCCCCCGTGCCGATCTGGAGCGCGCACTGATGGTGCTGCCGGCCGACGCCTGGCGTGCCGCCGGGCGGATAGCCCGGCGGTGCCAAGCCGAAGAGGCGTACGCGCTAGGGCTCCGGCTCGCCGACCGCGGGGCTACGATGGCCGCCGAGTTGGGACTTCCGGAACGTAGCTCCCCCTCGCGCTGGCTGCTCGCCCACCACGGCTCGGTGCCGGCATACTCGTTGGCACGGCTCGCCGAGTTGCCAACGGTCGCTGCCCGGCTGCGACACATCTGCCGCCGGGCGGTGCCGTCGCCGGCGATGATGCGTCACAGCAGTCCGTTGGCTCGACGTGGACGGCTTGGCCTGCTGCTCGCCTACGCGAATCGGTTGGGCCGGCACGCGGCCCGGCTGCCGAGAGCGGTGCTGGAGCTGCGCGCTGCCCGGCGGGCCGTACGGTGACCGGATCAACTCCGGCGCAACAGCTTGTTGCGCCTCGCCTCCGCCGTTGTCGGGCCATCCGCCGGTCCCGAGGGTGGGCCGGCCATCGGTGTTGATCGTATCGCCAGCCACAGATGCTGCGCCAGGGCCGCAGTGCGCCGCGGCACCGGCCATCGCGACCATGCCTGGCGCGACGCCAGGGGATCGACCAGATCGGTGTCCACTCCCGAGCCGTCCCTGCCGGTGACGAATTCCCGGGTATGCCCGCGGAGAAAGACCTCCAGGAACACGGCCTTGCGGCGGGGCGCGGTCACCACAGCGGGTAGGTCGTCGCCGGCGATCCGGGCCAGCAACTCGGCCCGGTTCGTCGCCTGCAGGTGCCCGGCCGTGGCGGTCAGCGCGGTCAGGAACCTGCCGTCGAGCAACGGATTGATCACGCGCACGTGGTGGTCGGCGGCGACCGCCGCGAGGCTCGCGCGGGCCAGGTTCAGCTCCCGCCGGCTCAGGTGCCAGCGAATCCGGTGGCCCAGTCGGTCCGGCTCGGCGCGTTGCTCCGCCGCGTACGACCGATAGGCGTTGATGGCGACGGCAGGCCGCATCCAGGCAAATGCGGCCAGGGCTAGTTGCCGAGGTGGTGGCAGTACCGCCCGGACGAGTGGGGTCAGACTCCGCCGCAGCCGGGACCGGATCGTGCGCGCGGGAGGTGCCAGCCGGCCAGCATCTGGTCACCCCCGACGCCGGTGAGCAGAGCACCGCCTGCGGCCAGCTCGATGATCGGCAGGTGAAAATGGAGGTTGCTGGGATGCAGCACGCCGTACCGGTGCAGTAGGCGGCCAGCCACCGGACCGACGAGGTCGAGGTCGTCACCGGCCGGCAGGATGTGCCAGTGCTCCGCCAGGCCTAGTGCGCGGATCACCTCATCCTGCCAACCTGATTCGTCGGCCCGAAGTGCTCCGGTGAAACGCCAGGTCACCGGAATCGGCGGCGGCAGTCCTTCCTGACGGGCGGCGCGGACCGCGATGGCCCGCCATCGCCGACGCCGATCGTGCCGCCCTTGATCAACTCGGCGAGGGTGCCGAGCCGTTTGAGTTGCGGCGGCTGATACCCGCTCTTCGCGTCAGCCTTGCCCGTCTCCCTTTGCGACCGCCTGCTTTCCATGAGCTCCTCTCAGGGCTTGTTCGGAGTACCGCCAGACGATCGCAGTCTAATCGCCTATCCGGACGAATCGGGCAGATCGGATTGGCCCGCGTAGCCCTCGGTGCGGCTGCCCTCGCGGCCGTACGCCGGGTGGCCCGGCCAGAGGCACATCCCGAACAGGCGTCATGTCACCCTGACATATTCATGTCACTGTGAAATCAGCATCCTCACGACCACCGCTCCCCGCACGCCAGCCAGGTGCCCGCGTACGGGTGACCGAGGCGGTACGCGCACAGACTGGCCTCGCGCAGAGCGGCCAGCACGGTACGACCCTGCGTGGGTGCGCCCACGCACGCTCGTGGCGACGGCCAACCCCGGGTCGGCAGGCTGGCCAGGTCTCCTTCCGCATCGCTCGGCCCTGAGGCCAGCCGCGCCGCGGTCATGGTCACCGTTCGCCCCTGCACCCCGTGTGCGAACAGAATCTCACCGGCCGCCTGGCGGTACTTGCGGGATGCCGGGGCCTGGGGCCGGTCAGCTTCAGGCGTCAGGCTCACCGATCCGCGCCGGGTCAGCGCTACTGCCAGCGATGGTCGAGAGGTACTCGCGGATGAGCGCGTCGAAGTCGGGCGGGGGCAGCAGGCCTAGCGATTCCGCGCGTTTCGTGATGAAACGCGCGGGCCATCTGCCGACGATGGCGAAGACCGCGGGGTCCTCGGTCCAGTCGATCAGGCCGCTCGTGCCGGCACCGGCCACGCGTTCCAACGCTTCCACCATGTCGCCGGGCGTGGTCGTGAGCGCGGGGAGGTTCAGCGCGGTACGGCTACCCCAGGTCACGTCGTCGACCTCAGCGGCTCGGATCAGTCCGTCGATCGTGCGGCTCGGCGAGGAAAGGGCGATGGCGGTGTCGGGGGGCACCGGACAGTTGGCGCGCTGCCCCGCGATCGGCTCTCGAATGATCCCGGAAAGGAAGCTCGATGCTGCCGCGTTCGGCTTGCCCGGCCGCACGGAAACGGTCATCAAGCGGACACTCCGTCCGCGGACGAAACCCTTGCGGGTGTAGTCGGCGAGAAGTTGCTCGCCGATGAACTTCTGTGCCCCGTAGCTGGATTGCGGCGTCGGCAGGGTGTCGTCCCGCACGGTCTCGACTGCCTCGCCAGCGGAGTTGGTGCCGAAAACCGCCAGCGAGCTTGAGAAGACCAGTACCGGAGGCGCAGGAAGCCGGCGAGCCCATTCGAAGAGGGCGCGGGTGCCGTCCACGTTCGTGGCCATGCCGAGGTCGAAGTCGGCCTCGGCGGCACCACTGACGACCCCTGCGAGGTGGAACACGAGGTCGGCTGTGCCCACGGTGGGCAATTGCGCCTCCATCGCACCGGTCATTGGCGTCACTCGTGGGTCTGCGAGGAGATCCGGTTGGGGTGCTACCAGATCGACTAGCACAAGCTCCTTGACTCGACGCGGTGCGGCGCCGCCGACGCCGACCTCCCCAGCGAGGAGACGGCGCGCCAACAGGGTGCCGAGGAATCCGGCTCCCCCCGTGATCATCACTCTCATGCCGGTTTCTCCGATCTACCAGATGCCTCTTCCAGCCGCTCGACGACATCAGCCAGCGAGGTGTCATCGCCGACGTTGCCGGCGAACACCACGTAGGGCAGGTCGGCGGCAAAGCCGCTGGCCGCCTCCCACAACGACACGATGCCGTCGAGAATCGGTCCCCTGATCCAGGCCCGGTCCATGCGAAGAGCCTCGGTTGCCACGTCGGACGACGTGATGCCCCCCTTGGCGAGGACAAAGGACGGACGGCGTTGTCCGACGATCCGGGCGGTCGCGTCCACCAGCGCCGAACTCACCGTCCGAGCGATATCGAGGCTCCCGTTGGCATCGATCCCGGTGACGAGTTGACGTGATGTGCGCAGCACCACCAGGTTGTCCGCCAATGCTGTTACCGCCTGCCGCACCAACTGCTCGACGTGCGAGGCCCGGTCCGCCGGATCCATCACCTTTGCGACGTCGAGTTCGAGTTCGGTAGGGGAACGACGCTGTCGCAACACGTCGAGCTGCCGCGTGGTCAGACCCACGTGCGAACCGACGACGACCAGGCCGTGTGCGTCGGGATCAACCAGTTGGGCGAGGCGCTCGTCGTCGATGCGTGAGCCGTCCTCCTGCCCGAGTCGTGCGCGTACGAACGACGGCCCGACCCGTTGGACGATGCCGACTCCGGCACGTTCGGCGGCGATGATGTCCAACACCGCCGAGCGCAGATCGTCGTCGGTGGCCGCGTCGATCGCCACGACCTGGCCGTCCTGCGCTGCGGACAGGACGGCGCGCAACGCCCCGCCGCCAGCGGCCCGGATGTCCGTGAGGTGGACCTCGGCCACCTGGTCAGCACGGAGACGGCCACCGCTCTTCTCTTCGACCCACTCTGCGAGGCGTGATGAGTGGTAGCCGAACGTCGCGTCGCGCGCGTACTCGCCGTCGGCGATGGGCGCGAGACCGGCCGGCCCTGCCGCCCAGTGGACTCCACCCACGGTGACGCGTCCGGCATCGATGTACGCCGGCGCGAGGAGCACCGCGTGCGTGGGTTGGCCGTGTTCCGCGAGGACCTCGGCCAGCACATCCGTTTCGAGGGGAAAATGTCCTCGCAACGTGGAGTCGCCCCGGCTCGCGAACGTGAGCTGCACGTCTTCGAGTCGAGCCGCCTCCAGGCACGCCCGGGCCACGTCCCGGTTGCGTTCGGCCGCCGCTGCCGGGGAGAGGCTTCGGGTGTTGGTGAGCACGTAGAAGCCGGGTGTTCCCTGGCGCAGCGCCCACCGCACATCCTCGACGTCCCAGCGCGTGAGCACGGGGACGTCCCGGACGGTCTGCGTGCCGGTCGGGTCGTCATCGAGCACGACGAGCCGGCGTGCCCCGCTGAGACGGGCGCGGATCTCGGCTACGGTGACGCCGCGAGCCTGGGGCAGCGCCTCGGCCCAGTTCGCGTCGCGTGGAGAGATGAGCTGATCGCGGGACGCCGTCATTCGACGCCACTCGCAGCCAGAAGCAGCCGCATACGGTGCGCCGCCAGTGCGGGATCGGGAAACAGGCCGATCTCGTCAGCGAGAACGAAGAGATCAGTGAGGTGCTGCAGCGAGCGGAAACCTTCCCGACCGGTGACCATCCGGAAGTGGTTCTGGTGCCCGGACAGCCAGGCGATGAACACGGTACCGACCTTGTAGCGGTCGGCCGGTGCCTCGAACATCTTGACCGCGAGGGGGATCGAGGAGTTCATGGCCTCGACGAAGCCCGCCTCGTCGCCCTTGTCGAGCGCGGAGAAACCAAGGGACGCGACCGGGGCGATGGGGTCGAGCACACCGAGCAGTCCGTGGCTGTGGTGCTCACCGTCGCCCAGCAGGAGGTTGGTGTACCCGTAGTCGTCGCCGGTGTAGACCTTCACGCCTTCCGGCAGGCGCCGGCGGAACTCCCTTTCGAGCTCCTCGTCCAGCAAGCTGAACTTGATCCCGTCGAGGCGCGCCGAGTTCTCCTCAGCCATGCGGACGACGACATTCATCGCCTCCCTGGGGTCGGCGTGCCCCCAGTATCCGGCGAGCGAGGGATCGAATCCGGTTCCGAGCCAGTGCACGATGGCGGGCTTGTCCACCTGGGCGAGGACCTGGCCGTAGACCTTGAGGTAGTCATCCTCGTTGCGGGCGGCAGCGACAAGGGCGTGGCTGGCGCGGATCACCGCAGCGCTCCCTTGGGCCTGGACCCAGTCGAGTTGCTCGAGATACGCGTCGACGACCTCGCCCAGACTGGGGTCGCGGGACGTGATCTGGTCGGTGCCAGCGCCGGCCACGACCGCGGCGCCTTCTTCCCGCGCGGCGGCCACGCCCAGCCGGATCAACTCCTTGGCCTGTCCCCACTGGAGGCCGCCGGGACCACGCTCGGAGGTGTCCATGGCTTCGGCGATGCCCACTCCGTAGCTGAACAGGTGCTTGCGAAACGCAATCGTGGCCTCCCAGTCGATGGGAGGCTGCTCCCCTGGGGTGTAGTCAGCACGGGCGTCCACGACGACGTGTGCCGCGGCGAGCACGGTTCGGGACCTGAAGGGCCCCTGATGGCGCGGGTAGTCGACCGGTTCGTGCATGACATGCACTGTGGTTCCGCCGTCAGCGGTGGGGATGGTGAGCTTGGCGGTCGTGAGCTTGTCCACGAATTTCTCCTCGATCGAAGCGTTGGTAGGGGGTCGGCAGTCAGGACCAGGCTGGCCGCCCGCCCGCCGCCTCGCGATCCGACTCAGAGCCGATGACTCCGACTGACTTCAGGTTGGCGATCTCGTCGGGGCTGAGCCCGGCCGCACGGAGGACCTCGTCGTTGTGCTGGCCCACCTTGGGGGGCACCATGCGCAGGCGGGCCGGGGTCTCGGAGAGCGAGACCGGCATGCCGACGAAACGTACCGGTCCGATTCCGTCGACCTCCGCCTCGAGTACGAGGTTGTTGTGCCGGACCTGCGGGTCGTCGAAGACGGCGTCATAGTCGTGGACGGGCGCTACGAGAATGTCCTCCGCCTCGAACCGAGCCATGATCTCGTCGCGTGGGAAGCGCGCGATCGCGTCCGCCAGCAGGTCGCGGGTCTCGCGGACGTGTTCGGTCAGCCCCTCGATGCTCTGGAAGCGAGGGTCGTCGATCTGCTCCGGGGTCAGGCCGCAGGCGCGTGCGGCCCTGCGCCACTGCTCGTCGACGTAGTACTCACCGATGAGCGTGAACCACAGATTGTCGGCGGCCTTGTAGTAGCCGTAGAGCGCCGTGTTGTGTGCGTGGGCGATGTTGGCCAGCGGGCGGGGGTAACGCTGGCCGGTGCTCAGGAACGTGGTGCCCTCTTGCAGATGCGTCGTGATCGCGGCGTTCATCAGGTTCGAGTCCACGACCTGCCCGCGGCCCGTGCGTTGCCTGGCCGCCAGCGCGGCCATCATGCCCAGGGCGAACTGCATGGAGGCGACGTAGTCGATGATGAATGTGCCGGTCGGCATCGGGCCGGTTTCCTCGGTGCCGGACAAGGCCATCAGCCCACTGATGGCCTGCGCCGCCAGGTCCTGTCCACGCCGGTGGGTGTACGGCCCACTGAGGCCGTACCCCGAGGCGTACGCGACGATGATGCGTGGATTGACAGCTGACAAGGCGTCGTAGCCCAGCCCGAGGCGGTCCATGACACCCGGCCGGAAGTTGCTCGCCACGATGTCGGCGTTCTTGGCCAGGTCCAGGATGAGCTTGCGGCCCTCGGCCGACTTCACGTCGACGCTGATGCTCCGCTTGTTCCGGTTCGTCGCGGACCAGTGCGGGCTGTATCCATCGCCCAGGAACGGGGCCTGATTGCGCCCGATCTCACCCACGTCGATGCGCTCGACCTTGATGACGTCGGCTCCGAAGTCGGCGAGCATCTGGGTCGCGGACGGGCCCTGTTCGAGCTGGGTGAAGTCGAGGATGCGAATTCCCTCGAACGCGTCGGTCACGATGAGATCAACCTTTCTGTGTCTGAGGCCGGGGAAGGACAGCGGGTCATCCGAGGCGGCGCGGAGGCAGGCAACGCAGCCCCGCCGGCTCCGGATGGAACAGTCGCCCGTCCATTTCCCGAAGTGGCTCGCGGATGATGGGGGTGAAGCCCATGCGTGCAAGGACGTCGCGCTGCAGGTCGACTCCGGGCGCGATCTCGATCAGTTCGACGCCGTCAGCGCCGAGCCGGAACACCGCCCGCTCGGTGACGTAGAGAACCCGTTGTCCCGCGCGACGCGCTCGTCTCCCGTCGAAGGCGATGCGCTGGACTCGATCGACCAGCTTGCCGTAGCGGCCGTCTCGTACGATCTCGAGGCGGCCCTCCCCGACCCGCACGTCAAGGTCACCACCGCGGAAGGTGCCGCAGAACACGACGGTCTTGGCCTTCTGACTGATGTCGATGAAACCACCGGGGCCAATCGGCGTTCCGTCCACGCCCGCCACGTTGACGTTGCCTTCGGCATCGAACTCGGCGAACGCCAGGCCCGCGAAGTCCAGGGCGCCGCCGTCGTACAGGTCGAACTGGCTCGACATGTCCACGATCGCCGTCGGGTTGATGGCAGTTCCCGAGTCCAGGCCCACGCCGGGCAGGCCGCCGAACACACCCTGCTCGATGCTGAGGGTGAATCGGTCGAGGAAGCCCTCCTCGAGTGCCACGTATGAGATGCCGTTCGCCATCCCGACACCGAGATTGGCGAGATCGTCTTCGTGGATCTCCTGCGCGGCTCGACGCGCCACCACCTTCCGGTGGTCGAAGGGCAGCGGGGTGATGGCCGTGGGCCGGTTCGGCTGCACTCCAGTTCGCCGGGGGTCGCTGCGGGTGATGGGGGTCTGATTCGGCCAGTCGGTGATCACGACGTGATCCACGAGTGCTCCGGGTACCTTGATCCGCCCGGCGGGAAGCTCCCCGGCGGGGACGATCCGCTTCACCTCGGCGACCACCGTGCCGCCGCTGTTGTGGACAGCCTGAGCGATGGCGAGGTTGTCGCTGAAGGCGGCCTCGTCGTCCATTGCCAGGTTGCCGTGGGCATCGGCCACCGAGGCGCGCAGCAGCCCGAAGTGAACGTTGAAACGGGGGTAGAAGAGCCACTCGCGGCCCGCGAGGGTGATCAGCTCACTGAGACCTTCACGAGTACGGTCGTTCATCCGCCCCCACTCCTGACGGGGGTCGACAAACGTTCCCAGGCCGATATCCGTGAAAAGCCCCGGTCGTCCGCCGGCGATCTCCCGGTACAGCAGCGAGATGGTGCCGGCCGGCAACCCGATCGCCTCGACCTGGTTGTCGGCGATCGCCCGTTGCTGGCGGGGCGAGAGGACAAAGTGCGAACCGACGAACCTGCGCACCAAGCCAGGAATGGCGATGTGGTCGATTCCGCGGCCCTGGTGGTCGCCGAGCCCCATGACGTGCACGACGGTCAGGTCGTTGGGCGCCTGCTCCTTGCCCCAGCGCTGCTCGAGTGCAGCGAGCAGCGTCTCGGGCACCTGCAGGAGAGAACCGCTGCCGCCCACGGCGAGGGTGTCGCCCGGAGAGACCAGCGCCACCGCATCCTCGGGCGTCAGCACCAGCCCGGGGCGCCGAGAGCCGTCCCCTGGAGCGGGCTTGAGGGTGAGCGTCATGACCGACTCACCAGGCCCGCGTTGAGCGGCAGATCGAACGCCGGGTTGTCGAGTTGCACCAGCCACACGGGGCCGGAGCGGTCGAGCCGGACCGTCGCGGGTGCGGTGGCGCCCATCAGAGCATCACGTCCCCGCCGCAGACATTCAGCGTCTCCCCCGTGATGTAGGAGGCGTCGTCGGAGGCGAGGAACGCCGCCGCGGCCGCCACCTCCTGGGCCCGGCCGGTGCGGCCGAGCGGGATGGTGGCAACGCGGTTGGCCAGCATCTGCGCCGGATCCTTGTCGACCATGCGGCCGAGTTCGACGTTCGCCCGCTGGGCCAGCGGCGTGTCGATGCGGCCCGGGGCAACCGCGTTGACCCGGATTCCCCGTGGCGCCAGCTCAGCGGCGAACGTCTTGGTCGTACTGACGACCGCTGCCTTCGACGCCGCATAGTTCGCCGACATCACGTTCGGCAACATTGCCTGGATCGAGGCCACCGTCACGGCGCTGCCGCCGTCCGGCAGGAGCCGCGCCGCGAGTTGGAGGGTCAGGAACGTACCCCGGGCATTCACCGCCAGCACGCGGTCCCAATCCTCGACGCTCAACTCCAGTAGCGGTCCGAAGGTCTGGATACCGGCGTTGGCGACGACGACATCGACCTGACCCAGCAGGTCGCCGAGCGAGGCCAGCGAGGCCGCGTCCGAGACGTCGACCGTCGCGGACTCCGCGGAGCCGCCGACAGCCCGCAGAGCGGTCGCCGCTTCGCGCGCCAGGTCCTCGTTGACATCAGCAACGACGACATGTGCGCCCTCCGCGGCGAGCCGCTCGGCGATGGCCCGTCCGATCCCCTGGCCGGCTCCGGTCACCAGCGCGCGGCGATCCACGAACCGGAATGCGCTGCCGACCGTCATGACTGCGCCTTCGGCAGTTCGATGCCGTGGAGCACGCCCAGCCGCTCGAAGTGCTGGTAGATCCGGTCAGCGTACTTGCCGAACTCGGGAGACTCCCCGAGCGCGATCGGCCGCGGACGGGGCAGGTCGACGACGATCTCATCGACGATCTCTCCCGGGCTGGGGCTCATGACGAAGATCCGGTCGGAGAGCCCGACGGCCTCCTCCACGCTGTGGGTGATGAACAGGACCGTGGGGCGCCGCTCCATCCACAGCGCTTCGAGGTCGGTACGAACCTGCAAACGGGTCAGCGCGTCGAGCGCACCGAAGGGCTCATCGAGCATGAGAACCGAAGGGTTGTGCACGAGGGTCCGGATCAGCGACACCCGCTGACGCATCCCGCCGGAAAGCTGACGGGGGTACTTCTTCATCGCCTTGGTCAGCCGCAGTCGCTCGAACAACTGCTCCGCGCGACTGCGGATCTCCCGCTCGGGTAGGCCGCGGATCGTCGCCTGGAGCATGACGTTGTCGATAGCGGTCCGGAACTCGAGGAGGAGGTGATCCTGGAACGCGATACCCACGTCCGTGATGGGCCGCTTCACCACTTCACCCCCGACGCGGATGTCGCCGGTCGTGCGGTCAAGCAGTCCGGCGACCATGAGCATGAGGGTGCTCTTGCCGCATCCGGAGGGGCCGACGATGGAGATGAACTCGCCGGGCTTGATGTTCATGTCGACCGGCTTCAGCGCCTCGAACGGGTTCGGGCTGTCAAGTCCGAAGGTTTTGCTGACGGACTCGATGGAGATCGGGGCCCCCGTCCGAGTGGCTGCCGTGGTGGTGCGTGCGGTCATGACTGTGCCTTCCCGCTCGCTTCGACCCCGCCAAGGGGAACCTTGGACAGAAGCTCCACCTTCTGCCCCTCCTGACAGACGCGGCCGTCCTGGTCGACGACGCGTACGTCGAAGGTCACGATCGCCTGGGTTGGCTTGGACGCACTGTCGCGCATCTCGGCAACCGAATACTCGACAAAGATCGTGTCGCCGATGAAAATCGGAGCCTTGAACCTCCATTCCTTGATTCCGAGAAATGCGATAGCGGTGTCCCGCAGCATCCCGGTGCGCGGCCACATCAGGCCGTGTGAGTAGGCCAGGCCCAGCATGCCGTGCGCGATCCGTCGACCAAACTGGCTGGCTTTCGCGTAGACGTCGCTGGTGTGCACTTCGGAGAAATCCCCGGTCAGTGCGCCGAACCCGACGACGTCGGCGTCGGTGATGGTCCGTCCGGGGCTCCGGAACGCAAGTCCGACGTACAGGTCCTCGTAGATCAACCCTTGCCGCGGGATCTGTGACATTTGGCCCCTCCTTTCGACAAATCAGTGAGGTGTTCGCTGCGGGTTCACTTTGCGGTCAGCGGCACCGGCTTGCCGTCCTGGCACTGCTGCATCTCCGACTCGGCGGGAAGGAAGTCGTTCGAGTAGTACGTGGTGGCGTCCGTACCGGCGGGCAGGAGGTCGACCGAGGAGAGCAGGTCCTGGGTACGGGTCCAACTCTCGTCGGGTGACTTGCCGACGACCGTGGCGCCGCCGGCGCAGAGCAGCGGAATAACCGCGTTCAGCTCAGCGAGGCTCTGCTGCTCGTTCGAGTTGGGGAAGTACTCCTTGACCGCCGCGGCGCCAGCCTTCGGGTCGGCGGCGACAGCCGCCCAGCCCTTGAGGCTGGCTCGGATGAATGCCTTGACGTCGTCGGCGTTGCTCTTCAGGTATTCCGAGTTGGCGAACACGCTGGTGCTGATCGTCGGGACCCCGTAATCCGCAAAGGTCCAGTTCCTGGTCTCCGCGCCCTGCTGCTCCAGCTGTACGCCGTACGAGTCGGTCGAGCCAAGGATGGCATCGACCCGCTTCTGCAGCAGCGCCTGAACCAAGGACTCCTTGGGCAGGCCCACCTGGTTGATGTCCGAGGGCTTCAGACCGTTCTTCTGCAGCAGGATGGGCATCATCGCCGTCTGCGAACCGCCGGTCGGCACGCCCACACTGCGGCCCTTCAGATCCTGAATCGAGTTGATGCCACTCGACGTCAGGGTCGTCACCTGGTTGGGGCTGGACTGGTAGAGCGTCATGATGGTCTTCATGGGAGCGCCCTTGGCGACGAGGGCGCTCGTGGTGGGCGCCTCCGCGAATGCGATCTGAGCCTTACCCGATGCGACCATCTGGGCGGTAACGCCGGAGCCGGCACCCGGAATGATCTCGACGTCCAGCCCTTCCTCCTTGTACAGGCCGTGGACTGCGGCGTACTCGAAGCCCGCGTTGAATCCGCCCGCGGTGAAGTTGAGCTGGAAGGTGAAGGGCTTGAGCTTGGTGCCGTCGGTGCCGGCGGACGAGGAGTCGCTCGAGCCGCCGCAGGCGGTGAGCGCCATGGAGGCGGCCAGCACGGACGCGACCAGCGCGAACCGCCGAGAGTTGTGGCGCATGTCTTTCCTTTCCGGGATCGTCGTCGATCCCGTTTAGTGATGTGGTGCGTGATGGAGGGGGTGATCAGTTAGTTGTTGCGCGCCCGCTGCCAGGGCGTCAGCAGCCACTCGACCAACTCGACGAGGTAGTTGAGAGCGATTCCGATAATGGTCAGCACGACGAGGACGGCGAAGATCAGCGTGGTGTCCAGGGTGCTCGTGCCCTGGAGCAGCAGGTAGCCCAGCCCGGTGTTGGCTCCGACGAACTCGGCGACGAGGGCTGCCGTCGCGGCGAGCGTCGCCGATGTCTTCAGCCCTGAGAAGATCACGGGCAGGGCGGACGGGAATCGCAAATAGCGGAAGGTCTGCCAGCGCGACGCGCCCATCGACTTGGTCAGGTAGAGCATCCGGTCGTCCAGAATCCTGAAGCCGCTGATGCTCGCCACCAGGAGCGGAAAGAAGGTCATCAGGACGGTGAGCAGGATCTTGGACTCTATGCCGAAGCCGATCCACACCACGAAGAGAGGGGCGATCGCGATCTTGGGAACGAGCTGCATGAAGACGACCGGCGGGTACACCACCTGCCTGGCGACGCGACTGAGCGCGATCATCAGACCGAGCGGGATGGCCGTCACGATGGTGATACCGAGACCGGCCACGATCTCGGACACCGTGACGCCGGTGTTCTCCCACAACAGCGGGAAATCGTTGGCCATGCGGGCGAACGTTTCCTGCGGGCTGGGCAACAGGTACGAGGGGATGTCAAACGCCTCCACCGCGCCGGCCCACAGCGCGACGATGGCCGCGAAGACCCCCACCGGGATGAGGTCCCAGGCGAGCTTACGGAGTCGGCGGGGCCGATAGGTCGTCGCCGCGGAGGTCCCAGGCGCCGCGACGGCCTTCGGAACCCCGGCGGTCGTCGGGGAGTCGGTTTGCATTGACATCGTGGGCCTTTCGTTTGAATCAGCAGCTCAGCCGGCTAGCGCCGGGGGGTGCGATGGCGTCGTCGAGAGATTGCAGGTCAGCGCCATCCGCCGCCCGCTGGTCGGGCTCGGCGAGATGCCCGCGACACAGCGTCAACCGAGAGGTCCGCACGACGGGCCACGCCGACGGCGGACGCCGACTCGAAGCCTGGGGCGTGTCGCCAGATGTCCAGGTCGCCGACGCCGGCGAACGCGGCGGCCTCGGCGAACGCGGCGGCCGACACCGAGAGGAAGGTGCCCTGACTCAGGGCCGTGAGGTGGGTGTGCACGTTCGCCACCATGCGGCCTCCCTGACTCCCGGATCGGCTGGAACGCCGTTGCTGAGTGGAACGGTATTCCAGTACTGTCGACAGCGCAAGAGGCACGTGAAAGATTGGTCACGTCGACTTCCCCGCGGCTGCCGCGGGCGAGTGTGCCAATAGAAAGCGGTGGATAATGGTTGCTGCTGGGACGCTGTCGCGTGGCTTGGCGGTGCTCTCCTGCCTTGTCGGCGAGGTCGAGGGCATGCCCCTAGCTCGCATCTCTGATCAATTAGGACTTCCCAGGAGCGCCACCCATCGGATCCTCACGACCCTCACGGACGAAGGCTTCGTCCGCCAGCTCAAACCATCGGGCAACTACACGCTTACGCTGCGTGTCGTTGGCCTGGGGTTGCGACACCTGGCGACCTCTACCATCACCGGGCTCGCCGAACCTGTCTTGACCCGCCTCGCCCTCACCTCAGGCCAGCTCGTCCGCCTGAGCCTGGTCGACAGGGAGCAGTTGATCTGGGTCGCCAAGGAGCAGGGCGCAAAGACTGGACTTCGATACGACGCTGATGTGGATCACGGCCATGTGATTCCCCTCGACTCGACTGCGACGGGGATGGCCTGGTTGTCCGCACTTCCCGAGGACCGGGCCCTACGGCTCGTCGCCCGGCAGGAGCCACCGCGGCGGCATCCGGTCGGGCCCGGAATGCCGCGCAGCCTCGCCGACGTGGCGGCCCGCATCCGCGAAGCGCGAGAGCAGGGATGGGCGCGTGTGCATGAGAGCAACGAAAGAGGGATCTCAGCGATGGCCATGCCGCTGGTGGACACGCACAGCGGCGAGGCGCTCGGAGCGGTGAGCATTGCCGGACCGAGCATTCTCCTGACCGAGGACCGGATGCGCGAAATCCTCCCGGCACTGCAACAGACTGTCGACGAGCTGGGGGGCATTGCCGCAGCACTGGTGGGCGAAGCCCACCGCAACGCGTTGTAGCCCGTACCCCCGCAGATCGCTCTGAAGGGAACGGCAGCTACCGGGGACGCGCCTGATACAACCCGAACCAGGAACCCCGCTCGACTGACATGTGGCAGCCGGTTGAACGCCGGCCGCCACACGTCAGTCGTCCATTCAGCCGCGCAGGGCTGGCCGGCGGGCCGGCACACCCGCTGTGGTCGGTCATCAATGAGTTGCTCGGTCAGGTGCGCTGGTGTTCCACGACCCGGCCAGCGCGATCCGCGCCCTCGACTCCGGCCGAGGACTTGCCCTCTACGCGGCGACCGAGAACCGTCAGATCCCCGGCCGCCTCGAGGTGGCGGACCGGCCCGAACTGGCGATCGGTTGAGAGGCGTACGTGCCACGATCGAGCACGATGTGGACGAATTTCACGCCATGCTCGGCCGCGAACGCCGACAGCTGCCCGGCCTGCGACGCGTGAGCGGTGATATGGATTTCGAAATCCCCCGACACGACACGCACCGGCGGTGTCTACGGCACGGCCATGAAGACCAGCCGCCGGCCGCCTGCAACAACCACCGGCTCGGATACAGCGGGCCACCTGGGGCGGTTTTCCCGTCGCGTCGTGTTGATCGTGGCGGGTATCGTGGCCGGGCCGGCCGCGGGACTTCGGTGCGACTTCCGGAACCCGCCTCTGAAGCGATGCTTCGCAGTTCGTGCCCCTATTCCCCGGCCGGCCCCATGGCACTGTATGGAGGGTTGGGTCGCGGTCATGCCGCGGGCGGATCGGGTTGCGTGCGAGGACGCGGTCATGTTCGTCAATGCCGCGATCGCCGCGACGGCCCAGCGCGAGTTCCGTGCTGGAGCCGCCGCGCAGCGCCTGTCGTTGGGTTTCCTCCATGAGTACGTGCTGGGCAACTACCGCGACCTGTACGCCGCGACCCTGGCCCTGGACGTCAACGATCTCAACGCTGCCATGGTCGTGACGAACCTGCTGCGCACCGCACGGGAGGCGAGCGACGAGCAGCGCGCGGTGGAAGGGCGGCTGATCGCGGCGCGGCTGCGGTCGCTGCCGCCGCATCGGGTGTACGGCGTGCTTCGCGAACTGCGCCGGTTGGGGATCAACAACCGGCGTACCCGCGTCATCGTGCGCGACTGGGTGGCGGCCCGGCCCGACCCGGCGTTCGACGCGATCAAGTACCGCCGATCGTTGTCGGTCGCCGCCCGTCACGCCCACCTGCCGCTTCCCGGCGAGGTCGGCACGGTGCTGTTCGACTGGCGCCGACCGAAGCGCTACGAGACACCGATCCTGGAGGCATGGCGACGCGCCCACTACGAGCAGCAGGCCCTGTACGAGCTGCCCTACACCGTCGCCGAGGGACTGGCCGCCCAGCACGGCATCGACCGGGCCCGCTTCCTGTCCGGCATTGCGCCCAAGCTCACCGACGGCGAACGGCTGCGGCTGCAGGGGAGCGCCGCACGGCACAGGGTCGAGGCCGTCGCCATGGACCTCGCCGCCGCACCCCTGACCCGCCTCGCGATCTACGCGCTGTCGCTGCCCCGCCCGGAACGCGCCCGGCGTCGCGACGAGCTGACCGGCGCGCTCCAGGCCGCCGCGCGCCGCGCCGCGCGCCGGCAGGCGGGCACCTGGGGCCGGGTGGTGGCCGTCCTCGACGACAGCTACTCCGCCGCCGGCTCCGGGGTGAAGCGTCGCCGGCCGCTCGCCGTCGCCCTGGCCACGTACTACCTGCTGGAGGCCCTCGCGGCCGACTTCACGGGACTGTGGCTGCACCACCGCGGCGACCCGCTGCTGGTCCACCCCATCGGCGCCACGGGGCTGGGCGTGCGCATCGTCGACGCCCTCGCACTCCGCCCCGACCGGCTCGTCATCGTCTCCGACGGCTGGGACAACGACCCACCCTGGCAGGCCGCCGAGGTGTTGCGGGTCTGGCGCACCCGCCTCGATCCCCACCAGGCCACGAGCGTCGTGCACCTCAACCCCGTCTACGACGCCGACACCTTCGACGTGCGCCGCCTTGCCGCCAGCGTGGCCACCGTAGGCGTGCGCGACGCCGAGGACGCCGCCGCGCTCGTCGAACTGGCCCGCTTCGCCACCGGCAGCGCCGGCTTCGACGAGCTACGCCGCCACCTCGCCGACCGGGTCGAGCGGTTCCTCAACACCGAGGAGGCAGTCTCGTGACGGCCGTCACCGACGGGATCGACCTGACCGGGCTGACCGCCGGCCCCGCCCAGACGTGGGGCGCAATCCGCCTCGTCCCGCTCCTGCGGCCGATCCCCATCACCGAGCTGCGCCTGCACGCCCGCCTCTACGACCCCGACGAACCCTCGATCGTCCACACCGGGCCACGCACGGCGTACCTCTCCTACATCCCGCATGCGTTCGTCGCCACCTGGACCACCGACACCACCCCGGTCGCCGCCTTCGGCACCCAGTTACGCGGCTCCGCCGACACTCGCGCTCCCGCCGGCATCCGGCTGGCGTCGCGCCGCCGCATGACTCGCCGGGAGGACCGGCAGCGGCTGCGTTTCCTGCCGCTGCACCTGGCCATGGAGGGCTACCTCGCGCTGCAGTTCGGTGGCCCGCCCATCGCCTGGCAGGAATGGACCCGTCACGCCGTCACCCGCGGCCTTTCCCCCCGGGTGGAGGCCAGCTACACCGGCGCCGCCATCGCTGGCCTCGACGACGCGCTGCGCGTCTTCGAAATCCACCCCGACCAGTGCGGCATGGTGCTCTACGTCGCTGACGCGCTCGCCGCCGCGTTCGTCGTCCCGCACCCGGACGACTACCGCGCCCTGCACCCCACGCTGTTGCAGGACTTCTACGGCGAACTGCTGTTCCATTACACCCATCTGTATCCGGCCGTACCCGACTTCACCCCGCGCCTCGACGACACCGTCATCACCAGCGTCGCCGACCTGCGCGCCCAGCTGGCCCAGGTGGCCGCCGACTGGACAGCTTTCCATGCCCTCATGGCCGATGGGCTGCTCGCCGCCGGGCGACTCACCGTCACCCCGGTACAACGGATGGGTCGCTTCACCCTTGGCCCGGTTCCTGCCCGCCTTCAACCCCGAAGCCGAAAACCACATCGGCGAAACCATCACCGACGAGGCCGGCCAGCTGGCCTACCTCAAAACGTTCCGGCTCTCGGCCGCCCAGACCCGCCGGGGACACTTGCTGTCCCAACTCGCCGCCACCGACTGGGACCTCGACGCCACCGCCACAGCACTCGGCACCGACCGGGACGGACTGGTCCAACGTCTCGACCGCGCCGGCTTCGGCCACCTGCTCCGCCCCGACATCATCGATGCCCGCCCCACGCGCGCCCGAAAACTGCGCAACCTAGCATCGAAAGCGGGGCCCACGAAGTGAACCTCCCCGGATCTTGTAGAGACTTCCCCGCTTGCGTCGGCTTTGGCGGTTGTCTCGACAGGCGTAGGCGTAGCGCTGAGGAGCGCCAGGGCCCGCTGGCTACCCGTCAACCAGGTGGTGGGCACATCGGATTCCTGGTGGCCCGTAGCCGCGGACGTCCGGCATGATGACCGTCATGGACGTCGAGGAACTGATCGCGCGTCATCCTCGGGTCTTCCACACGATGTCGGCGACCGCGTGGCCATCGGTGCAACGACACGGCCTTCTGTCCACGCAGCAACTGACAATCTGTTCGACCTCGACGTCGCCGAGCGTGACCGACTTCTGAGCGCCCCTCGCTAGCCGGTCCACCGTTCTACGCGCTCCCGGCCTGCCGCCTGCCGTGATCCGCGATCAGAAGCCGATGAAATTCGTCGCGGAAAAGATTGATCCGAACTCCTCGCTGACCGCGTATCTCGCGGCCATCAACTCCCGGGTCTTCTTCTGGGCCAGCGCTGAGCGGCTGGACCGGCCTCCGGCGAGGGCGGCAAGAAGCACGAGCCGCTGACGCTGAAGCGGGGTCAAAACTGTCGTAGCCATCCGCCATGATCCTCCTGTCATGGCGGCGCCGACACCGGTCGGCGCGGCTTCACCACGGGCGGGCCGACGAGTCCGCGACGGGGCGGGGAGGACACAGGTGACGGACGCTGACGGGAACGCCTGGCGGCGGCGTAGCGTGCTGGCGGTGGTGCCGCCCGCCCGGGCGCGCAAGTTGGCGAAGGTGCCCTTCGTCGAGCTGGCCGACGGGCGGCTACAGGGTGTGGTCTCCAGTGGCTCGGACATCGAACGGGTCTACGTCTCGTCATTGGTCGCCGGCACCCACGCCTACCACTGCAGCACCAACAACAACCGGCCCTGCGGTGGGCTACGCGGCGCGCCCTGCAAGCACCTGGAAGCTCTCGCCGACGAGGCCGTCCTCCAGTACGGCGTGGACCGGGTCGCCCGCTATCTGCGGGTCGATGCCGGTGACGGGGTGGGCAGCGGGACCGACCTGCTGGCCCGGATGGACACCCGGCACGAACCGACCCCGGCCGCGGTGGTGTTCAGCCGGTTCCTGCGCCACCTGGCCTACCTCGAACTGCCGGACAGCACCACCGCGCTGCCCGAGTTGCACTGGTTCCCGGCCACCGGGGCGGTTCGCTGATGCTGAGCACGCAACTGGCGCAGTTGCAGCAGAGCGTCCCGGTGGGGCTGGTCGACGCCGATACGGTGGTCGCCGGTTTCGACGACGCCCTGGTCGGTGGATTCGCGCGGGTCGGTGACGAGGCTGCCGCCGCACTCGCCGCCCTGGCCGGTGCCATGGCCGGCACCCCGCTGCACGACCGGGTGACCGAGGCGGTGGGCAAGGTGACCGCTGGATCGTTCAGCCAGGAGGACCTCGCCAGCCTGGCCGGTGCCCGGTCGGCCCTGCTCGGCGCGGCCCACGACGCGCTGCTCGGCCAGTTCGACGCCGCCGTCGGGCGCGACCGGGCGCCGCGGGCGGCGTCGATCGGCGTAACGGTCGAGGCGTCCGCGCCTCGTGGCGCGGCTCGGGCCTGGTTGCACGAGACGGCCGTGGCCGGTTGGCGCGGTGTCGACCACGACCTGCTCTCGGCCGTCGGGGCACCGGTCGAGGCGGCCCTGGCCGAGCCGGGGCTGCGCCGGCTGGCGGTGCTGCTGGACGGTCTCGCCGCCGAACTGCGGGCCAGCCTTCCGGTGGCCATGATGTCGCAGGTGCCGGCCCGCCGCTGGGCCGATCTGTGGTCCCGGGCCGTGCTGCTGGCTCAGGACTGGTCGGGCGCCGGCGACGTCGAGACGATCTCCGGCCGCCTGTTTCCGCTCGGCGTGGACATCCACGAGCACGGCACGGCCATCGGGGTGCAGGTGCACGGCGTACTCGAGCCATCCGACGGCCAACCCGCCCGTCTGGTCCGTACGACGGTGGTGGCCGCGAAAGTCGAGACGATCACCGGGCCGGCGGTGTGGCGACTGCTGCAGGCGCACCCGGTCCTGCTGGCCGCGCTGGCGCAACGGCGGGTGTTGACGGTTACCGACCTGCCGTTGCACGGCGGCGACCTGCGTTGGCTCGACGGGCAGGCCCGTGTCGGTGAGCAGGCCGACCCGTTCGCCACCGCCCGGTTGCTGCTCGCTCCGGCGATCGCGGCGGCCACCGCGCCGCTGGACCGACACCCGGCGGCGATCGCGGAGCCGGTGCTGCTGGAGGGCTACACGGTGCGGCAGACCGAAGGCGGGCTCACCGCCGAGTGGGACGACCAGCAGATCTTGATCGCCGTTGACCGGCTGCCGGCGGCTGGTCCGCTCACGCCCGCGCTGGTCGCCGCCGCGTCGTGCTGCCTCGGTCTGCTTCGCTGGGACGACGGTCGTTGGCTGGTGCAGCCGCTGGCGGTGCGTGCCACCGTCAAGCGCAAGCCCGTCGAGGCGCACAACGGTGACTGGGCCGAAGGTGTCACCGATCCGAAGGTGGCGAAGGCCGAGGCCAAGGCGGGCGACGCGGTGGCGGTGCTGCGCGAGCGGGCGGGACGGTTGCTGCGCCGATGACCGACTCCTTCACCCCCGGTGACCTGGCCGCCGCCAACCGCCGCCAGGTGCTCTACTGGCGACTGCTGGGCCGAATCTTCGATCCGGACGAGCAGCCCGCCCTGGAATCGGCGAGCATGGCCGTGGTCGATGATCTGGGGCTGCCCGCCATCCTGTTGGACCCGGCGGTGTCGGTGGACACCGTGATCCAGCGTTTCCCACAGCTCGCCGACGAGTTGCGCGGCCTGCTCTCCGACACCGAGGCCACCGCCACCGGCGAGGACGCCGGACCGCACCGGCCCGGCGAGGCCGAGGTACGCCGAGCGGCGCTGGTGTCGAAGCTGCTGCTCAACGTCTTCGCCACCGGCTCGGGTTCGGTCAGCGCCGGACAGTTGGCCCGTTGGCAGTCCGACGCGGGCTGGTTCGAGCAGGCGCTCGGTTGCGCACCCGGCGAGTTGCGCCGGCAGGGCACCGGGCTGGGCGCCACCCTCGCCGGCATCGAGGGTGACCTGGTCAATCGGATGCACCTGCGTGAGGTGCTGGCGGATCCGACCCTGGCCCGGCAGCTCACCCCCAGCATGTCGCTGATCGAGCAACTGCTGCGGGACAAGGCCAACCTGTCCGGGGTGGCGCTGGCCAACGCCAAGTCCCTGATCCGTCGCTTCGTCGACGAGGTCGCCGAGGTGCTGCGTACCCAGGTGGAGCAGACCGCGGTCGGCGCGATCGACCGGTCCGTGCCACCGAAGCGGGTCTTCCGCAACCTCGACCTGGACCGCACGATCTGGCAGAACCTGACCAACTGGAGCCCGGAGGACGAACGGCTCTACGTCGACCGGCTCTACTACCGACAGACGGCCCGCAAGACAACGCCGTCGCGGCTGATCGTGGTGGTGGACCAGTCCGGATCGATGGTCGACTCGATGGTCAACTGCACCATCCTGGCGTCGATCTTCGCCGGCCTGCCCAAGGTCGACGTGCACCTGATCGCCTACGACACCCGGGCGCTGGACCTGACCCCGTGGGTGCATGACCCGTTCGAGGTGCTGCTCCGCACCAACCTCGGTGGTGGCAACGACGGGCCGGTGGCGATGGCGATGGCCCGACCGAAGATCGCCGAGCCGAGGAACACCGTGCTGGTGTGGATCTCGGACTTCTACGAGTTCGACCGGTCCCAGCCGCTGTTCGACGGCATCGAGGCGGTGCACCGGTCGGGGGTGCGGTTCATCCCGGTCGGCTCGGTCAGCAGCTCCGGCCAGCAGAGCGTCAACCCGTGGTTCCGGCAACGCCTCAAGGACCTGGGCACTCCGGTCATCTCCGGCCACATCCGCAAACTCGTCTTCGAGCTCAAGAGCTTCCTCACCTAGGAGAGACACCCCTCATGTCCGAGATGCTGCGTGCCCCCGCAGAGGTCAAGTACGCCGACGAACTCGACTACCTGGAGTCGGTCGACACCGGCCCCAAGCCGTACTCGTGGCGGCTGAGCCCGCGCATGGTCCGGCTGTTCGTCCTGGGTTCGGAGCGCGCTGACGGCCTCGACCGGGACATCCCGCAGAAATGGTTCGGTGATCGCAGCTTCGTCGAACGCAGCATCGTCACGCTGGCCTCGGATCGGGGTCTGCTGCTCATCGGCGACCCGGGCACCGGGAAGAGCTGGCTCGCCGAGCTGCTGGCCGCTGCGATCTGCCGCAACTCCACCCTCGTCGTACAGGGCACCGCCGGCACCACCGAGGACCACATCAAATACTCGTGGAACGTCTCCATGGTCATCGCCAAGGGGCAGTCCCGCGAGTCGATGATCCCCTCGCCGATCATGACGGCGATGGAGCAGGGCCTGCTCGGCCGCTTCGAGGAGTTGACCCGCTCCACCAGCGACGTGCAGGACGCCTTGATCTCCATTCTGTCGGAGAAGTACGTCTCCATCCCCGAGCTCAACGACGACAACATCGTCTTCGCGAAGCCCGGGTTTTCGATCATCGCCACCGCGAACAGCCGGGACCGGGGCGTCAATGACCTGTCCTCGGCGCTGAAGCGGCGGTTCAACTTCGTCCGGATCCCGGTGGTCACCAACAAGCGCAGCGAGGCGGAGATCGTCCGGTTCCGTACCGAGGAGTTGCTCCGCCGCCATCACGTCGAGCTGGACGTGTCGCCCACCCTGCTGGACATCCTGTTGCAGAGCTTCGCCGACCTGCGGGCCGCCACCGCCTCGGCCACCAGCGACGACGACAAGCTGGAGTCGGCGCTGTCCACCGCCGAGCAGATCGGTGTGCTGGAGGACGCCATCCTGCACAGCCAGTTCTTCGGCGACCGCACCCTGCGGGCCGCCACGCTGGCCGGTTCGTTGGTGGGCTCGCTGGCCCGGCGCAGCCCGGAGGACCTGGCGATCCTCAACAAGTACCTGCACGCGGTGGTGGAGCCGCGGGCCAAGCAGGACGGCGGCGAGTGGAACGGCTTCCTCGACGGTGGCCGCCAGGCGATCGCCGCCCTGTCGTGACCGCCCCCACCCGCGTCGGTGGGTTCGGCGCGCTGCGTGAGCAGCTCACCGACGCCGCCGCCGCGTTCGCCGACGGCCCCGACGCCCTCGCCGACATCCTCACCGGCCTGGTCGACGACGTCGACCGCGCGCTGGGCGAACGGCTGGAGATCTTCCCGGTGTGCCACCACTCGCCGGCCTCCGCGCTGGCCATGGTGCGCCGGCTGCGACAGAAGCCGCCCCGGGTGATCTACCTGGAGCTCTGCGAGGACTTCCAGCCGGTCCTGGCGGAACTGCGCAACTGCCGGCTGCCGGTGGCGGTGCAGGCGTTCGCCTCGGAACTCGACGGATTTCCCGCCGCGTGGGCTCCGCTGAGCGTGATCGCCCCGGTCACCGAGGCGTCCGCGGAATACCAGGCCATCGCGTACGCGCTGGAGACGCCGGGCGTGGAGCTGGTGCTGGTGGACCGCTCCACCGACCACGTCTTCCAGTGGTCGCCGCGCGACGAGACGCCGCCTCCGGACGAGCCCGCCAACGAGCAGACCGGCGAGGACGCGGGTGAACAGGCCGCGCTGCACGGCGACGCGGTCGGCGTGGAGATCGGCGACCTGCGGCCCCGCTTCGCCGAGCTGGAGGCACACCTGCTGCACCACGGCAAGGTGCGGCACTGGTCGGAATGGTGGGACAGCTACGTCGAACGACCGCTCGTCAGCGCCGACTACGACACCTACCGCCAGGTGATGGTGCTGATCGGAAGCCTGTTCCGGCGGCTGCGTCCGCCCGGGTCGGAACGCGCCGACACCGACGAGGACCGCGAGCGCTACATGTGGACCAGGATCCGGCAACACCTCGCGGCGACCGGCGCGGATCCGGCCGACTGCCTTTACGTCTGCGGCGCCTTCCACGCCGCCAGCAGGGTCGAACAGTTCGGCCTCGACTCCCCCACCCCCGACTTCGACATCACCCCGCGCACCGCGACCAACTGGCAGTACGGGCTGATCCCGTCCAGCCACTCCGCGATCGAGGCCCAGTTCGGCCTCGCGGCCGGGTCGGTGTCGATCGCCGCCGCCAACTGGAACAAGGCGGTGAGCGCCTCAGGCGTGACGCCGTACCGGCTGGGCGGTCAGCGTGGCGCGACGAGCCGCAGCCGACGCGGGCGCGGCACGCCGGAGGCCGCCCCGGTTGAGGCAGCCACCGACCGGCTCTCCGGTTTCCTCGCCGCGCCGCCGGCCCCCGACGGGCTCGATGAGGCGGAGCTGCGCAGTTGGTGCGTGGACATCGTCCGGTTGGCCCGCCGCAACGGATACCTGGCCAGCACCGCCGACGCGATCGCGGTGTTCGAGACCTCGATCCTGTTGGCCGGGCTGCGCAACCGGGCCCGCCCCACCCCGTACGATTTCGCCGACGCGGCGGTGACCTGCATCGAGAAGGATGTCGTACCGGGTCGCCGAGACGTGCGGCGGCTCTGCGAGATCCTGCTCGGCGGGGACCGGATCGGCCAGGTCGGCTACGATGCCCTGCCACCGCTGGCCCGTGACGTGCTCCACCGGCTCCAGCCGCTCGGTCTGGACCTGGAGAAACGCACCGTGCAGCGGGCGCTGCTGGATCTGCACGGCAGCCCGGAGCTGGCTGGCTGCTCGGATCTGCTCTGGATGCTGCGGCACCTGCTGCCACCGGGCGCGGTCCGCCCGATCATGGGTGAGCATCGGCTCGGCCACCGGTCGATCCAGGAGAGCTGGGATCTGGCGCTGGGCCGCCACCAGCGCGCGCTGATCGAACTCGGCTACGAGGGGGTGACCGTCGAACAGGTGCTGGAACAGCGCCTGCGTCGGGCGGCACACGGCCCTGAGGCGACGGCCGTCAGCGCCCTCGCGGCGGTCGAGGACGCCATCCGGCTGCTGAACAGCCCCCGGCTGGTCGACGAGTTGGGCACCCGCGCGGTCGAGTTGCTCGCAGGCGAACGCACCGTCGACGACGCCCCGGAGGTGTTGCGCCGCATCCGCCGGCTGCTCGCCCACCACCAGGCCACCGCACCGAGGCTGCCGGCCTGGTGCGAGGCGTTCGTGACCACCGGGTACGCCCACTACTGCACCCTGCTGCCGACCGCGTTCGTCGCGGAGGAGACCGGCGTCCGGCAGGTCGGGGCGATGCTCGGCTTCCTGTTCAGTCTGGAGAGCCTGGCGCTGTCCCTGGGTTGCGACCGGTCCCAACTCGAACTCGCGTTGGCGCAGTCCCATCCGCAGGCGCCACCCAAGGTCGCCCTGCTCTGGGCGGCCCACCACCAGCTCGGCATGCTGCCGTTGGCCGAGTTGCGGGCCCGCTGCCTGGAACTGCTGTCCAACCCGCTGCTGCTGCCCGCCTTCCCGCAGTATCTTTCCGGTTTCGTGCACGCGCTGGAGCCGGTGCCAGGGCTCGCGCCGTTCGTGGTGGAGACGATGTCCACCGCGTTCGCCCGGCTCCCCGACCCGGTGCTGCTGCCCTGGCTGCCCAACCTGGTCACCACCCTGCGCGAGCACGGGCCGGAGTTGGTGCCGTTGCTGGTGCGGGAGGCCGGGCGCACCTTCCCGGGCACGCTGTCCGCGCTGGACTCCTGGGTGCCGCCCTGGTCGGGCACCACCCCCACTGCCGCGCCGGTACGCTCCGACCGGCCCGCAGGGCAGGTACATCTCCTGTTGGCCGACCACCGGGAGCCGGTGGACGCGGTCGCCGCGCTGCTCGGCGTCGAGGGTGACTGGCAGCGCTCCGGCGACGGCGCGACGGGTTCCACCGCAGCCGCCCTCGTGCAGGTCCATCCGGGCACCGCCGAGGCCATCGCGGCGTTGCTGCGCCTGCCGCGATCGCCGGTCCGGCAGGAGGTGCGGTAGTCGACGGTGGAGGTCATGAGGGGTGACACGAGCACCACCGGCGGGAGCACGGCGATGTCGGCGGTGTTGCCGTCCAGGCCCACTGCGGTTTCGGCCCACTCGCCTGATCCGGGCGCGTCCGAGCGCCGTCAGGGCGAGGTCGGTGAAGAAGGCGATGGCCCGCCGGTCGTCCCGCCGGCGCCGAGCAGCCACGACTCCAGGGGCCCGAGCAAGTTCATCCCGACGAGCATCGCGAGGGCCGCCTCAGGGTCGAGCCGCGCAAGTCGCCGCTGTTCGCCCACGCACGAAGTTGATGTCCTTCGGCGCCTGATCTTGCCCGAACTGCAATCCGCCGCGTCCGAGGGCTGCGGCGATGATCAGCCGGGGTCGTTACAGGCCGACCCCAGGTCAAAGATCAAGCTAGTCCTCGTCGTAGTCGATGGCCACGTCGAATGCGTTGTCGTCGTAGACGCGCTCCAGGAACTCACGGGCTTCGTCGTCGGTGAGGACGTTGCGGCCAGAGGCTCGGAATACCAATTGCTGGAGTTCGCCCGCCGGCAGCTCAGCATCGATCGCCCGCCCGAAGGCCTGCGCGTTGCGCCATCGTTCCTGGGGATCGTCACCAAGTGACGCCTGCAGGGCCGCCGAGGCGGCCCGGTCGTCGGACGCTTCGGCGTGGTAGAAGCGCTCCAGGAACGCGCGGACCCGCTCCAGGGTGGCGGTGATGGGCTCGTCGGTCATTCGAAGTAGGCCGTCTCGATCATGAAGTGCCGCTGGGTGTCGTCGGAGATCACCAGCCGCAGCACGAGCGTGGTCAACGGCCGGGTGATCGGTACGACCAGGTTATCCGGATCGAGCTCGAAGCCGCGGCCCAGACCGGCCGGCGCGGGGTGGCTGACACCGGTCTGCGAGCCCGTGGGTTTGCTGCTGCCGTCAGGCGCGGTGAATGCCGCGTCGATGACCGACTTTTTGGCCGCGAGCGCAGCCTGAATGGTGCTCTCCATCATCTTGTTGTTGGTGAAGTGCGTGACCTCCTTGCTGACCATGTGCGGCAGCGACTTGGCCCATTTGTCGAGCGCCGCGAAGACCTGGTCCCGCTTGGTCTCGTCGATGCTGCGGTATTCGGTGATAGTCGCCTGCGCCGCGGCGATCCGCTCGGTGAGTTTACGAATCTTCTCCAGCCGCTTCGGATTTGGCGCGAATGTCTGTTGCTCGGTCAGATCTCGGGTCAGCGCGTTGATGACGTCCTGCTGCTTCTGGATCTTGTCGTTCCGTACGGTCTTGAACATATCGAGGGCGTCTGTCAACCGTTGCTTGAGCATCGCGTCCGTGACACTCTCGCCGTGCTTGGTGATCAGGTGGATGGTCTTTGGCTTCGCGGCGGTCAATATCGTGTGCCCCTCGTGCGCCGCCAAGCCACCCGGCGCGTGTGAGAACGACGACCCAGAAGTGGGCGGACCGGTCCTCGTGGTGGGTGGGCTGGCGACGTAGCGGTACTGCCAGACGTCGCCGGACCTGCTGGCGCTCAATTCCTTGAAGATGGGGTGCGCAGCCTTGACCTTCCTGGTCTCGGCGCTGATCTGGCGATCGGTGGCGCCGCTCGCCTTGTACTTGTCCGTCAGGCCGTCCAGCGTCTTGAGGCCGGCACTGAGTTCTTCCTTGTATACCTGCGATCCCTCCGGAGCGGCAGCCTGCTTGCCGCCCTTGCCCCTCCCTTTGCCTTTGAGCTTGGTCCAGAGTTTTTTGGCGAGGGCGACGATTTTGTCGACGATCCAGCCGACTGCTTTCTTGATTGGTTTGCTGAGGGCTTTGAAGAGGCTTTTGATCTTGTTGGCGATGCCGCCGATGCCCATGACCGCGGCGAGGACGCCGATGAGTACGGGCACCGACCGCGCCAGGGCCTTCTCGATCAGCGCCGGCACCCCGCCCGCGCCACCACCGGCGATGGCGATGATGGCGTCGAGGACGGAGTTGACGAACTCGATGATCTGGGCGCCCTGGGTGATGATGAACGTGACGAAGTCGATGATCATCTTGGCGGCGCGGATGAAGGCCGACGCGGGGTTGAGCAGGCTGAGGACCCAGGTGATGCCGGCCATCAGGATGGTTGGGATCAGGTACTCGCTGATCTTGGAGAAGAGGTTGGCCTTGAGGTCGCCGACCTTCTCCTTGATCTCCTCCCAGATGCCGCCGAGGCCCTGGGACTGCACCTTCTGCACGATGGGCACGGACTTCT
>NZ_BMNB01000021.1 GCF_014646235.1 Micromonospora sonchi | reverse complement strand
GACAGCAACCCGACCAGGTAGGTCAGCGCCTGTCGGCGCGGCTCTGCGCGCCCGAAACGGTGCGCGAACCGAGCCAGCAGATCATCCAGACCCGCCCGCCAGCCCACAATCTCATCGATCAACACAAACGCGACAGCCTGCCCGCCCCACGAGTGGCCACAACAGACAGACAGTGCGATCCCCTGATCCATGGCACGAATAGCATCGACGTGCGCAGTTACATGGCCCGGTGCCGCCAGGCGGCGATCAAGCCGATAAGCTGCCAAAACTCAAGGTCAGGCAAGTACGGCTGGAGTACTAGCTCGCCCATGTCGAGCAGCCCATGCCGGGCACGAAGTCGGTCTCCGTGTGTTGCAGGAACCCCAGTCCGGTCAGCTGCTCGATGAGCCGACCCGGACAAGGATCCGGACCATCTGATCGAGGAGCAGTCTTCGACTGTTACTCGCCGCAGGCCCGTACGTCGGTGCGCAACGTGTGGAGCCAGGTCCGGGAGAAAGTCGACGACGAGCAGACCCAGCGGGTAGTGCTGAACTTGAAGGACTGGGAAGGTGACGTGGCGGCGTGGGCTCTGCGTACTGCACCACAAACTCTTCGACCGCGGCGCCCTCGGCCTCAACCTGGACCTGTCCATCGATGCATTCACCAGCTTCACCGCTCGCACCGATGCCGGACGTGCGATCTACGCTCTACACGGCAGGTTCCTGAGGGCCCGACCGGAGACTGCCATGCCGGCAAGCGCACACCTGCAATGGCACCGCCGCTGGGTCTTCAAAGGGCTACCGCTGGCTACATGACCCCAGCGATGCCGGTATCCACCACCACTCCGTGGCAGGCAGCCGCCGCCGGCGGAGGATTTTTGTCGGATCGGGCCCATACGATTCTCGGTCATGACGCGTACGGCGGCGCCGCGACCGGTGGACATCGCGCTACTGTTTCCCGAGTTGGGGGAGTACGCGGCGACGGCCACCCGGCTGCATCCCCGCCCTGGTACGCCGACGGCGGTGGACAGTTCGGTGGGTGGCCCGTTGTTGTGGCCGGCCGGTGAGCCCTGGCCGGTGTGCATTGATGGTGAGGCTCATTACGTGTTCCAGCTCAGGACACCCGCCATGGTCCGTCGCAGTCGGGGCGGCGCGGGCCCGGGCGGCCGCGAGCCGTGTGCGCTACGACCTGACCGACGACGAACGATCTGAGGTGCCGGCCTGCGACTTCTCCGAGCCGCATCATCTGGTGAACCAGCCGATCCCGCTGATGGCGGTGGCGCAGCTCTACCGTCGGGACATTCCGGATTTCGTCGGCCCGTCTGGGACGGATCTGTTGCAGGTGTTGTGGTGTCCGTTGGTCCATCCGCAGGAGGGCTTCAACCCGCGGGTACGGCTGTACTGGCGGCGCAGCGCTGACGTGACCGAGCAGCTGGAGACGGCCCCGGAACCGCCGGTGGTCAACGATTCGTACCTACCGGTTCCGTGTGTGGTGCATCCGGGGCAGGTCCGCGAGTACCAGTACGGCGGCCTGCTGCCCGAGGAGTTGGACGCGTGAGTATCAGCGCGGCGGCCTTGGGCCGGTCGGCGAGCACCTGCGCGACGGTGGCCACCATGTTGGGTACCCCTTTGTCGGTCATGTCGTCGGGGCGCATGTCGAAGGTGATGTTGAGGTATTCCTCAGGTTCCCACTCCCAGTAACCGTCGTCGTTTTCGGCGTCGTAGTAGCTGTGACGCCCGCAGCGGATGGTGATCAGGTATCCGCGCTCGTGGTAGAGATCGGCGCTGAGCAGGGGGTGGCTGCCCGGGTTGGGTGTTTCGGTGGCGTTCGGGGCGGCGAGGTCGGGGACGTGTCGCAGGGGATGTCGCCTGCCAGGATCAGCCGGTAGTGGATGCTCATCTCGAAGCCCCTCCTGCCTGTCGCGGCGCGATCTGAATGATTGCACCACTTCGCACTGGTTTGGGTGGCGTCATGCTCAGCTGCGGGTCCGGCGGTCAGCAGGATCACAGCAGGGCACCGGCCCGGATCGCTAGGGCGGTCGCGACCGAGTCCGTGTCATGGGCAAAGCCGTGCGCCACCAGGTTGCGAGCATTGCGGCCATCGCTGAGCAGGAAGATGCGCAGGAACCTTCCCAGAACGCCCCGCTAGAAACGTCTTCGTATCAAGATCGCGGCGAGCGGGTGGTCAACACACCACAGTTCCGCGTCCTGCTCCGGGCGAAGTGGCCGCATTGATGCGCAGGTTCTCCGGCTGACCGGGGCGGGCGACCGGCTCGACGCAATCATCGCCCACAGCGAGATCCCGGCCAGCGGCTGTACCCGAATGGCGGCCGAGAAGCCGCTGCGCGTGACGGTCGCCGTACCAATCAGGTGGAGGCTGCGGAGGCCGTGGGCCGTACTCCGCGTCGGCTGGTCTCCCGCGCCGGAGGACCGGCGGTTCCCCTCTGCCGGTCAGCGAGGCGCGTCGGGGTGCCCCGGCATGCTGGAGCCGCCGCCACTGCTGCCGGAGGCGCCACCCGCCACCCCTGATCCGTCATCTTCGGTGACCAGGTCCGGCCGTACGTCAGTGTCGTCCGGTGCCAGGACGTCGGTGTCCGCCTCGACCTGGACCAGGCGGGCCTGACCGGCCTCGTCCTCGGCGTGTTCCGGATCGACCGGCTGCTCGCCCTGCCGCGTTCTGAAGCCCACGGTCGCCTCCCGTCGGTGCCGTCTTCGGCCGGCGATGGCTACCCATGGGCAAACCGTCGAAACGCCAGCGCGTACCCGCCGGCCATGACGCATCGGCCGCTGGCGGCCGGCTGGTCGCGGGTCAGGCTGTGGGCGGGTCGGCCACGGTGGGGACGTGCCGGCCGGGTGGCAAGCCTGTCGACTTCCCGCTGTGGCACCAGGCGCAGGATCGTCCGGGCACCGTCGGCTCGGCCGTACTTCTGGTCGAACTGCCGGGCCGCCGGCGCGCGTTCGCCGTCCGCAAAGCTCGACCATTGGGAACACCTGTGGCGCCGACCGATGCGCACGCGGCGGCATCCGTACCAGGGCAGTCCAGCGGCAAAGTCAGATTCGCACGACTGAGGGGGAGTCGCACTCACCGTGGCCGGCACCGGCCAAACTGCTGTTCAGTGCCGCGCCCGACAACGATCGGGCGGGTTCAGCGAACGAACGTTAACCCTGCCGTGCCTTCTGGCGGGGATCCTTCTTGTTGATCACGAAAACCTTTCCCCGACGGCGGGTCACGATCGAGTTCATCTTCCGCGTCAACGCCCGCAGCGAACTTCTGACCTTCATCGTCCCTCCGTCCCCAGACGTAACCGTAGGCCGGCACGCCGAGCCGAAGCGGGCCTACCTTCGGGTCCGACTACCCACACCGAAAGAGGACACACCCGCTGACTTGATCGGCCGGCGAGGATCGTGGGCCTGCCGGCATCCAACGACCGCAACAACGTCCGCCCAAATAAAGGGCTCTGGCACACATTCTGTGAGTCGTGCTCGCTGAAGGTTCGGGTTGGGTGCCTGGGTGGAGATCATCGTGGCGTTGCTTCCGCATCTGGTTGGCCTGCGGCTGGAAGCGGTGGTGGTCCACGGCGTCGGGGTCAGGATCGTGGCGGCGACGCAAATGGTGCGGGCCGCGTGCGGAGCCTGCGGCACGTAGTCGACCACTGTGCATGGTCGCTATGTGCGGCGGGTGGCCGATGTCAGGCTGGCGGCCATGAGGTGCTGGTCCCGTTGACGGTCCGCCGGTTCACTTGCCTCAACATCGGATGCTGGCGGCGGACGTTCGTCGAGCAGGTGCCCGGGCTGACCCGGCGGTATGCCCGTCACACGGTCCTGGCGGCGGGGTGATCTGGAAGCGGTCGCGGTGGCGTTGGGCGGTCGGCCGGGCAGCCGGTTGGCGCATCGGTTGGCGGTATCGGTGTCCCGGATGACGTTGATCCGGATGATCCGGCGGAGGCCCGAACTGTACGACCGAGCTTTGGCCGAGGTCGACACGGCAGTGTGGGTCCCGAGCGTCGAGATCATGGAGGTGCTGCCGGCCGAGGTCCGGGTACGTGAGGCGACCCGGGTGCTGGGCCTGGCGAAGATCCGCGATCGGGAGGCGGACGTACGTACGTGGAGTGCGTACCTGGGCTGGCCGGAGGCGTCCGCGGCGCTGGACGTCGCGCTGCGTTCGGGTGACGCCGACGAGCGGGCGCACGGCGACATAACTTCAGATCTTGCGGTGGCCGCGTGCCACAGCTAGCCGTTGGTTGGTGGGAGCGTGTGCTGGCCGGGGTACTGGGGTGCTTTGCGGGCCGGTGCGGGCGGGTGGAGCCTCGGCGGGCGGCGGCGGTGTTCGTAACGGGGCTGCTGGCCGATCTTGAGGTGAAGACGTGCTGGCAGTTGGCGGAGCAGGCCGGTCATGCCCGGCCGGACGCGATACAAAGGTTGTTGTACCGGGTGGTGTGGGGCGCGGACGCCGTCCGCGATGACCTGCGGCAGCTGATCACCGACCGGTTCGGTGGCCCGGACGCGGTCCTGGCCGTCGACGAGACCGGTGAGCTGAAGAAGGGCACCCACACCGTCGGGGTGCAGCGGCAGTACACCGGCACGGCTGGGCGAATCGAGAACAGCCAGGTGGGGGTGTTCCTGGGCTACGCCGGCGCGGGCGGGCGCACGCTGATCGACCGACGCGTGTATCTGCCGGCGTCGTGGACCGACGACCGGGATCGGTAGGGCGCTCCACCTTGTCACCGTGGTCCTGGCCCGCTCCTCGGTGTGCGGGTCGGCGGCAGACGAGATGGCAGCCAGAGGCTGAGGCGGTCAGCCCATCAAAACGCCAGGGCCGCGAGGAAGAGACCGAGCAAGCCAACGATGATGACGTGGTCGAGTTTCGGTCACTGCTCTCGGATGACCGATCCCTGACCGCCGGACGATCACGGCGTGGCGGTGACCACCGCGCGGGACCGGTCTGCGGCGATCCGCACCGCCATCGCGCCGAGCACGGTGCCCATCACGTAGCGTTGGGCCTTCAGCCAGCCCGGCCGGTTGCCAATGAGCCGGGAGATCGACCCCGCGGACATCGCGATCAGGCCGTTCACGGTGATCGCGATGGTGATCTGGACCAGGCCGAGCGTGAAGATCTGCGCCGCGACGCTGCCCTGGGCCGGGTCGACGAACTGGGGGAGCAGCGAGGCGTACATGATGGCGATCTTGGGGTTGAGCAGGTTGGTGACCAGGCCCATCGTGAACAGCTTCCCGGGCCGGTCCACTGGCAGCGCCTTGGGCGCGAACATCGACTTGCCGCCGGGCCGCACCGCCTGGAACGCCAGCCACAGCAGATATGCGGCGCCGGCCAGCTTCAGCGCCGTGTAGAGCGCCGGCACCAGGGTGAAGATCGTGGCCAGGCCGGCCGTGGCGGCGACCAGGTAGACGAAGAAGCCGCAGGCCACCCCGGCGAGCGAGGTCAGGCCGGCCCGGCGGCCCTGGGTCACGGTCCGCGAGATCAGGTAGATCATATTCGGGCCGGGGATGAGCACCATGCCCAGCTCGATAGCGGCGACGCCCAGCACGGCGTTGAGGGTGACCATGGCCCGACCCTACGCACCGCGCCGCCCGCCGCCCGCGACCGGGCCACACCTTGTTGAGTCTCGAGCCTGGTCCTTTCCGTCGAGGAGTCCGGCCGGTTCGTCGGCGGTGGAATTGACGTGTTGGTGGAGGCGTGCCAGCTGGGCGAGGGGTGTCGGGGTTAAGCCATGGCCGCCGACCTGCGCCGGCCCTGGGAGAAAAGGGCACCACCGCAGCGTCTGTCACCCGCCCGCGTCCGCCGAGGGTTTCGACACCTCCGCACGAAGGCCACCTGCCCTGCCGGCGCACCGAAACCCTCCGACCAGGACCGGGACGGCCACCCGGCCGTCGCAACACCCAGCTGGCCCCACGTCACGACGTCCACATCACCACCACCCCGAAGACCAAAACACCAGCAACAAAGAAAACGAAGCCTACAAATCACCGCCCACGCCGCACAGGTTAAAAATCAAGCTAGTTGCTATAGGTTCACTGATCGGAGCGACGAGCAGCACGAGCGCTATGGCTTCGGCTTCGGAGGATACGTCGTACGCCGAGGATCGCGATGCCGAGGCCGACGGCGGCGATGAGAAACCCGAGGAAGAGAAACAGGTAGATCGAACTCATTCCGAGGGTCGTGTCTTCGGTCCCGAGGATGCTTCCGATAAGGAATCCGAAAAGGGGTGCCAATGCGGTCACTCCGCCGCCGAGAATGACCAGCCAGACACCTCGGGGTACGGGGGTGAGTTTGATCGGGCGGCCTTCGACGGAGCTTGGTTCGATTTTAGCGGTCACCAGGTGTCCTTTCCACGGCGTCGGTCGCGGGCGAGGTGCCATTGACGCCGGGTGCGGCGCGGCCGCGGATGGCATCGAGGAAGGGGCCGATGATGTCGATCGGCAGGGGGAAGACCACCGTGGAGTTCTGGTCGGCGCCGAGTTCCAGCAGGGTCTGGAGGTAACGCAGTTGGAGGCTTGCCGGGCTTTCACTGAGGGTCTTCGCGGCGTCGCGCAGTTCCGCCGATGCCTGGAGTTCCCCCCGGGCGTTGATCACCTTGGCGCGCCGCTCGCGCTCGGCCTCGGCCTCGCGGGCCATCGCCCGTTGCATCGCTTCCGGGATCTCGACGTCCTTGATCTCCACGACCTCGACCTTGACACCCCAGGGCTCGGTCATGGACGCGATGGACTTCGCGAGGTCCTCGTTCAAGTCGGCCCGGTGGGCCAGCAGCGTGTCGAGGTCTGCGCGGCCGACGACCGAACGCAGGGTGGTCTGGGCGATCTGGGACGTGGCGATCGCGTGGTTCTCCACCGTCATCACCGACTTCACCGGGTCGACCACCCGGAAGAGCACCACGGCGTTCACCCGCGCCGGCACGTTGTCGCGGGTAATCACCTCCTGCGGCGGGATTGTCAGCGTGACGACCCGCAGGTCCATCCGGACCAGCTTGTCCAGGCCCGGCAGCAGCACCCGTATCCCCGGCCCCAGCGGCTCGCGCAACCGTCCCAGCCGGAACGCCACCCCGCGCTCGTACTCCTTCAGTACCCGCAAGGAGGAGATGGCCACGAGCAATAGCACCAGAATGATGACGATAGCGGTGATCATTGTGCGGCTCCCGGATCGGGCTCACGTCGGTCGGATCCGTAGCTTGAGCGCCTACGGCGCAGGGCGGCCGTAGCCGCTTGCCGCTCGGCGACCACGTCATCGAGCGCCTGGTGGGCCACTGCCTCGGGGATGAACACCGGGTTGCGGCGCAGGTGGGACCAGAGCGGCAGGCTTAGCAGCAGGGCGACGACCACGGCTGAGGCCAGGACCAGCAGCGCGTCCGGGCCCGGGCCGGTGAGGGCGGTGCCGATCGGCCACAGGAGACCTAACAGAACCACCAGACACGCAATGCCGTGGTGGAAGCGAGCTGCCTCGGAGGCCGGCCAGGAGTCGACTGCGCGCTGGACCTCGCGTCCGGAGGACGAGGTGGTGCACGTGCTTTTGACAGGGCAGGCGTTGCAGACCGATGGGGTGCCGCGGTAGCGCATCACGCGGTTCTGCGCGTCGAAGGATTGCGGCCACAGCCACTGGTCCTGCGGGCACTGCCACGCATCGTGGTCCGCGTGGTAGACGAAGCCACCGGACATACCGCCTTCGGAGATCGACGCGGCGCGGCGTGCCAGTGTGTCGATGACGTACGCGAGCCCCACCAGGACCAGGCAGTAGGTGGCCGCCAGCCAGGCCTCCACGCCCACGGCGGAGGCCGAGAACCCGGTCACGGCTGCTCCGTCTCGTCGCGTCGGTCGGAGGCGTACCGGCTCCGGGACCGGGGCACCTGGTCCACGGCTCCGGCAGCGCCGGTCGGGATCGGAAGTCCGGTGCGGTCCTGGGCCGCCTCGGCGGTCTCCTCGACGTACAGCGTCTCCGGCGGTAGCTCGGTCGCCGTCGCCCGGATGCCGTGGCGGATGCCGAGATAGGTGATCCACAGGAAAGGCAGGATGCCGCCGATGATGAAGATGAGGTCACCGGGCATCCGCATCCATTCGAGCAGCGCGTTGCCCGGTTCGGTGATGTAGTTGAGCGCGCGTGCCTCGAAGTAACCGTCGTTGACCGAGTGCCACAGCTGCAGGATGCCCAGCGGAAGCAGGGTCACGAACACCATCCACGCGAGGCCGATGTTGAGCGACCAGAAGGAGAGCTTCGCCAGCCTGTCCGGCCACTTTGCCGGCGGGATGATGTAGCGCAGCGCGAACAGCGCCAGGCCGACCGCGAGCATGCCGTACACACCCATCATGGCGCCGTGTGCGTGGTTGGCGGTCAGCGCCGTGCCGATCTGGTAGTACGACACGATCGGGAGGTTGATCAGGAAACCGAAGACCCCGGCGCCGACGAAGTTCCAGAAGCCGACGGCCACCAGGAACATCACCGCCCAGCGGTGTGGGAACGGTGCGCTGCTGCGGTTCTGCTGCCGGGAGCCCAACTGCAGGAAGGTCCACGCCTCGACGGTCAGGAACGTCAGCGGGATCACCTCCAGCGCCGAGAAGAACGCGCCGAGCGCCATGTGCTCCACCGGCGTGCCCGAGAAGTACAGGTGGTGCATCGTCCCGATCACGCCGCCCGCCGAGTACAGGATGACGTCGAGGAAGATGATCTGGATGGCGATCTTACGGCGGACAACGCCCAGCATCACGAAGATGTAGGCCACCATCACCGTGGTGAACAGCTCCAGGAAGTCCTCCACCCAGAGGTGCACCACCCAGAAGCGCCAGAACTCCGCGACGGTCAGATGGCTATCGGTCGACGCCAGCATGCCGACCGCGTAGAAGCCGGGTATCGCCAGGCCGGCGTAGAGGAAGAGCCACGGCATGTTGAGGCGGTGTTCGGTCTTCAGCCGCGACCGGATGCCGCGATAGATGATCGCGATCCACAAGAAGAGCCCGACCACCAGCAGGCCCTGCCAGAACCTCGGCAGGTCCAGGTATTCCCACTGCTGGTCGAAGAGGATCGAGCCCTTCGCCCAGTCGACGCCGAAGATGCTGATCGCCTCGCCGGTCAGGGAGCCGACGACCACGATCACCAGCGCGCCGAGCAGCCCCCAGGCCAGCCAGTGCTGCCGCCGGGGCTCCCGACCTGAGATGATCGGCGTGAGGAAGATGCCGGCGGCGAGGAACGCCGCCGCGGTCCAGAACAGCGACAGCTGTACGTGCCAGGTGCGGGCCAGGTTGAACGGCAGAACCTGCGCCAGGTCGATACCGAAGAAGGTGCTCAGGTCGGCCCGGTAGTGCTCGATCGCGCCGCCCAGAAGCGTTTGCGCCAGAGCGAGTGCGGCCACGACGAAGAAGAACCAGGCGGTCACCTTCTGGGCCTTGGTGATCTGCACCTCGCCGGGCTGGCGGAACGCCAGAGCCGGCTGCTCGACGGCGTGCCAGCCGATCGAGCGGCTCCACCGCCCGTAGAGCGCGAACAGCACGCCCAGGCCGACCAACAGAGCCGTCAGCGACAGACCCGACCAGACCACGATGTCGGCGGTCGGGGTGTTGTCGACGCGTGGCTCCGGTGGCCAGTTGTTCGTGTAGGAGTAGGTGTGTCCCGGCCGCTCCGCCGCGCTCGCCCACGCCGTCCAGGAGAAAAACGCGATCAACTCGTGGATCTCGCGGGGATCGGTGATCACCTGCGGAATGAGGCCGAACTCCGTGCTGTTCGTGCCGAAGAAGTCGGCGTAGTACCGGGTGGCGTCCTCGAACGCGGACACCTGTTCCGCCGTGAATACCAGCTCGCCCCTCGCCTCGTCGTACCGGTTCTCCCGCAGCATCCGCTTGACGGCCTCGGAGGGCTCCTGCTGTCCGGATCGGGCGAGATCGGTCTTGATGTGCTCGGCCGAGATCCGCAGGTACTCCGCGGTGTAGTCCGGGCCGAGGTAACCGCCGTGACCCATCACCGAGCCGTACTGCTGCAACCCTCGGCGCAGGAAAGTCTGCTGGCCGGCCGTCACGTCCGCTGCCGTGTAGACGACGGTACCGTCCGGACCGGTCACCCGTTGTGGCAACGGCATCGAGTCGGAATAGGTACGCAGGGCCAGCATGCCCATCACGAAGAAACCGAAAACCATGACCAGGGCGACGCCCTGAACCCATCCCTTGGAAAGGGTCAGCTCCGCTCGGCCGGAACCCCTCACCTGCACCTGATCAGACAAGTCCTCGCCCTTCCGTCGCGCCGGTAATGCATCCCGTAGCGACAAGTCCGATATTCTAGAGCTGGAATGCTCACCTATCGCTCATAGAAACGCCTCGGTGAATACCGTGCCAGGCGGCGGTGGGTCAGCCCGCGCGTGCCGACCGAGGGCGTAGAACGAATTGGGTGGCATCCGTGCCGCCGTTGCGCGGCCGCGCCCATCACGCCCCGCCGCGCACGGTCTTGGTGTCCATAGCTGGTTCGCACCTGATCGACCAGACCCCGTCGTGGGTCTCGTCCACGACGTCGCCCGAACGTTCCGGGCGGCCAGTTCGCCCTCGCAGTGGTCAGCGAGTGGCGGAAGCAGTCGTGGGCCCGGCTCACCGACGAGGCCGGCGACAGGGAGAACCGGTCGCCGCACATTGGCGAGGCTGACCTGCTGTGCGCCGCGGGAGAGCAGCAGTGCGCAGCATCGGCCGAGGCAGTCGCCGTACTCGGCAAGGTCGCTGTCGTGCTGTCGACGCGCGACCCGCACCCAGTCACCAGCATGGCAACCGCCGAAGGGCGATGGCCCATCGCTGCACCATGCCTCCACCGATCACGCGATGACCGCCGCACCGCACGGCACACGCCAAGTCGAGCACACACTCCGTCATCTCCCATAGATCTACTTACGGTGATGCCTTGGCCGCTTCAGCGTGGAACCGCATTACTTCGGCTAACAGGGCCGTTGGTCCTGTTCTTCGCTGACGCAGCTGTAGCGAAGGCGCACGACGATCCGGCGTACCAGAAGGCGACGCTCGCGTTCGAGAACGTCTTCAAGGGCCTACCCGTCAGGACCGTGCTGGAGGGCCGGCAGACTCTGCGTGGCTACGGCTCGCTGACGATCTGCCCGCAAGAGTTCGGCGATCCCGGTTCTCGCGTCGGTGCTGCGGGAGGGCGACCCGCTGCCGGACAGCCCGCCGTACTACGTCTTTCGCCGCAATGCGGCGGAGCTGAAGGGATAGATCCCAATGGGGCATTCGGGCCGCATTCTCGTCGCCCGTTCCGACCGGCCGTTGTCGGAGCTTCCGGCAGTGCGCGGCGTGGCCATCCTCGAGGAGTACGTGCTGCGCGCCGACTGGCGCCTGGCGAAGCTCGATGGTGATCCTGACGGGGTGCTACCGGCGGTCATTGCCGATACCGGTGCGCCGGTGCTGAGCGCGTACGTCCTGGACAGCGATCTGGCGGACGTCCGCGCGTTGACGCCCGGCGGGTTGTCCTGGCGCGCCTACCTGCACGAGGAGACAGCGCTTGGGTACGGGTCGCCCAGGCGGTGTTCGCTGCGCTGGGCTTCCTCGCCCCGCTGCGGTTCGCGGCACTGGCCTCGGTCCTGCGGATCTTTGCGCTCGCGGCGGGCTGCTCGATCCTGGTCGAGGCTGCGCAGTACGTCCTGCGGCTGGACCGGGTGTCCTCCGTGGACAACGTACTGCTCAACACCGCCGGCGCCGGGCTGGCCGCGCTTGCGTCGCGCCGCTGGTGGCGCGCTACCGGAATGCGGGCCAGTGCTCCGGCCTTCAGGGCGGGGGTGAAGGCCCGCGTTGGGTGGGCTGCTAGGCCCGAGCAGTGCCTTGACCGGAACGGTTTTGCTGTTCGATGTGCTGCTTCAGGACGTTCAGTGGTGCGCCGTCGATGGAGCCTGCGAGGTATGAACCGGACCAGAGTTTGTTGGTCCGGTAGTAGTGGCGTGTCAGGTCAGGGAATTCCTGCCGCAGCCGCCGCGAGGACACGCCTTTGAGTGAGTTGACCAGGCGGGTCACGGCGACTTTTGGCGGGAAGTTGACCAGCAGGTGTGCGTGGTTGTTTTCGCCGTTGAATTCGACCAGTTCGGCCTCGAAGTCGGCGCACACGTCTCGCATGATCGCCTGCATCCGGGTCAGGTGCCGGTCGGCGAACACCTCATGCCGGAACTTCGTCACGAAAACCAAGTGGACATGCATCGCGAAAACACAGTGCCTGCCAGTTCGGATGCGTTGAAGTTCAGCCATAGACCAACATGGTACGGTGCTTCCCGTGCAGCTCCGTTACCAGTTCCGCGTGTACCCGGCACCCGGTCAGCGGATCGAGCTGGCTCGGGCGTTCGGGTGCGCGCGGGTGGTGTTCAACGACGGTCTCAAGCTGCGCCAGCAGGCCCGCGAGGCGGGCTTGCCGTACGTCTCGGACGCCGAGCTGTCCAAGCGAATCATCACGCAAGCGGTTGCAACAAGCTCTCTCCCGCAAGCGGCGCGGGAGTCAGAACCGTAAGAAGGCCGTCGTGAGGGTCGCCAGGGCGCACGCCCGCGTGGCCGACACCCGGCGGGACTGGCAGCACAAACTGTCCACGACGATCACCCGCGAAAACCAAGCGGTGTACGTCGAGGACCTTGCCGTTGCCGGACTCGGCCGAACCCGGCTGGCGAAATCCGTGCACGATGCGGGCTGGGCCAGCTTCACCGCCATGCTGGAGTACAAGGCCGCGAAGTACGGCAGGGCATTCGGCCGGGTGGACCGATTCTTCCCATCCACCCGCATGTGCTCGCAGTGTGGCCGCATCAACGACACGATGACCTTGAACGTCCGGTCGTGGAACTGCCCCTGCGGGACCACCCACGACCGGGACGTCAACGCCGCCATCAACGTACTCGCCGCCGGACAGGCGGAGAGCCTCAACGACCGTGGAGCGCACGTAAGACCGGGACACGTCCCGGCGGCGCGCAGAGAAGCGGTAACCCACCCGGACACCGCGTGTTCCACACGCAGCGTGGAGGGAATCTCCGTCCTTCAGGGCGGAGAGGATGTCAAGGCCAGAGCATCGTGAGGCCGAGCCGACTCAACCGGGCCGGCACGCGGCCCGACGGGTTCTACGGGGGCGCCGGCGGCAGCCACTCACCGGGGAGGACGCCAAGCCACCGCCTGGATCTCGATCAGCAGGTGCGGGTGCGGCAGTTGGTGTACGGCGACGGTGGTGCGGGTGGGGCCGGTCTCGTTGAAGTATTCGGCGTAGACCTCGTTGTAGCCGCCGAAGTCGTTCATGTTGACCAGGAAGCTGGTGACCTGGACGAGGTCGGTGAGATCGGCGCCGACGGAGTGCAGGATGTCGCGGATGTTCTCGATCACGACCCGGGTCTGGACCCGAATGTCGAGGCTGGTGGTGCCCATCGTGTCCGCGGTGGCGCCGGCGATGGTGTTGTCCGGCCGACGGCTCGACGTACCGGAGACGTAGACGAACCCGCCGGCGACCTTGACGTGCGGGAACCGGCCGCGCGGCGTTGCCTTGCCGGCCACGAGGCCGCCGGTCGCGGCGTCATCGCGGCCGGTCATGGCGCCACCCGCAGGGAGGCGGTGCCGAGCCGGTCGACGGTGACCCGGACGTGGGTGGCGGCCCGCAACGGCACGGCGGCGGTCGCCGCACCGGCGAGCAGCACCGAGCCGTCCGTCAGTTCCGAGCCGGCGAGCCGGGCCACCTCCGGCAGGGCCCGGCGCGGGTCGCCGAGGATCGCCGCCGTCGACCCGGTCTGGATGGTCTGCCCGTCGAACTCCAGCAGCACCCCGAGGTTGTCGATCCCGTCCGGCACCGGTTGCCAGGCGCCGAGCACGAAGCCGCTCGCCGAGGTGTTGTCGGCGACCACCTCGGGAAGCGTGAAGCGGAAGTCGACGTAGCGGGAGTCGATGATCTCCATTGCGGGCGCGACCGCCGCGATGGCGCCGCCCTCGACGAGGAAGGCGACCTCCGGTTCGACCTTCGGGTGGATGTGGTCGTCGAGCCTGATCGTGCCGCTGTCAGGAATGTGCATGGCGTCGGTGAGCCGTCCCAGGATCACCTCGTCGACACCCATCTGCGTCATCTTGGCGCGGCTGGTCAGCCCCAGCTTCAACCCGACAAGGCGTTCACCCCGCGCCGTGCGGTGCGCGACAACGGCGTGCTGCACCTGGTACGCGGTGGGCACGTCCAGCCCGGTGTCGGCGCTGAACTGCGCCGTCGGGGTACGGCTGGTCGCGGCACCGTCGAGGCGTGCGGCGATCTGTTCGATGGTGCTCATCGGCCCTCTCCAGTCGTTGCTGGCTCGTTGTCGCATCTGCCGGCGGAGTCGCTCCGGTGTTGCTCGCCGGCGGTGGCGGCGAGCAGGTCGAGCGCGACGTCGACGATCATGTCTTCCTGCCCGCCGACCATCCGGCGGCGGCCGAGTTCGACGAGGATCGAGCGGACATCGATCCCGTAGCGGTCCGACGCCCGTTCGGCGTGTCGCAGGAAACTTGAGTACACCCCGGCGTAGCCCAGGGTCAGGGTCTCGCGGTCGACCCGGACCGGCCGGTCCTGTAGCGGCCGGACCAGGTCCTCGGCGGCGTCCATCAGCGCGAACACGTCGCAGCCGTGTTCCCAACCGTGCAGTTCGGCGACGGCGACGAAGACCTCCAGGGGCGCGTTGCCGGCGCCGGCGCCGTGCCCGGCCAGCGACGCGTCCACCCGGGTGGTGCCGTGCTCGACGGCGACGACGCTGTTCGCCACGCCGAGGGAGAGGTTGTGATGGGCGTGGATCCCGATCTGGGTGTCGGGGTCGAGGACCTGCCGGTACGCGTCGACGCGCTCGGCGACGTCGCGCATCAGCAGCCGGCCGCCGGAGTCGGTGACGTACACGCAGTGGGCGCCGTAGGACTCCATCAGCTTCGCCTGCGCGGCCAGGCTCCGGGGGTCGCTCATGTGCGACATCATCAGGAACCCGGACACGTCCATGCCGTTCTCCCGGGCCCAGGTGATGTGCTGCGCCGAGATGTCCGCCTCGGTGCAGTGCGTGGCGACGCGGACGCTGGTCACCCCGAGGTCGCGGGCGGCTTTCAGGTCCGCGATGGTGCCGATGCCGGGCAGCAGCAGCGTGGTCAGCCTGGCGTTGGTGACCGCCTCGGCGGCGGCGGTGATCCAGTCCGCGTCGGACGCGGCGCCGTGGCCGTAGGTGACGCTGGAGCCGGCCAGGCCGTCGCCGTGCGCGACCTCGATCGCGGCGACCCCCGCCGCGTCCAGGGCGGCGGCGATCGACCGGACCTGGTCGACGGTGAACTGGTGCCGGACGGCGTGCATCCCGTCCCGCAACGTCACGTCCTGGATGTAGAGGCTCATGCCGGTACCCCCTGCTCGGCCCGCAACGCCACCATCCGCTCCGCCGTCCGCAGCGCGGCCGAGGTCATGATGTCCAGGTTTCCGGCGTACGCCGGCAGGTAGTGCCCGGCCCCGGACACCTCCAGGAACACCGACACCTGCACCCCGGCGAACGACCCACCCAGCGCCGGCACGTGCCCGGACACGTCGTCGAACTGCACCCGTTGCTTGAGGCGGTAGCCGGGGACGTACTCGGCGACGGTGGCGACCATGGCCTCGATCGACGCGGTGACGGCGTCGCGGTCGAGGTCACGATCGGGGCACAGGCAGTACACGGTGTCGCGCATCAGCAGCGGTGGTTCGGCCGGGTTGAGCACGATGATCGCCTTGCCCCGGCGGGCGCCGCCGACGACCTCGATCGCCCGCGCCGTCGTGTCGGTGAACTCGTCGATGTTCGCCCGCGTTCCCGGCCCCGCCGACCGCGACGCGATCGACGCCACGATCTCGGCGTACGCCACCGGCGTCACCCGCCCGACCGCGGCGACGACGGGCACGGTGGCCTGCCCGCCACAGGTCACCATGTTCACGTTCGGCTCCCCGACGTGTTCGTCGAGATTCACCGGCGGCACCACGTACGGTCCGACGGCGGCCGGGGTCAGGTCCACCACGAGCCGGCCGTGCTCACGCAGCAGCTCCGCGTGCCGTCGGTGCGCGCCCGCCGACGTCGCGTCGAACACCACCCGCACGTCGGCGAATTCCGGCATGGCCAGCAGCCCGTCGACGCCGTCGGCGGTCGTGGCCACACCGAGACGGCGGGCCCGCGCGAGACCGTCGGAGTCCGGGTCGATGCCGACCATCGCCACCATCCGCAACGACTCCGACAACCGCAACACCTTGATCATCAGGTCGGTGCCGATGTTGCCCGACCCGATCACCGCCACACCCGTGCTCACGCCTGCTCCTTCCCACCGAATCTGACCCGGACCGACCCCAGCCCGCAGATGCGCGCCTCGTACCCGCCGCCGGCGGTGACCGGCACCATCGGACCGAGGGCCCCGGACAGCACCACGTCCCCGGCGCTCAGGGGAGCACCGGCGGCGGCGAGCGTGCCGGCGAGCCACGCGACGGCGTGCACCGGGTTGCCGAGACACGCCGCGCCGGCGCCGACGGACACCGGTTCACCGGCGTGTTCCAGCACCATGCCGGCCAGCCGCAGGTCCACGTCCGACAGTCGGCGGGGCTGGTTGCCGAGCACGAACAGACCGGACGAGGCGTTGTCGGCGACCGTGTCCACGATCGAGATGTCCCAGTCGGCGATGCGCGAGTCCACGACCTCGATCGCGGGCAGGAGGTGGTCGGTCGCCCGGATGACGTCGGCCGCCGTCACGCGCTCGAACGGCAGGTCGGCGCCGAGCACGAAGGCGACCTCGGCCTCCACCCTCGGCTGCAGCAGCGCGCCCAGGTCGACCTCGTCCCCGTCCGGGACCGCCATGTCGGCGAAGAGCACCCCGAAATCCGGCTGGTAGACACCGAACGCCTGCTGCACCGCGGCCGACGTCAACCCGATCTTCGCCCCGATCCGACGCCGCCCGGCCGCCACCCAGTCGTCGACCTGCGCTCGCTGCACCGCGTACGCGGCGTCGACGTCCCCGACCGGCAGCAGGTCACCGCGCAGCGGCGCGATCGGGACCCGGCTCTCGTACGCCGACCGCAGCACGTCGGCTGCCCGGGCTACCTCGGTCATGACAGGTCCACGCAGACGTTGGTGAGTTCGGAGTAGAAGTCGAGTGAGTGGATGCCGCCCTCGCGGCCGACGCCGGACGCCTTCATCCCGCCGAACGGCGTCCGCAGGTCCCGCAGGAACCACGTGTTGACCCACACGATTCCCGCCTCCAGCCGCTGCCCGGCCCGGTGCGCCCGACCGACGTCACGCGTCCACACCGTTGCGGCCAGGCCGTACTCGCTGTCGTTGGCAAGGGCGAACGCCTCGTCCTCGTCGTCGAAGGGGGCCACGTGACACACCGGCCCGAAGACCTCCTCGCGGTTGACGCGGGCGTCGGGGCCCAGACCGGTCCAGACCGTCGGTCGCACGTACGCACCCCCGTCCCGGCTGTCGCCGAACTCCGGCACACCCCCACCGGCCAGCACCGTTGCGCCCTCGGCACGCGCCAGATCGTGGTAGCCCAGCACCTTCTCCCGGTGCTGGTGCGAGATCAGCGGCATGGTGCCGGTCGTCTCGTCCGCCGGCCATCCGAAGGCCAGTTCGTCAGCGCGCCGGGCCAACCGGGCTACGAACTCGTCGAACACCGGCCGCTGCACGAACAACCGCTCGGTGCAGAGGCACACCTGGCCACCGTTGGTGAAGCTGGAGCGCACCGAGCCCTCGACGGCCGCGTCCAGATCGGCGTCGGCGAAGACCAGGCCGGCGTTCTTGCCGCCCAGTTCGAACGACACCGCCTTCACCCCGTCGGCGGCGGCCCGCATGATCGCCTCGCCGGTCGCCGACTCGCCCGTGAAGGTGATGGCGTCCACGCCCGGGTGGCGGCTCAGGAACTCGCCCGCCGACCCCGGCCCGAACCCGTGCACCACGTTGTAGACACCGTCGGGTACCCCGGCCGCCGCCATCACCTCCGCCAGCAGCGTCGCCGAGGAGGGTGTCTCCTCCGAGGGCTTCACCACCACCGCGTTGCCGCAGGCGAGGGCCGGGGCGATCTTCCACGTCAACAACAGCAGCGGCAGGTTCCACGGCACGATCACGCCCACCACCCCCACGGGCTTGCGCACCGCGTAGTTGAGTGCCCGACCGCCGGTCGGCGTGACGGTCGTGAACGTCTGCGTGGGCGTTGTCGAGGCGATTTCCGCGAACGCCCGGAAGTTCGCCGCGCCCCGCGGGATGTCCAACGTCCGCGCCTGCGCCACCGACTTGCCCGTGTCTCCGACCTCCGCCGCCACCAGGTCGTCGAAGCGGCGCTCCAACTCGTCGGCGATCCGGTACAGCACCGCGGCCCGTTCCCGCTCACCCATCCGACCCCATGGCCCCCGCACCGCCGCGCGCGCCGCACCGACCGCGGCGTCCACCGTGGACTCGTCGGCCTCGGTGACGTACCGGATGGTGTCCCCGGTGACGGGGGAGAGCTTGGCGAACCGGCTGCCGGAGGTGTCGAACCGGCCGCCGACGTAGTTCGGCAGCGTGCTCGGCTCGCCGTCCGGTCGGCCGGCGAGCAGGGTCGGGGACCAGAGCCTGGTCATGATGCGTACCTCCCGGTCAGGTGGTGTGGGGTGCGGAGCCCGCGTCGGCGACCAGGGCGACGACGGCCGCGTCGACGGTGTTCTCGCCGGTGACCGCGGCCGCCGCCTCGTCGGTGACGACCAGGACGGTGGTGCCGACGCCGACGTTCAGCGGGTCGACGGCCACCAGGTCGGGGCCGTCGGGCCGGACCCGGACCAGGACGAGCCGCCGGCCCTGGAGCGGGGCCAGGATGCGGTCCGCCCACACCTTGCCGACGACCTCGCCGAGCAGCATCAGCTTTCTCCCCGCAGGCCGGCGATGACCTCGCGGATCCGGGCGGTGTCCGGGTTGTCGAGCAGCGCGGCGGTGGTCGGGTGGGGCTTCGGGTAGACCTGCGAGCTACGCAGTTCGCCGTGGGCGCGGATGGCGGCCTCGCCGGCCGCGACGGCCTGGCGGACGGCGGCGAGGGTGCCCCGCACGGCGACGGCCAGGTAGCCGCTGGTGACCCGTTCGACGCCGACGCACCGTACGTCGGCGGTCTTGATCATGGCTTCGATGCCCGCCGAGAGGGCCACGACGCCACGGGTCTCGACGATTCCGATCGCGATGTCGGACGACATGTCTGGTTCTCCTTACCGGCGGTCAGTTGCCGACGAGTTGGGGTTCGGCCGCCAGGGCGCTGACGGCGTCGCAGGGGCTGGCGAAGACGATCGAACGCACCGAACGGCTCTTGGCCCGCGCGGTCTCCTCGCCGATGTCGACGGCCTCCTCGACGGTGGCGAGGTCGCCGCGCACGGCGACCGCGACGATGCCGCCGCCGAGCCGGACGACCTTGGTCACCTCGACCTCGGTGGCCTTCACCATCGCGTCGACGGCGTCGAAGATGGGGATGAAGCCTTCGGCTTCGACGAAGCCCACGGCCGGGTTGCGCATTGTTCCTCCTTATTGGTGGTCGGGCAGGTTCCAGGACAGGACGGCGGCGCCGGTGCCCCAGATCGGGCCGTACGCGTGCAGGTGCGCCGGGCCGGTGGTCGCCTCGGCGCCGGCGGCGAAGGCCAGGGCGCGGAACTGGCTGTCGGCCTGCGCCTGCCGGGCGAAGTCCTCGCGGACGGCGAGCACCTCGTCGACCTTGCCGGCGGTGAGCAGGTCGAGAATCCGGGTGTTCCACTGGTCGTGGCCGGGTTCGCCGATGCGGTCCTGGTGGGGCTCGATCCACTGCTGGATGAGACCGGAGGAGAGCCCGGTCACGACGACGACGGCGGCGCGCAGGCCGGCGTCGCGGGCGGCGGCGGCGCCGGCCCGGCCGACGTCGGCGAGGGTGTCGGCGCCGGCGTAGAGGTTGCAGGAGACCTGCGCCCAGCGCAGTCTGCGGTCGGGATCGAGCAGCGTGGAGGTGACGATGGTGCCGGTGTCGATCGGGAACCCTTCGTAGCGGGTCCGCCGGGCCTGCATCCCGTCGGCCTGGACCCGGTCGGCCCAGCGTTCGGTGAAGTCGACGTCGAAGCGCAGGTCGTAGTCGAGCAGGCCGTAGTCGTAGGCGTACCAGTTCTCGTCGACGTGTTCGCCACGCGGGTTGGGGTCGCACTGGAACTGGTGGCCGAGCACGGTGAACCACTGGGTCGACAGCAGCAGCACCACGTCGGGGTCGAGCCGGCGCAGCCGGGCGCCGACGTCGCGGGCCGCGTCGGCCAGCGCCGACCAACTCGGCGCCGGCTCCCCGGCGAGCAGGTGCGGCATGCCGGGCAGCAGGGCCCCGGCGACGATCCCGGTCTGGTCAGCCATGGTGGCTCCCCTCGGGCAGCCATTCCACGACGGCGTTGCCGGTGCCGATGATCGTGCCGTAGCCGAGCACGTCGCCGGCGACCTTGGGCCAGCCCATCGCGGCGAGCATCCAGGTGAGGCTGCCGGCCTTGGTCTCGGAGGCGGTCGCCTCGATGTGTTCAGGGATGAGCTCGCGCAGCGGCGCCGTGGGTCCGCGCCGGATCGCTTCGAGCAGTTTCATGTCCCAGCGGTACTGGTGGTTGTTGTACGGGTGTTCCCGTTCCATGTCCTCGGGCAGTTCGGGTTCCTCGTGCCAGTGCAGGTGCGACAGGGAGTTGGAGGCGAGCAGCACGGCCCGGCGGCCGGTGGCCTCGATGGCCCGCCGGGTGGCTTCGCCGAGGACCTCCATCTCCTCCAGCGAGGCGTCGGAGTAGAAGTACGGGTTGTTGTTGGCCGACAGCGAGACCACCGGGATGTCCCAGGCCGGGTTGGCCAGGTGCAGGGCACCGATGGTGGCGTAGTCGACGCGGACCCGGGGGTCGCGCATCTTGCGGGTGACCAGGCCGAGTCCGCTGGCCTCGTCGGCGATCGCCTCGCCGAGTTCGACGTCGGTACGGAAGTCGTACCGGTAGCGGAACAGGTGCGGGAAGATCGGTTCGACGGAGAGGCCGCGCGGGTTCGGTGCGCAGTTGACGTGGTGGCCGACCATCGTGATCCAGTGCGGGGCGTGGACGATGAGCACGTCCGGCTTGTGCACCTCGCGGATGCGGGCGCGCAGCCGCTCGTACGCCCAGCGCAGCGTCTCCCACCCGCCGGTGGAACGCGGCTCGTTCTGCGGCGGGTTCTCACCGTAGATCAGGTGTGGTGGGTGCGGGCTGAGGCAACCGGCGACGATGCCGGGCCGAGCCGACGTCGCGGCCGGCTGCGGGGCCCGCGGGGCGGTGGTGGTGCCGCTGCTGCCGCGGGCCGGCATCAGCGGCACCCGGAAGACCTTGCTCATGCCTCTCCTCCTCCGGCCAGCACCCGCACGTAGGAACGGTCGTGCGGGGCGGTGCCGAGAATCCGAAGCCCGTCGTCGTCGAGGGCGATTTCGTCCGCGGCCAGTGCCGCGTCGTGCCGGACCCAGGCGCGCAGCGGGGCCGGGTGCCCACCGTGCAACTCGACGAGGGTGTCCTCGGCGAGGCCGCTGCCGGGGGCGACGTACGCCAGCCGTCGTCGCCCGCGGTGACCGGTGTAGGCCGGGTTGGGGGTGACGGTGGTCCGCAGCCAACGCCGTGCTTCGCGCAGTCGCTGCCGGGTGGCGGCGGTCGCGGCCGGGTCGACCTGTCCGGCGGGGTCGAGTTCGACGCCGTAGCGCTGCCGGGCGTCCTCGGCGGTCAGGTATTCCTGGGCCACGTCCTCGGCGACCTCCTCGGGCAGGCGTTCGAGCGGGTCGCCCCAGCCGCCGCCGCCGGCGGACTCCATCACCAGGACGTCGCCTTCGCGCATCGGGAAGCCGGCGACCTTGCCGGGGGTGGCGAAGTCGACGCGTTCGCCGCCCGGGCGCCGGATATGGGTGACGGTGGGTGCGCCGGGACCGCCCTGCCGCAGCCCGTACGGTGGGACGGTGGTTCGGTCGGTCTGCACGGAGTACGCGCCGCCGCTGGCGAGCAGGCGGGTTTCCCGGCGGCTGCCGAGGCCGCCGCGGCGTGCCCCGTCACCGCCGGAACCGGTGCGCAGTTCGCACGCCTCGATGAGGATCGGGATCTCCGTCTCCAGGCGTTCGACGGACTGGATGGTGGAGATGTCGCCGAGGTCGACGGGATTCATCGCGCTGGGCCCGTCGGATTCGAGGAATCCGCCGTTGCCGCCGGCCGGGTAGTCGTAGTAGAGGTATGGCCGTCCGGTGTGCTCGTCGACGCCGCCGATGAGGTTCTGGAAGGTGGTGCCGAACTGGTCGGCGGCGATGAGGTCGGGGGCCACCTGGCTGAGGGCGGCCATGACGGCGGAGATGACCCGCTTGCGGACCTCGCTGTGCGCGTTGGCCGGCGCGGGATAGCTGACGTGTACGACGGTGCCGGGTTCGGTGTGTACCCGCAGCGGGCGGAAGGCGCCGTGGTTGACCAGGCCGCCCGGGTCGAGGGCCGACTTGACGGCGATGAAGACGCCGGCGACGGTCATCGCCCGCGACGAGTTGACCACGGCGGCGACCTGGGCCGACGAGTCGCGGAAGTCGGCTTCGATCTCGTCGCCGTCGACGGTGAGCTGGCAGCGGACGATGGCGGCGTCGTACCGGCCGTCGGTGTAGAGGTCGAGGTAGTCCTCGTAGTGGTAGGTGCCGTCGGGCAGGGCCCGGATCATGTCGCGCAGTCGCTGCTCGGTGCGGTCCATGTTGGCGGCGACGGCTTCGAGGACGAGGTCGGTGCCGTGTCGGGCGACGAGTTCCCGCAGCCGGCGTTCGGCGGTGTGGCAGGCGGCGATGCTGGATTCGAGGTCGCCGCGGCGCTCGTCGGCCATCCGGACGTTGGCGAAGACGATGTCGAACGCGGCGCGGTTGGGCCGGCCTTCCTCGATCAGCCTGATCGGCGGGATCCGCAGCCCTTCCTGGAGGATCTCGGTGGCCTGCCCCGAGACGCTGCCCGGGGTCATGCCGCCGATGTCCGCCCAGTGCATGCGTACGCAGGGGAAGAGGAAGAGCTTGTCGTCGACGAAGACCGGGCTGATCAGCGTGACGTCGTTGAGGTGGCTGCCGCCGCGGTAGGGGTCGTTGACGATGTAGAGGTCGCCGGGGCGCATCTCGTCGGCGAAGTCGGCGAAGATCTCGGCGACCGAGGCCGGCATGGCGATGACGTGGCCGGGCATGTCCCGACCCTGGGCGACCATCTGCCCCTGCGGGTCGAACAGCGCGCACGAGAAGTCCTGGGCGTCGGCGATCACCGGCGAGTGCGCGGTACGGAAGATCGTCTGTCGCATCTCCCGGACGATCGAGATGAGACCTTCGGTGACGACTTCCAGGTCAATCGGGTTCATAGTCATGCGGATGCCTCACTGGTTCCGGCTCGATCCCGGGTGCGGGAGAACGGACCATCTGGGTGGATCAGCGTGCGTGGGCCGGACGTTTCGGGCGGACCACCCTGGCTTGGCTCAGTATGTGGTCCTAGAGTTATATTATGAAACCTAGCAACCGAGAAGGTGGGAAGCAAGATGCGGTACGCCACTGACGCCACCCCGGACGACGAACCCGCTCCCCGCGAGTCCGGCACGCAGGCGCTGGACCGCGCGCTCAGCGTGCTGCTCGCCTTCTGCGGCAGCGAGACCGAGCGCAAGGTCAGCGACGTCAGCCGGGAACTGGGCCTACACAAGTCGACCGCCAGCCGGCTGTTCCGGGCGCTGGCCGACGCCGGCTTCCTGCAGCGCAACGAGGAGAACGGCAACTACCGGCTCGGCGTGGCGGTCTTCGAACTCGGCGCGCGTTACCTGGCCGGCCTCGACCTGCACGCCCTCGCCCGTCCCCTGGTGCAACGGCTGGCCGAGGACGAGGGCGAGAGCGTCAACCTGTCCGTCCTGGAGGGCCTCGACGCGATCTCGATCCACGTCGTGCAGGGCACCCGGAACCTGCAACTCGTCTCCCGGCTCGGCCGGCGCATCCCACTGTGGTGCAGCGCGGCCGGCAAGGCCCTGCTGATCGACAAGGACGACGCCACGCTGCGGGCCACGCTCGCCACCGCGCCGTTCACCGCCCTGACCGGCAACACGATCACCGACCTCGACACGTTCATGTCCCGAATGGCGGTGGTCCGCGAGCAGGGCTGGGCGCTCAACGACCAGGAGAGCGAGGAGGGACTGCGGGTCGTGGCCGCGCCGGTGCGCGACCGCCGCGGCCGGGTCACGGCGGCCATCAGCGTCTCCGGCCCGATCTTCCGCCTCGACGGCGAGCGGGTGGAGAAACTGGCCGCGGCGGCCCGCCGGACCGCCGACGAGCTGTCCCGGCAGCTCGGGTACGGCTTCGGCGAGGTCTGGGGCGACTGAGCCGGTCAAAACTTCTCCTGCACCACGTCGGGGTGCACCTTCACGTGCAGCAGCGCCGGGCCGGTCAGCGGCAACACCGCGTCGAAGGCCGCCCGCGCGCCCGCCTCGTCGGTGACCGTCCAGGCCGGCAGCCCGAGCGCGCGGGCCACAGCGGCGAGGTCCCGGCCGGGAAACCGGGCCAGCTGCGGGTCCACCCCGCGCGGAGCGAGCTTGCGCACCTCCGCGCCGTACGCGGCGTCGTCGAGGACCAGCAGCAGCACGGGTGCGCCGACCCGGGCCAGGGTGTCCAGCTCGCCGAGTCCGGTGAGCAGGCTGCCGTCGCCCTCGAAGGCGACCACCGGCCGGTCCGGGCGGCCGACGGCGGCGCCGACCGCGAACGGCAGCCCGACGCCGATGCTGCCGAACTCCCACGGCGCGACGAACGACCGGTCGGTGGCGGCCGAGTCGAGCAGCAGGTTGGGCCAGCCGCCGAAGTGACCGACGCCGACCACGGTGGTCCGCTCCCGCGGCAACCGGTCGGCGCAGATCCGGATGAACGCCCGCGGATCGATCAGGTCCACGGTGGATCGGATGTCGAGGCCCTCGAACGGGTCGGCCCCGGCCAACTCGGCAGCCAGTTCCCGGCTCCGCCACTGCGGCCGCGACAGCGCCGGCAGCAGCGCCGACAGTGCCCGCGCGGTCTCGCCCGCGTCGCCGAGCACGCCACCGGCCACCGGCCACCGCCGGCCGATCGCCGCCGGGTCCACGTCGACACTGACGAGCACCGCGTCGGGAAACAGGGTGCCGTGGTCGGCGGTCCACCGGTTGAGGTGGGCCCCGAAGGTGACCACCAGGTCCGCCCCGGCCAGCATCCGCCGGGTCAGCGGCCGGGACAGCCCGCCGGCCACCCCGAGGTCGTACGGATGCCCGGCGAACAGGCCGGCGGACATCAGCGTGGTGGCGAGCAGGGCGTCACACCGGTCGGCGAGGTCCTTGATCGCGGCGGCGGCCGGTTCGGCGCCCCGCCCGGCCAGCAGCACCGGGCGGCGTGCCGTGCGCAGGCGCTGCGCGAGCGCCTCGACGGCGGCGGGATCCGGCACGAGCGGCAGGGGCGGGCGGGGCACCGCCGGCACCGGGAGGATCGGGCCGGCCGGCACCGGCTCCTCCTGCAGGTCGATCGGCACGTTCAGCACGACCGGGCCGGGCAGCTCACGGGCCGCCCGGAACGCCAGCCCGACATCGCGGGCGGCGGTCCCGGCGCCGGTCACCGGCACGAACGTGCCCGCGGTCGCCAGCACGTACGGCTGTTGCTCGAAGTGCTGCACGTGCAGCGGGTCGCCGGGCGGGGTGTCGCCGGCGATCAGCACCAGCGGGGTGCGGGCCTGCCGGGCGATCGTCAACGCCGCCCCGGCGACGGCCAACCCCGGCCCCTGGGTGACGGTGGCGACCCCGCACCGACCGGTGACGCGGGCGTACCCGTCGGCCATCATCACGGCGGCGTTCTCGTTGCGGGCCGCGACGAACCGGACGCCGTGCCGGTTCACCAGGTCGGCGACCAGGAACATGTTGGCGTCGCCGAGCAGGCCGAAAACGGTGTCGACGCCGTGCGCGACGACGGCGTCGGCGATCGCCTCGAACACCTTCATCGCGCATCCCGTTCGAGGTAGTCACCGGGCGACCGCAGTGCCACGCTCAGCGCGCCGAGGTACGAGTCGTTGGCCGCCGCGTCGAACCGGGGACCGGCCAGCCGGGCGGCCCGCTTGGTCATCGAGCGGCCGACCGCCGAGGTGGCCAGCAGCCGCTCCACGATGGCGGCGACGGCGTCCGGCAGCCCGGCCCCGTCGACCACCCGGGTGACCAGGCGCAGGGCGAGCATGTCGGCGGGGTCGACCCGCTCGCCGAGCAGCAGCCAGCGCTTGACCAGATCGGCGCCGACCAGGTCGGCGAGGATCGCCATGCCACTCCAGGTCAGCGGAATGCCGAAGGTCACCTCGGGGAAGGTGAAGAAGGCGCTGTCGGCCGCGACCCGCAGATCACTGGCGAGCCCGAGCACGGCCCCGGAGCCGATCGCCGGCCCGTTGAAGGCGGCGACGGTGGTCTGCTCCAGCCGGTACCAGCGTTCGACCAGCTCGGCGGTGCGCCGCTGGACGTACATCGTGGTCTCGGCGTCGAGGCCGGCCAACTCGTGCAGGTCGGTGCCGGCGCAGAACGCCGTACCCTCGCCGGTGAGCACCACCACCTCGACCGTCCGGTCCCGGCCGAGTTCGTGCAGCACGTCCTCGAACCGGGCGAGCATCGCCAGGTCGAAGCTGTTGCGTTTGTGCGGCCGGTGCAGGGTCACCCGGGCCAGCCGGCCGGAGCGGTGCAGCAGCACGGAGTGTTCAGCGGTCACGGCGACTCCGAGTTCAGTAGGGCGCGGTCGACCAGCGCGGCGGCGTGGCCGACGTACGACAGGGGATCGAGCAGCCCGGCGACGTCGGCTGCCGGCAGGGCGGCGGCCACCTGCGGGTCGGCGCGCAGCACCTCGGCGAACGGTCGGTTCTGCTCCAGGCTGTCCCGGACGATCCGCATCACCAGGTGGTGGGCCTGCTCGCGGCCGAGCGGGCCGGCGAGGCGGAGCATGACCGCCTCGGAGAGCACCAGGCCACCGGTGATGTCCAGATTGAGCCGCATCCGGTCCGGGTTGACGCCGAGGTCGCCGAAGACCTCGACGAGCCGTTCCAGGGCGCCGCCGATGAGGATGAAACACTCCGGCAGCAGCTTCCACAGCGTCATGCCGACGCCCATGTCGCGGTCGTCCTGGGCGATCATGGTCTGCAACGCCAGCGGCACCTGGGCGCGCAGCGTGCCGGCGGCGGCGATGACCGCCTCACACCGGATCGGGTTGCGCTTGTGCGGCATGGTGCTGCTGCCGACCTGGGCGGACCCCTGCGGCTCGTACGCCTCGCCGATCTCGGTACGACCGAGGAAGTAGACCTCCCGGGCCAGCTTCTCGGCGCTGGCGGCAATCAGCCCGAGCACCATCAGGCACTCGGCGAAGCGGTCCGAGGTGGCGTGCCACGGCGTGTCGGCCACCCCGAGGCCGAGTTCGGCGGCCACGGCGCGTTCCAGCGCGAACGCCTGCGGACCGTAGCCGGCCATCGTGCCGGCGGCACCGCCCATGCTGGTGACCAGCAGCCGCTCGCGCATCTGGGCCAACCGGGACCGGTGCCGTTGCAGCTCGCTCTGCCACACCGCGCAGCGCAGCCCGAACGTGGTCGGCAGCGCCTGCTGTCCGTGGGTACGGGCCGGCATCGGGGTGGTGCGGTGCCGCAACGCGAGCCGGCGCAGGATGCGTACCAGCTCGTCGACCTGGCGGGCGACGATGTCCAGGCCGGCCCGGGCGCGCAGCACGAAACCGGTGTCCATCACGTCCTGGGTGGTCGCGCCGAGGTGGACGTACCGGCCGGCGTCGCCGGGGCAGGCGGCGGTCAGCGCCCGCACCAGCGGCACCAGCGGGTGCACGGTGTCGGCGGCGTCAGCGGCGAGGACCGCGGTGTCGAGCCGGTCGAGCCGGGCCGCGTCGGTGATCGCCTGCGCGGCGGCCGTCGGGATGATGCCGAGGCTGGCCTGGCCGCGAGCCAGGGCCGCCTCGACGTCGAGCCAGGACTGCATGAGCTGCCGGTCGTTGAAGACCCCGCGCATCTCGGCGTTGCCGAAAAAGCTGGTGACGGTCAGCGAGTCCAAAAAGCACGAGCCGAGCTGCATCAGTGGTCCCCCTCCTCGGTGAGCAGGCCGAGCGCGGCGCGCCGGTCGACCTTGCCGGAGGGCAGCAACGGCAGGGCCGGCACCGTACGGATCAGCGTCGGCACCTTGTGCCGGGCCAGCCGGGCGGCGGCGAGCCGGGCGAGCCGGTCGGGGTCGGGTTCGGTGCCCACGGCGGCGACGACGAGCGCGCCGACCTCCTCGCCCCAACGCGGCGACGGCACCCCGAGTACGCAGACCTGGGCGACGGCCGGGTCGTCGAGCAGCGCCGCCTCCACCTCGGCCGGGCTGACGTTCTCGCCACCCCGGATGATCAGTTCCTTGACCCGGCCGGTGAGGGTGAAGATTCCCTCGGCGTCCAGCGCGCCCAGGTCACCGGTACGCAGCCAACCGTCGGGCGTGATCGCGGCCTTGGTGGCCTCCGGGTCGTCGATGTAGCCGGCGGTCACCGAGTCGCCGCGAACCAGCAGCTCGCCGGGCTCACCGGCGGGCAGTTCGGTCCGGGTGCCGGGGGCGACCACGGCGGCGGACAGGGCCGGCAGGATGCGGCCGACGGTGGTGCCGGGCCGGCCGCAACCGCCGTCGCCGGGGTCGACGCTGATCGTCGGGCCGGCCTCGGTCTGCCCGTAGATCACCGCGATCCGGTCCAGCCCGAGCACCTTCCGGGTGCGGGCGAGCAGCGCCGGGGCGCACGGGGCGCCGCCGAGGAACCCGACCCGCAGCGACGATAGGTCGAAACGCTCCGGCTCGGCCTCGACCCGGTCGGCGAGCATCGCCGCCATCGTCGGTACGGCCTGGAGCACGGTGCAGCGGTGCCGGGCGATCTGGGCCAGCACCGCCTCGGAGCGGAACCGGCGGGCCGACACCCACAGCGCGCCGGTGACCAGGGCCAGTACGGCACCGCTGCCGAGGCCGGCCGCGTGCGCCAGCGGCAGCGGCGAGGCGATCCGGTCGTCGGCGCCGAGCCCGGCGGCGGCGGCCGTCCACTCCGCGTTGGTGATCAGGTTACGGCCGCTGAGCGAGACCATCTTGGCCGGGCCGGTGGAGCCCGAGGTGAACTGGATGTTCAGCACCGCGTCCGGGCGCCCGGCCGGTGCCGGCGCCGGGTCGGCCCAGCCGGGCAGTCCGGCCAGGTCGTCGCCGAACGTGTGCCAGCCGTCCGGGCGGGCCTCCACCGGCAGCCCGGCGACCGCCTCGGCGGCGGTGCCCCGGCCGTCGCGGTCGCGGACCCGCTCGGCGACGAAGAGCCGGCGCGGGCCGCTGCGGGCCAGTGCCGCGGTCAGTTCCGGGGTGGTCAGGCCGGGATGCAGGGTCACCAGGGCGGCACCCCGCCAGGCTGCGGCGGCGAGCAGGAGCAGCCAGCCGAGGCCGTTCTCGGCCCACACGGCGATCCGGTCGCCGCGCCCGACGCCGAGTGCGGCAAGGACGGCCGCGGCGCGGCCGGCGAGGTCGGCGAACTCACCGGCCGACACCGGCCGGTCCAACTCGTCGAACAGGTAGAGAGGGCGGTCCGGCTGCCGAGCGGCGCGGTCCAGGACGGTGACGTCGAGGGCGGGTGGGATCACCTGGTCACTCCCGGGTGAGCAGCAGGTACCCGCGCTCATCGACGGTGGCGGTCCAGCCGGCGCCGACGACGGTGGTGCTGCCGCTCTCACGGACGACCGCCGGGCCGGGCACCGCGCGGCCGGGGGCCAGCTCGGTACGGCGCCAGACGGTGGCGTCGACCCAGCCGGCCGGGCCGTAGATCCGGGTCCGGCCCGGCTGCGGCGAACCGCCGGCCGGTGCCGTGAACCGTACGGCGGGGCGGGGACCGAACGCGGTCAGCCGGCAGTTGACGATCTCGACCGGGTGCCCGGAACGGGCATACGCGTACCGCTCGGCGTAGGCGGCGTGGAACGCCGTCACCAGTTCGTCGGCCGTCGCCGGCACGTCGTCGACGGGTACGGCCAGGTCGAAGGACTGCCCCCGGAACCGCATGCCGACCGACAGGCCGAAGGTGACCTGGTCGGCTTCGACGCCGTCCTCCGCCTTGAGCTGGGCCCGGGCCACGTCACGCAGTTCGGCGACGACGTCGCGGACGGCGGCCAGCCCCGCCTCGTCGGCGGGCACCAGTACGGTACGCACGTAGTCGTGCCGCGCCTGGGCGGTGACGAAGCCGAGCGCGGAGAAGTTGCCGGGGACCGGCGGCACCAGCACCCGGCGGATACCGAGGTCGTCGGCGAGCGCGGTGGCGTGCATCGGGCCGGCGCCGCCGAACGGCATCAGCACGAAGTCGCGGGGATCGTGGCCGCAGGCCACCGAGATCTCCTTGATCGCGCTGGTCATCTTGATCGTGGCGATCCGGAGGATGCCGTGCGCCAGTTCCAGGTCGTCGAGGTCGAACTCGGCGGCGAGCCGCCCGACGGCCGCGCGGGCGGCGTCGACGTCGAGGCGCACCTCACCGCCGAGGCTCTCCTGCGGGTCGAGGTGGCCGACCACCAGGTGGGCGTCGGTGGCGGTCGGTTCGGTGCCGCCCCGGCCGTAGGCGGCCGGGCCCGGGGTCGAGCCGGCGCTGCGCGGTCCGATCCGCAGTTCTCCGCCGAGGTCCCGCCAGGCGATCGAGCCGCCGCCGGCGCCGATCGTGTTGATCTCGACCTGGAAGGTGCGGTTCGGGTATCCGGCGATCTTCCCGTCGTTGGTCATCAACGGGGTGCCGTTCTTGATCAGGCAGACGTCGGTGCTGGTGCCACCGATGTCGCAGGTGATCACGTTCGAATAGCCGGCCAGGCCGGCGAGGTGGACGCTGGCGGCGACGCCACCGGCCGGACCGGACAGGGCCAGGTTGATCGGCAGCCGGCCGGCCTCCTCGGTGGAGACGACGCCGCCGCTGCTGGTCATGATCGACAATGGGTGGGCGTAGCCGCCGGCCGACAGCGCGGCACCGAGCCCGCGCAGGTAGTCGGCGACCGTCGACCGGACGCTGGCGTTGAGCACCGTGGTCGCGAACCGCTCGTACTCGCCCTGCTCGGGCACCACGTCCGAGGAGATCGTGCAGACCAGGCCCGGGTACCGCTCGGCGAGCCGGGACGCCGCCGCCCGCTCGTGCGCCGGGTTGCGGTAGGAGTGCAGCAGGCAGACGGCGACGGCCTTCGGCCCGGCTGCGGCCACCCGGTCGAGCACGGCGTCGAGGTCGCCCGGGTCCAGTTGCCGCACCACGCTGCCGTCGGCGCCGATCCGCTCCCGCAACACGTGCCGCAGCCGGCGCGGAGCCAGCGGCGGACGCGCCACCTCCTTGACGCTGTAGAGCTGCGGGCGATGCCCCAACCCCATCTCCAGTACGTCGCGGAAGCCCTCGGTGGCGATGACGCTGACCGGCTCGCCGGCGCCTTCCAGCAGCGCGTTGGTGACCCTGGTGGTGCCGTGGACGAAGCGTTCCACCTCGTCGAGGCGTACGCCGAGCTTGGCCAGCCCTTCGAAGATGGCCGCGGCCGGATCGTCCGGGGTGGACAGGGTCTTGGCCTCGGCGAGCCGGGCAGTGGCCGGCTCGTACACGATGACATCGGTGAAGGTGCCACCGATGTCGACGCCGATGCACAGCATGGCGAGCCTTTCGGTAGTGGTGGGCGCGCGGTTGCGGGCGGCCGGTTGCCGGCCGTGGGCGCGGCCTGGCTAGAAGTTGACGCCGTACCGGCGCAGGGTCTTGCTGGTGACCATCCGCAGGATCCAGTCGAAGAGGTAGCCGAGCAGGCCCAGGGCGATGATGCCGACGAAGACCCACTCGGTCTTGGCGTAGTTGCGGGCAGTCCAGATCAGCGATCCGAGCCCGCTCTGCGCGGCCACGATCTCGGCGGAGACGATCGTCAGGAACGAGTTGCCCATGGCCAGCCGGGCACCGGTCACCACGTGCGGCACGGTCGAGGGCAACACCACCGAGGCCAGGGTGCGGACCGGGTTGGCGCCGAGCGCCCGGGCCGCCCGTAGCCGCAGTTCGTCGACGGAGAGCACCCCGGCGAGCGTGTTGAGCGCGACGATGAAGACCGTGGTGTAGAAGATCAGCGCGACCTTCGACGCCTCTCCCGGACCGAGCCAGATGATCGCCAGAGTGACGAAGGCGATCGGCGGCACGAACCGGAAGAACTGGATGTACGGGTCCAGCATGAGCCGCAGCCACGGCACGCAGCCCATCAGCAGGCCGACCGGGACGCCGATGACGACGCCGAGCGCCCAGCCGGTCAGGATCCGGGTCGACGAGGCGGTGACCGAGTCCCACAGCGTGCCGTCGCGGACCAGTTCGACCGCGCCCTGCCAGGTGAGCATCGGCGAGGGCAGGAAGAACGCGGTGTAGTTGCGGCTGACCAGGTCCCAGACGGCGATGCCGAGCAGCACCGACAGGACCCCCAGCCCGACGCGGGTCAACCGGGGCCAGTTCCCGCGCCGACGGGTCGGCGCGGATTTGTCCCGGCTCAGCTTCTCCGGAACCGTACGGACATCCACGCTCATCGCAGTGCCCTCCTGTCGCCGTCGGCTACCCGCGTGCCGTTGACGCCCGGTGACGAGGGCTCGACGGTCCCGGCACCGGCCGGGCGGCCGGCGGGATCGCCGGTCGCTCGGCCGTCGTGTCCGTCGTCGAGGCCCTGGGCCCGCAGGGTGCGGGCCACCTCGGCGCCGATGTCCTCGCGCAGCTGGCGGAAGAGCGCCGCGCTCGCCGGATCGGTCAGATCCCGCGGCCGGGGCAGGTCGCACGGGTAGATGTTCTTGATCCCCGCCGACGGTCCGGCGGTCATCGTGACGATGCGGTCGGCAAGCAGGATGGCCTCGCCGATGTCGTGGGTGACGAAGACGATCGTCGCCCCGGTCTCCCGCCAGATCCGGTCGAGTTCGACCTGCATCACCAACCGGGTCTGCGCGTCGAGCGCGCCGAATGGCTCGTCCATCAGCACGACCGACGGCTCGTTGGCCAGCACCCGGGCCAGCTGCGCCCGCTGGCGCATGCCGCCGGAGAGCTGGGCCGGGAACCGGTCGGCGCTGTGGCTGAGCCCGACCATGGCCAGGTAGCGGTCGACGGCGGTGGCCCGCTGCGCCTTGCCGACGCCCCGCATGCGCGGACCGAAGGCGACGTTCTGCCGTACCGTCAGCCACGGGAAGAGAGCCTCGGCGCTCTGGAAGACCACGCCCCGCGACACGTCCGGTCCGGTGACGCGGGTGTCCCCGCAGGTCACCTCGCCGTCGACCGGGGTGACGAACCCGGCGATCGCGTTGAGCAGCGTGGACTTCCCGCACCCGCTCGGCCCGAGCAGGCAGACGAACTCCCCGGCACCGATGTCCAGGTTCGCCTGACGGACCGCCACGAAGTCGCCGAACCGGATGTCGACGTCGCGTACGGACACCGGGGAGCCGGAGCCCGTCACGCCACTCCCCTGATCATGACGGCCGCCGGGTCGGCCTTCTGGTTCACGATCTTGCTGTCCTCCTGGAACTGAGCGATCTCCCCGTAGCGCTTGATGTCCTCGTCGGTGAAGTCACGGACCTGGCACTGCACCCCCTCCAGGAGGGTCTGCGCCTCGGCCGCCGGCACCTTGATCGCGGTCTCGGTCACCGTGCCGGCCTTGGCCGGGTCGGCAGTGAGCTGCTCGCACGCCTGGCCGATGGTGTCGACGACCTTCTTGGCCGTCTCCTTGTTGGCCTCGTACCAGGCACCGTCGACACCAATCACCAGGTTGTAGACGTACCCGATGTCTCCGCTGGTCAGCAGCACCTTGCCGCCGTTGGCGACGCCCCGCGACGGCCACGGCTCCCACATGATGTAGCCGTCGACGTCGCCGCGCTGCAGCAGCGCCGGCATCTCGGCCGGGGAGGCGTTGACGAACTCCACCGAGTCCCGGCTGATGCCCTGGCTGTCGAGCACCTTGTTGGTCGCGTACTCGTTCACGGTGCCCGGCACGACACCGTACTTCTTGATGCCGGCGACGTCGGTGATCCCCGAGCGCGCGACGAGCTTGATGAAGCTCGGCGACTGCGAGAAGACCGCGAGGCCCTTGATGTCGCCACGGGTAGCCCGGTTGAGCAGGCTCGACTCGGTGCTGGCCGTGACCTGGCCCTGCTTGGCCAGGATCGCGTCGAGGCCGCCGGTCCCCTCCTGGTACTGGGTGACGGTCACGTTCAGGCCGGCCTTCTCGAAGAGCTTCTCCTGCTCGGCCAGGTAGATCGGCGAGTACGCCGGGTCGACGCCGACCCCGAAGTTGACCACGGCGGAGGTTGCGGCGCCATCGCCGTCGGACTCCCCGGGGGACTGGTTCTCGGCGCACGCGGTCACGGCGACGGTCATCAGCAGGGCTGCGGCCCCGGCCCGCAAAGCTCGCATTCTCATAGCTACCCCAGACTTACGCGGCTCATATTGTGGTCGTGGTTGCTTAGTGTGGGACGCTACTGGGAGGCGGGTCACAACGTCAAGAGTTTCGCCCCGACTGTCATTGCAACAGAGAGTAGTCGGCCGGGCGAGTTCTCCCATTCCGCGCCCGGCAGCCCAGGAGGTACGACCGTGAAGTGTCTGAACAGGTCAATTGATGCAGCGAGTCCGGAAACGCCGCAGACCGGAAGCTCTCCCGGGTCGATTACTCACAGTGTCGATGGCCCGTTCGCCCGGACGGCGGTCGAGCGGTCCTGGACCGCCACCGACGCCATCCTCTACGCCCTCGGCGTCGGCGCCGGACAGGACGACCCCGCAAACGAACTCCGATTCACCACCGAGAACTCCACCGGCCACCCGCACGCCGTGCTGCCCACCTTCGCCACCCTGCTCGCCGCCGACCCGCCGTACCTCGGCGACCCGGCGGCCGTCCGGCACGCCGGCGAGACTCTGACCCTGCACCGGCCGCTCCAACCGGCGGGACAGGTCCGCACCACCGCCACCGTCACCGGCGTACACGACCAGACCAGCGGCATGCTTCTCCACCACCGGTCGGAGATCCAGGACATCGACGGCACGCCAGTGGCCACCATCGAACGGGCGATGTTCGTCATCGGCGCCGGCGGCTTCGGCGGCCGGCGCGCACCAACGGCGCAATGGCGACGCCCGGCGCGGCACCCCGACCACACCGTCACCTACCCGATCCGCCCGGACCAGGCACTGATCTACCGGCTCAACGGCGACCGCAACCCACTGCACTCCGATCCGGCGGTGGCCGCCCGCGCCGGACTGCCCAGCCCTGTCCTGCACGGGCTGTGTACATACGGCTTCGCCGGACGCGCCCTGCTACACACCGTCGCCAACGCCGACCCCGACCGGGTGCGGCGAATCAGCGCCCGGTTCAGCGCCCCACTGTTTCCCGGCGACACCCTCACCGTGCTGGTGTGGCACCATCCGGCGGGTGCGCTGTTCCAAGCGGTGGACGGCCGCGGACGGCTCGTCCTCGACCGGGGCGTACTGCAACTGCGGGGCCAGACGCCTGCTTCCGTTACCTTTTAGTGTGCTTTGGTAAGCGCATGGCTGGTAGCTCGATAAGTAACTGGTCTGCTGCCGCTGCCCTGGCAACGCTGCTCGTCGCGATCGTTGCAGCGGTAGTCGCGCTAGGTCAGGCGCGGGAGGCGCGCTGCCTTCGACTCGAACAGGCTCAGCCATACGTAGTGGCGTTCATGGGGCCAGCTCAGAGGGTGGTTCGGGAGGCTATGCCCGATGTTCAGGGCCGAGCCCGAGCGCTGGATCAGTTTGGCCTGGTGAGGTCATGTCACCGAACGCCGACGTCCCGTCTACCGGTCCTTCTGCGCACGCAGCATCCTCGGCTGGTCGAACAGGACGTTGTCGATGACCACATCAACGAGCCGTAGTGGATCCACCTCGGCAAGATACAGCCGTTCGGCGGCCAGATAACGGTCTCGGTGCACCGCTTCAGCCTCCGCGCCGGCCCAGGTCTGATCCCGATGGGTTCCCCGGCGCACCGACGTCTGCTCGTCAATGTCGAGCCAGATCCGGAAGTCCCAGTGGTCGTTGAGCTGCGGGCGAAACGCGAAGACGCCATCGACGATCAGCACCGCGTCCGCTGCCGCACGGGTGACAACGTCACGGTGCTCGCGCTGGGTCAGCGGGTCGATGCTGCACAGCACACACGCACCCGAACCCTGAGGACCGGCCGGTTCCAGCAACAACCGCACGACCGAGTCGTAGTCAAAGGCGTTGCGGTAGTAGCCCTCGCCCGATTCGCGGTCATACAGATGCCGGTCTCGCCATGGCTTCTTGAAGTCGTCCAGGCTCGCGCGCAGCACCGGTCGGCCACGCGAGTTGATCTGCTGCGCCAACTCGTGGCCGAAGCTGGTCTTGCCAGCGGCGGTCAGCCCGTCGATGCCCACCCGTAGGCGCCCGTCACCACACGCCAACACGCGTTCGGCGACGTCGGCCACCAACGCCGCACGGTGCGCCGACACAGTCGCAGGCAGCGGCTGCTGCCACGTCGACACCGACAGCTGCACCGCCCCGTGGCCGCCATCCATGAACTGAACCTATCCCAGACTGTCGAAGGGCCGGTCGCCGAGCGACGCATGGTGTCGAGGGCGCCGCAGACACGAGGAGACGACGATGGGGTTCATACTCATCACCAGAGCCACTGCGGACAGCGAGGTCGGCGGGCTGCCCGCCACCGACTTCCTCGAAAGGGCGCTGGCGTGACGGCGGACCTTCCCAGAGTGTGGAGCGCAACCTGGCAGGAACGCGCGCTCACGCTCCTCTGCGACCAGGTCGCGCCGGCTCCGGCCGAGACCTGGTTCCGGCGGTGGACGTGTACGCCTCTCCGGCCACCGTGTACCGGTGGCTCTGCCAACTGACCGTGGCCCCGTAGTACTGGCGGCTGCTGCAGCCCGGCGTGGGGACGTTCGAGGCGTGCCGCCTCGTCGGGATCGGTCGCAAGACCGGCTACCGGTGGCGAGCCGAGAACGGCGGTGTGCCACCAGCCTGGTTGGCAAACGACGTCCGGTCAGGCCGGTACCTGTCGCTGCTGGAGCGGCAACGCCGGGCAGGGTGGCCCTGATCCAGCGCATCCCTGCAGCGACGGGGCGGGGAAGAGCCGACGGGATGGATGGCAACAGCCGCTCCACGTAGTCGGCCATATCCGGAGGGCGGGCTGAAGTGCCGTCGAGGCGAAGGTACCCGCCCGTGCCGACCAGCAGCGCCGGAGCCAGGCGTGGACGGCGTCGGCCCACGGCTCGTCGTCGCACTCGAACCCCTGGCCTGCCGATCGGGTGCCCCCGGCCGGCCACCGCGGTGCGCGGCGTCCGGCCGGTGGGCCGAGTCTTAGCTGATGTCGGGCTCGGCGGATGCGGGCGCGAGTTCGAATCGGGCCCGTTGGTCGGTGGGCACGAGGTCGAGGTAGTCCGGGTGACGTTGGATGTAGCCGCGGATGAATGGGCAAAACGGCAGGACCCCAGATCCCTCCTCACGGACGGCGTCCAGTGCACCGCGGGCCAGCTTCGAGCCCAGGTCGCGGCCCTCGAAGTTCGACTCAATCAACGTATGAGTGAAGGAGATGGTTCCGTTCCTGCGCCGGTACTCCGCGAACCCGGCCACCTGCCCGTCAACCATGATCTCGAACCGGCCGGCCGATGGGTTGTCCACAACTGTTGGCTCCATGTGGTCCATCCTCACCCGGCGGCGAAGGCGGTGCAGCGGGCGCCAGGGTCCACTTGCCCAGACTCCGACGGGGCGATACTCCAACGGCACGTCGATGGCGAACCGCCGCGGCCCTCACCGAACGAGTGAGCCAGACGGTGGTCCGGGGTCAACCGGGCGACCAGCACGCGGGCGTCCTGGCGTAGGTCCAGGCCGTTCTCACCCGCCGGGCTCATGATCTGCAGCCACTGGTCGGTCCGGTCCGCCGCATTGTACTGGCGCGAGTGCTCAGGAGGCGGATCCAAACGCGCGGTCGGCCCACTCGGCGAAGCTGGTCCAGCCAACCTCGGGGTGGGCGGCATGCAGCGCGGGGATGTCGACCTGGTAGCCCGGCCCGTTCAAGAACGCCCACATCGCGTGCATGTCCGGATTGCCGATCTCGGCCAGCGGCACCCTCTCATGGTGTACCTTTCGCCCCAGCGCCGTGCTCAGGGCGGCAGCCATCTCGGCGGGGGTAGGGGCATCGCCGGCCAGCTCGATGCGTCGCCCGAGGTAGGGGGCGGGGTTGAGGAGAACCTGCGCCGCGAAGACGCCGTGGTCGGTGCGGGCAATCTGCTGCAGTGGCCGATCCGCGGGTAGCGGCAGGTCCAGCACGCCGCTGCGGATGTGGTCCGCGCCGCCGAGTGCGTTGTCGAAGAAGTACGTCGGCCCCAAGACCGTGTAGGGGACATCACCAGCAGCCAGCTCGGTTTCGATGCGCGCCTTGCTGTCAAAGTGCGGCACACCGCTTGCCTGCTCGGTGCCGGCAACCGAACTGAACACCAGGTGCGGCACTCGGGCTTCGCGGGCGGCTGCCAGGATCGCCCTCCCCTGGGCCACCTCGGCATCCGTACCCGCCTCGAATGGGGTCGTCAAGGCGAAGATGCCTCTCGTGCCCGCCATGGCCGCGGTCAGCGAGCTGAGGTCATCCAGCGATCCCGCGACCACCTCGACACCCCGGGCGGCCAGCCGACGAGCCGCCGTCCGCTTCGGGTCGCGAACCAGCGCCCGCACCCGAGCCCCGCGGTCCAGTAGCGCCTCGGTAACGGCGCTGCCCTGACCACCGGTCGCCGCGAGCACCAAGATCGGCGCATCGGCCATCAGAGACACCTCTTCTCGGAAAGCACGCACGGCGACCGATCGTCGCGCACACCACATTATCCCGCGTGCCACGGCCATCACCTCGCCCGTGCGCGCGTTCGCGGAAGCCTCCTGGGTGCCGCGGTCAGGGTGCGTACTGGGTGCGCAGTTTGCTGGTGTCCCAGCCGGCGCGGCGGGCGCCGGCTTGGTAGGCGCTCTCCAGGAAGTCGAGGACTGTCGCGCGCGGGTCGGTGGTGGCGCGGGCGTCGTCGTAGGTCAGCAGCGCGAGGTGTGCGCCCCGGTTTTCGACCCAGCGTGCCTGCGCGGGCCGCAGGGGTTCCTGGGTAAGGCCGTCGGGCTCGGGGGCGGTGTAGGAGTAGAAGGCCGGCTCGGGGATGTTGTTGTCGCCGAACCAGAAGCCGGCGCTGATCACCTCGTGCGAGTACGCCTCGCGGGTCACCGGGTCGACGGTGTCCGGCTGCGGCGCGTGTCGCCCTGAGAACCGGGTGACGGCGATGTCGAAGGTGTGCCAGAAGTGGTGCACCGGGCTGCTCTTGGCGTTGCACCGGGCGGCGTACTCCTCCAGCATGAGGCCTACCTGGCTGAGGACCTGCCAGTACCGGTTGATCCAGAACGGGTCGTACGCGGTGTGCGTGGTGTCCTCGGCGAACGGGACGTTGTCGGCCAGATCGTAGGGTTTGGCGTCGATGTGGGCGTGGATGCCGAGGGAGGCCAGCGCGGTGAACAGTCGCTCGTGGAATGCCGCGACGGACAGGCCTGGCAGCGGGAAGGAGATCGCCTGACCGGCCAGGGTGTTGATGATCAGCCGGTGGTCGACGAAATCGAAGTCGATGGCGAACATCAGGTCGCGGCCCATGGGCCGGGACGTGATGCCGCGGCCGGTCAGGTGGAACGGCACATGCCACCAGTGGTTGCGCGGTGGCGCCTGGTCCAGCCGGATCTTGCCGACGATCTGCGTGAACCGGTGGACGGTCTCCTTCGATTCCGCCCAAGCGGACAGCGGGATCGGCGGGAACAACTCGGTCATCCGGGCTCCTCCGAGAGCTTGGCGGCATTCGGTCCCATGCGGGCATCCTTCCTATCCCATGGCCGCACGGGTGCCAACCTCCGTCTTCCTGACCCGTCACCGCCTGCGAGATCATCGGCGACGAATCCGTCAGGCGCGACGGCGACGCGGGTGCCGGAGGTCATCGACGCCTGGCCGCCGAGGAGGGCGGGCTCGAGTTCGTCGGTATCCAGAACCACCCCTACCAGCGGCGGTTCACGACGCATTCGTGCTCGCCGGGGCGATCCTCGAGCGGGCCAGCCGGCTGCGGGTCTTCCCTGACGTCGCGAACCTGCCGCTTCGCTCCCCGGTGGCGATCGCCAAGACCGCCGCCGGGGCCCTGCGCGAGGCCGTCGAGGTCGTGCGGCTGCTCTGGTCGGACGAACGGTCGGTGCGCTTCTCCGGCCGGCACCACGAGCTGCGCGGCGCGAAGCCGGGGCCGCAGCCGGCCCACGACATCGGCGTCTGGCTCGGGGTCGGCGGCCCGAAGCTGCTCGAGTTCGTCGGTCGGTCCGCCGACGGGTGGGTCCCGTCGGCGTCGTTCTTCCCCCCCGGACGTCCTGCCGGCCATGCACGCCCGCATCGATGCCGGCGCCGCGTCCGCCGGTCGTGACCCCGCGGCGGTCAAGCGGATCTACAACGTCTTCGGGCTCGTGACGGGCGGTCCCAGCCTCGACGCCTTCCAGTGGCCCGCGAGCCGCTGGGTCGAGGAGTTGACCACCCTGGTCATCGAGGGCGGGATGGACACCTTCATATTCGGTCCCGGCGACGACGTCGTCCGTCAGGTCGAGCTGTTCGCTGCCGAGGTTGCTCCCGCCGTGCGAGAGGCGGTCGCCCGCGAACGAAGGTGAACTTGGGCGGGCATCCAGATGTGTTCCAGCCGACGGGAACGGTCAGTCGGTGGCGTGGCTGGCCGGTCGGCGGTAGTCGAGGTCGAGGTACTCCGGATGCCGAGCCATCCATGCCTGCACGAACGGGCAGATCGGCAGTACGGCGAGCCCGAGACCGCGTACGTGGTCGAGCGCACCGCGTACCAGCCGTCCGCCGATTCCCTGACCTTCGAGGGAGGGGTCGACCTCCGTGTGCGTGAACACGACGAGCTGGTCGGTCTTCTGGTACGCGGCGAAGCCCAGTGCCTCCCCGTCGCGGACGACCTCGTAGCGCTGCCGCTCGGGCACGTCGATGACCTGCAGACTCATGGCGCGCTCCGCTGGGCAGGGGTCGGCGTGGCAGGGTGGATGGGCTTGACCGGGTGACGGCTGATGATGGACAGCCGGTTGAACGAATTCATAGCGATTGTCACCCAACTGATCGCCGAGATCTCCTCCGGGCTCAAGACATCGCCGGCCTCGGCGTAGTCATGCTCCTGCATCCGGTCGTCGGGCAGTGTGGTCAGCGACTCCGCGAGGGCCAGCGCGGCGCGTTCCTTGGCAGTGAACAGGTCGGTGTTCCGCCAGGCCGGCAGCACCGCGAGCCGTTGCGCGGTCTCGCCGCCAAGCAGCGCGTCGCGGACGTGGACGTGGAGGCAGTACGCACACCGGTTGATCTGAGAGACGCGGATGTTCACCAGCTCGATCAGGGTTCGGCCAAGGCCCGCTGATTCGACCGCCGACCGGACCGCCTTGGCGACCTCGAGCTGGGCCCGGTAGACACCCGGATGCTGCTTGTCGATCCGCACCCGCCGGGAAGCGTCGCGGCTCATCGGCTCACCGCCGAGCAGCAACGCGTGAACCGGTTCGCAGACCTGGAAGCGGAGCCCGGCGCGACCGCGTTTGCCGAGTTGGTTGGCCGGAACCATTTGTGCATCGTTTTCCCTTCGGCCCGCTCCGCGCCGTAGATCTTGTGGAGACGGGCAACAAGTGTCTACCGAGGCTAGGATCGCACCTGGCGCCGGCCCGCGACGACGAGGAGCCCCATGACCACCCCGTACCGCTTCACGGCCAGCACCGCGCGATGACCAACCTGGACGTGAACCCGCAGGAAGTGGTCTGCGCCGAGGACCCCGGCCGGGCCACCACCCAGCTGCTGACCCCGCGCGAGGTGCCCCTGGGCGGGCCGCGGGCGATGACCGTGCGCCGGACCCTGCCGCAGCGGGCCCGGTCCCTGGTCGGCTCCTGGTGCTTCGTCGACCACTACGGCCCGAACCTGGTCTCCGAGTCCGGGGGCATGACCGTGGCCCGCCACCCCCACACCGGCCTGGCGACGGTGAGCTGGCTGTTCACCGGCGAGATCTCCCACCTCGACTCCGCCGGCTACGAGGCGATCGTTCGCCCCGGCGAGGTCAACCTGATGATCGCCGGGCGCGGGATCTCCCACCAGGAGTTCTCCACCCCGGACACCACGACCCTGCACGGGGTGCAGCTGTGGTACGCCCTACCCGAGGCCACCCGGCACATGGCCCCGACCTTCGAGCACCACGCGCCGGAGCCGGTGGAACTGGCCGGAGCGGTGCTGCGGGTTCCCATCGGGTCGATGGCCGGGTCCACCTCCCCGGTCCGCACCCACACCCCGCCGCTGCTGGCCGCCGAGATCCTGCTGGAGGCCGGGGCCCGGGTGGAGTTGGAGCTGGATCCGACCTTCGAGCACGGCGTGCTGCTCGACGCCGGGGACCTGGTCCTCAACGGGACCCCGGTGCCGGTGGGCCATCTGGCCTACCGGCCCGTCGGACGGGAGTCCCTGCCGCTCCAGGCCGGGGACACGCCGGTGCGGGCGATGCTCATCGGCGGGGTGCCGCTGGGGGAGCAGATCGTGATGTGGTGGAACTTCATCGGCCGCACCCACGACGAGATCGTCGCCTACCGGGCGGCCTGGCAGGCCGAGATCGATGCAGAAGCGGCCGATCCGCCCGCCGGCGGCAGGTATCCCGACCACGCGCCGTACCCCCGGTTCGGTCCCTACCCCGCCGGCCAGCCCGCTCCCTTGCCGGCCCCGGCCCTGCCCACCGTCCAACTGCGCCCCCGCGGCTGAACCCGACCGAAAAGACCCGGACAACGCGACGAGGGCTCTAGGTTCCGGACTGGGGCGTCGCCATCGTCGTGCCAGCCCGTAGGGTCGCCAGCGCGCCGCTCCACGCCGTCAGCTGGTCGAGCATCGTGTTCACCGCACCCACCTGATCGGCCAGGGCCCCGGCAAAGTCGTGACGGTGTCTGACTTGTGGGGCTTGGAGTAGAAGCGCCGCTGTTGGTGGCAGCAAGACGGGCATGACCGGCTCAGAAGATCATCAGGTTCTCTACGCCATGCTGATCGCCCGAAGTGAGTCATGCCCGCACTGCCATCATCGCTGATCTCGTCCTTGTCCTGCGCACCGGCTCTGAGCGTTGTCGAAACCGCCGGTGGGCTGCCCGAAGCGCTTGCCGGTCTGCCTGATCCACGGGCCCGGCGAGGTGCCCGGCACCGGCTGATGGTCGTGGTCACCGCAGCTGTGTTCCGTGACAGCACCGCTTCCAACCTCCCAAGCCGGGCAGTCGCGCAGCGGCGGGACTGCCGAGGTGACGCCCAGCTGGCCGTTCAGGACGTTTCCGGCGCCTGAACATCTCGGCCTGTTCGTTGAATTCAGGTCAACGATCCTTGTTCGATCTTGGCTTGATGGATGCTGCCGGCCGCCGAAGACTGGAGGTCATCACCGCTTCGACTCCTACCGATGGGAACCCACGCATGAACATCGAAAGCACCGTCGAGCCGGTTGCGCCGGCGGGCGCGCGGCCCCGAACCACCAGTACTCGAACTCGTCCAACGAACCCGTTGCTGATGGGCTGCGGTATCGCCGCGGGCCCGCTGTTCCTGGCGGCGGGCGTGATACAGGGCCTGACCCGCGAGGGCTTCGACTTCACCCGCAACGCCATCAGCCAGCTCAGCCTCGGAGATCTGGGCTGGATCCAGGTGATGAATTTCGTCGTCTGCGGAATGCTGATCATCGCTGGCGCGGTCGGCCTGCGGCGGGCGCTGCAGGACGGGCCAGGCACCACCTGGGCACCCCCACTGGTCACCGTGTTCGGCGCCTCATTCCTGGTCAGCGCGGTGTTCGTCGCCGACCCCGGTGCCGGCTTCCCCGTCGGCACCTCCGACGGCCCGACCACTCTCAGCACCCACGGCGCCGTCCACATGGCCGGCGGCATGATCGGCTACCTGGCGTTGTGCGCGGCGTTCATCGCGCTCGCACGTCGCTTCTCCGCCCAGGGCCGGCGTGGCTGGGCGCTGGCTTCTCGCATCGTTCCGGTGGTCGTCGTCGCCGGTTTCGTCGGTTCGGCGGCAAGCGTCCTGCTCTTCTTCACGGGAGCGGCCCTGGGTCTTGTGTGGCTCTCCGCGACGATCGCCAGGCTCGCCACGACGACGTCGAGCAGACGGTGATCGACCGACGCTTCGACCGTTGAGCGGGCGAGCTCTACCTCAGGCCCAGCCACCGCTTCACCAGTCCCGCTGACCGTGTGGATGGCTCGGCGTTTCCGGGCTACTACCTCCTCCAAGCCCGCTCGCTGCTCTCGGGATCCGTCGTGCTGCCACCCGGCGGCGTGGACCTTACGCCCGTACCGACGAAACAACGTCACCAGTGCGCCCGCCCGTGATGCACCAACCGCGACAACCCAGCCCCGATCCACATCCCACACACCGTGCGCCGCCGCACCGCCGCCACCTGCCCGACCAGCAACGCACAGAACGCCGCGAACGACGGCGCGGTGAAACATGAACGCAGCGGCTGCACCAACGAAGCCAACGACGGCGGTAGGGTCACAAACGAAATCCGGCCGCCCCGACAGCGAGAGGGCTTCCGCAGGTCAGCGATTTGCGGAAGCCTCTTTCGTTGCTCGGCAAAACCGTCGGCGTACCGGACGTGCCCGCCCACCGGTGTCGGGTCCTCGTCGCCTCGCCATTACCCCGGTGGTCGGCATCCGGGCAGTACGCCGGGCGAATGAACACAATCGACAGAGCGCGCCCGCGATGGCGCAGGATGCGAGAAGGCGAGGCCTTGATAGGCAAGTGTCGGATTACCTATGGTTGACGGGTGCTGCTCTACCGAGCGCTGGCCGACATGACGCGGCGGCGGATCATGGACGAGCTCGCCCGCGCCGACGGGCTGAGCCTGTTCGAGATCCATAACCGCTTGTTCGCCGAGCATGGCACCACCTCGACCCGACAGGCGATCTCCCAGCACCTGGCCGTACTGGAACAGGCTGGCCTGGTCTGGTCCGAACGGGTCGGCCGCACCAAGGTCCATCATCTCGACACCGCACCACTGCGCTCGATCATCGAGCGGTGGCCATTGAGCGAATAGGAGAACGCACGTGAGTACCCCACCGACCCCGGACGAGAAGGACGCGCAGGGCCGCAAGACCGGCCTCTGGACCGACCCGGACCCGCACGGCGGTGTGATGGTTGGCGAGTATGTCGAGGGCGAGCGGCAGGGCACCTGGCGGCACTTCTTCGCCGACGGCAGGTTGCGTGCGGAGGGTGGCTTCGACAACGGGACCGTGCACGGCGAGTGGGTGTGGTATCGCTCGTCCGGCGGGATCATGCAGCGGGGTGGATTCGACCACGAGCGCAAGCACGGTACCTGGACGAGGTGGAACGCCGCCGGTGACATGATCGACCGGGGTGACTACGACAGCGACAAGAAGGTCGGTGAGTGGACGACCTTCAACCCTGACGGCACGGTGAAACGCACGGTGACCCACCGCGCCCGCCGCTGACGGTCGGTATCGCGCGGGGCGGTGGGCCTGATCATCCCCGGGACTGGTCCAGGTACGTCTCGATCCGGTCGGCTGCCGCCGGCGGGCCACCGGCCGTCAGGATCTCGTGTCGCATCCGATCGACCCGCTCGCGCAGCGCCGTGTCGTCGTGGAACCGTTGCACGGTCGCCCGGATGGTCGCCGGCTCGACCTGCTCCGGCGTCAGTTCGTAGCCGAGCCCCAGCTCGACGACGCGGCGCGCCGACGGTGCGGCCTCGGTCGCGAAGTGCGGCACCAGGACCAGCGGTACGCCGGCTGCCAGGGATTCCAGCACGGCACCGGTCGTACCGTGGGTGACACAGGCATCCGCGTGCGGCAGGACCTCGTGGAACGGGATCCACGGATGGGCCTCCGCGTTCGGCGGCAATGGCTCCAGAACGGTGGGGTCGAGGAAGGTACCGATCGCCAGCACCGTCTGCCACCGGGTGCCGGCGAACGCCTCGGCGCAGGTCCGGAAGAACTCGGGATGCTCGTTGAACTGGTTGCCGAGTGACACCAGGATCACCGGAGTGTCCGGAGTGGGGGGCTGCCAGCCGGTGCGTACCGGCCGGTCGGTCAGCGTCGGCCCGACGAAGGCGAAACGGTCGTCGTCGAAGGTTTCCGAGAAGGGCTGGAAGGACTTCGGCAGGAACGTGATGTTGAGGTCCTCGATCTCGTTCCAGAATTGTCGGACCGGGGTGTGCACCTCGTAGCGGGCGAGCAGATCGACGATCACGTGGTTGACCTCCGGCACGTCCGCGGGGTGGCGCTGACCGTGGCTCTTCCACAGTTCCTCGAAGAAGGAGTAGTGCTCGTTGGCGGTGAAACCGGCGCTGAGGCGGACGGCCGGACGACGCCACCGGGTCGCCAGCAACCGGCCGGCGATGAACGGGAAGACGTCGTAGACCACGAGATCTGGGATGTCGTCGCCGAGCCCGTCTTCGGCGGCGCGCAGGATCGCTTCGTTCTCCCGGACGTACACCAGGTGCAACTGGGTTTCCGCGTCCGCCTTGGTGACGGCGTCGGGTACGTGGAAGGTGTCGAACTCGGACTTGTACGGCACCACGGTGGCGCCGGCCGCGGTCACCACGTCGGCGAAGAGCGGGGTGGTGACGTAGCTGATCCGGTGGCCACGCCGAACCAACTCGCTCACCAGGCCGAGTGAGGGGTGGATGTGTCCGTGTCCCTGGACGTTGGCGAAGAGAATGTGCCGCTGGTGCATCTGCTCACTCCCGCGATCCGACGATGAGCTTTCAATGTATATAGCTGCCGTGTCGGGCGGACCAGCCCTTGGAGCTGTCCTGGACATAGACGGCAAGCTCAGAGACACGCGCCGACGACAAGGTTCTTAAAGTGGTTGTACACGGCTTCCAGTGTGGAGTAGAGGACCCATGACACCTGCCGCGGGAACCAAATCGTCTGGCCTGATCTCACCCCTGAACGACCGATACCACCGGATCGCGCTTGCGGTCTATATGGCGGTGGTGGTGGCGCACTGGGCGGAACACCTTGTGCAGGCGTACCAGATCTGGGTGCTCGGTTGGGCGCGGCCGGAGGCACGCGGCGTGCTGGGGATGCCGTTCCCCTGGCTGGTCAGCTCCGAGTGGCTGCACTACGGGTACGCCATCCTGATGTTGGTCGGGCTCTTCCTGCTGCTGCCGGGCTTCACCGGCCGCGCGAGGGCGTGGTGGACGGTGGCTCTCGCCCTGCAGTTCTGGCACCACATCGAGCACGCGCTGCTGCTGATCCAGGCGCACAGCAGTTTCCGGATCGCCGGCGAGGAAGGGCCGGTCAGCATCCTGCAACTGGTGGTGCCCCGGGTGGAACTGCACCTGTTCTACAACTCGGTCGTCTTCATCCCGATGCTGCTCGCGATGTACCTGCACCTGCGTCCCAACGCGACCGAGAGGGCGGCCATGCGCTGCTCGTGCGCCGGTCGCCTGGTCAACCCGCGTCTGCCGGCCGCAGCCGCCGGACGCTGATCGGGGTGGGATGTCCACCACCGGTCGTATCTACGCCGGCGCCGCCATTTGCCTGGCGGCGCTGGTGGCCGTGCTGATGCTGGTCGGCCGGGCCGGTACCGACGCGGAAGCGTGGCGGGCGGTCGAGGTGCTCGCGATGGAACCGGCCGATGGAGCGGTCCTGCCGGACCAGCCGACCACGGTACGCATCCGGGTCGCCGGTGAGCCCGACCCCGGTCGCTCGCACATCGTGGTCTACGACGCCGATCGGATCCGGTTGAACGTCGGGTCGGCCGTGCTCGACGCCGACGACGGTCTGCGGCAGCACATCGCCGTGACCCGGCCCGGTCAGCTCGCGGTGGCCTACCACGTGGTGACCGTCGACGGGGGTACCGTCTCGGGTATCGCCCGCTTCACCGTCGGCTCTCCAGACGCTGCGGCGCCCGCCGGGTCGGCGCCCGCCGGGTCGGCGCCCGCCGGGTCGGCGCCCGCGACCGACGACGCGGCCCATACCCACGGGGTGGACCCGATGGGTGCCGCCCTGCTCGCGCTGGACGGCCTCGTGCTGCTCGTCGTGGTGGTGCTGCTCCTGCGCCGCCGGACGCGTGGCGCTGCCTGACGTTCCGCCGCCGGGCATCCGCCGCCGCGTTCTGCTGTGCCCAGGCGGGCCGGCACGACTCGTGGCCGTCGTCCCGGTACAGATGGGACATAGCGCGAGTTCTGGCTGCTAAGGTCCTCGGGTGTCGCCGGATCGAATCCGGTGTGAGGATGCACCCGCAGGAAGGCCACGAGGGCAATGAGCAGGATCTTCGACGGGCTCCAGGACACCGACCGCGAGTTGCGGGAACACCCGAACGGCATGAGCATCCTGGTGCTCCGGCGCAGCTACGACGCCTCCCCTGAGGAGGTGTGGGACGCCATCACCGATCCGCAGCGTTTGGTGCGCTGGTTCCTGCCCATCGCCGGTGACCTCCGGGCCGGTGGGCGTTTCCAGTTGGAGGGCAACGCCAGCGGCGAGATCCGCCGGTGCGAGCGCCCCAGCCTGATCGGCCTGACCTGGGAGTCGGGCGGTGGCAGCAGCGAGGTTCAGCTACGGCTCACCCCGGACGGTGAGTCCACCGTGCTGGAACTGGAGCACGCTCCGGTGCCGGCGGACATCGTGCCGAACGCCGGTCCCGGCATCTGGGGGCTGGGCGCGGGCTGGGAGATGGGTCTGCTGGCCTTGGGGGACCACCTGGCCGGCGAACTGCCCGAGGGACGGGCGGTCGACTGGATCGCCACCGCCGGACCCGAGCAGTTGGCGGCGGCCACGGCGACGGCCGATCGGATCGGCGGCGCGTGGGAGAAGTTGGTCACCGGACGGCCCTGACCGGGCCCTGTCCGATGCCGTGAGTACGTCGCCGGCCACCGTGGAACGGGGCCGGGACACGGGCTGGTCAGCTCGAAGCCGCCGGGGTCGCCCGATACTCGCTCGGATCACCAGGCGACCGGTAGGGCGTACAACCCGAAGATGTTGCTGTCCTCCTTGAGAGGCAGGTCGGAGACCTCCGTCGCCAGTCTCAGGCCGGGCAGCCGCCGGAACAGGCGGCTGAGTGCGACCTCCAGCTCCAACCGAGCGAGATGCTGACCCGGGCAGACGTGCCGGCCGTAGCCGAAGGCGAGGTGCGCACGGGCGTCCCGGTCCGGGTCGAACTCGTCGGGGTCTTCGAACACCGCCGGATCACGGTTCGCTGCTTGCCCCAGCGCCACCACTCCCTCGCCGGCCCTGATGGTCACCCCGCCGATCGTGACATCGGCGGTGGCGGTGCGGGCCGTCGCCGCCTCGACCACGGTGAAGTACCGCAGCAGTTCCTCCACGGCGGCCGGGAACCGCTCCGGTTCGGCGCGTAGCCGGGCCAGCCGGGCCGGATGAGTGAGCAGGGCCAGCACGCTCAACGCGATCATGTTGGACGTGGTGACGTGCCCGGCGACCAGCAGCACGAAAGCCGTGCTGACCACGGCCTCGTGGTCCACGCCACCGGCACCGCGCTGCCGGTACAGCAGCCGGCTGAGCACGTCGTCGCCGGGACGGCGCTCCTTGTCCGTAACCACCACGTCGAGAAGATCGCGGATCTCCCGGGCGCAGCGGGCGCGTTCGTCGGCCGGCGCACTCCGGCGGAACATCAGCGTCGAACGGCGCTCGAAGAACTCGTGCTCGCCGTAGGGCACGCCGAGCACCTCACAGATCACCTGTGATGGCACCGGGTAGGCGAACGTCGACACCAGGTCGGCACCGGGTGCGGCGGCGGCCAACGCGTCGAGATGGGTGTCGACCACCCGTTCGACCAACGCCCGTAACTGCCGGACCCGGCGCATGGAGAACTCGTCGACGATCTGCCGCCGGACGATGGCATGCTCCGGCGGGTCCAGCCAGTTCAACGGTGGACGGAAGTTCGCGAACGACGCCTGCCGCTGGCTTTCCGTGGTCGGCGCGAACTTCGGGAAGCCGGGTCGGCGTCGGTCCGCGCTCATCCGGGGATCGCTGAGCACCTGCCGGACGTCAGCGTGCCGGGAGACCACCCAGGCCGTGTCACCGCCGAGCATCGGCAGCCGGACGACCGGGTGCTCGGCGCGTAGTCGCGCGTACTCGGCAGGTGGGCTGAAGGGGCAGCGCCGGGGCAGCGGAAACGCGTCGATGCCCGGATCGGTCGGCCCGGACGACCCCGGCGCGCCGGGGTGGTCGCCGGTCGGCGGATCCTGGTACCCACTCATGCCAGCGCCCGCAGGCAGAGCAGTAGGCTACGCGCCTCGATGTTGACCTGGTAGCTGAACGCGGTCATGGCGGTGAGCTGGCGCAGGGTCACCCAGGTGTAGTCCGGTGGGGTCGTGGCCGGGAACTCCGGGCCCACCTCCACCACCAGGTGCCGCGTCACCGCGTGGTGGAACCGTCCGCCCTCCTCGGACTGGAGGACGTCGTAGTGCACCTGGACCTGGTCGGAGCAGACGAGGTCCAGGTAGGCGGGGCGGTTTGCGCCGGTGAAGTTGTTTGGAGTGCACTGCACAGTCGGGCCCAGCTCCACGATGTCTCGGTAGCCGGGTCGTAGGTCGGCGTGGGCGAGCACGTGCAGGACGCCGCCGAGACGCCGGACGACGAAGGCGACCAGACCGGTGCCGCAGGGGGCCAGGAGCGGCTGCCGCCACTGGGTCACCTCCCGGTTACTGGCCCGCACGGCACGCCCGACGATCCGGAAGAACCGGCCGGAGCGGTGCCGGATGTCGACATCGCCGTGGTGCCAGTCGCGTACCTGCCGCAGTGGCACCTGGTGAGCCATCAGGGTCCGGCCGGCCTTGTTGGCGGTCAACCAGTTGCGGACCTGGAGCAACGGCTGCCACGCCGCGTCGTCGTCAGCCAGCGAGGACCGCGCTACGGCGGCGGCGATGCCCGAATCGGCGGGGTCGGCCGCGACCGCGTGGTCGGGCAGGCAGGACAGCACGGTACGGGCGTCCATGTTGACGAGGTTTTGTCGGTGCAGCAGGTCGTGGATCTGGCCGAGGGTGAGCCACACGAAGTCCTGGTGCGGTTCGATGTCGTCGGTCACCTCGACGAGGATGTTGCGGTTGCGCTTGCCGCGGAACCACGAGCCCTGCTCCGACTGGAGCACGTCCACCAGCACTCGTCCACGCTCGGGTTCCAGGAAGTACTCCACGTATCGGGACCGTGCCCCTCGGTGCGTCCGCAGGTAGTTGCTGGGGGTGGACTGCACGGTGGGGGAGAACTGGATGCCGTTGATGTTGCCCGGCTCCATCTTGGCCTGAAGAAGGAAGTGCAGCACGCCGTCGATCTCACGGGCCAGGATGCCGAGGATGGCCCGGTCCGGCTGGTGGATGATCGGCTGCCACCACTCGTCGACCGGCCCGCCGTCGGTGCGTACGTGCAGGCCCTCGACACTGAAGAACCGGCCGCTGTCATGCACCAGATCACCGCTGTGCGGCGCGAACGACCACCCGGCCAGCTCGGCGAACGGCACCTCGGTGATCTCGAAGGGGTTGGCCCGCGCCCGCGCGTCCAGCCAGGCTTCCAGGTCGGCGACCGGACGCGGGCGGTGTCGTGCCGACCGGGCCAGCCGGGCGACGAGGTGCTCCCGGTCGGCGTGCCCCGGACGAGGTCGGGCTTCTGTGTGCGGCAGGACCATGACTACTCCAAAGGTTGACCCTGGTGGGTGACGGCGACCCGACCGGCCGAAGGGTCACCCCCCGGCCAGAGGCGGAACGATGGCCACCGTGCTGTCGGCGGGGGCGGCCACCCGGGATCGGTCGGTGGCCTTGACGAGGTCGCCGTCGAGGTAGACGTTGTAGTAGGTCAGCGGCTCACCGTCGTCGTCGAGCAGCCGGCGCCGGTAGTGCGGGTAGGACTCGACGAACTCCCGGATGACGTCGCGGACGGTGCCTTCGTGGCACGCGAACGTCTTCTGCCCGCGGTGGGCCCAGCCCGCCGACAGCAGCACCGTGACCATTTGCTACCTCCCGTGGTGTTCGGCGCCGGACTCGGGTGGGTCGTCGGCGCAGCGGAAGCCGAGGGCGAAGTTGGACCAGCCGGTGGGATCTCCGTAGAGCCGCTCCGCGCACCGGACCTGGTAGCGGAAGTTCATCCAGGAGCCGCCCCGGATCGCCCGGAACCGGCCCATCACCAGGTGGATGGTGGGGTCACAGCGGGTCTCGGGCGCGTACAGGTGGGCGGTGGTGGAGGTCCACTCGTACACGTTGCCCGTCATGTCGGCGCAGCCGTCGGGGCTGTCGCCGTGCGGTGAGAACGCGCCGACCGGTGTGGTCTGCGGCACCGGCCCCTGAGCGTTGTGGATCCCCGACCACCACTGCCGCCACTCGTCGAGCCCGCGGAGGCTGCCGCCGGTCCACTCGGCGGTGTTGGCCCGGGTCGGGTCCCAGGTGTCGCCCCAGGGCCAGAGCCGGTACGCCCGCCCGGTCGCCGCCCGTTCCCACTCCGACTCGGTCGGTAGCCGCCTGCCCGCCCACGTCGCGTAGGCCTCGGCGTCGGGGTACGAGATGTGCACGACCGGGTGCTCGCCGCAGTTGCGGATGCCACTGCCGTAGCCGGCAGGACGGTGCCAACACGCGCCCTCGCGGATTTCCCAGTAGTCGCTGTAGACCATGCTGCCGCCGGCTCGCTCGGCCGAGGTCACGTACCCGGTGCGGGCGACGAAGTCGGCGAACTCGGCGACGGTCACCGGGTACCGGTCGATGAGGTAGTCGCGCAGGGTCACCGGTCGCTGCGGCGTCTCGTCGGTGAACCAGTCCCGGGGGAAGGCCTGCCCCTCGGCCTCCAGCCAGTCCAACGTCCGCTCCGGCGAACCCTGGAGGAAGGTGCCACCGGGAATGCGGACCATCGTGGCGTGGGCCGGCGGGGCGGTGGGCCCGGTGGTGTGCAGGTCACCGACGCTGGTCATGGCTGCGTTCCGTTCGTCACCGGCACCGGCGTCGCCTCCAGCACACACATCACGCTCGGTGCCGGGCAGGGCGCGACGGACTCCAGCTGGAAACCCGCCGCGCGCAACAGCTCCCGGAACTCGGCCACGGTGCGTTCCCGCCCGCCGTGGCACACCATCATGTTCAGGTCGTTCATGACCACCTGAGCGATGCTCGGGCTGGTGCTGACGGTCGGTGGCATGGCGGACTCCACGAGCAGGATCCGGCTGTCCGGCCGGGTCGCTCGGTGGACGGTACGCAGCACCGCCACACACTGGTCGTCGTCCCAGTCGTGCAGGACGCTCTTGAGCAGGTAGGCGTCCGCGCCCGACGGCACCGACCGGAGGAAGTCCCCGGCCCGGACCTCGCACCGGTCGGCCACGCCCTGCGCGGCGAGCGTGCGCGCGGCGTCGGCCACGCCGTCGGGGGTGTCGAAGACCGTCCCCCGCAGCCGCGGGTGCGCGGCGAGGACCCCGGCGAGCAGATCCCCACTGCCACCGCCGACGTCCACCACGGTTTCCAGGTCGGAGAAGTCGTACGTGCACAACAACGTCGGCACGAACGCCCGGGATCCCTCCGCCATGGCCGCGTTGAACGCCGCCTGCCGCCGGGGGTTCGCGGCGAGGTAGGCGAAACAGCTCTGCCCGTGCGCATGCTCCCAGGCCACCTCGCCGGTGCGGACGCTGTGTTCGAGCTGCCCCCAGGCGGCCCAGCTCTCCGGCCCGGAGAGCAGCAGCACCAGTTCCCGCATCGACCCGATGGCGTCCGACCGCAACAACTCGCCCTGTTCGGTGAGGACGAAGATGCCGTGCTCCGGCTCCTCCAGCACCTCCAGGAACACCAGCGCCCGCAGTAGCCGTCGCAGCGACGGTGCGTGTGTGTCGGTGGCCTCGGCCAGCGCGGCGACGTCGGCCTTGCCGTCGGCGAGCAGGTCCGGTATCCGCAGCCGGGCGGCGACGTGCAGCGTCTGGGCGGTGAAGAACCCGTAGACCAGGTGTTGCATCCGGTGCCGCAGCCCGGGCTGGGGATTGCTCGTGGTCGGTGCCATGCGGTCCTCCGGTGGGGCGCGTCCGGTGGGTCAGCGGGCGGCCGCCCCGGCCGGCTGCGGCGGGGCGGCGATCAACTCGGTCAGTTCGGCCGCGATCGCCACGATGGTCGGTTGCTGCCAGAACAGCGAGGCCGGCAGCACCTGGCGGTACGTCTTCTCCAGCCGCCGCCGTACGATGACGGTCATCACCGAGTCCATGCCCTGCTGCACGAGGGGCAGACGCGGGTCCAGTGACTCGACGGGGAGTTTCATCTCCGCGGCGATCGCGGCGCGCACCTCGTCGATCAGGCGTTCGCGCAATTCGTCCGGGTCCATCGTGGACGGCGACCCGCCGGCCGCTCCGGACTGGTCGGCCGGTACGTCCGGAGCGTCCGGCACCACCGGGTACCGCAAGCCGGCGAGCTGCGCGACGATCGTGCCGTCGGGCGCGCTGACCAGGACCGAGGCGGTGTCCTCTCGGGCGGCGTCGCGAATCACGTCGATCACCGCGACCGTCGGCGGTGCGCCGGCCATCTCGACCCACTCGGCGCCGTCGACCAGGCGCAGTCGGGGCGGACCGGGGAAGACGACCGGTGCGATGGAGACGGCCGCGTCGACGATCGCCGCCCAGCCGCCGGCCGACTCCGGGAAGCGGACCCGCGCCCGCAGGCCGCCTTCGGCGATGATCAGACGGTCCACCATCCAGGGGAACGCGGTGGCCGGCACCCCCACGGCAGTCAGGTGGGCTCCGACCAGACCGACGTCGGCGACCACACCGCCGGCCGGCGGTGTGGCCACGGTGCCGTCGACCGGGCCGGTCGCCGGCACGGCCAGGGCGGTGGCATGGGTCAGCCACGGTGCCGGGTCGCCGTTGGCCGGTCGGGAGGCGAGCCGCAGTTGGCCTTCGTCGTCGACCACCTGGATCTCCTGGCGCAGGTGGGTGGCGAGCGGGACTCGCATCGACAGCTCCCGCAACGCCACGGGAGCACCTTCGCGGTCGGCGGCGGCGAGGAACGTGGCGACGAACACCGCCGCCGGCACGAGTTCCGCGCCCTGCACCTGATGGCTGCCCGGGTACGGGCGGGTGGCGTCGGTGAGCACGGTGTGCCAGAGGCGTAGCTCGCTGCCGGCCACACTGGTGGGGGTGCCGAGCAGCGTGTGCGACCCGATGTCGTGCCCACCCGCGGTGCCCGGTGGCTCGGGCTCACGCCAGTGCTGGCGGTGCTGCCAGGCGTAGTGGGGCAGGTCGACGAGCCGGCCCCGCGGGTAGCGGCGCGTCCAGTCGACCTCGACCCCGTGGCAGTACGCCCCGGCGACTGCCGCCGCCATGGTGCGGTGGCCGGGGGCGTGCCGCCGCAAGGTGGTGCCGATGTACACGTCGGCGATGTCGGCGTGGTCGGCGGTCTCCCGCAGCGAGTGGGCGACCACCGGGTGCGCGGAGATCTCAAGGAAGGCACGATGTCCGTCGGCCAGGGCGGCCTCGACCGCCTGGACCAGGCGTACCGGGCGACGCAGGTTGGCCGCCCAGTAGTCACCGTCGCACCTGGGCGTCGCGCGTGGGTCGTCGAGCACCGTCGAGTACATCGGCACCACGGCCGGTGCCCGGGCCAGGTCGAGCACCGCGGCGCGCAACTCGTCGACGAGCGGGTCCATGTGCGGGCTGTGGAAGGCCACATCGGACTGCACCCGGCGAACGGCGATCCGGTCGGCCGGCCACTGCTCGATGATCTCGTCCACTGCGCCGATGTCGCCGGAGACCACCGTGGCGGCGGGGGCGGAGGCGATGGCCGCGACCAGGTTGGCCCGGCCGGCCAGCCGTTCGGCGACGTCGGCGAAGGGCAGGGTCACCATGGCCATCGCGCCTCGCCCGGCGGCGCGGCGCAGCAGGGCGGAGCGGCGGCAGATCAGTCGGGCACCGTCGACCGGGCTCAGCACTCCGGCGGTGACGGCGGCGGCCACCTCGCCGACCGAGTGGCCGATGACCGCCGCCGGTCGCATCCCGTACGCCCGCCACAGGGCGGCGAGACCGAGGTGCATGGCGAAGGTCAGGATCTGGATCCGGTCGACGCCGCCCAGTTCCGCAGCGCCGAGGGCGGTGCGGAGCGAGAAGCCCGCCTCCTCGGCGACCACCGGTTCGATCTCGTCGATCGCGGCGGCGAACGCCGGTTCGTGACTGAGCAGGTCGTGGCCCATTCCGGCCCAGTGCGAGCCGTGCCCGGAGAACACCCACACCGGGCGCGCGGAGCGGCCGCCCGGTGCGACCCCGGACACGGTGCCGGCGTCCGTCTGGTCGTCGGCGAGTTGGCGCAGCGCGGCGGTCAGGTCGCCGCGGTCGGTACCGGTGACCACGGCGCGGTGGCTCAGGTGGGCGCGTCGGTGTGCCAGGGTGTGCCGGATGTCGGCCAGGCTCGTCCGGTCGTCGGCGGCGAGCCGGTCGGCGAGCCGGCCGGCCTGTGCGCGAAGGGCGGCGGCGGAGCGGGCGGACAGCGGCACCATGGGCTGACCTTCGTCGTCGTCCGCAGTGTCGGTCGACGGCAGGGGCGGGGCTTGTTCCAGGAGTACGTGGGCGATGGTGCCGCCGTATCCGAAGCCGGAGACGGCGGCCCGGCGAGGCCCGTCCCGACGGGGCCAGGGCAGCGGGCTGGTGACCAGTCGCAACCCCGTGCCGTCGCCATCGACCGCGGGAATCGACCGGCCGCGCAGCGGGGTGCCGGGAATCTGGCCCCGGTGCAGCGCGAGGATCGCCTTCATCAGTCCGGCGACGCCGGCCGCGCCCTCCAGGTGGCCGATGTTCGACTTGATGGACCCGATCAGGCAGGGTCGTTCCGGCGGCCGGCCGGTGCCGTAGACCGCGGAGAGCGCGCCGGCCTCGACCGGGTCGCCCAGTCGGGTGCCGGTGCCGTGTGCCTCCACGTAGTCGACGCTGTCGGGTGTGACGCCGGCGCGGGCGCAGGCACGGCGTACGACGTGTTGCTGGGCCTCCCCGGAGGGCGCCATGATTCCGTCGGTGCGTCCGTCCTGGTTGACCGCGCTGCCGATGATCACGGCCAGCACCCGGTCGCCGTCCCGGACCGCGTCGTCGAGTCGCTTGAGCACCAGGACACCGCAGCCCTCACCTCGGCCGTAGCCGTCGGCGTCGCGGTCGAAGGACTTGCTGACCCCGTCGGGCGCGAGCGTGCCGGCGGCGTTCAGCGACACGTTCTGTCCGGGCGCGAGCACCAGGTTGACGCCGCCGGCCAGGGCGACGGTGCTCTCGCCGAGCAGCAGGCTCTGGCAGGCCAGGTGGACCGCGACCAGCGACGCCGAACAGGCGGTGTCGACGGCGACACTCGGTCCGCGCAGGTCCAGGGCGTACGAGATGCGGTTGGCCAGTGCGCAGGTGGCCGCGCCGATGCCGGTCCACGCCTCGACGGTGGGCAGGTCCTCCAGCAGCCGGTCGCCGTAGTCGGTGGTGCTGACTCCGACGAAGACGCCGGTGTCGCTGCCGGCCAGCCCGGTCGGTGGCAGGCCGGCGTGTTCCAGGGCTTCCCAGCCGACCTCCAGCAGGATCCGCTGCTGCGGATCCATCTCGGCGGCCTCGCGGGGGGTCAGGCCGAAGAACTCGGCGTCGAAGCCGGCGATGTCGTCGAGGTAGCTGCCGGCGGTGACCGTCCCCCGCAGGACCGCCTCGTACTCCGGGCCTCGCTCGCGGTACGCCCGCCACCGCTGGGTGGGGATCTCTCCGCTGGTCTGGCCGCCCTTGAGCAGTAGTTCCCAGAGGGCGTCGGGGCTGTCGACGTCGCCGGGCAGCCGGCAGCCGACACCGACGACGGCCACCTGGAAGGGGCGGCCGGCAGGGTCATCCCGGGTCATCGTCGTACCTCCGTGGGTCGGGTGGCGGCTTCCGGGCCGGTCACAGGCCGTCGGGCGTGTGCAGGATGCGCAGCACGGCTGCGGTGAACTCGACGCCGGGGCCCATCGCGAGCCAGAGCACGTGGTCACCGGCCGTCAGCTCGCCGGTACGCAGCAGGTGGTGCAGGGCGAGGAGGTGGTCGCTGGCGCCGCAGTGGCCGATCATGCGGCCGAAATCGAAGGTGGACTTCTCCATGCCGAGGCCGAGTGGTGCCATACAGCGCTGCTCCACCACCTCGCGGGAGTAGTTCATGAAGGAGACGCGGGTCAGATCGGTGGTGTCGATGCCGGCTTCGGAGAGCGCCTGCTCGGCCACGGTCGTCATGGTCTCCTGGGCCTCGCCCAGCACGGCGAGCACAGGCGTCTGCTCGGTGATGTGGTAGAAGAGCCGCGCGCCGAAGTCGAGATCCTTGCCGAGGGTCGCGCCGGGCGGGAACATCGGCTCGCCGCCGCGGTGGACCTCCTCGGCCTCCGGCACGGTGATCGAGCAGACCGACAGCAGTTCGGCGAAGCCGCTCTCGGTGCTCAGCACCACCGCCGAGGCGGCGTCGCCGAGGATGAACCCGAGGTTGGTCCGCCAGCGGTCCAATAGCGGGGTCCCGTAGTTGTCGGCGGCCACCAGCATCGCGGCGGTGCGTTCGGGCACGGCCTTGAGGTAGCTCGCGGCCAGTTCCAGCATGGTGAACATGCCGTTGCAGCCCTGCCGGATCTCGCTCGCCCGGGGCACGCCGCCGAGCAGGTAGTGCTGGAGGTACGCGTGGGCGATCCAGCCTTCGGGGCCCTGGTGCCAGGCGGCGGCGTAGAGCAGCAGGTCGATGTCACCGCGATTCAGCTCGCTGGTTTTCAGGGCGTCCTGTGCGGCGCGGAGGGCCATCTCCGGCGCGGGTAGGTCTCCGGCGACGGCGGCGCCGCCGAGCTTGTGGGTCTCGATGTCCTCCTCGGGATACCAGCCCTGGGCGACGGCGTGTTCGACGGTCACGGTCTTGGGAAGGTAGGCCCCGATTCCACGAATGTACGTTCCGGCGGTGCGCATCGAGTTCACTCCTCGGGGCGAATGATCTTAGGATCTTCACTTTAACAATATATAGCGTTTGATGTTGGGGTCAATGCTCGTCGATCACGCCGGGGCCGAAGCTCTCGTCCCCGCGGACCAGCCCGGAGAGCAGCGACACGAAGGAGATCTTGGGAGGCAGGCTGCGGTCGGGATCCACGATGGCCTGGGCTCGCAGGTGCAGCTCCTCCTTGCCGTGCGCGCCGTCGTAGAAGAACCGGACCAACTCCAGCAGCGAGCCCAGGAAGTCCCGGTACCGGTCCTCGTACTCCTTCATGACGTGCCGTTCCTTGTCCGGTGCGGTCAGCGTCTCGTGGACCGCCTTCGCGACGCTGCTCGCTCCGCGCATGGCCAGGGTCACCCCGGAGGCGAGCAACGGGTCGATGAACGCGGCCGCGTCGCCGACCAGCACCCAGCCCGGGCCGGAGAACTGCTGGCAGGTGTACGACCAGTCGCGCGCGGCGCGATAGATGTCCACCCGCTTCGCGCCCGCGGTGAGCCAGGAGACCTCGGACGATTCCGCGATCTGTTTTTCCAGCAACTGCTCCGGCGGCATTCCGGAGGCCACCAGCCGGTCGCTGGTCGTGACGTAGCCGATACCGGTCAGCTGCGGGCTCAGCGGCAGGTACCATAGCCAGCCCTGCCGGCAGCTCTCGGTCAGCAGGTCACCCTCGTGCTCACCCGGGTAGCGCAGGGCGCCCTGCCAGTAGCTCCACACGGCCACGTTGCGCAGGTCGTCGTACCAGTCGACCAGCCCGAGCCGGCGACCCAACCAGCGATGCTGGCCCGAGGCGTCCACCACCATCGTCGCCCGCGCCGGTACGGAGTCCGACTCGCCCTTGAGCTGATAGCGCACGCCTGCGATCCGGTCGCCGTCGGTCAGCGCATCCCGGACGGTCGCCCCCTCGACGACGTGCACGCCCAGTTCCCGCGCCCGGTCCAGCAACATCGCGTCGAACTCGGCGCGCCGGACCTGCCAGGCGTACTCGTAGCGGCCACCACGGACCTCTCGGAAGCGGAACGACCACGGTTCGGTCTGGTTCTCGCCCCACAGCAGACTGCCGCCGTACTTGACCTGGAACCGCAGCTCGGCCATGCGGTCGAGCAGCCCCAACGCGGTCAGCGTCGGGACGACGCCGGTGATCAGCGACTCGCCGATGTGGTAGCGGGGAAACTTCTCGCGCTCCAGCAACAGGATCCGGTGCCCCTCCAGCGCGAGAAGACCGGCGGTACACGCCCCCGCGGGGCCGCCACCGACGACGATGACGTCGTACTCGGCAACGGGTTGTCTCATGGCACCTGCTCCTCCTGCTCGCGTACGTCGGACCCCTGGGCGGGGCTCAGCCGGCCGGCGTGAACGCGACCGGCAGCCTCGTGAGACCGCGGAACATCGTTCGAGGCTGGTAGGCCAGTTCGTTCGGGCTGGTGGCCAGGCGCAGGTCCGGCAGCGTGGCCATGGCGCCGAGAGCGGTGCGCAGCTGAAGACGGGCCAGGTACGCCCCGAGGCAGTAGCGCATGCCCGCCCCGAAGGACATCGACGGGACGGGATCGCGGCGGATGTCGAACTCGTCGGGCCGGTCGTACCGCCCGGGGTCCCGGTTGGCCGCGCCGGCGAGGACCACCACGACGTCGTCGCGGCGTAGCCGCCGGCCGTGCAACTCGACGTCGGCGGTCAACTGCCGGGTGTTCGACTGCACTGCCGGGTCGAAGCGTAGGCATTCCTCGACCGCCTGTGGTACGAGGTGCGGCCGTCGGCGCACCAGCTCCAACTGATCCGGGTGGTGCAGCAGGCTGAGCAGGCCGTTGCCGAGCTGGCTGGCCACCGTCTCGTGACCGGTGAAGATGAAGGTGACCACGGTGCTGACGATCTCGTTGCGGCTCATCAGCCTGCTGCGGCGGGCGGCGAGCATCAGGGCCAGCAGGTCCGCACCGTCGTCGCGCCGCTCGGCCAGCGCCCGCTCCACGTAGTCGGTGAACTCGGCGATGGCCGCGTGCCCCCGCCGCATGTCCTCGGCGGTGGCGCCCCGGTCCAGCGTCCGGCCCACCGCACGCGACCAGCAGCCGACCGCGTCGGCGTCGCCAGCCGGCAGGCCGAGCAGCCCGAGCACCGCACGCAGTGCCAGCGGATACGCCAGATCGGCCACGACATCCATCGCGCCCAGGGCCCGCGCCGGGCGCAGCAGATCGTCGACGGTGGCCTCGATCATCGGCTCCAGGCGGCGCAACGCCGACGGGGAGAAGGCCGGGCCGACCACCCCGCGTAGCCGGCCGTGGTCCGGCTCGTCCTGAAACAGGATGATGTCGCCGACGATCTGGCTGAGCAGGCCGGGCCCGACCAGGTCGGTCCAGAATCGGCGGATGCCGGTACGGGCGAACCGTTCGTCGCCGAGTACCGCGCGGACGTCGGCGAAACGCGAGACGTACCAGACCTGGTGGGCACCCCGGTGCACCGGATCGTGGCGGAGCAGCCAGTGGTACGACGGATACGGGTCGCGCTGGACGTTGACGGCGGTCGGATCGAACAGGGTCACGGCATCGGCCAACCCGAGGTTCTCCCTCCGGTGACTGGTCACGCCGTCCGCCGGACGGGCCGGCGGACGGCGTGAGCCGGCTCAGTTACGACACGCTCGACGAGGCGCCGTACCGTCTCCGCCGGCGTGGGCAGCGCCCGCATCTCCTCCCGGACCTCACGCGCCGCCGCGCGCATCGACTCGTCCCCGATCAGCCGCCGCAGCAGGTCAGCGTCGACCTTGTCGGCGGTGCTCACCAGGCCGATGCCGCGTCGGCTGACCGCCTCCCGGGCGGTGTGCTGGAACTGGTCGCGGGGGTCGGGGGCGAGCAACTGCGGCAGACCTGCGTCGATCGCGGTCATCACCGTGCCGCCACCGCCGTGGTGCACCACGGCGGTGCAGGTCCGCAGCAGCGTGTGCAGTGGGGTCCAGCCGACCGCACGCATGTTCGGCGGCAGCTTGCCCAACGGGGTGATGTCGAGGTCGCCGAGCGCCAGCACGAAGTCGGCGTCCACCTCGGCGGCGGCGGCGATGATGGGCGCCACCGCGCCGATGCCGAACGCCTGGAGTTCGATGGTGCCCATCGTGATGGCCACCTCCGGGCGGGTCGGGGGCGCCGGCAGCCGGTCGCCGAGGACAGTCCCACCGCCGTACGGCACCCACCGCATGAACCAGCCCTCCGGCTCGGCCTCCAGCAGCAGGCTCGGCGGGAACGACTCGATCGTCACGCTCGGCTTGGGCAGGGTGACCTGGTGCTTCTCCATCAGGTCGGTCAGGAAGGAGGCGATCGAGGCGTGCATGCCCCGGGTGCGCCAGGCGCTCTGGTTGCGTTGGACGGCGGGCACTCCGGCGCGCGCGGCGGCGAGCAGCCCGACGGTCGCGCCCTGCTCGTAGACGACCAGGTCGGGCTTGAAGTCGTCGGCGAGGGCGATGGTGCGGTCCACCAGCGGCCGGTTGACCGCGGCGATCTGCACACCCCACTCCTCCAGGTCGATGGCGGGGCGGGTGGCGACCGTCTCGGCGAACCGCGGGTTGTCCTTGGCCACCTGCTCGAAGACCTTGACCGCGCTGAAGTCCGGGGCCACATCCACCACCTCCAGACCGGCGGCGGCGGCCTTCTGGGTGTGTTCGGCCAGCGCGATGACCACGTCGTGGCCGGCAGTGCGGAAACCCCAGGCGAGCTGGACCAGGGGGAAGAGGTGACCGATACCGGGGGAGGAGACGAACAGGACGCGCATGTCGGTGCCCTTCGGGTCGGGTGGCGGCTGGCGTGGTTCACCAGCCGGATCTGATCGTTTCGACGACGTGGGAACGGTCCTCCCCGGTGAGCCACCAGCCCACCGGGATGTAGACCACTCGGTCGGCCACCGAGTCCAGGCCGGGCAGGTGGACTCGTGACGACGCCACGCAGCTGTGCGCGTCGTTGCGGCGGGAGATGACACTGCTGGCGATGCCGGCCTCGTGCAGCCGGCGCATGAAGGCGGGGCGGTCGCGCACCTTCAGGGGGTACACCCAGAACGAGGGTTCCCGGTCGTCGGCGCGTTCGGTGTGTTCGACGCCGTCGAGACCGGTCAACTCCTTGTCGTAGTAGGCGGCGTTCTCACGGTGCCGGCGCAGCAGTTCGTCGACGTGCTCCAGGTTGGACAGGCCGATCGCGCCACCGATCTCGTTGAGGACGAACCGGTAACCCCATTCGGCCACGTCGTAGTCGCCGGTGATCCGGTCCGAGGCTCGCTCGATGCCCAGCCACCGGCGGAGCCGCAGCCGCTCGTGCAGGTCGTCGTCGGGTAGCACCACCAGTCCGCCACTGCCGGTGGTGAGGGTCTTGATCGCGCCGGTGCTGAACACGCAGACGTTGCCGTGCGTGCCGAGCGGGTTGCCCCGGTAGGTGGCCCCCCACGCCTGCGCGCAGTCCTCGATGATCAGGGGCCGGTGACCGTACCTGGCTGCGGCCTGGTCCACCACGGCGGAGAGCCGGTTGAGGTCCACGGGGTATCCGAGCCAGTGCACGACCACGATGGCCCGGGTGGCCGGTGAGATCTTGGCCGCCAGATCGTCGAGGTCGACGTTGAGCGTCGCCGGGTCGACATCGACCCAGCGCACCCGCAGCCCGTTGGCGAGGGCTGGCCAGTTGGTGCCCTCGAAGGTCAGCGGGGTGCTCAGCACCTCACCCGGATCGGCCCGATCGGCTTCACCGGGCCCGGGGCGGGCGGCGAGGCTGAGGGCCAGGTGCAGTCCGGCGGTGCCGCAGTTGACCGACACGACGCGGGGGTTGCCGATGCGTTCGCCGACTGCCGCCTCGTACTCGGCCACGGTCGGCCCGTGCTCCAGACGTCCGCTGTGCAGCACGGCGGAGACGCGTCGGCCGACGTCCGGTGACATGGCGACCTTGGACAACGGGATCATCGCGCCCCCCTCGATAGGTGCCACATGATTCTCAAGTGATTGATGAGGGGTGGTCAAGGGTGGAAGGGCGTCGAGTGACGCTATCCGTTCTTCGTGATTGCGGACCTCGCATCAGCCCACGTCACATGCTTCATAAATCTATATTGTGATGGAGGTCGTCGGATGTCGGATCCGGCCCGGCGCAGGGAGGTACGGGTGGCGTCGCTACATGTCCGGCTCGGCCGGACCGGCCTGCGAGTGAGCCGGGTCGCGATCGGGACCGTCAACTTCGGCGGGCGGGTCGACGAGGCGGATGCCCACCGGCTGCTGGACCATGCGTGGACCCGCGGGGTCAACCTGGTCGACACCGCGGACATCTACGGCTGGCGTGTCCACCGTGGTTGGACCGAGGAGATGATCGGCCGCTGGCTGGCCAAGGATCCGTCCCGCCGCGACTCGGTGGTGCTGGCCACCAAGGTGGGCAATCCGATGGGCGACAGCCCCAACGACCGAGGCCTGTCCGCCCGGCATGTCATCGCCGCCTGCGAGGCGTCGCTGCGTCGGTTGCAGACCGACACCATCGACCTCTACCAGATGCACCAGGTCGACCGGGAGGTCGGTTGGGACGAGATCTGGCAGGCCATGGAGCAACTGGTGCGCCAGGGCAAGGTCCGCTACGTGGGTTCCTCCAACTTCGCCGGCTGGGACCTGGTCAGCGCGCAGGAGGCCGCTCGCCGACACCGGCTGCTCGGTCTCGCCAGCGAGCAGTGCGTCTACAACCTGGTCACCCGGTACGTCGAGTTGGAGGTGCTACCGGCCGCCGCGGCGGAGGGCATCGGCGTGCTGGTCTGGTCACCGCTGCACGGTGGCCTGCTCAGTGGCGTGCTGCGCAAGCGGGCGCAGGGCACGGCGGTGAAATCCGCCCAGGGGAGGGCCGCTGAAGGGCTGGCCCGCCACCGCGCGGCGCTGGAGACGTACGAGCGCTTCTGCGCCGACCTCGGGCGGGACCCGGCCGAGGTCGGCATGGCGTGGGTGCTGCACCGGCCGGGAGTGACCGCCGCCGTGGTCGGTCCCCGTACGCCGGAGCACCTCGACGGTGCCCTGCGCGCCCTGGACCGGCCACTGGCGGCCGACGAACTGGCCCGGTTGGACGAGCTGTTCCCGCCGCCGGGGCGCGGTGGTCCGGCACCGGACGCCTGGATGTCCTGACCTGAACCCGTGCCGCCCGGTGCGGGACACGACCACGGACGGAGTCGACCGGTGGCCCATCTGCTGTTCGTCAACGTGGCCAGCCACGGTCTGGTCCTGCCCACCCTGGCTGTGGTCACCGAGCTGGTCCGGCGTGGACACCGGGTCAGCTACGTCACTGCGGGCGGGTTCGCCATGCCGGTCGCGGCGGCCGGCGCGACCGTGGTGCCGTACGCCTCGGAGATCATCGACGCCGACGCCGCCGAGGTCTTCGGTGCCGACGACCTCGGTGTCCGACCGCATCTGATGTATCTGCGGGAGAACATGTCGGTGCTGCGGGCCAGCGCTGCCGCGCTCGACGACGACGTCCCGGATCTGGTCCTCTACGACGACTTCCCGTTCATCGCCGGGCAGCTGCTGGCCGCCCGGTGGGATCGGCCGGCCGGCCGGCTCAGCGCCGCCTTTGCCTCCAACGAGCACTACTCCTTCTCCCAGGACATGATCGAGATGGCCGGCACGATCGACCCGTTGGACCTCCCGGCGTTCCGGGACAACCTGGCGGCACTGCTCGCCGAGCACGGTCTGACCCGGTCGGTGGTCGCGTGCTGGCAGCACGTCGAGCAGTTCAACCTGGTGTTCGTGCCGAAGGCGTTCCAGATCGCCGGGGAGAGCTTCGACGAACGGTTCGAGTTCGTGGGGCCCTGTTTCGGGCAACGACGCTTTCTCGGGCGGTGGACGCCGCCCGCCGACGACCGACCGGTCGTGCTGGTGTCGCTGGGCACCACCTTCAACGACCGGCCGGAGTTCTTCCGCGACTGTGCCCGCGCGTTCGCCGATCAGCCCTGGCACGTGGTGATGACCCTCGGCGACCAGGTCGATCCGGCGCAGCTCGGTGAGTTGCCACCGAATGTGGAGGCGCACCCGTGGGTGCCGCATGTGGAGGTGCTGGAGCGGGCGACCGTCTGCGTGACGCACGGTGGTATGGGCACCCTGATGGAGGCGCTGCACTGGGGGCGTCCACTGGTCGTCGTGCCGCAATCCTTCGACGTGCAGCCGATGGCCCGCCGGGTCGACCAACTCGGTCTCGGTGTGCTTCTGCCCGGGGAGAAGGCCGACGGGCAGGCGCTGCTCGCCGCTGTCGAGCGGGTGGCCGGCGACCCTGCGCTGGCGCGGCGGGTGGCGGCGATGCGGGAGCAGGTGCGGCAGGCTGGCGGCGCGGTACGCGCCGCCGACGCGACCGAGGCGTATCTGTCCCGGCACCGGTGACGCCGGCCCGCGTGGCCGAGCTGCCTGGCGGGGTTCGGACGCCCGCGCCCCCGTCGGCGAACCGGGTGCGCCGAGGGCTGCGCCGCCGGGAACAGGGTGCAGCGTCGGCGCCGGCCACCGACCGCTCGGTGGCCCCCAGCGGGCCGGGGCCGGATCAGCGGGCCATGGGCACCGGACCGGTCGTCTCCGCGACGATGTCGTCGTGCAGCTGACCGGGCAGCGCCTGCTCGGTCAGCAAAGTGCGATACCGATCGATCAGCGGCACCTCGGCCGGCCGGGCGGCCAACCACGAGCCGACCAGCCGGGCACCCTCGACGTAGGTGGTGGAGTAGGCCCGCCACAACGGATCGACCAGGAAGGTGACGATCTGCTCGGCCCGGTCCCGGGGCAGCAGCAGCCACCGGTGCAGGTAGGTCACGACATCGTCGGGCGGGAGGCCCCGGTCGTGCAGCAGGATCGCCGCGTCCTGGCGGGCCGGCATGAGCTGGTTGACCAGTGCGACCAGCTGTTCGACCAGCTCACCTTCGACGGTGACGCCCTGGTCGGCCAGCAGGTCGCTGGTCCACCGACCCCAACCGGGACCGATCAGGGCCGTCGCACCATGCTCGGCGGTACCCTCGGCGACCAGGCACTGCGGCGTGTTGACCAGGGCGACCCGGTGCTCGTCCCAGCCCCGCTGCTGGACCAGTCCGGCTTCCTTGAGACAGTGCTCGGCGTGGTGACCGGGGTACGCCTCGTGGGTCGCCATCAACGGCAGCACCGCGATCGTGCGGCCCGCCGTCTCGTTCAGGCTCACCGTGGAGCGGAACCCGCCGTGGTAGCGGTTGAACGCGTTCCACGGCCGGTCGCGGACCACCTCGATCTCCACCTGCTCGGCGGTGGGCAGCCCCAGCAGCGGCCGGGCACGCTCGCGCAGCGCGTCGGCGACGGCCCGTACCGCCGGCCCCAGCCGGTGCGGTGGCACCACGTTGCGGGCGTAGAACTCCTCCACCCGCTCCATCAGGGTGCCGCTGCCGGGCAGCAGCGCGCCGATCGCGTCGTGCACCGCCGCGTACCGCTCCGGGTCGCCGAGTCCGATCTCGACGTCGAAGTAGGTTCGCACCTCGTCGAGGAAACCGATCGGCTCACCGGCGGTCCGCCGCGCGGCGCAGTGCACGGCGCGTACCTGGGCGGTGAGGAACCGCCGGCGGTCGGCGTGCAGGTCCGCGTCGGACAGCCGGGCCAACAGCTCACCGGCCTGCCGGGCCAGCATCGCCGGGTCGTGCACCGGCTCGGCGGCGACCCGGGCGGCCAGCGCCGGATCGCCGAACCAACAGTCGACGTAGCCGTCGACGAGCCGGCCCATCCGCAGCCCGAGCGTGAGGTAGTCGGCGACGACGCCCTCGCCGGTGGTCACCGCTCGCTCCCCAGGCGGACCTCGCCGAGGTCGGCCAGTCCACCGAGCGAGGGCAGGGCATCGGCGCCGCGCACTCGCGGCCCGCGCGGTGCCGCGCCGGTGGGGCGTCGGAACAGTAGGGGTACGACCGCCGCGTCGACCAGCAGCCGTCGTTGCACCTGCTGCCAGCACGCCACGGCCGTTCGGGGATCGGCGGCGTCGACCGCCTGCTCGACCATCCGGTCGATCTCCTCGTCGCGGTGACCGCTGGGCCGTGCGCCATCCACCAGCGGTTGGAGGAACACCCGCGCGTTGCCGTAGCCCCACGGCGCCGCCCACGACGTGGTGCTGACGTCCCAACGTTGGGCCGGTGCGCCTGCGGCGCCGGTGAGCAGCGCCCGGTGGGCCGCCTCGTCCAAGGCCACCAGCCGCACCTCGATGCCGGCCGTAGCCAGGTCGGCGGCCCAGGCGCGGGCCAGGGCCAGTTCCTCGGCGCGGTCGGGGTGCACCGCGGTCAGGACGAGTCCGTGCGGATGGCCGGCGACGGCGAGCCGTTCGCGGGGTGAGCCGTGCGCCGGTGGTTCGGCCGGCGGGTCCGGGGGCAGGTGTGCGTCGTTGCCCGGCGGCACCACGGTGTACGCCTCGCGGATCTCCGACCACGGGTCGTCGGCGCGGGCGATCCGGGCCAGCGCGGACCGGTCGATCGCGTCGGCGATCACCCGCCGCACGGCTGCCGTGGCCACCGCCGGGTTGGCCGGGTCGCGCAGGTTGAACACCAGGAACGGGTCGGCCCGGTACCCGCTCACCTGGCCGACGGGCACCCCCCACGGCAGGTCGGCCACGTCGGCGGAGATCTGGTCGGCCAGCCGGCGCGGACCGCCGCCGGACACCCGGAACTCCACGGCGTCGAACCGCTGGTGCCGCACCGGGTCGCTCTCCGGACGCCAGGTGGGGTTCGGCTCCAACCGGATGGTGTCCCCGGGCTGCCAGGCGGCGATTCGGTACGGACCGCTGGCGACGAGGTGGGCGTGCAGTTCGGGGCTGCCCGGCAGGTACGCGTCGTACTCGGCGGGGGCCGGGGAGGCGCAGCTCAGGGCGAGCATGTCGGGAAAGTCCAACGCCGGGCGGAGGAGTTCGATGACGACCGTCTCGTCGTCGAGGGCGAACACGCCGGGCAGGTCGTGGGCGTTGGCGAAGGCGGCCAGCAGTGCCGCGGTGACCGGCTGGCCGGCGACGGCGGCGGCGTACTCGTCGCAGTACCGGTCCATGCCCCGCACCGTGCTGCGGAAATAGGGCAGGGCGGGATGGCGGGTCACCGGGTTGGCCAGTCGCTTGAAGCCGCGTACGACGTCGTGAGCGGTGATCCGCCTCGGCTGCGGGGTGTCCCACCAGACGTCCGGGCGCAGGTGTGCCACGTATGAGCGGTGGCTGGCGCCGAGTCCGGCGTTGTAGGTGGACGGCACGTCGACCGCCAGGTCGCCGACCGGGCCGAGGGCCCGCCAGTCGGTCGGGTCGGCCGCCCCTCGGTAGCTGACCAGTTGCCGTGTGGTCAGGCGCAGCAGTTGGCGCTCGGCGGGGGACCAGGCGGCGGTCGGGTCGGCCTGCTGGACGGCGGTGGTACCGAGCAACCGCAGGGCGTGCCGCTGCCGGGTGCCGGGTGTGCTGGTCGCTGCGCTGCGTGCCTGGGTCACCTCAGGACATCTCCTCGGCAAGGCGGACCATCGTCCGGACGCTGTGGTCGATCTCGTCGCGCGTGTTGAACAGATGCGTGGTGATGCGTGCCGCGTAGTGCTGGTGCGGGGATCCGGGGACGTCGAACTCGGTCCAACGGGTCCAGATCCGGTGCTCGGTCTCCAGCCGTTTGACGAAGGTGATGAACTTCTTGATGTTCCAGGCGTCCTCGGGGCGACGGAACGGGTTGAACGCGATCAGCGGTGAGCGCAGCCGGGGGTCGACGCCGGGGGAATACATGGCCTTCTCGCCGAAAGCCTCGATCAGCCGGCCGCGCGCGTACTCGGCGAGATCCATGACGTACCGCTCGATGCGGTCCCGCCCGATGTCGTCCCACAGCTCGAAGGCGCGGGTCAACGCGGCACCGCGAGCCAGGTTGGCGCTGCCGGCGCTCTGCAGGTAGTCGCCCATGTTGTAGCTGGCCACCTCGTTGGTGGTACGCGGCGGCGGGCTGCCCATCATCGGGTACCAGGTCGAGATGAGCGGCCAGAAGGTCGGCAACGGCAGCGGGTTGGACTCGGGGACGACCTTGTTGCGGGCGTAGATCAGGCCGGTGCCGAGGGGCCCGCACTGGAACTTCGAGCCGGAGCAGGTGATGAAGTCGGCTCCGTAGTCGCGCAGGTTGACGTCGAGCATGCCGGGGATCAGGGCGCCGTCGATGACGGTGGTCAGGCCGTGCCGGTGCGCCAGTTCGCACAGCTGCCGGACGGGGAACATGGTGCCGGTGAAAAGGGTGATCGCCGCGAACGACAGCACCTTGGTGCGCGGCGTGATCGCCGACTCGACCAGATCGACGATCTCCTCGGCCCGTACGTCGTGGCCCGACGGCGGGGTGACGGTGCGCACCACGATGCCGTGCCGGTTACGCAGCAGGTTGAAGTTGGACAGCACCGAGTAGCACTCGTGGGTGGTGGTCACCACCTCGTCACCCGCACGCAGGTCCAGTCCGTGGATGACCCGGGCGACGCCCTCGGTCGCGTTGTGGCAGATGACGATCTCGTCCTCGTCCACGCCGAACGTCTTGCCGATGAAAGCCCGGTACTCGGTGAACATGGCCGGCCGGTAGACGTCCAGGAGTCCGCCGGTCCACTGTCGGGTGACTCGGTCGACGGTGTCGAGGACCTCGTACGGCATGGCGCCGACGGTTCCGGTGTTGAGGTGCACGGTCGTCGGGTCCAGGGCGAACAGTTCCCGGATGCGGGTCCACGACGCGGTGCGCAACGGGCTCGGCGGCACCGACGCCGGGACGGTGGCCGAGCCGGGGGACTCCACGGTATGGCTCACGGTGATCCCTTCGTAGCCGACGGCGGGTCCGGAGGCCGCACAGGCGGCGGTCCGGGCCGACGTTCAGAACAATCACTTTCTCAAGTTAAAAGCGCTCACGCTATCGCGCGAGTTGCGGTCAACGGGATCTAGCGCTGCCATCCACTTCATTCCGGTATAGCATCCGAGCAGGCGTGTGCGGCAGTCGCGATCGGGCCCCGGAGGAGACATGGACAGGTTGCAGTCGGCGCTGGCCCTCTACCAGGAGGCGATGGGGTACACCTATGCGGCGGCGCTGCGGGCGGCCGCGACAGTGAACGTCGCCGACCACCTGGCCGACGGGCCGCGCACCGCGGCCGAGTTGGCCGCCGCCACCGGCACCGACGCCGACGGGCTGCGCAGGGTGCTGCGACTGCTCGCCGCGCGGGACGTGGTGCAGGAGCACGAGGGCCGGTTCGCCCTCACCGACAAGGGCGCCGCGCTGCGGTCGGACTCCCCGGTGCCGGCGCGGGCCGGCATCCTCATGTTCACCGACACGATGTTCTGGACGATGAGCCACCGGGTGACCGACGCGATGGGGGCGCACCGACCGGCGTTCGACGAGATCTTCGGGCGTTCGCTGAACGACTACTTCGACAACGACGCGGAGATCGAGGCGCTCTACTACGAGGGCATGGAGACGGTCAGCGCCGCCGAGCACCTGATCCTCGCCCGCACCGGCCTCTTCCCCGATACCGGCACGGTCGCCGACGTCGGCGGCGGGCGGGGCGGCTTCCTGCTCACCGTGCTGCGCGAGCACCCCGGGCTCCAGGGAATCCTGCTGGACCGCGCCGAGGTGGTCGCCCGTCATCGGCTCGACGAGCCGGACGTGGCCGGGCGCTGGAAGGTCGTGGCCGGTGACTTCCTCGGCGAGGCACCCCACGCCGACGTGCACGTGCTCAAGCGGATCCTGCACAACTGGGACGACGAGCGGAGCGTACGGATCCTGACCAACTGCCGCCGCGCGATGCCGGCGCACGGCCGGGTGCTGGTGGTCGACGCGGTCGTCCCGGAGGGCAACGACCCCCACCAGAGCAAGGAGATGGACTTCATGATGCTTGCCGCGCGCACCGGGCAGGAGCGTACGGCCGCCGAACTCGAACCGTTGTTCACCGCCGCCGGCCTTCGCCTGGAGCGGGTGGTGGCCACCCGGTCGGCGATGTCCGTAGCAGTCGGCGTGCCGGCCTGAGCGGGGAGGTCGTCGAACCGTGCCGGATCCCCGCCCACGTCCCCGCCACGGCGGCACGTTGCGCTTCTACGGCCCCGGCGGGCTTGACCACCTCGATCCCGCCGCCGCCTACTACGCCTTTTCCCACCAGGTGATCCGGCTCTTCGCCCGACAGCTGTTCAGCTATCCGACCACGGAGGACGCGCGGGCGCTGGTGCCGATCCCGGACGTCGCCGCCGAGCTGCCCACCGTCGCCAACGGAGGGTTGAGCGCCGACGGCCGGCGCTACACCCTGCGGCTGCGCGACGGGGTGTACTGGGACACCAGCCCGCACCGGGCGGTCACCGCCGCCGATTTCGTCCGTGGCTTCAAGCGGATGGCGAATCCGGTCGCCGGCGCGGGGGCCCTCGCCTACTACACCAGCACCATCGCCGGGATGGCACAGTTCGCCGAGGGTTACCGGGCTCGCTTCGCCGGCCGCACACCCACCGCCGCAGAGCTCGCGGACCACCAGAACGGTCACCACATCGCCGGCCTGCGGGCGGTCGACGACCGGACGTTGGTCATCGAGCTGCGGAGGCCCGCCAACGATCTGCTCAACCTGCTGGCGATGCCGTTCGCCTCGGCGGCGCCGCACGAGTACGACCAGCTCGTCCCGGACAGCCCGGAGTTCGTCGGTCAGGTCCGTTCCAACGGTCCGTACCGGATCACCTCCTACGTCCCGGGCAGCCACCTCACCATGGCGCACAACCCGGCCTGGCGGCCCGACGCCGACCCGATCCGCCGCCGGTACGTGGACCGGATCGACGTCCGGATGGCCCGGGTCAGCGACGAGCGGGTCCGCGACGAGATCGCCAGCGGTCGGGCGGACCTGTCCTGGGGCGCCGCCGTGGGACGGCCACGCCGACGCACCGAGGCGGACCGCAACCTCGGCTGGGCCCTCAACCCCTACCTCGTCTTCAACCTGAACAGTCCGCGTGAGGCGGGCGCGTTGCGTCGACGGGAGGTTCGGCTGGCCATCGCGTACGCGATCGACAAGGCACGGTTGGTCCGGTTCTTCGACGACATGGGAATCGGCACGGTGACCCGTCCCGCGCACGGCGTCATCCCGCCCGGCAACGTCGGCCACCGTGACTACGACCCGTACCCGACCCCCGGCGACCGGGGTGACCGCGCGCGGTGTCGCCGACTGCTGGCCGAAGCGGGTTATCCGCACGGGCTCACCCTGACGATGATCTACCGGATCGACGCGGTGCACGGCCAGGTGGCGAAGGCGATCGCCGAGGACCTGGCCGCGGGCGGGATCGACTGCCGGTTGGTGGAGATCGACCAGACCGACGAGTACTACCGCATCCTCCAGGATCCGAAACGGGCGGCAGCGGGGGAGTGGGACATCACCCCGGCGGCCTTCATGCCCGACTGGTTCGGCAACAACGGCCGGTCCTACGTCCAGCCGATGTTCCAGAGCAACACCGCCGTCGGTACGGCGAACTACGGCGGCTACCACAATCCGTTGGTGGACGACCTGATCGACCGCGCCCTCTCCGCGCCCACCGAGGACTCGGCGGCGGCACTGTGGCACCAGGTCGACCGGCAGGTCCTCGCCGACGTGGCGATCGTGCCGATCCTGGTCTGCGAGCCGACCATCGAGCACTTGACCAGCGCGCGGGTACGTGACGCGATTCCCCTCCCGCACGTCGACCGCTGGTACGACGCGGCCAACCTGTGGCTGGACCCGCCGGACTGACTCGGCGTTAATGTCGTCGCGACTAATAGCAGGCTTGAATGATATAAGTAGCTTCTGTAGCTTGGTCCGGGCAAGATCTCGTGATTCGGCTGCCCGAGTTCGCTGTGACGCGACGGGAGAGAGCATGACAGGCAATCCAGCGCTGGCCATTGAGACCCATGAGCTGGTGAAGGTCTACGGGGAGACGCGCGCCCTCGACGGGCTGGACCTCACCGTGCGTACCGGGACGATCCACGGTGTACTCGGCCCCAACGGCGCCGGCAAGACGACCGCCATGAAGATCCTGGCGACCCTGCTGCGGCCCACCTCCGGCAATGCCCAGGTGCTCGGTCACGACGTGGTGCGCGAGGCGTCGGCGGTGCGCCGCCGGATCGGCCTGACCGGGCAGACCATGGCGCTCGACGAGGACATGACCGGCCTTCAGAATCTGATCCTCGCCGGCCGCCTCCAGGGCCTGCGGCACCGCCCGGCTACCGCCCGCGCCGAGCGACTGCTGGAGGCGTTCGAGTTGACTGAGGTCGGTAATCGGCTGGTCAAGACCTACTCCGGTGGCCAGAAACGGCGCATCGACGTGGCCGCGAGCATGGTGGTAACGCACGAGCTGCTCTTTCTCGACGAGCCGACCACCGGCCTCGATCCGCGCAGCCGCAGCGAGGTCTGGCAGATGATCCGGGTGCTCGTCCAGGACGGCGGCACCGTCCTGCTCACCACCCAGTATCTCGACGAGGCCGACCAGATGGCTGACGACCTGACCCTGATCGACCACGGGCGGGTGGTGGCCCGCGGGACGCCCGCCGAGCTGAAGACCAGCCGCGCCGACGGCGTGCTGGAGGTGCTGTTGACGGATCCGTCCCGCCGCGCCGAGGCGGGCACGCTGCTCGCCCGCGCGATCGGCGCGGGCGTGGATGCCGAGTCCGACCCGTCCCGGCTGCTGGTGAAGATTCCCGACGCCGACCAGGCCGCGCGCGCCCTGGGCGAGTTGGCCCGCGCGGGGATCAGCGTCGAGGACTTCACGCTGGGGCAGCCGTCGCTGGACACGGTGTTCCTCGCGCTCACCGGTCACTCCACGCTGGACGACACCCGAGAAGAGGAAGCGGAGGTTCGGGCATGACATCATCCAGCACCCAGGCTCGGCCGGCGGCCGAGATCCCCGGTCGGTCGGTGCCCAGTCTGCAACGGCCACCCGCTCCGGGTGCCCTCTTCGCCTGCCGTACATTCGCCTGGCGGACGTTGATCAAGCTGAAGTACGTCCAGGACCACCTCGGTACCGCCGTGGTGTTCCCGGTGATCCTGACGCTGGTCTTCACGTATCTGCTCGGTGGCGCGATCGCCGGGACGCCTGGGGAATATCTGCAGTTCTTCCTGCCCGGCGTGATCGTTCTGTCGCTGGTGGCGTCGAGCATGATGAGTGCCCTGACGCTCAACCGCGACATCGCGACCGGCATGTTCGATCGGGTCCGCTCCACTCCGATCTGGCAGCCGGCGGTGCTGGTCGGCACGATGGGCGGCGACGTCCTGCGGTACGCGCTGACCTCGGTCGTGCCGCTGGCGTTGGGCCTGCTGCTGGGCTTCCGCCCGGACGGCGGCTTCGCCGGTGTGGTGCTCGCACTGCTCTACCTGCAACTGTTCACCTTCAGCGTGAGCTGGTTGTGGATGTTCTTCGCGGTGTTGATCCCGCAGCCCACGGCCGCGGCCGGTGTGGTCAACCTGCTCCAGTTCATCCTGCTGTTCGGCAGCAACATCCTGGCCCCCTCCGAGACCATGCCGGGCTGGCTCGAGGCGGTGGTGAAGCTCAACCCGGTCACTCATGCGGCGACCACCACCCGTGGCCTGATGCACGGTGATCTGTCTGGCGGTGATCTCACGGCGGGTCTGCTCGCCTGTGCGGCGCTCATTGTCGTGTTCGCGACGCCGACCGCCCTGCTCTACAACCGCAAGCAGCGCTGACCTCCGACGACGCCGGCCCCGGTTCCGTTGCGGGAACCGGGGCCGGCGTCGTTGGGCGGGTCAGGATCCGGAGTTGACCAGGGCGGCCCAGGTCTGGCCGCGTTCCTGGGCGATCCGCATCATCTCGGGGCTCGGCTCGAACTCCTCGGCGGCGTCCTCGGGGACGGGGACGCCGGGCAGGTCGCCGCGCAGGAACATGCTCAGGAAGTCGAGGGCCATCTCCCAGCCGACGGCCACCTCGATGAGCATCAGGTCGGAGACCGTGGCGTGCTCCAGTTCGAGCAGCGTGCCGGAGCCGTCTTCGCTGAGCCGCAGTTCCACCTCGCTGTCGGGCTTGTCGCCGTAGATCCAGCTGAGGGTGAGCAGCCGCGGCGGCTCGCAACGCAGAATGTCGCCGTGGGCGTTGCCCGGCAGGTCGAAGGTGCCGCCCTGGCGTAGGTCCCCCTTCGGCTCGATGAACCAGCGATTGATCCGGTTCGGGTCGGTGCAGGCGCTCCAGACCTCCTCGATGGGCGCGTCGCAGCGCTGCCGGATGATGACGCTGCGGGCGTCGCCGGCGGGGATCGAACGGCGGCCGATGAGCCGCTCGGTCGGCTGGCCGGAGGCCACCGGGTTGTTGAGGTCGCTCACTTCGCCGTCACCTCCTCGATCCTCTTCTCGAAGGAGGCGAGGATCGTGGGCCATCCCTTGTCCATGCCGTTGCGCACCCGCTTGGCGTGCTTGGTGCCCATCCGGTCGAAGTGGGTGTGCTCGACCTCGACCCGGGTCTTCTTCTGGCCGTCCGGCATGAACGTCACCGTGAACTCACTGGCGTTGTCCGGGTCGATGCGGCCGAAACCGTTGAGTCGCCAGCCGACGGCCAAGGTGTCCGGTGCGTCCACCGTGCGGATCAGGCCAAAGGTGTGTTCCTCGCCCTGCTCGTCGATCTCGTAGAGTCGGCCGCCCTTCTTGGGGTCGACGCCCAGGGGCGCGCCGACCTTGGTGGTGCGGAAGTTCTCCGGCCACCACTGCGGGAAGTCCTCCAGGAACACCTTGAAGGCGGTCTTGCGGTCGGTCTCGACCGTGACACTGTGCCGGACGAACGGATCGTAGTTCGGCGGTTTCGGCTTCCGGGCGGTGGTGCTCTTGGCCGCTGTGCGCGTGGCGGACGCGGTCTTCTCCTGTGGCATGTCTCCGTCCTCACTGTCGCTGTGCGGGAGGTGGACGGTCCGCGTGACAGCGGCTCGACCACCTCTCCATAAGTCGACGCAAACGTAAGCCGCAGTTTATACGTATTCCGCCCGGTCGGCTCGATATGCGGTGGACACGCGGGGTTCAGGAGCCCCATCGCAGGTAGGCGGGTGCCGGCCGGCCGGGGATCAGGCGCAGCGTGGCGTGGTCCAGGCCCAGGGTCTCCCGCATCGCGATGTTCTCCCCTGGCCACTTGGGGTTGTCCAACTCGTCGAAGGCGATGATGCTGCCCTTGGTGAGGTGCGGACGGATCGCCTGCAGCACCGCCTTGGACGGTTCGTAGAGGTCCAGGTCGAAGTAGGCCAGCGCGATGGCCGTCTGCGGGTTTTCCGCCAGGTAGCGCGGCACCGTCTCGCGTACGTCCCCCTCCACGAGCACGCTGCGCTGGGTCACGTGGCCGAAGAACTCGCTGCACTCATGGGCGTCGAGGACCTCCCGCAGGTACGCCGGGTAGCCCCCGGGAGTCGCGAACCGGCCTTCGTAGGCGGTCGGACCGACCATGTCGACCTCGTTGACGTCCGGAAACCCGGTGAAGGTGTCGAAGCCGACGATGCGCCGCAGCGGGTTGTATGGCTCGTAGAGGCCACGCAGCGCGGTGAAGGTGGCGAGGTGGCGGCCGTACCGGACACCGAACTCCATGATCACGCCGGGTACGTCCAGGACCTCGCGGTAGAGGTGGTCCATGGAGAGCAGGTCGGTCAACTGGTGCCGGCGCAGGAAGAGGGGAAGGTTGTTGACCAGTTCCTCGGTCGGGATGGGGGAGTTGGTCAAGAGCTTCGTCAGGCGCTGAGTCGTGTCCGTCTCCTCGGCCGAGTCGTGCACGAAGGCGCGCAGGTCCTGACCGTCACCGCTGCCCATAGAGGCCTCCCAGACGTAGATCACTTTATATTTTCAAGCGTAGTTCGGAAGCCTCGGCTGGCACAACCTGGTGAGGTTGCTTGTCACGCGAGTTGCGCAAGCCGGGACAATGTTGATCCGTAAGGCTTGTGCTAGATATGAGTAAAGTGGACTGTTGACCCCTGAAAGGCGAGTGATCGACGTGCGTGTGCTGTTCGCCAGTCTCGGAACACACGGCCACACCTACCCGCTCCTGCCGTTGGCCGCCGCCGCTCGGGACGCCGGCCACGAGGTCACCTTCGCCACCGGTGAGGGCTTCGCCGAGACGTTGCGTGCCCAGGGCTTCGAGCCGGTCGCCACCGGGATGCCGGTCTTCGACGGCTTCCTGGCGGCGCTACGGATTCGCTTTGACACCGACAGCCCCGAGGGGCTGACGCCGGAGCAGCTCAGCGAGCTTCCCCAGATCGTGTTCGGGCAGGTGATGCCGCAGCGCATCTTCGACCAGCTCCAACCGGTGCTCGACCGGGTGCGACCCGACCTCGTCGTGCAGGAGATCAGCAACTACGGCGCAGGCCTGGCCGCCACCAAGGCCGGCATTCCGACCATCTGCCACGGGGTCGGCCGCGACACCCCGGACGAGCTGACACGCTCCATTGAGGACGAGGTGGGCCGGCTCGCCGCTCAACTCGGCATCGACCTGCCGCCCGGGCGCATCGACGCCTTCGGCAACCCGTTCCTCGACATCTACCCGCCGTCGTTGCAGGAGCCGGCGTTCCGCTCCCGCCCGGAGCGGTACGAGATGCGCCCGGTGCCGTTCACCGAGCGGCCGGACGTCCCGGACTGGGTACTCGCGCGGACCAGGTCCCGGCCCCTGGTGTACCTGACGCTGGGCACCTCCAGCGGCGGCACCGTCGAGGTGCTGCGGGCCGCGATCGACGGCCTGGCCACCCTGGATGTCGACGTCCTCGTCGCGGGCGGCCCGTCGCTCGATCTCACCCAGCTCGGCGAGGTGCCGACCAACGTGCGGCTGGAGTCGTGGGTCTCGCAGGCGGCGCTGCTTCCCCATGTCGACCTGGTGGTCCATCACGGTGGCAGCGGCACCACCATCGGCGCGTTCGGCGCCGGTGTGCCGCAGCTCTCGTTTCCCTGGGCGGGTGACTCGTTCGCGAACGCCCAAGCTGTGGCCCAGGCGAAGGCCGGTGACCACCTGCCGCCCGACGGTGTCAACGCCGAGGCGGTGGCGGACGCCGCGAGGCGGCTGATCGCCGACGAGAGCTACCGGACGGCGGCGAAGGCGGTCGCTGCCGAGATCGCCGCGATGCCGGCCCCCGACGAGGTCGCCCGCCGGCTGCCCGAGTTCGCCGCGGGGCGGGCCGCCTGACCGCGCACGAACGGTGGATTTGACTCGGGGCTGTCCGAAGGCCGTTCACCGTCGTCCGGCGGTACCGACGCAGCTTGGCGGTCACCGGAGAGGATCGTCCGGAACCGCCTAGCCGTCCGTGCCGCCGGACCGACGGCGGGTCCGGCGGTCGGACGGCGACTCGCCACTGTCGGGTCGGCGGCGGGAGCGACCCCGCGCGATCTCCGTGCTCAGGGCGTCGAGGCGCTGGTTCCAGAAACTGCGATAGCGCTCCAGCCAGTGGTCCAGTTCCTGTAGCGGCGCCGGATCGACGGCGTAGAGGCGGCGGGTGCCCTGCGGGCGCACCGTTGTGAAGCCGTTCTCCCGCAACACCCGAAGGTGCTGGGAGACACCGGGCTGGGAGATTCCGAACTCGCGTTGCACGATCGCGCCGACCTCGCCGGCCGACATCTCGCCGTCGGCCAGCAGCTCGATGATGCGGCGGCGGACGGGGTCGCCCAGGACGTCGAACGCGTGCACGGCACAACAATATCAGACGGTGGTTATAAAGGCGGCAGGTCGGCGGTTGTCCCGGCACCGCCGAACCAGCTCGCCACCGGGTCGACGACCGGTGGTGCCGGGAGGGGGAGGAATGTTCGGGCCACAGCACGCCGCAGTGTACGAAGCGACCTACCGTAGCCGGGGCAAGAGTTGGCAGGCAGAGGCCACCGACGTGGCCGACCGGATACTGGCCGTCCGTCCGGGTGCGACTCGGCTGCTCGACGTCGGCTGCGGCGCCGGAGCGCACCTGGAATCGTTCGCCGACAGGTTCGCCCACGTCGAGGGCGTGGAAATCGCGCCGGCCATGTTGGACGTGGCCCGCCGCCGGCTGCCCGGGGTGGCGCTGCACGCCGGTGACATGCGTGATTTCCGGCTCGGTGTCACTTTCGACGCGGTGACCTGCCTCTTCACCGCGATCAACTTCCTCGGCACGGTGGCTGAGATGCGGGCGGCCGTCGCCACGATGGCCAGGCATCTCGCGCCCGGCGGCGTGCTGGTGGTGGAGCCCTGGTGGTTCCCGGATCGGTTCATCGACGGTCACCTCGGCGGTGACCTGGTGCGGGAGCCGGACCGGGTCGTGGCTCGGGTCTCGCGCTCGACCCGGCAGGGGCGGCTCACCCGGATGGAGGAGCGCTGGCTGGTGTGCGACGCCCACGGCATCCGCGAGTTCACCCAGGTCGGCCTGCTCGCGATGTTCACTCGTGACGAGTATCTGGACGCGTTCGCCGCCGCCGGATGCGAGGGGTCATATGTGACCGGTTGGTTAACTGGACGAGGCCTTTTCGTGGTCACTCGTACCGCCGAACCGTCGTCGAACTGAACGGATCTGGCGGGGGCGGACCGCGGCCGACCCAGTCCTACGATGGGAGACGGGAAAGGTGGAGTGGTCCGGTGGATGAGTAACCCGGGAAACGGATGGACCCGACCGCCTCCTCGGCGTCACAACCTCGCTCTACGGATCGACGAACCGGCCAATAGTACGGTGCGTCGGCGCCGGTTCGCATGTCATCGTCGCATTCACTGCAACCGATCAGCATGACGTTGGACGTTTGTCGGCCAGACGGATTGATCCTGTTTCGTCGGCAGATACGACGAAAGATTCAGCCCGAGTGCCGGCACCCGCCGATGGTGCAGGTGGACGGGCGGCATCCGGCGGTTCAGGGCATGGCAAGGTCCATCCGAGGAGCGACGTGACACACACCGACGCACGACCACACCACCTGCCGGCACTCACCGGTTATCGCTTCTTCCTCGCCCTCACCGTGGCGGCGGTGCACCTGCTCTCCACGTCGCAGCTTTTCGCCAGCGAGGCGCTGCAACTCGGGATGGGCCTGACCACGCCGTTGGCGTCGGCCGCCCTGGCCACCTTCTTCACCCTCAGCGGTTTCGTGCTGACCTGGTCGGCGCCGGCTATGGACCGGGCCATCCGGTTCTGGCGTCGCCGGTTCTGGAAGATCGTGCCGCTGCACGTGCTCGCCTGGGGTGTCGCGGTGGCGTTCGTCCTGGTCGCCAGCGCGCCGTCGCCGGTCAGCGGATTCTCCACCGACCTGCGGCCCGGCCCGGCGGTGGCGAGCCTGCTGCTGGTGCAGGGTTGGGTGCCGTCATGGGACTACCTGTCCTACCTGAACGCCCCGGCCTGGTCGATCTCGACCGAGGCCTTCTTCTATCTGTTGTTCCCGTTGCTGCTGCCGCTGGTGCTGCGCATCCCGGCCGAGCGGCTGTGGCGCTGGTGTTTCGCGATCATCGGGGGGATCCTGCTGATCTCGGCACTGAGCCCGCTGCTGCCCGGCGTCGCCCAACTGGACTGGTTGCCGTTCAACCTCACCGAGTACTGGTTCGTCTACACCTTCCCTCCGGTCCGGCTGCTGAACTTCCTACTCGGCATGGTGCTGGCGCGCATCGTGCAGACCGACCGCTGGCGGCGGGTCGCCCGGTGGAAGCTGGTGGTCTCGACGATCCTGGCGTTCCTGCTGACCCCGATGCTGCCGTTCACCTTCATCTTCAGCGCGGCGCTGTTCCTGCCCCTGTTCGCGTTGGTGGCGAACCTGGCCCACGCGGACCTGGAGGGTCGCGGTCGGGTGCTGCGCTCCCGGCCGTTGGTCGCCCTGGGCAACGCGTCGTACGCGCTGTACATCATCCACTTCCCGATCATGCTGATCATTCGGCATCTGATCGGTGCGGACCAGCGCTTCGGCGCCGGGGCGGGTTTCCTGGTCGCGGGCGCGATGTTGCTGGTGTCGATCGCCGTCGCGATCGGTCTGCACCGCTGGGTGGAGGAACCGCTCCGTCGCCGTTACGCACGGGCCCGCGTCGCTGGGGACCGGCCCAGCCTCGGCGGGCAGGTCCGCCCAGCCACCGTCGTGCCCGGACAGGCCTGACCGCACCCTGAACCCCTCCATGACCGTACGGGCGGCACTGCGGTGCTCCGGCTACCGGGCGACCAATCCGTCATCAGCCTGCGCCGTCCACCAGGGGTTGCGCCGGGCCCACTCGACGGTGTGGCGCAGGCCGGTCTCCAAGGGGGTCTCAGCGCGCCAGCCGAGCAGGCTGGCGGCCTTGCCGCAGTCCGGTACGCGCCGCGGGATGTCCTGGTAACGGGCCCCCAGGCCGGCGCCGGTGTCCGCCGTCCGGGCCGATACCGTCACCCCGGCCACTGCGGCGGCCAGCCGGATCGCCTCGGCCACCGGCGTTTCGACGGTGTTGCCGATGTTGAAACACTCGCCGACCGCCCGCGGGTGCGCCGCCGCGAGCAGGGTCGCCTCGGCAGCCTCGTGCACCCAGGTGAAACAGCGGGTCTGCCGGCCGTCGTCGTACACCACCGGTGGATCACCGCGTAGCAGTCGGGCGATCGTGCGACTGAGCACGTACGCGGGCCGCTGCCGCGGGCCGTAGACGTTGAAGTACCGCAGCACCACCACCGGCAGTCCCTCCTGCCGGTGGTACGCGAAGGTGAGGTGCTCCGCCGCGGCCTTGCTCGTCGCGTACGACCAGCGGTCGGTCGCGGTGCTGCCGAGCACCCGGTCGTCCTCTTCCCGCCACGGCACCCGGGGGTTGCGTCCGTACACCTCGCTGGTGCTGGAGACCAGCACCCGGGCACCGGAGCGCAGGCCGGCCCGTAGAGCGTTGCGGGTGCCGTCCACGTTGACCTCGACGACGTCCAGGGGCCGGCTGAGATACCGGTCGACGCCGACGACGGCGGCGAGGTGGTAGATCTCGTCCATGCCGGTGGCGGCAGCGGTCAGCGCCGTCGCGTCACGGACGTCGCCCCGTACGTGCCGGATGTCGGCGGCTGCTCCGGCCAGGTCCGGCGGCGGGTCGGCGGAATCGTAGACCACCACCTCGTCACCCCGGTCGAGCAGGCGTTGCACCACGTGACTGCCGACGAAGCCGAAGCCGCCGGTCACCAAGGACCTCGGCACGATGTCACCTCCCGATACCGCGATAGGCGAAGCCGAGCCGAAGCACCTCGCGGACGCGCGCCGGCGTCAGGTGCATGCGCCCGTCGAAGAACAGGCAGGGGCGGTGCACCTGAGTGGCCAGGGTGCTGAGGTCGAGGTCGTGGAACTGGCGGTGTCCGGCGAGGAAGGCGAGACAGCCGGCCCCGGCGACCGCCTCGGCCAGGCTCGCCGCCGGTGCGAGGCCGAAGCGGGCCTCGATCTGCGCCGGGTCGGCGAGCGGGTCGAAGATCCGGACCCGGAAACCGGCCTCGCGCAGCGCCGCCACCACGCCCAGTACCGGGGTGTTGCGGACGTCTCCGGTGTCGCTCTTGAAGGCCGCGCCGAGCACGGCGACCGTGGTGTCCGGCCGGTCCAGGCCGAGCTTGAGCAACTCGTCGGCGATCAGCGAGGCGGTGTAGCGGGGCATGTCGTCGTTGACCGCCCGGGCGGTCTCCACCGTGCGTAGCGGGACGCCTCGGCTGCGGCCGTCCCGCCAGGCCATCCACGGGTCCTTGGTGAGACACGAGCCACCGACCCCTACCCCGGGCATCAGCAGGTTGACCATGCTGCTGCCCTTGGGCAGGGTGTTGGCCGCGCCGGTCACGTCCAGGACGTCCACGCCGAGCGCCGAGCAGTACCGTGCCAGCTCGTTGGCGACCGCCACGTTCGCGTCGATCCACCAGTTGGTGGCCAGCTTGACCACCTCGGCCGCCTCGGCAGACGGCACCTGATGGACCTCGACGCCCAAGCTGGAGCGCCAGAAGCGCTCGGCCGCCGCGGCCGAGCGGGGACCGACCCCGCCCACCACGACCGGCAGGCTGCGCACCTGGGCCAGGGCGGCGCCCTCCGCCAGCCGTTCCGGGCAGAAGGCGAGCCAGAAGTCGCATTCGCGGACCAGCCCACCGCGTTCCAGCAACGGCGCGACGAGGGTGCGGGTGGTGCCGGGGGAGACCGTCGACTTGACGATCACCAGCTGCCCGGCACGCAGGTGCCCCGAGAGCTGTTCGCAGGCCGCCACCAACTGGTCGGCGACCATCTCGCCCCGCGGGTCGGTCGGCGTGCCGACGGTCACCAGCACCACGTCGACGCCGGCCACCACGTCGTACGAACTGCTCGCGGTGAGTCGCCTGACGGCGCGGAGGTCGGCCACGGCGGCGGCGAGGCCGGGCTCGGGCAGCCGGCACCGGCCGGCCCGCAGGTCGGCCACCAAGGACTCGTCGCTGTCGATCGCCACCACCTCGGCGCCGCGTTCGGCGAGCGCGACCGCGAGGCAGGTGCCGACGTAGCCGGCGCCGACGACGGCGGCCTTCAGCGCGGACACGCGTCCGGAAACGGGATCGAATGGCATGGTTGTCCGGAACCGCCTTCCTGTTCACAGCGTCGCGGGCCGGTCACCGTCGGGCGAACCCGCCAGGTCACCGCCGTCATGCGATGGCCGGGGTGGCCGGCGCGTGACGGCTGACCGGCCGGGCCGGTCCTGACCAGCGCCCCGGTGCGACCCGGCCGATGAGCGTCTCGACCAGTCGGCACACCGGCCCGATCGCCAGCGCGGGTGGGTCGGTGGGGCGGGGAGGCTGGATCGCGATGCGGGCACGGGCCCCGCCATCCTGGGGAAGTTGCAGGTCCGCGGCGCCCACCAGATAACTGGTCGGCTCCTCGTCCACAAGGGCCCGGGCCACCGTGCTGTGACCGCGGACCAGCACGACCCGGGTGTGGTACGTGCCGGGACGGGCCACCACCGGCACGCCGGTGCCGCCGGCGGAGACCGCCCACGCCGTGGACGCCTCACTGGACTCGCCCGCCGCGCGCAGGCCCACCAGGACGAGGTCGTCGGGGGTGCTGTCGGGCAGGTGTAGCGCCAGCCGGGGGCGGACCACTTCGGTGCTCGTCCGGCGCAGCGCCTTGGCCAGGACATGGCAGGGCCGTCCGGCCAGCAGCCGTGCCAACTGGCGGAAGTGCCCGGGCGAGGTGCCGACGAGGCGGGTGAACTGGGTGGTGAACGTGCCGGCGCTGGTGTAGCCGACGTAACCGGTGATCGCGGACACCGTGAGGCCGGTGTGCAGCAGCAGTCGGCGGGCCTCCGCCATGCGCAGCGCGGCGAGGAACCGGGCCGGAGTCATCGAGGTCACGTCCCGGAAGAGCCGGTGGAAGTGGAACGGGCTGAAGGGAACCACCCGGGCCAGGTCGGCAAGCTGCAGTGGCTCCGCGAGATGACCGCGCATGTATTCGATGGCCCGTGCCGCAGCGGCAGCACGGGAGTGGTCAACCGTGCTCCGCGTCACGCCTGGCGTCGTTTTCACGTGCACTCCCTGGGAGTCGATCGGGCACCGTTGTGGATTGTGCGCGGCTGTGCTTGACGTTTTCTTGATTGCTGGCTGGGGTGGTCGGCCGGCAATTCGTGGGCCAGCCGAGCAAGTTGAGAGAAGTAACTCCGATGATCGCCGTGAAACATTGATCGGGTACCGACACAGCGACACTGGTCCCGTATGGGGCTGATTATTCAGCGGGGTCCAATTTGCCGAATCGTGTCGGCTTTATTGCGGATGACGCGCGTCAGGAGTAATCATGCCCGTCAACTGGCGAACCATTCGTCAGAACCTTCTGACCCCGAAAACAACCGAGGCCAGCTTCGCCACTCGTGGGTTTGTTGCCCGCGACGAGGCCAGCCGCGAGCTGCTGGAGTCCGTCGGCGTCCACTTCCTCACCGGCTTCCGGTACGCGGTGGGTGAGCGGGGCCCCGTCGAGGCCGCGGCGCGGCTGGAGACGGTCGAGCCCGACCTGCGGGGCTTCGCGTACGAGGGTGCTGCGATGGGCTTCGCCGTGCTGGACGGGTTGACCGGTGGCCGCCGGCTGGCCCGTTTCCTCGCCGGTCCCGCCGATCGGCACGTCTACATGGTCCATGTCGGGCTGGGGTGGGCGATGGCCCGGCTGCCCCGCTGGCGGTGGCGGGCTGTCCAACCGACCGGCCGCCTGCTGAGCTGGCTGGCCCTCGACGGATACGGCTTCCACCAGGCGTACTTTCACACTCAGCGATACGTGCGGGAACGCCACCGGGACCGAATCGGCTCGTGGCCGGGAGATCCTGCCGGGCGGTGGACCGGTCAGGTCATCGACCAGGGCGTCGGGCGGGCGTTGTGGTTCGTGGCGGGTGCCGACCCCGACCGGGTCGCCGACACGATCGACCAGTTCCCCGTCGAACGGCGCGAGGACCTGTACAGCGGGACCGCGCTCGCCGCCACATACGCCGGCGGCGCCCGCCGCGAACTGCTGCTCCGGCTGGCTGAACGGGGCGTGGCGTACGCACCGGCCTTGGCTCAGGGCAGCGCGTTCGCCGCGCAGGCCCGTCGGCGTGCCGGCCTGATCAACGAACACACCGGCGTCGCCACCGAAGTGTTCTGCGGCACCTCCGCGGCGCAGGCCGCCGAGGTGACCGAGAACGCGTTGGACGGCCTCGACCACGACGGGCCGATTCCGGCCTACCTGGTTTGGCGGCAGCGGATCGCCCAGCAGTTCGTGACCTTGGGGAGGTGCTGACCCTTGTCGGCAATCAGAAGGATGCTCCGCAGGCAACTGGCCGGGGCGGTGGCGTTGGTGCTGCTCGTCGGCACCTATGTGGCTGTCCGGTTGCCAGAGGCGAGCGCCGACGAGCGGCGGGTGATGGCGCAGTCCTACCGGTTCACGCCCTTGTCGCTGACCATGCCGGGTGGGCTGCCGCAGCAGTCGATCCGCCAGGTGAACGGCGCGTACCGGCACATCGCGGCGTGGATCTCCTCGGTCGGGGCGGGTATCGCCATGAACGACCTGGACGGCGACGGGCTCGCCAACGATCTCTGCGTCACCGACCCGCGCATCGACCGGGTCGTGGTGTCGCCGGCACCGACGGCGGGCGCGGACCGCTACCAGCCGTTCGTGCTGGACCCGGCGCCGCTGCCCACCAACCCGCACATCGCCCCGATGGGCTGCCTGCCCGGCGACCTCAACGGAGACGGCCGCACCGACCTACTGGTCTACTACTGGGGTCGCACACCGGTGGCGTTCCTGGCGCGGGCCGACGCGACCGCCCTGTCCCGCGACGCCTATGTGGCGGTCGAGTTGCTGCCCGACCGGGTGCCGGCCGGCGGCACCTACACCGGTCCGCAGTGGAACACCAATGCCGCGACGCTGGCCGACTTCGACGGTGACGGCAACCTCGACGTCTACATCGGCAACTACTTCCCCGACAGCCCGGTTCTCGATCCCGGCCAGCACGGCGGGGTGACGATGAACCGGTCGATGTCCAATGCGCTCAACGGTGGCGAGGACCACGTGCTGAGGTTCACCGGCGGCAGCGCCGGCCCGGAGCCCAGCGTCTCGTACGCCGAGGTGCCGGACGTCTTCACCGCTGACGTGTCGCGGGGCTGGACGCTCGCGGTCGCCGCCAACGACGTCGACGGCGACCTGCTGCCGGAGTTGTACATCGCCAACGACTTCGGCCCCGACCGGTTGCTGCACAACCGATCGGAGCCGGGCCGGATCGCCTTCGCCCTGGTGGAGAGCAGCGGGCTACCCGGGTTGACGCCCAAGTCGAAGCGGGTCGGCCACGACTCGTTCAAGGGCATGGGCGTCGACTTCGGCGACTTCAACGGCGACGGCATGTTCGACCTGTACGTCGGCAACATCACCACGTCGTTCGGCATCCAGGAGAGCAACTTCGCCTTCGTCAACACGGCTGGCGACACCGACGAGCTGCGTGCCGCGCTGCGCGCGGGCAAGGCGCCGTGGCAGGACCGCAGCGCCGAGCTGGGCCTGGCCTGGAGCGGCTGGAGCTGGGACGTGAAGTTCGCCGACTTCACCAACCGGGGCCGGCCGGACATCGTGCAGACGGCGGGCTTCGTCAAGGGAGAGGTCAACCGCTGGGCGCAGTTGCAGGAGTTGGCCACGGCCAACGACGAGCTGCTGGCCGATCCGCGGTGGTGGCCACGGGTGGAGCAGGGCGACGACATCGCCGGCGGCCAGCACCTGGTCTTCCATGTGGCCGGCGACGACGGCCGGTACGAGGACCTGAGTGTGGAACTGGGGCTGGCCGAGCGGGTGCCCAGCCGGGGTGTCGCGGTCGGTGACGCGGATGGCGACGGCCGGCTCGACTTCGCCGTGGCCCGGCAGTGGGACGCACCCGTCTTCTACCACAACGACAGCGCGGCGACCGGGGCCAACCTGACGCTGCGGCTGCTGCACGACCAGCCGCGGGCCGCCGACCCGCTCGCCGGTGCCGGGTCACCGGTGATCGGCGCGCAGGTCCGGGTGACCACCCCGGACGGGCGCGTGCTGATCGACCGCGTCGACGGCGGTAGCGGCCACTCCGGCCGGCGCAGCAACGAAGTTTCGGTCGGCCTCGGTGAGGTGACTGGTCCGGTCACCGTGCGGCTGAGTTGGCGCGACCGTGAGGGCACCTTCCGGGAGCAGGAGCTGCGGCTCACCCCCGGGCGGCACACCCTCGCCCTCGGTACCCAGGCACGGGAGGCTTCGCGATGAGTCAGCAGCGTACCCACCAGAAGGACCCGCGGATCGTCACCGCGCTGCGCAGGTTCGCCATTTCCATCACGGTCCTGAACATCTTCGGATACACCGTGCTCGGGTTCGAGCAGGCCTGGGCGTGGCCACTGCTCGCGCTGGCGGTGGGGTACAGCGTCGAGATCCTGCTGGAGACGATCGGCGCGTGGGCCGAGGAGCGCCGCGCCCGTTACCTCGGCGGCGGCGCACGCGGATTCATCGAGTTCCTCTACCCGGCGCACATCACCAGCCTCGCCGTGAACATGCTGCTTTACGTCAACGACCAGGTGCCGGTCATGCTCCTGGCGGTGATGATCGCGATCAGCGGCAAGTGGCTGTTCCGAGCGCCGGTCAACGGCCGGCTCCGGCATCACATGAACCCGTCGAACTTCGGTATCGCGGTCGCGCTGCTGCTGTTTCCGTGGATCTCCATCGCACCGCCCTACCAGTTCACCGAGCACCTCACCGGCGTCGGCGACTGGATCGTTCCGGCGGCGATCGTGGTCTTCGGGACGCTGCTCAACGCCAAGCTCACCGGCCGCATGTGGCTGATCGCCGGCTGGCTCGGGGTGTTCGTCCTCCAGTCGGTGTTCCGTGGCCTGGTGCTCGACACCTCCATCGTCGGCGCGCTGGCCACCATGACCGGCGTGGCGTTCGTGCTGTTCACCAACTACATGATCACCGATCCGGGGACGACGCCGTCGAAGCCGTGGTCGCAGTTCGCCTTCGGTGGGAGTGTCGCTCTGGTCTACGGCGTGCTCACCGGCGCATCCATCGTGTACGGGCTGTTCTTCGCCACCGCGATCGTCTGCCTGATCCGTGGCGGCTTCCTGTGGTCGCTGCACGCGGTGCGCCTCGCCGCGCGACCGCAGCCCACCGATGTCGGCGCTCTGGACGGCAAGGTGCCGGCCACTGTGACACGCGAGATGGTGCGGGCATGAGTCGGATAGCCGTAGTCGGCCTGGCCTGCCGGTTTCCCGACGCCGTCGGACCCGGCCAACTCTGGGAGAACGCCCTCGCCGGGCGGCGGGCGTTCCGCCGGCTGCCCGACGAGCGGATGCGCGCCGAGGACTACTGGTCGGCGGACCCGACCGCGGCCGACCGCTACTACGCGGCCAACGCCGCGGTGATCGAGGGGTACGAGTTCGACCGGGTCGGCTTCAAGGTCAGCGGCAGCACCTACCGGTCCACCGACCTGACCCACTGGCTGGCGCTGGACATGGCCGCGCAGGCACTGGCCGACGCCGGGTTCGCCGAGGGCGACGGACTGCCCCGCGAGCGTACGGCCGTCGTCGTCGGTAACACGCTGACCGGCGAATTCACCCGGGCGGGGACGATGCGGCTGCGCTGGCCGTACGTGCGGCGGGTGGTGGGTGCCGCGCTGGGCGAGCAGGGCTGGGACGACGAGCGGGTGGCAGACCTCCTCGCCGCTCTGGAGTCCTCCTACAAGTCGCCGTTTCCGGAGGTGACCGAGGACAGCCTCGCCGGTGGCCTGTCCAACACCATCGCCGGTCGCATCTGCAACTACTTCGACCTGCACGGCGGTGGCTACACGGTGGACGGTGCCTGCGCCTCGTCGCTACTGTCCGTGCTGACCGCCTGTCGCGACCTGTCCGACCAGGACGTCGACGTGGCGATCGCCGGTGGAGTGGATCTGTCGATCGACCCGTTCGAGATGGTCGGCTTCGCCCGCACCGGCGCCCTGGCCAAGGATGAGATGTACGTTTACGACCGCCGGTCCAACGGATTCTGGCCGGGTGAGGGCTGCGGCATGGTCGTGCTGATGCGGGAGCGGGACGCGCTCGCGCAGGGTCGCCGCATCTATGCCACGGTCGCCGGCTGGGGTGTTTCCTCCGACGGACGTGGCGGCATGACCCGACCCGAGGCCGACGGCTACCGGTTGGCGCTGCGCCGCGCGTACCAGCGGGCCGGTTTCGGCGTGGAAACCGTGCCGCTGTTCGAGGGGCACGGCACCGGGACAGCGGTGGGCGACGCCACCGAACTGAGGGCGCTCGGCGCGGAACGACGGTCGGCCGACCCGCAGGCCGCACCCGCGGCGATCGGCTCCATCAAGGGCATGATCGGTCACACCAAGGCGGCGGCCGGCGTGGCTGGGCTGATCAAGGCCGTACTCGCGGTGCACCATCAGGTCATCCCGCCGACCGTCGGTTGCACCGATCCGCACGCCGAACTCGGCGGTGACCGGCCGGCGCTGCGGGTGGTCCGCCAGGCTGAGCCCTGGCCGGACAACGCCCCGCAGCGGGCCGGGATCACCGCGATGGGGTTCGGCGGCATCAACACCCACCTGGTGATCGACGGGCCGGTCCGTCCGCGTCGCCGGCAGATGGACCGGCGTACCCGGCAACTCGCCCGGTCGGCGCAGGACGCTGAGCTGCTCCTGGTGGACGCCGACGGCCCGGACGCCCTGCGGGAACGGCTGGAGCAGCTACGGTCGGCGGTGGCCGGGCTCGCCTTCGCCGACCTGGCCGACCTGGCGGCGACGCTGCACCGGCAGCAACGTGGGCGGGCTTACCGCGCCGCCCTCGTGGCCCGTACCCCCCGGGAGGCCGAGCGGGCGCTCGAGGCGGCGGCTGCCGCGCTGGCACCCGGTGCCCCGGGCAGGCTGGTCGACCCGGGGCGGGGTGTCTTCGTCGGGCGGGTCACCCGTCCGGTCCGCGTCGGGTTCCTCTTTCCCGGCCAGGGGTCCGGTCAGGGCTGGGGCGGCGGCGCACTGCGCCGGAGATTCACCGAGGTGGACGACGTCTGGCGGGCCACCGGCGACGTCCCGGGCGGTGACCGTGCCGCGAGCGCCGCGACCGCCGCCGCCCAACCCCGCATCGTCACCGGGTCGGTCGGCGCGTTGCGGGTGCTCGACGCGCTCGACATCGATGCCACCGTCGCTGTCGGGCACAGCCTCGGCGAGTTGACCGCCCTGCACTGGGCGGGCTGCCTGGACGAGGGTGAGCTGCGGGATCTGGTCGCGGCGCGGGGGCAGCTCATGGCGAGCCTGGCCCGGCCCGGTGCGATGGCCGGCGTCATCGGCGACCCGACGGAGACCGCCGCCCTGCTGGACGGCACGGGCGCGGTGGTGGCCGGCTACAACGGCCCCCGACAGACGGTGGTGGCCGGCACTGACGACGCCGTCGGCGAGGTGGCCCGGCGGGCCTCGCTGGCCGGGCTGGCCTGCACCCGGCTGGATGTCTCGCACGCCTTCCACTCGCCGCTGATGGCGCCTGCGGCCGAAGCCTTCGGCGAACGGCTGCGGTCGTGCCGGTTCGGCCCACCGTTGCGGCGGGTGGCCTCGACGGTGACCGGGATCGTGCTGCCACCGGACACCGACCTGGTCGAGCTGTTGCACCAGCAGATCGAGGCGCCGGTGCGTTTCACCGTGGCACTGGCCCGTGCCGCAGTCGAGGTCGACCTGTTCGTCGAGGTGGGGCCGGGGCAGGTGCTCACCCGGCTGGCCCGCGACCAGATGCCGGACCTTCCGGCGCTGGCGCTGGACACCGACGCCGAGTCTCTCGTCGGCCTGCTCACCGCCGTCGGCGCGGTGTACGTGTTGGGCGGTCCGGCCAGCTATCCGGCGTTGTTCGAGGACCGGTTCACCCGGCCGTTGGACCTGGAACGGCCGGGCACCTTCTTCGCCAACCCCTGCGAGTCCGCTCCCCAGGTGGCGGTGCCGGCCACCGCCGCGTCGCCCACGCCGACCGCCGAGGTCGCGCTCCCTGCGGACGACGGGGCCTTGGAGTTGGTCCGCCAGCTGGTGGCGCAGCGGGCGGAGTTGCCGGTGGAGGTGCTCCACGAGGACAGTCGCCTTCTCGACGATCTGCACATGAGCTCGATCACCGTGGGGCAGATCGTCAGCGAGGCGGCGCGTGCGATGGGGCTGTCGGCGGTGTCCGTGCCGACCAACTTCGCCACCGCCACCCTGCGGGAGATGGCCGAGGCGCTGCAAGCCCGGGGGCGTGAGGACACCGCCGGACGGGCCGATGTCGTCGCCGGGGTCGCGCCCTGGGTACGAACATTCGTCGTCGACATGGTCGACGAGCCGGTGCCGGCGGGCGAGCTGGCCGGCACCGGGGGCAGGTGGGAGGTCTTCGCCAGTCCCGGCCATCCGCTCGCCGAACCGCTGCGGCGCGCGCTGGAGGAGGCCGGACTCGGCTCTGGCGTCCTGATCTGCCTGCCGGACGACCCCGACGAGGCGTACCTGGAGATCGCGGTACGCGGTGCCCAGGCCGCGCTGCGGCAACCCGCCGGCGGCCGGCTGGTGCTGGTGCAGCCGGCGGCACGGGGTGGGGCGCTGGCAAAGACCGCCCGACTGGAGGGCGACCGGCTGCGGACGACGGTGGTGACGGCGCCGCTCGGACCGGACACTGTGGACCAGGTGGTGGCCGAGGTGGCCGGCACCGTCGACTTCACCGAGGTGACGTACGACGCGGCGGGCATCCGCCGGGTGCCGATGCTGCGGCCGACTCCGGTCGATTCCCGGCCGGGTCCGCTGCCCCTGGGGCCGGAGGACGTGCTACTGGTGACCGGTGGCGGCAAGGGCATCACCGCCGAGGCGGCCGCGATGCTGGCCCGGGAGAGCGGTGGCCGGCTGGCGGTGGTCGGTCGTTCCGACCCGGCCACCGACGAGGTGCTGGCCGCGAACCTGTCCCGGCTCCGTGACTCCGCCGGCGACCTACGTTACCTGCGGCTGGACGTCACCGACGCCGCCATGGTGGCCGCCGCCGTCGCCGACCTCACCGCCGACTGGGGCCCGGTGACCGCCGTGCTGCACGGCGCCGGGCTGAACACCCCCACCGCGCTGGGCGACCTCGACGAAGCCGCGGTGCGCCAGGTGTTCGCGCCGAAGGTGGGCGGGCTGCGGGCGGTGCTCGCCGCGATCGACCCCGCGCGGCTGCGGCTGCTCGTGACGTTCGGCAGCATCATCGGGCGGGCCGGGCTGCATGGCGAGGCGCACTACGCCGCCGCCAACGAGGCGCTCGCTGAGCTGACCCGGGATGTCGCGGCCACCTACCCGGGGTGCCGCGCGGTCTGCCTGGAGTGGTCGGTGTGGTCCGGCGTCGGCATGGGGGAGCGGCTGTCGGTGGTCGAGGCGCTGAGTGGCCGTGGCGTCACCCCGATCGGCCCGGAGGACGGACTGCGTGTCCTGCGCGAGGTGCTCTCCGACGACACGTTGCCGCCGGTGGTGGTGGTCACCGGGCGTACCGGTGGGCTGGAGACCCTGCGGTACCACCGACCGGACCTGCCACTGCTGCGGTTCACCGAGCGACCTCTCATCCGCTACGACGGTGTGGAACTCGTCTGCGAGGTGGATCTCGCGCCCACCACCGACCCGTACCTGGCCGATCACCAGCTCGACGGTGACCTGCTCTTCCCCGCGGTGCTCGGCCTGGAGGCCATGGCCCAGGTCGCCACGGCGCTGGCCCGCCACCCGGGGGTGCCGGTCATCGAGGACGTCAGGTTCGACCGGCCGGTGGTGGTCGACCCGCAGGACGGTGTCACGATCCGGGTCGCCGCGTTGGTCCGGTCGGCACAGGTGATCGACGTCGTGATCCGCAGCGCCGCGACCGGGTTCGCGGCGGATCACTTCCGGGCCCGCATGCGGTTCGCGCCGGACGGGTCGTACCCGGAGGACACCGCCGCACCGAGGCAGACGGAGCTGCCGGCGCTGCCCCTGGAACCCGCTCACGACCTCTACGGTGACCTGCTGTTCCAGACCGGTCGGTTCCAGCGGCTGCACGGCTACCGACAGGTGGCGGCGCGGCTCGTGGAGGCGGAGGTGACCACCAGCGACGCGGGCGAATGGTTCAGCCGCTTCCTACCGGGCCGTCTCGTGCTGGGCGACCCCGGTGCCCGGGACGCGTTCATGCACGGCATCCAGGTGTGCGTGCCGGACGCGACGCTGTTGCCGGAGGGCATCGACCGGATCTGGTCCGCCGGTCCGAAGCTCTCCGCCGCCGAGACGGTGACCATGACCGCCTGGGAACGGGAGCAGCATGGCACCGGCTACGTCTACGACGCGGTGGTCCGTGACGCGACCGGCACGGTGATCGAGAGTTGGACGGGGCTTCGACTGCGCGCGGTACGCCCACACGCACCGGCCGCGGGGTGGCCGGCGGTGCTGCTCGGGCCGCTGTTGCAGCGGCGTCTGGCGGAGGTGTTCACCGGGGACATCGCGGTGGTTGCCGCGCCGGGCGGTGGGCCGCGCGATGCCGACACACTGCTGTCCCGGGCGGCCGGCCGGCCGGTGGTCGTACGGCACCGACCGGACGGGCGACCCGAGGTCGACGGCATGCGTGAGGTGTCGGTGGCGTACTCCGCGGCACTGCGCCTCGCGGTGGTCGGTGGCGCCCCGCTGGCCTGCGACGTCGAGCCGGTGGCGGTCCGTTCGGCGGACGCCCGGCGCGGCCTGATCGGTCGGCACGGGCCGCTGGCGGCGCTGCTCGTCGCCGAGGTGGGTGACACGCCGGACCTCGCGGCGACCCGGGTGTGGTGCGCGACCGAATGCCTGCAGAAGGCGGGGCACACCGGCGGTCCGTTGACCCTGGTGTCCGGCGCCGCCCCGGACGGGTGGGTGGTGCTGGACTCCGGTGGCGTGCGGATCGCCACCCGGGTGTGCACGGTGGCGGGTGCCGCGGAGCGGGTCGTGGTGGCGGTCCTCAACGGGACGGAGGGGTGACAGTGTCGCGCTACTACGAGTACCACCACACCATCGGTTTCGAGGAGACCAACCTCGTCGGCAACGTCTACTACGTCAACTACCTGCGCTGGCAGGGCCGGTGCCGGGAGATGTTCCTGCACGAGCACGCGCCGGAGGTGCTCGACGAGCTGCGGGGCGACCTGAAGCTGTTCACCCTGAAGGTCGACTGCGAGTTCTTCGCCGAGCTGGCCCCGTTCGACCGGCTGGCGGTACGCATGCGGCTGGCCGAGCTGACCCAGACGCAGATGGAGCTGGCCTTCGACTACCTGCGGATCGCCGACGACGACCTGCTGGTGGCCCGGGGGCGGCAGCGGATTGCCTGCATGCGTGGGCCGAACGGGCGTACCGAGCCGGCCCGCGTACCGGTCGGCCTGGTCCGGGCGCTGTCACCGTTCCGCGGTGCCGGCGTCGGGGTGGGGTGACCGATGCGTTTCGACACGCGCCTGGTGCACGGGGGCCGTGGGGTCACGCCGGGCACCGGAGACGTGGTGCCGCCGATCCACGTCTCGACGACGTACGAGCGGCGGGCGCAGGACGACCCCCGCTACTTCTACGGGCGAGGAGAGAACCCGACCCGGGAGCAGCTGGAGGAGTGTCTGGCCGAACTGGAGGGGGCGCGGTTCGCGACCGTCCTGTCCTCTGGGCAGGCCGCCGCGGCGACCGTGCTCGCCCAGCTGCGCCCGGGGCAATGCCTGGTGAGCACCGACGACGTCTACTCCGGCACCGACGCGTTGTTCGAGCTGGCGGCCCGGCAGGGCGTCCGGGTGCGCTACGCCGACCTGACCACGCCCGAGGGGATCGACAGTGCGTTGGACGTTCCGGATGTCGCGCTGGTCTGGGTCGAGACGCCCACCAATCCGTTGCTGAGCGTGGTGGACATCGCCGAGGTCGCCGGCCGGGCGCACGAGCGCGGTGCCCGGCTGGTGGTGGACAACACCTTCGCCAGTCCGGTGCTCCAGCGCCCGCTGGACCTGGGCGCGGACGTCTCCCTCTACAGCACGACGAAGTCGATCGCCGGGCACGCCGACGTGCTGGGTGGCGCTCTGGTCTACCGGGACGAGGAACTGCACGCGTCGTACCGGTCGTACCGGACGGCGGCCGGCAACGTGCCGGGCGCGCTGGACTGCTTTCTGGTCCGGCGGGGCCTGCACACCCTGTCGCTGCGGGTGGCTCGGCAGGTGGCGAACGCGTGGGCGCTGGTCGAGCGGCTCCGGGCCAGCCCGGTCGTCGGGAGGGTCCACTACCCGGGGCTTGCCGAGCATCCGCAGTACGCGGTGGCCAAGGCCCAGATGACCGGGCCCGGTTCGATGGTGTCCTTCGAGTATCTGGGGGGCCCGTCGACGCGGCTGCTGGACCGGTTCGCGTTGTTCTCCTGCGGGGTCAGCCTCGGCGGTGTGCACTCCCTCGTGGAGTGTCCGGCGCTGATGACGCACCGGCCGGTGCCCGCCGAGGTCCGTGCCCGCCGGGGCATCGGTGACTCGCTCATCCGCCTCTCGGCCGGTATCGAGGACGGCCGCGACCTGGTCGAGGACCTGTCCCGGGCGCTCGCAGACGGTGGCTGACCCGGCCGGGCCGACCGCCTCCACCGCGACGAAAGGGGTTTTCGATGACCATTCCCGGTGTCGACACGACGTTGCCCGTCGTCCGGGAGCTGCCGGCGCCCGGCAGTTATCTGTGCGGGCTCACCCACGACGGTGAGGTCTTCTGGCACTCCGATCAGGAGGCCGGAGAGATCTACGCGCTCGACCCGGCCACGGGGGCGGTGGTACGTACGCTGTCCTGCCGCCGGGTACGGGCGGACCTGACGGTGGGTGGCGGGGCGCTGTGCCAGGTCGGTGGACGTCCGAAGCGCATCCTGCTGATCGACCCGACCAACGGGGAGGTCCTCGCCGAGCGGGAGGTTCGGCCGCCGAGTGGCCGGCTCTGTGGTGTCGAGACCAGCGGCGTGATGATGTGGATGGGCCTGCGTGGCCCGTCGGTGGTGCAGCTGCGCGATGTCGAGACGATGACCGTGCGCCGGGAGTTCGCGGTGCCCGGTACGCCCTCCGGCCTGACCGTGGCGGGGGACGTGGTGATCTACGCCGACTTCGAGGCCGCGCTGCTGCGGGCGGTGGACGGCCGGGACGGCAGGCTGCTCGGGGAGGCGCTCGTCGATGGCCGGCCGGTCGGTCTGACCTGGGACGGCGCGTTGGTCTGGTACGCCGACTTCGCGGGTCGCCGGCTGGCGGCGGTACGGCTGCCGGACCTGCTGGCCACCGAGGCGTTCCTGGGCGAGGGGGTCGGTCAGCGTGGAGCGGATCGGCCGGCGCCGGGCTCGGCGACGTAGTCGTTGGAGGCGTACCAGTCGCTGCGTCCGGTGGGCAGCAGGTCCAGCACGTTCCAGACCGGGCTGAGCAGGTCGATGCCGCGCTCGCCGCCGTCCGGGAAGCTCGCCGGGGCGGAGTAGAGATGGCGTACCCGCTCGCCCTCGGCCCGCAGCACACTGACCATCGGGCGTTGTGTGCCGTCCGGGTACTCGGCCCGGATGTCGGCGTTGAACGAGGTGCCGTGGCTGGAGACGATCCGCAGGCCGGCCCAGCCACGATTGCGCGCCCACGCCCGCAGCTTGGGCAGCGGTGCCTTCGCCACCACCGCGACAGCGGTGTGCCGCAGCAGATGCGGCAGGACGCCGTGGAAGCCGTCGACCCACATCGAGCACATCGGGCAGGCCTCGGTGGCGTCCGGGGCGAACATCAGGTGGTAGAGGAAGAGCATCGGGTGTCCGTCGAACAGCTCACGCAGCCACACGTCGCGGCTCGGCTCGGCCCGGTCCAGGTCGGCGGGGCCCTCGGTAAACCGATAGTCGGCCAGCAGCGGGCCGGGCGGCAGGGCACGGCGGGCGGCGGCCACCCGTTCGACCTGGTCGCGCAGCTCCTGCTCGGCATCGGCGAGTCCGCGCCGCGCCGCCGCGTACGCCTCGTCGGCACCCACCGGCCAGCTCGGTGGTGGGGTGGCTGGGTCGGCCTGGCTCATGTCGGCTCCCCTTCGGACGATCCGGCGCTTCGGCGAAGGCTACCGGTGGGAGAGCGAGGCTGGGGCGCCGCGCCGAGGGCATGGCGCTTGAAGAAGAGGTTGTCGTTGGCGCGTCTTCAGGCCGCAGCAGCCGACGTTGCCCAAGATACTTACTAATCATATAGTTGGCGGAGTCGATTTTCGCGGGCGAGGAGACAGCATGACGGTCGTGCAGTTCGACCCGGCAGGCTTCAAGGCCGAGCAACGCGACACCTGGAACGCGGTCAGCGGCGGGTGGGAGTTCTGGCGGGACCGGTACGAACGGGCCGCCGCGCCGGTGACCGCCTGGCTGCTGCGCGCGGCCGGACTGCGCCCCGGCCACCGGGTGCTCGACGTCGGCTGCGGCACGGGCGAGCCGGCGATCAGCGCCGGACGCCTGGTCGCCACGACCGGCCGGGTCCTCGGCATCGACCTCGCCCCGGAGATGGTACGCCGCGCCCGGATGGCCGCCGCAGGTCTCGACCATCCGATCGACTTCGTCGAGTCCGACGTGGAGTCACTGGACCTGCCACCGCACTCGATGGACGCGGTGCTCAGCCGCTGGGGCCTGATGTTCGCCGTCGACCGGCACCGCATGTTGTCCGACCTGTGCCGCCTGCTGACCCCCGGCGGCGTGCTGGCCGCGGCGGTCTGGGACGCCCCGGCGGCCAATCCGATGACCGCGCTGGCCTTCCGCGCCCTCGGTGCCGAACTGCCCGGCCCGCCACCGCAGCGACCCGGTCCGTTCAGCATGTGCGACGCCACGCGTACCCGCGAGGAACTGGTTGCCGCCGGCTTCGTCGAGATCACCATCGAGTCCGTGCCGGTCTCGATGCGGTTCGCCTCGGTCGACGAGTACCTCCAGTACGCCCGGGACGTGACACCGCCCGGGCTGCTGCGTGCGGTGCGGCAGCACCTCGGCGGTGACGGCGAACGCGCCGGGTGGGACCGACTGGCCGAGGCCGCGGCCGGGTACGCCGACGGCGAGGGCATCGTGTGCCTGCCCGGTTCGGCGCTGTGCCTGCGGGCGCGCGGCGCACCCGACGGGGCGACGCCGGGGAGGACTGGATGACGACCAGAGCCGAGAGCCCGTCCGACCGGGTCCGACCGTCGGCGCGGCACGACCGCCTGCTGAAAGTCGCCCAGGCGTACGTGGACGCCGCAGCCGCACGGGACGAACTACCCCACCGGGACCTGTCCCGGCTGTCCCGCACCCGGGTCCGTGTCGATCCGGAGTTTTGCCGCGAGGTGGCCCGGCACTTCGACCGCGCGCCTCGGCGCGCCCTCGACGCCGACCTCGTCGCCCGGTACACCCGCTTCACCGAGGAGACCCGGCGCCACTTCGCGTTGCTCGAACCGGCCGGGCTGCGGGTCGTGCCGTGGCAGGGACCGGGGCAGCCGTACCGTGGCGCGGCCGAACTGATCGACTCCGTGGACCGTACGGGCGTGCTGTACGTCTATCTCACCAGCGACGGACACGGTCCCCACGGGCCGGCACCGGACCATCCGCTCTGTGCGCCGTCGGGCGTCACCGTCGACGGCGTCGAGCTGCTGCACAACGACATCTTCCGGGCCGTGCACGACGTGTTCGGGCACGTCCTGCACGGCGCGACGATGGGGGTGGCCGGGGAGTTCCGGGCCGCCTACGGCCACCTGGCGATGTACTCGCCACTGGTGCACCCGGTCGTCTTCACCGAGCAGGTCAGCCAGATCTGCTGGTTCTTCCACGGGCCGCACCTGGCGGACCGGACCGGGCGGTGGCCCCGCCGCGGCGCGCCCGGCTGGATTCCGCCGACGGAGCGGCCCTACCCGGAGCAGAAGTTGTTCCCCTGCCCACCGGGTTTCCTCGACCGCTTCATCGCGAGCTGCACGGAGGAGTCAGGATGACCGACACGACTGCCCATCCCCTGGAATCGGTGCGGGCCGAGTTCCCGTTCCTCGACCACGCCGAACATCGCCCGCAGCTGGCATACCTGGACAACGCGGCCACCACCCAGAAGCCCCGATGTGTGCTCGACTCGCTGGTCGACCAGTACGTCACCGCCAACAGCAACATCGGCCGGGGCTTCTACGAGTTGAGCCGCCGGGCCACCGGCCGGTACGAGCAGGCGCGGGCGACCGTGCGCCGCGTCCTCAACGCCGCCTGTGACGAGGAGATCATCTTCACCCGGGGCACCACGGACGCGACGAACCTGCTCGCCGAGACCTTCGCCGCGCGGATCGTCGGCCCGGGAGACGACATCGTGGTCAGCGGCATGGAACACAACTCGAACCTGCTGCCCTGGCGGCGGTTGTGCGAGCGGCAGGGCGCCACCCTGCGGGTGGTGCCGACCGCCGCCGGTCGGCCCGTCCAGCCGGACGCCCTGGCGGCCGAGCTGAGCCCCCGGACCCGCCTCGTCGCGGTCACCCACGTCTCCAACGTGCTCGGCACCGTCAACCCGGTTCGGGACCTCGTCCGCGTCGCGCACCAGCGCGGCGTGCCGGTCGTCGTCGACGGCGCGCAGGCGGTGCCACACCTGCCCGTCGACGTACGGGAGATCGGGGCCGACTTCTACTGCTTCTCCGGTCACAAGGTGTACGGCCCAATGGGCTCGGGCGTGCTCTACGGCCGCCGCGACCTGCTCGTTGACCTGCCGCCGTACCAGGTCGGTGGCGGGACGGTGAAGGGCGTCTCCCACGATGCCCCGGTGTCGTACGTGCCGGTACCGGCACGGCTGGAGGCAGGCACCCCGGACATCCCCGCGGCGGTGGCGCTGGCCACGGCGTTGACCTGGCTGGAGGGCCTCGGTCGGGAGGCGGTACGGGCGCACGACGCGCACCTGGTCCGGTCCGCCGTGCAGGCGCTGGGCGACATCGAACGGGTGCGGGTCGTCGGCGATCCGGCGGCCGATCCGGCCGGCATCGTCTCGATCGCCGTGGACGGCCTGCATCCCTACGATGTCGGCGGTCACCTGGACCGGCACGGCATCGCCGTCCGCTCCGGCGTGCACTGTGCCAGCACCTTCCTCGACGACCTGGGGTTGGTCGGAACCGTACGGATCTCCTTCGCGGTCTACAGCACCGTCGCCGAGATCGACCGGTTGGTGGCCGCGCTGCGCACCGTGCGGGCAGGGGAGTGGACGACGCACCACCCCGGGGTCCGCTTCCGGTGACCACTCCGGCCCCGGCCGTCGAGCCGGGATTCGACACGCTGCCGGTCGACGACCTGGCCGACGCGGCGTTGCGGCAGGCTCGCCGTGGTGGCGCGACGTACGCCGACGTCCGGCTGCGGCGGGTCCGTGTGTTGCGCGAGCGGGTCCGCGACGGCCGTCCGGAGAGTAGCCAGGAAAGCGTGGAGACCGGTGTCGGGGTGCGGGTTTTGGTGGACGGCACCTGGGGTTTCGCCGCCGGGGTCGAGCTGTCCCCGGGCGGGGTCGGCGCGCTGGCGGCCCGCGCCTGCGCTCTGGCCCGTACGGTGCGACCGTTGCGGGGCGAGCCGGTGCGTCTCACTGCCGAACCGGTGCCCGCACCGGTGGCCTGGCAGTCGCCGTACGAGGTGGATCCGTTCGAGGTCCCGGCCGCCGAGCGCACCGCGTTGCTGGCCGATTGGTGTGGGCTGCTACGCGACGGCGGCGCGCACCTGGCCGAGGCGTACCTACAGGTCTTCCGTGAGTCGACGGTGTACCACGACAGCGAGGGCCGGCGGATCCGGCAACGGCGCATCTGGCTGCACCCGATGGCGTTCGGCTTCCGGATCGACGCCGGCGACGGGACGTTCGAGGCGATGCGGACGCTCGGGCCGCCGGCGGCCCGAGGGTGGGAGTACCTGACCGGCACCGGCTGGGACTGGGCCGGCGAACTGGCCCGGATGCCCGACCTGCTGGACGAGAAGGCCGCCGCCCCGAGGCTGGAGCCGGGACGGTACGACCTGGTGATCGACCCGACCAACCTGTGGCTGACGATCCACGAAACGGTCGGCCACGCCACCGAACTGGATCGGATGCGCGGTCGGGAGGCGGCGTTCGCGGGCAGCTCCTTCGTCCGGCAACAGGACGTCGGTGTCCTGCGCTACGGCTCACCGCAGATGACGGTGGTGGCCGACCGGACAACCCCGCACGCGCTGGCGACCGTCGGCTACGACGACGACGGGGTGGCCGCCGGCTCCTGGCCGCTGGTCACCGAGGGCCTGCTGGTGGGGGTGCAGCACGATCGGCAGACCGCGGGTGCCGCCGGACTGGACCGCTCGACCGGCTGCGCGTACGCGGAGTCCTACCGGCACCTGCCAGTGCCCCGGATGCCGAACGTCTCGCTGTGCCCGGCACCGGACGGCCCGGACACCGACGAGCTGATCGGTCGGGTCCGCGACGGCCTCTACGTCGTCGGTGACAACAGCTTCTCCATCGACATGGCCCGGGTGAATTTCCAGTTCACCGCCCAGCGATTTCACCGGATCCGCAACGGGCGGCTGGTCGGCCAGGTACGCGACGTCGCGTACACGGGCACGACGCTCGACTTCTGGCGATCGCTGGAGGCGGTCGGTGGTCCGCAGACCTGGCTGATGTCCGGTGCCGGCCAGTGCGGCAAGGCCCAGCCGCTCCAGATCGCCGCGGCGGGGCACGGCTGCCCGTCGGCACTGTTCCGGGCGGTGCCCGTGACGGACACGCGGACGGGGGCGACGGGATGAGCACGCCGGGGCCGCAGGAGACCATCGAGATGGCCCTCGCCGCTGCTCGGGGCGACGCCACCGTGGTGATCGTGGAGTCCGGCGTCGACCGTTACCTGCGGTGGGCCGACAGCGCGCTGGTGGCGGCCGGCGACGCGGACGAGTATCGGGTGTCGGTGGTGTCGGTCGTCGGCGGCCGGGTGGGCGCGGTGTCGGTGTCCGGCCGGGTGGGTCGGGCCGAGATCGTCGACGCGGTGGATGGCGCGGAGGCCGTGGCCCGGCAGGCACCGCCGGCACCGGACGCCCGGCCGTTGCCGGAGCCGGGTGCGGCGTCGCCGCACTGGGACGACCCGGTCCGGCCGCTCGCGTCGGGCGTGCTCGCCGGCCTGGTCGAGCAGCTCTCGACCGGGTTCGCGCGGGCCGATCGTCACGGCCAGGTGCTGCACGGGTACGCCGAACACCGGGCCCGGACGACGTTTCTCGGCACCTCCACCGGTGCGCGGCTGCGGCATGACGGATCCGCCGGGCACCTGGAGTTGACCGCGCGTGACGGGCACGGTGCTCCGGTGTGGACCAGCGCCGTCACCGATGACTTCACTGACGTGTCGGTGGCCGGGCTTCAGGACGATCTCGACCGGCGGCTGCGTTGGGAGCGGCGGCGGGTCGACCTGCCACCCGGCCGGTACGAGTGCCTCGTGCCGCCGAGCGCGGTCGCCGACCTGATGAACTACGCGTACACCACGGCGGGTGCCGGGGCGGCGGCGCAGGGCCGGACGGCCTACAGCCGTGCCGGCGGCCGTACCCGGATCGGGGAGACGATCGCCGGGGTTCCGTTGACCCTGCGCAGCGATCCGAGGGCCGAGGGGTTGCGTTGTGCGCCGTTCCTGGTGGCGGCGGCGTCGAGCGGGGCCCGGTCGGTCTTCGACAACGGCCTGCCGCTGGGCCCGACCCGCTGGTGGGAGCAGGGGCGGTTGCGCTCGCTGGTGCACACCCGGCACAGCGCCGAGGAACTGGGCATGCCGCTGACCCCGCTGGTGGAGAACCTGATCCTCGAAGGGCCGCCGGGCGGCGGTGCCGAGGCGGACCTGATTGCCCGCACCCGCAGTGGCCTGCTGCTGACCAGCCTGTGGTACATCCGGGAAGTGGACCTGGCGACGATGGCCCTGACCGGGGTGACCCGGGACGGCGTCTACCTGGTCGAGGACGGCGAGGTCGTCGGTGCGGTGCACAACTTCCGCTTCAACGACAGCCCTCTTGCGATGGTCAGGCGTGCCACGGAGGTTGGGCGCACTGTGCCGACCCGGGCGCGGGACTGGGGCGACGCGGTGGCGCACGTGGCCATGCCGATGCTGCGGGTGCCGGACTTCCCGCTGACCGCCACGACGGGTGCGGTCTGACGGTCGCCGGTCGAGCTTCCCGGTAGAGAAACCGATAGCACTTCGCTGGACTGGTGTGTGGGCCAGTCTCCGCCCTACCTCGTACTCAGGCTTCAACCATGCGTGAATTGGGACATTATTTCGCTAATGATCAATCGAGGTCGATTGACGAGCACTTTAAAAATCGATAGCGTCCCGAGTAGTGGTCCTCCGGTCGTGAGGCGTCACAGAGGCGTCACCGCATCCGGGGCATACAGGGAGGTGGAGCCGTGACTGACACGGCGAGAGAGACCTACGAGTCACTCAACATCGAGCCGAAGCCGCTGCGGCCGCACATCCTGGCGGCGGCGACGGTCGTCTTCGGCGACGACTACTACGGTGGTCGCCGGGAGACGATCAACATGTCGGGCTTCGTGCAGATGAACAAGTGGCCGATGCAGGGGTTCAAGCACACCGTCGACGAGGACGGCACGGCGAGCTTCGGCCTGGAGCTCATCAGCGCCCCCGAGGTCGGCATCAAGGGGTTCAGCTACACGCTCAACGACCGGATCCAGATCCTGTCGAACCCCTACCTGCCGAACACCGGTCACATCAAGCAGATCGTGCCCGGCAAGAACTTCCCCGCGGAGTTCTACATCCGGCGGTTCGGCATCCTGGAGACCAGCACCATGCGGCTGGCCCACCGGGGTGTCATCGGCGTCAAGGGGATCGTTGACGGCCTGCCGCCGTACAAGACCCCGCTCACCACGCCGCTCCTCGGTCGCCCCTACGGTGACGAGGGCGAGGTCATGCTGGCGCACAACGTGGTCGGAGGCACCAACCTGCCGGCCGCGTGGTACCCGGCGAACGACGAGAACGAGGCCGTCGGCAACACGCCGAGCGCCTTCTTCGCGTCGAGCATCGGCCCGTGCGTCTCGATGCTGGTCGACCCGTCGATCATCATCCAGGCGTCGACCGAGGCGAAGATCAAGGTCGAGGTCAACGGCCGTACCGAGGAGATCGAACTCGCTGGCGACTACCCCTTGGCCGCCGGCGCCGAGATCCTCCTCTTCGGCCCGGAGAAGCACGACCAGGGTTCCGGCGTGTTGGCCCAGCTTGCGCGGGTAGCGCTGGTGGGCAACAGCCCGGCTCTGGGTGGCAAGGTCATGCTGCGGGCCAGCTTCTTCACCGTCTCGGGCGGCCAGCTCGGTGAGGGTACGGAGGACAGCCTGAGCGCCCTGCGCTACCCGGGTGAGCTGCACTTCGACGCTCACTTCGAGCTGGTCACTCCGTCGGCGACGCTGTACGCGGCGGCTCCGGTGCACCTGGCCGGACGGCTCAAGGACCTCGAGCCGACCGGCACGGTGCTGACGGCCGACCACGCGGACGCCGCCCTGCGCACCTCCGGCGGCGACGTCCAGGCACGCCTGACCGGCGTGCAGATGAAGCTGGCCGACGCACTGGTGGGCTCCGAGGCCTACGTCAGCGCGTGACGGTTGGTCTAGTCCGGTAGCAGACGTCGCCCCGGGTGCCCTTCGTCACCCGGGGCGACGTCACTCTTCAAGGGTGGCGGTTATGTTCGAGCGGTTCACCGACCGAGCGCGACGGGTTGTCGTCCTGGCCCAGGAAGAGGCCCGGATGCTCAACCACAACTACATCGGTACGGAACACATTTTGTTGGGCCTGATCCATGAGGGTGAGG
>NZ_BMNB01000020.1 GCF_014646235.1 Micromonospora sonchi | reverse complement strand
TAGCCGCCTCCGACTTCGCCGGCGGATGCGCCGCGAGCAGCTTCTGCTTGCCCCGCACGTCCGCCTTCAGTGCCGCGAACTTCGGATCCGCGTTGGGGCCTGGCCGCCGCCCGGTCCCCGCGTCCGCGCCAGGAGCCAAACGCTGCACCGGTACGTTGATCGACGGCTCGACAGCGGCGGCATCGCTTGTAGGAGCCGAGGTCAGCTGGGCTGCTGCCGAGGCGGGCGACGACGTCGGGCCGCTCTTCGGCTGCCGATCGCCGGGAGTCGACCGGGCGGCGGCCGGGGGTCGACGCGCCGTCGAGCCCGCTGCCCTGCGCTGCGCCACCAGGGCGGACACCGCACGGTTGCCGGCTGCCGTCTGCAACCGCTGGGCGACGGCGGGACTCAACGGGCGACTGTCGGTACGACGATCTGCCGCGGTCATCGCGTCCAGGTCGTCGGTGGGCCGGGTCGGTGGCGGCGTGGCCGGGCGTGCCGGAGCGCGTTCGACCCCTCGCTCCTCGGCCGGCGCCTTCACGCTGCACCTCCCGGCCCAGGCAACACCTCAGTTCACCGTGAGAACGAGCGTCCGACACTTCGAGTCACTGGTCACTGGCCGTGCAGCCTCTCGGAGGTGCCACGAAAGTTGCCCGATGGGGCAACGGCGCAACCGAAGGCGGCCGGCGGGGTCAGGAAGTCGGGGTTTCCTCTTCCTCCTCGCCGGTCTCCTGCCGCTGCACGTACGTCTGCGCCGACTCGTCCTCCTCGGACATCTCCTCTTCGCGCTGCGCCACCGGGTGGTCGTGGCCGTCGTGCTCGACGGCCCGCTGCACGGGCGCGGCCGGGGTGGGCGCGGCCGGGGCGGGCGCGGCGGGGGTGGACATCAGCCGGTCGGCGTTGGCGACGGCCTCCCGCTCGAACCGGTCGGACGGGTCGCTGACCTTGACTCCGCCGCCGGTGTCGGTGCCGTCGACCGGGCCGCTGCGCTGCTGCATCACGTGGGTCAGCTCGTGGGCGAGCATGTGCTGCCCGGCCGACGATGACGGGTCGTAGCTGTCGCGCTGGAAGACGATGTTCGACCCGACGGTGTACGCCTGCGCGTTGACCGACTTCGCCGACTCGTGCGCGGCGCCGTCGGTGTGCACCCGGACGTCGGAGAAGTCCTGCCCGCCGAAGCGGGACTCCATGTCGGCCCGCACCTCGGGGGTCAACGGCGAACCGCCACCGGAGCGGACCACGTCGTGCACCGGGGAGCGTTCCGGCTCCAGCAGCTCGCCGACCGCCTGGTTGCCCACCGCCCGTTGCAGGCCGAGCAGCCCGGACGCGCCGAGCACGTCGGGTCGGCCGGCGGTCGCGGCGGCGTACGTCAGGGACTCGGTCTCCCGTTCGGCGCCGGTCGGGCGGTCGCCGGCCGGGCGTACGGCCGCTTCGGAATCGAACTCACGGTGTCCGCGCATGGTTACCCCCTGCTGCCAGGTTCACCTTGACCGTGCACCGGACCCCTGGTTTCCCGCCGGTCGCTCAGCGCCACAGGACGGGCAACAACCCCTGCCCAAACGGGCACGAGCTGGCGGTCAGCGGCGTCGATCAAGAGGTTTGCGTCGAGACCCGGGCGGAATCTGACGCAAACTTCTTGATCAACGCTGCGAAGTGGGTGAGCGGGTCAGCTGGCCAGGGCGAGGTAGGGGCCGAATTCGCTCTCCAGGGTCAGGCGGCCCAGTTTGCGGTATTCGCGGCCGACCGCGCCGATCAGCTCCGCCATTCCGACCGGGCGGCCTGCGCCGGCGGCGAGGTAGCCGGCAGTCACCGCGGCGGAGCGGATGTGCCCGCCGGCCAGCTCGAACGCCTCGGCCAGGAAGTCCAGGTCCACATCGGCGGCGCGGGGCACCCGCTCGCCGAGGCAGCGGTCCCAGAGCGCCCGGCGGGCCGCCTCGTCGGGCACCGGGAAGTCCACCACCACGTCCAGTCGCCGGGTGAACGCGTCGTCCAGGTTGGCCCGCAGGTTCGTCGCGAGCACCGCCAGCCCGTCGAAGGTCTCCATCCGTTGCAGCAGGTACGCGCTCTCGATGTTGGCGTACCGGTCGTGCGCGTCGCGGACCTCCGAGCGTTTGCCGAAGATGGCGTCCGCCTCGTCGAAGAGCAGCACCCCGTTCACCCCGGCCGCCTCGCCGAAGATCCGCTCCAGGTTCTTCTCGGTCTCCCCGACGTACTTGTCCACCACCGTGGCGAGGTTGACCGTGTACAGGTCCAGCCCCAGGCTGCCGGCCACCACCTCCGCCGACATCGTCTTGCCGGTGCCGGAGTCGCCGGCGAACAGCGCGGTCACCCCGTGCCCGCGCCCGCCGCCGGGGCGCATCCGCCACTGCCGCAGAACCCGGTCCCGGTGCCGGGCCCGCCCGGCCAACTCGTGCAGCAGCGACAGCGTCGGCGCCGGCAGCACCAGGTCGTCCCAGCCGACCTCCGGCACGATCCGCCGAGCCAGCCGTTCCAGGCCGGCCGCGTTCTGGGTACGCGCGCCGGCCCGCAGGTGCGTCTCGTCGACCGGTTCACCGGCAGCCGTGGCGAGCTGCACAGCCACCGAGGCGGCCCGCTGGATGGCCGGCGCCCCGAGCACGAACTGGGCGGTGGCGGCGGCCGGATCGAGGCCGTCGGCCAGCCCGTCGGGCAGGACGGACCGCCACACCGCCGCCCGTTCCTCGGCGCCCAGCGGCGCCACCTCCACCTGCAACGGCGCGCGTGCCGTCCAGGCCGGATCCCACGGCTGCGTGCCGTACGCCAGCACCGGCACCTCGCCGGCGGTCAGCCGGACCCAGACCGCCCACGGCTCGTCGCCCTGCACCGGCCCGACGATCAGCCCCGCCCCGGTGAGCAACGCCTCCCGGACCAGCGCGGTGGCCAGCTCCGCCGGGTGCGCATCGGCCGCCAGCCGAGGCAGGTCGACCGCGAGGGCGGCCCGGCCGGCACCGTCGAGTGCGGCCGCTGCCAGCGCGATCGCGCTGCCGCCGGGCCGCTCCCGCAGGTACGCCAACCGGGCCCCGGCCCGGTCCAGCGCCCGCCCCAGCGGTGCCGCGTCGGCCGGCGGCGGCCCGGACGGGGTGACCGGGGCGGCGAGCCCGACCAGCAGTGGCTCGGGAGCGTCCACGCCGAGCAGCCACCCGCCGACCCGGTCCGGCACCCAGAGCCCACGGCTGAGCAGCGGCCGGTCGGGGGAGTCCACCCGCAGCAGCGCCAGGTCGATCAGCGGCGCTCCGGCCGCCAGCCGCAGCCGGGCCGACGCGGCCGCCTCGGGCAGCCCGCAGAGCCGCAACGCCAGGCCGATCGAGGGGCGACGGCGGGTCACGTCGTCGTTGAGGTAGCCGTAGAACTGCTCGAAGCGGCTGTCCACGTCGGGGGCGAGCGCCACCAGCAGCAGCGCCTCGTCCAGCGGCGTCAGCCCGGCCGCGACCGCCAGCGCGGCGAGCCGATCGCCGGACCGTCCGTCGGTGCGCGTCGTGGTCGGTCCGCCGGACTGTTCGGCGACGGGTTCGGTGCTGTGCACCGGCCACGGGTCGAACGGTTCGCGGGCGGTGGCCAGGGCCGCGTCGACCGCCTCGTCGGAAAGGTAGAGCCCACGGAACGGGTCGTCCGGCTGCGGGTCACTCTCCCGTCGACGCGCCACCGCCGCGCGCACCGCGAGCTCCAGGCGCTGGAGGCGGTGCAGCAGCGGCCGAGTTTCGCCGACCACGCGTCAGCGCCCGGTCCGAGCCGGACGGTGCCCGACGCGGTCGGCCTCACCGCCGGTGGTGGTGTCGGCGACCTCGGCGACCACGCCCTCGTAGGCCGGCGGCCCGACCGGCACCTCGCGACCGCTGTCGACCGGGGTGCTGACCACCAGGTCGAGCGAGGGTTTCAACTCACCGCCGAGGGCGGTCCAGACGTCGGCGAAGGCCCGGTCCTCGGGGGGCGGCAGCGCGACCGTCATCGGCACCGGCATGCCGATGGTGGCCACCGAGCCGGTCAGCACGGCCGCCGGTACGGCGTCGAAGCGCAGGAAGCACAGCAGCAGCGAGGAGAGCAGCCGGTGCTCGTCCTCCGGCCGCTGCGTCCAGGCGGTGACCAGGTAGGACAGCTTCATGTAGCGGGGTGGGGCGACCCGGCGTACCACCTGGCCCCGCTCGTCGTACTCGTTGATCAGGCCCCGGGAGCGCCGGCGCAGATCCTCGCGGATGTCGTAGAGGTAGAGGTTGACGGTGGGGGCGTTGCGCCGGGCCGCCCACTCCTTCGTCGGTGCCTCCAGCACGATCTCCACCCCGGACCCGGGCAGCGCCTCGTCCCGCACCAGCCGGCGCAGCGCGTCGTCGATTTCGTGGATCATCGCCTCACCCCCGCCCGGTGAACGCGGGCGGACCGAGCCCACGCGGCACCACCAGGAACGGCTCGGGCGCGCGTACCGGCGCGAAGGCGCGCCCGGAGACCCGCTCGGCGGTCAGCTCGCGGGGACCCAGGACGTCCTTGCGCAGCACCAGGACCTGGGTGCGGAAGCTGCCGTCCGCCGCCACTGTCACCGTGTCCGGAGTGGTGGTGATCCCCGGTGACCAGCTCAACCGCACCCGCGCCCCGGGCGGGAAGTCGGTGCCGATCGCCGCGGTGACGAAGCCGGGCGGGCCGATCGTCGGGTCGAGGCGTACCCGGGGGGCCAGCACCCGCACCGGCGCCTGCGCGGTACGCGTCGCCGACACCTGTCGTACGGTCGCGGTGAGCCGGCCGCCGACCGGCGCGGCGACCGCTGCCCGCGCGGGCAGCACCACCCTGATCACCTGCTGGGTGCCGGGGCCGAGCGTGCCAAGCTGGCAGAACCGCCGCTCGGCGTCGCAGCGCGCGTCGGTGGTGACCAGCGGCAGCAGCGGCGTGGGCGCGGTGATGTCCAGCCAGGCGTTGTCGGCCGGCAGGTCGGTGGTGTTGCGCACGGTGAAGGTGACGGTGCTCGGGTCGCCGCCCACGTAGCCGGGCTGGCCGCTCACCGAGACGGTCAGGCTCAGGTCGGGTACCGGCAGGCGTTGGAACGCTGGTTGACGGCCCACCTCACGGATCACCGGGGTGGCCGGGCCGCCGCCGCTGGGCAGCACCACGATGTCCGAGCCGCCGCTCGCCGCAGGTTCCGACGCCGGGAGGCGGCTCAACGCCACCGCGATCCGTCGGCCGTCCGGGGACCAGGCCGGATCGGTCACCGTACGGCCGTCGCGATCGCTGGCGGCGAGCGGATGACGCGCGCCGGTACCGTCGGGGCGTACCACGCACAGGTCGCCGGCGCTGTCGGCGTACGCGATGGCGCCGCCGTCGGGCGACCAGGCCGGCGCCCGGTCAGCGGAGCGGCTCGGGCAGCCCTCGCCCACCCGGGCGCTGAGATCCCACTGGTCGGTGACGGTAAGCGTGCCGGCGGGGTCGCCGTCGAGGCGGGCCAGCCAGATCCGGCGCCCCTGGGCCGCCGGGTCGGCCACGACGATCAGACCAGGGTCGGACCAGGTCCGGCCGGCGCGATCGGTGGCCGTGCAGGTCACCACGGTCTGCCCGATCGGGAACAGCGAACCGGGCGGCGGCTGGCAGCGCACCGGCAGCGGTCGGCCGACGCCGTCCACTGCCGACGCCTGATAGTTGACCCGCGCGCCCTGTGGCCCGGTTGGTGGTACGCGCAGGTCGTCGACGCGGACGAAGGGCGCGCCGGGCTGGGCCACCCGGACGATGAGCTCCTGTTCGGCGTCGCGGTTGGGCTGCGCCGGGTCGAGGTCGAAGAACAGCGTGCAGCGCAGCACCGACCCGGGAACCGCGTCCGGCGCGACGGTGATGATTTCCCGGATCTGTGCCCGGGTGCCGGCATCCACCTGGGCGGGGTCGGGATCGAAGCTGACGGAGAGGCCGTCGTCGCACCTGGTGACGGTGGGTTTGACGGTGACCTTGAGCTTGCGGACGGCGTCGATGATCGCCTCGATCATTTGCCCGGGGTTGCTGTCGGCGGTGAGCGCACCTTTGGTTGCCGTGGTGATGTTTTTGGCTGCCTCGTCGTAGTGGAGTCCGAGCTCGCCTCCGGAGCTGGTGATGGACACGCCGATCACCGCGATCCCCGCCTGTTGCAACCTGGTGATGAGCTCGGCCTCTTTGATCTCGCCCTGATTCGGGGGTGGGAAAGTCTTGTCCACGCTGTAGGTGTCGGTGATCAACACCACCACCCGGCTGCTCTTCTCCCGGAAACCGATTCCCACGTTGCCGGCGAGCTGCCACAGCGCGTAGAACCAGTTCTCCGTACCGAAGTCGCTGTTCGCGTTCAGCTGCCCGACCGCCTGGTTGATGGCATCGTCGTCGTTGGTCAACGTCTGTCGGGGGAGGTACATGTTGGGATCATGTGCACCGGTTGTGCTGGCCCGACCGCTGAACGTCGCCAGGCCGAAGTAGGGGTCCTGTTGGATTTCCCGGACCCTGGCAATCACCTCGGGTAGTCGGGTCTTGAGCTGACTGATCACGCTCGCGCCGCCCTCGCCCGGCGCAGCCATCGAGCCGGTGTCGTCGACCAGGAAGACGATGTCGGGGCGGGGTGGGATCTGCGGGGTACGCACCGACTGGGTGAAATCGATCGTGGTGCCGGGCAGCGCGGGCCGGTCCACGAGGGGCCATTCGAGTTCGCTGTCCCGGGCCCAGGCGTCCCGGTCGAAGGCCAGCTGCCGTCCGTCCGGCGACCAGGACGGCTGCGCGTCGGTGCCGCGCAGGAACCAGGGCATCGGCACCTCGGTGAGCAGTCGCCCGTCGGTCACCGAGACGGCCAGGATCCGCGACGGTCGGCGCTGGTCCGACGACTGTCGGGTGAAGGCGATCGCCGTGCCGTCCGGCGACCAGGTCGGGTCCGTGTCCCGGTCCTGCCCGATGGTGCCCGGCGGCGCCAGCACCTGCGGGTCGGCGCCGGTGGCGTCGGCGACGACGATGCGGGCCCCGCCGTCGGGCTGCTCGGCGCTGTAGGCCAGCCGGTTGCCGTCCGGGCTGAACGCCGGCCCGGTCTCGTCATGCCCCGGCCGGGCCGTGAGATCCCGCCGGTCGCCGCCGGAGGCGTCGGCGCTCCACACGTCGCCGGTGCGGTCGGTGTCGGTGGCCGTCCAGATCAGGTCGTCGCCCCGCCAGGCCGGGTGGTGCTGGGGCAGCGGGCCGGTGGCCACCGGGGTGACCCGCCCGTCCCGCAGGACGTGCACGTCGCCGGACGGATCGGCGTCGGTGGCGGTGAAGGCGAGCCGGGTGCCGTCCGGCGACCAGGCCGGCTCGGTGGCGTCCCCGGGGCCGGGTAGCGCCCGGGTCACCACGCCGCCCGTCGCGGCCACGGTGGCCACCGTACGCCGGCCGGGGGCGGTGGCCGGGGCGAAGCGGGTGGTGGTGAAGGCGATTCGGCGACCATCGGGCGACCAGGCGGGCTGCCCGTCGGCGGCCGGGCCGTCGGTCAGCCGGGTCGGCCCGCCGCCGGCCGCCGGCATGACCCAGAGGTCACCGGCGAGGTCGGCCCGGGTGCTGGCGAACGCGATCCGGGTGCCGTCGGGCGACCAGGTCGGCCAGCTGTCCTCGGCCGGATGGTCGGTGAGCTGGCGCAGCCCGCTGCCGTCGGTGTCGACCACCCAGATGTCGGCGTTGCCGGCCCGGTCGCTGGTGAAAGCGATCCGCCGGCCGTCGGGAGACAGGGCCGGGTGCGCGACCGCGCCGGGGCCGCCGACCAGCCGCACCGGCGCCGCCCCCGGCCGGCGGAGCCAGAGGCCGCCGGCCAGGTCGGCGCCGTCGGCGGCGGCCCGGCGCAGGACCCAGACCACCCGGCCGGCGCGCGCGTCGGCGTCCTGCTCGGCGTCACCGCGCTCGGCCTCGGTCAGCAGCGGTTCCGGGGCCCGGGTGCCGGCCCGGCTGACCACCAGGGTGGGCCGCTCGCTGCTGGCGTAGCCGAGTCGATGGTCGACCTCGGACGCGGGTGCCGTGGGCGCCGCGGGCGGCGGCGCCGGCGCGCTCGGTTCGGGCGCGACCAGGGCCGGCCCGGCCAGTAACCCGAGCACCATGACACCCCAGCGGCGGTTGCCCCAGCGCACGACACCTCCCCGTGGAGACCGGTGCCACCACCCTGGCCGCCGGCGTCCGCCCGGGTCGTGCCGGTGCGGGCCGGCCTGCGGGCAGCGCCGACTGCCCGTACGGGCAAAGCCGCCTTCTCAGATCAGGCCGTTGCGCAGCGCGTACGCTACCGCGTGGCAGCGGTTGCGTAGATGCAGCCGGTTCGTCACGTCGTGCAGAATGTTCTTGATCGTCCGCTGCGAGTAGGACAGCTTCCTGGCGATCTCGGCGGTGTCGAAGCCGTCGGCGACCAGCCGCAGCACCTCCACCTCCCGCTCGGCCAGCCCGGCGAAGGTCAGCCCGCGCGGCCCGAGCACCTCCCGCTGCAACGTCCCGACCTGCTGCAACAGCCGGCCCAGCAGGTCCGGTGGCACCGCGCCCTCACCGGCCGCGGCGGCCTGGATCACCGCCACCAGCCGGTCCGCGCTCGCCTCCGACCGGCGCACGATGCCGGCGACCCCGTGCTCCACGGCGGCCACCAGACCGGCGTCGTCGGTCTGGGTGACCACCAGCACCAGGGCGGACCGGCTCCGGCTGCGCAGCCCCCGCAGCGTACGCAGGGCCGGCTCGTCGATGCTGTCGCTGACGATCACGGCGACGTCCGCCTGGTCCGCTTCGGACTCGTCGAGCAGCAACACCTCCGGGCGGGGCCGGAGTTGGCTGACAACGCCGGCGCGTGAGATCACGTCAGTGGAGTAGAGGTGGACGGGCAGACGTCGCATTGGCTCCCCCAAGCAGCGCACAGTCGAACGACACGTCGCGGTGAGTATCGCCCTGGGCACCAATCGTGCAGTCAACGTGGACTCAACGGCCCGTACGCGTTGCCCGAAGGTCTTCCTCTATGTTTGATTGAACCGCCCCGGTCGATCCTAGAGTCGCGGCCATGAGCACCGAGGCCTACCTGGACGCAGACCTGGTCGTGGTCAGCCCGGGCAGCGAGGCGAGTTGCCGGCTCGAGATCCGCAACACCGGGCCGATCGTCGAGTCGTACGCGATCGAAGTGCTCGGCGAGCCGGCCGGCTGGACCAGCGTGGAGCCGCCCGTTGTCACGGTCTATCCCGGCGACACCGGGTCCGTCGTCGTCCACTTCCAGCCGCCCCGCTCGGCGCAGGTGGTGGCCGGGGAACGGCCGTTCGCGGTGCGGGTCACCCCGGCCGAGAGCCCGGACACGCAGGTGGTGCCGGAGGGCACCGTACGGGTGCTGCCGTTCTCGGCGGTGACACCGGAGATCCTGCCGCGCACCTCGCGCGGGCGGCGTACCGGTCGGCACGAGGTGTCGGTGGCCAACGTCGGCAACATCCCGCTCGGCGTGGCGCTGAACGGCAGTGACCCGAACAACCGGCTCGCGTTCGCGATCCGCCCGGCGGAGCTGACCGTCGCACCGGGTGAGGCCGCGTTCGTCCAGGTCCGCGCCCGGGCCCGCAAGCTGCTGTGGCGGGGCCAACCGGTCACCTTGCCGTTCCAGGTCGACGTGGTCACCGACGACCTTCCGCCGGCCCGGCTCGACGCCGCCACGGTGCAGGAGCCGGTGCTCCCGCAGGGCATCGGCCGGGTGGTGGCGGCGCTGCTGGTGCTCGCGCTGCTGGGCGCGGGTCTGTGGTACGCGTTGCTGCGCCCGACGGTGAAGTCGCTCGCCGAGGAGGCCGCGCAGGAGCAGGTCGCTCCGGTGGCCCAACAGGCTCGGGCCGCCGACACCCGGGCCCAGGAGGCCCAGACCAAGGCCGACCAGGCGGCCGCGGCGGTCAGCGCCGCGCCGGCCCCGCCGCGGCCCAGCCCCAGCGCCAGCCCGCCGGTGGGGGTGCCCGCGCTGCCGCCCGGTGCCCGGTCCTTCAGCCGACGGCTCGCTGTCACCGCGCCGGCGCGCGCCACCCGCACCGACCAGTACACGGTGCCGTCCCGGCGGGTCTTCGTGCTGACCGACATCTTCCTGCAGAACCCGCAGGGGGACGAGGGGCGTCTCGACCTGGTGATCGACGGGACGACGGTGCAGACCGTCGCGTTGCAGAACTTCCGCGACCTGGACTACCACGTGGTGTCCCCGATCGAGGTTCCCGCCGGCGCGGTGGTGAGCCTGCGGGTCAACTGCCGACGGGCGGGCACCGCACTGGACGGGGCCGGTGGGGGCGGCGGCCAGTGCCGCGACTTCGCCCTGCTCAACGGCTACATCCGTACGGTCAGCCGGACCCCGGCACCCTAGAGCGGGCGCCGGGGTCAACCGGCGTCACGCACCTGGTTAGAAGTCCTGCCGGTAGGGCGATCGGCAACCGGGCGGCGGCGGGCCCTGGCACGTCAACCCGGCCGGGCGATGAGACACCTGCGCAACCGCACCCGTCGCACACGACACCGCACCTCGCGGCGCTGCTCGCAGGATGCCGCAATCCGCGGCTCTGCTCGCAGGATGCCGCAATCCGCGGTCTCAAGCGGCCCGGACACCCCCACATCCCGCAACCTGCGCCACCCACAAGGCCGGACACCCCGACATGCCGCAACTCGCGCCATCCCCGGGCACCCGAACACCCCGACATGCCGCAACCCGTGCCGCCCACACCTCCAGCAACCGCGCCCACCTCGCCTGGGCCCACCATCCCCTGGACCCACCATCCCCTGGGCCCACCTCGCCACCACCTGATTGCCGGTCTCTCCAACACCCGGGGCGGATGTTTCGGGCCCAGATGATGTCGCTGCCGGCCGCTGTCGAGCTGACTCGTCTGCGCTATCACCACCCCCGCGCCGGGCGGCACACCGACCAGGCGATGATCACGTCGCCGTCGCCGTCGCCGTCGCCGTCGCCGTCGCCGTCGCCGTCGCCGTCGCCGTCGCCGTCGCCGAAGGCCCCGCGCGCGGCACCATCGGCTTGCCATCCTGCCGATCCAGCCCTGCGGAATGCCGCAGGCCCGTCAGCCACGCCACCCCACGCCACCCTGAGCCGCCCGTCGATCATCGCGATCCGCGCACGCTCTCAGCTCGACAGGGCCACACCCCCACACCACGACCCTCGGCTGCCCGCTCACCGAGCGGACACGCCGACGACAGTTACCGACAAGACTCGACCAGGCGCTTGATTAACCGAGGCTTGCCGCGCTATCTGATTCAAAGATTTCTATGTTTGCGACAATCCGTGTCGTCCCTGCGGTGCCGTCAGCGCGGGCCTCCGCCCGCCGTGGCAGGCGACAGCAAGGAGTCGTCCAGTGGTTCGTCTACTCAGGGTCACCCTCGTCGCGGTGACCGCCGTCGCCCTGTCCACCCTCGTGGTCCCGGCGCCGGCCCGGGCCACCCCGCCCAACATCCCCTCGTACAGCACGGCGGTGGGCCGGCTCAACTCGCTCACCGTCGCTGCCGAGTCCCACCAGTCCAGCTATCAACGTGACCTGTTCCCGCACTGGATCACGATCACCGGCACCTGCAACACCCGGGAACAGGTCCTCAAGCGCGACGGCAGCAACGTCACGGTCGACGCCAACTGCTACCCGACCTCCGGGTCCTGGTACAGCCCGTATGACGGGCTGACGCGTACCAGTCCCGCCGAGATCTCCATCGACCACGTCGTGCCGCTCGCCGAGGCCTGGCGGTCCGGGGCCTGGGCCTGGAGCACCGCGCAGCGTCAGACCTACGCCAACGACCTGGGTGGCCCGGAGCTGTGGGCGGTCACCGGCAGCGTCAACTCTGCCAAGGGCGACAAGGACCCGGCCGCGTGGAAACCGCCGCGGACGGACTTCCACTGCACCTACGCCCGGGCCTGGATCCAGGTGAAGTGGTACTACGCACTCTCTGTCGACAGCGCCGAGAAGTCGGCGCTCAGCAGCATGTTGAACACCTGCTGACCACGGTGGGGCGGTGGACGGGGATCGTCCACCGCCCCACTCACCGCGCGTTGCGTCAGCACCGCCGCGCCGCCTCGTGCCGCTGCTGGAGCAGCGTGCCGTGGGACAGGTCCTCCCGCGCGGCCGAGTCGCGTACCTGCCGCAGGGCCGGCCCGTCGAGCAGCGTCCGCAGCTCGGCGTAGCGGGGTGCGTCACCGGTGAGGGTTTCCGCCAGTTCCGCCAACCGCTGCTCCACCGACCGGCTCAACTGCTCCCGCCGCACCAGCCGCAGCACCCCGGTGCGCAGCACCGCCGGGATCGGTGCCTCGGCCTGCGGCAGGATGCCGGCGGTCGCGGCGAGCCGCGATCCGGAGCCGCGCGGCACCAGCCGGTAGAGATACCCGACGCCGGCAACGGCGGTGCGATCGGTGAAGCTGGTGCTGGCCGACACGCCGATGACCTCGAAGGAACCCGGGATCGAGAACGGCCGCCCGGATGCGCCCGGGATCAGGCCGGGCGGGGTCGGCGGCCGGAAGCCGTCGCGCACCGGTGGCGGCGGCGCGAGGCCGACGCCGGTGACCCGGTACAGTTCGGCGCGCTCGACCGCGTAGCTCGTGGTGGCGGGCGCCCGGTCCCAGCTGAGCACCGTGCCGCAGCGGCCGGCCGAGGCGGTCAGCCCGGTCGGCGGACGCGGCACCGCTGCCCCCGACGTCGAGGCCGTGCTCGAGGTCGCGGCGCACGGCGAGGCCGTCGAGTCGCGCCAGACCCCGGTGCCGGACAGGTCGTTGGTGCTGCCGAAGAAGGCGCCGGCCGGCGTGGACGCCATCGTCCTGACGCCGTAGTGGTACGGGCTGGCACCGAAGGCGTTCGTCGTCGCCGTGAACCAGGATCGCCCGTCGCAGCTGCCGTACACGTCGAAGCCGAACTGGCCGGCCAGGCGCCGGTTGAGCACCGGTAACGTCTGCAGGATGTGGCTCCAGTCGTTGGTGCCGAGATACAGCGCCCCCGCGTGCGGTTGCATGCGCCAGAAGTGGGCGTTGAAGATGTTGCCGAATCCGTCCGGCAGCCCGCTGAGCGGGTGTCGGAACCTCTCCCCATCCGTGGAGCGGGAGTTGCCCACGATCAGCGACCAGCTGTCGTCGGCGTTGATCCGGATCAGTTCCGAGGCCGGGAAGAGCGCGGAGTACCAGCCGCTGGAGCCGACGTACAGGCGGTCCTTGAATACCCGCATCGACACGACCGAGGTGACCTCCGAACCCCGTCCCGCACCGCCGGTCACCACCGGGGTGAAGGTGGGTGAACGACCGGCCGCGTTCGTCCGCCACACCGAGTAGCCGGTACGCGCGTCGCCCGCCCCGACGTAGAGCTTTCCGTTGAACGTCTTCATCTCGAAGACGCTCAACCCCGCCGGGCTGATCTGTTCGTACCGTGGCTTCTTGCTCCACGGCTCCTTGACCTCGACGACGGCGCCGTCGCCGGTGAAGCCGCTGGTGGCGGTCACGAACAGCCGGCCCTTGTGCACTGCGGTGGCGCGGTACCCCATGGCCGGCCGCCGTCCGTAGGGGGTGTCGATGCTGCCCGGCCCGCCGGACAACGGGGTGAACGTCTGGCCGTTTGTGGTCCGCAGGATGCGCGGCGAGTTCACCGCCGCCAACTCGGGGATGTACTCGTTCGCGGTGACCCCGAAGACGTAGAGCGCCTGCTTGCCGCTGGGCTCGGTGTAGACCTGCATGCCGCGGAAGCCGATGTCGCGGGCCACGAACTTTCCCCGGGCGCGCGGATTCGGCAGGTCGGCCGGTGACCGCAGGGCCAACCGCCACCGCCGGGTTTCCGGGGTGTACTCCCAGATCTCGGCGCGCAGGTCCAGGTCGTACCGGTCTCTCGGACAGGTCACCTCCGGATTGGGTTCGGTGTTGTAGTACCCCCGGTTCGGGTAGTAGAAGTCGAGCGTGGCCTTCTCCACGCACGTCTGGCTGCGGGCGGTGCCGATGTAGAGCCGTCCCTTGAACCAGGCCATGGACCACGCGAAGTTGTTGCGCGGGTCGCCGAAGCCCCGATCGGCGATATTCTCCGAGCCGGGGGGCGCGGCCCGGACGGCCGTCACCGGGGTGAGCCCGACGGCAACGGCGACGACGAGCAGGCTCGGCAGCAGCTTGGATCTCGCTTTCATGTCTCTCTCCTGGCCCGTAGGGCACGCCGGTGATTCGGCTCGGGTGCCGCCGTGCGGTGGGTGGTGAGGGTTTCGAGGAGGTGGGCGGCGTGGGTGGGTCCGTTGGTGGTGGCGAGGTGTTGGGCGATGGTGTGGGCGTTGGTGCGGTAGGTGGGGTTGGTGAGGATTTCTTGGGTGGCGGTGCGGAGGCGGTTGGGGGTGCAGTGTTTGGGGTTGATGGTGATGCCGAGTCCGGCGTCGGTGATGCGTCGGGCGTTGTCGGGTTTGTCCCAGGTGGTGGGGACGATGATGAGGGGTTTGCCGTGTTGGAGGGCGGCCATGATGGTCGCCGCTCCGCCGGTGGTGATGACGGCGGCGCAGTGGGGGAGGAGGTGGGTGTGGCTGAGCCATTGGGTGGTGTGGATGTTGGGTGCGGGTGGGTCGAGGTGGAGGGTGTGGGGGTCGCGTTGGGTGCCGGTGGTGGCGATGACTTGGACGGGTTCTCCGGCGAGTCCGCGGACGGCGGCGCGCAGCAGGAACGGGTCCGACTGATGGTGCGAGGTCCCCTCCGTCACGTGCACCCACGGAGTGTCGGTCGGGATAGAGCTCATCCAGGTCCTGTCCGTGTCGGTGGCGGGTGGGTGCCAGATGCATGGGCCGACGTAGTGGACGGTGGGGGGTAGGTCGGTGCGGTGGTGGTCGAGTTGGGGGATGTTGCCGACGAGGTAGAGGGGGAGGCGGGCGGTGAAGGCGTTGACGGATTCGCCGAGTGGGGGTAGGTCGTGTTCGGCGCGGATGGCGTCGACGCGGCGGCGTACGCCGGTGGCGGCGAGGTCGGTGAGCCGGTTGAGGGCCCGGTTGCGTAGTCGGGCCCAGGCCGAGTTCGCCGGGGCGAGCCCGAACCCCCACGGCGGTGCGCCGGGTCCCGGGATGAGTGGGCCCAGGAAGGTGGAGGCGAGCGCGACGGGGATGTGGTCGCGTTGCCAGAGCACCACGATCGGCGCCCACATGGACAGGTCGGTGATCAGCACGTCCGGCCGCCACCGCCGCAGCAGCGGCTCCAGGTCGGCCACCTGGTCCGGGATGGTCTCCACCAACCAGTGCCGGAGGGTGTCCCGGAGCAACCCGGGCTTCGGGCGGTTGCCGGGTTCACCCCGCTCCAACACCTCGATCAACGAGTACACCCGCCGCTCGTCGACGAACGAGAACCCGAAGACCGGGAAACCGGCCTGTTCGATCGTGGACCGGGCCTTCTCTCCGGTGTAGAACGCCACCTCGTGGCCCCGCTCGCGCAGCGCAGTCGCAATGCTCAGCTGCGGGAACACGTGCCCGGTGAACGGCCAGCAGGTGACCAGGAAGCGGGCCATCAGCGCCCACCCCCCTTGACGGCGCGGATGCCCGCCTGTGCCTGGGCTGCGGCCGTTGTAGGCGATTCGGGTGCGGTCATGGTTGTGACACCTCCGTCGTGTGGTGGGTGGTGAGGGTTTCGAGGAGGTGGGCGGCGTGGGTGGGTCCGTTGGTGGTGGCGAGGTGTTGGGCGATGGTGTGGGCGTTGGTGCGGTAGGTGGGGTTGGTGAGGATTTCTTGGGTGGCGGTGCGGAGGCGGTTGGGGGTGCAGTGTTTGGGGTTGATGGTGATGCCGAGTCCGGCGTCGGTGATGCGTCGGGCGTTGTCGGGTTTGTCCCAGGTGGTGGGGACGATGATGAGGGGTTTGCCGTGTTGGAGGGCGGCCATGATGGTCGCCGGCCCGCCGGTGGTGATGACGGCGGCGCAGTGGGGGAGGAGGTGGGTGTGGCTGAGCCATTGGGTGGTGTGGATGTTGGGTGCGGGTGGGTCGAGGTGGAGGGTGTGGGGGTCGCGTTGGGTGCCGGTGGTGGCGATGACTTGGACGGGTTCTCCGGCGAGTCCGCGGACGGCGGCCCGCAGCAGGAACGGGTCCGACTGATGGTGCGAGGTCCCCTCCGTCACGTGCACCCACGGAGTGTCGGTCGGGATAGAGCTCATCCAGGTCCTGTCCGTGTCGGTGGCGGGTGGGTGCCACACGCATGGGCCGACGTAGTGGACGGTGGGGGGTAGGTCGGTGCGGTGGTGGTCGAGTTGGGGGATGTTGCCGACGAGGTAGAGGGGGAGGCGGGCGGTGAAGGCGTTGACGGATTCGCCGAGTGGGGGTAGGTCGTGTTCGGCGCGGATGGCGTCGACGCGGCGGCGTACGCCGGTGGCGGCGAGGTCGGTGAGCCGGTTGAGGGCCCGGTTGCGTAGTCGGGTCCAGGCCGAGTTCGCCGGGGCGAGCCCGAACCCCCACGGCGGCGCCCCCGGCCCGGGAATCATCGGGCCCATCAGTGTGCAGGAGAGCGCGACCGGAATCCTGTCGCGTTGCCAGAGCACCACGATCGGCGCCCACATGGACAGGTCGGTGATCAGCACGTCCGGCCGCCACCGCCGCAGCAGCGGCTCCAGGTCGGCCACCTGGTCCGGGATGGACTCCACCAACCAGTGCCGGAACGCCTGGTACGCCACCCGGCGCGACTGGCGGCGGGTGTTGCGCCGCCGCTCCATGTCCTGCACGACCTGCCAGTGGTCCGCCGGGACCCGATCGAAGGGAAAGACCGCGAAGCCGGCCTGCTCGATCGTGGGTCGGGCCCGCTCTGCCGTGTAGAAAGCCACCTCGTGGCCCCGCTCGCGCAGCGCCGTCGCAATGCTCAGCTGCGGGAACACGTGCCCCTCGAACGGCCAGCAGGTGACCAGGAAACGAGCCATCAGGCACCTCCTCGGGCGCCGGCCCGCGGGTCGGCGGGCGGTGGGGTGGCATCGCCGGCCTGCGGATCGGCGGGCGGTTTTGTGGCGCCGGCGTGCGCCCGTCTCAGCCGCCGCAGGAACGGACCGAAGTAGACACGCTCGAAGAGCGGTTCCGGCAGGAACCTGCGCATCCGGATCACCACGGACGCCGGCCGGCCGACGACGTACCGCATCCTCGGGTGCTCGGCGGTGATCGCCCGGTGCACGGCCTTCGCCACGTCGACGGGGCGTGTCCGGCTGCGGTCGACGATCCGGTCCGCCACCTCCTCGGCGGCGACGAACATCTCCCGGTACGGGCTGCCCGGATCCAGGGCGCCGGCCGCGACCCCCCGGTTCGTGGTCCACCGGGTCGTCTTGATCATCCCAGGTTCGATGAGCACCGACCGGATGCCGAACGGCGCCACCTCCAGGGCCAGCGCCTCGCCGAATCCCTCCTGGGCGAACTTCGTGGCGCAGTACGCCCCGACCCCGAAGGACGAGATCCGACCGCCCACGGACGAGATCGTCACCACCCGGCCCCGGCCCGCGCGGCGCATGTGCGGCAGCACCGCCCGGGTCACGGCCAGGGTGCCGAGCACGTTCGTCTCGAACAGGTGCCGGACCTCGCGGTCCGACAGATCCTCCAGGCAACCGCGTAGCCCGATACCGCCGTTGTTGACCAGGGCGTAGATTCCGCCCGCCTCGTCGACCACCGTGCGCACGGCCTGGTCGATGCTCGCCGGGTCGGTCAGGTCCAGGCGCAGGACGCGCAGCCCGACGTTCCGCTCTGCCGCCGCGCGCAGGACGTCCTGTCGGGTGGCGTCGTCGCGCACCGTCGCGTGCACCGGAAGCCCCTGCTCCGCCAGGTACAGGGCCGTCTCCAGGCCCAGTCCAGCGGACGCGCCCGTCACCAGGACCGGGCCCGCCGTTCGCTGCTGAATTCGACCGCTCATGGCTCAGCCCTGCGCGGTCGCGGTCGACGGTTCGGCGGGCCCGAGGGCGCCGAGGATGTGCCGGGCCACCTCGTCCGGCTGCTCAAGCGGCCCGAAGTGCCCCCACTCGGTACGCGGCAGCAGCACGGGGTGCACGTCGGGGAGCCGCTCGCGCAGGTAGTCGAACGTCCCCAGCAGGGCGGAGCCCTCGCAGTAGACGAGGGTCACGGCGCTGCGGATCTCCGGGATGGCCTCGGCCGGCAAACCGCCGACCTGCGCGACCTCGGACGCCATGGTGGTCTCGTCCAGCAACCGCAGGAACGGGGCGGGGTTGCGCGGCAAGCCCTGCAACGGTCCCCACCGCTTGGGCACCTTGAGGCTGAGCCGCAGCAAATAGCCCAGGTCGGTGCGGCGTTCCGGGGGGACGGGATGCCCGGACTGCGCCAGCACGGCCGCCCAGTCCGACCAGCCCTGCCAGTCGTTCCCGGCCCGCAGGTACATCATGGCGGGCAGGACGGCTTCGATGGCGACCACGGCGCGTACCCGCTCGGGATGGTGGTGGGCGAAGTAGAGGGCGATGTCCGCCCCGAAGCTGTGCCCGACGACGTACGGCCGCTCGATGTCGAGGGCGTCGAGCAGGTCGAGCAGGTCGGCGGCCATCTGGTCCAGGCAGTAGCCGGACGGTGGCATGTCGCTGTAGCCGTGGCCGCGCAGGTCGTAGGTGAGCAGCCTTGAGCGGTCGATCAGCAGGGACGCGATCCGCAGGTGCCAGACCGCGAGGTTGCCGGTGAGGCCGTGCACCATGACCACGTCGGGCCCCGAGCCGATCCGCTGGTAGTGCAGCCTGAGCCCGCTCGGAAGGGTTACCTTCGGCATGTGTCCCTCCCTCAGTCCAGATATCCGAGCGCCCGTAGGCGCGAAACGATCACGAGTTCCGAGTCGCTGTCGTAGACCGCCTCGGTCGCCGTCGGCTGAGCCGGTGGGGGCGGCGGGGGCGGTGGCGGTGGCGGGGTGGTGGGCGGCGCGGGAGGTTTCGTGGCCGCGCCCGGCACCAGCACCGCTTCCGGCACCCGGCCGTCCAGGTCGTCGGGCACCGGCACGCCCAGGCTGTGCAGCACCAGGGGTGCCACGTCCACAATGGGCAGCTCCGGCACGGTCACCCCCGAGCGGATCGCCGGACCGCAGGCGAGGAAGATGCCTTCCCACCGGTGGTTGCCCTTCGGCTGTGGTTGCGGCCGGACCACGGTGTCGGACCGCAGGATCGAGATCGCGGCACCTTCGTACAGCTCGACGGAGACGTCCGGTGCCAGCTCCTCGAACGGCCCGGCGAACGCCTCCTCGGCGGTCCAGATGCGCGAGACCAGTGGGTCGCCCGTGACCGGATGCCGGGCGGCGCGCAGGTCGGCGACCAGATCGTCGCGGATCTGCCGGCGGCGCGACGCCGGCAGCGGCCGGTCGGTGCCCGGCTCCCGGCAGACGATGTGGATGCCCTGGCTGCTCGGTGTCGCGGCGTAGGCGAGCGTCCGGTCCCAGTCGAGCAGTTGGACGTGCCGGGTCATGTCGTGGAAGCCGACGCGCGGGGCCGCGCTGTCCACGGGGCCGCCGCGGTCGGCCCAGCTCAGGTAGCCGGCCTGGGCCAGCCAGGCGTTCAGGTAGAACATCTCGGTGGTCGGACCGAAGCCGTGATCCGAGGCCAGGATGACGGTGGCTTCGGGACCGGCCAGGTCCACCAGCGCCGCGATGTGGTTGTCCAACTCCCGGAAGTAGCGCAGGCAGCGCGCCGTGATGTCCGCACCCCAGCCGGCCTGCGGCGCGGCCAGCGCGGCCGGGTCGAGGAAGCGCCAGCACAGGTGTTGGAGCTTGTCCACGCCGTCGAAGACGATGCCCACCAGGTCGGCCGGCTCGCGGGTCAGCAAGTGCCGCGCCACCTCGAACCACCGCTGTTCGCGCCGGACGTGCAGGTCCACCCAGTCCGCGTACTCCTCGTCGGGGCAGCCCTCCACCGTCTTCGCCTCCAGCGCCATGTCCAGCGCCAGCTCCCGCGGGTTGAAGCTCGGCAGCTCACGGAGCTGGTCGAACAGCTCCGGCGGGTGGCAACCGAGGCGCAGCTGCCGCCACGGCATCCAGCCGCCCGGTACCACGTAGCCGTGCACCGCCGGTGGCGGGAACATGACCGGGAAGTTCAGCGCCACCACCTTCCTGCCGTGGGCGCTCGCCAACGACCAGATTGAGGGCGTGGCGACATCCTGGGCGGTGGTGAGCCGGAAGTACTCGCCGTCGGACGACACCTTGCGGAAGAAGTCGAAGACGCCGTGGCGGCCCGGGCGCTGCCCGGTCACCAGCGACGTCCAGCCGGGTGGGGTCAGCGGCGGCATCACGCTGCGCAGCGGGGCGCGGACCCCACGCTGGGTCAGGTCCCGCAGGGCCGGCATGACACCGGAGCGCATCAGTGGGTCCAGGACGGTGAAGGTGGCCCCGTCCAGGCCGATCAGCAGCGTCTGCACCATCAGAGCGCACCCCCCGGAGCCGGCACCGGGCGGTGCGCGCCGAGGAAGTCCACCAGTTCCATGACGGTGACGTCGCGGGTGTCGACCGGACGACGGCCCAGCTCGGCGAGGAACTCGGCGAACGGCAGGGGCCCGTGGCGATGCTGGAGCGCGGTGCCCAACACCACCAGGTCCAGCGACTCGAGCCCCAGGTCGGCGAGGAACCGGGTGTCGGGGGTGATCGGGTCGTCGTACTCCCAGTCGCCGGCCAGTTCCGCCACGAGGGCGAGGACGTCGGCGAGGATGCGCGGATCAGCGGACATCGGACTCCCTTTCGGCGTGCTGCCCAACGGCGGGCGACCCGGGTGAGGTCTCCGGCAGCGCGGCCACCGCCACCGCGCCCTCCGGGGTGTGGGTGATGGACACGACCGGCACCGCCGGAACGTTCTCCTGCCAGCCGCCGTGCACGAGCGGGCGGCCCCGAGGGTCCGTCGCCACCTCGATGTCGGCCGGCAGGAGCCGGATGCCGAACCGGTCGGCCAGCAGCTGCGCGACCGCCTCCTTGGCCGCGGTCCGGCCGGCGAGCCATTCGGTGCGTCGGCCCGCGGACAGGCGCAGCGCCGCGAAGCGGCGGCGTTCCGCCGGGGCGAGGACCCGGGCCGCCCAGACCCGGAGCCAGAAATCCCGATCGCCGCGGAGCGCGGTCGACACGCGCCGGCAGGCCACGGCGGTGCCGTCGACGAGCCCGGGCGGCGACCACGGCTGGGACAGCCCGGCCCGTTCCGGTGGCAGGAGCAGGGGACGCAGCTCGGACGGCAGGTCGAAGCGGCGGTCCGCCCACCCGGTCAGCCGCAGCCACACCTCGCCCCGCACAGTGCTCACGTCGATGTCGGACCGGACCACCCGGTCGCCGACCAGCTCGGTGCGGGCGGTGCACCGCAGCTCGGTGCCGACCGGTGGGCGAGGACCGAACACCTCCAGCCCACCCACCTCGTACGGGAAGATGACCGCCGCGGTGTCGAGCTGTTCCGCCGCCCAGAGGCCGATGACCTGACCGGCGGCGTCCAGCACCACCGGGTCGAGGAGGAACGGATGGTCCGGGGCGTCGGGCAGCAGCCGGTCGAGGGGAAGCACCCGCAGCCGGGCCGTCGAGCCGCGCCGGGCGGTCAGCTCCATCGCCGCGACGCCCTGCCAGCAGGCACCGTGGAACATGCCGTCGGTGTAGAGCTGGTCGGCCCGCCACCGCGACCCGGTGGCCGCCGGCGGCGGGTCCGCGGCCGGCGGCGGCTGCGGTTCGCGTACGCCGAACAGCACCGTGCCCTCGACGGCGGGGACCGTACGCGAGCCGTCACCGGCGAGGCTGCGCAGCCGCACCTCGACCCGCTCGCGACCCTGACTCGGTGCCAGGCGGCGCGCGCTCACCTCCAGCGTCTGCGGCCGGTCGTCCCAGGCCAGCCAGTGGTGGGCCCGCACGTCGCGCAGGCCGACCAGGGTGTGCCCGGGCACCAGGCGGGCGGCGGCCTCGGCGAGGATCTCCAGGCTCATCGTCAGCGGCATGACGGCCAGGCCGCGCAGGGCGGGATCGAGCGCGGACACCGCGCCGCCCAGGGTGTGATCGCGCAGGTAATCGTCGTGCGCCGGGTCCACCGCCCGCCGCGCGACAAGTTCCCGGCCCGGCGACCACCGCACCGGCGTGCCGAGCAGCCGCCACTGTCGCCCGGTGCCGGCCGGCGCCGAACTGCCCAGCCAGGCCCGCACCACGTGCTCGCTGACGGAGAGGAACCGCCGCATCGTGGCCAGGTGCTCGGACATCACCGCGTCCGGTGCGGCCCGCGCCAGCAGTGGCGGTGTGGCCCCGGCGCCGGGCGTCGACGCCGGACCCGCCGGCAGTGGCGGGGCGGTTCCGGCACCGGGCGCCGGCACCGGGCCCGCCGGGACGGGCTCGGGCTCGGCCGGTGCGGCCGGTGACAGCGTGGGCAGGGGGCCGGCGGCGTCGGCGAGCGCGGTGAGCGCGTCGGCGGAGAGCCGGAGCATCGGCCAGCCCGTCGCCAATGGCACCACGGTGCTGGGACGCCCCGTGACCGTGGGCTGCTCGGGCGCGGTGGGGTCGACCAGCCGTGGTCTCCGGCGGGCGTAGAGGACCGACGGGTCCACCGCCACCCCTTCGGCGGCGAGGACCCCGACGAGGTGGTTGAGCTGGGTCGTGCCCGTACGGCGGGGCAGGTCCGCCGGCACCGCGCAGAACGGGCGGCCGCGCAGGATGTCCTCGACGAACGAGGTGAGGTTGCCGCGCGGTCCGACCTCGACGAAGATCCGTGCCCCGTCGGCGTGCAGCCGCTCCACCGCGCGCCGGAACTCGACCGGGCGGACCCACTGCTCCACGAGCAGCCGGCGCACCTCGTCGGGGTCGGCCGGGTAGGGCGCAGCCGTCGCACCCGAGTACAGCGGCACCTGCGCCGGAGCGATCTCCATGTCCTCGACGACGGCGCGCAGCCCGGCCGCGTACGGGGCGAAGTGGGGGGTGTGCACCGCCCGGTCGTACGGCAGCTCGTCGTAGAGCATCCCGGCCCTCGTGGCCAACTCCCGCGCGCGGTCGGCGGCGGCCCGGTCACCCACCAGCACCACCTGGTGTGCACAGTTGTCCATGGCCAGGTGCAGCCCACCCGCCTCGCGGGCGAGCTGCCCCGCGCGGTCGCGGTCGGCGGCGACCGCCAGCAACACCGCGTGCGGCAGTTCCCCGTGAGCCCGTGCCTGGGCGGAGAGGGCGCGCAGCCGCGCGCCGAACTGGCCCAGCCGCGTCTCGTCACGCACCGCGAGAACCCCGGTGGCGATCGCCGCGGAGTACTCGCCCGAGCTGTGTCCCAGGCACCCGCCGTCGGGCCGCAGCCCCAGCTCGCCGGCGAGCACCAGCAGGGCCGCGTTGGCGGCGAGGACCACGTCGACGGCGGTGTCCATTTCGTTCAGGCGGGCGTCGGCGGCGGCCCGGTCGGCCGCCGAGAAGGCCGGGCGGGGGAAGATGTGGCTGCTCGGTCGGTCGCCACCCGCCTCGCCCCCGTACCGGCGGTCGACCCGGTCGAAGACCTCCCGCACCTGGGGGAAGTTCAGGCACAGGTCGGCCAGCATCCCGGCGTACTGGGCGCCCTCGCCGGGGAAGAGGAAGGCGAGCGTGCCGGCGCGGGCCAGCGGATCCGCCGCGAAGTAGGTGCCGGTCACCGTCCGGATGCGCCGACAGTCCGGCTCGGCCAGCCGCCGGGCCGCCTTCGTCAGCTTGCCGGCGAGGTCGGCCAGCGACGTGGCGACGACGGCCAGCCGCAGCGGTCGCTCGACCCGGCCCAGCCGGGTGCTCAACGAGTAGGCGAGGTCGGTGAGGCTGTACGGCACCGCACGGGTGAGGGTGTCGGCCAGCCGGGTGGCCAGCTCCGCCAGCCCGCGCGGTGAGTCACTCTCCAGGACGCACACCTCGCTGTCCCAGGCCGGCAGCCGCACCGGGTCGGCCTCGCCCGGAGCCTCCTCCAGCACGGCGTGCGCGTTGATGCCGCCGAAACCGAAGGCGTTGACCCCGGCCCGTCGGGGATGGGGTCCGCCGTGCACCCACGGTCGCGTCTCGGTGTTGAGGTAGAACGGGCTGTCGTCCAGGCCCAGCTTCGGGTTGGGTTTGCGGCACAGCGTGGGCGGCAGCACCTTCTGGTGCAGCGCCAGCGCGACCTTGATCAGGCTGGCCACCCCGGCGGCCGGGATGGTGTGGCTGATCATGGACTTGACCGACCCCAGGGCGCACCAGGGCGACCCGGCCCCCCGGTGCCCGAAGACCCGACGCAGCGCCTGCACCTCCACCACGTCGCCGGTGGGGGTGGCGGTGCCGTGCGCCTCGAGCAGACCCACCGTGCGGGGATCGACGCCGGCCTGCTCGTACGCCCGGCGCAGGGCCAGCTCCTCGCCCTCGGCCCGGGGTGCCATGACGCCGACCGCGTGCCCGTCGCTGGCCACGCCCACGGCCCGGATCACGGCGTAGATCCGGTCACCGTCGCGTACCGCGTCGGCGACCCGCTTGAGGACCAGCATGCCGATGCCCTCGCCGAGCAGCGTGCCGTCCGCGTCCTCGTCGAACGGCAGGATCCGCTCGGTCGGTGAGAGCGCGCCGAGACGGCAGAACACGTTGAGCGCGGGGACCGGCATCCACACCTGCGATCCGCCGGCCACCGCCAGATCGCACTCGCCGGCGAGCAGGTCACGCATCGCCAACTGGACCGCCACCAGGGAGGAGGCGCAGGCCGCGTCGACCGTGTAGGTGGGCCCCATGAAGTCCAACTGGTTGGCGATCCGGCCCACGATGATGTTGGGAACCAGCCCCGGTACGACGTCCGACCCCAGGGGTGGCAGGACCCGTTGCAGCTCCCGGCGCAGCCGCCGCAACCACTCGGCGGAACAACCGGGGTGCAGTTGGCGGAAGAGCTCGACGGTCTGACCGACGACGAGACCACGCTGGACGGCGGTGGCGTTGCCGCCGTTGAGGTAGGTGCCCTTGCCCAGCACGACCGCGGTGCGGTGCCGCACGCTCGCCGGCAGTTCGGTGCAGCCCGCGTCGGTCAGCGCGTCGCGCGCCAGCCGCAGCGCCAGCCACTGGTCCGGCTCCCCGCCCACCGCCACCGGCGGTACGCCGTACGCCAGCGGGTCGAACGACGCGAGCGGCCCCAGGTAGCCTCCGCGCCGGCAGTACACCTTGTCCTCGTCGGCGAAGTCGGGGTCGTAGTAGATGCCGCTGTCCCAGGCCTGCGGCGGGGGGTCGGTCACCGCGTCGACCTTGCGCAGGATGTTGCTCCAGTAGGTGTCCACGTCCGGGGCCGCCGGGAAGATGCAGGACATGCCGATGATGGCGACACCGGCCGGCCCGTCGGGCGTGCTCTGTTCGGCATCGGTCACCCGGTTTCCTCCGTCCATCTCAGCCGACCGTCGCAGCCGACGAACCGGGCTGGGCGTCCGCGAGCCGGTGCAGCGCCCGGCTGCCGACGCCCACCATGTCGGTGATCACGGCGAGCAGCCGGCCGTCGCCGTCGTGGAAGTAGTGGTCCGCGTGGCACAGCGGGGCCCTGCTCTCGGACCGGATCCGCAGTTCGTGGCGGACCGGTGTGGGGTCGTCGGCCGGCGCCAGGTCGGCGTACCGTCTCAGCTGGCCCAGTTCGGTGGGGAGCAGGGTCATGTCCCAGTGGGTCCGCGTCCAGAGCACCTGCAGCTGGAGGGCGGCGTCGATCAGGACGGGGTCGAGCACCCAGCGGGCCGATTCCGGTGCCCGCATGCAGCGCGCCGGCACCGAGGGGCGCAGCTCGGCGCGGGCGCCACGCCGGTCCATCCCGTGGATCTCGGCGATGGCGTGGAAGAGCGGACCGTGAAACAGCATCGTCGCGTACGCCTCGGCGACGCCGACCGGAAACGCGGGCAACCCGTCCAACTGCGACGGTGCGGGATCGGTGGGTGGCTGCGGCAACGCGGCGGCGGCCAGCTCCACCGCCGCGTGGTAGTGCACCCGCGCCGGCTCGGCCGCCGCCGCGACGGTCACCTCGGCGGTGAGGACGCCGGCGCTCGGGCCGCCGGCCTCGGCCGCCGCGCCCAGCCGGGCGGTGACGAGCACCTCGACCGGCTCGGGCCCGGGCCCGGCGGACAGCAGGATGCCCTGCCGCAGCCGCAGGTCACGCACGCCGGTGACGATCCGGGGCGCGAAGAACGTCTCCGCGGCCTCGGTCACCAGCTCGAGGACCATCGCGAACGGGACGACCGGGCGACCGTCGAGCCGATGGTCGGCCAGGTAGGTGTCGTGGGCCAGGTCGAACGCGTACCGCAGGCTGTCGTTGGTGACGTCCCTCGCCCGGGCGGCCAGCGGCCGGGGTGGGGTGGCGGCGGGTCGGGCGACGTTGCGCCCGGGCGTCGGGTTCCAGGCGCTACCGCCGATCACCACCTCGGTCTCGCCCTTGCGCCCGTACGCCAGTTCGTCGACAAAACACCGGCGTCCCACCTCGACGCCGATCAACGCCACACCGCGTTCGGCGAAGCGCCGCCGCAGCTCCGGCGAGACCATCCCGGACTCCCACGGCCCCCAGCCGACGGCGACCACGCGGGCGGGCCACCGGGCGTCCAGTTCGGTGGCGAGCTTGTTGAGCACCTCGTTCGCCGCCGCGTAGTCGACCTGGCCGGCGTTGCCGAACCGGGCGGTGGCAGAGCTGAAGAACGCGACGAAGCGCAGTTTCTCGGGGCGCAGTCTGGTGGCGAGCACCTCGGCCGGGGCGAGCTTGGTGGTCAGGACCCGCCGCAGCGAGTCCAGTTCCTTGTCTCCGACGAGCCGGTCCTCGACCACGCCCGCGCCGTGGATCACGCCGTCGATGCGCCCGTGCCGGGCGTACACGTCGTCGATGAGGGCGCCGAACGCGGCCGGATCACGCACGTCACAGGCGACGTACTCCACCCGGGCGTCCACTGCGCGCAGGCGCCGCATGGTGGCGGCGACCGCCCGCCCGCCGAGCAGCAGCCGGTACGCCGCCTCCACCGCCGCCGGGCTGTGCGGTTCCCCGGCGGCCCGCGCCCGCTTCAGTAGGGCGCGGCGGAGTTCGCGTGGGTCGGTCAGCCCCGCCGTGGCTGGGTCCTCCGCGTCGGCCGCGGAGCGTCCCACCAGGACCACGGTGCCGCCCGGATACCGTTCGACGAGCGCCGACACGGCCTCGGCGGTGATCCCGCGAGCCCCACCGGTGGCCAGCAGGACGCTGTCCGGGCCGAGCGGCTCGGCAGCATCCCGGCCGACCAGGTCGGCCGGGGCCACGACGACCATGTGACGTACGCCGTCGCGGTAGCCGACCTCGACCAGACCGTCGTCCGCCGTCAACTCGTCGAGCAGATGGCCGGCGACCTGCTCCGCCGGTCCCGGCGACACGTCCACGGCCTTGATGCGGACCGTGGGCCATTCGTGGGCCAGGCTCTTGAGGAAGCCGAGCAGGGCGGCGCTGGCCGGTCCGCCGGGACCGACGCCGTCGAAACCGAGGTGACCGCCGAGTCCGGTGGCGGCCAGCACCACGCCGCCGCCCGCCCGCGCGGCCGTCCCCAAATCGGCGGCCAGCGCGCGGACCAGCAGGAAGAGCCCGCAGACGTGGTCCACCGCGGCGGTGCGGGCCGGGTCGGGCGGGGTGAGCGCGGCGAGGTGCACCAGCCCCGCGACGCGGTCCGTGCGCTGCCGGAGGTCGTCCAGTAGGCGCGACACGGCCTGCGGGTCGGCGGGATCGTCGACGACGAGGTCCGCGCCCGGCGCGCCGGGCGGCCCCACGACCACCCGGAGCACCTGTCGTCCTGCGGCCCGCAACCGGTCCACCGTCGCGGTGCCGACCGCACATCCGCGGTCGACCACGACGATCGCGCCGTCCGCCAGCCCACCCGGCGTACCCGGGGGCGGTGCCGTGACCACCCGGGGGAGGTGCCGACCGATCCGCCGGTCGTCGGTCGGCACCGGATCAAAAGGGCGCTCGTTGCCCGTCCCGGTCAGCTGCGGCCCGGGCTCGCCGGCTCCGGTCAACTGCTCGAACGCGGTGACGATCTGCCGCAGGGTGCGGCCGCTGCGCATGCCCTCCAGGTCGGGGTCGGTGCCGTCCGGCAGCGACAGGGACTGGAGCAGCAGACCGGCGATCTCCACCCGCTTGATCGAGTCGATGCCCAGGTCGGCCTCGAGGTCGGCGTCGAGCGACAGCATCTCCTCCGGATAGCCGGTGCGGTCGCTGACCACCTGGATCAGCCGTTTCGTCAGTTCCTCCCGGTCCACCTGCGGGCCGCTCGGCCCGGCTGACGGTCGCGCGGCGGTGGCTTCGGCGTCGACCGGTGCCGGGCGCCTGGCGTCCGCCGTGGACACCGCCGGCTGCTCCGGTACGGTCCGCGCGGCCGGCGCCGCCACGGCCGGCGCCGCCACGGCCGGCGGCGTCATCGCCGGGCCGAACAGGTCCGGCCCGGTCATGGCGGGTCGCTCGCGGGTGGGGGGCGCCACGACCGGACCGGCCAGGTCGTCCTGCACCCCGAGGTACGCCAGCATGACGTTGCGCTGGGTCTCGAGGAACTGCTGCATCACCTGGTGGTACGAGTCCATGACCTGGTCCGCCCGGCCGGCCGCCGGCACCTCGGTGAGCCGGGCGGGTGCCGTCGACCCTGGTGCCGGGCCGGCGTTCGGCACACCGAGGACGTGGGCCGGATCTGCGTGGTCGGTCCAGTTGCCGTTCGGCGACGGCGTCGCGCTCTCGGTCACCTGCTGCCCTCCAGGGTCGAACTCATCGAGACGGTCGGCGGCGCCGACCGTCGGTTGCCGCTGGGCCGGTACGGACGCCGGCCGGGCCCGTCCGCCGTCGACCAGCCACAGGCCGGGACGAGGCGCGGGACGGGCCCCGAGCGAAGCGAGATCGAGGTCGCCGGTGGACCGCCCCTCGAACCACCGCCGTACGTCGACGGGCGCACCCTCCGCGGCGAGCGCCGCCAGGCAGTCGAGCATCGTGGACAGGGCCGGTCGGCCCGGCACATCCATCGGCACGGCCAGGTGCGGTCGGTCGCCGAGGATGCCCCCCACCAGTCCGGAGAGAACATTTCTGGGCCCCACCTCGACGAAGATCCGCGCGCCGGCGGCGAACATCGCCTCCACCTGGTCGACGAAGCGCACCGGTCGCACCAGGTGCTCCGCGAGCAGACCGGCCAGTTCCGCCGGATCGTCCGGGTAGGCGGCGGCGGTCGTGTTGGCGTAGACCGGGATCCGGGGGGCGGCGAAGTCGGTGGCGCGCAGCAGTTCGGCGAGCCGGTTCCGCGCCGGCTCCACCAGCGGCGAGTGGAAGGCGCACGACACCGGCAGCGCACGGACGGCGATGCCGGCCGCCTGGCACCGCGCCACGAACGCGTCGACGCCGGCCCGTCGGCCGGAGACGACCGTCTGCGTCGGCGAGTTCAGGTTCGCCACCACGAGGTCCGATCCGTCCAGGTGGGGCCGCAGGTCGTCCGGTGTGGCGTGCGCCGCGGCCATCGCACCGTCGGCGCCGGTGGACTCCTCGCGGATGAACCGGCCCCGAGCCTCGGAGAGCCGCAGCAGGTCGTCCTCCGGCAGGCAGCCCGCCGCCGCCAGGGCGACGAACTCCCCGTAGCTGTGCCCGGCGACCAGGTCCGGCGCGACGCCGGCCTGACGCAGCAGCCCCAGGTACGCCAGCTCCACGGCGCCCAGCGCGGACTGCGCGACGTCGGTGCGCGCGAGGGCCTCGGTCTGCGCCCGCGTCTGCTCCGGGGTGAAGGCCGGCGCGGGAAAGACGGTACGGCTCAACGGCTCCTCCCACCGCTGCGCCAACAGGCGGTCCGCGCGCTCGAAGCCCTCCCGTACGTCGGGGAAGAGCAGCGCGATCTCGCGTCCCATGTCCACGTACTGCGAGCCCTGCCCGGGAAAGAGAAAGGCCACCCGCCCGTCGCTCAGCTGCCCGCCGTCGGCCGCGAAGTGCAGGCCGTCCGCGGTGTGCACCCGTGCTTCCGGTCCGGCGACGACGTCGCGCGCCCGGCGCAGCTTGGCCACCAGGTCGGTCGGCGAGGTGGCGACGAGAGCCAGGCTCACCGGCGACTCCGGGGCGGACCGGCGGCGGGCGAGGGCGGCGGCCAGGTCGACGAGCCGGGGCAACTCGGCCGGCGACAGTGACTCGAGCGGGTCGAGCAGGGCGCCGACCGCGTCGACCAGTTCGTCCCGGCTCCGGGCCCGCCAGACGAACAGCTCGGCCGGCCAGCGCTCGCGGACCGGCGGCGCGGGCAGGAAAGCGCCCGTGTACTCCTCCAGCACCAGGTGAAAGTTGGTACCGCCGAAACCGAACGCACTCACTCCGGCCCGTCTCGGTGCGCCGTCGGGCGTCGCCAGCCAGGGCCGGTTTTCGCTGTTGACGTAGAGCGGACCGGTGGTGAGTCCGGCCCTGGCGCTCGGTGTCGTCACGCCGAGCGTGGCCGGCAGCACCTTGTGGTGCAGCGCGAGCGCGGCCTTGATGAGCCCGGCGACCCCGGCCGTGGCCTTGGTGTGCCCGATCATCGACTTGACGGAGCCGACGGCGCAGGACTGCGGGGCGGCACCGGACTCGGCCCACACGCCGGTCAGCGCCTGCGACTCCGCCAGGTCGCCCGCCACCGTGCCGGTGCCGTGCGCCTCGACCAGACCGACGGTGGCCGGAGGGACGGCGGCCTGCGCGTAGGCCCGCCGCAGCGCCTGGACCTGACCCTCGGGGCGGGGCGCGGTGAGGCTGCGGTCGCGCCCGTCGCTCGACGAACCGACCCCCCGGATGACGGCGTAGACCCGGTCGCCGTCGCGTTCGGCGTCGGCCAGCCGCTTGAGCACGACCGCCGCGAATCCCTCGCTGATGGCGATGCCGTCCGCCGAAGCGTCGAAGGGGCGGCAGCGGCCACTGGGCGACAACGCCTGCGTCTTGCTGAAGCACAGGTACGCGAACGGGTTCTGGATCGCGTCGACGCCACCGACGATGGCCAGATCGCTGCGGTGCTGCGCCAGCTCCAGGACGCCGAGGTGGATCGCGGCGAGCGACGAGGCGCAGGCCGCGTCGACGGTGAAGTTGCTCCCGCCGAGATCGAGCCGGTTGGCGATGCGGCCGGCCGCCACGTTGAGCAGCAGTCCCGGGAAGCTGTCCTCGGTCCACTCCGGCAGCGCGGATCCGAGCTCGGCGGTGATGCGGGCGGCGTCGTCGCCGAAGAGCCCGGGCAGCGCGGAGCGCACCAGGTAGCCGCCGGCGAGGTCGCCGCCGCCTCCGCCGGCACCGAGCAGCACGGCGGTACGAGTCCGGGGAAAGGGCCGGTCGAGATACCCCGCGTCCCGCAGCGCGGCCTGCGCCACCAGGAGCCCGAGCAGCTGGAACGGCTCGATCGAGCGCAGCGAGTGCGGCGGCATGCCGAAGGCCACCGGGTCGAACGGGACCTCCTCGACGAAGCCGCCCCAGCGGGAGTAGACCCGGTCCCGGGCGGCCCGGTCCGGGTCGTAGTAGCGGCGCCAGTCCCAGCGACGCCCGGGCACCTCGGTGATGGCGTCGACCTTGTCGAGGATGTTGGCCCAGAAGGTGGGCAGGTCCGCGGCGCCGGGCAGGATGCACCCCATCCCGATGACGGCCACGTCCACCGGGGCCGGTACGGGTTCGGTGCGGGCCGGGGGAGTAGCCAGCGCACCGAGCCGTTCATCGCTGCCCTCGGACACGTCGCGGTGCAGCTCCTCCATCGTGCGCACCCCGGCGCGCAGCGCGGCGACCTGACCGATCATGTAGAGGCCCTGGTTCCATCGCTCGGCGACGTCCACGGTGACCAGTTGGGTGTCCGGCCCTTCGCCGGTGGGGCGGCGCTCGATGCCCTTGGTGGCGATGCGCAACCGGCCCACGTTGAGCCGTTCCAGTTCGTCCCGCAGCGTCGACGGGCTGGCGCCGTCGCGCCGCAACTGGTCCTTGCGGGCGGCGAAGTCGTCGACGTACGGCGACCGCGCGCACCGGGTGGCGTGGCCGGGTCCGGTCTCCAGCAGGGTGGTGCCCTGGCAGGAGATCGCGGCCTGCTGGAAGTCCGCGGTGATGGCACCGGAGTCGACCGCTTCCCCGGTGAACAGGTACGCGGTGCCCATCAGCGCGCCGACCCGTACCCCGCGCTCCACCAGTGGGGCGACGATCGCCGCCGCCATCGCCCCCGACCTGCCGTCGTGGATCCCACCCGCCAGCAGGACGTGGTATTCCCCGGCGTCCGCACCGGCGGGAATCTCCGCCAGCAACGTCCGGACGGCGAGTTCCCACAGCACGAAGCTGCTCCGCGGGCCGACGTGGCCGCCGCACTCGCGGCCCTCGAAGACGAAACGTCGAGCCCCGTCCCGCAGATACATCGAGAGCAGCGTCGGGGAGGGCACGTGCAGGTAGGTGGTGATCCCGTGCGCTTCCAACGCCCGCGCCTGGTCCGGCCGTCCGCCGGCGATCAGGGCGAACGGCGGCGGAGCGGCGAGGATGGCCGCCAGCTGCTCCTCGCGCAGTTCCGGGGGTACGAAGCCGAGGATCCCCACGCCCCACGCGCGCTCAGCCAGCCGGGCGCGGGTCTGCCCCAGCAGCGCCGCGACGTCCGGTCCACGCATCAGGCTCAGCGCGAGGAACGGCAGACCACCCGCTTCCGCCACCTCCGCCGCGAAGGCGGTCCGGTCGCTGACCCGGGTCATCGGCCCCTGCACCAGGGGGAACCGGGTGCCGTGGGAACGCGCCAGCGGGCTGTCGGCCCGCAGCGGGTTGCTGGCCCGCGCGGTGCGGCACTGAGCCACGGCGGCGTCGCGCAGGGCACCGACGATCCCGCCCACCGTCACGAAGCGGCGGGCCAGGTCGGCCGCGAAGGCGACGTCCTGACCGACGGCGAGGACCCCGCCGGGCTCCATCGGCCGCCCGGCGCCCGCCACGACGCTGCGGCGCCACCGGCGTCGCGCGTCGTCCGTCGCACCCGACCCGTCGTCCGGACCCGACGGCGGCAGCAGACCCTCCGGGGCGGGACCCTGGCACAGGAGGCGGACCGGGGCGCCGACCTCCGTGCCCAGGCAGAGCGTCTCCGCGCCGTCGGCCGCCGGCAGCCGGGCCCGCCAGGCCGGCGGCAGCGACGACTCCCGAGCCAGCAGCACCTGGCCGTCGAGCGCCACGCCGGCCGCACCGGCCGCCTGGCAGGCGGCCACGGTGTGCAGCCCGATCCCGCCCTGCACCCACACCGGCAGCCGGAGCGCGGCCAGGAACTGCTGCACGAGCACGAACGAGGTCTCCTCACCCACCCACCCACCGGCCTCGTTGCCCTTCACGATCACGGCGTCGGCCTCGATGTCCTCCGCGCGCTGGGCCTCCGCCAGGTCGGTCGCCACCACGAACACCGCCGACCCGGCCGCCCGGACCTGCGCCACCACGGCCGGCAGGTCCGGGACGCCCGCCGGCAGCACGACGACGTCGGGCCGCTGGGCCGGCATGGCGAGCAGGGGCTCCACGAGCATTCCCGGGTGGTCGACCAGCACGCCCCACCGGCCGCGCGCCTGCCTGGCCAGCAACCGTGCCCCGGCCCGCGCCGCGTCGAGGTCGTCGGCGAACTCGAGGTTCAACACTCCGATGGCGCCGGCGCGACTCGCGGCGATGGCAAGTGCCGGATCCGTGAATCCGGGCGGCGAGAGGACGAGGAAATCCAGGGCTCTTCGGTACGTCTCGGCTGGCACGCCACCACCTCATGGCTGGGCAGGACAACGGGATCGGATGTCGACCCCAGCAAACTCCCGTTCCGTCATCGCGTCGTCGTCTCCGCCCCGAGGCGAATTGACGGGTGAGTGACGCAGCGCTGTCAGGGTGAGCGGCGGCGACTCGCGCCGCTGGGGCGGGGCGAGAGATGCGGAGGCAGTGATGAACAGGACCGGTCGGCTCGCCGTGATCGGGCTCGACGGCGTGGCGCCCCAGCTGGTCTTCGACCGCTACGCCGACGACATGCCCACCTTGACGGCATTACGGGCACGTTCGCTCTGGGGCCCGCTCACCAGCGTCGTCCCACCGATCACGGTGCCCGCCTGGTCCTGCATGATGTCGGGCCGCTCGCCCGGGGAGATCGGAATCTACGGCTTCCGGAACCGGGCGGATCACAGCTACGACCGCCTCAGCATCGCCACGTCCCGGTCCGTCCGGGTGCCCCGCATCTGGGACATGGTGGGGGCGGCGGGCGGCGACAGCGTGATCCTCGGGGTGCCGGGGACGTACCCGCCAAGCGCCGTCAAGGGCTGCCTCGTCTCGTGCTTTCTCGCGCCCTCCACCCAGGCGGACTACACCTGGCCGAGGGAGCTGGCCGGTGAGATCCACCGGTTGACCAACGGCTACCTGCTGGACGTGACGGATTTCCGGACCGACGACAAGCCCCGGATCAGCCAGCAGATCTTCGACCTGTCCGAGCAACGGTTCACTGTGGCCCGGCACCTGGCCAGGACCCGCCCCTGGACGTTCTTCTCCTTTGTCGACATGGGCCCGGACCGGCTGCACCACGGATTCTGGCGGTACTGCGATCCGGAGCATCCCGGGTACGAGGCGGGAAATCCCTTCGAAAGGATTTTCCGCGACTACTACCGGGCGCTGGACCGTCACCTCGAAGCCTTCCTGACCGACCTGGACGACGACACCACCGTCGTGATCGCGAGCGATCACGGCGCGCAGCCGATGCTGGGCGGCTTCCACGTGAACGAGTGGCTGCGCCGCCGTGGCCTGCTCGTCCTCGCCGAGCAGCCGCCCACGGCCATGCCCATCTCGCAGTGCCGAGTGGACTGGTCGCGGACGACGGCCTGGGCCGAGGGCGGCTACTACGGGCGCCTGTTCATCAACGTGGCGGGACGCGAGCCGCAGGGGACCGTCCCCCCGAGCGAGTACGAGCAGGTCCGCGACCTGCTCGTCGCCGAGTTGGAGGCGCTCACCGATCACCTGGGCAGGCCGATGGGCAATCGGGCCTTCCGCCCGGAGGACGTGTATCCACAGATCGAAGGCGTACCGCCCGACCTGATCGTGTACTTCGGCGACCTGCGGTGGCGGGCCGCGGGCACGATCGGGCCGGCGACAGATCTCCACAGCTTCGAGAACGACACCGGCCCCGACGACGCCAACCACGCCGAGCAGGGCGTCCTCGTCATGGCCGGGGACCGGGTGGATGCCGGTTACCGTGCCGGAATGTCACTTCTCGACGTGGCCCCCACGATTCAGTCGTTGTTGGGCCTTCCCGCAGTTCCAGAGCAACGCGGGCGGGCGCTCGTCTGAGCACGGCAGGCGACGCACCACCGCGGGGCGGCACCAAAAGAGGTAGGTGCATCATGTCAGGACAACGTGGCCCACTGCGTCGCCTTCTCGGGGCGGCGACAGCCGTCCTGCTCGGCCTCAGTCTCGCGCTGACCGGCCCGCAGGCGGCACAGGCCCAGGACCCATGCGCGGATCTCAGCGTCACCGGGTTCAGCGTCACACCGAACCAGCCCGTCCAAGGACAACCCGCGACCTTCACCGTCACCGTACGCAACACCGGAACCTGCGCGGCACCCGGATTCGTCGTGCAGTGGCGACAAAACCCCTTCGCGCCGAGCGGACCGTCCACCCCGGTGGCGGGTCTGGCGGCCAACGCCTCGATCGCCCTCACCTTCGCCTTCACGTTCCCGACCGCCGGCAACTTCGAGACGGTCGCGGTCGTGGACACGGCGAACAGCGTGGCGGAGACCAACGAGGCGAACAACCTGGCGCTGCTGCCGGTGACCGTCGTCGCCGCCACGGTCGACCTGGTGGTCAGCTCCCTCAGCACGGTCCCGGCACGCCCGGTGACCGGGCGGGTCGCCACCGGCCGGATCACCATCACCAACAACGGCAACACCGCCGCCGGCGCGTTCCTGGTGTCCTGGCGGCCCTGGCCGCTGGCAGCCACGTTGACCCAGCAGGTGAGCGGCCTGGCCGCCGGAGCCTCGACCGTCGTGTCGATCGACTTCACCTTCCCGGTCGCCGGTGCCTGGCCGAGTACCGTCACCGTCGACAGCAGCAACGCCGTGCGAGAGAGCAACGAGGGCAACAACACCCTCACCCGTACGCTCAATGTCGACCCAGCCCGGGCGGACCTGGTCGTGTCGGCGGTCGTCCTAGCGCCCTCCTCCCCGGTCGTGGGCCAGAGCACCACCGCGTCGATCACGGTCACCAACACCGGTAACACGGCGGCCACCGAGTTCCGCGTGCAGTGGCGGCCTCGGCTGCTCGCCCCGCCGGTGTCGATCCGGGTCGCCGGCCTCGCCGCCGGCGCCGCGGCCACCGTGCAGTTGGCGTACACCTTCCCCTTCGCCGGCACGTTCCCCGGCACCGTGACGGTGGACCCGGACCGCCAGGTCGCCGAGTTGAACGAAGCCAACAACACCTTCCAGCTGCAGGTCGTCGTGGCCCCGAACACCGTGGACCTGGTGATCGAGGACGTCACGATCAACCCGTCGTCGCCGACGCAGGCGGCGTCGGCGACCGTGTCGATCCGGATCCGCAACACCGGGAACACCGCGGCCGGCCCGTTCCTGGTGGAGTGGAACCCGGACGCCCTCTTCCTCAGCACCCCGGGCCTGTCGACCGTCTCCCAGCAGGTGAACGGCCTGGCCGCCGGGGCGACGACCACTGTCACGTTCACCTTCGCCTACCCGAGGGCCGGCAACTTCAGCACGGTGGCCAGGGTGGACGCCTTCAACAACGTCTCGGAGACCAACGAGGCGAACAACCGCTTCGTCCGCGCGGTGACGGTGCAGCCGGCGCCCATCGACCTGGTGATCACCAGCTTCACCCTCGACCCGGCCTCGCCGGTACGCGGGGTGCCCACCACCGCACGCATCACGGTCCGCAACAACGGTCCCATCGCGGCCGGGCCGTTCTCCGTCCAGTGGCGGCTGCGGCAGAGCGACGGGTTCGGCCCGACGGTCCGGATCGACGGCCTCAACGCCGGTGAGTCGCGGACGGTCACCCTCCAGGGCACGTACTTCCAGGCCGGCGCGATCACCACCGCGGCCGTCGTCGACGTCTTCAACCAGGTGGTGGAGCCGGGCGGCGCGGAGAACAACAACACGGTGACCCGCTCGGCCGCCGTGGTCCCGCAGCGCACCACCCTGCGGGTCACCCTGGTGAGCATGCGCTCCTTCGCCGACGGCGACCAGGGCCTCGCCGGCGCGGGGGAGTGGAACCCGATCATCGTCGGCGTCCTCGACCCCACCGCCACCTGCACGGTGCTCGGCCAGACCGTGCCCGACGTGCGGTGCTTCACCTTCGCCGACAACGACGTCGACGACAACTCGCAGGTCAACCTGCCCGCGAACCGGTCGATCGTGGTGACCCTGGAGGAGTCCGCCCCGCTGGCGGCCGTGGTGACGGTGCTGGAGGACGACAGCCCGCTGGCACCGCAGTTCCTCGGCTTCGCGAGCCTGCTGTCGTTCCCGCCCGCGTACCGGACCCTCGGCACGCAGACCATCGACGGCCAGCAGGGTGACTGCGCCACCGCGCCACGCTGCTTCCAGGTCACCCTGCGGGTGGAGCTGGTGAGGAGCAACGTGCCGGGCTCGACCCTGGCGGCGCAGGCCAAAGCACAGCGGCTGGCTGGGAAAGCAGGCGCCAAGGCCGGATCCCTGCCCAAGGCCGGCAGGAACGCGCTGACCGAGTTCCGGCGCGTACTCGACCAGAAGTCACGGCCCGCCGGAACGGGCGAGTGACGGACCGGTCAGGAGGGCGGCGGCTGCTTGCCGCCGCCCTCTGCCCGGTGATGCACGAGTAGGCCGTGCGGGGGCAGTTGATGGCACGAACGCCGCTGCAGCCGGTTGGTGTCAGTCCCGCCTGGGAAACCGCCCGGCCAGTTTGCTGAGCGTGCTCTTCGCCTGCTCCCGGATCCCGCGCTGAGCCGCGCCCGGCGCTGCGGTGCCCGGTCCCGCAGTGCCCGCGGCCGGCGTCGGGGTCGGGGCCGGGGCCGGGATCGCCAGCCGCGCCCCCATGACCCTGTCCCGCTGGTCGTCGAGGCTGTCGGGGGCGGCGGTGGGGGTGATCAGGCCGGCCTGCCGCCACCCGGCGGTCTCGGCCACCATCTCGGTCAACCGTTGGTAGAACGGCGTGGTGCGGGATATTCCGTCGCGGTCGGCCCAGACCAGCAGGTGGCTCAGGACAGCGTCGTACTCGTGCAGCGGATTCTGGGCGGTGTGGCCGCTGAGCTTGTTGGCCACCTCCTGCATCCTGGCCGACCTGAACCCGGCGCCCGGCAGCAGTTCCAGGAGAACGGCCGCGCTGCGAACGGCGTGGGCCTGGAACGCGTTGAGTTGGTCCCGATCGATGTCACCGACACGTTCGGTCTGCCGGGCCGCCTCGTTGGTGGCGGTCGAGTTCGCCGGTAGCGGCGCCGGGTAGTTGAGCATGTCCGAGTCGTAGGACTCGTTGACGGCCACGTGGGTCAGCTCGTGCACCAGCACGGCGATCCGCTCCGAGGCGGTGCCGTCGCCGGCGTAGCTGATCGCGTACCGGTTGGGCCCGCCCGCCTGAGCAGGGCCGAGATTGCGGGTGTGGCCGCCGCCCGTGCCCGGTCCCGGGGTCCAGTTCGCGACCTGTTGCAGATATGGGATCAGCTCGTCGAGCAGAGCCCGGACCTCCCGGTTCGTGGTGGTCTGGTGGTAGGCCTGAAGATGTTCGACCTCGGTGAGGGTGACCGGGGGTGCCTGTCCCGGCCCAGCGGCCTGGCCCTGACCCGGACCCTGGCCCTGGTTCATGCGCTGCGCGGTGAGGAGTTCGCCGACGCCGCGGTTGCCCACCGCGCGCTGCAACGCCAGCAGGTGCGCGGCGTCGTCGAAGCGGTGCCGGCCGAGGAGATGATGCCGGGCGAGAGCGTGGTGACCGTCGACCGTGGGCGGTGAGGTGGCCACCACGTCGCGGGGATCGCGGGTCTCGGCTGTCGGTCGACCGGTCCTGCCGTGGCGGTGCACATCATGCCGCATACGGCCAGTATGCCCGCAGCAGCAGACGGTCACGACGTAGGCGATCCGTATGTAGCTGGCCTCGCCGGCCCGAGCCAGCTCCGGGCCTGCCCGGCCCGAGTGAGCAGATGGGTGGATCGATCGGCCCTGTCGACCTGATAGCGCAAACGAATCGCGGCGAAGAGCATCAGCGAGCGGCACCCCAGGCGTGGCCCCGCTCGGCCGGACGCTCGACCCCGGGTGATGGCGTAAACGGTTCAGCTCGACAGGGCCCGAACGAGGAGGTGTCAGGTCTGCCGAAGTCCGGACCCGATGGTTCCGGTGGTGCCGATGACGAGGATGGCTGGTGTGTTCATGAGCTGGGCAGGTTGGCGAGGCGGCGGCGTTCCAGGAGGCTGGCTACCAGGTAGCCGGTTCCGCCGGCGATCGCGAGGGCTGCGTAGATTCCGGTGGGGGTGAAGAATAGGGCGGCGGCGGCGAGCAGGGTGAGCCAGGTGCCGAGGCCGTAGTGCAGCGTGTTGCGGCGTACCGCGCCCTCGGCGAGGTTGATCATGCCGACGACGAGGACGGAGCCTGCGGGCCACAGGGCGTCCTGCAGTGTGGGGTCGTCGATGGTGGTGGTCAGGCCGCTGATGGCGAGGAACAGAGCGACGAAGCCGGTCACCCACATGGTGCCGACCAGTTTCTCGGAACGTCGGCTGGATTCGCTCGCGCCGTGTTGGGCACGACCACCGGCGATCATGTTCAGCGTCACGCCGGACACGATTCCGATGGCGAGCAGGGTGTAAGGCAGCCAGGTGGGCAGGTCGAGTGCGGGGTCGTCGCCCCGGGACAGGGCGATCGAGCCGTGTCCGAGGAAGAAGGCCAGGGCGAAGACGAGGTAGCCGAGCCGGCTGTCCACCTCGCGCGACGCCACAGGTCGCACCGGTGTGGCAATGGTGTACATGTGGGTTCTCTCCAGGAGTGGTTGATGTTCGGTGACGTGCTCTGGTCAGGCCTCGGCGACGATGACGACCTTGCCCATGACGGTCCGTGACTCGGCGAGCGCCAGGGCCGCTGCGACCTGGGAGAGCGGGACCTGTGCGGCGATCTGCGGGGTCAGCGTGCCGTCGGCGACCATGCTCAACACCTGGGTGAGGTCTTCGGCCAGCCGGGCCTGGAACGCGGCGAGGCGGCGCCTACCGGCCCAGAAGTTGTAGAAGTAGGCGCTCTTGCCGTTCGGTAGGTAGTTCCACGCAAAGATTCGGGTGAAGAGCTTCAGCACTCCCAGCAGCGCGTTGCCCGGCTGGCCCTTCGCCGACGCCGCGCCGTAGCTGACCAGCGTGCCGCCGCGCCGCAACAACCGCCACGACTGCGGAAGTCCCGCGCCGCCGACGTGGTCGAACACCGCGTCCACGCCCTTCGGGGCGAGTTCGCGGATCCGCCGGTACATGTCCGGCTCGCGGTAATCGACCGGGATGGCGCCCAGCTCGCGTACCGCGTCGTGGTGCCTGGCCGACGCTGTGCCGATGACCGTCATCCCAGCGGTCCGGGCGAGTTGCACGAGCGCGGAGCCGACCCCGCCGTTGGCCCCGAGCACCACGACGATCCCACCGGCGCCGACCGTCGCCTTGCGGTGCAGCATCTGCCAGGCCGTGACTCCGTTCACGAGCACGGTTTCCGCAGCGGCGGCAGACACCCCGTCTGGCACCGGCACCAGGTCCCCGGCGTCGAGAAGCAGGTGGCTGGCCCAGCCGCCGATCTTGGTGACGGCGGCTACCAGACGACCCTGCAGCGCGCGGTCCACACCGGGGCCCGTGGCGACCACTGTTCCGACGACGTCGTAGCCCGGCACGAACGGGTACGGCGGCTGGTCGTAGTAGGTGCCGAGGCGCATCTGCTGCTCGGCGAAGGACACGCCGGTGGCCTCCATGCGCAGCACGACCTGTCCCTGCCCGGGAGCAGGCAGGTCACGGACCCGGACCTGCAACCCGTCCGGTTCCACCGCGCCGGGCAGCACGATCTCGGTGGCCTGAATGGCGGCGTCACTGCCGATAACGCCCTCATAAGGTTCAGCATGTTTGCTCACGGCTTTAAGCTAACGCATGTAAGTCTTTGACGACAAGGGCGACGGTCGTAAGTTTTCTGTCGTATGGTTACGGCATGAAGATCGGCGATTCGGAGGACGCAGCGACACCGGGCCGCAGGCGTAACCGTCGCGGCGAAGGCGGCAAGCTCCGCGACGACATCGTCAACGCCGCGGCGGCTCTGCTCGACGAAACCGGCGACGAGCACGCTGTCACGCTGCGCTCGATCGCTCGCAGGATCGGCATCGCCGCGCCGTCGATCTACGCGCACTTTCCTGACCAGCCCGCCATCATGCTGGCCGTGGTCAACCAGGAGTTCGACCTGCTCGCCGCGCGCCTGCGCACGGCCGCCGAATCGGCAGGCCACAACGCCAGGCAGCGGCTACTCGCCGTCGGCCACGCCTACCTGGACATGGCCCGGGCCCACCCAGGGCGCTACCGCATCATGCTCGGCGGCCTGTGGGCCGCCCCCGCCGTAGGTGAGAGCTCGATCACCCAGGAGGAGATGGACTCCCTCGGCGTCGAGGCCTTGGCTGTCCTCACCGAGGTCCTCGGTGAGTGCGTCGCAGCGGGCGAGTCCACCAGCGACGACGTGGAGAGCGACGCGGTCGCGCTGTGGCTCGGTCTGCACGGCCTGGCGCACCAGCGTGCCGTCATACGCAAATTTCCCTGGCCCCCGGGCATCGCCGAGCGCATCATCACCGCCCTGGCCCACCTCAAGGAAGCCTGACCGCAGCCGGTCTGCCGGCACCGGCGAGAACGCCGATCGGCTCGCCACGTGAACCGATCTCAGCCCACGCGACGGCCACCGAAAGGTTGCAGCTCGGCGAGCCGGTGCAGCGCCGCGTCCACCAGGTCGGCCGGACCGACGTGGCGCGCGATGCGGACCGCCCGGCGCAGTTCGGTGCGGGCTTCGTCCGTGTGACCCAACCGGGCGAGCGCGCTACCCAGCCCGTAGCGGCAGCGCGCCTCGCTCTGGCGTACGCCCGATCGTTGCAGCCGGGGCAGCGCGGCCCGGAACCTCGCCGCTGCGGCTGTCCACCGCCGCAGCGCCAGCAGGCTCTGCCCGATGTTCAGGTGTACGTGCCCGGCGGTCACCTCACCGACCAGCGGGGACGGTGCCCGGTCCGGGTCGGCCAGCAGCGCGTTGAGCCGCCGGTACTGCGCGATGGCCTCCCGGTGCTGGCCGGCGCCGGCGAGGCTGCCGGCCAGCAGGGCCAATCCCTGCGCGTACCCGTCCCAGTCCGCGGCGGCCTCGAACAGCGGCAGCGACTGCCCGGCTGCCGTCTGGGCCCCGGCGGCGTCGCCCCGCCGCCGGGCCGCCGATCCGAGGTAGGTCCAGGCCCAGCCCTGTTGGCTGAGGTCGCCCGCGACGGCGGCCAGCCGCAGTGCCTCCCGGGCCGGCGCCTCGGCCAGGTCGGGACGGTGGGCGCAGGTGGTGTACGCCCAGGAGAGATAGTTCAGGTGGACCGCCCGCTCGCGTGGGTCGCCGAGCACCTCGGCCGAGGCCGCCGACATGCGGTACACCTCCAGCCAGTGTTCCCAGTGCGTCCACCGGTCGGAGAACCAGTGCATGGCGTCCGCGACGGTCAGCACCTCGGTGTGCCGGCCGGCGGCGACGGCCGCCCGCAGCGCGCCCAACCAGTGGTCGCTCTCCTGCTCGATCCAGCGGGCGGCGTCCTGCGCCGTCGCCCAGGACCGACCGTCTGACGGGGACGGTCCGGAAACGGGCGCGCCGGCATACGCCGGCTCGAACCAGCGTCCGGCGGCGACCGCGGTGGCGAGCAGCCAGGTGACCACCCGCTGTTCGACCTGTTGCCGCGCCACCGCGGTCTCCTCGGCGGCCAGTCGGGCCCGGGCGAAGAGCCGCATCAGGTCATGGAACCGGTAGCGACCGTCGGTGGCCGGTTGGAGCAGGCCGAGTTCGGCCAGTTCCTCCAGCGCCGCCTCGGTCTCCCGCAGGTCCAGCCCGGCCGCCTGCGCGGCCAGCTCCAGACCCGCGTCCGGCCCGGGGAGCATCGCCAGCCGCCGGAAGGTCTGCGCCGCAGCGGCGGACAGCTGCCGGTAGGAGAGCATGAACGGCGCCGCGATCTGGAGGTCCCCGGCGACCAGCAGGTCGAGTCGGTCGTCCTGGTCGGCCAGCCGGGAGAGCAGGTACTCGATGCTCCATTCCGGTCGGCTGAGCAGGCGGTTGCCGGCGATCCGCAGTGCCAACGGCAGATGCCCGCAGGCGCGCGCGAGATCGAGCAGCATCGCCTCCGGCTCCGCAGCCGTGCGTCGCGGTCCGATGATCCGTTGCAGCAGGGCGACCGCCGCATCAGCGGTCAGGGCCGGCAGGGTGAGCCGGTCGACCGCCTCCAGCCCGGCCAGGGCGCGTCGACTGGTGATGATCGTCATGGTGCTGCCGTCGCCCGGCAGCAGGGGGCGGACCTGGGCCTCGTCGGCGGCGTTGTCGAGCAGCAGCAGACAGCGCTGCTCGCGCAACAGGGCACGGTACTGGGCGCCGCGGGCGTGCTGGTCGGCCGGCACCCGGCTCTCCTGCACACCGAGCGCGATCAGCAGGCGGAGCAGCAGATCGTCCGGGCGGGGCGGCTCGGCGTCCAGGCCGCGCAGGTCGACGAAGAGCACACCGTCCGGAAACGACGCGGCGTACCGGGCCGCTGCCTGCACCATGAGCGCGGTCTTGCCCAGCCCGGGCGGCCCGGAGACGACCGCGACCACCGGCGCGCCCTGCCGGTCGGCGGGTTCGGCGCTGCGGGCGACGAGGTCGCCCACCCAGATCAGTTCGTCGTGCCGACCGGTGAAGTCGGCGACGGTACGCGGCGGTGCCAGCGCCGGCGTCGTCGGCCCGCCGCGCCGCCCGGCACGGGCGCTGTCGCGCAGGGTGGTGGCCGCGCCGGCCGGCAGCTCCAGCGCCCGGACCAGCGCCTCGACGGTACGCCGTTGCGGCACCCGGCTACGTCCGCGCTCCATGTCGCTGATCGCTCGGACGCTGACCCCCGAGGCGGCGGCCAGCTCGTCGATCGTCAGGCCGCAGTCGGTGCGGTGTCGGCGCAGCAGCGCACCGAACCCGTCCGGTTCGGTGCGCGCGAACTCGGGCCGGCGGCCGGACGGTGCGGTGCGTGACGAGTCGAGCACGTGCGGCATGGCCAGATGATGCCACGACGCTCACCCGTCGCCGCGCCGGCGTTCTCCTGCGTCCACGAACGACCCGGGGCCAGTGGTCGAGCGCCTCGACCGGGCCGGACCACCGCCACGTGCCGTGCCGACAGGGTGCGCCAGCGCGGCCCATCCCGCGGGAACGGTCCCGCCCGAGGGCCAAGATGCCGCGAAGGCTCGGGCAACGTATTTTGCAGGCGGAAAGCGGGTAGCCCACCGGGACCAGGGTGAGGAGACGTCCACGCGATGAGCAGTGGTGACCGTCAGCCGCGCGTCGATGCCGACGTGTTCGCCATCGACGAGGAGATCGGTCGTGATCTCGCCCGGGTGGACTGGGCGGCGACGCCGCTGGGAGCACCGGCCGGCTGGCCGCAGAGCCTCCAGACGGCGGTCCGCATCCTGCTGTCGTCCCGGTTCGCCATGTGGATGGCCTGGGGACCGGAGCTGACCTTCTTCTGCAACGCCGCCTACCGTCGCGACACCCTGGGCCGCAAGTATCCGTGGGCGTTGGGCCGCCCGGCGAGCCAGGTGTGGGCGGAGATCTGGGACGACATCGGTCCGCGCATCGACACCGTGCTGACCACGGGACAGGCGACCTGGGACGAGGCCCTGCTGCTGTTCCTGCAACGGTCCGGATACCGGGAGGAGACGTACCACACGTTCTCCTACAGCCCGCTGCGCAACGACGGCGGCGCGTTGGTCGGCATGCTCTGTGTGGTCCGGGAGGACACCGACCAGGTGATCGGCGAGCGCCGGATGGCGACGCTGCGGGATCTCGGCTCCGACCCCAGCGTGGTGCGTACGGAACAGGAGATGCTCGCCTTCGCGGAGCGGCAGTTGAACCGCAACCGGCGGGACCTGCCGTTCACGTTGACCTATTTGTTCGAGGAGGACGGCCGGGCCCGGCTCGCCGCGGCCACCGGCATCACGGCCGGTCACCCCGCTGCCCCGAGGACGCTGTCGAGCACGGAGCCGGGTGCGCTGTGGCCGGCGGGGCGGCTGCTGGAGGGCGAGTCGGTGCGGGTGGCGCTCGACGGTGCGACGGTCCCGGAACTGCCGACGGGGGGCTGGCCGGAGCCGCCCACCGAGGCGTTGCTGGTGCCGCTGCCGCGACAGGGCGGTACGCCGTACGGGTTCCTGGTGGCCGGAATGAACCGCTACCGGGCGCTCGACGACGACTACCACGGCTTCGTCGAGCTGGCGGCCGGGCATGTCGCGACGGGAATCGCCAGCGCCCGCAGCTACCAGGCGCAGCAGCGGCGGGCGGAGGAGCTGGCCGAGCTGGACCGGGCCAAGACCGCCTTCTTCTCCAACATCAGCCACGAGTTCCGCACCCCGCTGGCGTTGATCATGGGCCCGCTGGAGGAGCTGCGTATCCGGCTGCACGGCGCCGAGCGGTCGGTGCAGGAGGAACTGGAGGTCATCCGGCGCAACGGGCTGCGACTGGGCAAACTGGTCAACAGCCTGCTGGACTTCTCCCGCATCGAAGCCGGCCGGATGCAGGCGCGCTACGAGCCGGTCGACCTGGCCGCCGCCACCGCCGACCTGGTCAGCGTCTTCCGCTCCTCGATGGAACGCGCCGGACTGACCTTCGAGGTGGACTGCCCGCCACTGCCCGAGCCGGTCCACATCGACCGGGGCATGTGGGAGAAGGTGGTGCTCAACCTGCTCAGCAACGCGCTCAAGTTCACCTTCCACGGCTCGGTGCGGGTGACGGTACGCACCGAGGACGGGCAGGCGGTGGTGCGGATCGCGGACACCGGCGTCGGCGTGCCTGAGCAGGAGATGCCGCGACTGTTCGAGCGGTTCCACCGGATCGAGAACGTCCAGGCGCGGTCGAACGAGGGCAGTGGGATCGGCCTGGCCCTGGTCAAGGAACTCGTCGGGCTGCACGGCGGCACCATCACCGCCGACAGCGCCCTCGGTGAGGGCACGGTGTTCACGATCCGCCTGCCTTTCGGCAGCGCGCACCTGCCCGCCACCGCAGTGGTTCCCGCCGTCACCAGCACGACGGAGGTGTCCACCTCCGCCGAACCGTTCGTTCAGGAGGCCCAGCGCTGGCTGCCCGAGGTGGCGGAGCCCGCGACCGGGGTGGAACCCGACCCGTCCGCCGGTGAGGAGTTCCGCTTCGGGCACCGCCGCGCCGGTACGCCGGCCCGGGTGCTCGTCGCCGACGACAACGCCGACATGCGGGAATACCTCATCCGCCTGCTGCGCGGCGCCGGCCATCTGGTGGACGCCGCCGCCGACGGGCAGCAGGCCCTCGAGATCGCCCGCACCGAGGTCCCTGACCTCGTGATCAGCGACGTGATGATGCCCCGGCTGGACGGCCTGCGGCTGGTCGCCGCTCTGCGCGCCGACTCGCGAACGGCGGGCACCCCCGTGCTGCTGTTGTCGGCCCGCGCCGGCCAGGAGGCCTCCATCGAGGGGCTGGAGGCAGGTGCCGACGACTACCTGGTGAAGCCCTTCTCGGCGGCGGAGCTGCTGGCCAGGGTACGGGCGAACGTGGAGCTGGCACGGCTGCGCAACCACCACGCCCGCTGGCGCACCGCGCTGGTCGACTCGCTGCAGGAGGCGTTCTTCGTCTGCGACGAGGACGGTACGGTCATCGAGATCAACGCGGCGTTCACCGACATTCTCGGGTACGGGCCGGAGGATCTGCGTAGCGGTCCGGTCCAGCCGTGGTGGCCGGACCGGGAGCGGGAGCCGGAGGCGCACCGCCGGGTGGTCGAGGCGTTCGAGGTGCTGCTCGGGCAGTCGCACGGCAGCTACACGGTGCCCGTCACCCATGCCGACGGGCACCGGCTGTGGGTCGCCGCCGCCTTCAACCAGGTCGACGACCCCGACACCGGCCGCCGGATGGTCGTCGGTACCTTCCGAGATGTGACCGCCGAGCACTACGCCGTCCAGCGCGAGACCGCCCTGGCGGCGCTGAGCGTGCGCCTGTCGCAGGCGGATGACCTGACCGACGCCCTGCACGGGGTCCTGGACGAACTGCGCAAGCTCTGGCGTGCCGCCGGGGTGATGGCCGCCGTGTTCGACGGCGCCCACGCCCCCGTCATCACCGCCACCGATCCACGGCTGCGCTGGGACGCGCTACCCGAACAGCGGCGTCGTGGTATCACCGCCCTGCGGGACCGGCCACTGCTCACCCCGGTCGCCGATCAGGCCGGCGGGGCCGGCATCGCGGTGGAGCACCCGCACGGCACCATGGTCGTCTGGATCGACCTGGGGGAGAAGCGGCCCTTCACCGACCAGGACCAGACCCTGCTGGCCCTGCTGGCCGGCCACCTCGGTCAGGGCCTGCACCGGGTGCACCAGATCGACCAGCAACGCGAGACGGCCCTGGCGCTGCAACGGGCCATCCTCGGTCCCGCGCAGCTACCCGCCGGCTTCGCCGTACGCTACGCGCCCGCCGCCCGCCCGCTGAAGGTCGGCGGTGACTGGTACGACACCGTCGAACTGCCCGACGGGCGGATCGGCATCGTGGTCGGGGACTGTGTGGGCCACGGCCTGCAGGCCGCCACCGTCATGGGTCAGCTGCGCAGCGCCTGCCGGGCGCTGCTGCTACAGGACTCCCGGCCCGGCCAGACCCTGATGGCGCTCGACCGCTTCGCCGCCCAGCTGCCCGGCGCCGCCTGCGCCACCGTCTTCTGTGGTGTCCTCGACCTCTTCACCGGCGAGCTGCGCTATTCCAGCGCCGGCCATCCGCCGGCGGTCATCGCTCATCCCGACGGCACCATCCACCTGCTCGACCAGGGGCGGTCCCGTCCGCTCGCCGTCCGTCCGGGTCTCGACCGGCCCGAGGCCGACTGCGTTGTGCCCGCCCGGGCCACCCTCCTGCTGTACACCGACGGTCTGGTGGAACGCCGCCGCCAACCCCTGAGCTCCGGCATCGCGCACGCCGCCGCCGCCATCCAGAGCGGACGCGCCACGCCCATCGAGACCCTGGCCACCGACCTGATGGACCAGATGGCCCCCGAGGGCGGCTACGACGACGACGTGGCCCTGCTCCTCTACCGCCATCCCGGGCCGCTGGAACTGGAGTTCCCCGCCGAATCCACCCACCTGGCCCCGGTCCGCACCGCGCTGCGCAACTGGCTCGACCGCTGCGGACTGGCGCCGGCGAACGCGTACGACGTCCTGGTGGCCGCCGGCGAGGCCTGCGCCAACGCCATCGAGCACGGCAACCGCGACTCACCCGGCGGACGGATCCGGCTGCGGGCCGCCGCCACCGCGGACGACCTGCGGTTGAGCGTCACCGACACGGGCCGCTGGCGCCCTCCGCAGCCGGCGGCCAACACGCACCGCGGCCGTGGGCTCGTCCTCATGCGTGCCCTGATGGACACCATCACCGTCACCGCCGGCACCGCCGGCACCACCGTCGACATGCAGGCAAGGATCAACGGATGAGCACCCCGCTTTCCCTCGCCACCAGCCGGCGTCCCGACGGTACGCCGGTCCTGACCGCGACCGGCGAGATCGACATGAGCAACGCCGCCATCTTCGCCGCCGCGTTGGCCGACGCCGTGGACCCTGAGGGTGTGCACCTCGTGGTCGACCTCACTGCGGTGGAGTACCTCGACAGCGCCGGGCTGGCCGCCCTGTTCCCGCATGCCGAGTGCATTCAGCTCGTCGTCACTCCGCTGCTGGAACCCCTGCTCACCATCTCCGGGCTGGCCGACCTCACCACCGTCCACCGCCCCGGCCCGGATCAGGCCGCCGACAGCGGAGGATGAGCGTTCGCCATGAGCTCGGCGAACTGCGCGGGGAACCAGGCGCCGACCGGTGGTGCCCCCCGCAGCGCGTCGGTGGGCGGCCACCCGGAGCCGGTCGCCGGCCGGTGGTCCGGGTCGCACTTGGGATCGAAACCGCTGCGCGGGTCGGCGGCCTGCGCCGGATCGCTGGCGCCGTCGGAGACGCCGGGCGGCTTCATCCAGACGTATGCGTCGACGCCCGGCTGCGGTGCCACGGTCGGGCGCTCACCGAGACCGGCACCGGCCTGGTTGCACCAGTTCACCGCCGCCGTGCGCCGGTCGACGCGGGACTGTTCGACAAAGGTGTTCAGCTCCCGCGCGGTGCTCGGGCCGGTCGGCCGGCGCGGGCCGCCCCATCCGTTGCGGGAGGTGTCGATCAGCACCCCGATGTCCGCCGGGAACCCGGCCGCGACCAACTCCTGCCGCAACTGCTGCGCGTACGGCAACTCATCGACGAAGGTGTTCCAGTCCACCCATCGGGTCTGTCGAGCCGACACCCCGTTGATGGTGGTGCCCACGCCGAAGTACGGCTCGACCAGCGCGCCGTACCCGGCGGTGTTGACGATGACGCCGTCGAGGCCACGCAGGCCGGCTCGACTGCCGCGGACGATCTCCGTGATCAGGCGCACCCCGGCCGATCGGGATTCGTCCCAGCCCAGCTCCGCGTGGTGACCTGAGCCGAGGTAGGTGTAGAGGTTCGAGTACCGCCCCAGCCTGTCCAGCGCGTACCGGATGCCGGTGACGTGGTCGCCGCTGCGCGCCACGCTCTCGCATCGCGAGCTGAGGCCGATGCTGGTGATCAGCTGCGGCACCGCGTTGGGCTCGATCACGTTGATGATGCGCAACCGTCGGTACCTCGGGTCACGCTCGATGGCCACGATCGAATCGATGAACTCCCGCTGGTAGCGGCGCACCTCGCCGATCGCGAACTCCCCGCCCGGGGAGAGCCTGGCGCAGTCCCGGGCGGGAAGGTTGTTCAGCACCACCTGCACGTACCCGGCGCGCTGCGCCAACGCGGCGTCCAGGTGGGCCCGTAGGCCCAGCTCGCCGGGCTCGCCGGAGATCTGGCTCACCCGGTTCAGCCAGACGCCGGTCGGGGTGTTCGACACCCGGTGGCCGCCCGGAACGCTCTCCGCCCGGTCCCGCCACTGCGGATCGACGTACCCGGTCACTCCGGCGTACGGATTCTCGACGTGTGGCTGTCGGATGCCGGCCCAGACCGGTTCGGCGACGACCGCCGCGCCGGCCAGGGCCGCGACCGTGGCGGCGGCGAGCAGGCGGCGGGCTCTCCCCGTGACAGGCATGTGCACTCCCCGTGTCCGATCGGCTCCATTCATTGACCGTCATCGTTTGAATTAGTGCAAGTGGGTCGGGGAACCGGTCGGGCGCCGGCGTGCAAGTGTCGTCTTGGCGACAGTGCCACCCGTGCGGCGAAGGTAGACGCCCATGGTTGTCCGTATGGTCGTACGCGCCCCCGGCGGCGGCGACGGGGACGTGTTCCGACATCCCGCGATGCCCACCCCGCTCCGGCTCACCGTGCTCGCCTTCACGCTGTTGTCGCTGATCTTCACGCTGGCGGTGGCGCACCGCCTGCTGACCAAGGGCGGCTCGTTCGGCGCCCCCGTCTTCTTCTCCATCATGGCGGTGGCCAGCGCGATGGTGGCGCTCGGCCTGGTCGGCCGCCGGCCCTGGGCACCCTATTGCGCGTACGCCCTGGCGGGTCTGCTGGCCGCGGCCTCGCTCGGCCTCTTCGGGGCGATCACCTGCGTCGGTCTCGCGCTGCTGGCCTGGGTGCTCTGGGCCCTCAACACCCGGGCCTGCCGGGACTGGCTCCGCGAGCGCCGCCGGCTGCGCTGACCGCTCCGAGCGCGAGCGGTCCGCCCGCCAGAGCCGGAGCTGTGCTCACGAGAGTCCGGCGATAGGTGGTGGGAGTGAGGTGGGTCCGGGCCTGGTGCGGCTGTGCCTGGGGTAATGGGTGGCGCGGGTTGCGGCATGTTGGGGTGTTCGGGCCGATCGGGTGGGCGCGGGTTGCGGCAGGTCGGGGTATCCGGTCGGGTGAGCGGCACGAGTTGCGGTATGTCGGGGTGTCGGGGCCTGCTGAGGCCGCGAGTTGCGGCATCTCGTGCGAAGAGCACGAGTTGCGGCATCCTGCGCGACGACGCCGGATGAAGCGCCTCAGGCTGATCGGCCGGTCGCTGCACGGGCCAGGACTCGCCTCGTCGCCACCGCCCTATCGCCGGACTCACTAAACACCCGACCAGGAGTTTTTCCCAAAACCTTCCCCGGAGACGTCCGGTCGTGGGACTGCCCTGCTGGGCGGCCCACGACCGGGACGTGAACGCGGCCATCAACGTGCTCCGCCGGAGAGGCGGAGAGGATGTCAAGCCGCAGGGAGGGCCGCCGCCGGCTCCTCGTCCGCGTCGGTCTCCGCCGACCCGGCCTCGTCGGCCTTCTCCGCCTCCTCGGCGGGCTCGGCCGGCGCGGCGGCCTTGGGGTTGACCCAGGAAAACTCGATCTCGATCGAGAACTCGTCCTTGCCCTCCTGCTCGATCTCCAGCTCGCAGTGCACCTGGTCGGCCACCGCGATGGTGCCCGCGGCGCCGTAGAAGACCTGCCCGGTCTCCAACTGGCTGGCCACCTGCCGCAACCACGCGGCCAGATCCGCCCGCGACACGGTCCGGGCGTCCTCGTAGATATCCATGCCGCCATGCTGACATCCCTTGCCGGAAGCCAGCCCGTAGGGGGCCGCTGGCATCGATGTCGAGTCATGTGGCGCCATCACTTTTGCCATCTGCATAAAAAGATTGCTGCCTCTTGCCCGAAGTCGCATCCTCGGGAGGATGATCCGATGCGTCGTCTCCCTCCGCGCCCCTGGCGTTCCGTGTCGGGTCTGCTCGCGCTGATCCTCGTCGCGGCGATCGGCCTTCTCGGATTCGCCTCGCCCGCGTCGGCCCACGGCGGGCTGGCGATGTCCACACCGGCGGCGAACGCCACGGTGTCCGAGCCGCTCACGGCGGTGCAGCTCTACTTCACCGAGCAGGTGGTCCCCACCGCGTTCTTCGCGATCGCCGCGCCCGGCGGCGGCCGGGTCGACAACGGCTGGACGCACGGCACCCCCCGACAACTGGACCAGCCGGTACGGGAGTACTTCCTGGTCGACGGCAAGTTCGAGCCGCGCGAGTACACGACCGGCTTCCCCGCGGTCGTGACCGTGGCGCATCTGCCGGCGGTGGGGCGGTACACGGTGAGCTACCTGTCGGTGGCCTCGGACGGCGAACCGGTGCGGGGCACGATGAGCTTCCGCTACACGGGACCGGTGACCGCCGCGCCGCAGGGGTGGAGCCCGCCGACCAACCAGCCGGACCCGGCGCTGGTGGCCGCGGCCGAGCAGCACGGGCACGACGGGCAAGCCTCGCAGCCCCCCGCCGCACCCTCCGGATCTGCGTCGCCGGCAGTGGCCGTCCCGATGCCGGCCGTCGAAGACAACGGACCACCCGGCTGGGCCTGGGCCGCCGGAGCGGTGGCGATCATGCTGGCGCTGGTCGGTCTCGTCGCCTGGCGACGGCACCCGGCCGCCGTGGGCGCAGTGTTCGGCCGGGCCCGGGCTTCGAGAAAAACCGCACGCCGCCCCGACACCCGCTCTCGCCCGGGCGCCCGGAAGAGCCGCACGCCGGGCCGCACCGGCACTCCGGGCCGCGCGGGCTCGCCGGGCCGCACCGGCTCGCCGGGCCGCACCGACACCTCGCGCCGGGCGGCTGCCGATGTGTCCGCGGTGCACGATGTTGCTCCGGCGGCCGCCGCGCGGCTGAGCAACCCGCGTCTCGCGCTGCTCGTGGGCGGGCTGGTGGTCGCGCTGCTGGCCGGCTTCGGGCTCGGCCGGCTCGGCGCGGGCGAGCGATCCGGCGTCAGCGGTACGCGGCCGAGCGCCGCGAGTGGCCAACTCGCCGGCGGGTCCGCGGCGTCGGCGGGGGATGGGCACCGGCACGCGCCGGGCACCGGAGCGCACACGCATCCGGGTGACGGCCCGGATCAGGCGCAGGCGGCCGGAGCGTGGGTCAGCGCTGCCGGGTACACCCTGCAACCGGTGCAGCGGTCCCAGCAGCCGGGCGTACGAGCGGACTACCGGTTCCGGATCGTCGGTGCCGATCGGCAGCCGGCGACCCGCTTCGCGATCGTCCACGAGAAGCCGCTGCACCTCATCGTGGTGGGTCGCGACCTGGGCGGCTACCAGCACCTGCATCCGAGCATGGCTGCCGACGGCACCTGGAGCGTTCCGCTGGAACTGGCCCGCCCCGGCGGCTACCGCGTCTACGCCGACTTCTCCGTCATCGCTCCCGACGGCACCCAACTGCCGTTGGTGCTGGGCGTCGACCACCACGTACCGGGTGGATACACCCCGGCCGCGCTCCCGCCGGTGCAGCCGCAGGCCACGGTCGGGCCGTACACGGTGACGATGGCCGGTACGCCCACGGTCGGGGTGAGCGCACCGATCACCTTCCGGGTCGGGCGCACCGGAGACTCCGGGCCGGTGCGGCCGGAACCCTACCTGGGTGCGTACGGACACCTGGTCGTGGTACGCGAGGGCGACCTCGGCTACGTGCACGTGCACCCGGAGCCGGAACTTGCCGACGGGGTGGTCACGTTCTGGTTGACCGCGCCGAGCGTCGGCCGGTACCGGGCGTTCCTCGACTTTCAGGTCGACGGGACGGTCCACACCGTGCAGTACACGATCGACCTGTCCTGAGGCGAATGCGTGGGAGCGCTCGCATCGGACAATCGGCGTTTCGTTAGATGGATATATCGGACGAGGTCTTGACGAGCCATGTTAACGCTAACAACATAGGGGGCCCCGCAGCACTCGCGTTTGGAGTTCGCCATGCAGGTGCCCATCGCTGCCGCCTTCGATCCGCCCCCCGGGGCCAGGCCGGCTCGCCGGTCAGCCGGTTTACCGGCAGTCACCGGCGCGCTGAAACGATTTATCGCCGTGCTGAGCCTGCCCCGCCGTGCGATCTCGCTCACCACGGTCGGCGCGCTCCTCTGCGCCGGCGTCGCGGCCACCGGCGGCGCGGCGCACGCCACCGCGGGTGCGGCGCCGCCGGCCGACGAGTGGTCACCCCGGGCGGCCTACACCTCGACGGACCGGGGAGACGGCCGGTACTCGGTGCCGCTGCTGCGCGCCGACGTGCCGGACATCGGCGTGGAACGGGTGCCGGCCGCGGAGAACGACGAAGGCCGCGACATCTACTACATGATCAGTACGACGATGCACCTGAGCCCGGGTGCCCCGATCATGAAGTCCTACGACCTGGTCAACTGGGAGATCGTCAACTACGTCTTCGACCGGGCGAGCATCGGCGACTCGTTCTCCCTGCGCAACGGCCAGAACTCGTACGGCCAGGGCCAGTGGGCCTCGTCCCTGCGCTACCACGAGGGCATGTTCTACGTCGCCTTCAACACCAACAACCTCGGCGGCGCGTACATCTACCGCACCGACGACATCGAGAACGGCACCTGGCAGCGTACGGCCCTCGGCCGCGGGCTGCACGACCCGTCGCTCTTCTTCGACCACGACGGTACGCCGTACATCTTCCACGGCAACGGAAACATCAGCGCGGTGCGGCTCAACGCCGACCTGACCGCCATCGTGCAGGACTACCCGAACGTCTTCGGCGCCAACAACTACGCCGGCCAGCCCTTCATCGGCGGGCTCTTCGAGGGCGCCCAGTTCTACTACATCGACGGCTACTACTACGTGGTCGTCATCACCTGGCCGTCCGGCCAGGGCCGCCAGGTGGTCATGCTCCGCTCACCCGAGCTGCTCGGCCGCTACACCTCGCCCGGCGGTGTGAACACCTACGAGGCGCGCGGCGTGCTCAACTCCAACGGCTTCGCCCAGGGCAGTCTGGTGCCCATCTCGCGCTCCGGCGGCGGCACCGACTGGTACGGCATGTTCTTCCGCGACACGTTCCCGATCGGGCGCATCCCGGCGCTCATCCCGGCGACCTGGCGCGACGGGTGGCCGACCTTCGGCACCGACGGCGTGGTGCCGGTGGAGGGGCTGTTCGACAAGCCGATCCGGCTCAGCCCGGCGCAGGAGCGGTACGAGCGTCAGAAGGGCATCGTCGTCTCGGACGACTTCGCCAACGACGCCCCGCACAAGGCGTACATGGACGAGGAGTGGACGATCCCGGCGGCACCCGACATCGACGAGTCGCTGATCGGCGTGGAGCTGTTGGAGAATTCCGGGTTCGAGGCCGGGGCGCTCTCGCCCTGGGCCGCGCAGTTCGGCGCGACGCTGGCGCTGGACTCGACCGACCCGGCCGGCGGATCGGCGGCGCTGAAGGTCAGCGACCGCACGCTCAACGGCTCCGGCCCGAACCAGGTTCTCAACGGCAAGATGCAGCACGGCGTGACCTACACCGTCTCGGCGAAGATCAAGTACACCTCGGGTCCGAGCAGCGTGCGGTTCAACCTCGCCGCTGACTGGGGCTCGGGTGTGCAGGTGATGACCTTCGCGAACGTGCCGGTCGGGGAGTGGACGACCGTCACCGGCCGGTACACCGTCCCGGCCACGGCCAACCTGAACAACTTCAAGTTCGCGGTGGAGACGCCGTGGGCCAACCCGCAGCCGCCCTCCTCCAGCGTGGAGTACCTGATCGACGACGTCTCGATCGTGGGGCAGCCGCTCACCAGCGAGCACCCGACCGAGGGCGAGATCAAGCCCAACGGTTCGCGACTGGACATGGCCTGGGAGTGGAACCACGCCCCGGACAACCGCTACTGGTCGCTGACCGACCGCGAGGGCTGGCTGCGGCTGACCACCGGCAAGGTGGTCACCGGTGAGTACGTCTACACCAAGCTCTCCAACCGGGCCGAGCTGGCCTGGTTCGAGGAGGCCCGCAACACGCTCTCGCAGCGTACGTTCGGACCACGGCAGTCGGCGGAAACCAAGATGGACATCTCCGCGATGAAGGACGGCGACGTCGCGGGTCTGGCCGCCTACAACCGGGGCTTCTCGTACGTGGCGGTCAAGCGGGCCGGTGGGGTGAACACCCTCGGCGTGGTCAACCGCGGGCAGCCCTTCGCGGTCGACCTCGACCAGGCGACGCTGGAGAACTTCCTGCCCGGCACGACGGTGTCGCTGGGCGACGCGACCGAGGTGCACCTGAAGGCGGATCTCGACTTCGCCTCGCCGGTCGGCCAGCTCTGGACGACGTTCTACTACAGCCTGGACGGGCTGACCTGGACGCAGCTGGGCAACCGGGTCGGCCCGCAGACCCTGGACGGCAGCCTCTCGCACTTCATGGGGCACCGGGTCGGTCTATTCAACTACGCCACGCAGCAGAAGGGCGGGCACGTCGACTTCGACCACTACCTGCTCAGCGACACGCTGACCGCGCAGGGCCAGCCGCTGGACACCGGTGAACTCGACGCGGCCATCGCGTACGCACGCACGCTGCACGAGTCCGACCACCCGGCGGACGCCTGGGCGGCGATGCGGGCCGCGCTCGCCGACGCGACGGCGGCGCGGGCCGGCGAGTTCGGTACGCAGAACCAGATCGACGCGCCGGAGCGGGCACTCAGCTACCAGTTGGCCCGGCTCGGCGTGCTCAGGAGCGCGTCCGAGCTGCCCGTCACGGTCACTGTGCAGGCCCGGTGCGTGACCGGCACGGCGTACGTCGCGGTGCAGGCGCGCAACGACCACGACGCGCCCGTGGAGATCACCCTCCAGACCGCGTACGGCGAACGTTCGGTGGCGAACGTGGCGCCGGGCGCGAACGCGTACCAGCAGTTCACCACGCGTGCCGCCGGAGTCGAGGCCGGCTCGGCCACGGTCCGGGTCACCGGAACCGTCGACGGCCGCGATGTCACCACCGTCCGCACCGCCGAGTACCCCGCGATCGACTGCGGGCCCCGGCAGGTCCGGTAATCGCCAACCCACACCCCCAAGGAGGTTGCTCAGTGATACATCGCTTCCGAAGCTTGACCCGGCGACGGGTCGGCGCGATCGCGACGGCCGGCGCCATGGTGGCCGCCGGGCTCGCCGTGACGGCGGCGCCCGGTCAGGCCGCCGAGACCGAACTCATCGTCAACGGTGGATTCGAGAACGGCCTTGACGGCTGGTTCGTCAACAACGGCAACGCCACCGACGGTGCGACGCTGTCGCTGACGACGGACGCCCACGCCGGTTCGAGCGCCGCGCTGGTGACCGACCGGCAGACGACCGGTTCCGGCCCGATGCAGGACCTCTCCGGCAAGGTGCAGGCCGGGAAGACCTACGCCCTCACCGCCCGGATCAAGTACGAGAACCCGGAGAGCCCCGCGACCAAGGAGTTCTTCGCCACCATGCACTACGGCGGAGGCACCTACACCAACCTGGTCAGTGTGACGGCGACCAGGGGGCAGTGGGCCCACTTCAACGGCCAGTTCACCATTCCCGCCGGGCAGAACGTGACGATGGCCCGGCTCTTCTTCGAGACGCCGTGGACGAGTGACCCGTCCGCGAACCCGAACCTCCACCTGATGGACTTCAAGCTCGACGCCGTGTCCGTGGTCGGCGCTGCGCCGCCTCCGCCGCCCTCGCGGACCATCGAGGTCGTCGGCAAGCTGCCCGGCGAGCACAACCCGTTGATCGGGCACAAGTTCGGCGCCGACGGGTACGGCTTCGTACACGACGGCCGGGTGTACATGTACATGACCAACGACACCCAGGGGTACCAGCCCGACCCGGTCACCGGGATCTCGCCCGGCATCAACTACGGCCACATCAACCAGATCACCCTGATCTCCACCACGGACATGGTGAACTGGACGGACCACGGTGAGATCCAGGTCGCCGGCCCGAACGGCGTGGCGCCGTTCACCGGCAACTCGTGGGCGCCCGGCATGGCCAAGAAGGTCGTGAACGGTGAGGAGAAGTTCTTCCTCTACTACGCCAACGGCGGCGGGTCCAGCAACGTGATCACGGGTGCCTCCCCGCTCGGCCCGTGGACCAGCGAGCGCACCAGCACGCTGATCGACGGCCGTACCCCCGGCTCCGAGGGTGTGGCCTGGAAGTTCGACCCGGCCCCGCTGACGGACGACGACGGCGAAGCGTACCTCTACTACGGTGGCGGTCCCGCGTCGACCAGCATGCCGCCGGCCGAGCGCTTCAACAACCCGAAGAACCTGCGGGTGATCAAGCTCGGTGACGACATGGTGTCGACCGAGGGCACGTCGGCGGTCGTGGACGCCCCGGTGGCCTTCGAGGCGGCCCAGGTGTTCAAGCGCGAGGGCAAGTACTACCTCTCGTACTCGTCGCACTTCGGCGGCAACGACTTCGGCGGCAACCAGACGCGGCTGCCCGGCTACCCCGAGGGTGGCCAGATCGGCTACATGATCTCCGACGACCCGATGTCCTGGTCGAAGGAGACCTACGCGGGCGTGCTGTTCCCGAACCAGTCGCAGTTCTTCGGCAGCGGCACCGGGGGCAACAACCACCAGTCGGCGTTCGAGTACGAGGGCAAGTACTACTTCACGTACCACGCCCCGACGCTGAACAAGCGGATCACCGGCAACAACACCCAGGGCTACCGCAGCCCGCACATCCAGGAACTGGCCTTCAACCCGGACGGCACCATCCAGCAGGTCGTCGGCACCTACGCCGGCGTCGAGCAGGTCCGCGACTTCGACCCGTTCCGGGTCTTCGAGGCGGAGACGTTCGGCTGGAGCAAGGGCATCGCGACCGCGAAGATCGACGGCGGGTCGCCCCAGTTCGGCGCCACCGCGCCGAACCTGGTGGTCCGCGACATCGACAACGGCGACTGGACCGCGCTGTCGTCGGTGAACTTCGGCGAGGGTGCCGGCAGCGTGACGGCGAAGGTGCGTCCGCTCGTGGCCGGCGGGAAGATCGAGGTTCGGCTCGACGAGCTCACCGGGCCGGTCGTCGGGACCATCCAGGTCGACGCGCCGCTCGGTGAGTGGACGGAGCTGAGCGCCCAGCTCGACGGCGTCAGCGGAGTGCACGACGTGTACTTCACCTACTCCGGGCCGCAGGGCGAGGATCTGTTCGAGCTCGACACCTGGGCCTTCGAAGCCGGGTCGGCCACCGTGCTGCCCGTCGAGGTCAGCGCGCAGGTGCGCTGCGTCGCCGGCAAGGCGTACGTCGCCGTGCAGGCCCGCAACGCCCACGACGCGCCGCTGGACATCGTCCTGCGGACCGCGTACGGCGAGCGGTCGGTGATGAGCGTGGCCCCGGGTGCGAACGCCTTCCAGCAGTTCGCCACCCGTACGGGCGCGGTCGAGGCCGGTTCGGCGACCGTACGCGCCAGCGGTTCGATCGACGGTCGGGACGTGACGAGCCTCTTCACCGCCGACTACTCCGGCCTGAACTGCGCCGGCTGACCTGCCCTGTGTCCAACAATCAACAATGACTACGGAGCGTGGGAATGAGAACGAGTAATCGCAAGCGCCTGTTCGCGGCGGCGGCCGCGGGCGCGATGGTCGCCGGGTCGGTGGCGGTGGCGTCGCCGGCGTCGGCCGACCCGGACGGCAACGCCGATGTGTCGGTGACGGTCGACATCGAGGAGATCCGGGAGCCGGGGGTGTTGGCCCTGTCGGTGGCGGGTGATTCGGTGGCCCTGTCGGAGGACGGGTCGACGTTGCTGGTGCGTCAGTTCGTGGGTGTTCTGCCGACGGTGACGGTGACGGACACCCGGACGGAGGACGAGGTGCCGGCGGGTGCGGCGTGGGCGGTGCTGGGTTCGGCGTCCGACTTCGTCGGTGCGGCCGGTCAGGAGCCGATCGGCGCCGGGCACCTGGGCTGGCGGCCGCGGCTGCTCGACGGTGGTGACACCGGTCTGGTGGCCGAGGGCGAGGAGGTCGTGACCGTCGTCGACGAGCCGACGCAGCCGGGCAACAACGTGGGTCTGGTCGACCAGGAGCTGCTGGTCTCCACGTACGACTCGGGTGCGGTGGCCGGTGGCGAGTACGCGGTGGACGCGGATCTGTTCCTGCGTACGCCGGCGGATGTCGCGGCCGGTGAGTACTCCTCGACGCTGACCCTGTCCCTGTTCGAGTAACACCCGTGGTGGGGGTCGCCCGGCCGGGCGACCCCCACCGATGCAACCAAGTCCCGTCCACGTACGTCGAAGCGGCATGAGAACTTCCCGAAGCCGGTGGCTGGCCCTCGTGCCCCTGCTGATGTTGACGGCGTCGGCCTGCGGCCAGCAGGCCGGCGCCGGCGGTGCCGGAGATTCCGGCGCGGCCGAGATGTCCTACTCCGCCGACACCCTGGTGTTCCGGATGGATCACGTGGGCGGGTTCGTGACCCCGGCCATGCGAGCGGCCCGCCTGCCCGGGATCAGCGTCTACGGCGATGGACGCGTGATCACCGAGGGGCCGACGACTCTGGCCTTTCCCGGCCCGGCGCTGCCCAACCTCCAGCTCGGCACGATCAGCGCCGCAGATGTGGAGAAGCTGGTCGAGCTGGCCCGCGCCGCCGGGGTGGGTACGGTGAGCGACCTCGGCACCCCGCCGGTCGCCGACGTCCCGTCGACCCGGTTCACCGTCTTCGGCGTCGACGGCGTGGCGGAGCTGGAGGTGGATGCCCTGACCGTGCCCGCTGGCGGCGACCCCGCCGCCGAGCAGGGCCTGACCGCTGACCAGCGGGCGGCCCGAGAGAAGCTGCGCGAGTTCGCCGAGTCGTTGACCAGCGATTCCGGCCCGCTCGCTGCGGCACACGCCGGTGCACAGGCGTACGCGCCCACCGTCGTGGCGGCGGTCGCCGAGCCGTGGGTCGCCAACGCCGAACTCGGCGAGCAGCCCGAGGTGGCCTGGCCCGGGCCGGCGCTGCCCGGCGCGGATCTCGGCAAGGACCTGGGGGTCGGTTGTGTGACGGTCACCGGCGAGCAGGCGCGGGATCTGCTGACCGCCGCCGCGAGCGCCAACGCGCTGACCCCGTGGGCCTCGGACGGCAAGCGGTGGACGGTCACCCTGCGGCCGCTGCTGCCCGACGAGACCGACTGCACCGACCTCGCGAACAGCCGCTGACCGGAGCGCCCGGGCGGTCGGTCGGCCACCGGCCGCCCCGCGAGCCGCTCGCGTCACTGAGGGTTGGTTGCTCTGAGGCCTCGGGCGGCGAGTACGGCCACCGGTACGCCGACGGCTGCCACGGCGATCACTTCGATCGCCCCGATCGTGGTCAGGGTGGCGTGCTGCACCTGGTTGCGGTAGTCGATCAGGGTCGCGATCCGCGTGACGAGCGTTGCCGTGGCGAGCAGGCTGAACGCCAGCGACCAGGACACGGCACGGGGCGTACGGCGGATCGCGCCACCTGCCAGGTGGACCGCGAGCGCGGCGGCGACCACCGCGCAGGCCAGGCCCGGCCAGTCCAGCAGCTGAAGCGCCGGGGTGGTGGCCTGGGCGATGAACAGCGGCACCGGGACGAGGAGGATGCCGACCGGTAGCGCGAGGAGCCAGGGGCGGCGCGGCACCGCAGGGGTGTCGGAGCGGAAGGCCGACATGGCGAGCAGCAGCACGATGTCGGTCACCCGCATCGCCCAGGGCGCCACGGTCAGTGGCGAGTCACCGGCGGCCGCGATCACGCCGGTGATGACCGGTGGCACGACGGCGATCAGGGCGACCGCCTGGGCCACCCGCCGATGCCCCAGGACGAGCGCGAGGTAGGCCGGCAGCCAGGCATAGCCGGCGAGGTGCCAGGCGGTGCTCCAACTCTGCTCGGGCAGAGTGAGCATCAACTCCGGTGCCGGTGCCGGCAGCCAGGCGATCCGCCCGGCCTGCCACAGCATGACGGCGATGCCGGCGGTGGCGAGCACGGCGTTGGCCAGCACCCCCATCAGTGTCGCCAGTCGCACGGCCTGCCCCCAGGCGTACGCACGGGGTTCCGCGCCGACCCCGCCGAGCCGCAGCCGGAGGGCGAGGGACAGGACGCTGGCGACCTCCGACAGGCTCGGCCGGCCATGGTCCGCGAGATATTCGTCGGTCTCCGGATCGCCGGTGTTCATGCTCTCCAGGAAGGCGGCCACCATCTCGTCTTCCCATTCCTGCCGGTAGGCGGCGGGCAGCAGGCGCAGCACCCGGAGGTAGCGCTCCTCCAGGCGGCTCACGAGGATTCCCCCGTGACAGGTCGCCGGGAGTTGACCAGTCGGGTCGAGGCGAGGCGCGCGTTGGCGGTCAGTCGGCGGGCCTCCGCGTCGAGGGCTTGGCGGCCTTGCTCGGTCAGCCGGTAGTACCGGCGTAGCCGTCCCTGCCAAGCCTCCTCGCGGTCCACTTCGACCAGCCCTTCCCCGACGAGCCGGTCCAGGGCCCCGTAGAGCGAGCCGATCTTCAGCCGTACCCGGCCCTGGGACAGCTCGGCCGTCTCCGCGACGATGCCGTACCCGTGACGGGGAGCGTCGACCAACGCGGTGAGGATGAAGAAGGCAGGTTCGCTCATCGCCCGAGAACTCATGTCGGCACTATATCGTGCCGAGCAAGATATAGTGCCGACGTGAGTCGGGGTTTTTCCCCGTGGGTCATCGCCCGGCGTCGTGGCTGGTCCACGCGTCGGTGAGCGGTAGCGCGTTCATCGCTGGCATCGATCCCGCCCGGGCCCGGTGTCGTGGTGGGCGACGGTTGGCGGGAGCCGAGCAGGACTGCCGGGTCGAGGCGCAGGACGTCGGCGATCTCGCGGATCACGGAGTAGCGGTCGAGTTTCCGTACGCCGCGTTCGACCTTGTCGACCCAGCTCTTCGACTGGCCGAGCCGGTCGGCGAAGGCTTGTTGGCTCATGGCCCGGCGGGCCCGTAGCTCGGCCACCCGCCGGCCGAGTGGTACGGCATTGTGGTCGCGCCGGTGCGGGCGGTTCATCAGCCCCGCTCCACCGACGGCGTGGCGTCGGTGGACTCCCCGCAGCGCGGGCACCACCGCGCCTTCACCTTGAACGCGAACAGCCCGAGCAGAAAACCCGGCACCAGCCCACCGAGCACAACCGACACGGTCATCGAAGCCACGAGCACCCTCACCTCCTGAGCAGCCGAAGGCCGGGACGTTGCCGCGTCCCGGCCGCCGGCCACCTGGACTCGACCGGGATGGATATCGCCGATCCGATGCGTCCATTTGATCCGACTCAGGCTTTGGTGTGGGTGGGTGCGAGTGGTGCCTATTGGTGCGGTTCCGTGCCGTAGTTACCCGATGACATAGGTTCCCCGTAGCCCTTGGCCGCTGTTGACCACGGTGCTGCTGTCCGAGCAGTTGCAACGAACGGTGAGCCTCGATGAGCTGGGGTGGCCGGACGATGGATGTGAGGCCGTTTCTGCCGCTGTCGGTCTGCATCTGCCCTGGTCCTCAACGGGGGCCTTGCAGGCGGCTGAGGTGGTGAACGAACCTGAGGGAATGATGCATCGACGGACGTTCCTCGCCCTGCTCGGCTCCGGACTGACCGCACCGGCGCACGAGTGGATGCTCGCTGAATCTCCGCAGGACGTCGCGTCGACCACCGGCCGTCGGTTGGTCGGCGAGGTCGTCGACCACTTGGACGCGATCACCGCCAGCCTGAGGCGCATGGACGACCATCTCGGCAGTGGTCAAACACTGGGGCTGGTCCGCCAACACCTGCGCACCGTGGTCGGTGTCCTGGGGGAGCGCAGCTATTCCAACCCTGGCCGAGACCGCCCGAGCCACATACCCCGCCACCAGTCCAAAGGTCCCGGTGATCCTCGACCTGCGGGCGGCCGAGGCGTACGCCAACAACCGTTCGGAGACCGACACCCGCCGCGCGCTCGACAACGCGTTCGATCGGTTCAGCGACAATCGGCCGGAACATGGCGATCCCGACTGGTCCTACTGGATCAACGAGGCACAGGCCCACGCTCAGGCCGGCTACTGCTACGTCAAGCTCGAAGACTGGGCGCGGGCCCGTGACCATCTGCGGACCGCGCTGCGGCTACAGGCCGACGAGTACACCCGCGAGGGCGCGCTGCGCAACGCGCTGCTCGCCACCACGTACGTTCAGCAGGAGCAGCCCGAGTTGGACAGGGCGATCGCCCTTGGCGACCAGGCGGTGCAAACCCTCACCGGCCAGGTCACCTCCGCCAGGTGTATCAAGCATGTCCGCAATCTGGTCGACACCTTGCGGCCATATCGGCGTACGCCCGCCGTCCGCCGATTCTGCCAGGACGCACGAGACCTCATCACCACCTGACGTACCTGTCAGGCGGCGCGGACCAGGTCCAGTGCGTGATTGGTGACCCGTGCCGATGCCAGGGGAAGGGCCGCCGCCTGGTCGTCGCCTACGGGCGTCGGCGAGGCCAGTCGAACCTCCAAGATCACGTTGGCGTCCAGTACGGTGACTCGGGCGTCGCCGCGGATCTGTAGATACCGGACCTCGTCGGCGACGACTTGCTCGCTGCCGTCGCCAGCCGAGACCGAAGCCGCTGGTGACGTGCCACTGGTGCAGCCCGAGACCAGCAGCAGCGGCATCACCGCGCCGGCTACCACGGCAAGCACCATCCGGACTGGAATGATCGCCATGGGGTTGAGTGTGCCAGCCCGTTTGGACGTCGCGGGAGCATTACTTGTTGGAGCCGTCATGTCACACAGACATAATCATGTCTGTGTGACATGACGACGTTCCGGCTATCTGCTCCCCGCCGGGTTACCCGTTGCGCACCTCGTTCGTCGCTTCTGCCTCGCCGAGTGGGCGCCCAGCAAACCTCAGGGCCTGCCCGCGAGCCGGGACGCCTTCCGGCTGAGGGTGCCGACCTGGCCGCGCAGCCGGCGTACGCCCGTCTCGTCGGCCCCCTCGATCGCCGTCACCTCGTCGAGCAGCCGGGCGTAGTCGCTGGCCAGCCGCAGGTAAGCCGGGCGGGCGTCGGCGCCGTACCGCTGGTCGAGGTCGATGATCTGCTGGGCGAGGGCGGCGGTGGCGGCGGTGAGCGCCGCCCCGCTCGGCGGCGAGGAACTCGGCGCGGGCCAGCAGGCGCTCGGCCTCGGGCACCCGCGCCCTGGTCGCGTCGCGGCTGACCGTGGCGCTGTCGATCGCCGCGCGCGCGGTCGACCAGGCCACCCGGGCCTGCTCCGCACGGGCCCGCCGGCGGGGCAGCAGGGTGGTGACGAGGCCGGCGGCGAGCTAACAGCACGCCGCCGGCCAACCAGCTGAGCAGGGAGTCCAGGGTCACCCCTTGACGGCTCCGGTCAGCCCGCCGACGATCCGCCGTTGGAACAGGCTGAAGAAGAGCAGGGCCGGGATCATCGACAGCGACGTGAACGCCAGGACCTTGGCCGTGTCGACCGAGTACTGCGAGGCGAAGGCCTGCACGCCGAGCGGCAGGGTGAAGGTTTCCTCCCGGTTCAGGATGAACAGCGGAAGCAGGTATCCGTTCCAACTCTGGATGAAGGTCAGGATGCCCACGGTGATGACCCCCGGCATGGCCAGCGGCAGCACCATCCGCCAGAAGAAGCCCAGCCGGCCGCAGCCGTCGATCGACGCCGCCTCCTGGATCTCGTCGGGGATCGCCCGTACGAAGGGGACCAGGATGATGATCGTCATCGGGATGGCGAACCCGATCTGCGGGAGGATCACCCCCGGCAGCGTGTTCATCAACCCGAGATTCTTGATCAGGACGTACAGCGGGGTGATCGCCACGGTCAGCGGGAACATCAGACCGGCGGCGAAGAGCGAGTACATCGCCCCCCGCCCCCGGAACCGGTAGCGGGCGATGATGTAGCTCGTCATCAGACCGAGGGTGACCACGCCCACCGTGGTGAACACGGCGACGAGGGTGGAGTTGAACACCTGACGCCAGAACGTCGTCCCGGTCAGCACGTCGAGGTAGTTGTTGACCTTCCAGGGGCTGGGCCACCCGGCGGGATCGGTGGTGATCTGCGCATTCGTGCGGAAACCACCGAGGATGATGTAGACGACCGGTGCCAGCATCATCCCGATGAGCAGCAACGCGACGAAGTAGACAGACGGGCTACCCCACGCCAGCCGCTGGCGGGGTCGCCTCGCCCGGCGCCCGAACACGGCGGTCGCGGCCATCAGTTCCTCCCTCCGGTGATCGCGCCTTCGGTGTCCCGGCGCAGGACGAACCGCTGGTAGAACAGAGCGGCGACGAGCGAGACGACGAACAGGACCACGGCGACCGCGTTGCCGTACCCGTACTCTCCGGCGGTCCGGCCGTTGGCGACCATGTAGGTGGCCATCGTCGACGTGCCGGCGGTGTCCGCGATGTACTGGCCCCAGATGATGTAGACCAGGTCGAACAGCTGCAGCGCGCCGATCATCGACAGGAAGGCCCAGATGCGGATCGTCGGCCCGAGCAGTGGCAACGTGATGCGACGCTGGATCTGCCAGTACGACGCCCCGTCGATCGCCGCGGCCTCCGTCAGCTCCTCCGGGATGCCCTGCAACCCGGCGAGAAAGAGGATCACGGCGAAGCCGATGTACTTCCAGGTGAGGATGCCCATCAGCGTCCAGATCGCGATCTTGGGGTCGGAGAGCCATTCGCTCTGCAGCCAGCCCAGCCCGATCTTCCCGAGGACGGCGTTGACGACGCCGTCGCCGTGCAGCATCAGGCTCCAACCGGTGCCGACGACCACCTCGGAGATCACATAGGGGACGAAGATGAGCACCCGGATGAGCGTCTGCCCCCGGATCTGCCGGTTCAGCAGCAGGGCGAGCAGGACGGCCGCCGGCCCCTGGAGCAGCAGCGACAACACCACGATGATGCCGTTGTGGCGCAGGGCGGCGAGGAAGGTGCTGTCCTCGAAGATGAGCAGGTAGTTGCGGAAGCCGACGAAGTCTTCGGCCGGCCCGTAACCCTGCCAGCTGAAGAAGCCGTAGTAGGCCGCCATGGCCACGGGGAGGATGACGAAGGACAGGAACACGACCAGTGTCGGCCCTGTCATCAGCGCGATCTCCAGCCGGGCCGGCCAGCCGATGCCCCTGCGTGTCCGGCGCCCGGCCGGGGGCGACACGACCGGCGTGTCACCCCCGACCGTCGTCAGACCCGGGGACGGGTCCGGCGCGAGCCGTACGCTCTCGTGTTGCGTGTCAGACATGGCGGTCGGGCTACTGAGCCCTCTTGGCGGCGGTCTTGACCGCGTCCACGATGCTCTGCGGGTCGCCCTTGCCGGCCAGCATGTTCACCACGGCGCTGTTCAGCGCGTTGCCGACGTTCTGCCCGTAGACCGTGTCGAGCCACTGGGAGACGAACGGCGCCTGGCTGTAGGCGGTGAGGATCGACTTCAGGTGCGGCTCCTCGACTGCGGCCTGCGCCTCGCTGTTGACCGGCGGAGCGTTGAACGCCTCGTAGTAGGCCTTCTGCACGTCCGTGCGCGCCATGTAGTTCAGGAAGGCGCTGCACTCCGTCTTGGGGGCCTGGGCCGAGCAGGAGTAACCGTCGACGCCGCCGAGAATGGCGCCGGGCTGACCGGCACCGCCCTCGATGCTGGGGAAGGGGAACCAGTCCAGGTCGGGCAGCGGCTTCTCGTCCGGGGTCAGGGAGGCGATGACGCCAGGGTTCCAGGCACCCATCAGCTCCATCGCCGCCTTGTGGTTGGCGAGCAGACCGGCGGAGCTGCCGGCGCCCTGCTGCGCCGACGTGGTCAGGAAGCCGTTGTTGAACGGCTTCGCCCCGGCGAAGCTCTGCACGTCCTGACCGGCCTTCAACCAGCAGGGGTCGTCGAAGTTCATCGTCTGGCCGGCCTGGGTGATCGTCTCCGAGCTGCACTCGCGCAGCGCGAAGAAGTAGTAGTAGAACGCGGCCGGCCAGGCGTCCTTGGCGCCGAGGGCGATCGGCTGGATGTTCGCCGCCTTCAGCTTCGTCACGGCGTTCTGAAGGTCGGCGAGCGTGGTCGGCGTCTGCGTGATGCCGGCCTTGGCGAACAGGTCCTTGCTGTAGAAGAAGCCACCGGGCAGAACCGCCACCGGCATCGCGTAGACCTTGCCGTCGATCGTCTGGGCGGTGAAGGACCCCTCCGAGATCACCTTCTTGGTCTCGTCGGTGATCGAGCCGGTGATGTCCATCAGCTGGCCGGCCTTGACCATCGCGGCCATCTTGCCGCCGCCGCGCTGCATGAAGACGTCGGGGGCGTCGCCGGAGTTGAGCGCGGTCTGGAGCTTGCCGTCCAGGTCCTCGTTCTGGATGGACTGGATTTCGATCTTCACGCCCGAGTTGGCGGCTTCGAAGTCGGCGACCGTCTTCTCCCAGAAGGCCTTGCCCGGCCCGGTGGTGGCGTTGTGCCAGAAGCTCATCGTGACGTTGCCGTCACTGTCCCGGTTCTCCGAGTCGCCGCCGCAGGCGGCCGTAGCCAGCATGCCTGTCGCCAGGGCTACCGCCAGTAGCTTTCTCGCCCTCATCAGTGTTCCTTCCTGCCGAGGCTGTCCACCTGAAACTCCCTCCGGCGAACGGAGCTACCGACCAGGGCATTCAAAGGCAGACCGGAGGCTTCCCTCCGGTCGACAGGCGCTGGTCCGGTGCTCGGCTCGCGGCCACATCGCGGTCGACCGGAACGACCCGGGCCACCGACGGCCAAACAGTCGCAGACCGAACGGGAAAACACAAGACACGTTTCCGAAACTTCCGGCCCGGTCCGTCGAGTGTGGCGGCGCGGCGCCGGGCGCGAAGCGTTGGTGGCGAGGCCAGCGAGCCGACGGTGACCGGTTCACTCCGTCTCCCGTCGGAGTGTGCGGCTCCGGCTTATCGGAAAACTCCCGGTAGGAACTCCGTCACGGAAAGAGGGCTCGGCGTCGAGCCGGGTCACGCCAACGAGGTGGCGATCGCGACCGCCTCGGTCATGGTCAGCTCGCCCTCCAGCCGGTAGACCACCCCCGCGTCCTCCCAGATCAAGGTGGCGGCGGACAGCCGGGCGCTCTCCTGCCGCAGCGTGCCGGCGCGGTCCAGGTACGACACCGGGTGCGGCTCACCGACCCAGATCGCCGATGCGGCGCCGACCTGCGTCCACTCCGTTCGCGCGCTGGCGACCTCCTTGAAGAAGACCGGATCGAGGCGACCGTCGAAGGCGTCCAGGCGCAGCTCGCCGCCCTGGTAGAGCAGGCTCGCCACCCGATGGCCGCCGCTGTCGTCCGGGTCGGCCACCAGCACCCGATCGGGCGGCCCCAGCGCGGCCGGCAGCCGGATCGGGAACCGCACCGACCGCTGGGCCTCGTCCAGCCCGACCGGCCGCTGCGCGGGCAGCGGCGACGGGGAGCCGGTCGGCAGCACCGGTGCGGAGGAGGTGCTGATGATGATCCCGGCGAAGCGCAGCAGCCCGGTCACCGTGTCGGCGACGGCGGCCCGGCCCGGCGGCAGCAGCGCGACGAGCAGGGCGGCCAGCGCCGCCGCGAGGGCGTACCGCCATCGGTGTCGGCGGACGGCCGGGGCGCTCGTGGCGACGAGCCGGGCGCGCACCTGGGCGGCCACCTCCGGCGGCTCGGGTGTCTCCAGCCACCCGGACAGTGCGCGCAGCTCCCGCTCCAGGTCATCCACGGCTCAGCTCCTGGACGTCGAGCAGACCGCGCAGCTTCACCAGGGCCCGGGAGGTCCGGGACTTCACCGTGCCCCGGGGCCAGCCCAGCATGGCCACCGTCTCGTCCTCGCTCAGGTCGAGGAAGTAGCGGCAGACGATCACCTCGCGGTCCTTCTCCGGTAGCAGCCGCAGCGCCCGGACCAGCGCGGCCCGCCGTTCCCCGGCCAGGACCGCGCCGACCGACCCGTCCTCGGCTTCCGAGCCCGGCGCCACCCGCGCGGCCCGCAGCACCAACCCGTGACGTCGGTCCCGTGACCGGTGCAGGTTGCGGGTCTCGTTCGCCACGATCGCCAACAGCCAGGACCGAAACGACGAGTCCCCGCGATAGCGGGACAGCTTCCGGTACCCCTTCACGAACGCCTCCTGGATGACGTCCTCCGCGTCCGAACCCGCGCCGAGCAGCACCGCGGTCCGGTACGCGGACGCGGTGTGCCGGGCGACCAGGGACTCGTACGCCCCCAGGTCACCTGCCTGAGCTCGGGTGACGCACTCCTCGTCGTCCAGTGGAACCTCCCGGTGCGGTCACTGTCTGGACACCGCCAGCGTCGTGCTGGTTCCACTGTCGCTGGACAAAACCTCGACGCGTCCGACGGTGTCACCGGGACATGATGCCGAAGAGCCCGATCCCGGTCCGCCGCCCGGCCGCCGACACCCGGGTCCCCGACCCGCTGCTGATCGAGGTCAACGGTGGACTCGGCGTGCTGCGTGGCCTGGCGGCACCATCTCGGTGGTTCTCCTCCGTCGTGGGTCAGCGACCGCTGATCGCCGACGACGCTACGCCCGGTGAGCGGCAGGGGTATCGAGAGTGAATCCGCAACCCGCCCCCGCCCGGTCAGGGACCAGCGCCCCCTCGTACGTTAGGGGGATGGGGGGACGGGGATCGGCTGAAGTTGGGGCTCCTGATGCGATGGCGATCTCTGGTACGAACGTAGGGCCCGTGCGGGATCCCCGGGGGCATCCCCGTACGGTCGGGCGTCCAATCACCCCACCGACGCGCGAGCGAGCAAGGAAGAAGGCAGATGCCGTACGCCCTCGGGATCGACATCGGCAACACCAGCATCGTCCCTGGTGGGCAGAGGCATCCGTCAGTATCGCCGATCCGAGAGGACAACTCCATGACCCCTGCTGTGGCCACCGCCGACAACCTCGGACGTGCGCTCGACGACATCGTCGACCGGGTACCGGGTGCGCAGTTCGCGGTGGTGCTCTCGCCGGACGGGCTCCTGCTGGGCGCGTCCCGTGGCATCGACGACGAACTCGCCACCCAGTTGTCCAGCATGGTCTGCGGCCTACAGGCGCTCGGCCTGGCCGCCGCCCGGGTGTGTGGCGACGGCGAGTTGCACCAGGTCGTCGTGCAGATGTCGCGGGCGTTCCTGTTCCACGCCACGACCGGCAACGGCGCGGTGCTCGCCGTCGGCATCGACGGTGACGCCGAGGTGGGGGACATGGCGTACGAGGTGGCCATGTTCGTGGCCAGGGCGGGACACCACCTGCCGGTGTACCTGGAACCGGCCGCCCCGTAGCGCCGGGGCGCCTTACCGGTCGTAGGGCGGGGCCGGGTTGGCCACCTGCCACAGCTCGGCGGGCAGTTGCGCGATGACGTCGTCGTAGTCGCCCGCGTCGATGCTGTCGCGGATCGTGTCGAAGACCGCCCGGATGCCGGCCTGCGCCAGGTCGGGCTCGACGTCCGCCCGCCCACCGACCCGCTGCACGAACACGTCGAGCCCGAACGGCTCGGCGCTCTCGTCCGGGGCGAAGGCGTACGCCCGCAGCGCTTCGGGCAGCCGGTCGGCCAGGTCCCGCGCCTCACCGCCGTCGATCCGCTCGGCGAGGGTGGTCAGCGTGGCCCGCGCGAGGGCGGCGGCCTGCTCGGCCGACGCTCCGGTGCGGCGCGCCACGGAGTCGATGAACTGGTCGTTGTCCACCTCGCCGGCCCCCTTCTCACCACGGACCGGGCGTCTACCCGGGAAAAGGCCCGGCAAACGACGCGGCGCCCCCGGCAGCGTGGGGAGAAGCCGGGGGCGCGACTTCCGGAAGCACCTTGACGCATTCGGAGGAATCATTACGATCTGCGCAATGCGACGGTATCGCCGCCGAATGCCCGTGATCCCACCCGACGTCGCTCCCGACGTACACCCGGCCTGGCTGCCACCGGAGGCGTTTCGCGCCGTCGGTTCCCGGCACACCCTCGTCTCCGGCGACGGGCCGCTCGTCGACACGGTGTTCGGAGAGGTCGAGCGGGCCTGCGCCGGGCACGGCGGCGCCGTCCGGCGGGCGACCGACGAGCCCGACGCTCGGCCGGCCGACCTGGTGCTCGCCCTGACTCCGGCGCTGCCGGCGGCCGACCGTCGGCCCGACGACGTCCGCGAACCCATCGCGGCGTCCGACACCGACCCCGACGCGGTACCGGCGGCGCAGGTCGACCTCGACGCCGTTCGGGCGGCGCACGTCGACCTCGCCGGCGCGGCGCTCGGTGCCGAGGGCTTCGCGCTGACCCGTCACGGCCAGGTCACCGTGGTGCTGGCCGACGCGCCCGCCGGGCTCCTCTACGGACTGTTCCAGGTGGTGCGCCTCGGCGAGGCGGCCTTCGGCCCGGAGTGCCCGGTGCGGGTGCACCGCCCGGCGCTGGGCCGGCGGATGCTGGACCACTGGGACAACGTCGACCCGCATCCGGTGATGGGGCAGGTCGAACGCGGCTACGCCGGCGGGTCGATCTTCTGGCGCGACGGGCGACCCCGGCGCGACCGCGCCCGGGCGCGGGCGTACGCGCGGCTGCTGGCGGCGTGCGGCGTCAACGCGGTGGCGGTGAACAACGTCAACGTGCACGCCACCGAGGCCCGGCTGCTGACCGACCGGCTCGACGACGTGGCCGAGATCGCCGACGAACTGCGGCCGTACGCCATCCGGGTGCACCTCTCGGTCACCTTCGCCGCGCCCGTCGTCCTCGACGGCCTGCCCACCGCCGACCCGCTCGACGATGCGGTACGCACCTGGTGGGCCGAGGCCACCCGCCGGGTGTACGCCCGCATCCCGGATTTCGGCGGCTATCTGGTGAAGGCCGACTCGGAAGGGCAGCCCGGGCCGTTCAGCTACGGCCGCGACCACGCCGACGGGGCGAACCTGCTGGCCGAGGCGCTGGCGCCGTACGGCGGCGTGGTGCACTGGCGGGCCTTCGTCTACAACCACCGGCAGGACTGGCGGGACCGCTCGACCGACCGGGCCCGGGCCGCCTTCGACCACTTCGCCCCCCTCGACGGCCGGTTTCGGGACAACGTGATCCTGCAGGTCAAGCACGGCCCGATGGACTTCCAGGCGCGGGAACCGGTCTCCCCGGTGATCGCGGCGATGCCGGGCACCCGGCTGGCGGTGGAGTTCCAGGTGACCCAGGAGTACACCGGCCAGCAGCGGCACGTGTGCTATCTGGCCCCGTGGTGGAGCGAGGTGCTGCGGTACCGCCCGTGGGGCGACGGCGGCCGGTCGGTCGCCGACGTGGCCGCCGACGGCGGTGATCTGGTCGCGGTCTCCAACGTGGGCGACGACCGGTTCTGGACCGGGCATCCGCTGGCCCAGGCCAACCTGTACGCCTTCGGCCGGCTCGCCTGGGAGCCGGGGCTGACTCCGGAGGCGGTGCTCGACGAGTGGATCGACCTGACCTTCGACCCGGCGCGGTCGACCGGTCCCGCGCTGCTGCGGCGGACGTTGCACGAGGTGATGGACGACTCGTGGCGCACCTACGAGCGATACACCGCCCCGCTGGGCGTGGGCTTCATGGTCCGACCCGGCCACCACTACGGCCCCGACGTGGACGGGTACGAGTACACCCCGTGGGGCACGTACCACTTCGCCGACCGCGACGGGCTGGGTGTGGACCGTACCCGCGCCACCGGCACCGGCTTCACCGGCCAGTACCCGCCACCCTGGTCGCAGGTGTACGAGTCGCTCGACGAGTGCCCCGACGAGCTGCTGCTCTTCTTCCACCACGTGCCCTACGACCACGTGCTGCACAGCGGCAAGACGGTCATCCAGCACATCTACGACAGCCACTTCGACGGCGTACGGGAGGTGGAGGAGACGGTCGGGCGTTGGCAGCGCCTCGCCGGGCTGATCGACCCCGACGTGCACGCCCGGGTCACCGAGCGCCTCACCGAGCAGCTGCGCTGCGCGCGGGAGTGGCGCGACCAGGTCAACGCCTACTTCCACCGCAAGTCCGGCACCCCCGACGCCCACCACCGCCCCCTGCACTGACAAGGTGGAAGGAAGGGCCCCTTGTTAACGCCTGGTGTAGTAAAGGGGCCCCTTCTTAACACGTGAGAGCACGCCAGTGGCGCGTGCGAGGGAAGGTGGGACGTGGGCGACACCGCCAAGGCGAACCGGCAGGAGGACCCGACCGCGCGGCAGCGGCGCGTCTGGGACCGGATGGCCGACAGCTACGACCGGCAGATCGGCTTCGCCGAGCGGCGCCTGCTCGGCGGCGGCCGGGAGTGGCTCGGCACGCGTGCCCAGGGCCGGGTCCTCGAGGTCGCCATCGGCACCGGCCGCAGCCTGCCCCACTATCCGACGGACGCGGACATCACCGGAATCGAGCTGAGCCCGGCGATGCTCGCCGTCGCCCGGCAGCGTGCCGCCGACCTCGGCCGCCCCGCCGACCTGCGGGAGGGGGACGCGGAACGGTTGCCGTTCCCCGAGGCCTCCTTCGACACCGTGGTCTGCGCGCTGTCGCTGTGCACCATCCCCGACCCCGCCGCCGCGCTCGACGAGATGAAACGGGTCCTCGTCCCGGGCGGACGGCTGCTCCTGCTCGACCACGTCGGCAGCACCTGGCCACCGGTGTACGCCCTGCAATGGCTGGTCGAGCGGATCACCATGCGTACGGCCGGAGAGCACTTCACCCGCCGCCCGCTACCGCTGGTGCGGGCCGCCGGCTTCCGGGTCGTCGAGACCGAGCGGCTCAAGGCCGGCCTGATCGAGCGCGTTCACGCCACGAAGCCCGGCCCGGCGTGACCCTCAGCCGACCCGGCGAGGCGTAGTCCGTCACCGGCAGCCTCACCGGGTGAACTCCTGGCGGACGGTGGTGATCATCGGTTCGCCGCCGCGGACCAGCGCCAGCGCCAGCACCGAACCGAGCGCGGCGAGCGCCGCCTCCGACGCGACCAGGGTGAGCACCGTCGCCGCGACCAGCAGCAGCGCGGTGCCGACCGTCACCTGCGGGGTACGCAGCACGAAGTACCCGGCCAGCCGGACGACGTCGCGTACCCGGAACGTGAACAGCGAGGTGATCACCAGCGCGTTGACCCCGACCACGGCCACCCCCGCGCCGACCGGCACCAGCAGCGCCGCCCACCAGCGGGGTACCCCGGCCGCCGACAGGTTGACCAGGTTGATCGCGATAACGGTCAGCCACAGCAGCGTCGGCACCCAGACCAGCAGCGAACCGGCCAGGTTGGCCCGGTAGCCGCGCCGGAACAGCCGCGACGGGTGCAGTTCGGTCAGGTCGAGACGCTGGTGGTGCAGCGCGTACAGTGCGGCGGAGAACGCCGGGCCGAGCGGCACCGCGCAGGCGGCGACCAGCGGCAGGTTGCTCGCGTGCCGTTCCAACGCGAAGAGCGCGACCAGGCCGGGCGCCGCGCAGAGCAGCAGCAGCAACTCGACCACGAGCAGCGTGTAGATCAGGGCGGCGGCGCGGGACAGCGGACCCGCGCCGAACTCCCGCCGCGCCGCCGTGCTCATGACGCGCGCCGGGGGAGCGGGCCCGCCGACCGGATGTGCATCCTCACTCCTCTTGATCAGCACCGGGTACGCAGGTGGTGGCCGGTCCGGTCGCGCCGACACGACCGGACCGGCCAGGCATCAGTTGTGCTTCTCCCGGTACCGCTCGTACGCCTTGTTGACCGTCTCCAGGTAGGCGTCCATGTTCTTGCTCTTCAACTCCGCCACGTAGGCGTCCCACTGGGCGAGGTCACGCTGCCCGAGGACGAATTGGAGCGTCGCCTGGTACACGAGATCTTTCAGCGGGGTCTCCCAGAGTGACACCTGCTCCCGTTCCTCGTCGCTGAGCGGGAAGGGCGGCGGCGGCGACTTTGGCGTCCGGGCGTTCATCACCTGCTGGAACTCCTGCTCCTCCGGGGAGAAGAAGGCCTGCACCAACTCGGGCTTGCCGCCGTAGGCGAACACCCCGTTGGCGAAGCCGAAGTCCTTCTGGAGGTGCTTGGGCGCGCCCGGGTTGAGGCCGATCATGTCGACGTCCTTGGCGAGACTGTGCTTGCCGGCGGCGTCCTTGACGAAGGTGGTGCCCTCCACGCCCCACCTGGCGAACTCCTGGCCCTCGTCGGAATACCACAGCCAGTCGACGAACTGCATCATCGCCACGAAGTTCTTGCTGTCGCGGGCCTTCGAGGAGATCATCATGCCGTTCTCCAGCCGGCTGGCCGGGTTGATCTCCCCGGCCGGGCCGACCGGCAGCGGAATTTTGGTGATCTTCGCCTTCGGGTTGGTTGCGGCCAGGTCCGGCCGGTAGTCGTTCACCAGTGCCTGGGCGTTGCCGCTGATGACGAAGGACTTGCTGTTCGCGAGCTTCTGCCGGGCCAGGTCGTCGGTCTGGGTGAAGCTCTCCGGGTCGAGCAGCTTCTCGGCGACCAGCTTGTTGAGGTACTGCAACATCTGCTTGTACTGCTCGGTGGCGCCGGTGTACTCGAACTTCTGCGCCTGCGCGTTCCAGCTCACGTGCTGGAAGTTCCAGCCCGCGCCCTCCAGGCCGTGCGACACGGCCAGGAGGTTCAGCAGGTTGCCGGCCGGGTTGGGCTGGCTGTACCGGTCGGAGAACGGGTAGATGTTCGGGTACTTCGCCTTCATCGCCTTGAGCATGGTGTAGACGTCGTCCCAGGTCTTGGGGACTTCCAGGTTCAGCTCGTCGAGGATGTCGGTGCGGACCGCCAGGGAGTATTCGTGCCAGGGCTTCTCGTGCACACCGGGCAGGAGATAGAACTTGCCGTCCGCCTGGCGCAGCGTGTCCAGCTCAGGCTGCAGGTTCCACTTTTCGATCTTGTCCTTGAGGTTCGGCATCAGATCGAGGTGGTCGCTGACCGGCAGGATCGCCCCCGAGGAGACGTACGCGTGCACGTCCGGCGGGTACGTCTTCGGGATGAGCAACGGCGCGTCACCGGCGCCGATCAGCAGGCTTCGCTTCTGGTTGTAGTCGCTCAGCGGCACCGCGACCTTTTCGAGGCTGACGTTCGTCCGCGACTTCAGCTCCGACCAGAACAGCCAGTCGTTCTTCAGCGGGTAGTTCGGGTGGTTGTTGTAGAGGATGGAAAAGGAGACCGGCTCGGTGGCCTTGAACTGCGTACCGACGGCGTAGTTCTCCATCGCGCCGGCCCGGTTCTCCGCGTCGGACGGGTCGTCGCTACAGGCGGTGACGCTGGTGAGGGCGAGTACCGCGGCGGTGGCTGCCGCCGCGTGACGCCACGATCTGCGGAACATGGCGGGTCCTTTCATCTGTGGTGGTGGGAGGGTGGGTCGCCGGTCTCAGCCCTTCACCGCGCCGAGCATGATGCCCCGGACGAAGTACCGCTGGACGAAGGGATAGACCAGCAGGATGGGCAGGGTGGTGAGCACGATGGTCACGGACTTGAGCGTCGCCTCGGCCTGCACCTCGTTCGCCTCGGCGATGGCTCCGATGTTCTCCGCGCCGGTGGCGCCGGCGATCAGGTTGCGCAGGTACACGGTGACCGGCCACAGCTCCTGTTGGTCCATGTAGAGGAAGGCCGCGAACCAGGAGTTCCAGAAGGCCACCGCGTAGAAGAGCACCATCGTGGCGACGATGGCCTTCGACAGCGGCAGCACGATCCGCAGCAGGATGCCGTACGTGTTGAGCCCGTCGACGGCGGCGGCCTCCTCCAACTCGACCGGCAGGCTCTCGAAGAACGCCTTCATCACCAGGAGGTTGAACACGTTGATGGCGTTGGGCAGCGCGATCGCCCAGACGCTGTTTTTCAGGCCGAGGCTGGTCACCAGCACGTAGTTGGGGATCAGCCCGCCGGTGAAGAACATGGTGAAGACCGCGATGCCGATCAGGGCGGTGCGCCCCTTGAGGTGCTTCTTCGACAGCACGTACGCGTAACAGGTGGTCATCACGATCGAGATGAGCGTCGCGGTGACCGTGTAGAACACCGTGTTTCGGTAGTTCGTCCAGAACAGCGGGTCGGACATCACCAACTGGTACGTGTCGAGGGTGAACCCTCGCGGCACCAGGTTCACCTGCCCGGCGATGATGTACGCCTCATGGCTCATCGAACGGGCCACGATGTTGACGAACGGGTAGAGCGTGACCACCACCACGAGGGTCAGGATGATCGCGTTGACCACCTGGAACACCCGGTAGCCGCGGGTCTGCCGGATGCCCCGGCGTCGGCGGGGTCGTGGACCGACCTCGGTGGCCCGCTCGGCGGCGTCGACGGTCACCACAGGCTCGTCCCCACCGTGCGGCGGGCGATCAGGTTGGCCGACAGCACCAGGACCAACCCGATCACCGCCTCGAACAGGCCGATCGCCGCGGCGTAGCTGAAGTTGCTGGACGCGAAGCCCACCCGGAACAGGTATGTGGAGATCACGTCGGCGGTCGGATAGGTCAGCGGGTTGTACAACAGCAGGATCTTCTCGAACCCGACCGCCATGAAGGTGCCGATGTTGAGGATCAGCAGTGTCACCATGGTCGGCCGGATGCCCGGCAGGGTGACGTGCCAGGTCTGCCGCCACCGGTTCGCGCCGTCGATCCGGGCCGCCTCGTACAGGTCGTCGTCGATGGTGGTGAGCGCGGCCAGGTAGAGGATCGTCCCCCAACCCACCGTCTGCCACACCTCCGAGGAGACGTAGATGGTGCGGAACCACTCGGGCCGTTGCAGGAACGCGATCTCCTCGCCGCCGGCCGCCCGGACGAACTGGTTCACGGTGCCGTCCATGGAGAGCAACTGCATGACGATGGCCGCCACGATCACGATGGACAGGAAGTGCGGCAGGTAGGACACGGACTGCACGAACCGCTTGAGCCGGCGGGCGCGCACCTCGTTGAGCAGCAGCGCCAGCACGATCGGCAGCGGGAAGCAGAACAGCAGGGTCAGCCCGCCCAGCACCAGGGTGTTGGTGAAGACGTTCCAGAACGTGGGGTCGGCGAGGAACATCTTGAAGTACCGCAGGCCCACCCAGTACTCGCCGAAGATGCTGCCGCCCGGCCGGAACCGCCGGAAGGCGATCACGTTGCCGAGCATCGGCAGGTACCGGAAGATCAGGAAGAACAGCAGCGGCAGGATCGCCAGCGAGTAGAGCTGCCAGTCGCGACGCAGCGCCCGACGCCAGGTGCGGCGGGCGGCCCGGGGGGCCGCGGGAGGCGGGGCCGCCGGATCCGTGGCCGGCGCGGGCGAGGCCAGGGTGGTCGGGCTGCTCGTCGCTGCTCCGGAACCGGCCCGGCGGTCACCCGCTTCTGACTTGTCATGCGAACCCCTTTGGCCGCGCTCGCGAGGTCGCTCGGCGGCCGTGCCAGCCGCTGTGCGGCACGACGGTTATCGAAAATTTCGGAAACCACTTCGACGCTCGTGTCGGGCAACCTAAGGGCGTTGACGAAGCTGTGTCAAGGGTTGGAAAGGCACTGTCCACACGGGTGCCGCCACGCGGGTAAGCGATTGCCTGCTGCGGCGCCGTGGTCGCCATGTCATTGACTGGCGTCACCACCGGTGGCTGTTTACGTGCTACAGTTCCCCGAAATTTTCGCCGACCGGTTGCAGGGATTCCGATGACCGTACACCGTCCACCGACGGCGCTCGGCTCCGCGACGATCGCGACGATCGCGACCATCGCGCGGGAGGTCGGTGTCTCGTCGGCGACGGTCTCTAAGGTCCTCAACGGACGGTCGGACGTCGCGGCGGGCACCAGGGCCCGCGTCGAGGCCAGCCTGGAGCGGCACCACTACCGCCGCCGCGCCCGCCGGGCCGCCGGTGAGGGTCAGATAGACCTGGTGTTCCACGAGTTCGGCTCCGACTGGGCGCTGGAGATCATCCGGGGGGTCGAGACCGTCGCCACCGCGCAACGGCTCACCGTGGTGCTGACGCAGCTGAGCGGCGCGCACCGGCCGGCGCCGTCGTGGCTCGACACGGTGATCGCCCGACGTCCGCTCGGCGTTCTGCTGGTCATGTGCAACCTGACCGGCCAGCAGCGGCAGCGGTTGCGGCGTCAGGCGATCCCGGTCGTCGTGGTCGACACCGACAGCGCCAGCGCGGCCTCGGTGCCCACCGTGGGCTCGAACAACTGGAACGGCGGCCTGCTCGCCACCCGCCACCTGCTGGAGCTCGGGCACCGTCGGATCGCGATCATCTCCGGTCCGCAGGGCGTGCTCTGCGCCCGGGCGCGCGCGGCGGGCTTCCGCTGCGCCCACGAGGAGTTCGGCGTACCCGTCGATCCCTGCCTGGTCCGCTCCGGGACCTTCCACCTCGACGCCGGCTACCGGCAGGGCATAGAGTTGCTCAGCGGGCCCGACCGGCCGACGGCGATCTTCGCCGGCTCGGACCTGCAGGCGATGGGAGTGCTGCGGGCGGCCCGGCAGCTCGGCCTCGACGTCCCGGCCGACCTGTCCGTGGTCGGGTACGACAACCTGCCGGTCTCGGCCTGGATCGGCCCCGCGCTGACCACGGTCAATCAGCCGTTGCGCGACATGGCCGGCACGGCCACCCAGATGCTGCTCGACCTCGCGCGCGGGGAGGCCCTGCCCACCAGCCGCATCGACCTGGTCGCCGAGCTGGTGGTACGCGAGAGCACCGCGCCGCCCCGGCGGTCCTGACCAATCACCTGCGAGGAGCCCATGCCCCTGTTCGACCTGCCCCTCGACCAACTGCGCGACTACGCGCCCACGGTGGCCGAGCCCGCCGATTTCGACACGTTCTGGCGGGCCACCCTGGACGCGGCGGCGCAGATGCCGGTGCTGCTCGACGTCCGTTCCGAGCCGACCGACCTGCGCCTGCTGGACACCTGGGACGTCACTTTCGCGGGCTTCGCCGGTGACCCGGTCCGGGCCTGGTACACCCGCCCCACCGGAGCCGACGGCATGTTGCCGGTGATCGTCGAGTACGTCGGCTACGGGCGCGGCCGGGGGCTGCCGCACGAGCGGCTGATCTGGCCGGTCGCCGGGTACGCGCACCTGCTGATGGACGCCCGGGGACAGTCCGGGCAGTACGGCGCGGGTGACACGGCCGACCCGCACGGCAGCGCGCCAGGCGGGCCCTCGCCGGTGACCCGGGGGATCCTGTCGCCGGCCGGCTACTACTACCGTCGACTCATCACCGACGCGGTGCGGGCGGTCCAGGCCGCTCGTGCCCTGCCGGGAGTCGACCCGCGGCGGGTGGTCGTCGCGGGCAACAGCCAGGGCGGTGGGCTGGCGCTCGCGGTCGCCGGGCTCGTACCGGACCTCGCCGCCGTGCTCGCCACCGCGCCGTTCCTCTGCCACTTCCAGCGGGCCATCGAGATCACCGACGTCGGCGTGTACGGCGAGATCGTCAACTACCTCGCGATCAACCGGGACGCCGAGGCGGCGGTGCGCAACACCCTCTCCTACGTCGACGGTGTCAGCTTCGCCCGGCGGGCCACCGCGCCGACGCACTTCGGCATCGGGCTGCGCGACCTCATCTGCCCGCCCAGCACCGGGTTCGCCGCCTACAACCAGTACGGCGCCGCCGGCGACGGGCCGTTGCCGGCGCGGAGCATGCACGTGTACCCGTTCAACGGCCACGAACACGGGGACGCGACCCACGTCCGGCGTCAGTTGCGCTGGCTGGCCGCCCTGCTCGGGGAGCCGGTCGCGGCGGCACCGCCCGGCGCCGTCCCGGTCTCCGGCTGACCGCGGCCCCGGCCGATCGGCACCTCGGCGACCGCCGAGCGGTGGCCGGCTGATCGGCGGCACCGAAACTTTCGGTCCCGGTGGTCCGGGTGCCTGGCTGTGATTCACTCCGGATCGGACCGCGGCGGTGGCATGCGTCAGTCCGAAGAAGACGGTCCGGGCACGTTGAGCTTGCGGACATGTTTCGATACTGTTCCGATAGAACAGCCTCGATCTACTCACGGTGGCCGGCTGAGCGCACCGGCCAGCGCGGCATCCGGGCGACCGCGCCGCGACGGGAAACCACCGTGTTGGGCAGTAGTCGGGGCCGGCTTCCCATCAGCACGGCTTCGTCGAAAGGCTCATGCCATGAACAATGCCTTCGCCCGCGCCAGCGGGCGGCCGGCGACCCGACCGCGACCGCGTACCGCGCTGGTCTCGGCCGTGGTCGGTCTCGCCCTCGTCGCCACCGGCGTAATGGTGGCCTCCAGCGCCAGCGCGGCGACCACCCTCGGCGCCTCCGCAGCGGAGAAGGGCCGGTACTTCGGTGCCGCCATCGCCGCCAACAAGCTCGGCGACTCCACCTACGTCGGCATCCTCAATCGCGAATTCAACTCGGTCACCCCCGAGAACGAGATGAAGATCGACGCGACGGAGCCGCAGCAGGGGCAGTTCAACTTCTCCAACGCGGACCGGATCGTCAACCACGCCATCTCGCGCGGCATGTCCGTGCGCGGTCACACGCTGGCCTGGCACTCGCAGCAGCCCGGCTGGATGCAGAACATGTCCGGCACCACGCTGCGCAACGCGATGCTCAACCACGTCACCCGGGTGGCGACCTACTACCGCGGCAAGATCCATTCGTGGGACGTGGTGAACGAGGCGTTCGCCGACGGCAGCAGCGGTGGCCGGCGCGACTCGAACCTGCAGCGTACCGGCAACGACTGGATCGAGGCCGCGTTCCGTGCCGCCCGTGCCGCCGATCCGGGCGCCAAGCTCTGCTACAACGACTACAACACCGACGACTGGACCCACGCCAAGACCCAGGGCGTCTACCGGATGGTGCAGGACTTCAAGCAGCGTGGCGTGCCGATCGACTGCGTCGGGTTCCAGTCGCACTTCAACCCCAACTCGCCCTACCCGGGCAACTACCGCACCACGCTGTCCAGCTTCGCCGCCCTCGGGGTCGACGTGCAGATCACCGAGCTGGACATCGAGGGCTCCGGCACCCAGCAGGCCAACACCTACCGCAACGTGGTGACCGACTGCCTCGCCGTGCCCCGCTGCAACGGCATCACGGTGTGGGGCATCCGTGACTCCGACTCGTGGCGCTCCGGCGGCACCCCGCTGCTCTTCGACAACGGCGGCAACAAGAAGCAGGCGTACAACTCCACCCTGGAGGCGTTGAACGCCGGCGGTACGACCCCGCCGCCCACCACCGCACCGCCGCCGCCCACCACCGCGCCCCCGCCGCCCACCACCGCGCCGCCGCCGACCACGCCGCCGCCCGGCGGCGCCGGCTGCACCGCCTCGGTGTCCCTGAACCAGTGGAACGGCGGATTCGTCGCCACGGTCCACGTCAACGCCGGCTCCACCAGGCTCAACGGCTGGTCGGTGAGCATCGCGCTACCCGGCGGCAGCACGGTGACCAACACCTGGAACGCCCAGGCCAGTGGCACCAGCGGCAACGTGACGTTCCGCAACGTCAGCTACAACGGCACGGTCAACCCCGGAACCAGCACCGAGTTCGGCTTCCAGGGCAACGGCACCGGCCCCTCCGCCACCCCCACCTGCACCGCCAGCTGAGTGAAAGGAAGGGCCCTTCTTAACGCCTGATGCATAGGAAGGGGCCCTTCTTAACAAGCCGGCCGGGCCGACGCCTCGTGCGTCGGCCCGGCTCGGCATCGCTGGGCCGGACTGCTCAGCAGCGGCTGATGGTCGAGTTGTTCAGGGCGATGTTGCTGATGGTCAGGTTGGTCGTGCAGGGGTTCTCCAGGATCCGGCTGTTGACCAGCGTGAAGTTGCGCAGGGTCAGATCCCGGTTGCCGGGGAACTCGGTGCGGGCGGCCAGGCGTACCTCCCCGCCGCCGCTGATCGTGCCACCTCCCGCGGCGATGTCCACGCCGTAGCAGTTCTCCAGGAGGATGGCGTTGTTGCCGGTGTTGGCGATGTCGACCCGGTTGACCGCCAGGCCACCGGACTCCGAGACGCAGAAGATGCCCCGGCCGCCGCCGCGCGCCCGTACGGTGCCCACCCGGATGTTGGTCGGGTAGCCGGAGCCGATCCGGCCGGCGCGGTTGGCGATTCGGAACGCCGCGTACCCGGTGCCGGTGCCCGCGTTCTCCGCGTCGACCGTGGTCACCGTGGCGTTGATCGTCTGGTTGAGCAGCAGCCCGGACTCGCCGACGTTGCGCGCGGTCACGGTGCCGACGGTCAACCCGTCCACCCCGTACGTCTCCACGGCGTGCGAACTGGCGCCGGAGACGTAGACGTTGTCGATGCGGACGTTGCGGGTCCACTGGCTGGTGTCACCGCGGTTGTCGATGCGTACGCCCAGGCCGCTGGAGAGGCGCATGTCGATCTGGCCGAGCACCACGTCGGTGACGTTGCGCAGGAAGATGCCGTACAACGGGGAACCGGTGACGGTGAGGTGCTGCACCTCGATCTGGGTGGTGCCACGGGAGTAGATCGGCGCCTGGTCACCGCTGCCGGAGCCGGTCACGTTGATCGTGCCGCACACGTCGATGGTGGTGTAGCTGGGCAGGGAGATGCGGGAGCCGGCGCTGATCGAGCCGGAGCCGCGTACGACGACCCGTTGTTTGCTGGTTCGACCGGCGCTGAGGCTGTTCACCGCGGCCTGCACGGCGGAGCGCATGTCGCCGCCGGTGTAGACCGTCGTGCCGCCGTTGCGGGCGGTCCAGGTACCGCCGCTGAGCACCGCCTCGGCCTGGAAGGCACCACTGCCGCAGTCGCCGCCGCCGTTGCCGCCGCCGGTGCCGAGGGCGACGAGCCGCCACTGCTGGTTGGCGCCGTTGACGTCCTGGTACTGGGAGATCATGCCGCCGTCGGCGGTGGACCAGCCCCACACGTCCAGCGCCTTGTTGGAGTGCCGGTTGATGAAGCGGACATGGCCGCCGTCGGAGTCGGCCAGCCGGAAGTGCTGGCGGGTGTTGCCGCTGGCCGCGGCGTTCTGCACCAGCTGCACGCCGTCGGTGGCGTTGGGCAGCTCGAGGACCTTGCCGCTGTGCACCGAGCGGATCTGGTGGTAGCCGCCGCCGACGTCGACGAAGCGCCACTGCTGCACCGCGGCGTCGTTGCGGGCGTACTGGTTGATCGGGGCGTTGTCGGCGGTGGACCAGTTCCACACGTCCATCGCCTTGCCGCTGTGTCGGTTGACGAAGACGTACGTGGCGTTCGGATCGACGGTGGCGGCCATCGCGCTCGGCGCGGCGACCGTCGTGGCGGCGCCGAGCATGGCCAGCGTGGCGGCGACGACCAGCCAGCGGCGTGGTCGTCGCGTCGTTGTCCGGAACAGCATGCGGGTTCCTCCGGGTTGGGGTTGGTGGTGGCGCGCTGCCGACGGCCGGGGCCGGCACAGCGGGCAGCCGTGCCGGCCCCGGCAACGGGTTGGGTGTGGGATCAGTTGATCGAGCAGAACATTCCGTTGAGGGTGAACGAAGCCGGCCGATCGGTGTTACCGCTGTGGTTTGCCTGGAAACCGATGGTGGTGGAGGTTTTCGGGGCGATGGTGCCGTTGTAGGAGACGTTGCGCGCGGTCACCGCACCGGAGGTCGGGGAGTACGTCGCGTTCCAGCCGTTGGTGATGCTCTGTCCGGCGGGCAGGGTGAACGCCAGGCTCCAGCCGTTCACAGCGGTGGAGCCGGTGTTGGTGATGGTCACCGAGGCGGTCAGCCCGGTGTTCCAGGCATTGACCTCGTACCGGATCTGGCACCCGGCGCCCGGCGGCACGGTCGGGCTCGGCGGCGGCGTGGTGGGGCCGACCGTCGGTGACACCGTCGGGCTCGGCGACACCGTCGGGCTCGGTGACACCGTCGGGCTCGGCGACGAGGTCGCGGTCGGCGACGGCGTCGGGTTCGTGACGTTGAGGCCGAAGAAGCGTACGGCCTGGGCGGCGTCGACCGGCAGGTTGTGCGACACGCCCTGCATGCTGATCGCCTCGACCGGCGCGTTGCCGCCGGAACTGCCGTAGCGCGTGCGCGTGTAGCCGGCCTGCGGGCTGTCGGTGAAGGTGGGGGTCTGGCTCAGCCCGTGCAGGTTGGTCCACTGCTTGACCTGCTCACCGAAGTTCGGGTATCGCAGGGTGTCGTCGTTGGTGCCGTGCCAGATCTGCATGCGCGGTCGCGGCCCGTTGTACCCGGGGTACGCGTTGCGCACCAGGTCACCCCACTGTTGCGGGGTGCGGATGATCTGCCCGTTGGCGCACTCGCTGTTCCACTCCGAACCGCCAGTGGTGGCGAAGCAACCGAACGGCACGCCCGCGAACGCGGCGCCGCCGGCGAACACGTCCGGATAGAGCCCGAGCAGGACGTTGGTCATCATCGCCCCGGAGGAGGTGCCGGTGGCGAAGATCCGGGCGGAGTCGACGGGGTACCGTGCCCGGACGTAGTCCACCATCGACATGATGCCGACCGGGTCGCTGCCGCCGCCCCGCCGCAGGGCCTGGGCGGAGTAGACGTCGAAGCACTTGCTGCTGCGGGTCACCGACGGGTAGATCACGATGTAGCCGTACTGGTCGGCCAGGGATGCGAACTGGGTGCCGGTGTGCATCGCGGGCCCGCTGCCGGTGCAGTAGTGCACCACGACCAGGATCCCGGGTCGGGGTGCGACCCGGTCCGGTACGTAGAGGTGCATGCGCAGGTTGCTGGGGTTGGTGCCGAAGTTGGTCACCTCGGTCAGCGTCGCCGCCGACGCCGGGCTCGATACCGACAGCGCGGTCAGCGCGGTCAGTGCGACGGCCGCCAGGGCGGCGCACCACAATCTGATCGTCTTCTTCATGAAGTCAGGTCCTCCGGACGGAAGTGGACAGGGTGGTGTTCCGATCGAGGGCTGCCCGGCGCCCGATCTCGTCCGGCTCAGGAACATAGATGATTGTCAGTGCTAATGGGGTGATGCGGCAAGGCGTCGGCGGCCCGCCACCCGGGTGAGAACGTCGGCGGCGGCCGGGACGACGGGAACGACGACAATTTTCTATCCTTGGTCCATGCGGGATCGTCGGGTGGCGCTGCTGTGGGCCGGGTTCGCGGTGGCCGCCCTGGTGTCGGTCGCGCTCGTCCTACGGCGCCCGGACCGCCTGTCCGACCTGCACATCTATCACGGTGCGCTGGCCGACCTGCGCGCCGGGCGTCCGCTCTACGGGTACGTGGCGGCCAACGGCGGTCCCTTCACCTATCCGCCGTTCGCCGCCCTCGTGCTCTGGCCGATCACCACCGTCGCGCTCGGCGTGGTCGAAGCGGTCTGGTTGGCGGCGACCTGCGCGGCGGTGGTCGCCCTGGCCGTGCCGGTCGGTCGCGCACTGGGGACCGGGCGTGCCGGCCAGCCGATGCCGGCGGTGGCGGTGCTGCTCATGCTCTCCGCGCCGGTGCAGAGCAACCTGCGTTTCGGCCAGGTGAGCATCTTCCTCGTGCTCCTGGCGTTGCTCGACGGCATGGGCCGGCCGTCGCGGGTCCGCGGTGTGCTGGTCGGGGTGGCCGCGGCGATCAAACTCACCCCGTTGCTGTTCGTGGTCTACTTCCTGGTCTGCGGCCGGTACCGCGACGCCGCCCGCGCGGCGGCCACGTTCGTCGCGTGCGGCGCGCTCGCCCTCGCGATCCTGCCCGGGGAGAGCCTGACCTACTGGGCGGGCACCGTGACCGAGACCTCCCGGATCGGCAACCTGGCGTCGCTGGGCAACCAGTCCGTGCACGGGATGCTGCTCCGCCTCGGCCTGCCCGACGACGCCCTGCCACTGGTCTGGGCGGCGCTGGTGGTCGTCGTCTGTGCGGTGGCACTGTTCCGGGCCCGGCAACTGGCCGGGCAGGGGCGACCCGGGCACGCCGTGGTGCTCGTCGGCTGCGCCACCGTGGCCGCGTCTCCGGTGTCCTGGACGCATCACCAGGTCTGGCCGGTCTTGGCCGCGATGCTGCTGATCGGTGCGGCGGGCGTGACCCGGCGGCTGGCCGGCGCCGCGCTGCTGACCAGCATGCTGCTCTCCCTGGGCGTGGTGCTGGGACCGGTGTCGATGCGGCCCGGCGTGCAGTTCCTCTTCGAGAACGCCCGTACGCTCGGGGTGTGCCTGCTGTGCCTGGCGGGCTTCGGTGCGGTCGCGGTCGCCGTCCGTCCCGCCCGTCGGGCCGCCCTCCGGCGGGCCTGGCTGCGGGTGGGCGTCGCGGCCGCCGGCATCCTTGCGTTCTTCGCCGTACAGCCACTGCCCGCCGGCGCCGATCCCACCTTCAAGGCGTACGGGCCGGAGGAGGTCGCCAACCCGCGCTACTTCTTCGTCTGTCGCAGTCCCGCGGAGTGCGCCGACTTCGGCACCGGCGCTCCGGTCACCTTCGACACCCGCACCGAGAAGACCAAGGTACGGGTCAACGGCGTGGTCTCCGCCCAGGTGGACCGACTCGAATACCACTCCGCCCCCGGCGGTCCGCCGCGCAGCATCCCGCTGCTGGCCACCTACCCGGGCGTCCGGACGTTCTCGTTCCGGTCGGCGACCATGACCCACGGACGGTTGGTCGCCTACGCCGCCGACGGGCGCGAACTCGCCACCTACGACGACGAACTGGCCGCCGCCCTCGCCCGGCGCGGCTGAACCAGCCGCAGGCTAACGTTCGTCACCGACGATGTCGGTCTCGCCGTCGTGGGTGAACCGCGCCGGCGGATGCTCGTCGGGCTGTGGCGCCTGCGCGAGGTTGTGGTGCGGGTCGCCGTCGGGAGAGAACAGCACGGGATCGGTCTTTCTGCTCTTCTCGCGATCTTCCTCCGGCTCGGTCACCGACCCGCTCCTCACCTCGTGGCCACTGCTCTCGACGCTACGGGCGGGCCCACCACGGCGTACCCGCCCGGCGCCCGCGACCACCCGATCGGGTGCGTCGAACCGGGGTCGCGAAAATCGATTCGTCACCTAATCGTCATATGTCCGCGTGGTCCCCGCTACCTGACCCGTGCAGGGTGGGTGGCCGACCGATTGACGCGGAAGGAGCACGCCATGGCCGTCGTCCTGGAGGATCACCTGGTCACCCTGACCTGTGACAGCTGCGGTGACACCGTCGCCGGCCCCCGCGTGCCGTCCGACAGTGAGGTGGCCTGGGCCCTGATCTCCGAGCACGGCTGGAGCGGCTCCCCGCTCGCCGCCGGACCGCACCGGTGCACCCACTGCACCCGGCTCGGGCCGGCAGGTGGCGGCGTGCCCGGCGGCATCCTCGGCATCGAGCACGTTGGCGACGTCACCGTGGTGACCGTCGCCGGCGACGTGGACCTCGACACCGGTGACACCCTTCGGCAGGCGCTGCGGCACGCCGCCGACATGGGTGGTCACGTTCTCGTCGACCTGGGCCGCACCGACCTGATCGACTCCACCGCCCTCGGGCTGCTCGCCCGCGCACACCGCCTCGCCGCCGAGCGTGGCAGGCGGCTGTGCGTCGTGACGATCTCGCCGCTGATCCGGCAGGTCCTCAAGGTCACCCGCCTGGCCGAGGTCTTCTGCGTCGCCGACGACCGGACCGCCGCGCTCGCCCTGCTGGAAGCCGGCCCGCCGAGCGTCGGCGACGCCGCCTCCTGAGCCACGCCGCCTCCTGAGCCACGCCGGTGGCGGCTCGCCGGTGGGTGCTGTCCGGCCCGCCCGCGACACCGGTGCCGGGTGGCGTGGGCGGGCCGGAGATCAGCGGCGACCGCGCCGGTGACCGGCCAGCCGCAGAGCGTTGCAGACGTCCACCACGCCCTCGACATCCCAGGCCAGCTCGCCGGCGGCTCGCCGGGTCTCGGCCCCGGCGACCAGGCCGGTGAGGATCACCACGCGGTTCTGCACCATGACCGTGATCTGCTGCCGGCGGGTCGTCCAGTCGGCGCTCAGCCGCTGGGCGACCAGCGCGGCGAGGCGGACATCCTCGTCATGGTCCTGCGGGTTGTCCCAGAGAGCACGGAAGGAGTGGTCGTCGGGCATGGGCCAGGGCCACGGCATCACCACAGCGATCTCCTTCGTCGTCGATGCCGGCGACCAGACGCGCCGTTCCGATCGACCACCACCTTGCGCACCAACCTTGGAGTCGACCGCACGGTTGGATGACAGTTGCATGACAGATCGCCGTTGCCTGCCGTCCGCGTCGGGCCGCTAGTCCCGCCGGCGCTCGGCTCGGTAGCGGCGGATCAGGGCGGCGGTGGAGGAGTCGAGGTCCGCCAGCTCGGCCCGGTCGCCGGTGAGCAGCGGCGCGAGCTGGTTGGCCATCACCTTGCCCAGTTCGACGCCCCACTGGTCGAACGGGTTGATGTCCCAGATCGCGCCCTCGGTGAGCACGATGTGCTCGTAGAGGGCGACCAACTGACCGAGGGTGGCCGGGGTCAGCCGGTCGGCGACGATCGTGGTGCTGGGGTGGTTGCCCGCCATCACCCGGTGCGGCACGAGCGCCGCCGGGGTGCCCTCCGCCGCGACCTGTTCGGCGGTGCGGCCGAAGGCCAGCGCGGCGGTCTGGGCGAAGAAGTTGGACATGAACAGGTCGTGCATGTCGCCGATGTCGTGGTTGGGCTCGGTGAACCCGATGAAGTCCGCCGGCACCAGCCGGGTGCCCTGGTGCAGCAGCTGGTAGAAGGCGTGCTGACCGTTGGTGCCGGGTTCGCCCCAGAAGATCTCCCCGGTGTCGTACGACACCGCCTGCCCGCCGGTACGCACCGACTTGCCGTTGCTCTCCATGGTCAGCTGTTGCAGGTACGCGGGGAACCGGTGCAGGTACTGCGAGTACGGCAACACCGCGTGGGTCTGCGCACCGAGGAAGTTGGTGTACCAGATGTTGAGCAGCCCGAGCAGCACCGGCGCGTTGCGGGCCGGCGGCGCGGTGCGGAAGTGCTCGTCGACGGCGTGGTAACCGGCGAGCAGCTCGTCGAAGCGGGCCGGCCCGATGGCGAGCAGCACCGACAGGCCCACCGCGGAGGGCAGCGAATACCGGCCGCCGACCCAGTCCCAGAAGCCGAACATGTTCGCCGGGTCGATGCCGAAGTCGCTCACCCGCGGCGCGTTGGTGCTGACCGCGACGAAGTGCTTGGCCACCGCCTCCTCGCCGGCGTCGAGCCCGGCCAGCAGCCAGCGCCGGGCCTGGTGGGCGTTGGCCAGGGTCTCCTGGGTGGAGAAGGTCTTGGACACCACCACGAACAGGGTGCTCGCCGGGTCCAGGTCCGCGGTGGTGTCGTGGATGTCGGTGGGGTCGATGTTCGACACGAAGCGGCAACTGATGCCGCCGTCGCGGTACGCCTTCAGGGCCTCGTACGCCATCACCGGCCCCAGGTCGGAGCCGCCGATGCCGATGTTGACCACGGTGCGGATCCGCTCGCCGGTGTGCCCGCGCCACTGCCCTGCGCGCACCTGCTCGGCGAACTCGGCCATCCGCTGCCGTACGGCGTGCACGTCGGCCACCACGTCCTGGCCGTCCACCCTCAGCGCGGCGTCGCGGGGCAGCCGCAGCGCGGTGTGCAGCACGGCCCGGTCCTCGGTGCCGTTGATGTGGCTGCCGGCGAACATCGCGGCGATCCGCTCGGTGAGCCCGACCCGCTCGGCCAGCGCGGTCAGCAACCCGAGGGTCTCGTCGGTGACCAGGTTCTTGCTGTAGTCGACGTACAGGTCGGCCACCTCGACGGTCAACCGTTCGCCCCGGGCGGGGTCGCCGGCGAACAGGTCACGCAGATGCGTCGCGCGGATCTCGTCGGCGTGCTTGCGTAGGGCCTGCCACTCCTCGGTGGTGGTGACGTCCGCAGCCATCGGATCGATCGTCTCCTCGCAGGGTCGGCGCGTCGCCGGCCTCGTTGCGCCGGCGGGGGTACGACCAGCCTGCCACACGAAGATCGCGGCGCGAGCCGGACGCGGCGGACCGATCACGCTGGGCATGCGCGTCGCCGGGGCCAGTTTCCGGCCGCCGACCGTTACCCGGCATGGTGGAGGCATGACGACGTCGGTACCCCGCGCCCCCTCAGCCGCCCCCGCGAGTTCCGTCACCACCGCCCCGGCCTCCGCCCCCGCGAGTTCCGTCACCACCGCCCCCGCGAGTTTTGTCACCACCGCACCCATGCGACAGACGTTGCTGGTGCTCGGCGCCAGCGGCGACCTGACCGGGCGGCTGCTGCTGCCCGGACTGGGCGCGTTGCTGGCCACCGGCGCGGTCCCCGGCCTGCGGCTGGTTGGCAGCGGCATGGACGCCTGGGATGACGAGCGCTGGCGCCGCCGGGTGGCCGACTCCTTCGCCACGGTGGGCGCCGACGGCGCGGGCGAGTCCGAGGTCATCCGGGCCAGCCGGTACGTGCGCGCCGACGTGACCAGCGAGGAGGGCCTGCGGCGGCTGCTGGCCGGCTGCACCGGACCACTGGTGATCTTCTTCGCGCTGCCGCCGATGGTGGCCGCCCGCGCGGCGGCGATGCTGGCCCGCATCGGTGTGCCGCCCGGCACCCGGCTGATGCTGGAGAAGCCGTTCGGCGTCGACCGGATCTCGGCCCACTCGCTGAACAACCTGCTGGCCACCCTGGTGCCGGAGGAGCAGGTCCACCGCATCGACCACTTCCTCGGCAAGTCCACGGTGCTGAACCTGCTCGGCCTGCGGTTCGCCAACCGGATCATCGAGCCGGTGCTCAACTCCGCGCATGTGGCCTGTGTGGACATCGTCTTCGACGAGACCCTCGGGCTGGAGGGCCGGGCCGGCTACTACGACGGTGCCGGCGCGCTGATCGACATGGTGCAGAGCCATATGCTCCAGGTGCTCGCCCTGCTCGCGATGGATCCGCCGCCGAGCGTGAGCGCGCAGGAACTGCGGGGCCGCACGGCGCAGGTGCTGCGGGCCGCCCGGCTCTGGGACGACGACCCGGTGGCGGCCAGTCGGCGGGCCCGCTACACGGCGGGCGAGATCGACGGACGCCGGCTGCCGAACTACGCCGACGAGCCGGGGGTGGATCCGGCCCGCGGCACGGAGACCCTCGCCGAGATCGTGCTCACCGTGGACACCTGGCGGTGGGCGGGGGTGCCGTTCCGGCTGCGGTCCGGCAAGGCCATGTCGGCGGTACGCAAGGAGGCCATCATCACCTTCAAGCAGCCGGAACGGGTGCCGGACGGGCTCACCGGCTACGAACGCCCCGACCGGCTGCGGATCGGGTTCGGCCCGGACTGCCTCGGCCTCGACCTCAACATCAACGGCCCTGGCAATCCCTTCGACCTGGATCGGGTCCGCCTGACGGCCGACTTCGGTCCCGGTGAACTGCCGGCGTACGGCGAGGTGCTGCGCGGCGCCTTCGAGGCGGACCCGACGCTGTCGGTGCGGGGTGATGTGGCCGAGGAGTGCTGGCGCATCGTCGAGCCGGTGCTGGCCGCCTGGCGGGCGGACGAGGTGCCCCTGGGGGAGTACCCGGCCGGTTCCGGCGGGCCCGTCGACTCGCTGCTCGGTCCGGTACCGGAGTAGATCCGCCCTTCACCCCTGGTGACAGCGCAGTCTCTTCCGGCTATCGTGCTGATGCTGGCTTCCCGGCCCGACGGGATCCATCATGGATGGCGACCGATGTCGTTGCGGCGCAACGGCACCGGGTGAAAGTTGGGTGGCTACCCGCCCCGGCCGCCCGGCCACCAGGCTCCCCACTGGTGGCCGGGCGGTCCTCTTGCCACGGCGGCCCCGGCGCGTGTGCGTCGGGGCCGCCTCGGGTGGTGGTGGCAGGCTCAGCTGGTCGGGAAGTTGTCCGGGGTGCGGATCCGCTCCCGCATGAAGGCGCCGGAGGTGGTGAGCACGGAGGTGCCGGTGTAGTTGCTGCCGTTACAGGTGCCGGGCCGCAGCGCGGCGCTGCCCTCGGCCTTGTCGGAGAACGTCCAGTTCGCGTAGCCGATCTTCAGCCGGTCCAGCAGATCCAACCACTGGGTGCTGCTGGCCAGGTCGGCCGCGCCGTCACCGGTGTAGTCCACCGTGCCGAACTCGGTGACGAACAGCGGCAGCCGGGCCGCGGCCCGCTCCACCTCGGCCCGGTAGTTGTCCCGGTGCGACGCGGCGTAGAAGTGGAACGCGTACATGATGTTGCTGGCGTTCACCGGGTTGTTGACGATCTCGGTGCTGTTGCCGCCCTCCGAGATGCCCAGCGAGGACCAGGCCCGGGTGCCGACGATGATGACCGCGTCCGGGTCGTTGGCCCGGATCACCGGGATGACCTGCTCGGCGTAGTTCTTGATGGTCGACCAGCTCACCCCGTTGGGCTCGTTGGTGATCTCGTAGATCACGTTGTTCTTCGCCGCGTGCCGGGCGGAGACGGTGGCGAAGAAGGTCTTGGCCCGCTCCAGGTTGTGCATCGGATCGCCCGGGGTCAGCGTGTGGAAGTCGACCATCGCGTACATGCCGCGGCGGGTGGCCTCCTCGACGAGGTTGTTGACCCGGTTGGTGAAGCCGGTCGGGTCGGTCTCGTAACCCTGCTCCTGCACGTACATGGCGATGCGGAACAGGTCCGCCCGCCAGTCGGTGGCCAGTGCGTCGAGCGAGGCGCTGTTGTAGCAGTTGCCGAACCACTGGATGCCGTGGCTGCTCATCCCGCGCAGCTGGATCGGTCGGCCGTACCGGTTGCACAGGTTGACCCCACAGACCCGCAGCTGTCCGTTGATGGCCACCGGGGTCTGTCCGCCGGGCGGTGGCGTCGTGGGCGGGGGAGTGCTCGGCGGGGGAGTCGTCGGTGCCGGCGTGGTGGGACCGGTCGAGCCGGTGCAGACCGTGCCGTTGAGGGTGAACGAGGTCGGTGACGGGTTGGCGCCGGTGAAACTGCCGTTGAAGCCGATGTTGGTGCTGGCACCGGTGCCGAGCGAGCCGTTCCAGCTCAGGTTCTGTGCCGTCACGGCTCTGCCGCTCTGGCTCCACGTCGCCGACCAGCCCTGGGTGACGCGCTGGCCACCGTCCGGGAAGGAGAATCCGAGCGTCCAACTGCTGACCGCGTCGCCCAGGTTGGTGATGGTCACGCTCGCGGTGAATCCGCCGGACCAACTGTTCGTCGTGTAGGTCACGGAGCAGCCGGTCGCGGCCATCGCGCTGGTGGTGGGCAGGGATGCCAGCGTGCCGAGGGTCAGCGCACCGATGGTGCCGGCCGTGACCAACAGGCGCCGGGTGCGGCGCGGGGGATGCTTCATGCTGGACCGTCGCATTCTGCTCGTGGGTGGGTACGGCAGCTCCGACAAGATCGTCACGGAACTCGCCGGGAGCGCTCCCACGGCAGCCTACGATGCGGCGAAACAATCACGCAATATTTCGATGCGTCGAAGTGTTGGGGAAGCCCGACGCCCACCGTGCCGGACTTCGTCACCAAGCGTGTCCATCCTGCGGAACGCCGCTGGTGGAGCGCCCGCCCTGGTTTGCCCGGCTCACTACCCTGGCTGTGATCATGTGCCAGTGAACCTCTCGACTTCGACAAAGGGCAACACATGAGTGACAGTCACCCTCCGTACGGAGGGCAGCCGGATCCGAACGCCGCGTGGGGCACGCCGCCCGGCTCTCCGGTTGGTCAACCGCTTCCGCCCGGCTCTCCGATCGGTCAGCCCGGATACCCGTCGGCCTTCGGCGCGCCGCCATCCCCGCCGCCGTACGGCGCCCCACCGCAGAAATCCTCGAAGACCGGGCTCTGGCTCGGCATGGGTATCGGCGCCGCCCTCATGGCGGTGCTGGTCGCCTGCGGTGGCACCATCGGCTTCTTCATGTTCGCCGACGAGGACGAGCCGTCTGTCGCCACCGGCGCGACCGGCTCGCCCACCGAGAGCGGCGCGCCCTCCCCGGGGGAAAGCGGCGCCCCCTCGGCCGCGCCGCCGACCGGCGAGCAGCTCAACAACAACGCGATCACCGCCCGCAACTCCAGCGACATGTCGGCGGTGTGCGAGGGCAGCCCGATCCTCAACGCCGCCCCGTACTCCACCGCGAAGGGCGCCAAGGTCTACACCTTCGCCAACTCCCCGGAGCGCCCGGAGTCCTGGACGAGCAAGTCGGTCGGCTTCGACAAGCCGTACTACGCCCGGACGAATGACTGGGCCTCGGTCTCCATCGTCGCCTGCCTCGCCTTCGAGGTGGGCAGCGAGGGTGAGGCGCGCAAGTGCGAGTACGACAGTTCCGGCAAGAAGGCCACCGTCGACTATGTCTCCGCGCGCTACACGCTGACCTTCTACGCCGCCAAGACCGGCGAGAAGATCGGCGACGGTGGACGGATCAACGCCCCGGCGGTCCGTTGCCCGGGCTTCATCTCCTACAACAAGGAGACCATGAAGGCGTACGCCCAGCCGGACAGCGCCGCCCTCGAGCTCGCCCTGGAGAAGTACACCTCCTGAGCTGAGGCGCTCAGCGTGCTCCTGAGCTGAGGCGTTCAGCGCGGCGGGGCGGGACCGATGTCCCGCCCCGCCGCTGTCCGACCCGGTGTCGGCGCAGACCGCCGTGCCGTCAGGCGCCGGAGGCGAGCTCGCTGAAGTCGAGGACCTCGTCCTCGGCCGGCTTCTTGATCTCCGGGAACGACTTCCCGAACCCGCCGATCACCACCTCGCCGTCGGACGACTCGATGAGCAGCGGGTACGGCTCGCCCGTCGTTGCCACGTACAACGTGCCCTTGTCCTTCTCGTCGACCAGCCCGATGGCCGGCCCGGCGTCGATCTCCTTGACCTCGCCCTTGGTGACGGCCCCGTCGGGCTTGAGCATCTTTCCGGTGTCGGCGAGGTCGAAGAGGCCCTTGAAGTTGTCGTCGTCCTTACCGACCTTGACCCACCGGTCACCGATCAGCTTGGCCACTCCGGCGCCCTCCGAGCCGCCGACCTGCTTCCAGAATGCGGCGTCGGCCTTGAAGTAGGGCTGGCCGCCCACCAGCAGCAGCTCGAAGGAACTCTTCCCCATGCCAATGGTGCCGGCCAGATCGTCGCCGGCGATCCGGAGGTCCATGGACATCTTCTCGCCGTCCTCCACCGCCTCGCCCGTGATCTGGTAGGAGCCCGCCTTCTTCAGGGCGTCGGTCGCCGCGGCCAGGATCTCCTCCGCCGTCAGGTCCGCGACCCCGTTGCCGGCGGGCGCGGTGCTGGACGGAGCGGACGTGGGCGCCGCCGCACCGCCGCCGTTACCGCCCCCGCAGCCGGCGAGCAGCACGACCGCGACCGCGGCGGGCGCGAGTACGCGCGCAAAACGCATGATGAATTCCCTTCTCATAGGTGCCCCAAGGGTAGGGACCCCCTGCACCCCGACCGGCCGCCGGGTCGGCTTGCCGGCGACTGGCAGTCTGTGCGCCATGGGGAGTCTCCTCGCGCAGATGCCGGCCCTGCTCGGTGTGCTGGTCGGCACCGCCGGCACGATCGTCGCAACCTCCCTCGCCGACCGGGCACGGTGGCGCCGACGCCAGACGGTGCGGTGGGACGAGCGGCGCCTGGACGCGTACGCCGAATTCGCCCGCGTGCTCAAGGAGGCGCACACGATCGCCAGCCGGACGATCGGCGGCTACCTCGACCGGAACCAGGAACTGGCCGCGCTGGCCGAGGCCGACCTACGGCACACGATCGCCTGGGAGAACGTCCTGCTGCTCGGAGACGGGCCGACGGTGGCCGCCGCGCGGGCGTGGCGCGACGCGGTCTGGGAGGTCGAGCGCCTCGCCCGCGCAGCGGCGACCGGCGACGAACTGCCCGACCTGCTGCACCGCGCCAACGAGGCCCGGGACGCTTTCTACCGCGCGGCGCGCGACAGCCTCGGCGTCGGGGGCGGATCGGTGGCGCAGGCCGCCCTGTTGATGAGCCGCCTGAACAAGGGAACCGCCCCGGCGGGCAGACCCACCGACGAACACCACCCGACCTGACAGCCCAGCCTGGGCTCGGGCGAGGCGCGGAGCTGGTCTCGCCTCGGTCCGGTCCGGTCTGGGGTCGGCTCGGGTTAGGCGGTGCGTGGGCCAGGCTCGGGTCGGGCGGTGCGCGGACCGGGCTCGGGTCGGGCCAGGCTCGGGTCGGGCTCGGCTCGGGCCAGGCTCGGGTCGGGCTCGGCCCTGTCAGGCGGGTTGGTCGAGGATGGCGCTGAAGCGTTCCTCGGCCAGGTCGAGCTGGTCGAGGATGTGCTGTCGCACCGGCGCGGACAGCGGAGTGTCGACGCGGGTGACCAGGTCCCGGAAGATCGGGACCAGCGGGCGGTACTTGCGGGCCGACGACTCGACCTTCGGGCCCACGGAGTGGATCACGCCCACGCCGTTGTCGGTGAAGTCGGAGACCTTGATGACCCGCGCCCATGGTTCCCGGTCGAGGCTGGTGGCGACGTGTTCGTGGTACTGCTCGTGGCGGTCGCGCGCCGGATCCCAGGGCGGGTTGGTGACCGCCGCCACCAGACGTGCCACCCGTTCACCGAACCGGTCGGCGAGCACCGCCAACGCCGCAGCGGTCGGGTCGGGCGCGCAGGGGTCGCCGGCCAGTTCGGCGGGATGGTCCTCGACCGCGTCGTGCAACAGCCCGGCGACGATCACGTCGACGTCGCGTACCTGGTAGTGGTGCATCATCCGGATCGCCACCCGGAGCAGATGGTTGAGGTACGGCTCCCGCGAGCGCCGGTCCGCGTGGTGCAGCGCGGCCGCCAATTCCAGCGCCGCACCCAACCGGCGCCGCCCCTCGGCGTCGAACGCCTCGCTCTCCAGCCGGAACCGCTCCCGCAGCCCGACCTCGCCATACATCTCGGTGATCGCATGCATCGGCATGCTGGCCAGATAAGACGGCAACCCCACCCACCCCTTATACCCCACGCCCACCCCCACCCGAGGCCCCGCTGTCCGCCACCCGTCGCGCGTCCTGGACCACAGCTCTCATGATCGTTGACGTCGGGGCGACTCGACACGCCGGTAATCGGGCAGCCAGGGCGTCAGCGATCAGGGCTCGCCATAGCAGATGGCGACGGGGAATGGGGGTTTTCCACAACAGGGTGGGTGTCCACAGGGCCGGGCGCGTGTGGTTGCGGGACGATGGGGTGGGGCGACACGGTCGACGGCGTGAATCCGGTGCTTCGCGAGTTGGTGGAACGCGGCGGCGGGCTGGTGACCCGTGTGGCGGCTGAGCAAATGGTACCGGCGTGGACGGTGCAGCGGGCGTGCGGCGACGGCGACCTGGTGCGTGTGCTGCCCGGCGTGTTGGTGGCGGCGCACCTGCTGGACGGCCGACGGAGCGACCTTCCGGCCATCACCCGACTCGACCCCAGCATGGGTCACCGCGCGGTGTGCGCCTGGGCGCAGGGATGCGGTGCGCTCAGCCACCTCAGCGCCCTCGACGTGTGGGGATTGCGCCGGCACGTTGCGGGGCAACCGCTGCACCTGAGCGCACCAGCCGAGGCGGGCCTGCGCAGCCGGCCGGGGATCGTCGTACATCGCCGCCTCGGCTTCGTGCTCGAGCCTCCGCAGGTGGTGGCGCGGCGAGGGCTCCCGGTTTCCCATCTCGATCAGACCCTCGTCGACTCGTGGCCACTACTTCCGCTCGACGAGCGGCCAGCGCCGGTCGTCCGGGCGGTCAACGACCGGATGACGACCCCTGACCGGCTGCGGACGGCGTTACAGAGCGTGCCGAAGCTAACCGGTCGAGCAGTCCTCCGGACACTGCTGACCCGGCTCGCCGAGGGCTGCCGCAGCCCGCTGGAGATCTGGGGGCACGAGCAGGTCTTCACCGGCCCCGGAATGCCCCCGTTCCGCCGCCAGGCCCGGGTGTGCGTCGGGCCGCGCACCATGTACCTCGATCTTCTCGCCGAGCCGGAACGGGTCAACATCGAACTCGACGGCGCCACCACTCACGGCACCCTGCGTGAGCGGGAGATCGACCTGCGTCGGGATGCGCTGCTGGCGACCGTCGGCATCCTCGTGGTCCGCTTCGCCCACCGCCGCCTGGTATACGAGCCCGAGGAGGTACGTCGGGAAACACTGGCCATCCTCGCCCACCGACGCACCACCTGAGGCTGACACCACGACAACCTTGCGGCCCATGATCGTTGACGTCACGGCGACTCGACACGCCGGGAATTCTGCAGCCCAACCGCCAACGATCGCTCACCACAGCACGCTTTCGCCTGGGCCGTCCACCGGGTCGGCAAGCGATGACGCGGCCGTACCCTCCACTGGAGACAGCGAGGCGTGCCCGAATGGAGGCAGTGGTGACGCAGCAGCGTGGGTACTGGCGGGAAGGCGGGGAGCGGATCAGTGCTCAGGAAGCATGGGACGTCTGGGCAGGGTATGCCTACGACGTTCTGACCGAGGTGGCCCAGACGTATCACGCGACGATCACCTACGGTGAGCTCCGCGACAGACTCTTTGCTGCTTCTGGAATTCGCACATCGGCCCTGCTGCAAAACTGGGTCGGAGAGGTGCTCAACCGAGTGATCCACGAGTCACTCCGTCGCGGTCACCCGCCGCTGTCGGCGCTCGTCGTCCGAATGGAGGACGGGATGGTGGGCGGGGGGTACAACGAGGTGCTCCGGATCATCGGCGAGCCGCTGGCGGAAGACGAGATGGCGCGGGAGGAGCACGCTGCCGGCTCCCGGCTGGCCTGCTACCGCCACTTCGGGGCATCGCTACCTTCAGATGGTGGGGTGCCCGCGCTGGCGCCGAAACTACAGGCGACCATCCAGCGCCGTCGCGCCCAGGCCCCGCCGCCCCGCCGGCCGGTCTGCTCCACCTGTTTCGTCCAACTTCCCGTGAGCGGCAGGTGTGACTCCTGCTGACCCGATGTCAGCAATCGCGGCGAGCGTGGGTCCTGGTGGTGCGTCTCTGCGGTGGCTGTAGCGGTGGAAGCGCTGTTGGGCGGAGGCCGGCGAGCTGGACGTAGATCTCGCGTTTGCCGATCGCATCGCCGCGGCGGTTCAACACGTAGCCGGTCAGCCAGATCCAGCCGTGGTACGTCGGCCGGTCGGACACCGACACCACGCGGAAGGTGAGCGCGCGGTCCCCGGCGAACTGCACTGAGGCGTTGCGGTCGACGATCAGCAGGTCGCCGGGGGAGGGGCGTGCGCTCACCAGTGGCCGGAGTTGCGCGGTGGGCACTCGCGGGCGTGCATGGCCTGCCAGTCACGCAGCGCCCGCTTGAGCCGCTCGTTCTCCTCGGCGAGCTGGCGAACCTGTTTGTGCAGATCGGCCAGCTCGTCGGCGACCAGTGCCTGGAACTGGCGTACCTCATCGGGGTCGACGCCGCGCCGACGCGGCGCGAACGTGCGGGTCCGGGCCTCGTGCGGGGTCAGCCGGGCCGGGTGGCCGGTCCCGTAGAGGTGGCCACCTCGGTACACCTGGGCCACGTCGATCCTTTCCGGTCCAGCCGGGAGTGGATGGAAGGGCGGGCCGTGCGTGGCCGGCGTCCGCACGGCCCGCCCGCTCTGCCGCCGCAGCTTTAATCAGCGGTACGACCACAGAGCAGTCCGATCGGTCGGGACGGGCACACACACCCGCCCCGACCAGGGGAATGCCTCCTGACTCCTTGTTGCCACGCAAGGGAAGAGGCAACGACCAACTTAGCTGCCCCAGTCACCCGAGTCAAACGGTGAGTTGTTGTGGAGTGTCGTTGCGTGATCGAATTGGCGTGCCACGCAAGGGGAAGGTCATGCCGATCACCGCCGACTACATCCGCATCGCCGACGAGATCACCGCCGACATCAGAGCCAACAAGCTCAAGCCGGACGACAAGCTGCCCTCGATCACGCAGCTCGCCGCGAAGTACAAGGTCAGTCCGTCGACGGTCAAGCAGGTCTACGTGCGCCTGGAAGCCCTCCGGGTGATCTGGCGACACCAGGGCAAGGGTGTCTTCGTGAACGACCCGAAGCTCTGGATGCGCGAACCCTGATCTGCGTGTGCGCATGCAGCTGGCGTTGAGTGTGCGATTATCTCACCATGGGTGATGCCTTGGACTGGCCTCTCGTTGGCGAGCAGGTGCGACAGGCCCGCCTGTCATTGGGGCTCTCGCAGCAGGATCTCGCGGCGATGGTCGGGCTCGACCGCACCATGCTGGCCAAGGTCGAGGCCGGCACCCGTCGGCTGGACGGCTTGGAGCTCTCCCGGCTGTCCCGCGCGCTCAAGGTGTCGATGGAGTACCTGGTTCGGCCGCGGCCGGCAGTGCTTTCGCGGCGCGCGGCACCTTTGACCGAGGAGACCGACACCGAGGCGGCCCGAGCGTCGGAGCGCCTGGAGATCGCCTTGGTCGAGTGGCTGCGTAACGTGCAGCAGTTGCGGGAACTCGGTGTGCTGCATGCCCGTCCGCTGCTTCGGTACCCGCAGGCCGTGACTTCCGAGGCGGATGCCCGTCAGGCCGCCGGCTGGTTGCGGCAGCGGTTCGGGCTCGGTGACGAACCGATCGCCAGCATGGTGGACGTCTGCGAACGTGCCGGTCAGTGGGTCCTGGCCACTGATCTGCCGGGCGATGGCGCATCACTCGTCGATGGGGATCTGGCTGTTGCGGTCGTGAGCACCACGGGCGACCCCGGTCGCCGTCGGGCTACCGCCGCACACGAACTGGGCCACCTGGTCATCGGCGATGAGTACTCGGCTGATCTTGGCGTGAGCGCCTCCCGAGCGGAGCGGGAGGCGACCGTCGACGCATTCGCGGCGGAGCTGCTGCTACCCGTGCAGGCGATTGCCGTCGCCCAGACTGACGGGCCGGCGACTCGTGACCGCATCATCGGCTACGCGGCCCGATACCGTACCTCCTGGTTGTTGGCCTTGCGGCAGGCCGAGCAGGCCGGGGTGATCGATGCGGCGACCCGCAGATCCTGGAGCCAGGTCCGACCCACGCACGCGGAGTTCATGGAGGCGCTCGGTTGGGCGCCGCAACCGGACCTCGCATCGGTGCGGGTGCCGCCGGCATACGCGCACGCCGTGATGGAAGCGTGGCGAACTCACCGGATCACCAGCGGCAGGGCCGTGGAGTTGATGCATGGCCAGATCACCGAGGCGGACCTACCAGAGGACGACCTGGAGATCGCACCGTGAGCCTGCCAGCGCAGACGTCCTCCGTCCTGGTGCTCGACACGATGGTCCTCAGTCACTTCACCCTCGCGGAACGGCTGGACGTCCTGCGGGATCTGCTGATCGACGCTGACTGCTGGACGACCCGGGTGGTCCTGGAGGAACTGCGGGCAGGGTCACCCGCTCATCCCGAAGTAACCGCCGCCTCCGAGACGGGTTGGCTGCACATCGCCCAACTCGACACGCTCGATGAAATCCGATGCTTCACGAAGTGGGCCGTACGGATCGGCTCAGGCGAGCGTGACGTTGGGGAAGCATCCGTCCTCGCGGCTGCGGAATTGCGTAGCGGGATCGCCATCACGGATGACCGGAGCGCTACTCAGGTTGCCCGTAGCCATGGGGCTCGCGTCCACGGCTCCATCTGGCTTCTGGCCGGCGCATGTCGTGAGGGTAAGCAGACCGAGGCCGCCGCCGGCAACGTCATCGATGCCTTGCGGGCGACGGGAGCTCGCCTTCCCTGTGCCGGTGGCGAGTTCCCGGCCTTCGCTCGTAAGCACAAGCTTTTGTAGCCACCACCCGACGGACTTCTCAGCCGAAGTGGAGGACCATTGCTCGCCCGCGGCACGGCTAGAGTCTTCGGGACGTCGACTGGAGGCTGCTCTTGGCGGACTTGCAGAAGCAGGTCAAGAACCTGGAGAAGGACCTGCGGGACCAGGCCGAGTCGGTCGAGGAGGTCCACACCAAGTGGTGGCGAGTGCAACCGTGCCGTCAGGGTCGAGCGTATCGACGTTGCCAAGATCATCAATCCGACCAGGTAATGAAGGAGTAGTCTGTCGATATGCCCTCCGGCTGACCACTGGTCCGGACCCGCTCCTAAGCCGGAGGCGGCCCTCGCGGGCCGCTTCCTAACGAGCGCAGCCTCGAAGCAAGTCTGGTGCTACGGGAGGCAGGATGTCAGGGCGATCTCCCAGGTACCGCATTGCGCGGGCCTATTGCGATTCAGACCTTGACAAGGTCCGATGCGGCTTTGAGTAACGCTTCCGTCTCGGCGTGGCCGCTTCGGGTGGCCCATTCGCGGGGCGACAGCCCGCTGCCGTGGTCTCCACAGGCTCGGCGTGCCACGCCGATGCGGGTGGCGATGCCGCGCAGGTCGGGCAGTTCCTGGCAACGGACGGCGACGGTCGCCGGCATCGGCACCACTGTTACCGCTCTGGTCAGGGTGGCCGTGACCTACCTCTCGGGATAGCCGAGATGCGACACATGGCTAGGTTCGAGCGGTGCCGGTGGATATCGTGGCTCGCCGTGGGGGAACGACTGTGATGGATGCTTCGTTCGACGGGGCGGCGGACGCGGCCGAGGAATGGACGCATGCCTGGGCGGCGTCCGTATCGGAGCGGGCCGAGCAGGCGCAGGCGATGTCGCAGCGGATCGCTCAGCTGTCGGTCTCGGCCACCGGCGCTGATGGGGCGGTGCGGGTGACGGTGGCTGGCTCGGGAGTGGTCACCGACCTGCGGGTTGGCGATCGGTTGTCGAGCTGGTCCGGGGCGAGGGTCGCGGCGGAGATCATGACGACGATGCGTCGGGCCCAGGGCCGCCTCGCCGGGGCGGTGGCTGAGATTGCCGCCCAGACCGTCGGCGCCGGCTCCGAGACCGCCCGTGCTGTGGTGACGAGCTACGCCGAGCGTTTTCCCGAGGTGGACGACGACCACGAAGAGGGGCTGCGCAGCGATTTCCGGCGGCAGCGCGATGGTTGGTGAGCCGGGCTTCGACGTTGACAGCCGGGCACTGCGCCAGCACGCCGGCAGTGTCGACGGGGTCGCCGAAATGGTCGATCAGTGCCGTCGGGCAGCCGGATCGGTGCAACTGGGCCGGCATGCGTACGGTCGACTCTGCCAGCTCATCCCCAGCCTGCTGGACCCGGTACAGCAGGCCACCACCAACGCGTTGCACGAGGCTACCGACGCGTTGCGCCGTACGGCGGACGATGTGCAGGCCAGCGCGATCCGGTACGAGAGCGGCGATCAGGATGTGGCGGCTCTCTTCGGTTCCGGTGCCGGTCGATGAGCCAGCCTGCCAATCCGCTGATCGCCTCCCGCCAGGACAGCACCACCGCGCTCAGCGGCATCTACATCGCCGAGGACATCGACGGCCTGCTGGCAAGCTTCGCCGGAGGCGGATGGATCGACACGGCGATCGGTGGATTCGCCGTCTCCATGGACGCCCTCGCCTTTGTCACCGACCCGCTGGGTCAGCTCGTCGCCTGGGGCGTCGGCTGGCTGATCGAGCATGTCAAACCGCTCTCCGAGGCGCTCGACGAGTTGGCTGGCGATCCCGATCAGATCGCCGCGTACGCCCAGACCTGGCGTAACGTGACCGGCGCGATCGGGGAGTCTCGCGTCACGCTCGGCGACGCCGTGAGCCGGCAGATCGCTGGCTGGAAGGGTGCGGCTTCCGACGCCTATCGCCGGCACAGCCAGGAGCACCAGGCCGTACTGGATGCCCTCGCCCGAGCCAGCAACGCCATGTCCGAGATCACCGCCGGCGCCGGGCTACTCGTCGCCATGGTCCGCGAACTCGTCCGTGATCTTATCGCCGAGTTCGTCTCCGTGCTGGCCGTACGCCTGTGGGTGTGGCTTGCCGAAGCCGGCGTCACGCTGGGGGTGGCAACGCCCTGGGTCGTCACCCAGGTCACCACCCTTGCCGCCAAGTGGGTGGCGCGCATCACCCGGCTGCTGCACGGACTCGTCAGCAGCCTGCGTCGGCTGGCACCGATCCTGCGACGTCTCGGCGAACTCATCGCGGAGTTGCAGACCGTTCTCCGCCGTCTCGGCGACCGTGCCTCGGCACCGCCGCCAGCGCCGACCCGCGACACACACCTGCTGCACTCGGATGCCGATCCGCTCCGGAAGTGGGGCGCGGCCCGCGACACCCATCCGGAACAGTGGGACGCGGCCATCCTCCAGGCTCGCGAGCTGGGTGTCGAGATCACCTTCCGCGAGGGCGGGCTCGCGTACGGGCCCAGTCCGTCGCCGGGGCAGCCGGGGCACCTGATCCTCGACCCGGATGCCTCGTACGGCGCGTTGCTGCACGAGATGCAGCACCTCCGAGAGGATCAGGCTGCGGGCTGGGTCGGGATGAGAGGCTGGTTCGAAGACCCCGTGGTGCGCTACGAGAACGAGGTACGCGCCTACCAACAGGAGATCAGTTATGCGGAGTCCATCGGTGACCAGGACTCCGTCGAGCACCTGAACTGGTTGATCCGCGAAGAGTACGCGAAGATCTTTGGAGAAGATCCGCCATGAGTGTGCCCCACCCGCCGAACATCACGCCACCGCCGGTGCAACAGATGCGCAACGAGGAGTTGGCGGAGCTGGCCAGCAGCGGTGGGCCGTACCGGGGCAAGGCCGTTTTCGAACTGGTCGACCGGGCCAAGGCGGACGACGGCGCGGCAAGCAGGCTGGGGGAGTTGAGCAGGCTCACCGCGCTGCGCGGGGACCGCGTGTTCCACTCGGTCTCGCTCGCCTGGGCCGCCATCATCGGGCTGCTGGCAGCGGAAACGCCGCACGCGCGGGCCGTCGCCTACTCCGCGTTCGCGGGGCTGCCCGCGCCTGAGCAGGCCGACTTCCTGGCCTACGTCAAGGCTGATCGCGTCGAGGATGCGCACCCACGCCTATGACATTGCGTCCTCGGGGTGCGCAATGGCACCGAGCAAGCGACAGGCCGTTCTCAAAGCCGCGCTGAAGCAGCCGGTGAGGATTCGCCTATCTCTGAGGAAGTGCGTCGCTGGTGATCCGGGCGGCAAGGTCCAGGGCGGCCCGGATCGGGTCGCCGGTCCAGTGGCTGGCGAACACGTCGTACATGCGCCAGCCGGCGCGGGCGAGCGTACGCTGCCGCTCCACGTGCGCCGCCACGCCCTCCGGGTGCACACCGCAGATCACCCCGACCGCCTCCGCGCCGTCGCCGACGCACAGGTCGAGCTTCCACCGGCCGACCGGATAGCCGGCCCGGACCGGCAGCCCGAGCCGCTCGAGTTCGGCGGCGAGGGCGCGGATCCACGGGTCCGCTGCCCGGTTGCCCGACTCGGATGGGCTGGGCAGCGGCTGCTCGGCGTAACGAAGGTAGTCGCCGAGGATGCCCTCGGGCGAGCGCAGCGAGGTGACCACCGTGAGGCGCTTCCTGGCCCGGGTGATCAGGACGTTGAACAGGTTCGGCTCGGCCAGGAACCGGTGCCGCGACGGCGGATCGTCGTCGACCAGTCCGAGGGAGGCGATCACCAGGTCCGCCTCACTGCCCTGGAACGCGTGCACCGTTCCGGATCGCAGGCCCAGCCGTTCGATCTCGCTGACGTCGTACGTGGACAGCAAGGCCGCCTCGATCGCGTCCGCCTGCGCCCGGAACGGGCTGATCACCGCGATCCCGCCCTCGGGTGGCCGATCCGCCAGCGTCCCGATCAGGTCGAGCACCGCGTCCACCTCTGCCTGGTTGACGCCGTTGACCACGGTGGCCTCGGCGACCGTCAGCACGTCGATGGCGTCGGTCCGCTCGTTGCCGGGGTGCCGGGTGACCAGTTCCAGTCTGCCGCCGTAGAACCGCTGGGCGGAGAAGCCGATCAGATGCGGGGCGGACCGGTAGTGCTCACCGAGCCAGGTGACCGGTGCGGCGCCGGCCGCCAGGTCGAAGGCGCTGGCCCGCCGTACGTCGAGTCGGTCCGCGACCCGGTCCAGACCGTGTCGGTGCAGCGCGGCGGCCACCTCGACGTCGGAGACGAAGGAGACGAACCGCAACTGCCGGGGATCGCCGGCGACCAACGCTCGGCGGGCCCGGGCCAGCACCGGGGCGGCCCGCAGCTGATCGACGTGCGCCGCCTCGTCCAGCACCACCAGGTCGAACATGCCGGCGACCGGCGGCAGCAGGTCCTCGACGTCGGCGACCGTGCCCACCCACAGGGGCAACGCGCGCACCAGGGCTTCGGCGTCCAGCCCGGCGAGCAGTTCCCGGCGGCGGTTGCGTCCGGCACGCAGGGCGGTGCCCAGCCCGTTGGCGGCTCGTCGGGCGTCCCCGGTCCACCGCCGGGCGCTGGTGGCCTGGTGGCGCAGCGCCGCACCGACCGCGTCGGCGAGCGCGGCGTCCGCCTCGGCCAGCGCCGACCAGGCGGCCGTCAGCTCGGTGCCGCCGAGTGCGGGTAACCGCGCGGCAGCGCGGACCGCCGCCGCGGCGTCCACTGCGGCCATCAACCGCTGCACGGGTACGTCAGGGCCGGCGCCGGTCAGCCGTCGGAGCCGACGGGAGGCGTACGTCCGCCGTAGCCGCTGCCACCAGCGGTCGCCGTCCTGGTTCGCGCCGGTCAGGGCGGCCCGGATCTCGGCGAGGTCGGCGTCCGGGTCGAACACGGCCGGGGCGTCGTGATTCAGGGCGGGTAGCAGCGGCTGCCAGCCGGGCAGGCTGGTGGCGCGTCGCTCCTGCTCCAGCGCTGCGGTGATGCCGGATCGGATCGCGGCGGCCCGGTCTCCGGCAGCCGCCACGGCGTCGGCGTCGCGGCGCAGTTGCGCGTCGGCCACCCCGACGGCGCTGCCGCCGGCCAGTTCGGTGGCGACCGCTTCGCGTCGTTCGGCGTCGCCGAAGAGCACCGGAGGAGGCCCGGGATAGCGGCGTAGCAGCTCGCCCAACACCTCCGCGGCGTGTACCGACTGTGTCGCCACCAGCACCGATCCGCCCCGGTCCACCACGTCCAACGCGGCGGCGACGAGGGCGTGGCTCTTGCCGTTGCCCGGTGCACCGGAGACCACCACCACCGGTTCGGTGCGGGTCCGCCGGATCACGTTGCGCTGCGCGGTGTTCAGTGGCAGTGGCGACAGAACGTCATCCTGACCGGCTTCAGCGCCGTTGGGCCGGCTGGCGTCGGCCCCGCCGCCGGTGGTGTCGGGTGGGCCGAGGTAGAGCCTGCTCAGTGCGGTGTCCGCCAGTCCGGGCCGGCCGGCCCAGTTCAGCAGGGTGTCGCGGAGCCGACCGGCGAACACGTCCCGGGTCACGAAGATCGCGGCGGCGGTCACGCCGGTGAGCGTCTCGTCGTCGATGCTGCGCGGAGGTGTCGCGACGACCGAGGTCACCTTCAGCCCAGCGGCCTGCGCCGCCGCGGTCAGCCAGGCGGTGGTGCCCGGTGCCGTCAGCCATCCGGGTCCGGCCAGCCCGGGTGCGGCCTCCAGCCGGGCCGCGAGGTCGCGGTCCTCGATCAGCGAGGTCAGTTCGAGGTCACCGGCGGGTAGCACGCGGTAACCGCGCAGCCCGCGCTCCAGACGTACCGGCTGGGCCAGCAGCGGCAACCGGATCCGCCGGCGTGCGCCCTCCACGTCTGCCGTACCGACCAGGAAGGCCAGGCCACGGCGGAGCACGCGCTCATCGCGGTGCAGTGTGTCCAGCGCGGCCAGGCGGTCCAGCCGGGCGGTGCGCGGACCCCGGTGCGGCTCCGGCAGCCAGACCAGTGGTCGGCCGGTCCCGGACACGTCGAAGACCCGCTCGGCTCCGGCCGGAGCCAGGTCGGCGAGCGCGGTGAGGATGGTCGCGGCGTGCATCGCCCGCAGATTCTGCCGTACGCCGTCGAACCGAACGGCTGGCAGCAGGGGGCGAGGGCCGTGGGTCTGACGGCCCTCGCCCGATGGATCATCGGTACGGAAGGGGGCGGCGGTCAGGGCGGGGGCTCGACGATCCGTCGTTCGCCGCGGCCGGGTGCCGGCTGACCGGCGCTGTTATCCGGCGTACGTCTCGAATTCGGCGATCCGAGGGGTGCCGGACGAGCTGGTGATGTCGAAGGTGATCTTGCGCAGGGATACCGCGGGGAAGGTGATGACGCCGGCCGTGCTGCCGGAGGCCAGGACGGCGCCGGTGTCGTGGTTGAGCAGCCGCCAGGAGCGGACGTTGCCGACCGCGCCGGACGCCTCACGGAGGTTGACCCGGGAGACCCTGGTGTTGCTGTCCCACTTGATCGAGATCTGTCCGGTCGCGCCGCTCGGCGACCAGGCGGTGTTCATGTTGCCGTCCCGCACGTCGCCGTAGCTGGTGCCGCTGGCCTTGCTGGAGCCGTCGGAGCCGGCGCCGATGCTGAGGTTGGTCCCGCTCGGCGGCGACGTCGGCCCCGGCGTCGGGCTCGTCGGCCCAGGCCCGGGCGTGGTGGGCCCCGTCGTCGGGCTGGTCGGCGTACAGCTGCCGTTCGACGTCCGGATGCCCTTGTTGGCGCCGGCGGTCTGGCTGACGACGCTCGGCACGCAACTGGCCGCGTCGAGGCTGTAGGCGTACGGGATGCTGACGCTGGTGTTGGAGGTCGGGTTGGGGCCGGCGGGGTTGTTCTCACTGCTGCGGCTGGACCAGGTCACGTTGTCGAAGGTGTTGCCGCTGACCTGCCAGTAGCCGGCCTGGTTGGTGTAGAAGGTGCCCAGCACGTCCTTGGAGTTGCGGAAGTAGTTGTTGTCCACCTTCGCCCGGCCGCCGGCCCGGGAGTTGATGCCGGACTCCCGGATGTTCACGTAGTGATTGTTGTAGATGTGGGCCGTGCCGCCGCGCAGCAGGGGCACCCGGGAGTCGAGGTTCTCGTACAGGTTGTGGTGGAAGGTGATGAAGCCGTTCGACAGGTCGCTCTCGCTGGACCCGATCAGGCCGCCACGCCCGGAGTTGCGCATGATGCTGTAGGACAGCGTCACGTACTGGGTGTTGTTCTTCATGTCGAAGAGGCCGTCGAAGCCCTCCGACTCCCCGCCCGAAGCCTCCAGGGTGACGTGGTCGACCCAGACGTTGCGGACGTTGGCCTCCATGCCGATGGCGTCGCCGCCGTTGGAGGTGGGCGAGCCCGACTTCTTGACGTTTCGGACGGTCACGTTCTGGATGACGATGTTGCTGGCCTCGCGGATGTGGATGCCGATCTGGTCGAAGACCGCCCCGTTGCCGACCCCGAAGATCGTGACGTTGCTGATCTGCTTGAGTTCGATCACGTCGGCGGCGGTGTTGCAACTCGAACCGGAGACCTTGGTGGTGTTGCCGTGGTTGATGGTTCCCTCGACCTGGATGATGATCGGGGTGCTGCTGCTCGCCCGGTTGCACAGGGCCGCGTGGATCTGGGTACCGGTGGTGGCGCGTACCGTCTGCCCGCCGGTGCCGCCGGTGGTGCCACCGTTGCGGCTGGCGAAGCCGGTGGCGCTGCCGACGGCCGCCGACGCCTGGGGCGTCGTGACGGCGACGCAGACCGCCGCCCCCATTCCTGCCGTGGCCAGTGCCGCCAGGAGCCGTAGCGTGACTGGTCGTCTCATCCTCGTCTCACCTCGTCCTAGTACGGCAGCCGCCAATTGCTAGCTGACCAGGGCGTAGTCGCGGTTCAGCCGTGTGCGTTGGTGGAACCAGCGGGCGCGGGCCTGGTGGCGGCGTCGCCAGTTGAGCCAGTGCGTGTCGTGGCC
>NZ_BMNB01000019.1 GCF_014646235.1 Micromonospora sonchi | reverse complement strand
GCACTACGTCCGCGACGTGACGCTACGTGAAGACGCCCACCAGGCCCGGACCGGCAACGGGCCCGCCGTCTTCGCCACACTCCGTAACACCTCCATCGGCTACCACCGCAGCAATGGCGAACCCAACATCGCCCGAGCTACCCGACGCGCCAACCGACGATCTACAGAACTCATCGATGCCGTAACCAGGAGTAACCCGACTACGCAATAGCCCTGGCTTTGACGATCGCAGCCACCATGCTGACGAGCGCTGCCCCAGCCTCGGCCGAGCCGGTGGGCATTTCGGCAACTGCGGCCGCCACGTGTTATGGCGGTGCCGTTTCATTCCCCACTCAGACCCTAGGCGTCGCCGGCACTCGGCGACTTCCTTCTGCGTCCAGCTACTACACGACAAGCTCTCGCTGCCAGGACATCAACATCAAGTTCGCTAACCCTGAGGCCGGCAACGTGCAGGTCCGTGTTTGCTGGGTGTCACACGGAACCTGCAATTCCTGGAAAACCGTACTCATGGACACCGCATGGAAAGTGATCGCCACCGACGTGCTGGATGGCACAAGGTTCCGTGTGGAAATCTATAACTACAGAGACTGGACCACCACTTTCGGCGGCCAAGTGGCTTACTAGTCATATGAAGGTGGGCTCTCCGTCGGAGAGCCCACCTTCATATGTTCGTCGAAGCCGCATACGGATACGGATAATCCAGATCGCCAAGCCGGCCGGACTACCTTCGGTGCTAATTGAACCGCCGGATGCAGTCGCCGATCACGGTGTGGTGCTAGATGTGGCATCGGCTGGTCAACGTAAAGGAAAAGGTATCACGTGGCGGCGGACTCGGCTTCGATCCAGTTCAACCACAAGCGGTAGGTTGGGCAGGGACCAGCTACTTGCTTAGTGGTCCGCTCCGTAAATCCTTCGGGGGTTATGCGGCGAGGGCCGGTGCGGCAGGCTGGTGGTCGCAGCCGGAGGGCTGTTGGGGGTTCTGCTCTTTCTGTTCGTGTTGCTCGATCCGGGCTATGAGGTCCTTGAGGTCGGCCGGGGTGAACTTCCATCTGAAGGGCCGGGCGGTGGCGTTGTAGCGCTGTTCGAAGGCGGTGAGCCGGTCTTCGACCTGGTCAAGGCTGGTGAAATCGTTGGGCGTGAGGACCTTGCGCCCGACGATCGAGACGTAGATCTCGATCTGGTTCAGCCAGGAGGCGTGCACGGGTGTGTGGACCATGACTGCGTTCGGGAACCGCCTCGTGAGGTGGTCGATCGCGGCCTGGCCGCGGTGGGACGAGCCGTTGTCTGCCACCCAGAACACCCGCCGGGCCGAGGCGTACGGTTGCTGAGTCATGACCTGCTCGACCAAGGTCATGAATGGGATGATGCCGGTCTTGGCCGAGCAGTGGGAGAACACGCGGGCCTGGTGAACGTCGTAGGCGCCCAGATAGGCCAAGGCTCCGCCGCGGGCGTATTCGTGGTTGACCCGCATCGTGCGTGCGACACCGGGTGCCAGGGTGGGATGGCAACGGCAGCGGGCCTGGATGCTGGTCTTCTCGTCGCTGGAGATGACGTACTCGTCGGCGCTGAGGGGGATGCCTTGGTAGGTGCGGGCGTAGAGGTCGAGCACGCGGGTGGCCTTGGCCGCGAAGTCCGGGTCGCGGATGAAGACCCAGGACTGGTGCTGCCACGGTTTGATCGTGTCGGCAGCCAAGATCCGTCGGATCGTGGACGCGGAGATCGCCGGCGCGATGCCGCGGTCGACGACTTCGGCAGCCAGGTCCGGACAGCTCCACCGCGACAGCGGCACCGCGGTCTCGGCCGGCAGTTGGCAGGCCAGGGCTTTGACCTCGGCGACCTGCACAGGCGTGAACCGGGCCGGCCGCCCGGATCGGCGCCGGTCGGCCAGCCCGGGCAGGCCTTCGTCGGCGTAGCGGCCACGCCAGTGGCGCACGGTGTCGACGTGCACGCCGTGACGGCTGGCGATCTTGGCGTTGGAGTAGCCGTGTGCTGCGTCGCGGACGATCCGGGCGCGGATGACCTGCTGGTAGCCGGCGGTGTGGGAGTAGGTCAGGGCTTTGAGTCGATGCCGGTCGGCGGCGGTCAGGACGATTCGGCGTGCACGAGGAGCAGGCAACAGGGGACCTCGCAGGTCGATCTTGCAGCGGGGCCGCGAGCATGCCGTGACTCGTGCCGATCCGCCGGGCGACACGCGAGGCGGCAAGATGTGACTCATGCCCGCCATTCCCGAGTCCACCAAGATCTCCCTGGCACAGCGGCTACGCGAGCACGCCAAGCAGAACTGGTCGCAGCTGGCCGCGGTGCACGTGCGCTACCACGGCCAGTTCGCCTACGTCACCGGTGAACTCGCCGACGGTGATCAGATGCCGCTGATGCGGCTGCGGTACGGCGGATCCGCTCACCGCTGGGGCGCCGCCATCTACGTGGCCAGCACCAACAGCTACGAAAACCAGATCTGGCTCAGCGGCAGCACCGAGGAAGCCTTCGACTTCGTCTGCCACATCCACGTAGGCCCGATCGCACCCTGACCACGACTTCATACATAGGCCTCGCCGTCAACCCCCGAAGGATTTACGGAGTGGACCACTAAGCGGCGGACCGCGTGAACATTCCACTCGGCACCTTCGTACGCCCCATCGTCCACGACCAGGTGCCGCTTGCGGCCGGTGGTCTTCTTCCCCATGTCGGGCCCACGGCATTCGACACCCTCGATGGATGTGATCGACTGGGCGTCCAGCACGGCCGCGGACGGCTCCGGCTCACGACCGGCCGCCACCCGCACCCGCCGGCGAAGCTCATCCTGCCGGTCGGGTTGTCCGTGGCGGATGATGCCGCGTGATCTCCGCGCCTGCGGACGCGGCGCATCGCTGGTTCACGACGTGGCGCAAGGACGGCACGTGGGACCGGATTCACGCACATAGAAGATCGACTCCGGGATCAACCGATCTCCCCACTCGCGAGGCCGGCCGCCTCTACGCAGGTCTCACGCACCGCAGCGGATGCAAGCACCGCCCACATCACGTCGGTCGAAATTGACGGATAGTCTTCGCGGGCATCATCCCCGCCGTATTCGCATTGGCATACACCACGCGATCATGGCGGGGATGATCTACTCGCCGAGCACCTCACATCGACGCGCCTCGCCGTAACCCAACACACCCAATCGGTTACCCGACGGTCTTCTCGCAGGCACGTGTCGAGGGATGTTCCGACCCGCAGGCGGTCCAACCGATGGATCCGGCGATCTGCGTTCAACGACGAGGCACAAAGTCGTGTAACGGTGGATCGACCACCGAAGTGCCTTGGCGGCGATTCCTCAGACGTTCGAGCCAGGGAGCGTCGGAGGTGCCGTTGAGGAGGCCGCCGTCCGGGTCGTCGGCGTAGCTGTTGCGGACCGCGTCGCGCTCGGGGTGCAGGATCTCCTGCACGACCAGCACGCACAGCGCCACCACCGTGGCCAGTCGCAGGGTCGAGGCCAGCACGAACACGCCCTCCGGGAAGACCGGGGTGCCGGTCGACGTGCCGAGCAGTTCGCCGTAGAAGGCGACGAAGTAGCCGACCTCGGCCACCTGCCAGGCGAGGAAGGCCCCCCACTTGGGCCGGGCGAGCACCAGCAGCGGCAGCAGCCAGAGCACGAACTGCTGGGACCAGACCTTGCTGAAGATCAGGAAGGCGGCCACCACCAGGAAGGCGAGTTGGGCGAGCCGGGGCCGGCGCGGCGCGAGCAGCGCGAGCAGGCCGATGCCGAGACAGGCCAGCCCGAACAGGGCGTACGACACCCAGTTGAGGGTGGGGATGTTGGCGTCGAGCCACTGGAACGATCCCTGACTTGCCGGGTCACCGAACTTGCCGTCAACGTAGCGCCCGATGTACCAGAGGGTGCCCCAGTCGATCGGGCGGGTGGTGTTGAGTTCGAAGAACCGCCCCCAGTTCTGGCGGTACGGGATCGCCACCGGCAGGTTCACGGCGACCACCGTCACCGCGGCCGTGATGATGGGCAGGATGCCGGCCCAGACCCGACCGGCGCGAATCGCCAGCACCAGGATCGGGCCGAGGATGAACAGCGGCCACATCTTCGCCGCACCGCCGAGCCCGAGCAGCACCCCGGCCAGGGCGACCATCAGCATGCTCCACCGCCCTGGCGGCGATCCCCCCGCCAGGGGGGCTCCCCTGCCGGTACGCGCCCAGGCCAGCAGGCCGAAGGCGGCCAGCCCGATGGCGAGCAGATCCCAGTTGACGGTGGCGGTGAGCAGCAGCGCGGGAGACAGGGCGAAGAGCGCCGCGTCCCAGGGTCGGCGGCGGCGCAGCGCCAGCAGCGCCGCCACGGTGGCCACCGCCAGCGCACCGAGCACGAGTGCGTTGAGGTTGTAGAACCACTGCCCCTGGTTCATGTCGGGGTTACCCTCGCCGGCCGCGTGCACCGGCAGGCCGAGCGCCCCCATGAAGTACCCGGTCAGCACCGGATACTCGACCGGATGGTCCCGGTACGGCACCGCGCCCTGGTGGAGGTTCTCGGCGTAGTAGAGCGCCAGCACGTCGGTGTAGCAGAACCGGGTGTACTGCTCGTTGTCGACCCAGGCCCCGTCCTGGCAGGGCGACTTCTGCACCCAGTGCAGGACCAGGGTCAGGCAGGTCAGCGCCAGCACGATCCGGGCGGCCGTCCAGAACCGGCGGGCTGCGCGGCTCGGCAGATCGTGGGCGACGGCGTGGTCGCCGAGCGGGCCACCGATCAGCCCGGAGAGTCCCCGGACGAAGCCGTCGGACCGGGACGGATGATCGGGGACATCAGGTCCATCGATGCCGGGCGTCGACTGGATGCTCATGACCGTGCATCTTGCCGTATCAGATGACCGGGCAGAAGTCGAAACCACGAACGCCGTGGATCGTCACGACCACTCGCGGTGGCGTACGCCAAACGCCGCGGGCGGCCGGACACGGTGTCCGGCCGCCCGCGGCGTCGAAGGAGGCTACTCCCGATTGGTCGTTGTCGGTGGTAGCAGTCCGTCCCCGCCACCACCGCCTTCACCACCGTCGCGCGTCGGCGGGTCGAAGGGGGAGTCGGCGCCCGGACCGCCGGGACCGTTGTTGCCCCGCCTACCGCCGCCGTTGTTCCCACCGTTGTTGTTGCCGCCGCCGAGCTGGCAGAGCAGGTCGGTCGGCTCGCACTGCCCGTTCTCCGGCGTCGGCGGGGGCGGAGCTATTCCGTTGCCGGCGTCCTCATCCCCGATACCGGTGACGTTCGGCAGGTCGGATGGTTCGTAGCCCTTCAGCGCCTGTTCCATGTAGCGCTTCCACAGCTGCGCCGGCAGGTTTCCACCGCCGATGTTGTCGTTGTTTTTGTTGACGATGGCCCGCTTCTTCACATCGCGGCTACCGATCCACACCGCCGTGGCCACGTTCTTGTCGTAGCCGACCATCCAGGCGTCCTGGTTCTTGCCGGTGTCGCCGAGCTGCCAGGTGCCGGTCTTGCCGGCCAGCGGACGGCCGGCCAGGCTGGCGTTGTTCTTGCCCGGGATCTCCTTGAGGACCGCGGTCACCTCGTCGGCAACCTCGGTGCGGATCACCTGCTTCGGCTCGAGCTTCTCGCCGGTGCCGCGGACCTTGTCCCACTTGCCGGTTGCCTTGTTCTGCTTCTCCACCTTCAGCACGAAGTGCGCCTTGTTGTACTTGCCGCCATTGGCGAGCGTGGCCAGGCCGTTGGCGTGGTCCAGCACGGTGACCGGGTACTGGCCGTAGGCGGCCACCCGGTCGAACTGGCTCGGCGCGAGATCCTTCGGCTTGTTCTTGATCAGGTCGAACGGCTTCTGATCATCGTTCCACATGGTGCGGATGCCGGCCCGCCGGGCCATGTCGATCACCTTGTCCGTGCCGATCTTGTCCGCGATGTGGAAGAACGGAACGTTGTACGACTGGATCGTCGAATCTTCGAGTGTGCAGTTCTGGTTGCAACTTCCGCGCAGGTCGCGGCCCGCGTTAATGATCTTGTCCTTGAAGCCCTCCGGCTTGAACGGGGTGGCGTCCCAGCGCGACTTGACCGAGATGCCGGCGTCGATGGCCGCGGCGAGGGTGTAGACCTTGAACGACGAGCCCGGCGGGTGACCGCCGACGAGGGCGCCGTTGGAGTCGGTGTTGAGGCCCGCGTAGTCGTAGTCGGCACCGCTGTTGCCGCCGTAGTAGGCGAGCACGCGGCCGGTCTTCGGCTCGACGGAGACCACCGCCGGCATCAGGTTCTTCGGCTGGTCCGCCAGGAAGGCGCTCTTGCGGCCGACCTGGGCCACCTCTTCCAGCGCCTTCTGCATCTTCGGGTCGATGCTGGTGGTGATCCGGTAGCCACCTTCCCGCAGCTCGGTCACGCAGCTGGGCTTGCCCGGCTCACCGGAGTTGGAGCAGAGGCCCCACTCCTCCATCTCCTTGCGGACGTAGTTGATCACGTTTCCGCGCGGGGTGGCGACACCGAAGCCGTTGTCCTTCTTGACTTTCTCGACCTTCGGGTACTCGGTCGGGCGTTCCGGCTTCCCGGGAGCGTTCAGCCAGCCCTCCTGGACCATGCCGTCGATGACATAGTCCCACCGGATCTTGGCGTCGACCTCGTTCTCCGCCGGGTCGTACCCCTTGTGCGTGGAACTGGCGACTGGCTGCTTGATCAGCGCGGCGAGCACCGCCCCCTGTGCCGGAGTGAGCTTCTTGGTGCTGGTCTTGAAGTACGTCTGTGCCGCCGCCTCGATGCCGTACGCGCCCCGACCGAAGTAGATCACGTTGAGGTAGTTCTCCATGATCTGCTTCTTGGTGAACTTGTCGTTCAGCTTGGAGGCGAAAATCGCCTCCTTCACCTTCCGCGTGTAGCTGTCGTCCTGGAGGTTCTCGTAGGCGTTGCGGGCGTACTGCTGGGTAATGGTCGAGGCACCCTGCTTGTCGCCACCGGAGAGGTTGTTCCAGGCGGCCCGGGCGATGCCCTTGTAGTCCACGCCCGAGTGCCGGTAGAAGTTGCGGTCCTCGGCGGCGGCGACCGCGTCCTGCACGTGCTGCGGGATGTTGTCGATGGTGACGAAGATGCGGTTCTCGTTGCCGAGCCTGGCCACCGTGGTCTTGCCGTCCTTCATGTAGACGGTGGTGGAGAGCGGCAGCGGGATCTCCTTGGGCAGCACCACGTTGGTCGAGTAGTAGGTGAACCCGACCACGCCGATGCCGGCCAGCATGATGAAGACCGCGAAGCCGGCGATCAGCATGTTCATCCGCTTGCGCTTACGGGCCCGGGCCACCGCGTCCGGGTCGCGTCCACCGCGACCGGGTCCACCCGGACCGCCCGGACCGCCCGGACCGCCCGGACCGCCCGGACCGCCCGGACCGCCCGGGCCGCCGACGCTCGCGCGGGCCACCGCGGCCCGGCCGCCCACGGACGCCGAGCCGACGCTCGCCCGACCGGCCGAGGCCGCACCGACGGAGGCGGCACCGACCGAGGCCCGACCCGGCGCCGGACTCACCGGCACCGACGCACGACCGGCTCGCCCCGGCGCTGGGGACACCGGCACCGAGGCCCGCCCCGGCCCGGCCGGAGAGACCGGCACCGAGGCTCGGCCCGGCCCGGCCCGGCCCATCGATGCGGCACCGGCCGAGGCCGAGCCGGCGGCTGATCCGCCACGCGGCGGAACGCTCGCCGAGCCACCGACCGAAGCTCGCCCACCGACCGAGGCGCGGGCCGACGAGGCCGTCCCCTCCGGTCCGGTCGACCAGTTGACTGCGCGCGGATCACCACCCGAGCGGCGGTACGCGTCGTCCGCCGACCCGTCGTCCTGGCCCGGAATCCGGGCCCGGCCGCGCGAGGAGCTGGGATCACCGTACGAGTTCATTCCTCACACCCTGCCGTCGCGGTGGGGCCCTGTCGCGCCACCACCGGTTTGCCGTGAGTTGCGACACCCGTCGTCTTGGCACGGGGGCACCGCGTCGACGAGTTCAGATCTGAATCATTCGGACTATTCGCCCCTGCGAGCCATCGGTCACCCCGGCCGCGTACACCACGGCCGGGGCTGGCCGATCGAGCTCGACTCACCGTTGCGCCTCTCGCCTTCGTCGCGCATCTGCTCCACCGGCGGCGGCCACACCGCTCGCCGTCTGCTGCTCCGACCCGCCCTCGACGCCACCGGTCAGCCCGTCCCGCCCGAGCAGGTACTGCTCGACGAGATGGTTCCAGTCACAGCCGAGGCACACCTCCACCACGAAGACCTGGAACTCACGCAGCGTCATTGCCAGCACCGACAACTCGGCCACTGTACGGGCCTGGCCGGCGGACTGCTTGAGTTCGTCCCCGTAAATGTAGTGGACGAGGGTGAGGTTCTCACTCCGGCAGATCGGGCACCGCTGATCGGTGGGCTCACCGTGGAAGCGAGCGGCGTTCTTCAGGTACGGAGACGCGTCGCACAGGTCGTAGGTGCCGACCCGCCCGGCGAGGAGTTCACGCAGCGCCGCTCGCTTCCGGAGCGAGTAGTCCACTACCTGGCGCTGCGTACGCATGCGGCAAAGGGTACGCGCTCTCGCCAGACGAGGCGACCACCGTGACGATCCGTGACCGGTGAACGTCGGAGCGGGTGTTTGCCCCGGCCAGGGCGAGACGCTACGGTGCGATGTATCGGTCCGATACATCGTGGTGGTTAGTGCTCCACGCACAGGGTAAAGGAAGGGTGGCCGTGCTCGAACTCGCCATCCTCGGCCTGTTGCAGGAGGCCTCCATGCACGGCTACGAGCTACGCAAGGAGCTCACCGCCAAGCTCGGGGCGATCCGGGCAGCGTTCAGCTACGGCTCGCTCTATCCGACCCTGCGCCGTCTCCAGGCGGCGGGCTGGATCGCCGAGGCCGCCGAGACACCCGCCACCGCCGAGGAGGTCCCCGCGCTGACCAGCCGGCGAGGTCGGGTGGTCTACACCATCACCGCAGAGGGCAAGGAACGCTTCGCCCAGCTCATCGCACAAACCGGGCCGGAGACGTACGGCGACAGCGGTTTCGGTGTGCACTTCGCGTTCTTTTCCCGAACCGACCAGGCGACCCGACTTCGGATCCTGGAAGGTCGCCGCCGCACCATAGAGGAACGTCGCGAGGGCCTTCGCGACATGCTGGGCCGGGCGGCCGAGCGCCTCGACGCGTACACGCTGGAGCTGCAACGCCACGGCCTGGAGGCCTGTGAGCGTGAGGTTCGCTGGCTGGAGGAGCTCATCGCCAACGAGCGCTCCGGCCGTGCCCCGACGGTCCCGCAGGAAGGGACGGCCGGCGGCCGACGAGAAGACAACAGCCCGCCTCCGCCTGGAGAGTCCAGGAAAGAGCGGCCGTGATGATGAAGAAGGAGGCATACGCGATGGGCTCCGTCCGCGTCGCCATCGTCGGTGTGGGTAACTGCGCCTCGTCCCTGGTACAGGGCGTCGAGTACTACCGGAACGCCGACCCGAACGACCGCGTCCCGGGTCTCATGCACGTCACCTTCGGCGACTATCACGTCTCGGACGTGCAGTTCGTCGCGGCGTTCGATGTCGACGCCAAGAAGGTGGGCATGGACCTCGCGGAGGCGATGGTCGCCAGCGAGAACAACACCATCAAGCTCTGCGACGTACCGCCGACCGGCGTCACCGTGCAGCGCGGCCCGACCTTCGACGGTCTCGGCCAGTACTACCGCGAGATCATCGAGGAGTCGGACGTCGAGCCGGTCGACGTGGCCAAGGCGCTGCGCGACGCGCAGGTCGACGTCGTCGTCTCCTACCTGCCGGTGGGCTCCGACGCGGCCGACAAGTTCTACGCCCAGGCCGCGATCGACGCCGGCTGCGCGTTCGTCAACGCCCTGCCGGTCTTCATCGCCTCCGACCCCGAGTGGGCGCAGAAGTTCACCGACGCCGGCCTGCCGATCGTCGGCGACGACATCAAGAGCCAGGTCGGCGCGACCATCGTGCACCGGGCGCTGGCCAAGCTCTTCGAGGACCGCGGTGTCGAGCTGCTGCGCACGTACCAGCTCAACTTCGGCGGCAACATGGACTTCATGAACATGCTGGAGCGCAACCGCCTGGTCTCGAAGAAGATCTCGAAGACCCAGTCGGTGACCTCCCAGGTGCCGCACGAGATGGCCAAGAGCGACGTGCACATCGGTCCCTCCGACCACGTGCCGTGGCTGGACGACCGCAAGTGGGCCTACATCCGCCTGGAGGGCCGCTCGTTCGGTGACACCCCGCTCAACGCCGAGCTCAAGCTCGAGGTGTGGGACTCGCCGAACTCGGCGGGCGTCATCATCGACGCCGTCCGGGCTGCGAAGATCGCCCTGGACCGGAAGATCGGCGGCCCGATCCTGTCGGCCTCGTCGTACTTCATGAAGTCCCCGCCCGTGCAGTACGCCGACCACGACGCGCACGCCGCCGTCGAGGCGTTCATCGCCGGCGAGATCGAGAGCTGACCCGCTGACGCACGTGGGGCCGGATCCGGTGGGATCCGGCCCCACAGTCGTCTCAGCGTCCGCCCATCACCTGGTCAACCGCCCGCCGCCACGCTGAGTTGTTGGCACGACCCGTCCGGGAGTGCCTGTGACGCGGTTGTCGATGAGGCGGACGCCGTCGCCGGGACAGTCGTGGTCGAAGGAGAGAAGGCGGCTCCGCTGCACCAGCGCTACGATCGGCTACGCCGGGCGGCGCTGCGCAACGGCGCCGTGCAGCGAATCTTCTTCGATCTTGAAGCCCGTCTGGAGTGAGCCCCATGGCGACCGCCGGCCGATCCACCAGCACCGGGTTGCCGGTGGCCTGGCATGTCAGCACCCGCAGCGACAACGGCGACGGCAACTGTGTGGAGGCCGGGCCCGTGCTCGACGGAAGCCGGCGGTACGCCGTACGCGACAGCAAAGATCGCACCGGCCCCATCCTGATCTACCCCGACACCACCTGGAGCCGTTTCCTTGTAGAAGTCCGGGCAGGGCGACTCGACGCGCCCACCGCCTGACGCCGAGCGCCGCTGGGCCGGGTAAGAACGACCGGAAATAGGGCGGGGCGGCGGGGCGGGTCCTGGCACGTCAGGCGGCCGGGCAATAGAACCACGTCCGCGAGCGGCACGTCGCACTGGACACCGCAACTCGCGGCCCTGCGCACAGGACACCGCAACTCGCGGTTTCAACCGGCCCGGAAACCCCAACATGCCGCAACCCACGCCACCCACAGGGCCGGATACGCCGACATGCCGCAACCCGTGCCCGCCCTGAACACCCGAACACCCCGAGATACCGCAACCCGCGCCGTCCACACCCCAAGGCACGGCGCCCCCAGTCACGGGCGTTAGTAGGCTGAGCGGCGTGTTGTCCATTGACGCTGCTCGTGTCGTCAGGTCTTGGTATCGGGTTGCCGGGGCAGTCGTGGGCGCGATGCTGCTCTCCACCCTGGTCGCCTGCGCCCAGCCGGGGAACGCCCCCACCGCCGACCCAGGCGAGAATGCACCACCCGCCATTCCAGCGACACCCGCGGCCGAGGCCCGCTGTGCTGTCGCAGTCGCCGCGCCACCGGTAGTGCCCGAGCCTGGCGGCGGCGTCACCTCTACGACCACCCCGCCGGCCAAGATGGTGGTCGAGCCGAGCGGCGTCGGCACCTCACCGACCGTGCCGGCTGTGCCCGACGCCGGCAACCCGATGATGGACGAGCAGTTGCGCCAAGAGGAGTTTCTGCGCCAGCAGGCAGCCAACAAAGCCTTCCGGCAGCGCGGCAATCTTGACCCCGAAACGGCGGACGGTGCCCGAGCCTGTGCGGCGGAGGTATCGCAAGGCCTCAACCTGCTGATTGTCGGCGGCCGAGGCGAGCCCGAGCAGGAGGCCGTGGAGCGGACGCTGACCGCCACCGGGCTGGTCGACGTCGTCGTCCGGCCACCGGGTCGGCTCGACCTCGGCCCCGGCGACGGGTTGCTCTTCGCCGGGTGGACCGGCCGGGCGTGCGTCTTCGGCAGCGTCCGCCGGGACGACATCAAGGTGGAGATCGGTACCCGCATCGCCGACGGCGGTTGCCTCCCCGCCCCCAACTGACCGCCACCCTGCACACTGCCTTCCGACCGCCAACACCTGGTTGATCATGAGGTTAGCGGCAGCCCAAGAGATCAACTTCGCCGCTAACCTCATGATCGACGAGGGTGGGTGGGTGGGGTGGGTGGGCGTGGGTTAGGACCAGGCGCGTTGGAGGGCTACGGCGGCCTCCAGCTCCAGGAGCTGGATCTTGCGGGGTAGGCCGCCGCCGAAGCCGACCAGTTTTCCGTTGGCACCGATGATGCGGTGGCAGGGCACGATGACCGGGATCGGGTTGCGGTTACAGGCCACCCCGACCGCGCGGGCCGCGCCCGGATCCCCCACCCGCCGGGCCACCTCGCCGTAGGTCAGCGTCTCGCCGTACGGAATGCGGGTCATCTCCCGCCACACCGCCCGCTCGAACTCCGACCCGCGCGGCACTGTCACCGGCACGCCGAAGTCGATCAGCTCCCCGGCAAAGTACGCCCGCAGCTCCGCCACGGCCCGCCGGGACATTTCGTCAATTGGCTCGGTGTCGGCGCCTTCGACCGGACCGAAGCGCGTTCCGCACACGCTGCCCCCGTCGGTGGCCACGGAGAACATCCCGATCGGCGAGTCGAGCATGGTCCAACCCATCCCCCCATTCTCCCCGCACCACTCCTCCCCCACCCCCTACCCTCGCCTCGTCGATCATGCACCTTCTGTCGGGACAAGCCCTTCGACAAGGGATATCTCGGCGACGGAAAGTGCAAGATCGCGCAACAGGAGGCTGCAACGGCGGCGCCCGCCGGAGCGTCCCCGGGAATCGGGGTGCTCCGGCGGGCGCCGGATGTTGCATGCGATGAACCCGTCAGGCGGCGGAGAAGAGGAACTTCTCGCCCTTGCCCGGTTTCGAGTCAGGGTGCTTGTTTGCGATCAGCTGCTTGGTGCCGTTTGAGCCGGCGGAAACCATCTTGTAGTCGCCGCCCAGCACCGTGATCGAGCCGTCGTCGAAGCCCTCCAAGAGGTGGAACTGCTCCCAGAAGCCGACCGACTTCTTGCTGGCGATCAGGGCCTTCTTGCCATTGCTCGGCGTGGTCACGTACTTGCCGTTGGCCAGGGCTTTCAAGCTATACCAGCCGTTACCGCGGTAGACGAACTCGAACTTCGTCGCCTTGGTGACCGACTTGCTGCTGGCGACCAGCGGCTTGCTGCCGGCCACGACGTACTTGCCGCTGGCCAGCGACTTGATGCTGACCACCGGAGGCGGCGCGTCGATGGTGAACTTCTGCGACGTGCCGACGCTCTTCGCGCTCGCCTTGAGCGACGACTTACCAGACTTCGGCGCGGTGATGTACTTGCCGTTGATCTTGGCCTTCAGGCTGACCGTACCGTCGGCGTGGTTGATGATCTGGAACTTCCCGGCGGTGACGAGCTTCTTGTGGCTGGCGATCAGCGGCTTCTTGCCCTTGCTCGGCGCGACCACGTACCGGCCGGTGCTCTTGGAACGCAACGCGACCAGGCCGCTGCCGGCGTTGACGAAGTCGTACCGCTGCGCCTTGCCCAGGCTCTTGCCGTTGTTGATCAGCGCCTTCTTGGTGCTGGCAGCGGTGACGAACTTGCCGTTGGACTTGGCCTTGAAGCCGTACGCCGAGCGGGCCTGGGTGACCGAGCCGACGGTCAGCAGTCGGTCCATCGAGCCCTTCGGGTCGTAGACCGCGCCGGCGATGCCGGTGGTGACAATCCGGTCGCGGACCTGCTTCGGCTTCCACGTCGGGTTGCTGTGCAGCAGCAGCGCAGCGGCACCGGCCACGTGCGGAGCGGCCATCGAGGTGCCGCTCATCGAGGCGGTGGCGGTGTTGCTGTTGTGCCGTGCCGACACGATGCCCACCCCTGGGGCGAACACGTCCAGGCACTTGCCGTAGTTCGAGAAGTAGGCACGGATGTCGGCCCGGTCGGTGGCACCCACCGTGATCGCGTCCGGGACCCGGGCCGGCGACACCTTGCAGGCGTCCCTGGACCCGTTGCCGGCGGCGATCGCGTAGGTGAGGCCGGAGTTGATGGAGCGCTTCACGGCCGCGTCGATCACCGAGTCCGCGGGCCCGCCAAGGCTCACGTTGACCACGGCCGGCTTCTTCGCGTTCGCGGTCACCCAGTCGATGCCGGCGAGGACCGTCTCGGTGTCGCCGCCGCCATTGCAGTCGAGCACTCGTACGTCGACGAGCTTGACGCCCTTGGCCACGCCGTACTTGGTGCCGCCGATGGTGCCGGCCACGTGCGTGCCGTGACCGTTGCAGTCCCCGTTCGCGTTGGTCTGGACGCTTTCGGAAGCACCGGGCTCCGTGGGATCCGGAGTGGCGGTGGGCTGGGGCGTCGGAGTGGGCGGGGGCGTCGTCGGAGGCGGGGGCGGGGGCGGGGGCGGGGGCGGGGGTGCGAACGCGTCGAAGCCGAAGCTCGCTCGGCCGCCGAAGTCCTGGTGCTTGAGGTTGATGCCGGTGTCCACGATGTACGCGGTCACCTTGCTGCCGGTGTTCGGGTACTTGTAGGACTTGTTCAGCTTGGCCGAAGCCTGGTCGATCCGGTCCAGACCCCAGGACGGCGGACTGCTCTGCGTACCGCTGGCCGTGAACTGCCGAACCGGCTCGACGGACGCCACGGCGGGGTTCGCCGCGAGCTTCTTCGCCTGCTGCTGGTTCATGGCGACCGAGAAGCCGCTGAGCGCGTTACCGAACACCTGCCCGACGGTGCCACCGTTGGCGCGGGTGAGTGCCGAGGCGGCGCCCCGGACGCTGCTGAAGCTGGCCCGCTGGTCCTTGAGGACGACGATGTAGCGGCCCGGCACCACCCTGCTGGCGCTCTCGCCGCCACGAACCTTGAGGTGCGATCGCTCCGACGAAGGTTCGGCGGCTGCCGCACCGGAGGCGACGGTGAGGATGGACGAGGCAGTGGCGAGAGCGAGCCCCGCCACCGCCGTGCGGCGCAATACGCCACGGCGTTTCACTAGATAATCTCCCCGCTCGTCATCGACCACGCTTCGCACGCGGTCGGACGGATAGTGGATCGTCCCGCTTCGACAGTTGAACGCGCGAGCGGACGTGCACACATCATGGCGGATTCTCGCAACGAGCCGCGTCAACCTTTTGGTCGATACGTTGGCGTTTCGGCGTAGCGGCCCGCACCGAATGATCATCGATGGCGGGAGCGGACGGCGTCCCTCAGCCGAGGATGCCCTCGTCGCGGGCCCAGCGCAGCAGTTCGGCCTCGGCGGTGTCGCGATCCAGGGGCCCGCGCTCCAAGCGCAGGTCCTTCAGGTGCTTCCAGGCCCGCCCGACGATCGGTCCCGGTGGTACGCCGAGCAGCTCCATGATCGCGTTCCCGTCGAGGTCAGGTCGGACCCGGGCCAGATCCTCCTCGGCGGCGATCCGGGCGATCCGCTCCTCCAGGGCGTCGTAGTCCGCCGCCAACTGCGCCGCCTTGCGACGGTTGCGGGTGGTGCAGTCCGAGCGGGTCAACTTGTGCAGCTGGGACAGCAGGTCGCCGGCGTCGGTGACGTACCGGCGCACCGCCGAGTCGGTCCACTCGCCCCGGCCGTAGCCGTAGAAGCGCAGGTGCAGCGCGACCAACCCGGTGACCTTGCTCGTCACGTCCTTCGGGTAACGCAGCGCCTTCATCCGTGCCTTGGTCAACCGGGCACCAACCACCTCGTGGTGGTGGAAGCTGACCCGCCCGTCGGGGCCCACCGCCTTGGTGGCCGGCTTTCCGACGTCGTGCATCAGGGCGGCCATCCGGAGGATGAAGTCCGGCCCGTCCTCCTCGTACGAGATCGCGTTGCGCACCACCGTGAGGGTGTGCTCGTAGACGTCCTTGTGCTGGGCGTGCTCGTCGATCTCCAGCTTGAGCCCGGTCAACTCGGGCAGGAAACGGTCGGCCAGCCCGGTGTCCACCAGCAGCCGCAGCCCGGCGATCGGATCCGCGCCGCAGAGCAGCTTGGTGAACTCGTCGCGGATCCGCTCGGCGGTGATCCGGTCCAGGTCCGGCGCCATCCGGCTCATCGCCGCGCGTACGTCCGGATGCACCGAGAAGCGCAGCTGCGCGGCGAAGCGGGCCGCCCGCAGCATCCGCAGCGGGTCGTCGCCGAACGATTCGGCGGGCGTGCCCGGGGTACGCACCACCTTCGCGGCCAGGTCGGCCAGACCGCCGTACGGATCGGTGAAGCGGTGCTCGGGCAGGCTCACCGCCATCGCGTTGACGGTGAAGTCCCGCCGCCGCAGATCCTCGACCAGGCTGGTGCCGTACTCGACCAGGGGATTGCGGGTGACCTGGTCGTACGACTCGGCGCGGAAGGTGGTGATCTCCAGCCGCAGCCCGTCTCGCTGGCAGCCGATGGTGCCGAACTCGCGGCCGGTCTCCCAGATCGCCTCGGCCCAGCCGCGCACGACGTCCAGCGTCTGGTCCGGGTGCGCGTCGGTGCAGAAGTCGAGGTCCTCGCCGAGCCGGCCGAGCAGGGCGTCGCGGACCGAACCGCCCACGAGGTGCAGCTCGTGACCAGCGGCGGCGAACCGGCGGCCCAACTCGTCGGCGACCGGGGAGACCCGGAGCAGTTCGGCGACGGCGTTACGCTGCGCCGAGGTGAGTTCGCGGCGGTCGATGGCGTGGGATGCAGCGGCTTCGGACATGGGAGCGCCAGCCTATCGGTCCTGACCGGCATCTCCTCCGCCGGGCGCGGTATACGGAACCCGGGTTGACTAAGGTCTGTGGCGTGCGGGCCGGTGCCGGCTCCGCGTACCCCTTGGAGGCACAGATGAGCGGCGGGCTCTACCGCAGCGCGAACGCCCAACAGGGCGGCGCGCCCGGCGGCCGGCCCGGTGACGGCGCGACGTTCATCTCCGCCGAGCCGCTGAACCAACCGGCGGCCGAGTCCGTCGCGCCGCCCCAGGAGCAGGTGGCGGAGAGCAGCGCCGCGGCCAACAGCGCGGTCATGGCGATCGGCAGCCTGGTCAGCCGGGGTACGGGTTTCCTCCGAAATCTCATGATCGGTGCGGCCCTCGGCAACCTGATCGGCAACGTCTTCACCACTGCCATGTTCCTGCCGCAACAGGTGTACGAGTTCCTGCTCGGGGGCATCCTGACGAGCGTGCTGATCCCGGTGCTGGTCCGCCGTGGCAAGTTGGACTCGGACCGGGGGCAGGCGTACGCCCAGCGTCTGTTGACCCTGGCGGTGGTCGCGCTCGCCGTGACCGTGCTGATCGCCGTGATCGCGGCACCGGTGCTCACGAGCCTCTACGCCAGTGGCAAGGACGCCAACTACACCGGCCTGGTCACCAAGCTGTCGTACCTGATGCTGCCGATGCTCTTCTTCACCGGCATCAGCGCGCTGATCGCGGCCATCCTGAACACGCGGGGCCACTTCGCGGCACCGATGTGGGCACCCATCCTGAACAACCTGGTCGCCATCGCGACCTTCGGCACCTACATCCTCGTTTTCGGTGCCCAGGCGCGCCAGCCCGTCGACGTGGGGCTGAACCAGATTCTCCTGATCGGTGGCGGCACGCTGCTCGGCGTGGCGGTCCAGGCCGCCGGTCTGCTGCCGGCGCTACGCAAGGTCGGGTTCCGGTGGAAGCCACGGTTCGACTTCCGGGCGCTGGGGCTGCGCGAGTTGAGCCAGCTCGGCGGCTGGATGTTCTGCTACGTGGCGGTCAACCAGCTCGGTCTCTTCGTGGTGGTCAACCTGCTGACCCGCGCGGCCGGCGAGGACAACGCCGGTCTCCTGATCTACAACAACGTGTTCCTGTTGCTGATGATGGCGCACGGCATCATCGCCGTCTCGATCATCACCGCGCTGATGCCACGGATGAGCGCCGCCGCGGCCGATGCCCGGTTCCAGGACTTCACCAGCGATCTGAGCCGGGGCACCCGGACCGTCAGCGCGGTGCTCGCACCGATCGCGGTCTGCTACGCGGTGCTGGCCGCCCCGATCTCGGTGGTGGTCTTCCGTTACGGAGCCTTCACCGCGGACAACGCGGTGGCCACGTCGACCGTGCTGCTGGTCGCCGCGATCGGACTGGTCCCGTTCGCGATCAGCCAGCTGTTCACCTTCGCCTTCTACGCGCTGCCGGACACCCGCACCCCGGCACTGATCAACATTCCGGTGGTCGCGCTGCGGGTCGGCGTACAGGTCGTGCTCTTCCTGCTCTTCTCGGCGAGTTTCGCCGGGGCCGGGATGATGATCGGCAACACGGTCTCGTACCTGGCCGCCGCCATCGCCTCCGCCTGGCTGCTGCGGCCCCGGGTGGGCCGGATCGGGCTGGGCGCGATCCTGCGTACGCTCGGCCGGGTGGCCCTCGCCGCGCTCGGGGCCGCCGTGGCCGGCCTGCTGGTCGTGGCCATGCTCCCCGGCGCCGACACGCCGACCCGTCTGGAGGCGGTCGTGCAGTTGGTGGTGGGTGGAGCGGTGATCGGCGGCAGCTACCTCGGCCTGGCCGTGGTGTTGCGGATCTCGGAGATCACCGAGGTGGTCGGCATGGTTCGCCGCCGGCTCGGTCGTTGATCTTTACCGATTCACCCAGCGTGATCGCGGATCACCACCCTGTGGACCGACCTGTGGATAACCGGGCGCGTCGCCGCTCACCTGCCGGATCGGCCTGTGGATAACCAACCGGAAGTCCGAGCATGGTCAGCCGTTCGACGGGAACCCGCGGGCGTGGCGATCGCACCGCACGTCCCCGCACCGCCCGTGCGGAGGCCGATTGTGGGCAGCCTCTAGATTGACTGGTACATGTGCCAGCAACGGGGTTGACAGTGGTCGTAACAGGACGAGCACGCCCGAGGCGTGAGCTTCCCAGCGGTGGCGGCGGGAAGATGACATGTCGGTGAGACGGCGAACCCGGGTAAGGTCGCTCTCGACGGGACGACAGGCACCGGCGCGCGCCGTGCCGGGACCGGGTCGCCCCCGGTGCGACACGAAGGCGGAGCGGGAATCAGATGCCCAGCAACTCGGGTCAATCGATCGACACGATCACCGAGGGAGGACGGGTGACCCAGGTCGGCGAGGGTCAGGACGCGGACGAAAGCACTCCGCCGGTCATGACCTTCGGTGCTCCGCAGACCGGTGAGATCCTCGCCGAACGGTACGAACTCGTCCAGCACATCAACAACGACAGCGCGGGTCGGCTGGTCTGGCGTGGCGTCGATGTCGTGCTGCGTCGGCCCGTCGCGGTGGTCATGCGGTACCCGGGCGGTGACTCCGCCACCGAAATGCTCCAGGCCGCCGTCGCGGCCAGTCGGGTCGTCCATCCAAACCTCGCCGGCGTCTACGACGCGATCGACGAGGCCGAGCGCGCCTACGTGGTGCGCGAGTGGGTCGACGGACGATCGCTGCGGGACCTCGTCGCGGACGGCCCGTTGGACACGTGGCGGGCGACGGCCGTCGGCAACGCGATCGCCAGTGCGCTGGCCGCCGTGCACGCCACCGGCATGGTGCACGGCAACGTGCACCCGGGCACGGTGATGATCAGCGACGACGGCCGGGTCGTGCTGGCGGACGCCCGCACCGACGGTGCCGACAGTCAGGAGACCGACGTCCGGGCGGTCGGCGGGGTCCTCTACTACGCCCTGACCGGGCACTGGCCACACACCGAGGCACCACTACGGGGCGCCACCGCCGGGCACGGCCGGGCGGCCATCGCCGACGCGGTACGCGACGCGAACGGCGTCCTGGCGGCCCCGCGTCAGGTCCGGGCCGGCGTGCCGGCCTACCTCGACGATCTCACGATGGATCTGCTCGACACCAACGTCGCGCCGCCCTCGTCGGACGTCCTGGCGGCGGAACTGGCCCGGCTCGACGTGCCCGCCGAGGACGACTACCTCGACAACAGCGGCCCGCTGCGCTTCGCCGCCGAGCCCGGCGAGGAGCCCTCGCCGCTGGCCGCCGCGGGTGGGCGCAAGGTCGCCCTGGGCATCGCCGGCCTGCTGGCGGTCGCCCTGATCGGCCTGCTCATCGGCATCAGCACGCTGGGCGACAACGACGATGATCCGCAGACCGACCCGGTCGCCGCCCCCAGCACCAGCGCGCCGGTGAGCGAGGAACCGCCGACGCCCAAGATCCGGAACCTGAAGATCAGCAACGCCCGGATCATCGACCCCGACAGCCGCAACCGCAGCGAGGTCCGCGACGCCGAGAAGGTCTTCGACGGCGACCGGGACGAGGGCTGGTCGACGGAGACCTACCCGCGTAGCAACTTCGGCGGCCTCAAGCGGGGCATGGGTGTCTGGATCGACCTCGGCGGTGAGCACACCGTCAAGTCCGTGCAGGTCAACCTCTCCACCCCGGGTGCCTCGGCGGAGCTGCTGACCGGCACCATCGACGGCCCTTCGGACAAGGCCGGCGATGAGCAGGTCCTCACCGCGTATCTGAAGAGCAGGATCGGGCAGCCGTTCGAGGAGCACGACGGGACCACCATGACCTTCAACGGCTTCGACGCCGACCAGAAGTACCGCTACCTGCTGTTCTGGATCACCGAGCTGCCCTCGAACGGCAACGGCTTCAAGGTCGGTGTCCAGGAGATCACGGTCCAGGGGTCGTGACGGAGCGGCACCCGCGCCGGATTCGATGATGGACGTATGCGACGGACGTGCTGCCGCTCGGAACCGGACGGACGGAGCACCGGTGGACGAGACGGTCAGCGACCTGGATCTGCTGCACGCCCATGTCGCTGGCGACCGGGACGCGTTCGCTGAGTTGTTCCGCCGGCACCGCGACCGGCTCTGGGCGGTGGCGCTGCGTACGCTCGCCGACCGGGAGGAGGCGGCCGACGCCCTCCAGGACGCGCTGTTGTCCGCGCACCGTGCCGCCGGGCGCTTCCGGGGCGACGCCGCCGTCACCACCTGGCTCCACCGGATCGTGGTGAACGCCTGCCTCGACCGGATTCGACGACGGCAGGCCCACCCCACGGTGCCGCTGCCCGACGGAGTCCGCGACGGGGACGACGGCACCGGCGGCGTCGAGCCGGCCGCACCGGTACGCGACCACGACACCGCGATGGTCGTCCGCGACGCCCTGGCCGCACTTCCGGTCGAGCAACGAGCCGCTCTCGTCCTGGTGGACGTGCAGGGGTACCCGGTCGCCGAGGTCGCCCGGATCCTCGGCGTGCCCGAGGGAACGGTCAAGAGCCGGTGCGCCCGGGGCCGGGCCCGGCTGGCGGTCATGCTGGGGCACCTGCGGACCGGTGGCGAACAGCCGCCCGGCGACGCGTCCGACGTGCCGACGGTCACCCGCGGGAACCCGAGAGCCCAGCAGGCCGTCCGATCGAGGTCGGGCCGTTCCCGACCGGATGCCGACCAGGAGGAAGCGTGAGTACCGGGGAGTTCAGCGGGGTCGACCACGACCTCCTCGCCGACTACCTCGGCGGCGCGCTGGCGGGCACCCCGGAGGAGACCGAGGTCGCTCGCCTCGTCGCGGCGGACCCGGCCTGGGCGCAGGCCCACGCGTCGCTGGCCCCGGCCGTCGCCGAGGTCCGCGCCGCTCTGTCCACCTGGGGTGAGCCGACGCCGGAGATGCCGGCGGAAATCGGCGACCGGATCCTCGCCGCACTGGATGCTGCCGCTCCGCCGGAGAGCACGCCCGACGACGCCGCAGCGGCGGACCGCGCGACGGACGCCGCCGATGGACCGGTCGACGATCCCGAACCGACTTCGACCGACGCCAGGCCGGCCCTCGTGCCGGCCCAGCCGCTCGGTGGACCCCGACGCCCGGACCGCATGCTGCGGCCCGCTCAGGATCGCGACCAGACACGTCCGGGTCAGCGGCGACGCCGCAGGTACCGCCTCGCCGGCCCGGTCGCGATCGCGGCTGCGGCCGTGTTCGGGATAGGAGCGCTGCAAGTCGCTCGGCAGCAGGCCGATGACCAGGCAGCGATCGGCACCGCGCTGAGCGACCAGGGCACCAGCAGCGTCGCGCCGTACGACCACGAGCCGCAGGATGCCCAGGAGCAGGCCTCCGCCAAGGCGGCGCAGGAACCGCGTCCCGCAGCGGCCGACCCGCAGTACCGGATCGCCGCCCCGCCGGAGCGCACCGGCACCGACTACACCTCTGAACAACTGGCGAAGGCGGAGCCTCTGCCGACGGTCAGGAAGTTCTCCGGTAGCGCCGAACCGCAGGGCAGCGCGGCGAGCGACCGGCTGGCCGGCCCGGGTGACCTGGCGCGGCTCAGCGACCAGATGGCGTTGAGCGCCTGCCTGGCCGAGATCGGCTCCGAGCACGGCGAGCCGGTCACCTTCGATGCCGTCGACTACGCCCGCTTCCTGGGACGCCCGGCACTGGTCGTACGCTTCACCGATGACTCCGGCACCCGGTGGTCCTGGGTCAGCGGGCCCGAGTGCGGCATCCCGGGGTCCGGCTCGGACAACCGTTACCGTACGCGGGTAGGGTGATTTTCGCGGTCACCGGACGTTTGCCCGTCCACGTGACCTGACCCACCGGATGACCGGCTCGGGAATTCCCGCTTCGTACGATGACGTTCTGCACATCAGTTGCCGCCGCGTCGGCACTCGGATCGCCATCGGCGCACGCCGATGGCGACAGTCAACACGATTGGGAGACGGCAGTGGACGAGGTCCGCAACCTGATCATCATCGGCTCCGGGCCGGCCGGTTACACCGCGGCGGTCTACGCGGCCCGCGCCAATCTCAAGCCCCTGATCATCGAGGGCGTGCAGTCCGGCGGCGCGCTGATGACCACCACCGAAGTGGAGAACTTTCCCGGTTTCGCGGACGGCATCCTCGGCCCCGAGCTCATGGACAACATGCGCAAGCAGGCCGAGCGGTTCGGCGCCGAGTTCCTGACCGACGACGCCACCCGGGTCGAGCTGGTGGAGACCGGTCAGCCGGGCACGGCGAGCACCGTCTGGGTCGGCGACACCGCCTACCGGGCCCGGGCGGTCATCCTCGCCACCGGCTCCGCCTGGCGTCCGCTCGGCGTGCCGGGTGAGCAGGAGTTCCTCGGCCACGGCGTCTCCTCCTGCGCCACCTGCGACGGCTTCTTCTTCCGCAACCAGCACATCGTGGTCGTCGGTGGCGGCGACTCGGCGATGGAGGAGGCGAGCTTCCTGACCCGCTTCGCCGACTCGGTCACCATCATCCACCGCCGGGACTCGTTCCGCGCCAGCAAGATCATGGCCGAGCGGGCGCTGGGCAACGACAAGATCAAGGTCGAGTGGAACACCGTGGTCGAAGAGATTCTCGGTGCGGACGGCAAGGTCTCCGGGGTACGGGTGCGCAACGTGCACACCGGCGAGACCAGGGTGCTCGACGTCACCGGCGTCTTCGTGGCGATCGGCCACGACCCGCGCAGCGAGCTGTTCCGCGGGCAGGTGGAACTGGACGACGAGGGCTACGTGACGGTCGATCCGCCCAGCACCCGGACCAGCGTTCCCGGTGTGTTCGCCGCCGGTGACCTGGTCGACCACACCTATCGGCAGGCGATCACCGCGGCCGGTACGGGCTGTGCGGCCGCCCTGGACGCGGAACGCTTCATCGCCACGCTGCCGAAGGACTGAACCAGAAAAATCTGAGGAGGAGGGGTCAATAGTGGGAGCGACCAAGTCGGTCACCGACGCAAGTTTCGCCGCCGACGTGCTCAAGTCGGACAAGCCGGTCCTGGTGGACTTCTGGGCTGAGTGGTGCGCACCGTGCCGCAAGGTGTCGCCGCTGCTGGAGGAGATCGCCGGCGAGATGGGCGACCAGGTCAGCATCGTCAAGCTCAACATCGACGAGAACCCGGAAACGGCCCGCGCCTACCGGATCATGTCCGTACCGACCCTCACCGTGTTCAAGAACGGCGAGCCGGTGCAGTCGATCGCGGGCGCCAAGCCCAAGGGAGAGCTGGTCAAGCTGATCCAGTCGGCGCTCTGACCCTCGGCGACAGCCGCCGTCTCGACCCCGTGCCGGGCTCACCGGTACGGGGTCGACGCGTTTCCCGCCCCTGGGATCGTCCAGCGCATAACCTCGAACCCGGGGGCACCGGACGCCGGTGACCACCTGGTCCCCGTCGCGGTGCGCCCTGCCGCCGAACGGTCCTGGGCAGCCACCGACCGTGCAGAGGAGGTCGTGCGTGCGTCCGATCCGTCCCGGTGACCGAGGACCTGCGGTGACCGAGATCCGTGCCGTGCTGACCGGTCTCGACCTCCTCTCCAAGGCGACCGGCCCGCATCACGACGAGTTCGACGCGGCCACGGAACGGGCCGTCCGGGCCTTCCAGCAGTCGCGGGGACTCAGCGTCGACGGCCGGGTCGGCGCCGAGACCTGGCGGGCCCTCGACGCCGCCCGCTGGCGCCTCGGCGCCCGAACGCTCTACCACGCGGTGCCGGTTCCGCTCACCGGCGAGGACGTCCGGTCGTTGCAGGAACGGCTGCTGGAGATGGGGTACGACGTCGGGCGGGCCGACGCCATCTACGGCGTACGCACCTCCCGGGCGGTGGCCCAGTTCCAGCGTGAGGTGGGACTGGCCCCGGACGGCACCTGCGGTCCGCACACCATGGGGGCGTTGCGCCGGCTCGGACGCAAGGTGGTCGGCGGACGGCCGCAATGGCTGCGCGAGTCCGACGCCATCCGACAGTCCGGCCCGACGCTGGTCGGCCGGACGGTGGTCATCGACCCGGGCCACGGCGGCACCGATCCGGGCGTGGTGGTGCCCGACGGCCCGCTGCGCTGGACCGAGGCGGACCTGGTGCACGATCTGGCCAACCGGCTCGAGGGGCAGCTGGCCGCGTCGGGCGTACGGGTGCAGCTCACCCGAGGGCCGACACCGGAGACCTGCCTGCCCGACATCGACCGGGCGCAGCTGGCCAACTCGCTCAACGCGGACGTCTTCATCTCGCTGCACACCGACGGGCACGCCAACCCGGACGCCGAAGGGGTCGCGACGTACCACTACGGCACCGACAACGGCGTGACCTCCGCGACCGGGGAACGCCTCGCCGGCCTGGTCCAGCGGGAGATCGTGGCCCGGACCGGACTGCGCGACTGCCGGACCCATGCCAAGACGTGGGATCTGCTCCGGATCACCCGGATGCCGGCGGTACGCGTCGAGGTCGGCTACCTCACCTCACCGGCGGACCGGGGCCGGCTGGTCGATCCGCGCTTCCGGGACAAGGTGGTGGAAGCGATCGTGGCGGCGGTGCAGCGGATGTACCTGCCGATCGAGCGCGACGTGCCGACCGGCTCGATCGACGTCAGTGAGCTGCGGGCGGCCGTCGCCGCCGGCACCGTGATCGACTGAGCGCCGCCGGACTCACCCGGCGGTGGAGCGGGTGGCCGGCGCGGGACGGACCGGGCGCAGCAGGGACTCCGGGCTCATCGAGCCGAGCAGCTTCTCCAGCGCGTACTCGACATCCGATTTCCAGCTCAGCGCCGTCCGCAATTCCAGCCGCAGGCGGGGATAACGGGGGTGCGGGCGGACGGTCTTGAAGCCCACCGACAGGAAAAAATCGGCGGGTGCGACGCAGGTCCCTCCCGGGTCGGCGGCGTCGCCGAACTTGGCGTCACCGAACGCCTCGATCGCCTTGATGCCGCGCTTGGTCAGGTCGCGGGCCACCCCCTGCACCAGCATCCGGCCGAGCCCGCCGCCGGCGAAGGCGGGCACCACGTTCGCGGTCATCAGCAGCGCCGCGTCGGCGGAAACCGGCGAGGTGGGAAAGGCCATCGACCGTGGCACGTACGCCGGCGGGGCGTACATGACGAAACCGGCGGGCATCCCGTCGACGTAGATCAGCTTGCCGCAGGAACCCCACTCCAACAGGGTCTGCGAGACCCACGCCTCCTTCTCCAGCCCGGGATCGCCGGCCGCGCACGCCCGATCGGCCGAAACCGGATCAAGCTCCCAGTAGACGCACTGTCGGCACGGCCGGGGAAGATCCTCCAGGGTGTCGAGGGTCAGGCTGACCAGACGTCGCGACATAGGCGCTTCCCCCACACTAGGTTCGGCGGCGGTACCGGCCCGGACGGACCGCCGCATTCCTGCCCCCGACGAGCGATCGTACGCCGCCGATCGCCACCACGGGAGAGTACGCGCGAACGCCCACCACACGGGCAGCCCCCGGGGCCCGGCATGTGGACGCGGGGCCGTCGGAAGACCGCCCGGCCGGCAGATGGCGGCTAGGATCGACATCCGGCGCGCCGTGCCGCCATGGTCGCCGGTGTCCCGGGTATCCGGGAAGGAGCCGTCCCAGCCGCCACCGAGGTGATGTGATGACCGGCACGACACTCGACGACTACACCGACCGGTACGCCCGCCGGGTGCGGGGAATGACCGCCTCGGAGATCCGGGCGCTGTTCGCAGTGGCCAGCCGGCCGGAAGTGGTCTCGCTCGCTGGCGGCGCCCCGTTCATCGCCGCCCTCCCGCTCGACGCCGTCGGCGAGATGCTCGGCCGGCTCGGCGCCGAACACGGGACCACGACCCTGCAGTACGGCATCGGCCAGGGCACCCTGGAGCTGCGCGAACGGATCTGCGAGGTGATGGCCCTCTCCGGCATCGACGCCGCATGCGGGGCCTCCCCGGAGGACGTGGTGGTGACCGTCGGCGGGCAGCAGGCGCTCGACCTGGTGGCCCGGCTCTTCCTCGACCCGGGTGACGTGGTGCTCGCCGAGGGGCCGACCTACGTCGGCGCGCTCGGGGTGTTCCAGGCCGCCCAGGCGCAGGTCGTGCACGTGCCGATGGACGACGACGGCCTGATCCCGGAGGCGCTGGAGACGGCCATCGCGGACCAGGCCCGGGCCGGCCGGCGGGTGAAGTTCCTCTACACCATCCCGACCTACCAGAACCCGGCCGGCGTGACGCTCACCGAAGAGCGGCGCGAGCGGGTCCTGGACATCTGCGAGCGCGCCGGCCTGCTGGTGGTCGAGGACGACCCGTACGGCCAGCTCGGTTTCGAGGGGGAAGCGCCCGCGCCGCTGCGGGCGCGCCGCCGCGAAGGCGTCTTCTACCTCAGCACCTTCTCCAAGACCTTCGCCCCCGGATTGCGGGTCGGCTGGATCCTCGCCCCGCACGCCGTACGGGACAAGCTGGTGATCGCCAGCGAGGCGCAGATCCTCTGCCCCAGCGTGTACGCGCAGTCCGCCGTCACCGCGTACCTCAGCACGATGCCGTGGCGCGAGCAGCTGAAGGTCTACCGGGAGGTCTATCGGGAGCGGCGCGACGCGATGCTCACCGCGCTGGCGGACCTGATGCCGGCCGGGACCAGGTGGACCACCCCGGCCGGCGGCCTGTTCGTCTGGGCCACCCTGCCCGACGGGCTGGACGCGAAGGCGATGATGCCGCGGGCCATCGCCGCCCGGGTGGCCTACGTCCCCGGCACCGGCTTCTACGCGGACGGCAGCGGCACCGGCCACATGCGGCTCAACTTCTCCTTCCCCTCGCCGGAGCGGATCCGGGAGGGGGTCCGCCGGTTGGCCGGCGTGATGGAGCAGGACATCGCCATGCGACGGGTGTTCGGTGCGGTCGGCGGGCCGGGCGCCCGGCGGGGCCAGGCCGGCTCGGACGCCCCGGGGCCCGACTTGGCATGATGCCCGGCATGGGTGTCAACGCTTCCGAGGAAGCCCTCGTGTCCGGTGCCGCTGCCAGCGAATTGCACGTGCTCGTGCTCGCCGGTGGTCTGTCCTACGAACGCGACGTGTCGCTGCGTTCCGGCCGCCGGGTGCTCGACGCGCTGCGAGCGGTCGGGATGGAGGCCGAGCTGCGCGACGCCGACGTTGCCCTGCTGCCCGCGCTGGACGCCGATCCGCCCGACGCCGTGGTGATCGCCCTGCACGGTGCCACCGGCGAGGACGGATCGCTGCGCGGAGTACTCGACCTCTGCGGCGTGCCGTACATCGGCTGCGACGCGCGGGCCTCCCGACTGGCCTGGGACAAGCCTTCGGCGAAGGCGGTGCTCCGGGAGGCCGGCATCGCCACCCCGGACTGGGTCGCACTGCCGCACGACCGGTTCAGCGAGTTGGGTGCGGTGGCCGTGCTGGATCGCATCGTCGACCGGCTGGGACTGCCGCTGATGGTCAAGCCCGCGCAGGGGGGCTCCGGGCTCGGCGCCGCCGTGGTCCGGGACACCGCCTCCCTACCCGCCGCCATGGTCGGTTGTTTCGCGTACGACCCGACCGCGCTCGTGGAGCGCTACGTGCCCGGCATGGACGTGGCGGTCTCCGTCGTCGACCTGGGTGATGGTCCGCAGGCCTTGCCGCCGGTCGAGATCGTGCCGCGGAACGGCGTCTACGACTACGCCGCCCGCTACACCGCCGGCCGGACCACCTGGCACACTCCGGCCCGGCTGGATCCGGCGGTGGCCGTTTCGGTGGCCGAGATCGCGCTGGCCGCCCACACCGCGCTCGGCCTACGTGACCTCAGCCGGGTCGATCTGATCGTCGACCCGGCCGGCCAACCGCACGTCCTGGAGGTCAACGTCTCGCCGGGGATGACCGAGACGTCGCTGCTGCCGCTCGCGGTGCAGGCCGCCGGCATGGACTTCGGCCAGGTCATCGCCACCCTGGTCACCCGCGCCACCACCCGCTGACGGCCGAGATGTAAGGAAGGGCCCCTTATTAACGCCTGGCGTTGTATAGGGGCCCCTTCTTAACACTTCAGCGGCTGGGAACCCGGCTGTCTGCACAGCCGTCCCGCCGTCAGCACGACGGAATCTCAGGCACCACTCGACCTGGTGATCGGGCCGGTCGCGTCACCGGCGATTTCTGTCGCCTTCGGCTCGGAAGCCTGGCCACGCGCCGTCGGGTTCGCCTCGGTGGTCGACGCGACCCGCCCATCTGCCGCGCCTGCTTCCCTCTCCGCGTCCGCCGCTGCCGGGTCCGCCGCTGCCGCCCCGGCGATGCCGTCCTGCCGTCCGGGCACAAGGCCGGGCTCCGCTTCTGGTGACGGTCGCGGCGATGGTACGGCGGCAGCAACAGCCGTCGACGCGGCCCCGGTCGAGGGCCCCTCAACCTCCGGCGCGCCGGTCGACGCGGCCCCGGTCGTCGCCGATTGCCGTCCGAGGTCTGAGGCATCGGTATCCGCCCGCTCGACCGTCTCCGCGATGGCGTCCAGGAGCGAGCCGCCCTGCGGCACCTCGTCCTCGGTCGGGTCGGACTGCATGGCCAGGCTGGACGGGGCCTGCCACTGGATCCGGTGCGGCTCAGCCAGCGGCCGACCACCGAACTCGGCAAGCCAGGCGGCCACGAGAGCAAGGTTCTCCCGCCACTTGTCCTCGGAGATCGGCGGCAGGATCGAATCCCAGAGGGTGAGGAAGGTACCTCGGAGCTGAAGTCGCCCGTACGGCCGGGCAAGGAACCACATGTGCAGGTGGGCCGAGCCGTCACCCCAGCGGTTGACGTGCACGCGGGCCACTCCGTCGAGTGACCGGATGGCCCGTTCGAGCCGTACGGTCATCACGCCCAGTTCGGCGGCGAGAAGATTGGGCAGGTCGCCCAGGTCGAAATGCGACCGCGATTCCAGGATGAGCACCATCGGCAGACCCGTGGGACGGTCCATCGCGCGTACGCGCCACCGCTCACCAACCCAGATGTAGGCATCGTCGGGCGCCTGACACGCGGTGCATTCCCGGTCTGCCTCGCCCTTGCGGAGAGGTTCGACCGGTACCGGATCGTCGAGTGGCTTGATTCGCAGCTCGCCCTCGAAGGGAAAAGACGGCCACTGGGTGAAGTCCGGGACTGAGGGAGGGGTGTCGCGCACGAGGCTGACCCTAACCGAGTCCGGCACTGCTGTCCCTACCCCATCCACCTTCGGTTCCGTCCAGGATCGAGGGAAGCGACAGCGTCACCCACCGACTATCCCCAGAGATATCCACAGGCTCGGGAACCTCTGCGTAGTGGCGATCTTCCCGGCTCAACAAGGGATTCCGGCTCCCGTTTCACGTGAAACGGAGCCAGCCTGTGGACAACGGGTGTGGATAACGTTCGGGCGGCCAGGTGTCCCCGCTGCGCCGTACGGAAGTCGTGTTGTCCCGGCGCGAAGACAGCTCCGCGTAAAACCCGGTGCGCACTCGGCTGAGCACCGAGGTCGAGCCGGCCTCAGCTCGTTTCACGTGAAACATGGCCTGTCCACGGCCCACCCCCTACCGAACCGATCGGCACTCGCCCGCCTTTGATCGTGACCACCTGCGCAGAAACACGCTTGGCAGATCGCGGCGGCCGCTGCTAGTTTTCCTGAGGCCGTGCGAGAGACCGAGGAGGTGGTACCCGTGAACGTTTCGACATGGGTGCTCCCCCCTGGGGTCACGGTCGGGCGATAGGTCGTCCGGGAGCGCCGCTCACGAGCTCCCGAAAGGCACGACCATGCGATTCGCTTCTGAACAGCGCCTCGATGACGGCGTCCTCGAACGCGAATTCACCCTCGGCGAGATCCCCGGCATCCTGTGGACGCCCGCATCCGCATCCGCACCGGTCCCGCTGATCCTGCTCGGCCATCCCCCGCTTGGACTGCACAAGATGTACCCCCGCCTGGTGGCGCGGGCCCGCCACGCTGCGGCGGATGGCTTCGCTGCAGCCACCATCGAGCTCCCCGGGAGCGGTAACCGGCCCCGTTGGACCGCCGCCGAGCAGGCCCGCGCCGACCTGCGCCGGGCCATGGAGACCGGCGAGCCGGTCAGCGCCGAGATCATCGACGCCCTCATCCTTCCGCTCGTCGACAAGGCGGCCCCAGAATCACAGGCCGCCCTGGACGCCCTCCTATCGCTGCCCGAGATTGGCGGCCCGGTCGGGTACTCGGGGGGAGTGATCTCCGTCGGCATCCGGCTTGCGGTGGTCGAGCCGCGCATCGTGGCCGCCGGCTTCTTCGCCGGGAGTTTCGTGCCTCGCACCATGTTCGAGGAGGCCCGACAGGTCACCATTCCGCTGCACGTCCTGCTGCAGTGGGATGACGAAGGGAACGACCGGCAGGCGGCCCTGGACCTGTTCGACGCCTTCGGCTCCAAGGAGAAAACGCTGCACGCCAACATGGGCGGACACACCGGTGTCCCGCAGTTCGCAGGGGAGGACGCTGCCCGGTTCTTCGCCCGGCATCTGCGCTAGTGCGGTGTCCACTGACGTTCACCGGGTTTTCGGTGGATTGTTGTGGATCCTCGCCGTTGGGCGAGCGATCCTCCCCGGGTGGTGGGGCGAGCCTCCGCGGGCCAACTGATCCTCTCGCTGCCTGGGGTGGGCGGCGGGGGTCACGTCGGGACTGGCCGGCACCGGGGAGGTGTCGGCCGGCTCGACGGTGCGTGACCACCCCGGGCAGCACAACTGTGGTGGGGGTGGTGGGTCCGCCGCCCCGCATCGGTGTCCAACACGCCGCGGGGGTCGCCGACCTTTGAGCACACCGACACGCCGCTGCACCGCCCAGGACACCACCATGCGAGCGGCTTCGTGCTGGACCTGCCGGACCCGCCACTTGTGCCGGCCTTCGACCAGCCGTGTTCGGCGGCGGTATCTGCGCCACCGCCGCGAACCCCGCTGGCCCGGTTTCGGGGCCCGCCGTGAGACGGCGCGGCGGCGGCGTTTGGTGTCGGCCAGGTGCATGCGGTGCTCGGCGCGGATCGCCCGCCCCGACACCAACAGGCCCTCCCCGTCCGGGCCGGCCGCCGCGTAGGGGTGGATGATCCCGAGATCCACACCAGCCACCCGGGCCGGATCCGGCCCCTCACCGAGCGGATAGATTGCCACCGGCACTTCGGCGGTCACATCCAAAAACAGCCGGCCGCCCACACAGAACAGGGTGACCGAGGCGGACCTGGTCGACCCGCTACGGCACCTGGCGCGCCAACCGCACCCACAGCGGCCGGGCACCCTGAGCCATAGAGATCCGCACCCGACACAGGCCAAAACACCGCCGCCGCTGCCCAACCGTCACCCGCAACGCCACCCGCGCAGTGCAACACACAACCCGAGCAGCGGCAGGACCCCGACGACGAGACACGAACCACACCCAACACCACCCGTACGACAAACTCCGACCGGCAGCCAACCCAGCGCACGTCAACGGACACCGCACTAGCCGCAGGCCGGGACCAGGCCGCCAGACCAGCAGCAGGCGGTAGGCGGCGCTGGCCAGCACGCCGCCATCGAGGAAAGGCCCCGGCCCTCCTCGATGGCGGTGGCCAGTAGATGCACAACCACCCCGATCGCGGTGGTGCCGGCCATCGGTGGTACCGGCCGGTCGGGGCGGAGTGCTGCTCTTGGTGACCGGCTTGACCTCAGCAAGAGTTGATCGACACAGTTTCGGCGAAGTTGCTGTCTCACGGGCAGGCTGACACCGCAACTTCCCTGAAACTGCGTGGATCATCTGGAGTCGCACGGGTGGCGGCGAGGCGAGTCCCGGTCGAGGCTGGCAAGGAGGCCGACGAAGTTATCACCCTCGAAGCCCTGCTGCGGGGGAGCCAAGGCCAATGCCGGTGCTGCATGACCGACGACAACACCGTCCACCGGGCTCGCCACAGCCCAGCCAGTCCCAATACCGGCTCCGCTGAGCATGACGAGAGAGCACGACGAGAACGAGCACCATCAGCCCGGGCAACGACAGAGAAGCCCCGCAGCAACGGGTGCAGCCCGGCAGCGATGGTGCAGGCGGCGACGAGACCGTCGGCACACGGCACGTGTCCCCAGCGGCGGAGACAACGGAAGGTACTGCGGGCACTGGCTGGTCCAGCTATGGTGCGGACCGCATGGTTCGACAACCGAGGGCTCGTTTCACGTGAAACGAGCCCTCGCTGACGCGCGCCGGCTCCGTCGATCGCCGGTTGCGTTGTTACCACCGGCGGCGCCCGGCCGGTGGTAACAACGCCCCTGTTACATCTCCGACTCTGCCTGTTCGACGCCGATGAGGCCGACAATCCGTTCCAGGTCGTCGACCGTGGCGAACTCGATCGTGATCTTCCCCTTGTTCCGCCCGATGTCGACCTTCACCCGGGTGTCGAAGCGGTCGGAAAGCCGGTCGGCGAGATCGTTCAGAGCGGGCGCGTGCGGTTTCGGCCGGCGTTTGGCCGATTCCTTCTTACCCGGCCCCTCGCTCAGGGTCAGCGCGACGATCTCCTCGGTCGCGCGGACCGACAGGCCCTCGGCGACGATTCGCAGCGCGAGCTGCTCCTGGGTGTCCGGATCCTCCAAGCTGAGCAGCGCCCGAGCGTGTCCTGCGGACAGCACCCCGGCGGCGACCCGCCGCTGCACCTGGGCCGGCAGATTCAGCAGCCTGATGGTGTTCGAGATCTGCGGTCGGCTACGCCCGATCCGGCGGGCCAGTTCCTCGTGGGTGGCGCCGAACTCCTCCAGCAGCTGCTGATAGGCGGCGGCCTCTTCCAACGGGTTCAGGTTCGCCCGGTGGATGTTTTCCAGGAGCGCGTCCCGCAGCATCGCGTCGTCACGGGTGTCGCGGACGATTGCCGGGATGTTCTCCCGGCCGACGGCCTGCGCCGCCCGCCATCTGCGCTCGCCCATGACGAGTTCGAACTTCTCGTCGTCGAGCTGCCGCACCACGATCGGCTGGAGGAAGCCGACCTCCTGGATGGAGGTCTTCAGTTCCTCCAGCGCATCCTCGTCGAAGACCTGCCGCGGCTGTTTGGGGTTGGGCACGATCGAGTCGACCGGGATCTCGGCGAAGCGAGCGCCGGGCACCGGGCTGAGGATCGGATCCAGCTCGATCGGTGGTGCCACCGCCGCCGCCGGCGGCGGCGGAACGACTGGTCGGCCACCGTCGGCCGTGCTGCTCGTTCCAGCCGGTACGACACCAGCACCAGCATCCGGGGCCGGCCCGGTCGGGATGAGCGCCCCAAGGCCCCGTCCCAGACCACCCCGAGGACGGTTCTTCATGCCACGCCTCCCAGCGCCTCGTCCGCACTACGCATTCCGGCTCACCGGTTCCTTGACCCCTCGCTCGGCAATCTCCTGGGCGGCCTCGAAGTAACTCGTCGCCCCCCGCGAACCGGGATCGTAGGTCATCACCGACTGCCCGTAGCTGGGTGCTTCCGAGACCCGGACGTTACGCGGAATCACCGCCTGGAGCACCTTGTCGCCGAAGTGGTTCCGCACGTCCTGCTCGACCGCGTCGGCGAGCCGGGTACGACGGTCGTACATGGTGAGCAGGATCGTGGACACCGCGAGCCGGGGGTTGAGGTGCTGGCGGACCAGATTGATGTTGTTGATCAGCTGGTTCAGTCCTTCTAGCGCGTAGTACTCGCACTGGATGGGGATGAGCACTTCCTGCGCGGCCACCAACGCGTTCACCGTCAACAGGCCGAGCGACGGCGGGCAGTCGATGAAGACGTAGTCGAAGTGCCCGGGGTACGCGTCGATGGCCCGGGCCAGCCGCGATTCGCGCGCCACCACCGACACCAACTCGATCTCAGCGCCGGCCAGGTCGATGGTGGCCGGCACGCACCAGAGGTTGGGGATACCCTCGACCGCCTGGGTCACTTCCTCCAGCGGCACGCTGTTGATCAAGCATTCGTAGACGTCCGGCACACCGGTGTGATGCGGGACGTTCAGTCCGGTGGAGGCGTTGCCCTGCGGGTCCAGGTCGACCACCAGGACCCGGTTGCCGTGCAGGGCGAGCGCCACCGCCAGGTTCACCGTCGTCGTGGTCTTGCCCACGCCGCCCTTCTGGTTCGCGACGCACATGACCCGGGTCCGCTCCGGCCGAGGCATGCTCACCTCGCCACTGGGATTCAGGATCTGCACGGCGCGCATCGCCTCCATAGCCAACGGTGGATCATCCTCTTCGCGCGTTGGAGTTTCATGTGAAACGTACGCGGCGTCAGTGCCGGTCGGGCCGTAGGGCGCCGCCGAGGCCACGGGCGGGTCAGCCGTAGACCGGGGATCGGGCACCACGCCGGGCGCCTGCTGGCTGGCCGTTGCCGGCTCGAATCGGGCCGATGCCGAGGTGTTCCGCCGGATCGGGATCACCCGTGCCTCCGGGGTGGCGTTGACGGGCCGGCCGCCCGGGTCGGACGCGTCTCGCGCCGAAGACCATGGGACACCCGACGTGGGTGCCTCCCGGTCGGACTCCGAAGGGCTCTGCGGCGCCCCGGCGGACCGCCAACCCGGGTATTCGGTTTCACGTGAAACAGGGTCGTCCGCTGCCCCGGTCACCCGTGGATCGTCGTACCTGCCGTCGTCATGCACCTGTCATCCCTACCCGCTCCGGATGGTCGGTCCGCACCCCGTCAACCGGGCCACTCGCGCGCTCTCCGCAGAGGTACCGCCCGGCGGAAGCGGCCGGGCCCCGGAGGACCTCACCGCCCGCTCCACACTATCGACGCGCGGTCAGCCTACGGCGCATGGGCGCGGCCGGTCCACGTCGGGTTCGCAACCCGCCGGCCGGGGCTGGGCGATTACGTCCGGATTGCCGGCCGAGGGACCTGTTGATCCCCTCTACCGGCCTGATCATCGCCGACGCGAACGACCGGCTCGCGGCTTCCGGGCCGCCACCTTGGACGTCGGGCCGACCACTCGCTCCCGCACGATCTCCACGACCGTGGTGGGCGGCTCCAGGACGCCTTCGCCGCATCGGCGCAGCACGGCACCACCACCACCCAGGCGGTGTACCGCCGCGGCGTGCTCGGCGATCTCCTCGGCCGCCGAGGCGCCCTTCAGAGCGAGCAGACGCCCACCCGGCACGGCCAGTGGCAGGCACCAGGTGGCGAGTCGGTCCAGGGGCGCCACGGCTCGGGCCGTCACCACGTCGCCGCGCAGCGGGTCCGCTCCCGCTGCCGCTTCCTCCGCCCTCCCACGGAACACCCGGACCGACCCGTCGAGCGCCAACACGTCCACCGCCTCCTGCAGGAATGCGGTACGACGGGCCAGCGGTTCGATCAGCGTCACCGTGAGGTCGGGTCGGGCGATGGCGAGCACCAGTCCCGGCAGTCCCGCCCCTGAGCCCACGTCGAGCACGGTCGCGCCGGCCGGAATGAGTTCGGCGACCGCCGCGCAGTTCAGCAGATGACGGTCCCAGATCCGAGGTGCCTCGCGCGGGCCGATCAGGCCACGCAGCACGCCGTCGGTGACCAGCAGTTCGGCGTACGCGGCAGCGAGATCGAGCCGGTCGCCGATCAGCCGGCGGGCCGCCCCGGCCAGCTCGGGCGGTAGCACCGCCACGCCGGGGTCGGGTGGCCGGACCGGCCGGGGCAGCTCGGGCTGGGCAGCCGGCGGCCCGGGCGGCGTACCACCCGGGCCGGACGAGAGACCGCCCCTGATGTCGTCCCGGACCACCCGTTCAGTCCGTCGGGCTGACGATGATGCGCCGGTTGGGTTCGACACCCTCGGACTCGCTCTCCACACCGTCGATCGCGTTGACCACGTCGTGCACACACTTGCGCTCGAACGCCGACATCGGCTCCAGCCGCACCGGCTCGCCGTGCTCCTTCACCTTCTCGACGGCGTTGCGTGCGACGGCCGCGAGTTCCTTGCGGCGATTGGCCCGGTAGCCCCCGATGTCGAGCAGCAGCCGGCTCGGCGAACCGGTCTGCCGGAAGACGGCGAGCCGGGAAAGTTCCTGGAGCGCCTCCAGGGTGGCACCCCGCTGACCGACCAGGTTCTGCAGGCGGCCACCGACCACCTCCACCACCGGCCGGCCACCGGACACCAACTCGTCGATATCACCGTCGTAGTCGAGGATGTCGAGCAGTCCTTCGACGTAGTCGGCGGCGATCTCGCTCTGTCGGAACAGATCGCCGTCACCGGCTGCCTTGCTCGGCGCCGGCTCCGCGTCGGTCTCCTCCGGTTCGCCGTCGACCGGAGCCGTCACGGTCGGCTCGTCGTCCAAGGGCTGCTGGTCGGCGCGGGGGATGCTGGTGTCGGTCACGGTGTCATCTCCGTACTCGCTCGGCCGGACCTGAGGTCCGCTGGTTTCCCGCGGCCGGCGGGAGGTCGCCGGTGCCCACGGGCACGTCGTCTGCAGGGGTCAGTCTCGCCCGTACGCCGCGGCACGCGCGGCGGTTCGCGCCTGCGGCACCGGCCTTCCGGCGACGGCACCGTCACGCAACGGGCCGCCACCGTCTCCGGCGGCGGCCCGGACGATTTTCAGCCCTTCCGCTTGGCTGGGCGGCCCTTCTTCGGGTTCGCCGGCTTGGCACCCGGCTTGGGGGCGGCGACCGTCGGCGCGGCCGGCTTCGGCGGTGCTGCGGCGGGCTTGCTCCGGCCGAGCAGGCCGCCCGCCTTCGCCGGCTGCTTCCCGTCGCGCCCGGAGGTGGTGCCCGGCTTGCTGGTCGCCGTCACGGGCGGCGGGAACTTGCGCAGCACCCACTGCTGCTGGCCGAGGGTGAAGAGGTTGTTGGTGACCCAGTAGATGATCACACCGATCGGGAAGATCGCGCCGGAGATCAGCAGCGACAGTGGGATGCCGTAGAGCATCAGACGCTGGATCATCCGCTGCTGCGGGTCCTCCGCCCAGCCGGTCTTGAGGATCATCTGACGGCTGGTGAGGTACGTGGTGCCCATCATCACCAGCACCAGGACACCGGCCATGATCTTGACGGTGGTGCCGTTGGCGCCGAGCCGGGCCAGTTCCTCTGCCGTGGACCCGAACTTGCCGGCGATCGGCGCGGTGAACAGGGTGGCCGCCGAAGCGCTGTCGAACTGGTCCACCGTCCAGTTGTACAGCGTCTTGGCGCCCTCGCCACGGTCCGGGTTGAGGCGCTTGAGCACGTGGAAGAGGCCGAGGAAGACCGGGATCTGGAGGAACATCGGAAGGCAGCCCATGAGCGGGTTGGCCTTTTCCTTCCGGTAGAGCTCCATCATCTCCTTCTGGAGCGTCTCCCGGTCACCCTTGTGCTTCTCCTGCAGCGCCTTCACCTGGGGCTGAAGCGCCTGCATCGCCCGCTGCGACTTGATCTGCTTGACGAAGACCGGGAACAGGATCACCCGGACGGTGACCACCAGGAAGAAGATCGCCAGGATCCAGGACCAGTTGGTGCCGAGGACCGCGGTGGCCGGAACCCCGATGGCGTCCCAGACCGAATGCCAGGTCAGCAGGATCCACGAAATCGCGTAGTAGATCCAGTCGAGACTCAATTCTCAGGCTCCAGTCACGTCGGCAGCTCGGCGGCCGCCCGGCTCCGGCACCGGGTCGTATCCACCAGGATGAAATGGGTGGCAGCGCGACAGCCGCCGGACCGTCAGCACGGCCCCCCGGAGCGCACCGTGCCGCGCCACCGATTCAAGGGCGTACGCGCTGCACGACGGGTGAAACCGACAGCGGGCCGGCAGAGCCGGACTTATCCACCGACGGTACGCGATGATGGGTAGGGCCAGCGCCCGGGCACCAGCGGTAGCCGGTCGGGGCGACACCGGCTCGCCGCTCACCGTCGCCGTCCTCGGGCGGTCCGGGCCGCAGTGAGCGCGGCATCCAGATCGGCGCCGAGCCGCTGATAGGTGGCGTCCGCCGCTGGCGGCAGGGCGCGTACGACGAGGGTGCTTGCGGCCGGCAGGTCGTCGAGCCGCTCCCGGACCAGGTGCCGTAGCCGGCGGCGGACCTTGTTCCGGACCACCGCGGGCCCGACGGCCCTGGAAACCACGAAGCCGGCGCGGGGTAGTGACGCGGAGTCCGCCTCCGCACCATCCCGCACCGGCTTCGACGCTGGGTCGGTGGATCCGGCTGCGCTCGGCAGAGTCAGGTGGACGACCAGGGTGCCCCGGCCGGCCCGGCGGCCACCGCGAACCGCTGCGGCGAAGTCGCTACTGCGCCGCAGTCGCTGCGCGGCTGCCAGCACGACTGCCACATTCCCCGGAGCAGACCCGATCAGCCTCAGGCCGACAGGCGGGTGCGGCCCTTGGTACGACGGGTCGAGATGATGGCACGGCCGGCCCGGGTGCGCATGCGCAGCCGGAAGCCGTGGGTCTTGGCGCGCCGGCGGTTGTTCGGCTGGTAGGTGCGCTTGCTCACGTCAGGCTCTCCGTTGTCGGACGCCCCGGGCGAGTGATCGCCGGGGTCGTGGTGGTCCAGGCTGCCGCTCTGCGGTGGCCCCGATCGGCGCTGCCCAGACGGTGCGACACCTCCCCTGTGCTCGACGACACCTCGACGAGTGGGAGAAACGACCGCGGACAGCAAGCACCCGTCACCCTAGCAGAGGGCGTAAGAGCAGCCGCTCCAGCCTAGGTCGGGGTGCAATCACCGTCAAACCGCCTCGGCTGCGCCAGTCAGCTGCGGTGAAGCGGTGTTTTTCCCGGATGCCGACAAGGGTCGGGTGCGTCGACGGTTGATGATGCGGCGACAACGCTGTTACCGTGCCCGATTGCGGTCAGCGTCTCCAGCTCCGGGATTGTTGCCGGCAGGCAAGACCGGACATGGCAGTCAATCGTTCGGCACGGTGAACCCGCTTCAGCGCCCGGTCATGGCAGGGGGCAGGTCCGACCCGCGCCCGGCGGGCGGCCACAATCGGTCGGTACACAGGCTGTGGATAACTTGTGGAGGACGACCGGTGGGACGACCGGGTGGGTGATGAGGTGGCGCCCGCTCGGTACGAGCCATCCGGACGGCCGGAGACGGCGGTGTCCGGGAGCAGAGGCGAGGGGGTGGCACGACGGTGGCCGGTACGACCGACCTTGCCGCGGTGTGGACGGCGACCACGGAAGAACTCGCCGACGAGATCATCTCCGCGCAGCAGCGAGCGTACCTGCGACTGACTCGGCTACGGGCCATCGTCGAGGACACCGTGCTGCTGTCGGTGCCGGACGCCTTCACTCGGGACGTGATCGAGTCCCGGCTACGGCCGGCCATCACCGAGGCGCTCAGTCGCCGGCTCGGCAGACCGATCCAGGTCGCGGTGACCGTCCGCGTACCGGACGACGGCCGAGCCGTGGGCACGATCTACCGCGGCGCCCCGGAGCTGAGCCCCGGCGCCGCCGGCCAGAACCAGGCCCCGGACGTCTTCGAAACAGCCCCGGCCGACGCCCGGCAGCAGCTCCCGCTCATTCCCGAGCAACCGAACTCGGGCCGGTTCGACCGGCCCACACCCGACGGCCCACCGCCCGAGGCGGCTCCCCACCCGGGTCCGCCCATGGCCGACGGTCAGGAACCGCTCTTCGGTGTCGCGTTCGTCGAGTCGCCCGACCTGTCCGGGGAAGCCGTCCGTCAGCCCGTCGACCGACTCGGCTTCACCGACCGTGGCGGCCGCTTCGACCCGCCGGAAAGCGGTCCGCGTGGCTTCGGTGCCCGGTTCGGCGAGGAGCACGGTGCCTCCGCGCGGGACCAACACGTCATTCGGGCCCTGCCGGTCGACGACGGCACCGACAGCGGGCCCGGCCGAAGTGGCGTGGATCACCGGCCACGGGACGACCGGCGACTGTTGACGGGCGCGGACAGCGGCGGCAACCGGCTCAACCCCAAGTACATGTTCGAGACCTTCGTCATCGGCTCGTCGAACCGGTTCGCCCACGCGGCATCGGTGGCGGTGGCCGAGTCGCCGGCGAAGGCGTACAACCCGCTGTTCATCTACGGCAGTTCCGGGCTGGGCAAGACGCACCTGCTGCACGCCATCGGCCACTACGCCACCACCCTGGGCAACGCCCGCTCGGTCCGGTACGTCTCGACCGAGGAGTTCACCAACGACTTCATCAACTCGCTGCGCGACGACAAGACCAGTGCCTTCCAGCGCCGCTACCGCGACGTCGACATCCTGCTGATCGACGACATCCAGTTCCTGGAGAACCGCGAGCGGACCCAGGAAGAGTTCTTCCACACCTTCAACACCCTGCACAACGCCAACAAGCAGATCGTGATCACCTCCGACCGGTCGCCCAAGCAGTTGGCCACGCTGGAGGACCGGCTGCGGACCCGGTTCGAGTGGGGCCTGCTCGCCGACATCCAACCGCCCGACCTGGAGACCCGGATCGCGATCCTGCAGAAGAAGGCCGCCCAGGAACGGCTGTACGCCCCGCCGGACGTACTGGAGTTCATCGCCTCCCGGGTGTCGAACTCGATCCGGGAGTTGGAGGGCGCGCTGATCCGGGTCACCGCCTTCGCCAGCCTGACCCGATCGAACGTGGAACTGTCGCTGGCCGAGGAGGTGCTGCGGGACTTCATCCCCGACGGCGCCGGCCCGGAGATCACCGCCGACCAGATCATGGCCGCCACCTCCGACTACTTCGGGGTCAGCCTGGAGGACCTGCGCGGGCACTCCCGATCCCGGGTGCTGGTCAACGCCCGTCAGGTGGCCATGTACCTGTGCCGCGAACTGACCGACCTGTCCCTGCCCCGGATCGGCCAGGCGTTCGGTGGTCGCGACCACACCACGGTCATGCACGCCGACCGCAAGATCCGCCAGCAGATGGCCGAGCGACGTTCCCTCTACAACCAGATCGCCGAGCTGACCAACCGGATCAAGCAGAACACCTGAGCGACGGCGTCAGGCGCGGCGCGGCGAGCTGAAGTCGCCCTTCCGTACCCCACCCGAAGGCCCGGCCGGAGCACCGGCCGGGCTTTTCCGTGCTCCGATGCTTGACCCCTCGACGAGGTGTAGACCACAGCATCGAGGGCGTGTCCATGGCGGGCTGCAATCGTTGTCCACAGCTCGTTGTCCACCGGCGGTGGACAACCGCTCAGCGTCGACCTGGGTTTATCCACAGCCTGTGGATGAAGGCTGTGGACAGCCTTGTGGACGCCTGGGGACGGCTGGGGACAACGGGTCGCGTTGTCCACCGATGGCGGCCCGCCTGTGGGCGACCTGTTGAAGGTTCTGTGGATAACGGTCGATCGGGCCCGCCCGACGATCCACAGGCCTGGGGAGAAAGTCGGTGGATAACCGGTGGATAACCGGTGGACGGCGGTGGACAACCGGGGGTGCGACGACGCCCTGTGGATGAGCAGCCCGGTTACACCCCTGGTTATCCACAGGAAAACCACCGGTGGATAACCGGTCTGACCTGCGCCGACACGAGTTTTCCACAGTTTGCACAGGTGCGACGAAGACGATGGGTTATCTCTTCTATAAAGAACAAAAACCAATCATCGGCGTTGGACTTCCTGTGGATCGTGCGGCAGTTGCCGGAAACACCCGTCAGCAGCGACACGATCCACGGGGCCGGGCACACAGCCGATACCCTCGCGCCCTAAGGTGCGAGGGGTACCCGCACACCGGGCGGGTCGGTGGGCAGCGTCCGGCATGAGAGAGTTGACGACGTCGACGTCGACGCGGAGGCATTGATGAAATTCCGAGTGGAGCGCGACGCGCTCGCCGAGGCCGTGGCCTGGACCGCAAAGAGCCTGCCCAACCGGCCGTCCGTGCCGGTGCTGGCCGGGGTGATGCTCCGCGTCACCGACGGCAGCCTGCAGGTCTCCGGCTTCGACTACGAGGTCAGCAGCCAGGTCACCGTGGAGGTGCAGGGCGACGCCGACGGTGCCGCCCTGGTCTCCGGGCGCCTGCTAGCCGAGATCACCAAGGCGCTACCCGCCAAGCCGGTCGACATCGCCGCGGTCGGGGCACACCTCGAACTGGTCTGCGGCAGCGCCCGGTTCACCCTGCCCACCATGCCGGTGGAGGACTATCCCGCCCTGCCCGAGATGCCGGAGAGCGCCGGCACGGTGGACGCCGCCGCCTTCGCCTCGGCCGTCGCGCAGGTGGCGATCGCCGCCAGCCGCGACGAAACGCTGCCGATGATGACCGGCGTCCGGATCGAGCTGTCCGGCGGCACCCTGGCCATGCTCGCCACCGACCGTTACCGGCTGGCGCTGCGCGAGATGCAGTGGAACCCGGATGACCCGGAGATCACCATCAACTCTCTGGTCCCGGCCCGTACGCTCAACGACACCGCCAAGGCCCTCGGGCCGCTCGGCGGCCAGGTCACCCTCGCCCTCTCCCAGGGATCGGCCGGCGAAGGGATGATCGGGTTCTCCGGCGGCACCCGGCGGACCACCAGCCGCCTGCTCGACGGCGCCAACTACCCGCCCGTGCGTTCGCTCTTCCCGGCCAGCCACAACGCCGAGGCCCAGGTGGCGGTCAGCACCCTCATCGAGGTGGTCAAGCGCGTCGCCCTGGTCGCCGAGCGGACCACGCCGGTGCTGCTGAGCTTCAGCGCCGACGGGCTGGTCGTCGAAGCCGGCGGCACCGAGGAGGCCCGGGCCAGCGAGGCGATGGAGGCGACCTTCTCCGGCGAGCCGCTCACCATCGGCTTCAACCCGCAGTACCTCATCGACGGGCTGGCCAACCTCGGCGCCCAGTTCGCCGTCCTGCACTTCGTCGACGCCTTCAAGCCCGCGGTGATTTCCGCGGCCGGGGAGGATGGCGAGGTCATCAGTGGGTACCGGTATCTGATCATGCCGATCCGCGTGTCCCGCTGACCGGCAGGGCGTACCCCACAGCATGGAAGGTAGCCAGAAGATGCAGCTCGGCCTGATAGGCCTCGGCCGGATGGGCGGCAACATGCGCGAGCGACTGCGCGCCGCCGGTCACGAGGTTGTCGGTCTGGACCACACCCTGGAGCGAAGCGACGTCGCGAGCGTGGCCGAGCTGGCCGAGAAGTTGGACCGGCCACGGGCGGTCTGGGTGATGGTCCCCGCCGGCGTCACCGACGCCACCATCGACGAGGTGGCCGAGGTCCTGGCCGAGGGCGACCTCATCATCGACGGCGGCAACTCGCGGTTCAGCGACGACGCCCCCCGGGCGCAACGGCTCGACGAACGCGGCATCGGCTACCTCGACGTGGGAGTGTCCGGCGGGGTGTGGGGCCGGCAGAACGGCTACGGCCTGATGGTCGGTGGTGCCCAGGAGCACGTCGAGCGACTCATGCCGATCTTCGACGCGCTCAAGCCCGAGAGCGAGTACGGCTTCGTGCACGCCGGCCCGGTCGGCGCCGGCCACTACGCCAAGATGGTGCACAACGGCATCGAGTACGGCCTGATGCACGCCTACGCCGAGGGCTACGAACTGATGACCGCCTCCGAACTGGTGACCAACGTGCCAGGCGTGATCAAGTCCTGGCGGGAAGGCACCGTGGTCCGCTCCTGGCTGCTGGACCTGCTGGACCGGGCGCTCGACGAGGACCCGGAGCTCACCCAGCTCAGCGACTACACCGAGGACACCGGCGAGGGCCGCTGGACGGTGGACGAGGCGATCCGCCTCGCCGTACCGCTCAACGTCATCACCGCCTCGCTGTTCGCCCGGTTCGCTTCCCGCCAGGACGAGTCGCCGGCGTTGAAGGCCGTCTCCGCGCTGCGCCAGCAGTTCGGCGGGCACGCCGTCCGCAAGCGCTGACCGGCATCCGCTCCCGTGTACGTCCGCCGGCTCGAACTGGTCGACTTCCGCTCCTACCAGCGGGTCGGCGTCGACCTCGAACCGGGGCCGAACGTCCTGATCGGTGCCAACGGCGTCGGTAAGACCAACCTCGTCGAAGCGCTGGGCTACGTGGCGACGCTGGACTCACACCGGGTCGCCACCGACGCGCCCCTGGTCCGGATGGACGCCGCCGCCGCGATCATCCGGTGCGCGGTGGTGCACGAGGGCCGGGAACTGCTGATCGAGCTGGAGATCGTCCCGGGCAAGGCCAAGCGCGCCCGACTGGGCCGAGCCCCCGCCCGCCGGGCCCGCGACGTGCTCGGCGCGCTACGGCTGGTGATGTTCGCCCCGGAAGACCTCGAACTCGTCCGGGGCGATCCGGCCGAACGCCGCCGCTACCTCGACGACCTGCTGGTGCTGCGTCAACCCCGGTACGCGGGGGTCCGCGCCGACTACGACCGGGTGGTCCGGCAACGCAACGCACTGCTGCGCACCGCGTACCTGGCCCGCAAGACCGGCGGGTCGCGGGGCGGTGACCTGTCGACCCTGGCCGTCTGGGACGCCCACCTGGCCCGGCACGGCGCCGAACTACTCGCCGGCCGCCTGGAACTGGTCGCCGCACTGACCCCGCACGTGGCCAAGGCGTACGACGCGGTGGCCGCCGGGCGCGGCGCGGCGAGCATCGCGTACCGGCCGTCGGTGGAACTGGCCGAGCCCACCACCGACCGACAAACCCTGGCGACGGTGTTCGCCGCGGCGCTGGAGGAATCCCGCACCGCGGAGATCGAGCGCGGCACCACCCTGGTCGGCCCGCACCGCGACGATCTCACCCTCACCCTCGGTCCGCTGCCCGCCAAGGGGTACGCCAGCCACGGCGAGTCGTGGTCGTACGCGCTCGCCCTCCGGCTGGCCGGCTACGAACTGCTGCGCAGCGACGGAATCGAACCGGTACTGGTGCTCGACGACGTCTTCGCCGAGTTGGACGTGGGACGGCGGGACCGGCTGGCCGAACTGGTCAGCGGGGCGAGCCAACTGCTGGTGACCTGCGCGGTCGCCGACGATGTGCCGGCCGCCCTACGCGGTGCCCGCTACGAGGTGACCGAGGGGACGGTGCGTCGTGTCAGATGAGTCGCAGCGCCCGGAGCGCGGTGCCGCACCGGCCGGCGGCGCCGGGGAATCGGCCGTGAGCGAACCGGCGGGGATGTCCGGGCCGCAGCTCGCCCGCGCCGTACTCGACGCGGCCAAGGCGAAGCGGGACACCGCCTCCCGGACCCGGCGACGCGGCACGACCGGGACGGGCGACGGGGAGCGCCGGCTGCGGGGCTACTCGGGCCCAGGGCCCGACCCACGCGATCCACAGCTTCTCGGCGCCGTGCTGGACCGGCTGGTGAAGGCCCGTGGCTGGCAGCAACCGGCCGCCGAGGCGACCGTCTTCGGCGCCTGGGAACGGGTGGTCGGCCCCGAGGTGGCCCAACACAGCCGGCCGGTGAAGCTGGAGAACGGCGAACTGACCGTGGAAGCCCGCTCCACCGCCTGGGCGACTCAACTGCGCCTGCTCGCCGGCTCGCTGCTGCAGCAGATCGCCCGGCAGGTCGGCCACAACGTGGTCCGCAAGCTGCACATCCACGGCCCGGCCGCGCCCTCCTGGTCGCGTGGGCCGCGCCGGGTACGCGGTCGCGGCCCACGCGACACCTACGGCTGACCCATCCGCCGTGGCGCGGCGGACTCGGCGTAGACGGCGAAACCACGCTCGGCGCAGCGCCGGTAGAACGCGGCCACCACACTCAGCTCCGCGCAGGTGAAGGTCCACTGCGGTGCCGCGCCGGTGTCGTCGCGGAGGGCGTCGAGCCGGCTGTCCAGCCAGCGCAGCTGCTGCTCGGCGAGACGGCCGTCGGAAAGCAACGAGCGCAGCACCGTGCCGACCGACTCGAAAGTGACCGCCTCCCCGTGTGGCCGATGCGCCGCGACGAACCGCTCGACGCCACTGGCGATCCAGGAGCACCCGTCGGGGTCGATCACCGGATCCTCGTCCTCGGCGGCAGCCTCGGTGGCGTACAGCACACCGTCCAGGCCGAGGATGAGATCCACCACCTCGGTGTACGCGGTGGCGCGGACCGTACCTGTCTTCGCGATGAGTTCGGCGAGCGCGGCGGTCGGCGCCGAGATGCCCGGCACGTCGACGATGTCGCCGAAGTCGACGAACTCGGCCGGTGCGACCGGGTCGTAGAAGCGGCCGGTCCGCGGCCACTGGACCGCGACGTTGTCCAGCCCCATCTGGTGTCACCTCTCAACGAGCGCGGGTCGGGTCAGTCAGATCAAACGGATCGATCGTCCGGTTCCGGCCGTCAAAGATCAAGACCGTCCGTGAAACCCGACTACAGGGGAACGTCCGCCGTGCACGGTACCGGCCCCACCGACCGATTTGCGGACCGGCCGGTCCGGCATCGCGTCGCGCGACGGATCCGACGAACATGCCCTGGCGTGTAGGGGGAGTCGCGGATAGCGCGGTTCGGCCCGCTACGTAGATCTGAGCCGCTGCGAAGGGGTGCCGACTGGTGGTTCTATCGCCCGCGCACAGTAAGATTAGGGCGAGACGAAGACCCGGTGCGGAGCGCAGGGTCACGGGACCGCCAGCGGGCCCGCGATCCCTGTCCGACTCGGGTCGAGCCGATCGCGATCCGCGGGCATCTGCGGCGACCGGCGCGTTCGACCCGTACCCCGGAACTTGTCCCCGGTGCCGGTCCGCGTGCCGACGTCGCGTACCTGTCCCGCCGAACCCGCGCCCGACGTGCCTGACGGCGCGGACGGCGCGAGAAAGTGGCCGATGGTGGCAGCGCAGGACAATCAGCAGTACGGCGCCGAGTCGATCACCGTCCTCGAAGGGCTGGAGGCGGTCCGCAAGCGGCCCGGTATGTACATCGGGTCGACCGGCGAGCGTGGCCTGCACCACCTGGTGTGGGAGGTCGTCGACAACGCCGTGGACGAGGCGATGGCCGGTCACTGCGACACCATCGACGTGGTGCTGCTCGCCGACGGGGGGGTCCGGGTCACCGACAACGGCCGGGGCTTCCCGGTCGACCTGCACCCCAAGCTCAAGAAGCCGGGCGTCGAGGTGGCACTTACCGTGCTGCACGCGGGCGGCAAGTTCGACGGCAAGGCGTACGCCGTCTCCGGCGGCCTGCACGGCGTCGGCGTCTCGGTCGTCAACGCCCTCTCCAGCCGGATGGCGGTGGAGATCCACAAGGACGGCTTCGTCTGGCGGCAGCAGTACCACCAGTCCAAGCCGAGCCCGCTGGACAAGGGCGAGCCGACCGACCGGAGCGGTTCGGCGGTCTCCTTCTGGCCCGACCCGAACGTCTTCGAGACCGTCGACTTCGACTTCCAGACCATCTACCGGCGCCTCCAGGAGATGGCCTTCCTCACCCGCGGCCTCACCATCAACCTGCTCGACGAGCGGGTCGAGGAGGGCGAGGAGGGCAAGATCCGCGAGGTCACCTTCAAGTACGACGGTGGTATCGCTGACTTCGTCCGGCACCTCAACGCCTCGAAGACCCCGATCCACAAGACGGTGGTCGAGTACGGCGCCGAGGAAGAGGGCATGTCGCTCGAGATCGCCATGCAGTGGAACGAGTCCTACGGCGAGTCGGTCTACACCTTCGCCAACAACATCAACACCCATGAGGGCGGCACCCACGAGGAGGGCTTCCGGGCTGCGCTGACCAGCGTGGTCAACCGCTACGGCGCGGAGAAGAAGCTGCTCAAGGGCGACGAGAAGCTCTCCGGCGAGGACATCCGCGAGGGCCTGGCCGCGATCATCTCGGTCAAGCTGACCAACCCGCAGTTCGAGGGGCAGACCAAGACCAAGCTCGGCAACACCCCGGTGAAGAGCTTCGTGCAGCGGTTCTGCAACGACCGGCTGGTCGACTGGATGGACCGCAACCCCGCCGAGGCGAAGATCATCATCACCAAGGCGTCCCAGGCCGCCCGCGCCCGGATCGCCGCCCAGCAGGCTCGCAAGCTGGCCCGCCGTAAGTCGCTGCTGGAGTCCGGCTCGATGCCCGGCAAGCTGGCCGACTGCCAGTCCACCGATCCGCGCGAGTCCGAGGTGTTCATCGTCGAGGGCGACTCGGCGGGCGGCTCGGCCAAGCAGGGGCGTGATCCGCGTACCCAGGCGATCCTGCCGATCCGCGGCAAGATCCTCAACGTGGAGAAGGCCCGGATCGACCGGGTGCTGAAGAACAACGAGGTGCAGGCGCTGATCACCGCGCTGGGCACCGGCATCCACGACGATTTCGACATCGAGAAGCTGCGCTACCACAAGGTCGTGCTGATGGCCGATGCCGACGTCGACGGCCAGCACATCCAGACGTTGCTGCTCACCCTGCTGTTCCGCTTCATGCGCCCGCTGGTCGAGTTGGGGCACGTCTACCTGGCCGCCCCGCCGCTCTACAAGATCAAGTGGAACAAGAAGGGCGACGACGCGCAGTACGCGTACTCCGACCGGGAGCGCGACGGGCTGATCGCGCTGCGCCAGCAGAAGAAGCCGAACGCCAAGCCGGACGACATCCAGCGGTTCAAGGGTCTCGGCGAGATGAACTACCCGGAGCTGTGGGAGACCACGATGAACCCGGCCACGCGTACCCTGCGCCAGGTCACCCTGGACGACGCGGCCACCGCCGACGAGCTGTTCAGCGTGCTGATGGGCGAGGACGTCGAGGCCCGGCGCTCGTTCATCCAGCGCAACGCCAAGGACGTTCGCTTCCTCGACATCTGACGGCCCGGTGGCCGATCCGGGCCGGAATTGTCCGGTTCGGCCAGCCGGTCCACAGAGTTATCCACAGCTTGGCCGGTATCCACAGCCGTTATCCACAGCACGAAAACGACTCACACTCTGATAAGGGTTAACAGTGACCGAATCCCCCGAGTCCACACCTAACGAGCCCGAGGTCCCCGAGGCGCAGGCCGCCGTCGTCTCGCACGACCGGATCGAGCCCGTCGGGCTCGAGGTGGAGATGCAGCGCTCCTACCTCGACTACGCGATGAGCGTCATCGTCGGGCGGGCGCTGCCGGACGTCCGGGACGGGCTCAAGCCGGTCCACCGCAAGATCCTGTACGCCATGTTCGACTCCGGCTACCGGCCGGACCGCGGCTACGTGAAGTGCTCGCGGGTCGTCGGTGACGTGATGGGCCAGTTCCACCCGCACGGCGACTCGGCCATCTACGACGCCCTGGTCCGGATGGCCCAGCACTGGTCGCTGCGGTACCCCCTGGTCGACGGCAACGGCAACTTCGGTTCGCCCGGAAATGATCCGGCTGCGGCCATGCGTTACTGTTTGTCCGGAAATGCCCGTATTCGCACCGCCCTTGGTAGCGTGCGGATCGACCAGGTGGTGCCTGGCGCGGCGCCGAGCAGCGAGAGCGACATCGACCTCAAGGTCCGCGACCGCAACGGCGACCTGGTCGGGGCCTCGAAGTTCTTCCACTCCGGCGAGCACCCGACGCTGCGGCTGCGCACCCGCGAGGGGTACGAGCTGACCGGCACCCACAACCACCCGGTGCTCTGTCTGGTGGACGTGGCCGGCGTGCCGACCCTGCTCTGGAAGCTGCTCGCCGAGATCTCCCCGGGTGACCGGGTGGTCCTCCAGCGCAGCGTGCCGGACGAGATCGGCTACCCGATGCTGGAGCACGTCGAGGCGGCAGTCCTCGCGGGCGCCTTCGTCAGCGAGGGTTGGGTCTCCGAGGATCGCGCCGGTTTCAACAACGTCGACCGCGACTTCTTCCTCCGCGTCCTGGCGGCCTACGACCTTGCCGTCGGCGGTCCCCGGTACGTCGCTGAGCGCGTGATCGCCTCGGGAAGCGTCCTGCACGAGATCGACATCCAGGATCTCTCCGCGCTGCGGGCCAGCGTCCTCGGCGAGTTGATCGGGGCTCGGAGCGCCGACAAGTTCGTGCCGGAGTTCGTCTGGCAGGGGCCGGCGGCGATCAAGCGGGCCTTCCTCCAGGCGCTCTTCGAGGGCGACGGCTCCTCCTCGCTGCTGCCGCGCAACACCATCCAGATCACGTACTCCACCCGCAGCGAGCGCCTCGCCCGCGAGGTGCAGCAGTTGCTGTTGGAGTTCGGCGTGATCAGCCGGCAGTGCCGGTACGACCACGGCGAGATCAAGGTCGTCATCACCAACCGCCGCGACGCGCGGATCTTCGCCGCCCACGTCGGTTTCCTCGGCCGCAAGCAGGCCAAGCTGGAGTCGGAGCTGGCGTCGGTGCCGGCGAGCAGCACGGCGCTCTCCAGCGATCACGTGCCGCTGGTCGGTGACTTCATCCGGGAGCACGGCGCGAGCCGTTGGACGGAGCGGGACTGGCTGCGCCGGCACAACGTGGACCGGGTCGAGCGCTGGGAGCGGGACCGGGACGAGATCGCGGCCCGGATCACCAACGCCGAGGTGCTCGACGTGGTCGAGCCGCTGGTGGACGGGCGGTTCTACTACGCCGAGGTGGCCGAGGTCGCGGGCGCGGGCGTGCAGCCGGTCTACAGCATCCGGGTGGACACGGACGACCACTCCTTCGTCTCCGACGGCTTCGTCAGCCACAACACAGAGTGCAAGCTCGATCCGCTGGCGATGGAGATGCTGCGGGACATCGACGAGGACACCGTCGACCTGCAGGACAACTACGACGGCCGGGCCAAGGAGCCCACCATCCTGCCGTCGCGGATCCCGAACCTGTTGGTCAACGGTTCCGAGGGCATCGCGGTCGGCATGGCCACCAAGATCCCGCCGCACAACCTGCGGGAGATCGGTGCGGCGGTGCAGTGGTGCCTGGAGAATCCGGACGCCGACGAGGCCACCACGCTCGAAACGCTGCTGGAGATCGTCAAGGGCCCGGACTTCCCCACCCACGGGCTGATCGTCGGCCAGTCCGGTATCCAGGACGCGTACCGCACCGGTCGGGGTTCGATCCGGATGCGTGCGGTGGTCGAGGTCGAGGAGGACAAGCGGGGGCGCCCGGCGCTGGTGGTCAGCGAGCTGCCCTACCAGGTGAACCCGGACAACTTGGCCGAGCGGATCGCTGAGCTGATCAAGGAGGGCAAGCTCGGCGGGATCGCCGACATCCGTGACGAGTCGTCCGGGCGTACCGGCATGCGGATCGTGCTGGTGCTCAAGCGTGACGCGGTCGCGAAGGTGGTGCTGAACAACCTCTACAAGCACACCCAGCTTCAGGAGACCTTCGGCGCGAACATGCTGGCGCTGGTCGACGGGGTGCCGCGCACGCTGAACCTGGCGCAGTTCATCCGCTACTACGTCGAGCACCAGATCGAGGTGATCCGCCGGCGGACGGCGTTCCGGCTGCGCAAGGCGGAGGAGCGGGCGCACATCCTGCGCGGTCTGTCCAAGGCGTTGGACCACCTTGACGAGGTGATTGCGCTGATCCGGCGCTCGCCCACGGTCGAGGATGCCCGGCAGGGCCTGATCCAGCTGTTGGAGATCGACGAGATCCAGGCCACCGCGATCCTGGACATGCAGCTGCGCCGGCTCGCCGCGCTGGAGCGGCAGCGGATCCTGGACGATCTGGCCAAGCTGGAGCTGGAGATCGCCGACCTCAAGGACATCCTCGCCAAGCCGGAGCGGCAGCGGAAGATCGTCTCGGAGGAGCTGGGTGAGATCGTCGCGAAGTGGGGCGACGATCGACGTACTAAGATCGTCCCGTTCGACGGCGAGGTCTCGATGGAGGATCTCATCGCGCGGGAGGACGTGGTGGTCACGATCACCCGCACGGGGTATGCGAAGCGCACGAAGGTGGACCTCTATCGTTCGCAGCGGCGTGGTGGCAAGGGTGTCAGTGGTGCCTCGTTGCGCCAGGACGACATCGTCAGCCACTTCTTCGTGTGCTCCACGCACGACTGGATCCTGTTCTTCACCAATAAGGGGCGGGTGTACCGGGCGAAGGCGTACGAGCTTCCGGAGGCCAGTAGGGTGGCCAAGGGCCAACATGTGGCCAACCTGCTCGCGTTCCAAGCCGACGAGCAGATCGCGCAGATCATCGAGATTCCGAACTACCAGGTGGCGCCTTACCTGGTCCTGGCGACGAAGAACGGCCTGGTGAAGAAGACGCGGCTTGAGGAGTTCGACTCCAACCGTTCCGGCGGCATCATCGCGATCAACCTGCGCGATGATGACGAGCTGGTCGGTGCTGCGCTCGTTGGTCCTGAGGACGACCTGCTGCTGGTTTCCAAGAACGCCCAGGCGATCCGGTTCAACGCCACCGACGATGCGCTGCGGCCGATGGGCCGGGCGACCTCGGGCGTGATCGGGATGCGGTTCAGCGAGGAAGACGAACTGCTGGCCATGGAGGTCGTCCGGGAGGGTCTGGACGTGCTGGTGGCCACGAACGGGGGATATGCGAAACGCACCCCGATCGAGGAATACCCGGTCCAGGGCCGGGGAGGTAAAGGTGTGCTGACTGCGAAGATCACCGAGCGACGCGGTGGTCTGGTCGGCGCGGTGGTGATCGACCCGGACGACGAGCTGTTTGCTATCACCAGCAACGGTGGTGTCATCCGGACTCCGGTGAAGCCTGTACGCCGTACGCGTGACCGGAACACAATGGGGGTCAAGCTGATGGACCTTCCGGACGGCGTGACTATCGTGGCGATTGCTCGCAATGCCGACGAGCCTGACGAACAGGACTAGTTGAATGACGGAGACACAGGCGAAGTCGGGGAACGCGGGGACCTCGGCCAACCCGGTCGACGAGGAGGCTGCGAAGAGCGGCGCGCCTGCGGCCGGCCGCACGGCCGTGGGCCGGGCCACGGTCCCCGCCGACGCGCCTGCACCGAAATTCACCCGGGCCCCGGGGATGGCCCCGCCGCCCGAGAAGCCCACCGACGACGACGGAGAGGCCGTTTCCGGGGAGCAGAGCGGCATCGAGTCCGCCGACTCGGGGAGTGCCACCGCGACACCGGCGAGCGCCAGCGCCGATACCCCGTCGACCACCCAGCCGATCGGTACCCGTCCGAGCCAGTCTTCGACGGGCACCACGGGCTTTCTGCCGAAGTTCGGCAGTGGCACGACCGGCACGCAGCCGAGGGTCACCGGGGCGGCGGCGAAGCCGGACGCCACCCGCTCGTTCGGGACCGGACGCCCGGCGAGCGGCGGAGGACTTCCTCCGGGCGTCGGTGCCGCGGCCGTCGGTGCCGCGCGGGTGGGTGATGCGGTACGCGCAGCGCGTACCTCGGTCAGCTCGGCCGCCTCGCGCGGGCCGCGTCGGGCCCGGCTGAACCTCAAGCGGATCGACCCGTGGTCGGTGATGAAGTTCGCGTTCGCCGTCTCGGTGGTGCTGTTCATCGTCATCGTCGTCGCGACCTCGGTGCTGTACCTGGCGCTGGACGCGATGGGAGTCTTCGCCAGCGTGAACGACAGCCTGGGTGACCTGGTCAACGCCAGCAGCGGTGGGCAGGGCACCAGCGGTTTCCAGATCACCGCGAAGGGCGTGATCTTCAGCTCGGCGTTGATCGGCCTGGTGAACGTCGTACTGTTCACGGCGCTGGCCACGCTCGGGGCATTCGTGTACAACGTCTGCGCCGACCTGGTGGGCGGCATCGAGCTGACCCTCGCCGAGCGCGACTGACCTTCACAACCCGATCACCGGGCCGGCCGCCACCGCGGCCGGCCCGGTGTGTATTTCGGTGTGGCTGTCGCTGGTATTCGGGTAGGTTCGGCAGCGACGATGCGGGTGCTCGACCTGCCTGACCCCGATTTGGGGAGGGGTGGGCGGATGGGTTAACCTTGCTCGACGCTAGCGGGGCTATAGCTCAGTCGGTTAGAGCGCAGAGCTGATAACTCTGAGGTCGCTGGTTCGATTCCAGCTAGCCCCACCGCACATGATCCGACGGCACGCCGAGCGTGAGGGGTAGCCCCGATGTTCAAGAAGCTGTTGATTCTGGCCGGCGTCGTCGGCGTGGCCGCCGTGGTAGCCAAGAAGATCAAGGAAGCGAACGACGAGCGAGCCCTCTGGCACGAGGCCACCACCTCGCCGGATCTTCGCTGAACCACCGGCGGTGCCGTCCGCCGTCGGGGCCCTAGCTCAACTGGCAGAGCACTGCCTTTGCAAGGCAGGGGTTAGGGGTTCGAGTCCCCTGGGCTCCACCACACATCTAGCCTGGTCACGGGCTTTCTTCACGCTGGCGAAGACCTTGCGCACCGGCCCGTAGAAGTCTGCCGGGGTGTGCGTGTAGCGGTTGAGCGTCGTTGACGCCTGCTCGTGGCCCATCACGGCCTAGACGACGTTGATCGGCACCCCGCCGGATACCAGCCACGTGGCGTAGCAGTGCCGCAGATCGTGGAACCTCAGCCCGCCAGCCGCCTTCGCCGCAACCTCTGCAACTGCCTCCCGATGGGTGGCGAACTCAGCCGGTCTGCGACTGCCCGGCGAGGAGATTCCTGGACAGCGTTACAACTGCCTGTTCCTCCTCCCCCCGGCATCTCCCGTCGGGCATCAGGCCGAGGCGGCTCACCTCCCCAAAATCTCGTCGGCTTCGGGATAGCCGCACGTTCTTTAGGCGTCTGTAACGGTGAGAACGAGGAAACGAGGGTGGTGGGGTGGACGACGACGAACGGGCACTGCTGGCCGAGTTCGTGGCTAGCCGTGCGCCGGTGCTGATACGGGTCGCCTACCTGCTCACCGGTGACCGGAGCAGCGCCGAGGACCTGTTCCAGTCGGCGCTGGCAAAGACGATCCCGAGGTGGCGGAGTATTCGCCATTCCGATCCGGAGGGGTACCTGCGGGCGGTCATGTACCGAGAGCAGGTCAGCTGGTGGCGGCGGTTGCGTCGCCGCCGGGACGTATCAATCGGTACGGACGCTTCCGTGGTGGCCGATCCGAGTGCGGGAACGGATCTCCGGTTGGCACTACAGGCCGCACTGTGGCAGTTGCCGCCAGCACAGCGAGCAGTGGTGGTCCTCCGTTATTACGAGGATCTGCCGGAGGCCGAGGTCGCCGAGCTGCTGGGCTGCTCGGTTGGGACGGTTCGCAGCCGAACCCACCGAGCGGTCACCCGGCTGCGCCAACTTCTACCGAACACGGAACTGCTGGAGCTGCAGCGATGACTGAGTCGTTCGAACACCTACTCCGCTCCACCCTCTCCGAGATGGCCAAGGAGGCACCAACTATGCAGGACCCCTTGAGCAGGGCGGAACGGCGGGCGCGTAACCGCCGCCGGAACACCGTGGCGGCGAGTGCGGCCGGAGTTCTAGCCGCCCTCGTGATCGCCACACCGTTTGCATTTGCCGCCAACGGCAGCAACGATGGCCGGCCGTCACAGCCGGCGAACTCCGTCCCCAGCCCGAGCCCGAGTAAGCCGGGCCTCAGTCCCAGCCCGAGCCCGAGTAAGCCGGGCCTCAGCCCCAGCCCCAGCCCGAGTAAGCCGGGCCTCAGCCCCAGCCCCAGCCCGAGTAAGCCGGGCCTCAGCCCCAGCCCCAGCCCGAGTAAGCCGGGCCTCAGCCCCAGCCCCAGCCCGAGTAAGCCCGGTCTCAGCCCCAGCCCGCGCTGATCCCGGCGCTCGCCCAAACCCTTGGAGCAGCGCCTCTGCGCACGCTGGGCCTGCCACTTGAGGTGGCGGGCCCAGCCCGGGTCTGACCTTGAGTGACTGCCCAGTGTCGCTGCGCCAGCACCAGGTGTCGAGGTCGAAACAACGCCGCGTGTCTACGTACGGATCGATTTTCGAGTTAGGGGTTCCTCCGATCACACCTTGAGGACGTCCACGTCGTACAGCGCTATCGACGCGTCGCGGGTGGCCAGGGTCAAACTCTCGGTGATCGCCTGTGCCACGAGGATGCGGTCGAAGGGATCGCGGTGGTGAGGTGGCAGGCGGCCGGCGGCGATGGCGTGGGCATGGGTCACCGGGAGTTCACGGAAGCCCATGTCCCTTACCCGCTCGGCGAGGTCAGCGGGTCCTGCAAGCTTCCCCGCGCTCTGCTTGATGGTGATCTCCCACAGGCTGACCGGGGAGAGAAAAATGTCTGGCTCGTGGCGTAGCTGATCGAGGAACTCGGCGCCCAGGGTCGCATCGCCGGTGATGGCCCAGAGCGCGACGTGGGTGTCCAGCAGCAGAGTCATGCGCCGATGCCGAAGTCGGCGGCGATCTCGGCGTTGGTCTGGGGAGAGTCCCAGTCGCCTGAGAGGTCCAGTTGCCCGGCGAGGGAGCCGACTGCTGTGCGGTTAGCCCGTCGTACAAGCGGCACCACCTTCGCTACCGGAGTGCCCGCCCGGTCGATGATGATCTCTTCGCCGCGTTCCACCCGTTCGATGATGCGTGACAGGTGGGTCTTGGCGTCATGCATGTTGTAGTGCACGGCTTCAGCCGACATCATCCGACCTCCTCGTTTAGCTAACAGCTTAGCCAACCCGACTCGATGTCGTCACCGGTGCGCCGGAATGAGCTGGACAAACTTATCGGTAGCGGATCACCGGCGATAGTCGTCCCACTCTTCGTCGGACTCGAATCGCCCAACACACCCGCGCAGATGACGGCAGCCGAGAATCCCGTGGACCGATCGTGGGGAACTGGTCAGGATCATGAAGCCGGCGAAGCAGCGGGCCAGGCTGATGTCGCGTTCTTAGAAGCATGACACCCGGGAAATTCTATGGATCTTGAGACGCGGCAGGACTTCACTGCCTTCGTCGGGGCGCGGTCGCATGCGTTGTTCCGGACCGCCCTGGCGTTGACCGGCCATCGGCAGCAGGCCGAGGATCTGTTGCAGACGGTGTTGGCCAAGGCGTACCGGCACTGGGGGAAGGTCCGCCACGGCCAGCCCGAGGCGTATCTGCGTCGGGCGCTCTACCGGGAGCAGGTGAGTTGGTGGCGCCGGCCGATGCGGAGCCGGGAGGTGGTTACCGACCGGCTTCCAGATGTGGCCAGCACAGACCTCACCGGCCGGGTCGACCTGAGTATGGCGTTGCGGGCATCCCTGGACCGCCTGGCGCCGAAGCAGCGTGCGGTGCTCGTGCTGCGTTATCTGGAGGACCTGTCCGACGAGGAGATCGCGGACATCCTGCGCTGCAAACCGACGACGGTACGCAGCCAGGCCGCCCGCGCCCTCGACCGGATCCGCACGCTCTGCCCTGAGCTGACTCACCTTGCTGCGCAGGAGGTTCACCAGTGACCACCCAACTCGAGAACGCCGTTCGTGAGGCGCTCGACCAACTCACCGACGTTCCTCCCCCAGCCGACCTGGCTCAGGCGGCGATTCGTACGGCCGGACGGCGGCGAACCGCACGCCTGGCGGTGACCGGCGTCGCTGGGGTTGCCGCGGCGCTGGTCGCTGTACCGGTGGCCATCGGTGTCCTGGCCAGCCCCGGTGGCAACCTGTCCCCCGCTGTGACCGGCCAGGCGCCGGTGGTCAAACCGTTCGTCGTGACGGCGTACAGCGGGGTCGACAACCCGGGAGACATGGGGCCGGCGGACGACTATTCGCTGTTGCTCGACCCGAGCACCGGCGAATACGACAAGGTCCCGTACAACGAGGTGGTGCCGTCCCCGGACGGCAGCCAGGTGGTGGTGCACGTGGGGGACAACAGCCCGGCGTACCCGTCGAGGAGAGGGGTGCTGGACCGGGAGAGCGGGCAGGTCCGGTGGCTGCCGGGCAACGCCGGCTACACCTCGGGTGCCAGCTGGTCGCCCGACGGCCGGCAGGTTCTGATCACCAACCGGCCGAAGCACGGCGGCGGCGATGGTTTCTTGCTGGTCGACGCGGCGACGCTGGACGTCCGCCAGGTCGAGGTGCCCGACGTCAGCACGCAGAACACCAACGGTCTGGCCTTCGTGTGGACACCCGACGGAACGGGGGTTGCTCTGACTCATTCGGTTTCTGACAGCGAGAGTGAGCCGGGCCGAGTGACAGGGATCGGCTTCTACGACCTGTCCGGCAAGCCCACCCGCACCCTCCGCGTCACCGGTGGCTCGCTGCACGACGGCGGCGGGTTCTCACCCGACGGCAGCAGGATCGCGTTGGACAACCCGCTTGTGGACGATCGGATCCAGATCGTGGACGTCGTCACTGGCACCATCGAACAGGACTTCTCCGTACCGACTGCCGGGACCGTGGTGGGCTGGTACGACAACGAGCACCTGATCGTGAAGGACTACGGTGATCGGGACCTCACCGAACGGCCCAGCCTCAAGGTTGTCGACCTGACCGGTGAGGTGATCCAGACGGTACAGCTCGCGGACGGGTCGGACACCGCCCAGCGGGTGTACGTCGGATCATCGGCGGATCTGAGTTCAGCTGCCGAGAAACTCGCGTTCTGAAAGCTGCTTGACGCGGCGGATCGCCGATCGCGGGAACGTGACTACCCCGGTGGGCAGGTTGACCTGCCCGCCGGGGCGCCGTTGCCAGCCGTTTTCATGTCTGCCGAAGCAATGCTGAGGCTGGTAGGGAGCCGTCGAGGCCCTGTTCGCCCTCAAGAAGTCGTACCGCGCGAGAGGGGCGGGTGAAGATCGGCGGTAATCATCGGACCGGTGGTGACACAAGCCAGGGTGAGAGTTCGTCAACCAGGCGGGGAGTCTTGGATGGGCCCACCGGAAAAGCGCGATGAGGATTGGTTCACCGGGGTGTACGCGGCCTCCTACGAACACGTTGTGAGGTACGGCCAGCGCCGGCTCGCCGATGACGGAGCGGCGGCTGAACTCGCCCAGGAAGTGTTTGTCATCGCCTGGCGGCGTCGCCGCGAGGTTCCGGACCGTAGCCTGCCCTGGCTGTACGGGGTGGCTCGGCGCCTGCTCGCGAACAGATGGCGAGCTCGGAAAGCTGCACCGGACGTACTACCGATGACCGACGCTGGCCTTTTGCAAGAGCCGGGCGTGTGCGGTGCCGACGCGACGGTGGGCGTCGCTGATCTTCAGGCCGCCCTGGCCACCCTTACCGACCTCGATCAGGAAATCCTCCGGTTGGTCGGTTGGGAGGAGTTGACCGTTGCTGAGGCCGCTCAGGTCCTTGGTTGCACCCGCACCACCGCCGCAGTCCGCTTGCACCGCGCTCGAAGGCGCCTCAACGACGCGATGTCGCACCGATCTGAATCGCCGGTGCAGCAGCCGGTGCTGGCTCGACCCCGAAAGGTCATGTGATGTTCGGAGAACAGCGAACGCGTGCCCTCCTCAAGCCGATCGACCCGGCCCGGGGCAGCATCGTCGCACCACCCCGGCTGTCGGCACACGAGCTGATCAGCCGCGTTGAGGCTGTCGCCGAGCCGGTAGCTCGTCGCCGTCAGGCACGCTCGACCCGCAGGCTCGTCTTGGCGGCCGGGACGCTGGCCGTAGCGGTCGGCGCGGCAGCGATCGCCCAGACGGTCCGCCCGTCCAGCCCGGACACCTCGGAGGTCGCCAGTCCGCGCGGGGTGGACCCGGGGATGGTGCTCGTGCCGGTGGCGTACGGCTCTGGCACCCGTGATGCTGCAAGCGAACTGCGCGCGTTGGCAAGCAGGCTCGTCGACGCGCAGCACGACAGCCGCACCGGCCGGTACATGTACCACCACACGAAGACGTGGGGCGACCCAGTGATGAGTTCTGCCGACGGTCGCTACCAAGTCGCTTTCGCAAACGACACCAAGGTCTGGCAGGCGGCGGACGGGACTGGTGAGCAGGTCACAGCTCAACTTGAGCCACAGTATCCGGACCAGGAGTCCCGGGACTACTGGCAGCGCAACCTCGAACCCACGGCTGCCGCCTCCGCTGCGCCGAACAGGGTTGTGCTGCCACCGATGGACCTCGCGCCGCTGCCGTCGGGTCGAGCACAACTGAACGAACTGCTCAAGGTCAGGTTCGGTGGCACCGCCGTCAGCAAGGAAGCCGCAACGGTGTACGGGCGGTATGTCGTCCCGCGCCAGACGCGAGCAGGGATCTTGCGGGCCCTTGCCGATGTACCCGGGTTCGTGTGGCGGGGTCAGGTCACCGATCGGGCCGGTCGGAAGGGGGTGGGCATCACCTTCGACGACCGCGCGCACAACGCGCAGTCTTTGCTGATCTTCGACCCGAACACAGGCGAACTGCTCGCTCACGAGCGGCTGACCCTCTCGCCGGTGCGGATCAGCTTGTACCAGGTAATCCTCGACACCGCCTGGACCGATCGACCCAACTGAATTGCCGGCGCCGGGGCCGCTTCTACGAGGTGGTCCCGGTCGGCGTTGCGCATTCACGGTGGGCTGGGCAATCCGCGCACGGGGTGGATCCTGCTCGCCGGTAGGGATATGCGTGGCGCGTATGCCGTGAGCGCGTGTAACGGCTTGAATGGATACGCTCGACGGAGCGCGACGGACACAGCCACCCGCGAATGGCGAGGTTTGCCGGTGAAGTCTGCGAAATGCCCCCGGTGTGGAGGCCGCCTGGCCCGTGACAACGGCACCGGGCGCTGCGCGCCCTGCCAGAGCGCGGAACGGGACCGGCTCAGCGCGCCGCCGCAGGTGCCGGCGTCGTTCTGGGACCACGAGCCGGTACGGCGCGCACTGGCGGAGCGGCATCTCGGGCGGGTGATCCGGGCGTACCGGCATCACCCCTACCACGGGCGGGCCGCGTTGCCGCAGGCCGTGGTCGCGGAATGGCTGGGCATCACGCAGCCCCAGCTCAGCCGCATCGAGAGCGGACCGCGGATCGTCCACCTTGACCGGCTTGAACACTGGGCGAGGTTGCTTCTAATCCCCACCAGCCAGCTGTGGTTCGACACGTCGAAAAGCAAGCGTGATCTTGGAATCGCATCGGCGTACCAAGATGTCGCCACGGGTCCTGACGAGAGGCGGCGGATGCTGTTGGCCGGTATCGCCGCCGTCGCGGCCGGCGCGGGATTTCTCGGTGGCGCCACCGTCATACGATCCCGGCGTATCGGCGCTGCCGATGTCACTCGACTGACCGCCCTGCTGGAGCTGTACCGGTCGGTCGACTACGAGTGCGGTGGCGGTGTGCTGTACCGGGAAGTGGCCCGGTTCGCAGAGTCTGTCTACCGGATGCTCGACTGGTCACACTCGGCCAGCTTGACGCCCCAACTCGTCGCGGCCGTAGCAGCGGCTCGTCAACTGGCCGGATGGACGGCGCTGGACGCGGGCCGACACGCGGACGCGCAGCGGCACTTCGTCGCGGGCGAACGGGCGGCGTTGGCCGCAGAGGACGCGCCGTTGACTGCCAGGATCCGCTACTGCCAGGCCAAGCAACTGCAGCACCTATGGCACAACCGCGATGCCCTCGCCACACTGCAGCTTGCGCACGCGCAGCTCGGCGCACAGGCGACCCCGGCGGTCAAGGCCCTGCTCGGGGGCGCGGAGGCAGCCTCGCTCGCGGCTCTTGGCGATCACAGGGCGGCTGAACGAACCCTCGGTGAGGCCAGCAGACAGTTCGAGCGGATCTCCCCCGACCGCGAGCCGAGCTGGATGGGCTTCTACGACCGGGGAGAGTTGCTGGCCCAGTATGGCCGGGCCTATCGCGACAAGGCCCGACACGACAAGAGGTACGGATCGGCAGCGGTCCGCTTCGTGACCGACGCGATCGATGCCTTCGGTACCGGGAATGTGCGCAGCAGCGTGCTCAACGAGGTCGGACTGTGCAGCGCGCTGTTCCTCGCCGACGAACCTGAGCAAGCGCTGGAGGTCGGACGCCGCGTGCTCGATCAAGCTCAGAGCATCAGCTCGGCCCGGGTGATCGACCGGATCAGCAACCTTCATCGCGATCTGGCGCGACACCGCGAGCTGCCAGCCGTTGCCGAGTTTTCGCAGAATCTGGCCGCACTCCGGGTGCGGGAGTGAGCGTGGGAAGCGCCGGCCGCTTCACCGAGGAAGCGATGACTGCTGCCATGCGGGAGATCGCTGCTCAGCTTGCCGTGCCGGCCGAGGGTGCCCGACTGCTGCAGCTCACCAACAACGCCGTATTCGCCCTCCCCGACGCAAAACTTGTCATCCGGATTGCCCGGACTCATCGGCTCCATGACCGGGTGACCAAGGTGATCGACCTCGCGCGCTGGTTCGCGGCGATCGACGCGCCCGCGATCCGGCTGGCCCCAGCAGCTCAGAAGCCCATGGGCGTGGGTGAGCTCCTCGCCTCCGTGTGGACCTACGTCTCGCCCACATCCCCGGCCCTCACCGTCGACGATCTCGGTCAGGTCCTTCGGGAGTTCCACTCCCTCTCTGCTCCTCCGATCACCGTGCCCGAGTGGGATCCGATCGGGGATGCTCGCCGCCGCCTGGCCGACGCCGAAGGGCTCAAACCGGACGAGCGCGACTTCCTCTCCCGGTGGTGCGATCGCCTGGAACCACAGGTGGCAGCGCTGATGCGAGGGGCAGAGCCATGCCTCGTTCATGGGGACGCCCACGTCGGGAACCTCCTCAGAGAGCCCTCCGGGCGCGTCGTCATGTGCGACTTCGACGCCACCTGCCTCGGCCCCTGGCAGGTCGACCTCGCTGCCGTGGCGGTGGGCGAGGCCCGTTTCGGCAAGGTCGGCAACCACGCCAAGTTGGCTGCCGCCTACGGCATCGACGTCACCACCGATCCGTGTTGGCCGCTGCTCCGAGAGGCGCGCGAACTGAAGATGATCGCTGCCGCCACACCACTGCTGGCTAGCTCACTCGCGGTCGCTGAGGAGTTCAGACACCGTCTCCGGGCTGTTCGCGAGGGTGACGATGGCTCGCCGTGGACACCGTTCGCTCACCTTCGAACAGCAACGAAAGGTCTCGGCGCATGCAGACTCGGGGCCACCGGTCCAGGCCGTGTGCGGCCTCACGTCGGCGGATGGCCCGAAGGCCGGGGGTGAGGTCGCTGTCGTCGAGGGCCCGGAATGCGCAGCGGACGTAGTACGGGGCGTTCCACGGCACGTCCGCGAACGTGGTGAGGGTCAGGGCAGGTACGCCGCGGGTCGTTGCCTGGTCGGCGAGGTGGGCGAGTAGTTGACGCCCGATCCCGCGCCGCGCCCAGCGGGGATGCACGGAGACCTGCTCGACGTGGAAGTTGTTGTCGACGACGTCGGTGATGAGATAGCCGATCGGCACGTCGGTGGCGTCGGTGGCGACCCAGGCATGGCCTGCCTCGTGGTACCGGGCGAGTACGTCCAGCGGCAGCGGATCGTCGTCGGCGATCTGCGGCATGGCGATGTCTCGGAAGCATTCTCCGGCGGCGCGTTCGATGTCCTGCAGGGCGGTCAGCTCGGCCTGGCGAACTTCGCGGATCTGCATCCCGCCATCGTGCCGGCGCTGCCGGTCAGCAGCTACTCCTTTTGCGTCGCCGCGCCTGGGCTCGCCCGACCGGGACCGCGATCCGTTTGTGCAGTCAGCTCGACAGCGTCAGCTCGGATGTGTTGGGGGAGCGGAAGAAGGCGGGCGGTAGCGTCGAGGGGGTGAGCACCGGATCTCCTCGCGTCCTGCCCGCCGACGGCGACCTCACCGAGGCCGCGACCGTTCTGCGTACCGGCGGGTTGGTGGCTTTTCCTACCGAGACCGTCTACGGCCTGGGGGCGAACGCGTTGGACGCGCGGGCGGCGGCCCGGATCTTCGAGGCGAAGCAGCGACCGAGCTTCGATCCGCTGATCACCCACCTTGCCGACGCGGCCGACCTGGAAGCGCTGGTGGGTTCGGTGCCGCCGGCGGTGGCGGCGTTGGCGGACAGGTTCTGGCCGGGGCCGCTGACGTTGATCGTGGATCGGCCGGACGCGATCCCGCCGATCGTCACCTCCGGGCTGGCCACGATGGCGGTCCGGGTGCCGGACAACGAGTACGCGCGGCGGCTGATCGCCGCTGCGGGCGTGCCGGTGGCCGCGCCGAGCGCCAACCGGTTCGGCCAGCTCAGCCCGACTCGCGCGGAGCATGTGGTACGCGGGCTGGGTGCCGCCGTGGAGGTGGTGCTCGACGGCGGGCCGGCCCGTTGCGGGATCGAGTCCACGATCGTGGACGCGCGGGGGGACCGTCCGGTGGTGCTGCGGCTCGGCGCGCTGCCGGTCGAGGAGGTGGAGAAGGTCACCGGCCCGGTGACCGTTCGCCTGGGCAACTCGGGCCAGCCGGTCGCGCCGGGCACGCTGGCCGCGCACTACGCCCCGCGTACGCCGTTGCGGTTGTTGGCGGCCGGTGAGTCGGCGGCCGGGGGCGGACCTCGGCGCGGTTATCTGGCCTTCCGGGACCGGCCGGCACAGAGTTGGGCGGCGGTCGAGGTGCTCTCGGCGTCCGGTGACCTGACCGAGGCCGCGGCACGGCTCTTCGAGGCGTTGCACCGGCTGGACGCGGCCGGGGTGACCGAGATCGTCGCCGAGCCGGTGCCGGAGACGGGCGTGGGTCGGGCGGTCAACGATCGGCTTCGTCGTGCCGCCGCTACCTGGCAGCCTGCTGGCTGAGATGCTGCTCGCCGTCGAGCTGCGGTAGGCGGGCGACCAGGCGGGTGAGGGCGCCGTTGGCGAGGGTGGCGCCGAGCGCGGAGCCGGTGGCGATGGTCCAGCCGACCGGCCCGAGCGGGGTGCAGCCGAAGAAATGGCTCACCCCGGGGGTCTGCACCACCGCAGCCAGCACACCGACCGAGGCGGCGGTGGAGACGAGCACGGCCGGGCTGGTGCCGCCGGCCAGCACGGTCTGGCCGAGTTGCGTGCCGACGAGGGAGACCAGGGCGACGGTGCCGGCCCGGCGACGGGTGCCGGTGTAGCGGGCCAGGGTCCAGCCGGCGGTGGCGCCGAGCGTGGTGGCGGCGGCCCGGAGCCCGATCTCCCGGGTCATGGTCGCGCCGAGCGACGTGTCCGGCCCTTCGCGGAGCAGACTGTCGGCGTGGTCGCCGCCGGGTGGTCGGACGGCGATCGCGAGCGCGGGTGCCATGTCGGTGAGCAGGTTGACCAGGAGCAGTTGGCGACCGTTGAGCGCGGCCTGTCCGGTGGTGGCGGCGGTCAGCACGCTGAAGGCGATCTCGCCGAGGTTGCCGCCGACCAGGATGCTCAGCGCGTGGCGTACCGACGACCACATCGCCCGGCCCTCGACCAGCGTGGCGATGATGGTTTCCAGCCGGTCGTCGGTGACCACCAGGTCGGCCGCCGCGCGGGCCGCCGGGGTGCCGCGTTGGCCGAGGGCGATGCCCACGTCGGCCAGCCGGATGGCGGGCGCGTCGTTGGCGCCGTCGCCGGTCATCGCGACGGTCCGTCCGTACTTCTGCAGGGCCTGGATGATGCGGACCTTGTGCGCCGGGGTGCATCGGGCCACCACGTCGGTGGCGGCGATCCGGGCGGCGAGGGCGTCGTCGTCGAGCTGGTCGAGTTCCGTCGCGGTGACCACCCGCTGCGCGTCCCCGTCGCTGATGGCGGCGGCGATCGCCTCAGCCGTCGCCGGATGGTCGCCGGTGATCATGACGGTGTGTACGCCGGCCTGGCGGATCCGGCGTACGGCCGGCGCGGCGCTGGTGCGTACCACGTCGGCGAGTGCCAGGAAACCGGTGAAGACGAGGTCGTTGACGTCGTCGTCGGTGATGGCGGGGTCGCCGACGACGGATTCGGCGACGGCCAGGATGCGGTGGCCCGCCCCGGCCCGCTCGGCGAGCAGCCGGTGCAGTTCGGCCCGGCCGGCGTCGTCCAGCGGCTCGTCCCGGCCGCCCGCGCGGCGGGCGGTGCAGCGGGGCAACACCTTCTCGGGTGCGCCCTTCACGCTGAGCAACTTTCGTCCCTGAGTCTCGCCGACCGTGGCGTGATAGCCGCGGGACGGCTCGAACGGCAGGCCGCCGATGGCGCGCCACCCCGGCGCGCCGTCCTGCTCGGAGACCTCGACGGCAATGGCGCCCCGCCGCACCGCCCGGTCGGTGTGCATGGACAGTTTCTCCGGGTCCGCCGCGCCGGGGGTGGCCCGCAGCGCCGCCGCGAGGGTCCGCCGCAGCCGCTCGTCGAGTTTCTCCACCGGCGCGTACCCGTCGGTGTCGCCCACCGTGGCCAGCATCAGGTGCCCCTCGGTGAGGGTGCCGGTCTTGTCGAAGCAGAGCACGTCGACCCGGCCCAGCGCCTCGATGGTGCGCGGGTTGCGGACCAGCGCGCCGTGCTCGGCCAACCGGCGGGCGGCGGCCAGTTGGGCGGCGCTGACCAGGAACGGCAGTCCCTCCGGCACCGAGGCGACGGCCAGGTTCGCCGCGGTCGCGGCGGTCTGGGCCAGGGGTACGCCGTGCAGCAGCCCGGCGCCGACCACCGCCACGGCCGACCCGGCGGCCAGCGGGACGGCGGCACGGGTCAGCCGACCCAGCCGTGCCTCGACCCCGCTGCCGGGTGGCGCCTGCCGGGCCAGGGCGAGACTGCGTCCGGCCTCGGTGTCGGCGCCGGTGGCGACCACCACGCCGATGCCGTGCCCGGCGGCGATCGTGGTTCCCTCGTAGAGCATCGACCGGCGTTCGGCCACGGCCGCGGCGACCACCGGCTGCTCGGTCTTGGCGACCGGGAGCGACTCGCCGGTGAGGGAGGACTCGTCGGCCTCCAGCCCGACCGCCTCCAGCACCCGGCAGTCGGCGGGTACGGCGTCGCCGGAGGCGAGCACGATCACGTCGCCGGGTACCAGGTCGTCGGCGGGTACCACCCGCTCGGTGCCGGCTCGTCGGACCCGGGCCGTGACCGCCGAGCGGGACAGCAGTTCGGCCAACGACTTCTCGGTGTTGCGCTGGTGTATCGCGCCGACCAGCGCGGAGCTGCCGATCACTCCGCCGACCAGGGCGGCGTCGACCAGCGAGCCGAAGCTGGCGGAGAGCACCGCTCCGGCGGCGAGCACCGGGGTGAGCGGGTTGGCCAACTCGTCGACGAAGGCCCGCAGCAGGCCACCCGGGCCGGGTGTCTCGCCGGGGCCGGCGGCCTGTCGGCGTTCGGCCTCGGCGTCGGTCAGCCCGTTCCGCCTCGTGTCGAGCTGGTCGAGGACGGTCGGTGCCGGCATCAGGTGCCAGGCGGTGATCGCGGGGGCGGGTGACTCGGTGCGTCCGGAGAGCCGGCCGGCCCGCCACACGCCGTGCGCGAAGGCCAGCGCCGCGGCGCCGTTGACTGCGGTGAGCGCGCGGCCCGGCAGTTGGGCGGGGGCGGCGGTGAGGGCACCGAGTGCGCCGAGGCCGGTGCCGGCCAGGCCGATACGCAGGTTCTGCGTGGTCATCCGGCGGGCCACCCCGGCCGCCTCGATGATCAGCGCGACGACCCGCAGGTCGGTGCCGACCAGCAGGTGCGCCCCCCACGGCGGGAGCGCCTCCGGGTCGGCGAGACCCAGCCCGCAGTCGGCTGCGGCGAGCGCCCGCCGGTCGCCGGAGACCAGCATGACCACCGCGCCCTCGAGTTGCAGGCCGTGTACCGATTCGGCGAGCCGTTCGCCGCCGGGTATCAGCGTGTCGGCGTCGTACCGTTGGGCGTTGTCGCCGGCCACCACGAGCCGCAATCCGGCCTGTCGGGCGACGGTCGGCAGGGCGTCGATGCCCGGTGCCGGTTCCGGCTCGATCCGCAGCACCGCGACCAGGGTGTCGCCCTGGGCGAGGCCGAGCAGGTCGCCGCCGCGTTCGCGTAGCCGCCGGCTCTCGTCGGTGTCGCCGGGGTCGCGTGCGTCGAGGCGGTCCAGCGGGCCGAGCCGCCAGCCGTCCAGTTGACGTACGTCGGCCGGGGCGGCGGGTTCGAAGAGCGCGAAGGCCCGCGCGGCGACCTGTGACGTGTCGGCACCGGGCAGCGGGGCCAGGTCGGCCAGTACGCACCGGTCGGAGCCGAGTACCCGGTCGTCGAGTACCAGTGTGTCGATCCGGTCCAGTTCGCGTAGCACGCTGCGGTCCATCGCGATGACGCCACGTCTGGCGAGGACGCGGCCGAGTTGTGCCGCGTACCCCTCGCGTCCGCTGCCGGGCGCCTTGGGCAGCGCGGCGAGGCCCAGCGCCGCGGCCCGTTTCGGGCCGATCACCGGTGTCGCCGCGGCGAAGGCCGCCGCTCCGCTGCCGAGCATCCGGTTGAGGTACCGCTCGACGGGACCGTCCGGCTTGGGGCAGGGACGTTCGTCGGCTGGTGTGCGGGCGACGGCGCGGTCGGGATCGCCGGTGAGTCGGGGTTCGGCCTTGCTCCAGGCGCGCTGCTGGGCGAGCCCTTCGCCCCATTGCACGATCCGCTGCGCGCCGTCGAGCACGATGCCGGTCCAGCCGCCGGTGAGGCCCTGCACCACCGCCTCGGCCAGCGGAAAGATGACGTCGGCGCGTGGGTCGCGACGGAGGCCCAGCCCGGCGAGGGAATGCAGTTTCGGGTGCAAATCGAAGGCGGTGAGCAGGCCGGACACCTCGGCCGGGACCGGGGTGACCGGCAGGATCCGGGTGGCCGCGGAGATGGTGAGGCCGAGCGCGTCGGAGGCGAGCGCGCCGAGCGTACGCGGGGTGCGGGGTCCCTCCTCGGGTGGGTGCGGCGGTGGGATCTCCGGGTCCGGCTCGTGCGGGCAGGTGCGTTCGGCGCGGGCGACGGTGGCGATCAGGTCACGTAGCTTCGGTTCCGGAGTGTCGACGGCCACGACCACCCGCCCGGATGGCGCGTTGACCCGGGCCCAACGGACTCCCGGCATTCGTTCCAGCGCCGTTTCGACCTGACGGGCCAGTGTGTCGCCGCCGTTCTGGCAGACGCCGTGCACCTCGATGTGGTGCCGGCCGGGGCGGGACCACACCCGCCGGCTGGTGAGCCCGAGCGTGCGGGCCAGTCGGGTGGCGGCGGCGCCGAGGCCACGGGAGGCGTCGTTCACCAGCGGTACGGCGACCGGGGTCCGGAGGCGGCGAGCGATGTCGCCGAGGGCGATCATCGACGGGTACGGGTTCGGTGGTCGACCGGCCGCCCGCTGCTCCTGCCGTGCCGCATCTCGCCTCCCACCGTTCGTGCCCGGTGGCCTGGTTTCCCACCGGCGCGTCCGATATGCCCGTCCGCGTGAGGAAAGTTTCCTGCTCACGGCAGGCATGGCGGGCCGGGCCCGTGGAATTCGGGGTGCGTATCGACGCCAGGGAGGCCGACATGAGTGCGCTGACGCGACAGCTCAGCGGGACGCACGAGACGTTGCGGGCGTTCACCCGGCGAGTGGACATCCCGTGGCTCGGCGAGGTGGCGGTGCCGCCGCCGGACAAGCTCGCCTACTACGCGGGCATCGGGGTGCTCACCGCGCTTCAGGTGATCGAGTGGCCACTGGCGCTGGTGATCACCGCCGGGCATCTGCTGGCGGACCAGCACCTGTCGCAAGTGGCGAGAGGGATCGGTGGAGCGCTCGAGTCCGCCTGAGGGTAAGCGGGGTCACCCTTGACCTGAAGGGGGGTTGAGGTCCGAGGCTATGCGGCATGACCGCCACCCTTGAAGCGCCGCCGGTCGCGGCGGGTTCGCTTCTCGTTCCTCGGCTACGGGCGATGACGGTGGGCAGCGTGGCGCTGGTCTCGTTGCTGGCGTTCGAGGCGTTGGCGGTGGGTACCGCGATGCCCACCGTCGCCCGTGCCCTGGACGGGCTGGCCCTGTACGGGATCGCTTTCGGCGGCCCGTTCGCCGCTGCTGTGGTGGCGATGGTCCTCTCCGGCGCCTGGTGCGATTCCCGGGGACCGCGCGCCCCGATGTGGTCCGGTCTCGCCGGATTCGTCGCCGGGTTGTTGCTGGCCGGCGGGGCGACCGCGATGGGCATGCTGGTGGTCGGTCGGATCGTGCAGGGCTTCGGCTCCGGCCTGCTGTCGGTCGCGCTCTACGTCATCGTCGCGCAGGCGTATCCGGAGCACCTGCACCGTCGGATCTTTGCCGCGTTCGCCGCCGCGTGGGTCGTACCGTCGCTGGTCGGGCCGGTGGTGGCCGGGCTGGTGGTGGAGCATTTCGGCTGGCGGTGGGTGTTTCTGGCGGTGCCGGCGGTGGCGGTGCCGGCGGTGTTGCTGATCCATCCGGGCCTGCGGTCGGTCGGCCCGGGCCGGCGCGCGGGTGCGTCGGACCACCGGGGCTCACACGTTGGGGCGCATCGGCTGGGCCTGCGGGGCGGGGGTGAGCGCGGCACTGTTGCACATCGGGGGTCAGCAGCGCGGCGCTGTCGCCACGGCTCTGGTCGGGGCGGCCCTGGTCGGGTTGCTGGTCTGCGCCCCACGGCTGCTGCCCGGCGGGTTCCTGCGTGCCGGGCGGGGCCTGCCCACCGTGGTCGGGCTGCGTGGTCTGGCTTCGGGGGCCTTCGTCGCCGCCGAGGTGGTGATCCCGTTGATGCTGTCCCGGGAACGCGGGTTCTCGCCCACGGCGGCCGGGCTGGTGCTGACCACCGGCGCGCTCGCCTGGTCGCTCGGCTCGTGGTGGCAGGGACGCATCCGCGCGCCCCGATCCCGGGCCACGCTGCCGAGGGCCGGACTGGCCTGCATCACGGCCGGCACGGCCGTGGTAGCTGCCACTGTGGTGCCGGCGGTGCCGGTCTGGGTGGGCGTGCTCGGCTGGGCGGCGGCCGGTCTCGGCATGGGGCTGCTCTACCCGTCGCTGTCGGTGCTCACCCTGGAGTTGTCCGCCCCCGGCGAGCAGGGCCGCAACAGTTCGTCGTTGCAGCTGTCCGACTCGCTCGCGGCGGCGACCATGCTGGCGCTGACCGGTGCGCTGCTCGCCGCCGGCGCGGCGCCGGGACCGGGCAGTTACGCCGGAACCCTCGTGGTGGCGGCCGGGCTGGCGCTGGTCGGTGCGCTGCTCGCCGGGCGGGTGGTGCCGCAGGACACGTACGGGCGAACGACCGCAAGATGACGCCCGCTCTCGTTCATGTTCGGCCTACCGTCGGCCCATGCTCACCTTCATCGCCACCAGCATCCTGTACGTCTGCGGGTTCGTCTTCCTCTACGGGGTGATCCGGCTCGCTGTTCGGCATGCCCTAGAGGACATCGAGGTCCGGCGGGTCCAGGCCCAGCGTGCCGAGGAGATGGCCATGGCTCGGGACCAGGCGATGCTTCGGGACCACAACTACCTCACCAACGGCTGATCCTCCCAGCATCCGGTGCCCCCGGTTCTGGTCGGAGGCGGGTACCGCTGACCACGCGGGGCGACGGATGCGACGATCACATCCGTGATGGGAACGTTGAAGACCGAGCCCGCTCGCACCCGAGGCGACCTGCTGGCCCCGCCGGTCACCGCGGCGCTGGCCCAGTGGCCCGCCGACGCCGGGGTGGACGTCGACTCGGTGCTGGTGGCGCCGATCGACGCCGACCTCGCCGACACCGCCGCCTTCTGCGAGGCGTACGGCGTGGGGTTGGCCGAGTCGGCCAACTGTGTGGTGGTCGCCGGCAAACGCGAAGGAGCGATCCGGTACGCGGCCTGCCTGGTGCTCGCCAACACCCGGGCCGACGTCAACGGGGTGGCCCGGCGGGCGCTGGACGTACGCAAGGCGAGCTTCGCGCCGATGGCCGACGCGGTCGAGCTGACCGGGATGGAGTACGGCGGCATCACCCCGATCGGCCTGCCACCGGAGTGGCCGATCCTGGTCGATGCGCGGGTGGTGGCCACGTCGTACGTCATCGTGGGGTCCGGCGTACGGCACAGCAAGATCGCGTTGCCCGGGGCGGCGCTCGCCGAGCTGCCCGGTGCCCGGGTGGTGGAGGATCTGGCCCGGCCGATCTGACCTTCGGTCAGCTGGCGGAGGACTCCCGCTTGTCGACCTCGGTGAGGGCGGCGAGCAGGGTGTCCGGTTCCTGGGCGCCGGTCACCACGTACTTCTCGGCGAGCACGAAGGTGGGCACGCTCGTCACCCCAAGTTGCCGGGCGGCGGCCAGTTCGGCGGTCAACTCCTCCGACCCTTCGGCGGAGTCGAGGAACCGACGGGCCTCGGCGCCGTCCAGGCCGATGGCGGCGGCGACCTCCGCGAGCGCGTCCCGCGAGCCGATGTCGACGCCGTCGGTGAAGTGGGCGCGGTGCAGGGCCTCGACCGCTTCACCGCCGTGGCCGCGCTCGGTCGCCCAGTTGATCAGTCGATGGGCGTCGAAGGTGTTGGCGGCGATCGCGCGCTCGAAGTCGAGGTCCAGACCCACGCTGGCGCCGACCTCGGTGACCTGGGCGGTCATCTGCCGGGCCCGCTCCGGCCCGCCGAACTTGGCGGCCAGCGCGTCGAGCAGCGGCACCGGCGCGGTCACCGGCGACGGGTCGAGCTGGAAGGGCCGATGCCGCACGGTGACCTTGCCGTCGTACGAGGCCAGGGCCTGGTCCAGGCGACGTCGGCCGATCCAGCACCACGGGCAGACCACGTCGGAGTAGATGTCGATCTCCATGACCGGTAACAACCCGCTGGTCAGCCGATCTGTTCCCGTCGAGGGGGTGGGCGCTGTCCCCTTCCGCCGACGGCGGTCAGTTGGTTCGTTCGCGGAGCTGTCGCTTGAGCCGGGCGAGGATGGCCGTGCCGCCGCGTACCCGCAGCGGGCTGATCGCCTGCGCCAGGCCCATCCGCTGGTACAGGTCGTCCGGTACGGCGAGCACCTGCTCCGGGGTGGCGCCGGCCAGCCCTTCGGCGAGAATGCCGGCGAACGCCCGGGTGGTGGGCGACTCCGGCGGGCAGTCGAACACCGTGTGCACGGTGCCCTCGGTCGTCACCTCGGCGCGCAGGAAGAACGGGGTCTGGCACTCCGGCACCTGCTCCATGCCTTCGTGGCCTGCGTATTGCGCAGGTAGCGGCGGGACGGCGTCGGAGTACTCCAGCAGCATCTCCAGCACCACGTCGCGGGGCGCGGCGGCGAACTCGTCGACGATCTCGGCCAGCTTGCTCGGCATCTCGGGCATCCCGCCAGGCTACCGACGTCGCCGCTCACACCGTGGGCGACTGTTCGCTGATCTCGCTGAGGACCGAGGTCGGGTCGAGCTGCATCGCCAGGTCGCCGAGGGACACGATGCCGACCAGCTTGCGCTCGTTGTCGCAGACGAGGACCCGTCGGATGCCACGCTCGCGCATCAGCGAGGCGGCCTCCCCGGCCGTGCAGAACTGCTCGATCATCACAACCTCCCGGGTGGTGATCGAGCCGATGGTGATGCTTGCCGCGTCGGCGTTCTCGGCGACCGCGCGGACCACGATGTCGCGGTCGGTGAGCACGCCGGCCAGGTTGGCGCCGTCGGTGACCACGACGTCGCCGATGTCGGCCTCCTTCATCACCCGGGCAGCCTCGTCCAGGGTGGTCTCCGCGGGCAGATAGATCACCTGCCTGGTCATCACGTCAGCGACCCGGTAGTCGGTCATGAGAGCCTCCAGACACAGTTAGCCGATCGGGATGCCGTACCCCGTCACCTGACGGCTACACCCTGCGTACCTCGCCCGAGAGGCGTTCCGCCAGCTTTTCCACGGGAAGGTCGGCCCGCTCGCCGGTCGCCCGGTCACGCAGCTCGACGTATCCCTCGGCGAGGCGGCGTCCGACCACGACGGTGCGCGGGATGCCGATCAGTTCGGCGTCGGTGAACTTGACCCCGGCGGAGACTCCGGCCCGGTCGTCGACCAGCACCCGCAGGCCACCGGCGGCCAGCCGCTCACCGAGGTCGAGCGCCGCCGCCAGCTGCGGGCCCTTGCCGGCCGCCACCAGGTGTACGTCGCAGGGCGCGACCGCCGCCGGCCAGACCAGTCCCCGCTCGTCGTGGTGCTGTTCGGCGATGGCCGCCACGGCGCGGGACACCCCGATGCCGTAGCAGCCCATCGTGGGCCGGACCGGCTTGCCCTGCGGGCCGAGGACGTCAACGGCGAAGGCGTCGGTGTAGCGGCGGCCGAGCTGGAAAATGTGCCCGATCTCGATGCCCCGCCGCATGGTCAGCCGGCCCGTGGCGCACCCCGGGCAGGGGTCGTCGGGGCGCACCTCGGCGGCCTCCACCGTGCCGTCGGGGGTGAAGTCCCGGCCGCACACCACGTTGGTGGCGTGTCGGCCCGGCTCGTTCGCGCCGGTCAGCCAGGCCGTCCCCGGCACGACGCGCGGGTCGACAACGTACCGGATGCCGAGCTTGTCGAACACCTGCGGGCCGAGGTAGCCACGTACCAGCTCGGGATGCTCGGCCCAGCCGTCGAAGACGCCCGCGGTGGCCGGGGCAAGGGCGGCGGCCAGCCGCCTCAGGTCCACCTCACGGTCGCCGGGCACCCCGACGACCAGCAACTCGGCCGCCTCGGCGCCCGGCCGCCGCACGGTCAGCACGACGTTCTTCAGCGTGTCGGCGGCGGTCCAGTCGGCCCGGCCGGCGAGCCGGCGCTCGTTGGCCAAACCGACGAGGCTGGCGATGGTCGGGGTCTCCGGGGTGTCGTGCACCTCGGTCGCCGGTTGCGCCTGCGGATCGCCGGCCGGTGGTGCGGGCGTGGTGACGGCCTCCGTGTTCGCCGCGTAGTCGCAGTCGGTGCAGCCGACGTAGGTGTCCTCGCCGACCGGCGTGCCCGCCAGGAACTCCTCCGACGCGGAACCGCCCATCGCGCCCGACGTCGCGTGCACCACCGTGTAGTCCAGGCCCAACCGGTCGAAGATCTTCTCGTACGCCTCGCGGTGCCGGCCGTACGCCGCCCGCAGGCCCGCCTCGTCCAGGTCGAAGGAGTACGCGTCCTTCATCAGGAACTCACGCCCACGCAACAGGCCGGCGCGGGGTCGGGCCTCGTCGCGGAACTTGGTCTGAATCTGGAACAGCGTCACCGGGAAGTCCCGGTACGAGGTGAGCAGGTCCTTGACCAGCAGCGTGGCCAACTCCTCGTGGGTGGGGGCGAGCAGGTGCTCGGCGCCGCGCCGGTCGGCCAGGGTGAAGATGTCGTCGCCGTACTCCGTCCACCGCCCGCTGGTGCGGTACGGCTCCGCCGGCAGCAGCGCCGGGAAATGCACCTCCTGGTCGCCGATCGCGAGCAGTTCGGCCCGGACGATCTCGGTGATCCGGTCCAGCACCAGCTTGCCCAGCGGCAGCCAGGTGTAGCCGCCCGGTGCGGCCCGGCGGATGTAGCCGGCGCGCAGCAGCAGCCGGTGGCTCGGCACTTCCGCGTCGGCCGGATCCTCGCGCAGGGTCCGAATCAGCGTGGTCGACATCCGCAGCAGCATTGCCGCAGCGTACGGCCGGAGGCGGCCGGCGGCGATCCCATTTGCCCGGTGCGTGGCCGGTAACGGTGCCGACCGGGAGTGGCCGGCCGCACCGGGTTTCGGCTCAGCTGCTGTCGGGGTCGCTCAGGCCGGCGCGGTGGGCGATGACCGCCAGCGCGGTCCGGTCCCGCGCATCCAGCTTGGCCAGGAGCCGACTGACGTAGGTGCGCGCGGTCGCCGGGCTGATGAACAACGCGCAGCCGATCTCGTCGTTCGTCTCGCCCAGCCCCACCCGGGACAGTACGGCGCGCTCCCGGTCGGTGAGCACGGACAGCCGGGGGTCGGGCGGGGGCTGCCTCGGCGCGGCGGCGAGCTGCTCCATGACCCGGCGGGTGACGGTGGGGGAGAGCAGGTTCCCGCCGGCCGCGGCGGTGTGCACCGCTCGCCGCAGGTCGTCCGAGGGCGTGTCCTTCAACAGGTAGCCGGCGGCGCCGAGGCCGACCGCCTCAATGATGTCCTCGTCGTCGTCGAAGGTGGTGAGGATCAGCACCCGGGTTGCCGCCAGGGTGTCGTCGGCGCGGATCGCCGCGGTAGCGGCCAGGCCGTCCATGACGGGCATCCGGATGTCCATCAGCACGACGTCCGGCCGGCACTGGCGGGCCAGGCGGAGCCCGGAACGCCCGTCGGCGGCCTCCCCGACCACGCTGATCTGCGGGTCGGCCTCCAGCAGCGTGCGGATGCCGGTCCGGACGAGATCCTGGTCGTCGACCACCAGCACGCTGGTCACGCCGACCCCGCCAGCGGCAGTGCGGCCCGTACGACGAAACCGCCGTTGCGGTGCTCGGCGATGAGCGTGCCGCCCAGGCTCTCGGCCCGTTCCCGCATGCCGGCGATGCCGTGCCCGGGGCGGTCGGCCGCCGGATCCCCGGCGGTGTCCGCCCGGCCGGCGTCGAGCTGGCCGGCGGCCCGGTCGGGGTCGGCCGGTGTCGTGGTGGCGTCGCCGTCGTCGGCCGACCGATCGGCGCCGGTGTCGGTGACGGACAGGGTCAACTGCCGCTCGTCCTGGCGTACCCGGATCTCGACCCGGCTGCCCGCCGAGTGGCGCACCACGTTGGTGACCGCCTCCTGGACGATCCGGAACGCGGCGGCCTCCACCGGCGCCGGCAGTGGTGGGTCGAGGCGTACCCGCACGTCGACATCGAACCCGGCGGCGTCGGCGGCCCGGGTGACCGCGTCGAGGTTGGCCATCGAGACGACCGTCCGGGGCCGGTCACCGGGTGACCGCAGGAGCGTGACCGTCCGGCGCAGGTCGTCCATGCTGCGGCCGGCTGCGGACCGGATCAGGTCCAGCGCCGACCGGGCGGCGGCGTCGTCGCGGCCCAGCGTCTCCCGGGCGACATCGGCGTGCAGCGCGATCACCGAGGTCGTGTGGCCGAGCGAGTCGTGCAGGTCCCTGGCGATGGCCATCCGCTCGTCCTGGACGCGGGCGTCCGCCTCCTGCCGGTAACGCGCCTCGGTCAGCTCGGCGATCCGCCGCGCGTCCGCCTGCACGGCCCGGCGGGACCGCACACTGTCCCCGAGCGCGATCGCCGCCCCCATCAGCAGGACGTGCCCGGCCAGCTCGTAGCCGACGACGAAGGAGAAATCCTGTCCCTCGGCGAGCCGGAAGAACACCGAGACCACGACCACCACCACGGCGGCGCCGACCGACGCGGCGAGCCGGCCGTGTTCGGCGGCGGAGAAGAGGGCGGCGGCGACCGGCACCGCCAGGCCGACCGCCGGGTACCCGGCGGCGTAGTAGGCGAACAGGCCCAGCACGCTGACGGCGAGCACCACCACCGGGTAGCGGCGACGGGCCAGCATCAGCGCGCCGAGGCCGATCGCCCACAGGTACGCCACCTGGTCGGGTCCGTGTCGGCCGCCCTCGTTGGCGGTGATGACGATCGAGACGGTGGCGGCCACACCGGCACCGAGGAGCACGTCAGTGACCCAGGGACGAATCCCGCGTACTGTCCGCTCGCTCGACTGACCGGCCACGGGCTCAGCGTACGGCGAGGCCGGACCCGCCGGAGTCGTCGGAAGGCGACAGCCACGTCGCTCACCGACGTACCGCGATCGGGTCCGCAGGCGGATGGCGCGGCGACCGGCCTTTCCTAGCGTTGCCGTCATGACTGCTGCGAACGCACCCACGTCCCGCCGGCCGGCCCTCGGCCTGCCGCTGCTCGCCCTGTTCGGGCTGGCGCTGCTCGGCCTGCCCCGGGTGGTGCTGCACGACCTGGGTCTGGTGCACGGACGCACCTTCGTCAACCTGCTGCTGGTGGTTCTACCGCCGGTCGTGTGGGTCTTGGTGGTGCTGGCGAAGCGGGTGCCCAACCCGTTCCTCACCCTGCTCGTCGTCGGCCTGCTCTACGGCGTCCTGCTGACGTTGACCCACCAGCTGCTCTGGGGGTTCGCCTTCGACGAGCCACCGACGCTCGGCGGCAACCTCAGCGACCTCGCTCCCGGCGCGCAGACGATCATCATCCGGGTCTTCGCCGCGATCAGCAGCCTCTTCACCGGCGTCATCGTCGGCGTGGTGGCGGGAGTGGTCGCCTGGGGCCTCTCCCGCGTCCGCACCTGAGCGCCGGAAGGGCCCCGGGTGGATCCCTGACTCAGCAGGGCTACGTGAGGATGGGGGGATGATGCGGGCACCTGGTGGTTTGTTGTTGGATTTTGGGGGCGTACTGGGCGACGCGCCGGCTGGTGGGGCGGCAGCGCCGGAACTGGTGCGGCGGCTGGGCGAGGTGGTCGGTGGCGAGGTTCCCGAGGAACGGATCGCGGCCGACCTGGTCGAGGGGGCGCGGGCGTACTCGCTGTGGCGGGACGAGATGAGCGCCTCGGCCGAGCCGGTCGAGCTGCCGCACAACCGGGTGTGGGCCGAATTCGTCACCCACGGCTGGCCGGAGCAGGCGCGGACCGCCGTCGAGCGCGAGGCCACCTCGCTGGCGTACGCCTGGACCTGGCGCGACGAGTGGCAGGTGCGGCCGGGTATCCCCGAGGCGCTACGGGCCGTTGCCGAGGCGGGAGTGCCGATGACGGTGGTCAGCAACAGCCTTTGCGGCGCCGCCCACCGGGACTTCCTCGCCGGCGCCGGGCTGTCCGGGCTCTTCGTTGCCGAGTTCTACAGCGACGAGACGGGGCTGCGTAAGCCCAACCCGAGGTTCGCGGAGTTGGCCGCCGAGGCGATCGGCGTACCGATCGGCCAGTGCTGGTTCGTCGGCGACAGTCTGCACCGCGACATCGCCTGCGCCCGGCGGGCCGGCACCGGCGCGGCCGTGCTCATGCGCTCGCCGCGCACCGACCGCGAACCGGAGCACCCCGACGTGACACCGGACGCCCGGGTCGAGGACGGGCACGGACTGCTCACCCTGCTGCAGCGGAGCTGGGCCGCGAACCGGACGGGCTGACCCGTGCTGACGCTCGCGCCCCGGCTGACCTGCCGGCGATCAGTGCCGCTCGCGTGCTGACCTGGGCTGGTCGGGTCAGTGGCGCTTGGCGCGGTCGATGAAGCTGCGCCAGGCGGGCTGGGTGAAGGTGAGCGTCCCACCTGCTTGCCGAAATCATCCTGAGTCATGCCGGCGGCCAGTCGCAGCCGGCGCAGCTGTGTTCGGATCAACTCGGCGGTCGGCTCGTGTTCCACAGTGCCTCCACAGTGTGTGAGCTGCTCGGATCGGCTTCCCGGGCGGGCGCTGCCGGCACCACGGGCGAGGTCTACGCCTTCCGAACCTAGTCGCAGAGTGAGCATGCTGTCACGCAGCGGTCCTGCTCTCATCCACCGGGGACGGGGTGGGACCTGCGTCGGGGCCGCCCCGCTCTTCCCCCGTGCCGGGGCGGCCCCTCCCGTTGCTGGAGTCCTGCTGGCAGCTGAGGGCGGCGGAGCTGCGGCAGGTCGCGGTCGACTCGGTAAATCGAGTCAGCGGGAGCTGCGGTCAGCGCGGGTCGGAACGCGCCACGCGGAAGCCCACGTCATCGACGGCGAACGTGGGGTGGCTGCGGCGACGTACCGAGGCGCGGCAGCTCCAGTGCTCGTCGAACCAGCCGCCGCCACGTAGCACCCGGTAGGTGCCGTAGACCTCCGCGTCGTAGACGTCCCAGCACCAGTTCCACACGTTGCCCAGCATGTCGTGCAGGCCCCAGGCGTTGGGTTGCCTACCGCCCACGTCGTGCGGGCGTTCGCCGGAATTGTCGCGGTACCAGGCGATCTCGTCCAGCGGTCCGTAGCGGGGGCCGGTCGTGCCGGCGCGGCACGCGTACTCCCACTCCGCCTCGGTCGGCAGCCGGTACCCGTCGGCCGTGCGGTCCCACTGGACGTCCTCGTCGTCGAGCCGGTACGCGGGCTCTCGTCCTTCCCGTTCGGACAAGGCGTTGCAGAACCGGACCGCGTCCCACCAGGAGACGCTCTCGACCGGCAGCTTCGCTCCGGTGAACGCGCTCGGCCGCTCGCCGGTGACCCGCGCGTATTCCGCCTGGGTGACGGGAAGCGTGGCGATCTCGTACGGCGTCAGCTCGACCGGCCACCGGCGCTGCGTACGCCGATCCGACAGTACGACCTGACCGGCGGCCACGGAGACCATCGTGATTGCTGTTCGGCTGCCCATCCGGGCGATCCTACCCAGCGGATGACCTTTGCCACGTTCCGCTCTGCGGGGCAGCCCGGCGAGCGTGCCCGGTGCCACACTTTCCGGTGTTAAAAGGGGGCCCTTCCTCTACCGCAGGCGTTAACAAGGGGCCCTTCCTTACTCCGAAGGAGTAGCGGTGCGCTGGGGTAGTTTCGTCGCGGTCGGGGACAGCTTCACCGAAGGGTTGGACGACGCGTATCCGGACGGCAGCTTCCGGGGCTGGGCGGATCTGGTCGCCACCCGACTGGCCGCCGAGGCGGGCCCGGAATTCCGGTACGCCAATCTGGCCGTCCGGGGTCGTACCTTCCCGAACGTGGTGGCCGAGCAGGTGCCGGCCGCGCTGGCGATGAAGCCTGATCTGATCAGCTTCGCGGCGGGTGGCAACGACGTGCTGCGTCGTAGCTTCGATCCGAACACGCTGGTCAGCCGCTTCGATGAGGTGGTCGCCGAGTTGCGCGGTGGCGGTGCCGACGTGGTGTTGTTCCGGTTCGCCGACGTGATGGCGCGGCTGCCCGGGCAGCGGCTGATCGCGCCTCGGGTCGCCTTGCTCAACCGGGCGGTGGGCGAGACCGCGGAACGGCACGGCGCGATCCTGGTCGACCTGTACGCCGACGACACGTACCTCAACCCGATGCTGTGGAGCACCGATCGGCTGCACCTCTCATCGGCCGGGCACCGCCGGGTCGCCGGCCAGGTGCTCACCGCCCTCGGCGTCGGCTGCGACGAGGAGTGGCTGCTGGTCCCGCCGCACCCGGAGCCGACCCCGTGGCTGGCCGCCCGCACCGCGGACCTGCGTTGGGCCGGCCAGCACCTGGCCCCCTGGATCAAGCGCCGCCTCACCGGCCGCTCCTCCGGCGACACCGTCCTCCCCAAACGCCCCACCCTGACCTCCTTGCCCCCACACCAACCCCGTTGACCATGAAGTTGTTGTCACCCCGTCCGGCGTGTCCGGGCAACAACTTCATGATCAACGCGTCCTGGCGTACGGCGGTGCGGACTCGCTGGTAGAAGTCGGCGAAGTCAAGGGGTGGCGAGGTGGCTCCGATGGACCGTCGACCCGTGACGGTACGGTCCTCGCCGCTATGCGTGCGGCAGTCGGTTCCGGCGTCGGGCGAGGAGCAGCATGATGCCGCCACCCGCCAGCATGGCGAGACCAGCGCCAGTGATCAGCCCGGCCGGCGGCCCGGTGACCGGCAGACCGCCCCCGCCGCCGTCGTCGTCACTGCGGGGTGCGGCGACCACGATGGCGAATCCGTCCTGGTTGTCGCTGGCGTCCACGTCGGCGGCCGGTACGGCGACGGCGTTTGCCGGCAGCTCGGTGCGCTTCAGGACGGACTGGGCATCGACTTGCTCGGTCAATCCCTCGACCTGTACAACTCCGCCCTGCAAGGTGATGGGCGCCTTGGTGGTGGCCGGCACCGTCACCAGGTTGTGCAGCTCGACGGCGGAGTGGATGCCGTCCTTCGGGTTGGTGTCCTGATCGACCGGTACGAGCGCGAGCGTGTCGTAGGTGCAGACCGCCGAGCGTCCGACGTTGTCGATGACGCATTCCTTCGGTGGCTGGGTGAAGCTGACGCCGTCGGGCAGGCGTAGCGTGACCTTGACTCCGCTGACCGCCTTGCGGCCCTGGTTGACGATCCGGTACCGCACCGCGCCGGTCTCACCCGGGTTCAACGGACCGGTCGCCTCGAGCCTGCCGTCCGCGCCGATGCGCACCGACTGCTTCACGTCCGGCGCCATTACCGACAGGTCGGCTTCGGGGTCGTCGACCACGTTGAGCGTGAGCCACTTCCTTTCCTCGATCCACTTCCCGGGCTCATCGTCGTCCCAGGCCGTGTCCACCTGGACTTCGAACCTGCCCTCGTACGGTTCGTGCTTCTCACGAACGTGAATATCAAGGGGAATTTTCACTGTCCCGCCCGGCGTCGGCAGCAACTCGGGGAACATGCCCGAAGAGATGTGGCAGTAGAAACGATCGGGCTCACCGTCGCACTCGCCGATGCCACCTTCCTCCGGCCACTCGACTGTGGCCTTCTCCCAGGCCAACTCGGTGGGCCAGACGTGGAACTGCAGCGCGACCGGGGTTTCGTCGGTCAGATTGGTGATTGCAAGGTAAATCCTCTTCTTCTTGACCCCCAACGACACCGTCGTACCAGTAAGATCAAATTTGAACTTCGGATCCGTATCCACCGCGGCGGCGGGACTGGCGGGAATAGCCATCCCGGCAAGGAGGAGCAGCGCGGTGGCGACTGTTCGCGACAGCCAGCGACGACCAACAGCCACAGCAGAACCTTTCAGGTGAACGGGCAGTGTGGTTGAAGACACTATTGGCAATGCGTTCGCAGCGTTGTCCCGCTCATCCGGAGGGCACCACCCGGGCAGCTCTCGACTGGGTACCTTGGCATCATGTCTGTGCCGAGTGATCCCGATCCCCGACTTCAGTCCTACGCCGATCCGCAGCGGCTGGTCACCACCGACTGGCTGGCCGAGCATCTGAACGACGAGGGCCTGGTCGTCGTCGAGTCAGATGAGGACGTGTTGCTCTATGACACCGGCCACATCCCCGGCGCCATCAAGGTCGACTGGCATCTCGAGCTGAACGACCAGGTGACCCGCGACTATCTGGACCCCGAACGGTTCGCCGAGATGTGTGCCGCCAAGGGCATCGGTCGCGACGACACCGTCGTCTTCTACGGCGACAACTTCAACTGGTGGGCCGCGTACGCCCTCTGGGTCTTCACCCTTTTCGGTCATCCCGACGTGCGGCTGCTCGACGGCGGCCGGCAGAAGTGGATCGCCGAGGGGCGGGAGCTGACCCGGGACAAGCCGAACCGGCCGCGGGCGGAGTACCCGGTGCCGCAGCGTGACGACTCGCCGGTGCGGGCGTTCCGCGAGGAGGTGGCGGCGCACATCGACGCCGGCCGGCCACTGGTGGACGTGCGTTCGCCGGGTGAGTACACCGGCGAGATGCTGCACATGCCGGACTACCCGCAGGAGGGCGCGCTGCGCGGCGGGCACATCCCGGGCGCGGTGAGCAAGCCGTGGAAGTCCGCCGCCAACGATGACGGCACGTTCAAGTCAGCCGAGGAACTGCGCGCCATCTACGCGGACCAGCTCGGGCTGAGCCCGGACGACGACGTGATCGCGTACTGCCGGATCGGCGAACGCTCCAGCCACACCTGGTTCGTGCTGCGCCACCTGCTCGGCTACCCGAAGGTGCGCAACTACGACGGCTCCTGGACCGAGTGGGGCAACCTGGTCCGGGCCCCCGTCGTCAAGGGTCCCGACCCGAGGTGACCGACGAAGTCGGCGGGCTGTTCGAGCCCGCCGACTTCATCGTCGATCCGGGCCGGGAGCGGCGCGGAGGTAGCGCTGGATGGTGGGGGAGAGCCAGGTGATCAGGTCGGCGGGGGAGATGTCGACCATGGGCGGTAGGCGCAGGACGTAGCGGGTCAGGGCCACGCCGAGCAGTTGGCTGGCGACCAGGGCGGCCCGGCGGGGGGCTTCCGCCGGGTCGGCGACCATGCGGGCCACGGCGGCGCTGAGCTGGGTGGCGAAGATTTCGCGTACGCGTTCGGCCGCGCTCGGGTTGGTGCTCGCCGTACGCAGCAGTGCCGGCAGCGTGCTGTCCTCCTCCCACCGGGTGAAGAAGTAGCTGACCAGTGCCGCGCCGAGACGGTCGGGTGGCACGTCGCTCAGGTCCGGCAGCCGCAGGTCGAACTCCGCCGCCGTGGCGAACAGCTCCTCCTTGCTCCCGTAGTAGCGGATCACCATGGACGGGTCGATCCGCGCGTCGGCGGCGATGGCGCGGATCGTCGCCCGGTCGTAGCCGTCCGCCGCGAACCTCTCGCGAGCGGCCCGCAGGATCGCCGCGCGGGTCACGTCCGAGCGACGCGGGCGATGGACCCCGGCCGCCGACTCCGCGTCCGACCCGCCCGCTTCCGGGAGTACGCCTTCCGTCATGCGGCGACGATATGCCAACGCTTGTTGACTTCTGCTCCCGGGGGCGCCTAGCGTTGCCAACAAGCGTTGGCAAACACTTGTTGGCAACTGCTCCACGGGAGGTCGTAATGCTGCCCGAGCGAACGGACGTGCTGATCATCGGAGCCGGTCCGACCGGGCTGACCGCCGCACTCACCCTGGCCCGTCGGGGAGTCGAGGTCACCCTGGTCGACCAGCGCGAAGAGCCGGCGGTCACCTCGCGGGCGGCGGTAGTGCACGCGTACACCCTGGAGGTGCTGGACCGGCTCGGTGCGGGCGCGCCGCTGGTGGCCCGAGGGCTGCGGTCGACGCGCTTCAGCGTCCGGGACCGGGACCGGCTGCTGCTCACCGTGCCGTTCGACCAGCTACCCAGCCGCCATCCGTATGCGCTGATGGTCTCCCAGTCGGTGACCGAGGCGGTGCTGACCGAGCGGCTGGCCGACGCGGGCGTCCGGGTGCTGCGCCCGTACCGACTCACCGGCCTGCAGCACGACGGCGGTGGCGCGGTGGCCCGGTTGGACGGTGCGACCGTGCGCGCCCGCTGGGTGGTCGGCACCGACGGCATCCACAGCACGGTGCGTGAGTTGGCCGGCATCCCCTTCACCGGCCCGGCGGACTCGGCGGAGTCCTTCGTGCTGGCCGACGTACGCGTCGACAGCGCTCTCCCCCGCGACGGCGCGTCCATCTTCCTCGCCCGCGGTGGCCCGTTGGTCTGGGCGCCGCTGCCCGACGGCCGGGTACGACTGGTCGCCACCGTCGCCGAGGCGCCGCCCGAGCCGGACGCTGGTCACCTGCAACGGCTGCTCGACGAGCGCGGTCCGGTACGTCGGCCCGACCGGGTGCGCGAGGTGCTCTGGTCGTCGCGCTTCCGGCTGCACCGGCGGATCGCCGAGGCCTTCCGCATCGGGCCGGTGCTGCTGGCCGGTGACTCCGGTCACGTGCACAGCCCGGCCGGCGGGCAGGGGATGAACCTCGGCATCTGTGACGCGGTCGACCTCGGTGAGACCCTCGCCGACGTGCTGGCCGGCGGTCCCGACCAGTTGCTGGACGAGTACGCTGCCCGCCGGCGCCCGCTCGCCCACGAGGTGGCCGGCTTCGCCGACCGGCTCACCCGGCTGGCCACCGCACCGCCCTCCCTCCGCCCGGCCCGGGACGTGCTGCTGCGCCTGGTCGGGGTGCTGCCGCCGGCCCGACGCCGGATCGCCCTGCGCCTGTCCGGCCTGGAACAGCGGACCACCGACGATGCCGCCCGGGGTCCTGCGCCCGACGGCGTCGTGCCGGGTGGTCCTGCGCCCGGCGGCGTTCCCGGTAGGCGGACTGACTGGTAACCGAGACTGCCCACCGTCAGCACCCTGGGTCTACGCTTGCCCGGTGACGGTGGAGCAGCAGGCCCGGGTAACGAACGGCGGGGCCACGGGGGCTAGGCGGCGCCGGTCCCGCAAGGACGAGATCCTGGAGATCGCGGTGGGGCTCTTCGCCTCCCGTGGCTATCACGGCGTGTCGATGGACGACATCGGTGCGGCTGCCGGCGTGACCGGCCCGGCGCTCTACCACCACTTTGCCGGCAAGGAGGCGATGCTGGTCGCCGCGCTGGTGCCGGTGAGTGAAGGGCTGCTCGACGGTGGGCGACAGCGGGCCGCCGCCCACCCGGGCGACCCGCGTCCCGCCCTGGAGTCCTTGATCGACTTTCATGTCGACTTCGCGCTGGCCAATCCCGCCGTCATCGCACTTCACCTGCACGAGCTGGACCGGATGCCGGAGGAGCCCCGACGGCGCATTCGCCGCCTTCAGCGGCTCTACGTCGAGGAATGGGTCGCCGTGCTGACCGCGCTGCATACCGGGCTGCCCGACGGCGAGGCGCGCGTGTTGGCGCACGCCGCATTCGGCCTGATGAACTCCACTCCCTTCCTCGGTGGTGAGGTCGACCGCCGGCGCCGCGCCGAGCTGCTGCGCAGCGCCACCCTAGCCGCGCTCCTGGCCCCCACCGACCCGGCCTGACCCCTCGTCGTGTTAATAGGGGGCCCCTCCTCTACCGCAGGCGTTAATAGGGGGCCCTTCCTTACACCGGAGGGGGCGTGGTTTCCTAGCTCGCGTCCCACAAGATGGAACGCTCGGAGGAGCCATGATCGAATCGCTGCTGGTCGCCAACCGGGGCGAGATCGCCCGGCGGATCATTCGGACCGCGAAGCGGCTCGGGGTACGCGCGATCGCGGTGCACTCGGAGGCCGACGCCGACCTGCCGTTCGTGGTCGAGGCCGACGAGGCCGTCTGCGTCGGCCCGGCCAACCCGGCGCAGAGCTACCGCAACACCGAGGCGATCCTCGCCGCCGCCAGGTCGACCGGCGCGCAGGCGATCCACCCCGGCTACGGCTTCCTGTCGGAGAACGCCGACTTCGCCCGTACCGTTGAGGCCAGCGGTCTGATCTGGGTCGGACCGGGAGCGGACGCGATCAGCGCGATGGGCGACAAGATCAATGCGCGGAACCTGATGGCGGCGGCCGGGGTGCCGGTGGCGCCCGGCACCACCGAACCGGCGGCGGATCTGGCGGCGGCGGCCGCTGCGGCCAACGAGATCGGCTACCCGGTGATGGTGAAGGCCGCCGCGGGTGGGGGCGGCATGGGCATGGGCGTGGCCGCCGACGAGGCCGCGTTGCGCACCGAGTACGACAAGGTGCGGTCGTTCGCCGAGCGGATGTTCGGTGACGGCTCGGTGCTGATCGAGCGGTACTTCCCCAGGGTGCGCCACGTCGAGGTGCAAATCCTCGGGCTGGCCGACGGCCGGGTGGTGGCGCTCGGCGAGCGGGAGTGCTCGGTGCAGCGCCGCAACCAGAAGCTGGTGGAGGAGTCGCCTTCCCCGGCGGTGTCGCCGGAGCTCCGCTCGCGCCTGCTCGCGGCGGCGGTACGCGCGGGCGAGGCGGTGCACTACCGCAACGCCGGCACGGTGGAGTGCCTGTTGGTCCCGCGCCAGCGGGACTTCAAGGGTGACGGTTCCGGCGTCGACGAATTTTTCTTCCTGGAGATGAACACCCGGCTCCAGGTGGAGCACCCGGTGACCGAGCTGGTTTATGGCCTGGACCTGGTCGAGCAGCAGTTGCGGGTGGCTGCCGGCCTGGCGCCGACTTTCGACCCGGATGCGCTGACCCCGCGCGGACACGCCATCGAGCTGCGGATCAACGCGGAGGACCCGAAGCGGTTCCTGCCCGGCCCGGGTGCGATCAGGACCTGGGTGGAGCCCACCGGCGAGGGGGTGCGCGTCGACTCCGGTTACGTTGCGGGAAACACGGTCACGCCGTTCTACGACAGCCTGATGGCCAAGCTCATCGTGCACGGTGCCAGCCGGACTGAGGCGATCGAGCGGGCGAGGGCGACCGTAGCCGCCTTCGAGATCACTGGCCCAAAGCAGAACCTGCCCTTCTTCGCCGAACTGCTGGAGAACGGGGAGTTCACCTCCGGCGACTACGACACCGCGATCGTTTCCCGGATGCGCTGACCGGCACCGGGGCCGCCAGCGTCCGGCGCAATCCGGCAGTGGTGCGTCCGCGTCCGCGTCGATGTCGGCTGGACCGGGCGGCCCCGATTCACCTCGGTAGCCGCGCCTCGCGTCCCCACGTGTGCTCCCGCGTACCGGCTAGTTCGATGGCCGGGGCGTGCTGAGATCGGAACATGGTCATGTCGACCCGTAAGCGCTGCCGATGCTCCGGATCGTTGCCGCCGACGTCACCGTGCTCGGTGGAGAAGGGCCCCTGGTTGCGGGACGCACCGCGCGGCAAGATCGTGGCCAGCTCGTTGTGCGGGGGCGACGTCGATTCAGGCTCGCCGGTGGGCATCGTGGTGCCGGTGCCGCGCAACTGGCCCTGCAGCCGGTGGATCTCAGCTTTGCTAGTGGCCAACCTGCGCCGGAGATCGGCGTTCTCGCGCTCCAGGTCGGTCGGATCCCGCCGCTGGTCCGGCTGGGTGTGGGCGCTGCTCTCGCCCACTTCGCGGGCCTGTGCGCTGGCGTGTTCGTGGGGCGGCGGTTCGCCGCGTGCCGCATTGTGCAACCGGCCGAACTCGGCCAGTAGGGCGGGGCGGCCCGGCGACGGGACAATGCACTTCACGATGCGGTCCACGGTCTGCCACGGCGGGCCCTTGCACTCGGCGGTGAAGTGCCGGGACAGCTTTTTACGCCAGATCCTCTTTTCGCGTTTCCCGCCCTGGCAGAGCCGCTCCGCGAGCCTGCTCCAGGTGTCGACTGGGCCAATGTGGCGTTCCACGAGGTCACGTACCGCCAGCGCGTACTCGGCGACGGCTGGGTCCTTGTAGCGGCGCAGGTACGCGGCGGCGAGCTGATCGGACGGGGTGAGCCGGTGTCTTGGCGTTCTCCCTTGGGCAGGCAGCGGCTCGGCGTTGTCGGTGGTCATGTCGGTCCTTCCAAGAGCTACATGACACGGACCTCGTATTTTGCCCTCTCCGGTCAACCCCGACCATCAACTTCCGCGGCGGTCGCCCGGTTTCTGGCCGGGTCATTGGCCGGGCTGGAGGGCCCGAGTCGAGACGAAAGCCCTTGTCCGGCCGGGATTCCTAGCAACGGCCCGGATCAGTCCACTTTGGCCGGGTAGCGGCTTCGGTACCCGGCCAGTACGGGCGTACGCGCCCGGTGGTCAGTCGTTGTTCCAGGTGCGTGATCAGCGAGGTCATCGTGTGCTGACGACGGTCAACGGGGCGCGGTCAGCCCCGTGCGCCAGCCGCGCCGCACGCCCTGGAGGCTGTGAAAGGAGAACATGAAGCGACGTATGGAGGACGACTGGCCGGCGGTCGGCCTGCTCAGGAAGGGGGCCTGCTGGATGGATGTCTTGCTCCTGCTGGCCCTGGTCGTGGGTCGGGAGGACGCCGCTACCTGCGCCGGCGCCCTCTCGACCACACTCCGGTGCGCTGCGGAGCTCTTGGAAGGACCGACGCAGCGTTAGATTCCCCGGAGGCGGTTTCGGAGCTGACCGTCAGGTCGGCTTCGAAACCGTGCCGAACTCAAACTAGTCAGCCGCGCGATGCTCGCTCCATGAGGAAAATCCCGAATCGACCATACGGCTGCTGATGTCCCCCGGTAGGGGGATTGCAGCCCGGCTGGAAGGGCCACCTCCAGACGAGCTAGACGCACACCCGGTCCGTCCCTCGGACTGGATCCTGAGCTAGCGACTTCAGCTACCCGGCCGTGCGACGCGTTACCGTACGGATCAACTGGTCGAAATGACGTCACACCGAGGTGACCCATGACTGAACTGCCGGCGTTCGTGTCGATCCGGGAGGTCGGACCGCGTGACGGATTGCAGAACGAGGAGCCGATTCCCACCGAAGCCAAGGTGCGGCTGCTCGACGCGCTCTCCCGCACCGGCGTACGACGGATCGAGGCGGTGTCGTTCGTGCACCCGAAGGCGATCCCGCAGATGGCCGACGCCGACGAGGTGTGGCAGCGGGCGACGAAGGTCGACGGCATCCGCTACTCGGCGCTGGTGCCGAACACCCGTGGGGCCCAGCGTGCGCTCGCCGCCGGGTTCACCGAGATCGAGGTGGTCGTTTCGGCCAGCGACACGCACAACCGGCGCAACGTCAACCGCTCCACCGGCGAATCGCTGGACGACATCGCCGAACTGATCGACCTGCTGCACGGCGCCGGCGCGCAGGCCGAGGTGATCATCGCGACCAGCTTCGGCTGCCCCTATGAGGGGGACACCGATCCGGCCCGGGTCGCGGCCATCGTGGACCGCGTGGTCCGGGACGGCGCCGATCGCGTCGCGTTCGGCGACACCACCGGCATGGGTACGCCCCGAAGGGTCCGTGACCTGCTGACAGCGGTACGCGACCGCAACGCGCACATCCCGGTGCTGCTGCACTTCCACAACACCCGGGGCACCGCGCTGGCCAACCTGCTGACCGCGCTGGAGTTGGGCGTGACCGAGTTCGACGCCAGCGTCGGTGGCCTCGGCGGCTGCCCGTACGCGCCGGGAGCCAGCGGCAACCTGGCGACCGAGGAGGCCGTGCACATGCTGCACGACATGGGCATCGACACCGGCATCGACCTGGACGCCCTGCTCGAGGTCGCCGCGTTGGCCGAGGAGCTCACCGCCCGCCCCCTCCCCTCCGGAGTCCTCCGCGCCGGCCCCCGCACCCGCCTCACCCCCCTCCCCTGACCCCGCGCCCCTCTCTCCCCCTGCCCCCAACCCCCGCGCCGGGGCTCGCAACCCCCGCGTCGATCATGCAGTTTGTGTCGGCCATACGCGGCTTTTGCCCCGATAAGCGGCGACGAAAACTGCAAGATCGCGAGGGTGTGGGACGTGGTGAGGCGTGGCTGGGGTGGGGTAACCTAACGATCGTTCAGGCTGGCGATTCGGGCCGGAGTGGCGGAGTGCCGGTGGCGGGATGGCGGCGAGGGGGCGGCGTGAAGCTCGACGGTGAGGCGCTGGAGCAACTGCGTGAGCGGGTTCGGGCGGGCGGCGCGGAGAAGTACCACGCGGCGAACGAGGCCAAGGGGAAGCTGTTCGCCCGGGAGCGGGTTGCGCTGCTGGTCGACGAGGGGTCGTTCGTCGAGGACGGGGTCTACGCGAACGTGCTCGCCGAAGGGCTGCCCGCCGACGGGGTGGTCACCGGCACCGCCACCATCGACGGCCGTCCGGTCTGCCTGATGGCCAACGACTCGACCGTCAAGGCCGGCAGTTGGGGCGCGCGTACCGTCGAGAAGATCATCCGGATCATCGAGCGGGCGTACGACACCGGTGTGCCGATGGTCTACCTGGTCGACTCGGCCGGCGCCCGGATCACCGACCAGGTGGAGCTCTTCCCCGGGCGGCGCGGCGCCGGGAAGATCTTCTGGAACCAGGTGCGCGCCTCGGGCTCGATCCCGCAGGTCTGCGCGTTGTTCGGGCCGAGCGCGGCCGGTGGCGCGTACATCCCGGCGTTCTGCGACGTGGTGGCGATGGTCGACGGCAACGCCAGCATGTACCTCGGCTCCGACCGCATGGTCGAGATGGTCACCGGCGAGAAGACCACCCTGGAGGCGATGGGCGGGGCGAAGGTGCACTGCGCCGAGTCGGGCGTCGGGCACTTCCTCTGCAAGTCCGAGGCCGAGGCGCTCGACGTGGTGAAGCGCTACCTGTCGTACCTGCCGGCGAACTGGACCCAGCGCCCGCCGACGGCCGACGCTGTCGACGCGCCCGCCAGGACGGACCTGGCGGCGTTGGTGCCGGCGAGCGAGCGCCAGGCGTTCGACATGCGGCGGTACGTCAAGGGCCTGCTCGACGAGGGTTCCTTCTTCGAGATCCAGGCGCTCTGGGCCAAGGAGTTGACCATCGGCTTCGGCCGACTGAACGGCGAGGTCGTCGGCGTGGTCGGCAACAACTCGATGTTCAAGGGCGGGGTGCTCTTCGTCGACTCGGCCGACAAGGCGACCCGGTTCGTGCAGCTCTGCGACGCGTTCAACGTGCCGCTGCTGTTCCTGTCCGACGTGCCCGGGTTCATGGTCGGCAGCGCGGTGGAGAAGCAGGGCATCATCCGGCACGGCGCCAAGATGATCACCGCGATCTCCGAGGCGACCGTACCCAAGATCTGCGTGGTGGTCCGCAAGGCGTACGGCGCCGGCCTCTACGCCATGGCCGGTCCGGGATTCGAGCCGGACGCCACGATCGCCCTGCCCACCGCGAAGATCGCGGTGATGGGCGCGGAGGCGGCGGTCAACGCGGTGTACGCCAACAAGATCGCCGCGATCGGGGACGAGGCCGAACGGGCCGCCTTCGTCACCGCGAAGCGCGAAGAGTACGAGCGGGACATCGACATCGTCCGGCTGGCCAGCGAACTGGTGATCGACGCGATCGTCGAGCCGCACGAGCTGCGTGCCGAGCTGGTCCGCCGGTTCGCCGCCGCCGGTGGCAAGGAACGCCACTTCTCCCGCCGTCGGCACGGGGTCACCCCCGTCTGAGCGGGCCGACCCAGCACGACCCGCCCTGGCGTCACGAGCGCCCAGCGGCCCGTCCACCCAGGAGGAACCCGATGGACTTCCGGCTCAACGAGGAGCACGAGGCGCTGCGCGCCAGCGTGCGGGACTTCGCCCGCGAGGTGGTCGCGCCGGTCATCGCCGAGCACTACGAGCAGCACACCTTCCCGTACGAGATCATCCGGCAGATGGGCAAGATGGGCCTGTTCGGCCTGCCCTTCGGCGAGGAGCACGGCGGCATGGGCGGCGACTACTTCGCCCTCTGCCTGGCCCTGGAGGAGCTGGCCCGGGTCGACTCCAGCGTGGCGATCACCCTGGAGGCGGCGGTCTCGCTCGGCGCGATGCCGATCTACCGCTTCGGCACCGACGAGCAGAAGGCCCGGTGGCTGCCGAAGCTGCTCAGTGGTGAGGCGCTGGCCGGCTTCGGGCTGACCGAGCCGGGCTTCGGGTCGGACGCCGGCGGCACCGAGACCCGGGCCGTGCTGGACGAGTCGACCAACGAATGGGTGATCAACGGCGCCAAGGCGTTCATCACGAACTCGGGCACCGACATCACCGCACTGGTCACGGTCGCCGCCGTCACCGGCATCCGGTCGGACGGATCGAAGGAGCTGTCCACGATCATCGTGCCGAGCGGTACGCCCGGCTTCACCGTCGCGCCCGGCTATTCCAAGGTCGGCTGGACCGCCTCGGACACCCACGAGCTGGCTTTCGACGACTGCCGGGTGCCGGCGGAGAACCTGCTCGGCGAGCGCGGCCGGGGCTTCGCCCAGTTTCTGCGCATCCTCGACGAGGGCCGGATCGCCATCGCCGCGCTGGCCGTCGGCCTCGCTCAGGGCTGCGTCGACGAGTCCGTCAAGTACGCGAAACAACGCCACGCCTTCGGCCAGCCGATCGGCAACTACCAGGCGATCCAGTTCAAGATCGCCGACATGGAGATGAAGGCGCACACCGCCCGGCTGGCGTACTACGACGCCGCGGCCCGGCTGCTGGCCGGCGCGCCGTTCAAGCGCCAGGCGGCGATCGCCAAGCTGCACGCCAGCACGATCGCCGTGGACAATGCCCGCGAGGCGACCCAGATCCACGGCGGATACGGCTTCATGAACGAGTACCCGGTGGCCCGGTTCTGGCGGGACTCCAAGATCCTGGAGATCGGCGAGGGCACCTCCGAGGTGCAGCGCATGATCATCGCTCGGGATCTGGGCATGTAGGCATCGGGCCGCAGGGCCCGGTCGGGGCGGTCGTGTCGGGTTTCGGCATCCTCCGGTCGGGTGGCCGACGATGGCGTGTCGGCTGTCCGGACGGGCCCGTAGTGTCCCTGCCCATGGCTTCGGGTCATGATCGTCAATCCGGTTCGGAACCGTCGACCACCCTGCCCGGGCTGTTGCGGGGGCATCGCCTGGCCGCCGGCCTCACCCAGGCCGAGCTGGCGGCGCGTGCCGGCATCGGCGTACGGACGGTCCGCGACCTGGAACGGGGGCGATCGGCGCGGCCCCAGCGCACCACCGTCGAACTGCTCGCCGCTGCGCTCGGAATGAGCGATGCGGACCGGGCCGCCTTCCTGGCCGCCGCCCGGGGAATCGGCGCGACGGCAGCATCGCCTGATCCGGGCACGCCACTGCACATCCCGCCGCCGCCCGAGCTGATCGGCCGGGAGCGGGACCTGACCGAACTAACCACGACGCTGGCCGATCCGCGCGGCCCCCGGCTGGTGAGCCTGGTGGGGCTGGCTGGCGTCGGCAAGACGGCACTCGCGTTGGCCGCGGTCCACGCCGTCGCCGCCGCCTACCCCGGCGGCACCGCCGGTGTGCTGGTGGGGGCCGGATCGGACGCCCCCGACGTGCTCGCCGCCGCGGTGACGGTCTTCGGTGCGGCCCGGGTGGCCGAGTTGGCTGCCCGCCTCGGTGACCGACGGGCGTTGTTGCTGGTGGACGCGGCCGAACGGGCACCCGACCCGGTGGCCGGGACGTTGCGACGGCTGCTCGACACGGTGCCGTCACTGCGGGTACTGGTCACCGGCCGGCACCCGGTGGGGCTGCCGGGGGAGCGGGTCCGCCCGGTGTCACCGCTGGACGTGCCGCCGCCCGGCGTCACCGATCCCGCGGCGCTCGCCGGAAATCCGGCGGTGGCGCTGTTCACCGCGCGGCTCGCCCAGGTCCGGCCGGAGCCACCGTCGGATGCCGAGCTGCCGGCGCTTGCCGCGCTGGTCCGGCGGCTGGGTGGACTGCCGTTGGCCATCGAGCTGATGGCGGCGCGTGGCCGGCTGCTCGACCTCACCGAACTGCTCGACCGCTACGGGGACCGCGTCCTGGATCTGGACACCTCGGTCGCGCCACGCAGCGGCTGGGCGGCGGACCAGTCGTGGGGCGACGACGCGCGGGCGGCGGTGGCGGAGACGCTGCGGGACGCGGTGGCAACCAGCTACCGGCTGCTCGCGGAGGAGGAACGGATGGCGCTGCGCCGGCTCGCCGCCTTCCGCAACCGTTGGTCGGTCGAGTTGGCCGAGGAGATGCTCGCCGGCACCGACCGCACCCCCGACCCGGTACCGCTGCTGAACCGGTTCCTCGACCTGGGGCTGCTGAGCGTACGCGGCGGTGGGCCGTACCGTTTCCGGCTGGTCGACGCGGTCCGCGACTACGCCGTCGAGCAGGCTGCCGGTGCCGGCGAGTCGACCGCGATCCGCCGCCGGCACGCCCGGGTGGTGACCCGGCTGGTGGAACGCACCGCACCCGGGCTGGCCGGTGCCGCCACCGCCGCCGCCCATCGCCTCGACGAGGTCACCGCCGACATCAGCGCGGCGCTCGGGTTCGCGGCGGTGGACGATCCGCTGACCGCGTTGCGGCTGGCGGCCGGCCTGCCATGGTGGTGGCGACTGCGCGGGCGGGACGTGCCGGGCCGGCAGTGGCTGCTGCGGCTGCTCGCCGATCCGCGTACCGCCGACGCCGATCCGGCGCTGCGGGCCTGGGCGTCGCTCGGCGTCGCGCTGCTCGCCGACGAACACGGCGCGGCCGGCGAGGAGGTACGCAGCGCTCGCGTGGCACTGGAGGCGTTCCGCCGCCTCGGCGACGTTCCCGGTGAGTTGGAGGCGCGCATGGTGCTGGGTGCTCTGCTGGCCGCTACCGGCCGGCCGGATCAGGCGCGGGAGCAGGCGGAGGCGGTGCTGATGGTGGCCACCGAGGGCGGGTTGGTCGGTCAGATGGCAGTCGCCCACCATCACCTCGCGTGGCACGAGATCCACGTCGGCGAACTCGCTGCCGCGCGTCGTCGGCTCGCCACCGTGGACCGGCTCAGCGGGCAGTGCGGGGAGCGGCGCCTGCGGGTGCTGGCCCGCGGCACGGTCGCGGAGGTGTTCCGTCTGGAAGGCCGGTACGCCGAGGCGACCGACGAGGCGCGGCGGATCCTGACTGCCCTCGCCGACCTCGGGGCGCCCCGGCAGCGGCGGCGGGTGCTCGGCACGCTGGGGCTGGCGCTCGCCCAGGACGGCCGGGCCGCCGAGGCTGCCCAGGTGCTCGTCGAACTGCGTCCGCTGGGTGCCACCGGCGCACTGGTCGAGGGACACCTCGCCCTGCACCGGGGCGATCGGGAGGTGGCGGCGGAGTGGTTCGCCGCCGCGGCGGAGACGGTCGGGGCGGACCGGCGTCGGACGGTGGTGGAGGCGCTGGTCGGCCTGGCGGTGAGCACCTCGGATCCGACCGTGCTCGACCGGCTGGACCGGGTTTGCCGGGAGACGGGCATCCGGTTGTTGCGGTCGGAGGAGGAGTTGCTGTACGCGTTGTCCGCGGCTCGGAGCACGGCACCTGTGGACGCTACCGCCGAGCGCGGCCGGCCGGGCCGACGGCCCGGCCGGCCAGCGATGCGAACGGGGGTGGCGCGGGCGAGGAAGCCCCCTGTTGTCACCCCTCGCTCATCGCCCGCGCCGGCACCCCCCGATGCGCCCCCGCTGAGGCGAGAGTAGCCAGGCGGCGCCAGGCCAACTGTCGGGTTTGCGGAACTATCGACCATTGGCCGACTGGTTCTGCCGGTCTTTCTGCCGGTGTCCGTCACGCTCGGCTGGATCGCCGCACACCGAGAGTCTTCCGCCGGACGGCTGGGCGAGGAACGACGATCGGGCACGCCGCGAACATCAGCAGGGACCCGTCCCCTCCTCGGGGTCATCGCCACTGCCGGCCGTGGCGCAGGGATTGACGGCATCGCGTACCCGGCGCAGACCGTCGAGCACGGCGTCCAGCGCCGACGGATCGAGCTGACCGGTGAACCAGTCCTCGATTATCTGCAGGTGGCCGGGCAGGCACCCGTCGAGCCGGCTCAACCCGGCCGGCGTGACGACCGCGTACGAACTGCGCCGGTCGGAGGGGCAGGCGCGTCGGGTGAGCAGGCCGTCGCGCTCCATGCGGTCCACCACCCGGGTGACACCACTGGTGGAGAGGGAGGTCTGGGCAGCGAGGTCGGTCATCCGGAGCTGGGCGCCGGGCGATCGGGCGAGTCGGGTCAACACCTCGAACTCGACCGGTGACAGCCCGTGCTCGTCGAGCTGGGCCGCGAATCTGGCGGACAGCCCGGCATGCACCTCGAAGAGCAGGCCGACAGCGGTGATCCGAGGGTCGTCGAACACGTTCGGGTTCACCAGTCCATCATACCAGTACTTGACACGGGGAATGTTGTCTAGCGTATAGTTGCTTACACAGCAGTCGGCGCAGCAAACAATCTCTTGAAGGGCAGTCTCTCATGACCAGCAGCACCGAGTCGGTTACCCGCGACTGGAACGGCCTCACCATCCCGGCGGCTGGCACCTACCTGCTGGATGCGGCGCACAAGCGGGTCGGCTTCGTCGCCCGACACATGATGGTCAGCAAGGTGCGCGGTGACTTCGCCGAGGCCAGCGCGACCATCACCATCGCCGAGGAGCCCCTCCAGTCGTCGGTCACCGCCACCATCCAGGCGGCCAGCATCAACACCGCGCAGGCCGACCGGGACGCGCACCTGCGCAGCCCGGAGTTCCTCGACGTGGAGAAGTTCGCCACCCTGGAGTACCGCAGCACGGGGGTGAAGTCCCACGAGGGCAACGAGTTCGTCCTCGCCGGTGAGCTCACCATCAAGGACGTGACCCGCCCGGTCGACCTGAAGGTCGAGTTCGAGGGCGCCGGCCGCAGCCCGTTCGGTCAGGACATCTTCGGCTTCTCGGCCACCGCCGAGATCGACCGCGAGGAGTTCGGCCTGACCTGGAACGTCGCCCTGGAGTCGGGCGGTGTCCTGGTCGGCAAGAAGATCAAGATCGAGATCGAGGGCGAGGCCATCCGCCAGGCCTGATCGCCGTACGCCCCGACCGGCCCGCACCGCGCGGGCCGGTCGGCTTTTCTCCGACCGCGCCGCCCTGCGGTCTTTCCGGCGGCGCAACGTGAATTGTCACAGCTTGTTCGCTGGTCGGCCTGCTGCTCTGCCCCCTCTGGCTGGGTAGAGATGCTGGCGGAGGCGTCCGACCCGGTCCGTCGGGGTTCCGCTCGGCAACCGGGTGGACCACGGCAACGGACCGGCCTTCCGGGCCGACCGGTTCGGCGCTTTTACCGAGTATGGTTCACAATGCGCTGCGGAGCGGAGACCGTTCCGTCGCGTTGCGCGCCGGGAGGAAACATGGGCAGGGACGTCGACCGAACCGCCTTCTCCCGTGAGGACCGGGTCAGTTACCGGCAGAAGGTCCGTCGCTGTCTGGATGTCTTCGCGCTGATGCTGGACGACTTCGGGTTCGACGCCGACCGGCCGATGACCGGGTTGGAGATCGAGCTCAACCTGGTGGACCCGAACGCCGAACCCGCGATGCGCAACGACGAGATCCTCGCCGCCATCGCCGACCCGCTGTTCCAGACCGAGCTGGGACGCTTCAACCTGGAATTGAACGCGAACCCGCGGCTCATCGAGGGCAGGGGATTCGCCGATTACGAGCGTGACCTGAGCGGCAGTCTGACCCGGGCGAACGACCGGGCGGCCCGATCGGACACCCGGATCGTCCTGGTCGGCATCCTGCCGACGCTGACCGAGCGGCATCTGGTGGCGGACAACCTCTCCACCAACGAGCGGTACCGGGTGCTCAACGACCAGATCGTCGGTGCCCGGGGCGAGGACATCGAACTCGACATCCGCGGCGTCGAGCGGCTGCGTACGCACACCGACTCGATCGCGCCGGAGGCGGCGTGCACCAGTCTCCAGTTCCATCTTCAAGTCGCGCCAGACAGCTTCGCGGACTACTGGAACGCTTCACAGGCGATCGCGGCGGCGCAGGTGGCGATGGGTGCCAACTCGCCGTTCCTGTACGGACGGCAGCTCTGGGCAGAGACCCGGATCGCCCTGTTCGAGCAGGCCACCGACACCCGGCCGGACGAGTTGAAGGCCCAGGGGGTACGCCCCCGGGTGTGGTTCGGTGAGCGCTGGATCACCTCGATCTTCGACCTGTTCGAGGAGAACGTCCGCTACTTCCCCCCGTTGCTGCCGATCTGCGAGACCGAGGACCCGGTGGAGGTGCTGCACGCCGGCGGCGTACCCGAGTTGGCCGAGCTGCGGCTGCACAACGGCACGGTCTACCGGTGGAACCGGCCGGTCTACGACATCATGGACGGCCGCCCACACCTGCGGGTGGAGAACCGGGTGCTGCCCGCCGGGCCGACCGTCGTCGACATGCTGGCCAACGCCGCCTTCTATTTCGGGCTGGTCCGCGGCCTGGCCGAGTCCGACCGGCCGATCTGGAGTCAACTCACCTTCAGCTCGGCCGAGGAGAACTTCCACGCCGCGGCCCGACGCGGGATGGACGCCATCCTGCACTGGCCGCGGCTCGGCGAGGTGCCGGTGACCACGCTGGTGCGCGACGTGCTGCTGCCGATCGCCTCGGCCGGGCTCGACGGCTTCGGGGTGGCTCCGGCCGAGCGTGATCGTCTGCTCGGCATCATCGAGCAGCGCTGCCGTACCGGCCGTAACGGGGCGGCCTGGCAGACCGCCACGGTCTGGGCCGCCGAGCGGCACCGGAACCTGGACCGCCACGCCGCCCTGCGCCACATGTTGCAGCGCTACGCGGAACTACAGCGCACCAACGAGCCCGTGCACAGTTGGCCGATCGACTGACCGCGCTGTTTCTCCCCGTGATTGCAGGAGGCCCGTCAGCCCTGCTCGTCGCCCGGCCCGGTGGTGCTGGCCGACTCCGTGGTCCGGGTGGCCTTTGCCGCTGGCTTGCGGCTCCTCGCCCCCCGAGTGGTTGGTGCGGCGGGTACTGGCGTGGCTGAGTCGGTGCGTACGGCTGGGTTGTCGACTGCGGTGGTGACCGGATCGGTGCCGAGCGTGTCGTGGTCGCCGACGCGCTGCCCGGGCACGGCGGTGGCTGCGCCGGGGGCGGGCCTGTTCGTCGCGCGCCGGGCCGAACGCTGGGCGAGCGCCGCGACCAGGACGGAACTGCCGATGCCGACTATCACCGCGTACGGGGCGATGAGGTGGGCGGACACCTGCTCCGGGCTGATCGCGGTCAGCCTCGGCACAGCCAGGAAGTACGCGACCGCCACCAGCAACGGGCCGGCCGCACCCGAGGCGGTGGCGCCGACCCGGCGGCCGGCGTCGCGGACACCCGTCCGGGCGGCCAGCGCGCCGATCAGCAGCGCCGACCCGAGCGAGAGGGCGGCTCCGGGCCAGTAGAAGTAGTCCCGGATCCAGAACTGGTCGCTGCCCGAACTGAGCTGCCAGATGCCGAGCTGTGCGGTGGTCAGTCCGCGACCGGCGAGCACCGAGTCGACCACGGCGATCACCGCGAGCAGCCACAGCCAGCCAGCGGTCGCGATGATGTTGGTGGCTGCCGCCCGGCAGCGCAGCGCCCAGAGCGCGACGAGCGCACCGACCAGTACGCCGAGCGCCGCGTATCCGCCGGCCATGTCCCGGGGGGACGGAGTGTCCGGCACCACCGCGACCCGGGCGGGTACGGCGATCAGCAGCACCGTGATCAGTGCGCCCAGCGCGGCGGCGCCGGACAGGGCGCTCCACCACAGGCTGCCCCCGTCCCACCGGCCGGCATCGGCGCCCTGCTCCGGGCCGGCATCGGTACCCTGCTCAAGGCCGGCGGCGGCACCCTGCTCCGGGCCGGCGGCGACGAAGCGGCGATCGTGCAGCCGCTGCGCGCAGACCGCACCGAAGATGGTCGAGGTGGCGGCGATCCAGGTGGCCCAGATCAGGCTGGCCACCCAGGCCGCCGTGCTGGCGGTGGTCTCGGCCGGCGCCCAGTTGAGGATGCCCAGGCCGTAACCGAACCCCAGTTGGGCCGCCCCGGCACCGGCCGCCACGCCGGCCGCGGTGGCGATCGATGCTCCCCAGCCCACTCTGGCCATGCCGGGCAGCGTAACGTCCTGTGCTCGGTGCGGCGAGTCGTGCGCAGTACCAGACCGTGAACGGTGACGGACAGTGCTTGGCATCGGCGGATACGGTCGCCGGTGATAGGGCGGTGGGCGGTATGAACGACGGGACCATGGACGGGCGACCGGGGCGCGGTGACGCCGGTCCGGACCGCACGCTGATCATCGGCGGCGGCCTCGCGGCCGTGCTGCTCGCGATCATCGGAGCGACCGGCGGCTGGGTGCTGGCCGGTGACCAGAAGCCGCCGAGGACCCTGTCCGCCGATGGGACCGGCGGCCCCACCCCCAGCGCCCAGCCCACCACCTCGCCGCCGCGCGGCAAGCCGACACCGGCCGCCGCGCCGAGCAGCATCGCGCCGAGCAGCACCGCGCCGACCCGGCCGACCGGGCTCATCGTGCCGGACCTGGTCGGACTGGACTTCGAGGAGGCCCGGGAGGAACTGCGGGACCGGGGACTGGGCTGGTCGTTCGTCTTCGGCCGCGGAGACAGCTCCAGCGTGCGCAGCACCAACCCGACGGCGGGCACCCCGGTGAAGCGCGGCATCACCGTCGTGGTCGACGTGGCCGGGGCGGCCCCGCCGAACGAGGTGCCGGACCTGATCGGGGACGACTGCCACGACGCGCGCGCCGACCTCGTCGACGCCGGTTTCTCGCCTCGCTACCCGACCGGCAGGTCCGGGACGGTCACCGCCCAGGACCCCCCTGACGGCACCATCGGACGGTGGAACGACGTCGTTTCCATCTGGTGCGGTAGCGCATAGCGGGGAGTGCCTCCCGAGGGCACTCCCCGACCAAGATCTCTGCAGGTGACACGTTTCTGACGCGGAAGGTTGGGGGCCGTGGGGGTGGTTGGGCAGTAGGTTGACGGTCGGGGCCTGATGCCTGCTCGGCTGGCGGAAGGGGACGTGCGATGAGCGACGACCGCCAGGAACCGCCCGACGACCAGACCCGCCCGTGGCCACCGACCGCTGCCGGGGACTCCGAGCCCACGCCGACCGGGCGCGCGCCGGACGAGACGGCGCCGTTGGGGCGTACGCCGGAATCCGGAAGGCCCGAGGAGACCGCACCGTTGCCGCCGGCACAGCGGTCGAGGCCGGCGGCGTGGTCGGGGCGCGCGGAGGTGCCGTCGATCCGGCCGGGCGACGACCGGGAGCTGGCGGCCGGTGACTGGTACGGCGACGAGCAGCCGGGCCGTCCCTGGTGGTTGCCGATCCTCTGGGGGATCGTCCTGCTGCTCCTGCTCGGCCTGATCGGGGTGGGGGTGTGGCTGGCGCGCCAGGCCGTGGACGAGGAGGGGCCGGCTCCGCAGCCGCCGACCGCGGCGCCGCCGACCACCCGATCGACCTCACCGACTCCGCGCTCGCCCTCGCCCGCGCCGACGACCAGCGCCGCCTCGGTGCAGCTGCCGCTGCCGCCGCTGGTCGGCCGCTCGGAGGCCGCGGCGCGGGCGGTGCTGGACCGGCTGGGTCTCGACCATCGGGTGGAGTACCGCCCGTCGGAGGAGCGGGCGGGCACGGTCATCGCGACCGATCCGGAGGCGGGTGAGCTGGTCGAGGTCGGCGACGAGGTCACGCTGGTGGTTGCCGAGGCCAGTGCGAGCCCGTCGCCGACGACGGGTGCGCCGACGACGGGTGCGTCGACCACCGAGCCGACCGCCGCGGTGAGCCCCACCGGGTGAGTGAGCGCTGGCGATTCACCACCCGCGGCGTCTGGTGCCGACGAGCCCCAGGCCGGCGAGGGAGATCGCCAACCCGAAGATGCCCGACCAGAACAGCGAACGGCTGAGTTCATCGGGTGTGCGCTGCTCACCGGTCGCGTGGTCGGTGCCCGCCGGTCCGTCACCGGACGAAAGGGGCTGGCCGTACCCCGCCGTCGGCTGGTCGTGCGGCACCCCGGCCGGATCGCCGGGTGCGAACTCGTCCCAGGCGCCGCCTGTCCCGTCCGGATTGAGCGGGTCGCCCTCCACCACGGTGATCTCGGGAGCCGGAAGTGGCTCGGCCAGCCGGGTGGACGACAGGGTGGGATCGCGGATCAGCACTACCAGGATGGTGGCACCGAGCAGTGCCAGGAGTCCGAAGGAGTGGACGATACGGGACCGACGGGGCCACCGCGCGGACAGATTGACCATGACCATCCCAGGTTCGAGGTCCTGGACGCGCGGGGTGGAGACGTGCCGGGGTGGGCACACCGATTCTATGGCGTCGGTATGCCCGCCCGACGGCTGTTCGCGATGCTCAGGCCACCCGCATCGAGCCTCGGGCGGCCGGTCGACGAGCCGAGCGCACGGCGTGCGGACGCGGCTGTCCAGCCGCCTGCAACTGTCGTAGCCCGGCCCGCTGGACAAAGATCGAGCGCCGGTTGACCGCGTCCCCCGCCGCGTTCAACTCGTAGCCTTCGAGCCAGAGCCAGCCGTCGTAGGTCGGCCGGTCGAGCACCCGGATCACCCGGAACAGAATGGGTCTGCGGAACTGGACGCTCGCCGCGCGTGTCACGTGCAGTACGTCACCGGAGCGGGGAAGCACATGGGCTCCTGAGGAGTTCGGCCGGCGCGACGGCCGGCGAGGTGGTCGGGGGATTCACTCCGGCGACGAGGTCGTGTCTCGTGGCCGGTACGCGTACGGTTTTGCCCGGCGGGCCCGGAATCCGCTGGTGGCGTACCCGATGCCCGACCGCGGGGACCGCGCCGCCCAGAATCCCTGATGATCACTTGGAGAGACAGAGTCGGGACGGTGCGTGACCCGGATCGTACGGACAGAGTGCATCAGGGACGTGCTCTGTGCAAGTTGCAGGTCGCTGTTTGCCAAGATGTGAGCGGCTCGCGCGAAACGGCGCTTGAACGTGTGACCGCCCGGACGGCACACTGGGGGCCGGTTTCTCCCGCCGCGGCCGGGTCGAAGACCGGTTCCACCCCCACGCCGCGAACGCCCGCCGCCCAATGGCCGCGTCCCAGGCGGGTGAGAGCGACGCGTCGAGCGGAGAGGTGACACCGTGAGCGAGCGGCGCAGCCCGACCATCCGGCGGCGCCGGCTCGGCGCGGAACTGCGCCGCCGGCGCGAATCGGCCGGCATCACCATCGAAGCCGTCGCGGAGCAGTTGGAGTGCTCGGCATCGAAGATCTCCCGGGTCGAGACCGGCCACACCACCGCGACGCCCCGCGACGTACGGGACATGCTCCGGATCTACGGGGTGGTGGGTCCCGAGAGCGACGAGCTGGTGCAGATTGCCCGCGAGGCGCGACAGAAGGGCTGGTGGCACCCCTACAGCACGGTGCTGGTCGGGGCGTACGTGGGACTGGAGGCGGCGGCGAGCTCGATCCGTGCGTGGGAGCAGCAGGTTGTTCCCGGGTTGCTGGAGACCGAGGACTATGCCAGCGCCATGATCCGCGCCGCCCGCCCCGACTTCACCATCGAACAGGTGCGGCAACGGGTGCGTGTCCGACTCGGGCGCCAGTCGTTGTTGTCCCAGGATGACCCGGTCGATCTATGGGTGGTGCTCGATGAGGCGGTGATGTGCCGTCCGGTTGGCGGGGAGGCGGTGATGCGTGAACAACTGCGCCACTTGGTGGAGGTGGCCCAACTGCCGAACGTGACGCTACAGATCCTGCCGTTCGAGGTGGGGGCGCACGCCGGCATGGACGGCACCTTCACGATCCTCAGCTTCCCCGAACCCGGTGATCCGGATGTCGTGTACGCGGAGAACGCCACGGGTGGGCTCTTCCTCGAGAAGAGCGACGAACTACAGAAGTACAGCTTCATCTTCGATCACATTCGAGCAGCGGCCATGCGTCCGGAGGAGTCCGTCGGATACATCGCGAGACTGGCAGAGGAGCCGTTGTGGAAATGGCCGCAAAAGAATTCAGGGTCGACCTGAAGCAGGCGAACTGGTTCAAGAGCTCGAAGAGCGGGCCGAACTGTGACAACTGCGTGGAGGTGGCCTACGTGACCGGAGCGATCGGAGTCCGGGACTCGAAAGACAAGGCAGGTCCGGCTCTAGTCTTCGCTCCGGGTGACTGGCACGCCTTCGTCACCAGCACTCGGGACGGCGCCTTCGGTCGGGGCTGACTTCCGGGGCAGTGCTGAAAGGGTCCCCGCCCGGCATGGCCGGGCGGGGACCCCGTGCGCCCGCCGAGGGTCGGCGGGCGGCACCGGTCGCGCGGGATCCGCCGGCCGCCGTCGCCACAACGTGCCCGCCTCGTTGTACCTGTCGGTACGCGCTGGTCGACATCCCCCCGAGCAGGGCGGGTAACCGAGCGAGGCAGGCGAAACGATGACGAGTATCGGGTCAGAGAACCTCACCAACGGGCCGGGGAAGCCGGAGCGGTTCGGCGGCAAGTACCGCGGTGCCCGCCGGGACACCGTGTTGACCGAGGTGGTGTCGACGGAGACCGAATCGGCCGGGCGGGACAGCGCGGTGGCGACCGAGCCGGCCACGCCGCCGCTCACCCTGCCGTCGCTGGACCCCAACCCGCTCACCGAACCGTCGTTCCCGGCGTCCGGCTGGTCGACCACGGAGAGCGGCTCCCTGGTGGATCACCCGTTGCTGCGGGGCCTGATGATGGAGTTGCCGCCCAGGGGCAGCGTGCCGCCCCCGGGCTGGCTGGATCGCTGGTTCGAGGCGACCCGGGCGATCCTGGAACTGCTATACGTGCAGGACGCCGGCCGGACGCGCTGAGGCCGCCGACCGTTCCGGCATGGCCCGCTCGGCGAGCCGACTGTGACGCAGCGCGTGGCGTACGCCGATGGCGCCGACGCCCAGCGCCCCGACGGTGATGGCGGGCCCGGTGACCCCGGGTCCGAGGAACTGGCCGGCGCCGCTCGCCGCGATCAGGGCCGGCACCAGAGCCAACCCGGTCACCTGCAGTGGCAGCCCGATCAGCGGGTGGGCGGCGGTGGCCCGCAACCCGTGCGGAGCCGGTGTCCGGGGCGTGACGGCCAGCGCGCCCGCCCCGGCGCGGAGCCGCCGCAACCGGCGTACGGTGCAGAACGCCACCACCAGCGCCGGGATCGTGGCCAGTATGAGCCCGCTCGCGGCTCGGTCCGCCAGGGTCGCGCCGGCGGTGGCCAGGCCGGCGACCGGCAGAGCCACCGTCAGGCCGAGCCCGGCCAGGGTCAGCGCGAGCAGCCAGCCGGCGTGCCGGCGGAGCCCGCGGGCGTGGGTCAGCCGGGGCAACCTGTCGGCGAGGTAACCGGCTGCCCACCACACGGCGGCGACCGGGAGCAGGAGGGCGAGATGGCTCTGCATGCCTCTCAGCCTTTCCCGATTCCCCGTCCGTCGAATCGGGCCCATCCCCCCGTTGATCCCGTACCCGTCCCCTAGGGGAACCATCGCGTCAGTGTTATGGGGAATCCAACATGTTCATCTGTCCTCAGGCGTCCCACTATCCTCATCTTAATCGGCATTCATCGATGAATTCGCCGCAAGCGGGTGAACGGTCGATGCCGGTCGGAGGGAGGTAGGAAGATGGCTCTTCCACACAGGTCCGTACTCGTCGGGGTGGCCACACTGGCCATGGTGGCGGCGGCGACGCCGGCCATGGCCGGCGAGCCGGTCGGCACGATCCGCAGTGCCGGCGGCGCCACGGCCGTCGAGGGCAGCTACATCGTCGTGTTCAAGGACAGCGAAGTGAACCGCAGCGCGATCGGCTCCTCGGTGGACCGGCTGCTGCACCGGCACGGCGGTGCGACGGCCCGCACCTACAGCGCGGCCGTCCGTGGCGCCGAACTGCGGGTCAGCGCCAAGGCCGCAGCCCGGATCGCCGCCGACCCCGCAGTGGCGTACGTCGAGCAGAACCACACCGTGTCGATCGTCGCCACCCAGCCGAACCCACCGTCCTGGGGGCTGGACCGGATCGACCAGCGCAACCTGCCGTTGAACAGCTCGTACACGTACCCCAACACGGCCGCGAACGTGACCTCGTACATCATCGATACCGGCATTCGGATCACCCACTCGGACCTCGGCGGCCGGGCGACCTGGGGCACGAACACGGTCGACTCCAACAACACCGACTGCAACGGCCACGGCACCCACGTCGCCGGCACGGTCGGTGGCTCGGCGTACGGCGTGGCGAAGGGCACCCGGCTGGTGGCGGTGAAGGTGCTCAACTGCTCCGGCAGCGGCACCAACGCCGGGGTCATCGCCGGTATCGACTGGGTCACCGCGAACGCGGTCAAGCCCGCCGTCGCCAACATGAGCCTCGGCGGCGGGGCGAGCGCCGTGGTCGACAACGCCGTCGTCAACTCGATCAACTCGGGCGTGACGTACGCGGTCGCGGCCGGCAACGGCAACCTGCTCGGCCAGCGGCAGAACGCCTGCAACTACTCGCCGGCCCGGGCCGAGCCGGCGATCACCGTCGGCGCCACCCAGAACAACGACGCCGCGGGGAGCTTCTCCAACTTCGGCACCTGCGTGGACATCCTGGCACCAGGTGTGAACATCACCTCGGCCTGGTACACCAACGACACCGCGACGAACACCATCAGCGGCACCTCGATGGCCTCGCCGCACGTCGCCGGAGTGGCGGCGCTGGTGCTCTCGGCCCACCCGTCGTGGACCCCGCTCCAGGTCCGCAACCACCTGGTCGACAATGCCACCCCGAACGTGGTCACCAACGTGGGCACCGGCACTCCGAACCGGCTGCTGCACGTGGTGAACGGCGATGCTCCGCCACCGACCAACGACTTCTCGGTCTCGGTGTCGCCGACCTCGGGCTCCACCGCGCCGGGCGGCCCGGTGACCACCAGCGTGGCCACCGCCACCACCAACGGCTCCGCCCAGCCGGTGAGCCTGTCGGCCAGTGGCCTGCCGTCCGGGGCGACCGCCTCGTTCAGCCCGGCCACGGTCACCTCGGGCGGGTCGTCGACGCTGACCATCAGCACCACGGCCGGCACCCCGGCCGGCACGTACACGGTGACGGTGACGGGCACCGCGGCCTCCGGCACGAAGACCGCGACCTACTCGCTGACGGTGACCGGCGGCGGCAGCGGTGGCTGCACCGGCACCAACGGCACCGACGTGACGATCCCGGACGCCGGCTCGGCGGTGACCAGCTCGATCACCATCTCCGACTGCAACCGGAACGCCTCGTCGACCTCGACCGTGGCGGTGAACATCGTGCACACCTACCGCGGCGACCTGGTCATCGACCTGCTCGCCCCGGACGGGTCGTCGTACCGGCTGAAGAACAGCAGCATCCTCGACGGCGCGAGCAACGTGAACGCCACCTACCAGGTGAACCTGTCCAGCGAGGCGGCGGGCGGCACCTGGCGGTTGCAGGTGCGCGACGTCTACCGAGGCGACACCGGCTACCTCAACACCTGGACGCTGACCCTCTGACACCGGGCAACCGTCACCGGGCCCCGACAAGCCGAGTCGGGGCCCGGTGACGAGCCGGTGATCAGACCGCGAACCCGGCCGGCCGTTCAGTGGCCGGCGCGGGCGGCCGGGCCTTCCACAGCCCGGTCTTCTGCGCGAACAACCTGCCCAGGTACGCAGGGTTGAGGATCACGTAACGCCGCCACAGCCGCTTCGGCTCCAGCCCCAGTCGCCAGAACCACTCCAGCCCGGCGCGCTGCATCCACGGCGGTGGCTGGCGTAGCAGCCCGGCGTGGTAGTCGAAGGCGGCACCGACCGCCATCAGCGGCATGTCCAGCAGCGGGCGCATCGCGTACGCGAAGACCTCCTGGCGGGGGCAGCCGAGCCCGACCAGGACGAGCCGAGCCCCACTGGCCTTGATCCGGTCGGCGATCTCGGCGTCCTCACCCGGCTGCACGACGCGGAACTTCGACGCCTCCACCCCGGCGATCTTCAAGGCCGGAAACATCCGCTCCAGCGCCGGAATCAGCCGGGCCAGAGTCTCCTCCGTCGAGCCGTAGAGGTAGACCGGCAGCCCCTCGTCGGCGAAGCGGGAGAGCACGTGCAGGGTCAGCGTCGGCCCGTAGACCCGGTCGGTGAGCCCGGCGCCGTGCAACAGGTTCAGCGCCCAGCGCACCGGCTGACCGTCCGGGGTCACCACGTCGAACGAGTTGAGCCGGGCGTTGTGCGCCCGATCCAGCACCCCGGTCATCACGCCGTGCACGGCGAGCGCGGTCAGCGCCAGCGGCCGGCGGTCCTGTGCGGCGGCCACCACCTGCTCGGTGGCCTCCGCGTAATCGGTGGCGTCGACCAGCACGCCGAGGACATTCCGCTTTCTCACGCTGCCGGCACCCACTTGTCCATGTTGGCCTCGTAGATCTCACGCATGATCATTGGTACGTCGTAGACCTGCTTCCAGTCCGGGTAGTCCGCCTGGAACGCCTCGTTGGAGCCGATCCACCACTTGTGGTCGCCGATCCGGTTGGCCTCGACGTACTCGGTGACCATCTCCTGGCCGGTGATCTGCTCGGCCAGCGCGAAGGCCTCCCGGTTCGAGACGTTGGAGTGCCGGCCGCCACCCAGGTTGTAGACCGCCGCCGAGCGCGGGTTGCGGAAGAAGGCCTCGAACGCGGAGACCACGTCCGAGCTGTGGATCGCGTCCCGGACCTGCTTGCCCTGGTAGCCGAAGATTTTGTACGTCCGGCGCTCCATGTTGGCGCGCATCACGTAGCCAAGGAAACCGTGCAGCTCGGTCGCCGAGTGGGCCGGCCCGGTCAGCGTCCCGCCCCGGAAGCAGGCCGTCCGCATGCCGAAGTACCGGCCGTACTCCTGCACCATCACGTCCGCGGCGACCTTGGAGGCACCGAAGATCGAGTGCAGGCAGGCGTCGATCGACATGTCCTCGCGGATGCCCTGCTCGTACGGGTGGCCCGGCTCGATCTCCCACCGGGTCTCGAGCTCCACCAGGGGCAGGCTGTTCGGCCGGTCGCCGTAGACCTTGTTGGTCGAGCAGTGGATGACGGCCGCCTCGATGCAGTGCTCGCGGACGCTCTGCAGCACGTTGAGGGTGCCGGCGGCGTTCACGTCGAAGTCGGTGAACGGATCGCGTACCGCCCAGTCGTGCGAGGGCTGCGCGGCGGTGTGGATCACCACAGCCACGTTCCGGGCATACCGCTTGAACAGGGCGCCGAGCGCGGCACGGTCACGGATGTCGATGCTGTGGTGCGAGTACGCCCCACCCAGTTCGTCGGTCAGCCGGCGGACGTTCCACGCGGTGGACGCCTCCTCGCCGAAGAACTCCTGCCGCATGTCGTTGTCGATGCCGACGACGTCGAGACCGAGGCCGGCGAAGTGCCGGACCGCCTCGGAGCCGATCAGCCCGCCCGAACCGGTCACGAATGCGACACTCACGAGCCACTCCTGGTGCGTCGGCGGCAGAATCCATCGGAGCATAGCGTGACGTCCGGAACGCCCCGATACGGTGCGAGGGCCCTGCGTCGCCGCAGAGCCCTCGTCAATGGTGGGGAAGGGGGGAGTTGAACCCCCACGCCCTTTCGGGCACACGGACCTGAACCGTGCGCGTCTGCCATTCCGCCACTTCCCCGTGGCTCGACCGTCGGAAGCGTGTTCCGGGCCGTCCCCGCTGTCGCCAGCGGACCTCGGCCATGTTACGCGGTCCTGGTCATCGCCGCGAATAGCATTCGCTGCGGACAGCGGTTACCGTTCGTGGCGGACGAAAGAGTAGCACGAGGATCGCCGAGCCTCCGAACGGGCCGTGGCCCGCTGGCAGAGCGGCGTGTGAGCTGCGTGCGCTCTGGACCGATACCATCATGTCCTCGGGACCCGAGGAGGAGCCGGTGAGCGTGCTGCAACGCTTCGAGAAGCGTCTGGAAGGCCTGGTCGAAGGGGCCTTCGCCAAGGTCTTCAAGGGGGTCGTACACCCCGTGGAGATCCTCAACGCCATGCAGCGGGAGGCCGAGGCGCACAAGGCCATCCTGGCTGGTGGGCGCACCTTGGTGCCCAACCGCTACGTGATCGATCTCTCGCCGTACGACCATAGTCGGCTGGCGCCGTACGCCGCCGCGCTGGCCCAGGAACTGGCCCAGTCGCAGGCGGAGTTCATCGGCGAGCAGGCCTGGACGGTCTACGGCGACGTGATCGTCGAGATCGAGCGGGGCGAAGGGCTCGACACCGGCATGTTCCGGGTCACCGCCGAGGTCTACACCGGCGGCGAGGTCGCCCCGGTCTCGGCGCCCGGCTACGACGCCGGCCCGCCCGGTTACCCCTCCTACGACCAGGGTGGCGGCTACGGCCCGCCGCCGGGTCACGGCGGCGGGCGCAACGTCCGACTGGTCTCCGGTGACGGGCGTACCTACCCGCTCCAGATGGGCTCGACCGTGATCGGTCGGGGTGACCAGGCCAACCTGCGCCTGCCGGACGTCGGCATCTCCCGCCGGCACGCCCGACTGGACTTCGACGGCGGCCAGGTCGTGCTGACCGACCTGGGCTCGACCAACGGCACCATGGTCAACGGCCAGCGGGTCTCCGCCGTGGCGCTGAACCCCGGCGACATGATCCAGCTCGGCACCACCACCCTGACCTTCCGCGTGGACGGCTGACCCGCCTTGCCGGAACTCGTCATCACCGTCGCCCGGTTCGGATTCCTCATCCTGCTGTGGATCTTCGTGTTCACGGTGGTCGGTGTCATCCGCCGGGACCTCTTCGCGGGGGCCCGCTCGGGCCGGCTGGTGGCCGCGCCCCGCGCGGTTGGTGCGTCGACCGGTCAGGCGACCGCGAGGCCGGCGAAGGTGAAGCGAGGGCGGGCGGCACACCAGTTGGTGGTGACCGCGGGCCAACTGGCCGGCACCCGGATCACTCTGGGTGAGGCGCAGATAACCATCGGTCGTGCCGAGGATTCCACGCTCGTCATCACCGACGACTATGCCTCCGCGCGACACGCCCGGCTCGTGCCCCGCGACGGGCAATGGTTCGTCGAGGACCTCGGTTCGACTAACGGGACGTACCTGGATCGCGCTAAGGTCACCGGACCGACCCCCGTCCCCCTCGGCGTGCCGATCCGGATCGGCCGCACCTCTCTCGAATTACGGCCATGACTCTGACCCTGCGCTATGCGGCCCACAGCGACCGCGGTCTGATCCGAGACGGAAACCAAGATTCCGTCTACGCCGGACCGCGGCTACTCGCCGTTGCCGACGGCATGGGCGGCATGGCCGCCGGTGACGTCGCCAGCAACATCGTCATCGGCGCCATGGCGCCACTGGACGAGGACGTCCCCGGTGACGCCCTGGTCGACGCGCTCCGTTCCGCGGTGGGCACTGCCAACCAGCAGCTCCGCGAGACCGTGGACGCCAACCCGCAGCTGGAGGGGATGGGCACCACGCTTACCGCGACCCTCTTCTCCGGCAGCAAGCTGGGCATGGTCCACATCGGCGACTCGCGGGCCTACCTGCTGCGTGAGGGCGAGTTCGCGCAGATCACCAAGGACGACACCTACGTTCAGATGCTCGTCGACGAGGGCCGGATCAGCCCGGAGGAGGCGAGCAGCCATCCGCAACGCTCGCTGCTCACCCGGGCCCTGGACGGCCGCGACATCGACCCGGAGTACTCGGTCCGTCAGGTGCTGCCGGGCGACCGATATCTGATCTGCTCCGACGGCCTCTCCGGGGTGGTCAGCGCGGAGACCATCGCCGAGAGCATGCGTGAGTACGCCGACCCGCAGCAGTGCGTCGAGCGGCTCGTCCAGCTCGCCCTGCGTGGCGGCGGCCCGGACAACATCACCGTGATCATCGCCGACGCCACCGACCGCGACATCGTCGAGGCCGCTCCGATCGTCGGCGGCGCGGCGGCCCGCGACCGGGGCATGGCGACCTCGGCCGACGTCTCCACGCCCGCCGCCCGAGCCTCGGCGCTCTCCGCCCCCCGTCCGGCCACCCCCGAGGACCCGGCCGCCAACGACGACGAGCCGGAGGCCCGCCGCCGCCCGCTGCGCGCGCTCGCGATGACGACCGCCCTGATGGTGATCGTCGGTGGCGGCGTCTTCGCCGGGTGGAGCTACACGCAGCGGCAGTACTACGTCGGCGCGACGGAGGACGGCCAGGTCGCCGTGTTCCGCGGGATCCAGGGCCAGATCGCCGGCATGGATCTCTCCACCGTGCACTCGAAGAGCAGCGCCCAACTGGACGACCTCACCCTGGCCGCCCAGGAGCAGGTCAAGCAGGGCATACCGGCCAAGAGCGAGCCGGACGCGGAACGCCGGCTGGCGGAGCTGACAAGCGACAGCCCGACCAACGTCAACCTCAAGCCGATCTGCCCGCCGACTCCCGGCCCGCCGCCGAGCCCCACCCCCACGGCGCAGCTGCCCTCCCCGGCGAGCGCTCCGGTCGGTTCGCCGAGCGCGGTGGGCAGCATCGCACCATCGACCAACGGCGGATCGGTGGCCTCGCCGGCCAGTACGCCGGACGCCCCGCCCGCCGACACCTTCACGCCCACGGTCGACCCGGCGGCCTGCCGGTCGCCCGAGTAGGCGCCGGCACCCGAACCGAGGACGATCGTGACCGCAGCGGCCACCCCGGCAAGCTCGCCCGCGACCGCGGGTGAGCGGCCCGGCGTGCGCCTGGCCCGATCCCGGCGCAACGCCGAGCTGTCGCTGCTGCTGCTGGCGATGGCCCTGGTCGCCGCTTACGGTGCGATGGTCGAGGCGAAGGTGCTCGACACGGTCACGCCCACCTTCTGGGTGCCGGCCGCCGCGCTCACCGCGGTGTTCCTCGGCATACACCTGGTGATCCGGTTCCTGGCGCCGTTCGCCGACCCGGCCCTGCTGCCGGCGGTGGCCCTGCTCAACGGGCTCGGCGTCGGATTCCTGCATCGACTGGACCTGGCCAACGCGGCCCCGGAGGAACGGGCGGAACTGGCCACCTTCGCCGGCATCGGCGGCCGGCAGTTGGCCTGGACGCTGATATCGGTGATCCTCGCCGCCGGGCTGCTGGCCCTGATGCGCGATCACCGGTCGATCTCCCGGTACGCGTACACCCTGGGTCTGGCCGGCATCGTGCTGGTCATGCTGCCGGCGGTGCTGCCGCGCAGCATTTCCGAGATCAACGGCGCCAAGCTGTGGGTACGCATCGGCAGCTTCTCCATCCAGCCCGGCGAGTTCGCCAAGCTCGCCCTGCTGGTCTTCTTCGCCTACTACCTGGTCCGCAAGCGTGAGGTGCTCTCGCTGGCCAGCCACCGGTTCCTCGGCATCGACTTCCCGCGCGGACGGGACCTCGGCCCGGTGCTCGTGGTCTGGGTGATCAGCCTGCTGGTCCTCGTCTTCGAGAAGGACCTGGGCACCTCGCTGCTCTACTTCGGCATGTTCGTGGCCACGGTCTACATCGCCACCGAACGGGTCAGCTGGCTACTCATCGGCCTGGTCCTCTTCTTCGGCGGCGCCTATCTCGCGTACGTGCTCGGTGAGGCGGTCGGCGGGCCGTTCGCGAACTTCTACCTGCGGGCGGAAATCTGGCTCGACCCGTTCGGCGACCCGTACGACAAGGGCTACCAGCTCGTGCAGGGGCTGCTCGCGCTGGGCACCGGCGGGTTGTTCGGGGCCGGGCCGGGTGGCGGCCAGCCGCTGTTGCTGCCCGAGGTGCAGAACGACTTCATCTTCGCCGGCATCGGCGAGGAGATCGGTCTGTTCGGCCTCTCCGCGCTGCTGATGATCTACCTGCTGATCGTCGAGCGGGGGCTGCGGGCCGCGCTGGCGGTGCGGGACTCGTTCGGCAAGCTCCTCGCCGGCGGCCTGGCGTTCACCCTCGCGCTCCAGGTCTTCGTGATCGTCGGCGGGATCAGCAAGCTCATCCCGCTCACCGGCCAGACCACGCCGTTCCTCTCCGCCGGCGGCTCCTCGCTGATGGCGAACTGGCTGATCATCGCGGTGCTGCTACGGATCTCCGACGCCGGGCGCCGCCCGGTCACCGGGGCCGGCGGCAAGGTCAACCGCCCCTCCGGCGGCCCGCCCGAGCAGCTGCACGGTGCTCCCACGGAGGTGATCAGGCCGTGAACGCACCCCTGCGCCGGGTCGGTGTCGTGGTCATCGTCCTGTTCGGCCTGCTCTTCGCGAACCTGAACTGGATCCAGGCCTACAAGGCCGACGAATACCGCACCAGCGACTACAACGGTCGGGTCCAGGTCGCCAAGTACGACCGCAAGCGGGGCAACATCGAGGCGGGCGGCACCGCCCTGGCGGTCAGCAAGGAGACCGACGGGGAGCTGAAGTACCTGCGTACCTACCCGGGCGGCGCGAAGTACGCCCACGTGCTCGGCTACGAGCCGGTCAACGGCTCGGCCACCGGCCTGGAACGATCCGAGAACGACTTCCTCGCCGGCACCAGCGACCAGCTCATCGTCAACCGGCTGCGGGACATGGTCACCGGTGACCGGACCGCCGGCGGCAACGTGCTGCTCACCCTCTCGAAGCGGGCCCAGGACGTCGCGTACGACCAACTGCGCAACAACAACCGGGGGGCGAACAAGGGCGCCGCGATCGCCCTCGACCCGCGTACCGGTGCCGTGCAGGCGCTGGTCTCCATACCCAGCTACGACCCGAACCCGCTGTCCAGCCACAGCCGGAACGATGCGACCGCGGCGTACAACAAGCTGGAGCAGGACCGCAACCGTCCGCTGCGGAACCGGGCGCTGGCCGAGGTGCTGCCCCCGGGCTCCACCTTCAAGATCGTGGTGGCCGCCGCGGCGTTGGAGAACGGGATCGGCAAGGACACCAACATCTCGGCCGGCCCGAGCTACACCCCGCCCACCTCGGGCCAGTCGATCACCAACGCCGCGCCGTCGATCTGCCCGCAGTCACAGGTGACCCTGATGAAGGCGGTCACCGACTCCTGCAACACCGGCTTCGCCCAGCTCGGCGTCCAACTCGGCCCCGACGCGATCAAGAAGAAGGCCCAGGAGTTCGGGTTCGAGCAGGAGGACCTGACCGTCGGCCGGCTCGGCGAGGGCGGCCACTCGGTGGCGGCCAGCCGCACCGGCAGCATGGAGAACCCGGACGGCGGGGCGGATCCGGCGGCGCTGGCCCAGTCCTCCATCGGGCAGCGGGACGTGCGGATGACCCCGCTGGAGGGGGCCATGATCGCGGCGGCGGTCGCCAACAACGGCAGCCAGATGCGGCCCTACCTGGTGCGCCAGCTGCTCGCACCCGACCGGACCACGGTCTACGACACCGCGAAGCCCGGCGAACTGCGCCGGCCGGTCAGCGGCCAGGTCGCCGCGGACCTGCGAGACATGATGGTCAGCGTGGTGCGCAACGGCACCGGCCGTAACGCGCAGATCGACGGCTACACGGTCGGCGGCAAGACCGGCACCGCCGACGTTGCCCCCGGCGTTCCGCCACACTCCTGGTTCATCGGTTTCGCGCTGGACAAGGACGGTAATCCGGTCTCGGCCGTGTGTGTCCTGTTGGAGAACGGCGGAGACGGCGGCAGCGCCGAGGCCGCCCGGATCGCGGGGCAGATCATGCGGGCCGCCATCGCCGAGCCCGGGGGTCGCTGACATGCTCAGTCCCGGAGTGCAGCTCGGCAACCGGTACCGCCTCGACGAGCGGATTGCCAGCGGTGGCATGGGCGACGTCTGGCGCGGCACCGACCAGGTGCTCGGTCGTACGGTGGCGGTCAAGAGCCTGCTCCCGGCGCTGCTGGACGAGCCGGGGTTCGCCGAGCGGTTCCGGGGCGAGGCCCGCACCATGGCGACGATCAACCATCCGGGCGTGGTCGACGTCTACGACTTCGGCAACGACCAGCACATCGCCTTCCTGATCATGGAGTACGTCGAGGGCGACCCGCTGTCGGCCACCCTCAGCCGGGTCGGCCGGCTCACCCCGGCCCGGACCATGGCGCTGGTCGCACAGGCCGCCGACGCGCTGCACGCCGCCCACGTCAAGGGCATCGTGCACCGGGACGTGAAGCCCGGCAACCTGCTGGTCCGCCCGAACGGGACGCTGGTGCTGACCGACTTCGGCATCGCCCGCTCCGAGCTTGTCGGGCAGCTCACCGCGGCCGGCTCGGTGCTCGGCACCGCCTCGTACATCTCACCGGAGCAGGCGACCGGCCAGGTCGCCACTCCCACCTCCGACGTCTACGCGCTCGGCGTGGTCGCCTACCAGTGCCTCGCCGGGCGCCGGCCGTTCGAGGGCGACAACCCCCTCGACATCGCCATGCGGCACGTCCGGGAGACCCCCAGGCCGCTGCCCTCCGACATCCCGCCCCAGGTCTGCGCGCTGGTCGAGCGGGCGATGGCCAAGGACCCGAAGGAGCGTTGGCAGAGCGCCGCAGTCCTCGCCGGGGCGGCCCGGCAGTTGAAGGCGGCGCTGTCCCGGCAGGCGCGGGGCGGCGCTGGCCAGGCGGCGCCGATCTCGGCTGCGCCGGCGTCGCCGGCTCCCGGCCGGGCCGCGCCGATCTCGGCCGCGCCGGCGTCGCCGGCTCCCGGCCGGG
>NZ_BMNB01000018.1 GCF_014646235.1 Micromonospora sonchi | reverse complement strand
GCAGTTTCTTCGCCTCGGTGAGCGCCCGGTCCGTCTCCGCGTAGGAGGTGGATTTGCATTCGGAGTGCCAGCGGCGATGCCGGGCGGCGAGAGTCCGATTCCAGACGACACGCACACACCCGAACGTACGGTACAGCACCGCCACTTGTTCAGGCGTCGGGTAAGCCCGACACCGGTACGCCGCCCTCACACGACACATCTTACAAAAGAAGACGATCATGGCTGACAGGAAGCGAGCCCCCATTCCTCCCCGCCCTGAACGGCGGGGCATCCTGGCGGCACTACGGTGACGGGACGGGGTACGCCGGCGACGGTACTGCTGGCGAAGCGGGGTGTCACCCATCGCACCCACCCGTACGACGTCCCGGCGGACGCGCCGAACTACGGCGCGCTGGTCGCTTCGGTGCTCGGGGTCGCACCGGCGCGGGTCTTCAAGACTCTGGTGGCCGAAGTGGACGGGGTGCTCACCGTGGCGGTGGTGCCGGTCACCGGGGCGTTGGACCTCAAGGCTCTCGCTGCGGCGGCGGACGGCAAGCGGGCCACGCTGGCCGAGCGTGCAACGGCCGAGCGCGTCACCGGTTACGTACGCGGCGGCATCAGCCCGCTCGGGCAACGCAAGCGGCTGCCCACCGTGCTGGACGCCTCGGCCCTCGACCACCCCACCGTGTACGTGTCGGCGGGTCGACGGGGGCTCCAGGTCGAACTGGACCCGGCGGACCTGGTCACGCTCACCGGCGCCCGCACCGCTCGCCTGGCCACCGCCTGATCCCGCAGATCGGTGGCGCGGGGTCGATGGCAGTGACGTTGCCGAATTGTTACTGCTGACAACAAACTCGGGGGCGCAGCGGTCTTGTGTTGGCCGTGTGGTGGGGAATACGTTGCCGGGCACAACAAAACGCATCCTGGCACCAGCTCTCACCCTCGAGAAAGGACCCTGCACATGCGCAAGGGTTTCCTCGCCGTCGGCGCCGTGGGTCTGCTGACCCTCGGCAGCCTGACGGCCTGCGGTAACGACTCCGATGGCGACAAGGCCGGCTCCGACAAGACCCCGAAGATCGGCGTGATCCTGCCCGACAGCACGTCCTCGGTCCGCTGGGAGACCGCAGACCGCAAGTTCCTCGAGGAGGCCTTCAAGGCCGCCAACGTCGACTCGGTCATCGAGAACGCGCAGGGCGACAAGAACGCCTTCCAGACCATCGCCGACCAGATGATCACCAGCGGGGTCACCGTGCTGATGATCGTCAACCTGGACTCCGGCACCGGCAAGGCCGTCCTCGACAAGGCCAAGTCGCAGGGTGTGGCCACCATCGACTACGACCGCCTCACCCTCGGCGGCTCGGCGGAGTACTACGTCAGCTTCGACAACGAGGCCGTCGGCAAGCTCCAGGGCGAAGGCCTCGTCAAGTGCCTCACCGACGCGAAGGTGCAGAAGCCGGCGATCGCGTACCTCAACGGCTCCCCGACCGACAACAACGCCACCCTGTTCAGGAACGGCTACGACTCGGTGCTCAAGCCGAAGTTCGACGCCGGCGAGTACACCCAGGTCGCCGACGACTCCGTGCCGGCCTGGGACAACACGCAGGCCGCGACCATCTTCGAGCAGCAGCTCACCAGGACCGGCGGCAAGATCGACGGAGTGCTGTCGGCGAACGACGGCCTCGGTAACGCCGTCATCTCGGTGCTCAAGAAGAACAAGCTCAACGGCAAGGTCCCGGTGACCGGCCAGGACGCCGACCCGCAGGCGCTGCAGAACATCCTCGCCGGTGACCAGTGCATGACCGTCTACAAGGCGGTCAAGAAGGAGGCGGACGCCGCCGCCGAGCTGGCCATCGCACTGGCCAAGGGCGAGCGCAAGGAGACCGGCCAGACGGTCAAGGACCCGGAGGGCGGCCGGGACGTGCCGTCCGTCCTGCTCACCCCGGTGGCGATCTACAAGGAGAACGTCAAGGACGTCATCGCCGACGGCTACGTGGCCAAGGAACAGGTCTGCACCGGCAACTTCGCAAAGCTCTGCACCGACGCGGGCATCAGCTGACCGCACCCGCCCAGGCGGCGCCGCCCGGCACGGCAACCCCGTGCCGGGCGGCGCGACGCCGCTGGGACGGGCCCCGATCTCCCTTGCGTGAATAAGGAGACCCCCGTGTCCGCGACCCCACTGCTGGAGCTACGCGGGATCGACAAGAGCTTCGGTCCCGTCCAGGTCCTGCGTGATGTTGCCCTCTCCGCATACCCGGGCGAGGTGACCGCGCTCGTCGGCGACAACGGCGCCGGCAAGTCGACCCTGGTCAAGTGCATCAGCGGCATCTACCCGACCGACGCCGGCGAGTTCGTCTTCGACGGCCGTCCGGTGAGCATCAACAGCCCGCGCGACGCCGCCGAGCTCGGCATCGAGGTCGTCTACCAGGATCTCGCGCTCTGCGACAACCTCGACATCGTGCAGAACATGTTCCTCGGCCGCGAGAAGCGCAACGGCATCATGCTCGACGAGCCGACGATGGAACAGATGGCCGCGGAGACCCTGGCCGGGCTCTCGGTACGCACCGTCAAGTCGCTGCGCCAGCACGTCTCCAGCCTCTCCGGCGGTCAGCGCCAGACAGTGGCGATCGCCAAGGCGGTGCTCTGGAACAGCAAGCTGGTGATCCTGGACGAGCCGACCGCCGCACTCGGCGTCGCGCAGACCGCCCAAGTGCTCGAACTGGTCCGACGGCTGGCGGACAACGGCCTGGCCGTCGTGCTCATCTCGCACAACATGAACGATGTCTTCGCCGTCTCCGACCGGATCGCCGCGCTCTACCTCGGCCAGATGGTCGCCCAGGTGCGGACCACCGACATCACCCACGCCCAGGTGGTCGAGCTGATCACCGCCGGTCGCTCCGGCGGGCTCGGGCTCGCCACCGAAACGGGCGCCAACGGCAACGGCGCGGCGTCGGCCGACCGCACCACCACGGAGGGCGTCTCATGAGCACCACCGCCGTCAAGCAGGAGGGATCGACCCCGGTCGCGTCGGCACCCACCATCGGCAGCCACGCCCGTGGCTACTGGAGTCGGGTACGCGGCGGCGACATCGGCGCGCTGCCCGCGGTCGGCGGACTGGTCGTCCTCTGCACGATCTTCTCGATCATGCGACCGTCGTTCCTCACCGCGGGCAACTTCGCCAACCTGTTCACCCAGGGTGCAGCGGTCACGCTGATCGCGATGGGCCTGGTCTTCGTACTGCTGCTGGGTGAGATCGACCTGTCGGCCGGCTTCGCCAGCGGCGTCTGCGCGGCGGTGCTGGCCAACGTGGTCACCGTCCTGGGCCACCCCTGGTACGTCGCGGTGGTTGCCGCCGTGCTCACCGGCATGGTGATCGGCACCGCGCTCGGCTTTCTGGTCGCCAAGGTCGGCATCCCCTCGTTCGTGGTCACCCTCGCCGGCTTCCTCGCCTTCCAGGGCTTGGTGCTGCTGCTGATGGAGGAGGGCCGGAACATCTCCGTCCGCGACCCGGTGCTGGTGGCGATCGCCAACCGCAACCTGCCGCCGGCGCTGGGCTGGGCCCTGGCCGCGCTCGCGGTCGCCGGCTTCGCCGTGGTGCAACTGGCGCGCCATCGCAAACGGGCCGCACGCGACCTGGTCAACGACCCACTCGCGGTGGTGCTGACCCGCATCGGCGTACTGGCCCTCGTCCTCGGCGTCGCCGTCTACGTGCTGAACCTGGAACGCAGCCGCAACGTGCTGATCACCTCGCTCAAGGGCGTGCCGATCGTGGTGCCGGTCATCGCCGCGCTGCTCGTGCTCTGGACCTTCGTGCTTCAGCGCACCAGCTACGGCCGGCACATCTACGCGGTCGGCGGCAACAAGGAGGCCGCCCTCCGGGCCGGCATCAACGTGGACCGGATCCGGATCTCGGTGTTCGTGATCTGCTCCACGATGGCCGCGCTCGGGGGCATCGTCGCCGCCAGCCGGGCCAACTCCGTCGACCCGAACACCGGCGGCAGCAACGTGCTGCTCTACGCCGTGGGCGCGGCGGTGATCGGCGGTACCAGCCTCTTCGGCGGCAAGGGCCGGGTCCTCGACGCGGTCCTCGGCGGCGCCGTGGTGGCGGTGATCGACAATGGCATGGGCCTGATGGGCTACAGCTCGGGCGTCAAGTACGTGGTCACCGGCGTGGTGCTGCTCCTCGCGGCCAGCGTCGACGCGCTGTCCCGACGGCGAGCAGCCGCCACCGGCAACCGCTGATCCGCACCACCCGAAAGTAGTAAGGCCCCATGCGCACAGGACCCAGCCAGGACGAGATCCGTCGGCAGAACCTCGGTGCCCTGCTGCGTCACGTGCACGTGCACGGCGCCACCACCCGCGCCGAGCTGACCAACACGCTGGGGCTGAACCGGAGCACCATCGGCGCGCTCACCGCCGACCTCGCCGCGGCCGGCCTGGTGGTCGAGGGTGCGCCGAAGGAAACCGGCCGGGCCGGACGGCCGTCGCTGGTCGTCCGGCCCGAGTCGGCCCGGGTCTTCGCGTACGCCTGCAGCATCGAGGTGGACCGGCTGCGGGCCGCGCGGGTCGGTCTCGGCGGTGCCGTGCTCGACCGTCGGGAGCTGGACCGGCCGCGCGGCCTGAGCGCGGCGGAGGTCGCGCCGCTGCTGGCCGGGGCGGTCAAGGAGATGCGACACGCGCTGCCGGCGGATGCCGTCTGCGTCGGCGCGGGGGTGGCGGTCTGCGGGATGGTGCGCCGCGACGACGGGCTGGTCCGGCTCGGTCCGACCACCGGTTGGGTGGACGAGCCGATCGGCACCACGCTCGGCAGCGAACTCGGCGTCGACGTGCCGGTCCTGGTCGGCAACGTGGCCGAGGTGGCCGCCTTCGCCGAGCACGCCCGGGGCGCCGCGGCCGGTTGCGACAACGTCATCTACCTCTACGGCGACGTCGGCGTGGGGGCCGGGATCATCGCCGGGGGGCGGCGGCTGACCGGGCACGGCGGCTACAGCGGCGAGGTCGGTCACATGGTGGTGGTCCCGGACGGGGCGCGCTGCGAGTGCGGCAACCGGGGCTGCTGGGAGACCGAGATCGGCGAGCACGCTCTGCTCCGGGCCGCCGGTCGATCCGACGCCCGCGGCCGGGACGCGGTACTGGCGGTCTTCGACGCCGCCGACAACGGTGACGCCCGGGCCCAGACCGCGGTACGCCAGGCGGGCGACTGGCTCGGCTTCGGCGTGGCCAACCTGGTCAACATCTTCAACCCGGAGATGGTCATCTTCGGCGGCACCATGCGGGACCTCTACCTGGCCGCCGCCGCCCAGATCCGCAGCCGGCTCAACTGCAACGGGCTGCCCGCCTGCCTGGAGCACGTACGGCTGCGTACGCCGAAGCTCGGCGCGGACGCCCCGTTGATCGGCGCCGCCGAACTCGCCTTCGAGCGGCTGCTGGCCGACCCGCTCGACATCGGCTGACCTCGACCGACCGGACGAACAGGAGTCGGTTTCGGAAACGGTGAACTGATCGGCCGGACGATCCGTACCAGTGTGCGGACGGGCGGCCGGCGGCTACGGGTGCCCGTCACGTAGCTGATCGGTTTTCGTGTCGAGGAGGCGCCGCAGACATGGCACCGCTGGATTCCGCTCGTCGTCGGCAGGGCAACCGGTCCCGTCGTTTGGCGGTGCTGCTCACCACGATCGCCGCAGCTCTCGTCGTGCTGCCCGGGGCGGCACTGGCCGCGCCCGTCGGCCAGCAACTCGCCGCGGCCGACCAGGCCCTGCTCGACGGGGTACGGATGGCCGGGCTCTGGGAGATGCCGGCCGGGCAGATGGCCGCCGAGAAGGGGCAGTCGCGGGTCGTCCGGGAGGTCGGTGCCGAGATCGCCAAGCAGCACGAGGAACTCGACCGGCTCACCGTGGAGGCCGCCAACAAGCTCGGCGCGGTGATTCCGAACCAGCCGAGCGCCGAGCAGCAGCAGTGGCTGAAGGAGATGAAGGACGCCACCGGCGCCCGCTTCGACCAGATCTTCGTAACCCGCCTGCGGGTCGCGCACGGCAAGATCTTTCCGGTCATCGGCGCGGTCCGGGCCAGCACCCGCAACGACGTCATCCGCGACCTGGCCAACGCGGCCAACACCTTCGTCGGTGATCACATGGTGATGTTGGAGAGCACCGGCCTGGTCCGCTATGCCGAACTGCCGCCCGCCGCGCTGCCCGCGCCCGGCAACGACGGGCTGCTCGCCGCCGCGCAGGCCAACAGCGGCCCGCAGGTGGGCGTCAGCAACACCGTGATCTGGGCGATCTTCCTCGGCGCGCTCGGCGTCGGCGGATTCCTCACGTTCCGCCTGTTCCGCCGCTCCTGAGCCGCCAACCGATGGCTGCGCGCACCCGGGCTGTGGCCCTGCTCGGGCTGATCCTGGCCACGCTCTGCCTCGCCCTGGGCCCCACCGGGCCAGCGGCGGCGCACGCCGTCGTGGTGAACACCACCCCGCAGCGCGACGAGGTTCTCGGCTACGCGCCGCGCGAGGTGCTGGTGACCTTCAGCGAGCCGGTCGCCGCCGTGCCCGGCCGGGTGCAGGTGCTCGCGCCCGACGGCAAGCGGATCAACTTCGGCGACCCGGAGGTCCGGGACGCCACGATGCGGATCACGCTGCGGGCCTCCGACCGGCCGCTCGGCACCTACCTGGTCAGCTACCGCGTGATCTCGGCGGACAGCCATCCGGTCGCCGGCAGCTTCACCTTCGCCGCCGGTGCGCCGTCGGCCACCCCGCCGCTGCCGGCCGACGGCGGAACCGAGTCGCCGGCCCGGACGCTGGTGCCGGTGGTGAAGTACCTCGGCTACCTGGGCCTGCTGCTGGCGGTCGGCCCGCCGCTGCTGACCGTGGCCCTGTGGCCCCGGCGTCGGTCCCGGCAGGGCGCGACGGTCATGGCCCTGGTCGGGCTCGGTCTGGTCGCCGCCGCCACGGTGGGTACCTGGGTCGGGCAGGCCGCGCAGGTGGTCGGCGCGCCGATCGGGCAACTCTCCCTGGCCGACCTGCGGGCGGTGGCCGACACCGACGTCGGACTGCTGCTGGCCGTACGCCTGGCGTTGCTCGCGCTCGCCGCGGCGTTGCTGCCGGCGGTCACCCGGGGCACCGCCGGGCGTCGGCGGATCGGCGCACTGGCCGTGGTGGGCGTCGCCGGACTGCTCACCTGGCCACTCGCCGGGCATCCGGTCGCCTCGCCGGTGCCGCCGGTGAGCATCGTGCTGACCACCGTGCACATCGCCGGGGTCGCCGTCTGGCTGGGTGGGCTGCTCGCCCTCACCGTCTTCCTGCTCCGGGGCACTCACGAGCGGCTCCTCGCCCGGATCCTGCCGGCCTGGTCGAGGTGGGCCACGCTGGCCGTGGCCTGGCTCGTCACCGCCGGGGTGGTGCAGGCCGCGATCGAGTTGGGCCGGCCGGCGGCGCTGCTGGGCAGCGCGTACGGTCGCCTGCTCTGCGCCAAGGCCGCGCTGCTGGCCGGGGTCCTGGCCGTGGCGGCCTGGCAGCGACGGTTGATCCGGCGGCGCGTCGCCGCCACATCGCCCCGGCTGGTCGCCCGAGCGGCCGGCGTCGAACTCGCCGCGGCCGCGGTGGTGCTGGCGCTGACCGCGGTGCTGGTGCAGACCCCGCCGGGTCGTACGGCCGGCACCCCGGCCGACGGGGTGACCCGGGAGGGCATCGCGCAGTCGCTCACCACCGACCTGTTCACCCTCCAGTTCGACATCTACCCGGCGATCGCCGGCGCCCCGAACAGCCTGCACGCCTACGTCTACACGCCACAGGCGAAGGAGTTGCCGGTGGCGGAGTGGACGGTCACCGCCGCCCTGCCCGAGTCGGGCATCGAACCGATCACGGTTGACGTGTTCGCGCTGGAGCCGCACCACGTCACCGCCGAGATGCACTTCCCGGTGGCCGGCGACTGGACGCTGCGGATCAGTGCCCGGACCAGCGACATCGACCGTTCCACCGCCACCACCACGGTGACCATCCGCTGAGCCGGACGATCGGTACCCGGCTCAGCGGTCGACCTGGGTGAAGTCCCACGAGTGGGCGGGCCGGGCGAGCAGCATCACCGGCGGATCGGGCAGCGGCCGGGGACTGCTGCGCCACTTCGAGATCACCACGACCCGGTGGTCGGTGGAGGAGAAGACCTCGCTGGACAGGTGCAGCGGGTCATGCTCGAACTCGGGCAGGGCGGTGTCGCAGACCCAGGTGATCAGGTCGGCGAGCGCGTACGGCTCCGCCCGCGCCTCCCACATCCGTACGATCACGTCGCCGTCCCTCCTCAGACGCTGACCGTGGTCAGCGGCATCGCCGAATCCGCGGGCAGGTCGAGCCGGCTCGGCGCGACCCCTGCGGCGACCAGGTGCGAGCCGAGCGCCGCCACCATCGCGCCGTTGTCGGTGCAGAGCCCGGGCCGGGGTACCCGCACCCGGATTCCCTGCCGGGCGGCCCGCTGCTCCGCCATCGCCCGCAGCCGCGAGTTGGCCGCCACTCCCCCACCGATCACCAGGGTCTCGACGCCGTTGCTCCGGCAGGCGTCCAGCGCCTTGCCGACCAGCACGTCACAGACCGCCTCCTGGAAGGAGGCCGCCACGTCGGCGACCGGGACCGGCTCGCCGGCCCGCTGCCGCGCCTCCACCCAGCGGGCCACCGCGGTCTTCAAGCCGGAGAAGGAGAAGTCGTAGCGGTGCCGGGCGAGATCCTTCGCCGCGGTCAACCCGCGCGGGAAGGCGATGGCCGCCGGGTCGCCGGCCCGGGCCTCCCGGTCGATGTACGGCCCGCCGGGAAACGGCAGACCGAGCAGCCGGGCGATCTTGTCGAACGCCTCACCGGCCGCGTCGTCGATGGTGGCGCCGAGCGGCGTCACGCCCCGGGCCAGGTCGTCGATCAGCAGCAGGGACGAGTGCCCGCCGGAGACCAGCAGCGCGACCGCCGGCTCGGGCAGCGGGCCGTGCTCCAGCGTGTCCACCGCGACATGCGCGGCCAGATGGTTCACCCCGTAGATCGGCTTCTCGGCGGCGACCGCGTACCCCTTGGCCGCCGCCACGCCGACCAGCAGGGCACCCGCCAGACCCGGGCCGGCGGTGACCGCGATCGCGTCGATGTCGGCGATCGTCACCCCCGCCTCGGTCAGTGCCCGTTCCATGGTCGGCACGATGGCTTCGAGATGCGCCCGGCTGGCCACCTCGGGCACCACCCCGCCGAACCGGGCGTGCTGCTCCACACTGGAGGCGAGCGCGTCGGCGAGCAGGGTGTGCCCGCGTACGACACCGACACCGGTCTCGTCGCACGAGGTCTCGATGCCGAGGATCAGTGGTTCGTCTGCCATGGGTTTCTCAGTCCTGGTTGCGCCGCATCACCAGCGCGTCGGTGTTGCTCGGTTGGTAGTAGCCACGGCGTACGCCGATCGGCTCGAACCCGTACATCGCGTAGAGCCGCTGGGCCGGCGCGTTGTCCGCCGCGACCTCCAGCAGCACGGTGCGTACGCCCAGCCGGGCGGCCTCGGCCAGCAGCGCCTCCAGCAGCAGCCGCCCGATTCCCCGGCGCTGCGCGTCCCGGCGCACCGCGACGACCTGCACCCATGCCTCGTCCGGAGCCGCCAGCGCCAGCCCGGCGTAACCGAGCGCCGCACCCTCGTCGTCGGTCGCAATCCGGTAGAAGTGGCCGTGGGCGAGTTCGTTCCAGAACATCGCGGCCGACCACTGCTCCGCGCCGAAGAGGTCCGCCTCGATCGGCAGCACCTCGTCGATGTGCCACCAGCGGAAGCGCCCGAGCCGCGGCTCACTTCTGGCGGCCCCTGGCTGGGGCTCGTTGGTGGCGGCCCCTGGCTGCGGTGCGCTCATGGCAGGACCGGCTTGCGCGCGGTCGCCGCGACGGCGTCCGGTCGGCGCAGGTAGAGCGGAGTCAGCGGGTCCCCGGGCGCACCGGCGCGGATGCGTTCGGCGGCCAGCACGGCCAGCGCGTTCGCGTCCGGGTAGCGCGGCTCGGCGCGCAGCGGCAGCCCGAGCGCGTCGGCGTAGCGGTGCGCACCGTCGCCGACCGCGACGGTCACGGCCAGTTCCCGGGCCCGCTCGGCGGCGACCGCCGGCGCGCCGACCTCCGGCCCGGCCAGGCGCTGGCCGGCGCCGTCGTAGACCGCCCAGTAGATCTCCCGGCGTCGCGCGTCGCTCGCCGCGAGCACCGGCTCGCCGGCCGCCGCCGGGTGACCGATGGCGTCGAGCGAGCAGACACCGTACGCCGGAACGCCGAGCACCTGGCCCATGGTGGCGGCGGTGACCAGCCCCACCCGCAGTCCGGTGAACGGGCCGGGGCCGAGCCCGGCGACGATCGCACCCAGGTCGGCCGGCCGGGCACCAATGTCCGCGAGTATCGCGTCCACCTGCGGGGCGAGCAGCTCGCCGTGCGCCCGGGCGTCGACCGTGCACCGCTGCGCCCGGGTCGTGACGCCACTCGCGGTGACCTCGACCAACGCCGCGGTCACCGCCGGGGTCGAGCTGTCCACCACCAGTACGAGCACAATGAACCACCCTAGCCCCACCGGACCGGCCCCTTCATCGGACCGGCAGTCCACCGCGGGTCGAGCCCGCACGGCCACCGCCAGCGCCCCGGCCCCGCGCGTATCCCGTCACTTTGCGCTATGTAGGCCTGCCAACTTCCCTTATCGACGTCATGTCACACAGACATGAATATGTCTGTGTGACATGACGCTCATCGGGCTATCCGCCTCCGGCGGCCGACCGGCCCCCGATCACCGGCCCCGGATGACCGGTCCCGAACCCGGCCCGGGTGCGGATCGCGCCCGACGACGGCAGCGACACCTTCGCTGGGGTCTGACGTGAATACGTCTGAGCGACATCAAGCGAGCGCGGGATGGATCAGCATTCGGGGATGACCGGAAGTCGTCTCGCTGTGCAGATCGCCACCGCCCTACGTCGGGAGCGGGAGAACCAGCAGCTGACCCAACAGGCCCTGGCCGAGTTGGCCGGCCTCAGTCAGGGCACCCTGGCGAATCTCGAAAAGGGGCACCGCCTGCCCAGCCTTGGGCTGGTCGAACGTGTCTTCGAGGCGCTGGAGCTACAGCTCGCGGTGCGGGTTGAGCCGCTCGACGCGCACCTCGATGACCGGCTGGCCGAACTGGCCGCGCGTCCGCTGGCCGATCGGATCGAGGATCTGCCACTGGACCGGGTCCAGCGTGCGCTCGGCGACCTGCCGTACCTGCTGACCGGCAGCACCGCGGCGATCCTCCAGGGGGCGCCGGTGCCCGCCGACGGGATCGAGATCGCCGTACGCTGGCGGGATTCCGGCGCCTTCACCAGATGGTTGATCTCTGTCTACGCCCAGCGCTGGAACGCGCGCTGGAGCGAGTGGGGTGGACTGCACGTGGAGCCGGAGGAGCCCGGCGAACACCGGTGGCTGACCAGGTACGGCGAGATCCGGGCGATGATGTGCGACGAGTTGCCGGAGCCGATCGAGATCCGCCACGGCGAGCGGACCTACCGGGTGGTGCCACTCGTGGAGGTGGAACTCTCCGACCCGCGCTCCGCCGAGCTGCTGCGCCGCTACCGGAGCCGCTCAGCCGGCTGAGCGCTCCCAGTCGATCGTGGGCAGGCCGGCGTCGGCGAGGGCCTTGTTGGCCGCGCTGAACGGGCGGCTGCCGAGGAATCCGCGTGGGTTCATCGGGCTGGGGTGGCCCGCCTCCAGCACCACGTGCCGCGGGTTGCTGACCAGCGCCGCCTTCTTGCGCGCGTAGCCGCCCCAGAGCAGGAACACCACTCGCGTCTGAAGGGCGTCGAGCGCCCGGATGGTGGCGTCGGTGAACTCCTCCCAGCCCCGGTTGGCGTGCGAGCCGGGGGTGCCCTGCCGCACGGTCAGCACCGAGTTGAGCAGCAGCACGCCCTGCGCCGCCCAGCCGTCGAGATTGCCGCTGCCCGGCTTCGGCACGCCCAGATCCTCGCCCAACTCCTTGAAGACGTTGCGCAACGACGGCGGCACCGAGACCCCCTCGCGCACGCTGAAGCTCAACCCGTGCGCCTGGCCGGCGCGGTGGTAGGGATCCTGGCCGAGAATCAGCACCCGACAGTCCGACGGCGCGCAGAGCCGATAGGCGGAGAAGAGATCCTCGACCGGCGGGAAGACCGTGGCGGTGGCGTACTCCCGGGCGACGAACTCACCCAGCGCGGCCGCGCGGGCCGGGTCGAGGTGGGGGGTGAGGGCCGTCCGCCAGCTTTCCGGCAGCAGGGCGAGCAGGTCCAGCGGGGCAACGTCGGGCATCGGCAACCTTTCGCAGTCGTCCCGCGCACTCTAGGCACCGGGTACGACAGCCCTCAGCCCAGGGCGGCCAGGCGTCGCGCCCAGTCGCCGCCGACCGGCGCCAGCTCGACCACCCGGGTGTCGTCGTCCCGCCGGTCGATCCGGATCCGCAGATGCGCCTCGGCCAGCTGCTCGACCAGCCCCTCGCCCCACTCGACCACGGTCACCGACTCGTCGACCGAGGCGTCCAGGTCGAGGTCATCGATCTCGGCCCGGGGGTCGCTCGCGTCGCCGAGCCGGTACGCGTCGGCGTGCACCAGCGCCACCCCCCGCCCACCGGTCGGGTCCGGCCGGTGCACCCGGGCGATCACGAAGGTCGGCGAGGTGATGTCGCCGAGAACCCCCAGCCCGGCGCCGACGCCCTGGGTCAACGCGGTCTTGCCGGCGCCCAGCGGGCCGGTGAGCAGCACCAGGTCGCCGGCGCCCAGCAGGCCGGCCAGCCGCCGCCCGAAGGCGTGCGTGTCCGCGACGGTCGGCAGCTCGACCCGGATCATCGCCGTGCCCCTTCGCAGGTGTCGAGAAAGCGGATCAGCGCCGCGTTGACGTCGTCTGCGTGCTCCAGCATCACCACGTGCCCACTGTCCTGGATCTTGACGAACTCGGCGTGCGGCAACCGCCGGACGATCTCCTCCGAGTGCATCATCGGCGTGATCATGTCCTTGTCCCCGACGATCACCAGCACGGGCGTCCCCTCCAGCGCGGCCAGCGCCGGATAGCGCGAATGCGTGGCGAGGGTACGCAGATAGCGGGTCACCGTGTCGGCGGAGGTACGCGAGTTCATCGCCTCCACGTAGGACACCAACGCCGGGCTCGGTCTGCTGGTGCCGAAGCCGTACCGACGGGTGAGCAGCCAGGCCACGTTGCTGGTCGAGCGACGGGCCCGGTCGATCACCGCACCGCCGTACCGGGTGACGTTGCCGGCCACGTTGAGCACGGGACCACCGACCCGGCCGAGCAGAGCCGGCGCGACCAGCTTCGTCTCCGCCAGCAGCCCGCCCGAGGTGGCCATCAGCACGGTGCCCACCACCCGGTCGCCGAACATCTCCGGGTACAGCTCGGCCAGCGCCATGATGGTCATGCCGCCCATCGAGTGACCGACCAGCACCAGCGGCCCGTCCGGAGCGACCTCGTCGATCACCCGGCGCAACGTGTGCCCGAGCGTCATCAGGTCGTACTCACCGCTCTCCAGCCGCCCGGACCGGCCGTGCCCGGGCTGGTCGTACGCGACGATCCGGTGCTCGCCCCGCTCGGTGAGCAGCTTGCGCTGGAAGTGGAAGGTGCCCATGTCCAGGCAGAAGCCGTGCACCAGCACCACCGTCGGGTTGCCCTCGACCGGCCGGGTCGGCTCGACCACCTCGACGTGGATGTCGGTGCCGTCGGGCATCTCCAACCGGTACGCCGCGTCGTGCCACTGCGCACCGAAGACCTCGTCGGCGTACGGGTCGGTGGGGTCGGCCTTCAGCCGACGGACCAGGGCGCGTTCGGTGGCGACCCCGACGGCGGTCACCGCAGCGGCCACGCCGAGCGCGGCGCCGACCAGACCGGCCGCTTTCCCGGCGCCGGTCCGCGGCCGGGGCACGAGTTGCCGATCACTCACCGTCGTAGACCCTCGGGACCCGGCTGCTGCCGAACCGGGTGACGATCTCGTAGTTGATCGTGCCGGCCGCCTCGGCCCAGTCGTCCGCGGTGGGCGCACCGTCGGAGCCGTCGCCGAACAGGGTGGCCACGTCGCCGGCGGCCACCGGATCGTCGCCGCAGTCGAGCATGAACTGGTCCATGCAGACCCGGCCGGCGATGGTCCGTCGGGCCCCACCGAGCTGCACCGGCCCGGTGTTCGAGGCGTGCCGTGGCACCCCGTCGGCGTAGCCGAGCGGCACCACGGCCAGGTTCGCCTCGCCCTGCGTGGTGTAGGTGTGGCCGTACGAGACGCCGGTGCCGGCCGGGATCCGCTTGGTCAGCATGACCCGGGCACGGGCGGTCATCGCCGGGCGCAGCCCGTAGGTCTCCCCGGCCACCGGGGAGAGGCCGTAGACGGCCAGCCCCGGACGCACCAGGTCGAAGTGGGTGTCGGGCCGGGTCAGCGTGGCGGCCGAGTTCGCCAGGTGCCGGTAGCGCGGGCGCAGCCCGGCCCGCTCGACCATGGCCAGGCCCTCGTGGAAGACGGCCAACTGCCGGTCGATGGTCGGGTGACCGGGCAGGTCCGCGTAGACGAAGTGGCTCCACACCCCGACCACCTCGACCAGCCCGTCGGCCTGCGCCTTGGCGGCGGCGTCGAGCAGGGCCGGCCAGTCGGCGACCGTCGCCCCGCCCCGGGACAGCCCGGTGTCGATCTTCAGGTGCAGCCGGGCCGCACGTCCCGCGTGCCGGCTCGCCTCGACCGTCTCGTCCAGCTGCGGCAGGCTCGCCACCCCCAGGTCAACGTCGGCCGCGACGCCGGTGTGCAGTGGCAGTCCCGGCGCGAGCAGCCAGGCCAGCACCGGGGCGTCGATGCCGGCCGCGCGCAGCGCCAGCGCCTCGTCCAGGGTGCAGACCCCGAGCCAGTCCGCCCCGGCGTCCAAGGCTGCGCGGGCGGCCGGGACAATGCCGTGGCCGTAGCCGTCGGCCTTCACCACCGCCATCAGCTCGGCGGTGGTCAAGGCCCGCAGCCGACTCACGTTCTCCCGGATCGCGTCAAGATCCACGCGCACCTCGGCCTGCCACATGCCCCCACCCTACTTTCCCCGCTGATCACCCCAGGCCATCCCGGGCAGGTCAGCGCTCAGGGCAGCCGGGCGAGCACGGGGCGCAAGGCGGTGGCGACATCGGGTGCGGTGACGGGGCCGGAGCGAGCTGCCTCGCGGCCGGCCAGGCCGTGCAGGTACGCCGCCGCCGCGGCGGCGCGCTCCGCCGGGAGGCCGGCGGCGAGCAACGAGCCGAGCAGGCCGGCCAGGACGTCGCCGGTGCCCCCGGTGGCCAGCGCCGGGGTGCCGGTCGGGTTGACGTACGCCCGGCCGTCCGGCGTGCCGATCACCGTGCGGTCCCCCTTGAGCAGCACCACGGCGTTCATCCAGGCGGCCAGTCGCAGCGTGGCGGCGACCCGGTCGGCGCCGGGCTCCTCGCCACAGAGGCGGGTGAACTCCCGGTCGTGCGGGGTCACCACGATGGGTGCGTCGCGCCGGCGCAACTGCTCCGCGAGCGAGCCGTCCACCAGCAGGGTCAGCGCGTCGGCGTCCAGCACCACCGGCACCGGCGCGGCGAGCACGGCCCGCAGCTCCGCGCCGGCCCGCTCGTCGGTGCCCAGCCCCGAGCCGCAGACCCAGGCCTGCACCCGGCCGGCGTCGACCACCCCACCGGACGCGATCACCGAGGGATGCTCGCGCAGCACCTCGTCCCGGGCACCCCCGGCGTAGCGGACCAGGCCGGTCGGCCCGGCCAGCGCGCCGCCGACGGAGAGCACCGCCGCACCAGGGTATGCCGCCGACCCGGTGGCCACCCCGACCACGCCCCGGGAGTACTTCTCCGCGGCCGGGCCGAGCCGCGGCCACCAGTCGACCACGTCCGACCACTCCACGACCCGCAGCGCCGGGCTGCCCCGCAGCCACGGTCGCAGCCCGATGTCCACCAGTTCGACCTGCCCGGCCAGCGCGGCGGCGGGTCCGACCGCCAGCGCCGGCTTCAGCGCGCCGAAGGCCACCGTCACGTCGGCCCGGACAGCATTGGGCCGACCGGACGCGGTCAGCGGCACCGCCCCGGTGTCCACCGCCACGCCGCTGGGCACGTCCACCGCCACCACCGTCGCCCGTTCACCGTCCCGGCCCCGGTGCCGCACCAGGCTCGCCGCCAACTGCTCGGCGGTCTCCCGCAGCCCACCGTGGCCGCCGATGCCCACGATGCCGTCGAGCACCAGGTCGACCACGGCCGGCGGGCGGTCCACGATCCGGCCGCCGGCCGCCCGCAGCGCGGCCAGCCCTTCGGCGTGAGCGCGCTCCGGGCGCAGCAGCAACGCCGACACGGCCGCCCCGCGTCGGGCCAGGCGGGCGCCGGCGTACAGCGCGTCGCCGCCGTTGTCACCGGAGCCGACGAGCAGCAGCACCGGTGCCGCGTACACCCCGCCCCGATCGGCCAGCAGCAGCGCGCAACGGCGGGCCAGCCCGGCGGCGGCGCGTTGCATCAGCGTGCCGGGCGGGAGCGTGGCCATCAGCGCCTGCTCCGCCGTCCGCACGTCCGCCACCCGCCAGACCGGCCTCATGCCCCACCTCGTTTCCCGCGCCCGGCGCGTCCGACGCTCAGCTCTCCGCCACCACCATGGCCGAGGCGATCCCGCCATCGTGCGACAGCGAGACATGCCAACGACCGATGCCGCGTTCGGTGGCCGCCGCGGCGACCGTGCCCGTGACGGTCAACCAGGGTCGCCCGTCGGCGTCCGGCACGATCTCGCAGTCGTGCCAGCGCAGTCCGGCCGGGGCACCGAGGGCCTTGGCCACCGCCTCCTTCGCGGCGAAACGGGCCGCCAGCGACTCCGGGGATCGCGGACCGCCACCGGCGGTGTGCCGCTCGGCCTCGGTGAACAGCCGCTCGACCAGCAGCGGCGTGCGGGCCAGCGCCCGGGCGAACCGGTCGACCAGCACGACGTCGATACCGACAGCGACGATCACGCGGCCCACCCTACCGGCGCGTGGGCCGCAAGATAGCCGCCGGCCGCGCACCGGTCAACGCCTGTGGACAGTCCGGAGGTACGCCCACCGCCGGCTGTCCACAGGGCACGCCCACGGTGCCCGGCCCCGCCTAGCGTCGTCGGCGCAGGTGCCAAGGGTGGGAGGGCGGATGACCGACGAGGAGTTGACCGTGCGGCCGGAGCTGCTACGCCGGGTCGGGGGGTCGCTTGGCGACACCGGCCACCGGCTGGCCCACGGGCTGGTGGCCGGCGTGCCGGGACTGACGGCGCCGGCACCGCAGTGGTCGGCAGCCGCAGCGCTGGCGACCCTGGAGGAGGCGGTGCACGGGTGGGCCGGCCGGCTCGGCGGCCGGATCACGGACACCGGGGCCGCGATGCGCGCCGCCGCCGGGGCGTACGAGTCGGTGGACGCACGGGCCGCCAACCGCCTGTCGGGCCTGGGCCGATGACCGGTTCGGTGCCGCAGCGGCCGTCGACACAGGTCGGCTACGCGCAGCTCAGCACGGTAGATCCGGCTGCCTGGCAGGCCGCCGGCACGGCCTGGGCAAGCCTGGCCGGGCCGGCCGAGCGGCGGGCCGGCGAGCTGGCGGAGGACGCCACGGCCCTGCGCCCGGGCTGGTCGGGCCGGGCCGGCCGGTCGGCCCAGTCCCGGCTCTCCGGCCTGCGCGCCGAACTGATCACGCTCGTGCCGGCCGTGATCGAGGTCGACCAGGTCCTCGCCGAGTTCGCCGCGCGGCTGGCGGCCGCGCGGGCCCGGCTGACCGCGGCGGTGGCCCTCGCCGACACCGCCGGAGTGCTGATCGACAGGTGGGGACGAGTACGCCCCGACCCGAGCCGGGTGCCGGCCGACCGGGCCGGTCCCACGGTGGTCCCGGTGGCCGCGGCCGTCCACGACGCGCTCGCCCTGGCGACGGCCGCCGACCGGGAGGCGGCCGATCGACTCGGTCAGCTGGCGGCGGATGCCGCGTCCGGCTGGGTAGCCCCGCCGCCACCGGACCGGCCCGCCCCGGGCACGGATCCCGCCCTGGTCAACCTCTGGTGGGCCGGGCTCACTCCGGCGCAGCGGCGCTGGCTCGTGCGGCACGAACCCGAGCTGGTCGCCGGTTTGGACGGAGTCCCCGCCGACGCTCGTGACCAGGCCAACCGGTCGCTGCTGGGGGCCCGGCGGGAGGAGTTGCGCGCGGAGTGGGGCCGGTTGCTGGCCCGGGTGCCGCGCGGACCGGCCGAGCTGGCCGGGCTGCGCCGCGTCAACGCGGCCCTGGCCGGCCTGGACGAGCTCGCCGACCGGCTGGACTCGTCCCAGCCACCCCGGGCCTACCTGCTCGGGCTGGCAATCGGCGGCGAAGGGCGGACGGTGGTGGCGCTCGGCAATCCGGACCGGGCCACCGGCGTCCTGACGTACGTGCCGGGCATGACCGCCGGGCTCGACGACGCCACCGACGAGCTGGGACGGGCGGCCCGGGTGCTGTCCCGCTGCGCCGAGCTGGCGCCGGGCGAGGAGACCTCGGCGGTGCTCTGGCTGGACTACGACGCCCCGGATTTCCTCCACGAAGCGGCTCGGGACAAGCAGGCCCGCGCGGCCGGCGAGGCGCTGCACCGGTTCCAGGAGGGGCTGCGGGCCACCCACGACGGTCCGCCGGCCCGGCAGACCGTGCTCGGGCACAGCTACGGGTCACTGGTGGTGGGCACCACCGCCCGCGACCACGGGCTCGCCGCGGACGCGCTGGTCTTCCTCGGCTCGCCCGGGGTCGGCGTGACGCACGCCGCCGAGCTGGGTGTGCCACCCGGGCAGGTGTGGGCCAGCACCGCGCCGGACGACGTGATCCGGCTGACCCGCCCGCCGGACGACCTGGTCCGGCAGGCGGTGCTCGGCACCTCCCCGGTCATCACGATCGCCGGGATGCTGGCCGGGCCGGGCGACGAACGCTGGTTCGGACGCGACCCGGCCGAGCCGACCTTCGGCGGCCGGACCTTCCCCAGCGGTCGGTACGGCCACACCGGCTACTGGCATCCGGACAACCCGGCCCTGGACGGCATGGCGCGGGTGGTGCTGGGCCAGTGACCCGACAACTACTCGACGGTGACGGATTTGGCGAGGTTGCGCGGCTGGTCGACGTCGTGTCCCCGGGCCGCGGCGATCTCGGCGGCGAACACCTGCAACGGCACGGTGGTCACCAGCGGCGCGAGCAACGTCGGGGTACGCGGCACGTAGATCAGGTGGTCGGCGTACCGGACGACGGACTCGTCCCCCTCCTCGGCGATCACGATCGTGCGGGCGCCCCGGGCGCGTACCTCCTGGATGTTGGAGACGACCTTGTCGTGCAGCAGACCGCGACCGACCGGCGAGGGGACCACGCAGATCACCGGGGTGCCCTGGTCGATGAGCGAGATCGGACCATGCTTCAGCTCGCCCGCGGCGAAGCCCTCGGCGTGCATGTACGCCAGTTCCTTGAGCTTGAGCGCCCCCTCCAGCGCCACCGGGTAGCCGACGTGCCGGCCGATGAACAGCACCGTCGGCTCGGAGCGCAGCTCGCGGGCCAACTCGCGGACCGGCTCGATCCGTCCGAGCAGCTCCCGTAGCTTGCCCGGCACCTGGTGCAGCTGCTCCACCACGGCCGCCACCTCGTCGGCGAACTTGACGCCCCGCACCTGCGCGAGGTGCAGGCCGATCAGGTAGCAGGCGACGAGCTGGGTGAGGAAGGCCTTGGTGGAGGCGACGGCGATCTCCGGCCCGCCGTGCGTGTAGAGAACCGCGTCGGACTCGCGGGGGATGGTGGAGCCGTTGGTGTTGCAGATGGCCAACACCCGGGCCTTCTGGTCCTTGGCGTGCCGCAGCGCCATCAGGGTGTCCATCGTCTCGCCGGACTGCGAGATCACCACGACCAGGGTGGAGCGGTCCAGCACCGGGTCGCGGTAGCGGAACTCGCTGGCCAGCTCCACCTCGCAGGGAAGGCGGGTCCAGTGCTCGATGGCGTACTTGGCCACCATCCCGGCGTGGTAGGAGGTGCCGCAGGCGACGATGAAGACCTTGTCGACGTCGCGCAGATCCTGGTCGCTGAGGCGGACCTCGTCGAGCATGATCTCGCCGGACTCGGTCAGCCGACCGAGCAGCGTGTCGGCGACGACCTCCGGCTGCTCCGCGATCTCCTTGAGCATGAACCAGTCGTAGCCGCCCTTCTCCGCGGCCGAGGAGTCCCAGTCGATGTGGAAGTCCTTGCCGCTGGCGGGCTGGCCGGCGAAGTCGGTGATCTCGATGCTGTCGGCGGTGATCAGGACGATCTGGTCCTGACCCAGCTCGACCGCGTCGCGGGTGTGCTCGATGAACGCGGCGACGTCGCTGGCGAGGTAGTTCTCCCCGTCCCCACGACCGACCACCAGCGGCGAGTTGCGTCGCGCGCCGACCACCGCACCGGGCACCGCGGCGTCCACCGCGAGCAGCGTGAAAGCACCCTCCAGCCGCTGGCAGACCACCCGCATCGCGGCGACGAGCAGTTGCGGCCCATCCGGCTGACCGGCCGCCCGCAGCTCCGCCAACGCCTTGGCGATCAGGTGCGCGGCGCACTCGGTGTCGGTGTCGCTGACGAACTGGACACCGTCGTCCTCCAGTTCGGTACGAAGCTTGGCGAAGTTCTCGATGATGCCGTTGTGGATCACCGCGACCCGGCCGTCGGGCGACAGGTGCGGATGTGCGTTACGGTCGGTCGGGCCGCCGTGGGTGGCCCACCGGGTGTGGCCGATGCCGGTGGTGCCGTCGCCGATGCCGATCGGGCTGGCGCCACAGCCGCTCGGATCCTCGGCGGCCCGCTCGGAGAGCACCTTCTCCAGGTTGGCCAGCTTGCCGGCCTTCTTCTCGGTCAGCAGCTCACCGTCGCAGGCGACAGCGACGCCAGCCGAGTCGTAGCCGCGATATTCCAGCCGGCGCAGTCCGTCCAGCACGATGCCGAGCGCCGGTCGACCACCGGCGTAGCCCACGATTCCACACATGGGTGGCAGCCTAACCAGTTTCGCTCAAGTTATCTGCGCGAAAGGTGGGTAAATAATCACTCAATCTGAGCGATCGGGCACCGTCGGTGATCCAGGCCACAAAGCACCCAGGTCGGCCCGGGCACGACAGGGCCGCACACCCGTACCCTGACGGGCGTGACGAGCACCGATGTCGACCCGCTGGTGAGCCGGATGCGCCCGTTCGGCACGACGATCTTCGCCGAGATGTCCGCCCTCGCCGTCCGCACCGGCGCGGTCAACCTGGGACAGGGCTTCCCGGACACCGACGGCCCGCCGGAGATGCTCGCCGCCGCGGCCGAGGCGCTGCGCTCCGGCCGCAACCAGTACCCACCCGGCCCCGGGATCCCCGAGCTCCGCGCGGCCGTGGCAGCTCACCAGCACCGCTTCTGGGGCCTGGAGTACGACCCGGACGGCGAGGTGGTGATCACGGCCGGCGCCACCGAGGCGGTCGCCGCGGCGATCCTCGCCCTCTGCGAGCCGGGTGACGAGGTGGTCTGCTTCGAGCCGTACTACGACTCGTACGCCGCCTCGATCGCGCTGGCCGGTGCCGTGCGGCGACCGGTCACGCTGCGCCCCGGCGCCGACGGGCGGTACGCCTTCGATCCGGCGGCGCTGCGCGCCGCGTTCGGCCCGCGCACCCGGCTGGTGCTGGTGAATTCGCCGCACAACCCGACCGGCAAGGTGTTCACCCCGGCCGAACTGTCGCTGATCGCCGAACTGTGCCAGGAGCACGGCGCGTACGCCGTCACCGACGAGGTGTACGAGCACCTGGTCTTCGCCGACGCCGCGTCCGGGCACGTGCCGCTGGCGATGCTGCCCGGCATGCGCCAGCGCACCCTGCGAATCTCCTCGGCCGGCAAGACCTTCTCCTGCACCGGCTGGAAGGTGGGCTGGGCCAGCGGCCCGGCGACCCTGGTCTCGGCGCTGCTCCGGGTGAAACAGTTCCTCACCTTCGTCAACGCCGCACCCCTGCAACCGGCGGTCGCGGTGGCACTGGCACTGCCGGACGCCTACTTCACCGATCTCCGAGCCGGCATGCGGGCCCGCCGGGACCAACTCGTCGGCGGGCTGACCGACGCCGGCTTCGACGTGCTCACGCCGGAGGGGACGTACTTCGTCACAGCCGACATCACCCCCCTCGACGGCACCGACGGCGTCGAGTTCTGCCGCTCACTGCCCGAACGCTGCGGGGTGGTGGCCGTACCCACCCAGGTCTTCTACGACGACCCCGAGGCCGGCCGGCGGCTGGTCCGGTTCGCCTTCTGCAAACGCCCGGAGGTGCTCGCCGAGGCAGGGTCCCGGTTGCGCGGCGCCACCCTGCGAACGTAACTGCGCAGTGTGCCAACCCGAGTCGGATGTTAAAAGGGGGCCCTTCCTATACACGAGGCGTTAAGAAAGGGCCCCTCCTTACCGGCCGTCAGGCGGGGCTGGCGGTGCGGACGTGGGCGGCGATGCGCTCGGCGACCTCGCGGGCGGTCGCCTCGGTGGCGGCCTCGACCATCACCCGGACCAAAGGTTCGGTGCCCGAGGGACGCAGCAGCACCCGACCGGTCTCGCCCAGCTCGGCCTCGGCCCGCTCGACCTCGGCACGGACGGCGGGGGCGGCGGCGCCGATGGTGCGGTCGCCGACCGGCACGTTGATCAGCACCTGCGGCAGCTTGGTCACCACGGCGGCGAGATCCGCCAGGGTGCGGCCGGTGGCCGCCATCCGGGCCATCAGGTGCAGCCCGGTCAGCACTCCGTCGCCGGTGGTGGCGTACGCCGGCATGACGATGTGCCCGCTCTGCTCGCCGCCCAGCGCCAGCCCGGAGGCGCGCAGTTCCTCCAGCACGTACCGGTCGCCGACCTTGGTCTCGACCAGCCGGATTCCCTCGGCGGACATGGCCAGGCGCAGGCCCAGGTTGCTCATCACCGTGGCCACCAGCGTGTCCCCGGCAAGCGTCCCGGCCTCCCGCATGGCCAGCGCCAGGATCGCCATCACCTGGTCGCCGTCGACCTCGTCACCGTCGGCGGTCACCGCGAGGCAGCGGTCGGCGTCGCCGTCGTGTGCGATGCCCAGGTGCGCGCCGTGCTCGACCACCGCCTGGCGCAGGGCGGCGATGTGGTTGGACCCGCACCCGTCGTTGATGTTGAGCCCGTCCGGCTCGGCGTGGATCGCGATCACCTCGGCGCCGGCCTCCCGGTACGCCGCCGGCGCCACCTCGGCGGCGGCGCCGTTGGCGCAGTCGACCACGACCTTGATCCCGTCGAGGCGGTGCGGCACCGTCCCGACGAGGTGCTGCACGTAGTGGTCGGCGCCGTCGAGCAGGTCGTGCACCCGACCTACCCCCGCGCCGATCGGACGGTCCCAGGCGGTGGTGGCGTTGGCCTCGACGGCCGCCTCGATCCGCAGCTCGATCTCGTCGGGCAGTTTGTGGCCGCCGGCGGCGAAAAGCTTGATCCCGTTGTCGGGCATCGGGTTGTGCGAGGCCGACAGCATCACCCCGAGGTCGGCCTTGGCCTCGGCGGTGAGGAACGCCACCGCCGGGGTGGGCAGCACGCCGACCCGGACCACCGTCGCGCCGGCGCTGGTCAGCCCGGCCACCACGGCCGCCTCCAGCATCTCGCCGCTGGCCCGGGTGTCCCGGCCGACCACGGCCAGCGGGGCACGACTGCGATCCGACTCGGCGAGAGTGTGGGCGGCCGCGACGGCCACCGCGAGCGCCAACTCCGGGGTGAGATCAGCGTTCGCCCGCCCGCGTACGCCGTCCGTGCCGAACAACCGGCCCATACCCGCCAACCTCCGATGAACTGCCAATGGGAGAGAACGAAACGGCCGGCCCGCCTCTGCCCCGGTTGAGGGGAGGCGGACCGGCCGTTCGTCAGACGTACAAGATGCGGCTGGAAATCAGCGCTTGGAGTACTGGGGAGCCTTACGGGCCTTCTTGAGGCCGTACTTCTTGCTTTCCTTGACCCGCGCGTCACGGGTGAGGAAGCCGGCCTTCTTCAGCGCCGGACGGTCGTCCGGCTCGCTGACGATCAGCGCCCGGGCGATGGCCAGCCGCAGTGCGCCGGCCTGGCCGCTGGTGCCGCCGCCGCGCAGGTTGGCGATGACGTCGAACGTCTCGGCCTTCTCGGCGGTGACCAGCGGGTCCTTGATCAGCTGCTGGTGCACCTTGCTCGGGAAGTAGGCATCCAGATCCCGGCCGTTGCAGGTGATCTTGCCGGAGCCGGGCACGATCCGGACCCGGACGATGGCTTCCTTACGCCGGCCCACGGTCTGGATCGGGCGGTCGTTACGAGGCGCGCGGGCGACGGGCGCCGGCGCCTCGGTGGCCTCGGGGGCAACCTCGGTGGCGGTGATGTCGGTCATGCTGTTTCCTTCGCCCGCGCTCACTGCGCGATCTGCTTGATCTCGAACGGCACCGGCTGCTGCGCGGCGTGCGGGTGCTCCGCACCGGCGTAGACCTTCAGCTTCTTGATCAGCTTACGGCCGAGCTTGTTGTGCGGGAGCATCCCCTTGATGGCCATCTCCACGGCCCGATCGGGGCGCTTGGACAACAACTCCTCGTAGCCGACCCGCTTCAGACCGCCCGGGTAACCGGAGTGGCGGTAGGCAATCTTCTGCTGGCGCTTGTTGCCGGTCAGCGCGACCTTGCCCGCGTTCACGATGACGACGAAGTCGCCCGTGTCGACGTGCGGCGCGAAAGTCGGCTTGTGCTTGCCCCGCAGCAGCGTGGCGGCGTGGGTGGCCAGGCGGCCCAGCACGACATCAGAGGCGTCGATGACGTGCCACTGACGCTCGATCTCACCCGGCTTCGGGCTGTACGTACGCACAGGTCTACCTTGTCTCGTCGTCGGTCTGGGGTCACGCGCCGAGATGACCAGGACTTCCCGGCCGGACCAGCGCGCACGAACGACCAAGCGTACCTCAGGCGGCACGCCCACAGATGTCGTACAACAGCAGGCAACGATACCGGCAGGCCCACCGGCCGGTCAAAACGGGGTCCGACCGGTGGCGACCAGGGGTCGAGGACAACCGCTCACACCCCGGCCCGGGCCATCCGGGCACCCCGGCGGAGGTACGTCGCCCACGCGTAACAGATCGGGAGGAAACAGCCACTCAGAGCTGCTGGATGATCCGCAACGCCCGGGTCCACCCGCCGCATGGTCTCGGCATCGGCCACGTCCACGCACTCGGTGAACCACTTCTTCCTCGGTGCCGAGATGCGGTCCGGTAGAACGACAGGGTCACCTTGGCCGTCATGCCGACGAGACTACCCGCTGGTATGACTGACAGTCATCTCCCGGGTACCACCGAAGACGGCGAACCGCCACGCCTTGAAGAAGCAGTCGACCTGCACCAGACCGGCCTCGGTCAGCCAGCGGCACTGCTCCCCCACCGGCGCGGGCCGGTCGTACGTCATCCGCTGCTCGGCGGCGGCGATCTCGGCCGCGTCCGAGCCGAGCGCGGCGACCTGCGCCAGCCAGAGCTCGTGGTAGCGCCGGTCCAGTTCCGGCGTCGGGCCGGCGACCTGCTCGGCGTTGACGAAGACTCCGCCCGGCACGAGCGTTGCGACCACCCGCCGATAGAGGTCCCGCTTGCCGGCGTCGTCGAGGTGGTGGATGGCGAGCGCGCTGACCACGGCGTCGTACCGCCCGGCGGGCAGCGGGTCGGCCAGGTCGGCCACGACCACCCGGTGTGACACGTCGCGGGCGGCGAGCCGCTCAGCGGCGACCGCCAACATCTTCGGCGCGGCGTCGACCAGGGTCAGCCGGACCTCGGGCACGGCGGCGGCGATCAGGGCGGAGAGCAGGCCGGTCCCGGCACCGAGGTCCAGCACCTGAGGGGTACGGCCAGCGGCGAGGGCGGCCCGCAGGGGCGGCTGCGCCACCTCGATCGCCGTGCCGTAGAACCCGTCGAAGCAGGGCACCAGCCGCCGCCGGGCTTCGTCGTAGCTCGTGGCCACCGTGTCGAAAGCCTGAGCCACACCCATGTCGGCCCTCCGGCATTCCACATAGCAGGAAACTTGTTCCACATTGTAAACCAGGCGAACCCCGCGCGCCTCGGTTGACGCAGACCGTGGTCAAGCGCGGCTATCGGCTCCGGGTCGACCAGGCGCCGGCTGCCGGTCGGCGGCGGCTTCGCCGGCCGACTCCGCTGCCCCGCCGAGCACCAGGTCGACCAGTGCCTCCAGGAACGCCGAGGCGTGACCGGCCTCGTCCCGCGCGATCTCGGCGAAGAGCGCGGCGGCATCGCTTTCCCCGACCGACGCGGCCTGTCGGCTGAACGCCGGGTACATGGTGGTCGCCTCGTGCTGCTCACCGGCGATCGCGGTACGCAGGTTCGTCTCGTTGTCGCCGACCAGGCCGTACAGGTTGGCCGCCTCGGCGAAGTGCTCGCCGAGTTCCTGGCTGGCGGTGTTCTCCCAGAGCCGGGCCAGTCGCAGCCGCCCGGTGGCCCGCGCCTGGTCGGCGTAGGCGATGTACCTGGCGTAGGCGAACGCCTCGCCGCGCAGCGTCGCCAGCAGGTTCTCCTGGGTCTGACCGGAGCAGGCGGGCTCGGTCGCCTCGATCGGCACCGGCGGCACCGCCACGCCGACCGGCACCCGGACCCCGGACCCGGGGTTGGTGATCGCGAAGAGCGCGATCCGGAACCGCTCGGCGTGCCGCCCCTCGTCGCCGGCGAGTTCGTCCCAGAGGGCGGCTGCGGGTAGGCAACCGTCGCGGCGGGCCTGCTCCGCGTAGCCCGGGTAGGTGACGGTGTGCTCCTCCGTCTCGCCGGCGATCGCCTCGCGCAGGTTGGCGGTGTTGCTCCGGACGAAGTCGATCAGCTCGGCCTCCTCCGCGAAGTGCTCCCCCAGCTCGGTTGCCGCCGTGCTGCGGAACAGCTCCGCGATCTCCGCCCGCCCGGTCCGTTCCGCCTCCTGCGCGTACGCGAGGTAGGCGGCGTGCGCGTACGCCTCCCCCTGCATCGCGGTCAGCGTGTCGGCGCGGGTGGTCGGATCGGAGACCGCGGCTCGCGCGGGTGCCCCGACCAGCCCGACGCCGAGCGCCGCCCCCACGAGCACTGAGATGACTCTGACCTTCTGCATGAACTCTCCTCCCACCAGCGCGCAAAGTAAACACTTCTTCACTTTGCGTGACATTCGGGGGAATTCTATGTCGTCGCAGGTCAGAGCGGTTTCCGCAACTCCGCCGGGAAGGAGTCGGATGGGGGCGGCACCGCCAAAAACGACAAAACGTCGGTCAGCCGACCGGGGTCGGTTGGCCCCGGTCGTGCTCGGCCTGCAGACGCCGCATGGCGTGCTCGACGACGGTCATCAGCACCTGTTTGGCCGACTCCCGCCGTCGGGCGTCGCACAACACCAGCGGCACGTCCGGCGAGATCGCCAGCGCCTCGCGGACCTCGTCCGGCTCGTACTCTGGCGCGCCGTCGAACCGGTTGAGCGCGACCACGTACGGCAGGTGGCGGTTCTCGAAATAGTCCAGCGGTGCGAACGCGTCGGCGATCCGGCGGGTGTCCACCAGGACCGCAGCCCCCACCGCGCCTCTGATGATCTCGTCCCACATGAACCAGAACCGGGTCTGCCCGGGCGTGCCGAAGAGGTACAGGATCAGATCCTGCGCCATGGTGATCCGGCCGAAGTCCATGGCGACCGTGGTGGTCTCCTTGCCCGGCACCTTCGACGGATCATCGATGCCGACGCCCGCCGCGGTCATCACCGCCTCGGTGGTCAGCGGCGTGATCTCGGAGATCGCACCGACCAGCGTCGTCTTGCCGACACCGAAGCCACCCGCGACGACGATCTTCGCGGAGATGATTCCCCGGCTCTGGCGGGCCCCGGCGGGGTCATAGCTCGCGAAGTCCACTCAACACCCTTCCCAGCATTTCCATCCGCTCCACGTATCCAGTGGCGGGAGCAGCCGTCTGTAGCGTCAACAGGCCCTCGGCCACCATGTCCGCGACCAGCACCCGGGCAACACCCAGCGGCAACCGGGTGTACGCGGCGATCTCCGCCAGCGACTCGGCCCGGCCCTCGCAGACCATCGCGATGCGATGCTTGTCATGCCCGGCGAACCGCGACTCGGTGATCTGGGTGGGGCTGGCCATCAGCACCGCCTCCAGGGCGATGTCCTGGCGCGGCTCGGTGCGGCCCCGGGTGACCGCGTAGGGCCGCACCAGCTCACCGCGTGGGTCACGCCGCTGCTCCATCCGCGATCACCTCCTTCCTCCTGCGCCGTCGCACCGCACCCGTCAGGACCGCACCGCGTCCCGGGGCAGCGGTACCAGCGCCGCGCCGACCCGCTCCACGAGCAGGGCCATCTCGTAGCCCACCTGGCCGACGTCGCAGCTGCGCGCCGCGAGCACCGCCATCGACGAGCCGTCGCTGATGGACATCAGGAACAGATAGCCGCTGTCCATCTCGATGACCGTCTGCAACACCCCGCCGGCGCTGAACATCCGCGCGGCCCCCTCGGTCAGGCTGACCACGCCGGAGGTGATCGCGGCGAGTTGGTCTGCCCGGTCCGCCGGCAGGTCGCGCGAGGAGGCGAGCAGCAGCCCGTCCGCGGACACCGCAACCACGTGGGCGATGCCCGCCACGCTGTCGGCGAAGTTGGTGAGCAGCCAACCCATGTCCTGCATGGCCGCTGGCCTGTTCATCGGCTCGTCTCCTTGGTCGAGGTGCTGTTCTGACTCGCGCCGGCCGTCCGGCCGCGCTGGACCCCACGGTGGTACGCCGCCAGCAGGCCGCGTACCTCGTCAGGCGTGCGGCGGCCCCGCTCGGGCCCACCGCGCGGTTCGATCCCGCCGGGTACGAGTTGCGCCTGCGGCACCCGCTTCGGCAGCCCGGAGCGGGTGGTACCGGCGGGGATGGGCTCGGCCGCCCGGCTGGCCCGCGACCAGCCGTCGTCGGCGGCCGTCTGCCAGGCGTCGTCCACCGATTCGCCGGACTGCGGCATCGGCGACGCGGGCGGCGCCACCGGCGATGCCGCGCCGGGCAGCGGGTCGGTTGCCGGTGACGTGGTGGGCCCGGCCGCCGGTGGCGTGGAGGGTCCGGCCGCCGCGCCCGGCGTACGGGTGGGCAGCGGCTTGCGCCCCCGGGTCGGCTCGACGGCCGGCGGCGTGCCGCCGGCGGCCGGCTGCTCCGGCGGCTCGTCGAACTGTGGCCGGGTGAAGATGGCGGTCGCGTCGTTGCCGTGCGCCCGGAACCAGACCGCCTCCATCTCCCGGAAGATCGGCGCCTCGGCCTGCGGCTCGGGTGGGGCGGTGATCGGCCCGGTCACGACCGGGGAGGTGGCGGCCAGGCTGGCCCCCAGCCCGCCCAAGGACGCGGCGTCGTAACCCGCACCACCGGAGCTCGGGGCGCTTTCCTCACCGAAACCAGCCGCGGTGCCGACCCCGGCACCGGCGACCGGCCCCACCGGCAGTGCGGGCGCGGCCGGTTCGGGGTTCGCGCCGCGTCGGGGCAACGGGTCGAGGGTCGGCTGGGCGACCGTCGGCGTACCGGCGCTGAACCCGCCGGCGAAGGCTGGCGGTCGGGTGTTCGCCCCGGCCTGCTCCGGTGCCGGTTCGGTGGTCGGCCAGGGCGTGGTGGACGTCGTACCGCTGCGCCACCGGTCGCTCAGCGTGGCGGTGGTGGTGCCACCCGCCCCACCGAACGGGCCACTGCCGCTGGCCCCGGCCATCGGGGCCTGCTCGACCGCGAGCGGCTGGCGCGGCCGGGTGATCGTCTGCTCGCGTTCCCGCAGGTTGGGCAGGACCACCGTGGCGGCGGGCAGGATGACCTGCGCCACGATGCCGCCCTCGGCGTGGCGGCGCAGGTCGACCCGGATGGCGTACCGGGCCGCCAGCCGGCTGACCACGGCGAGACCCATCAGCCGGAACGCCGCAACGTCCACACCGGACGGTTCGGTGAGCCGCCGGTTGAGCAGGTCCAGTTGCTCGTCGGTCAGGCCGAGACCCCGGTCCTCGATCTGGATGAGGACGTAGTCCCGGATCCGCCGACCGTCGGCGACCACGGTGGTGTTCGGTGGCGAGAAGCGGGTGGCGTTGTCCAGCAACTCGGCCACCAGCCGGACCACGTCGTTGACCGCGTGCGCGGCCACCGATACGTCCGTGTCGACCGTGCCGAACTCGATCCGGTTGTAGAGCTCCACCTCGGACTGTGCTGCTCGCAGCACGTCCACCAGCAACGCGTCGTCCCGGCGCGGCGCGGTCGAGTCCGCCCCGGCCAGCACGAGCAGGTTCTCGTCGTTGCGACGCATCCGGGTGGCCAGGTGGTCGAGTTCGAACAGCCGGGCCAGGCGCTTCGGGTCCTCTTCGCCACGCTCGATCGCGTCCAGCTCACCGATCATGCGGTCGACCAGGGTCTGACTGCGCCGGGCCAGGTTCAGGAACATGGCCGAGACGCTGGTCCGCAGGGCCGCCTGCTCGGCCGCGACCCGGACCGCCTCGCGGTGTACGACGTTGAACGCCGAGGCGACCTGGCCCACCTCGTCGCGGTTTTCGAGCTTGATCGGATCACGGACCTCGCGGACGATCTTCTCGACGCTGCCGTCGCTGACGTTGCCGATCTCCTGTAGCCGGCGCACCGCCTCGGGCAGGTCGTGGTGGGCCACCGAGAGCGCGCCCTCGCGCAGCCGGCGCAGCGAGTGGTTGAGCGAGCGGGCCAGCACCACCGCCAGGGTCACCGCGATGAGCAGGGTGAGCAGCACCAGGATCGTCTCGACGACGGCCTGTCGGACGACGTCCGAGCGGGCCTGCTCGGCCTGGTCGAGCAGGCGGTCCTGCAACTCGATCTCCGCCCACCGCATCAGCTCGTGCACCGCGCCGATCGCCGTGGCGGCCTCCTGGGCGGTAACAGACGGGCGCTGGTTGACCGAGCGGCTGACCTCGGTGGCGATCCGGTCGGCCAGCACCACGGCGTCGCCGGAGACGGTGCGCTCGACCAGCGCGCGCTGGACGGGGTCGGCGGCCAGCGAGAAGGCCAGCAGCGCCTCCTGCTGACCGGTCAGCGTGGCCACGAAGGTGGAGAACTGCTCGTTGTCCAGCCGACCGGCGGTCAGCGCGGTGAACGCGATCGACTCCTCCTCGGCGACGTCCGCCTTGGCATGGGCGAACGCGGCAACCGCCCGCCGACTGTCCGACAGTCGCTCCGCACCGGGAAGTTGGGCCAGCCCGTCACCGTAGGCGACCAGGTCGGCCAGGACCACACCGTAGCGCAGGGTCGCCTCGGCCACCTCCATCCGCTGCCGGCCGAGGATCTCCTGCCGGGTGCCGTCGAGAGTGTCCAGGTGCTGGTCGATGGCCGCCAGCCGGTCGCGTACGGCGGCGGGCGCGTCATCGACCTTGGCCCGCTCGACGCGGTACTCGTCGATCCGCTCCTGCGTCCGGCGGACCCGGAGGTTGTACGCGTCGGCCTGTTCCTGCTGTGGCCTGGCGAGGTAGGCGGCGGCGGCCATCCGCTCGGCATGCAGGTCGTTCGTCAGCGCCGAGACGTTGGTGAAGAGCGCGGTGAGCGAGCGGGCCTGGGTCGCGTCGTAGGCGCCCGCACCGACGGAGACCAGGCGAACCGTGGCCAGCGCGATGACCGCGGCGACCGGAACCACCAGGATCAGCGCCAGCTTGGACCGGATCCGCACGTCCCGTAGCCGGGGTAGCCGAGGGTGTCCGTTCTGCGCGGCGTCACCGCCGGCGGGCAGGGTCGTCGGTCCGGTGCTCACGACATCGCCTCCGTCGGTTTCTCCACGCCTGATCCGTCGACCCGTGCATGTAGCGACGGCCAGCGCCATGCGCGGCCCGGCCGCGATTTCATCAGACGGAATCGTGTTTGGGAAGCCGCAGCCGGGCAGAAGACGGTCGGCGGGCGCGCATCGGGTGGTCGGATCAACTAATACCTACATTTCGCCGGTGCCCTTGATCAGGGCAGGTACCTCCAGAGTGGTCAATCATGCCGCGAGCGTGAGCATCGGAAAACATCGCGTAACCCCAACATGTGGGATCCGCGTCCCGAAACGCCGCCGATCGCCCCGCTTGACCACAGCGCCTGGCATTGGCAAGGTTTTGCAGGCTTCCGCGCACACGGTACGGCAGGCGCGCCCCCGGTATCCACTGAGGATGGTCGTGCCGCCGGTGACCGGCACCGCACCGCGCCGCATCAGGAGGAACCAGTTGACCCCGTTCCGCTCCACGACCGCCACGGCGCTCGCGTCGGCCTTGCTGGCCACCACCCTCGCCGGCTGCCAGTTCGGCGGGCCGGAGCAGGACACGTCTCCCATCGTGATCGCCGCCGACCTGGAACTGTCCGGCGCGGCAGCCACCGTCGGCAAGGCGTACCGGCAGGCGATGGACTTGAAGGTCCAACAGTTGAACGCATCGGGCGTGTTGAATGGCAGGTCGATCGAACTCCTGGTGAAGGACAACCGTTCCGAGGCCAGCGAGTCACTGCGCAACGTCGCCGATTTCAGCAACGATCGGCGGGTCAGCGCCATCATCATGGGCGGCTGCCACGAGTGCGCGGTCGGCGCGGTCCGTACCGTCAACGAGAACAAGATCCCCACCGTCGCGCTCGCCGCGGCCGACGACGTGGCCAGCCCGGTGGCGGACCGCCGATACGTGTTCAAGCTGGCACCTAATTCGGCCGACAACGCCGGCGCGCTCACCGTCGAGTTGAGCCGACGCAGCATCGACACGGTCGGCCTGTTGCGCAGCGACAATCCCTACGGGCAGGAGGGCGCCACGGCGTTGCGCCGTGAGTTCGACAAGGCCGGCATCCAGGTGGTGGCCGAGGCGTCGGTCCGGGACACCGACACCGAGGTCGACCGGCAGGCCAACCGGCTGACCTCGGCCGAGCCTGACGCCCTGGTCATCTGGACCCCGCCGGAGCAGGCCATGCTCGCCGCAGGCGCGGCCCGGCGGTCCGGTTTCACCGGCGGTCTGTTCCTGGACGCCCTGGCCGCGGGGGACCTCTTCCTCGGCACGTCGGCCAAGGCCGCCGAGCGGGCGACCCTGGTCTTCACCCAGGCGATGGTGATCGACGACGTGATCGCCACCACGCCCGCGAAGGCCGCACGCCGGCAGTGGTTCCAGGACTACACCGCCCGCTACGGCGGATACCACGGCTCGTCGTCCTTCGCCGCCGACGCCGTCCAGCTCATCGTCGACGCCGAACTACGGGCCGGTGGGCCGGCCGGTCAGGTCGACCGGGAGGGCATCCGAAACCTGCTGGAGACCTCCCAGTTGGACGGCCTGTCCGGGCCGATCCGGATGACGCCGGACAACCACTCCGGACTGATGCCGCAGGCGCTGACCACGTTGGTGGCCCGCAACGGACGGTGGCGGCTGGCGAGCTGACTCAGCGGCTGGAGGTGGTCTCCCGCAGCCAGGGCAGGCTGCGCCGTTCCAGGAGCACCAGCGCGGCGTAGAGCAGGATGCTGACCAGCGCGACGAGCATGATCGCGGCCCAGGCGGTGGCGGTGTCGCCGATGCCCGCGTACTGCTGGATGACGTACCCGAGACCACTCTCACCGGCCTGGAACTCACCGATCACCGCGCCGATCGCGGCCAGCGGCATGGCAACCTTGAGGCCGACGAAGATCTGCGGCAGTGCGGCCGGGAAGCGGACCTTGCGGAACGCCTGCCAGCGGGATGCGTTGTAGGAGTGGATCAGTTCGGCCAGCTCCGCCGGCGTGGTGGTCAGGCCGGTCGCGGTGGCCAGCACGATCGGGAAGAAGCACAGCAGGAACACCATCGTCAGGATGGGTTTCTGGCCCCAGCCGAGCGCCACCACCAGCAGCGGCCCAAGGGTGATCTTGGGCACCGCGTTGACGGCGACCAGCAGCGGGGTGAACATCCGCTCGACCGTCCGGGAGGCGGCGAGCGCCAGGCCGAGCAGCACCCCCGCCACCGCGGAGAGCGCGAAGCCGAGCAGGATCTCGCGGGTGGTGTCGAGGGTGTGCGCCAACAGCCGCGCCGGCCGCTCGACGAAGGCCGCCAGCACGTCGGCGGGGGGCGGCAGGGCGGCGGGGTGGATCAACTCCAACCGGGCGACCAGCCACCAGAGACCGAGGGCGATCAGCAGGCCGGCGGCCGGCAGCAGCGTCGCGGTGGCGACGGGCCGCAGGTCGCCGGGACGCCATCGCCGGCCGCGCGGTGCCGCCTGGGACGGCGCGGGCCCGAGCGCCGCCTCCGGCTGCCGTGAGCGGACGTCGGTCATCGGGATCCTCCTGCGATTCATGGCTCGGGCAAGGGAAGGGGGTACGCCCCACCGGCTGCCCGGTGTGGCGCACCCCGTGTCGGTACCGTCGGACTCAGGCCTTGGGCGCGAGATTGAAGTCGATGACCTGGTCGGGAGTGAGGTCCGACTTCAGGGCGCCGGCACCACGCAGGATCGCGATGCTCTTGGCGACCCGGCCGCTGTCCAGCGTGCCCAACTCGGTGCCGGAGTTGCTGGAGCGGACATAACCGGCCATCAGCTGCAGCTCGGCGGCGGCTGCGGCAGGGTTCACCGCCTCGGCGTTCCTGGCCAGGATCTCCGCCGCCTCCTGCGGGTTGGCCAGGGCGTACTCCAGGCCCTTGAGCAGCGCCGCGGTGAACCGCTTGACCATCTCCGGCTTCTCGCTGGCGATCTGCTTGGAGGTGATCAGGACGTTGCCGTAGAGGTCGGTCATCACGTTGCTGTACGGCAGCAGGACGGCCTTCTTCTTGGTCACCGCCTCGATGGTCGGCTGGCCGACGACGAACTGACCGATGCCGTCCACCGAGCCGGAGGCCAGCGTGCCCATCAGGGTCTGGGCCTCCCCGTTGACCCAGGTCACCTTGTTGTGGTCGATGCCCGCCATCCGCGCGTACGTCGGGAAGAGGTTGCGGACCACCGAGCCGGGGGTGTCGGCGAGCTTCTTGCCCTCCAGGTCCTTCGGGGTGTTGATCCCCGTGCCCTCGACGGTGGCGATGGCGGCCATGGTGCGCTGCTGGATGGCGGCCACGGCGACGAAGTCCTTGGCGTCACCGTTGCCGAGCTGGAGCAGACCACCGGTCAGGTCGATCGGGCCGAAGTGCGCCTGGCCGCCGACGATCGTCTGAATCACCGCGCCGGTGCCCTGCCCGGGCTTGATCTCCACGTCGAAACCGGCGTCCTTGAAGAACCCCTTCTCCTTGGCCACCCAGGCGTAGGAGTCACGCCCGAAGTTGCCGAACGAGGTGAGGTAGGTCACCTGCTCCAAGGAGGAACCGACACCGCCCTTGTCGTCGGCGTCGTCGGATCCGCACGCGGAGACCAGGGCGAGCGCGGTGGCCATGGTGGCCGCGGCGATCGTACGGGTCAGCCTTCTCATCAATGCACCTTGTCCTTTCCAGCCGGGGTGTCGAGCCGCCGGGAGGGAGTTGTCGGGCGGCACCGGCAGCCGGGGGTGGAAGCCGACACCGCGTACGAGGGGGACACTTCGCGGGCACAGCGTACGAGAACGTCACCTATACGACGCCAGGCGCGCCCGGTTGCGGAACGGATACAAAGTGTTTGTCCACCCCGGACGGTGCGATACGGGGCCGGACGGTAGCCTTTGGCGGGTTTCTGACCGCCCACTCAGCGGAGGCTCGCCGGAGATGATCCGTCTGTCCGAGGTGTCGCGCACCTTCGACGGCCGCGCCGGCCGGGTCGAAGCGCTGCGCGGCATCGACCTCGACGTGTCCGAGGGCGAGTTCGTCGCCGTGCTCGGCCGCTCCGGATGCGGCAAGTCCACCCTGCTGCGGCTGATCGCCGGCCTGATCCCGGTCACTTCCGGCGAGGTCGCCGTGGACGGCCAGGCGATCACCGGGCCGCGGCCGGACATCGCCATGCTGTTCCAGCGACCGGCCCTGCTGCCGTGGCGCACGGTCCTGGACAATGTCCTGCTGCCGGTGGAGATCTTCGGCTGGAAGCGCGCGGGCCACCGGGACCGGGCCCGGCAACTGCTGGACGTCGCCGGGCTGGCCGGCTTCGAGAAGCGGCTGCCGCACGAGCTCTCCGGTGGCATGCAGCAGCGGGTGTCGCTGTGCCGGTCGCTGATCGGCGACCCCCGGGTGATGTTGATGGACGAGCCCTTCTCGGCGCTGGACGCCCTCACCCGGGAGGAACTGGCCGGCGAACTGCAACGAGTGCACATGCGCAGCGGCGCGACGATCGTCTTCGTCACCCACTCCATCGACGAGGCGGTGCTGCTCGCCGACCGGGTGGTGGTGCTCAGTCCGCGCCCCGGTCGGATCCGCAAGGTCGTCGAGGTGGCCATCCCCCGGCCCCGGACCCTCGGCCGCAACGCGCACCTGGCGGAGGTCGCCCAGGTCAGCGCCGACCTGCACGAACTGCTGATGGAACGCGACCAGCCGGCGAACGCCGGCGCGGAGGAACGATGAACGTGCGGGTGGCCGTCTTCACGGAGCCGCACCGGGGGGCCAGCTACGACGACCAGCTCCGGTTCGCCCGACTCGCCGAGGAGAGCGGGTACGACGGCTTCTTCCGCGCCGACCACTACCAGGCCATGGGCGACGAAGCCGCGCTGCCCGGCCCGACCGACGCCTGGCTGACGCTCGCCGCGCTCGCCCGCGAGACCAGCCGGATCCGGCTGGGCACCCTGGTCACCTCGGCGACCTTCCGGCTGCCCGGACCACTGGCGATCATGGTGGCGCAGGTGGACCAGATGAGCGGCGGCCGGATCGAACTGGGCATCGGCGCCGGCTGGTACGCCCGCGAGCATCTGTCGTACGGCATCCCGTTCCCCGGCACCAGCGAACGCTTCGACCGACTCGCCGAGCAGCTCGAAGTGATCACCGGGCTGTGGGGCACCCCGTCGGGCGAGAGCTTCAGCTACGCCGGTGACCACTACCGGCTGACCGACGCCCCGGCCCTGCCCAAGCCGGTGCAGGCCCCGGGGCCGCCGGTGATCGTCGGCGGCCGCGGCGTCAAGCGCACCCCGGAACTGGCCGCCCGGCACGCCGACGAGTTCAACGTGCCGTTCACCAGCGTCGAGCAGACCAGCGAGGCGTACGAGCGGGCGCGGGAGGCCTCGGAGCGGGTCGACCGCGCCGCCTGCGGACGCCCACCGCTGGTGCTCTCCGCCGGCATCGTGGTGGCGATCGGGCGGACGGACGCGGAGGCCCGACGGCGAGCCGCGCCGCTGCACGCCAAGAGCGCTCTGCCGCCCGAGGCCCAGGTGGTCGGCTCGCCGGAACAGCTCGTCGACCGGATCGGTGAGTTCACGGAGATCGGCACCGAGCGGGTCCACCTGCGTCTGATCGACCTGACCGACCTGGATCACCTGGAGCTCATCGCCGCCGAGGTGCTTCCCAGACTGAAGGAAACCCGTTAACGCTTCCCCATGGCTAGAGCCGGGGGATTTCTGGCTCGGACCGCGCGTAACCACCAGCCCGAAGGGAGGTGATCACGTGTCTTACGTCGTCGGCACCAGCACGGTCGCGCTCTACCGTGGCGAGGATCGCCCTCGCGGCGTTGCGGTCCCTGCATGCGGTGTGACCGCAGTCGCCGCACCGGAAGATTCGCACACCCAACCCGAGGCGTTCCTTGGCTCTCGTACCGCACTGCGAGCAGGTCATCGTGGTATAGGCGGGCGGCACCAACACCACCTTCCGGCCCGCCCGCATGCCACGGTCGATCAGTTCCCGTCTGGCCGCGCCGATCGCCGCATCCGCCGCCTTACGAGCCATGGTGGACCGAGCCAGGAACTTCGGCGTGAAGTCCTCCACCGCGATCAGGCTATGGTCATCCACAACCCTCTTTGCCCATTGCCGGGCGTCGTGAGTGTTTTGCCGGGCCGCCTTCTTGTGCAGTTCGGCGGCCTGCCGCTTGGCGCGCAGGTACCCCTTCGATGGCGGGTTGCCTCGCGGCCGACGGCGGCGGCTCATCCTGCGCTGAACGCGGGCCAGCTCGGCGGCGCACCGCTTGCGGTGACCAAGGTACGGAAGATCGTAGGCCGGGTCGCTGGTGGTGGCGGTGACGGTGACACCCCAATCCACGCCAATCGTCTTGTCGACGGTGGGTGCCGCTTCGACGGCGCGTCGCACCACGAACGAGGCGTACCAGTGGCCCAACGAGTCCTGATAGACACGCACGCTGGTCGGCTCGGACGGCATCTCCCGCGACCACACCACCGGGATCGTGATGCCACCGGCCAGCCGCAGCCGGCGCTCGCGAATGGTGAACCCGCGCACCGTGTACTCAAGGCTGGGCAGGCTGTTTCTCAACCGCTTGACCGCCGGTCGGCCACGCCCCTTGACCTTGTACGAGTGCTGAAGCGCCAGGGCGTAGGTGCGCAAGGTCTGCTGCTGGGCAACCTGGGAACCTTCACGCAGCCACGCGAATCGGGCACGGGCTTCCGTGAGCAGTCTCGACAGCTTGCAGAAAGTGGGATTGCGCCCGGTCTTCTGCTGGTGGACGGCTTCGTTCCACAGCCACCGGCAGCGACCCCACTCAGCGGACAATGCGGCCTGCGCGGCCGCGCCGGGACGCAACCGATAGGTGAAACGCACCACCTCATCCACAACAAACACGATATCGACGGCCCGTCATCACTGGCGACATCGACACCCGCCCCAAGGACATCGTCCGCGAGGTGTGCGCCGAACGTGACGCGCCCATCGCGGAGCTGGAAGCGATGCCCGGCCACGTCAGCCTGCTCGTCACCTGCGACCCGCAGTACGGCATCCACCGACTCGTCACGCAGATCAAGAGCCGCACATCGCGGCTCCTGCGCGCCGAATTCCCGTCCCTGCGGTCCCGCCTACCAACCCTGTGGACCAACTCATACTTCGTCGCCACCGTCGGCGGCGCGACCCTGGAGGTTGTCCAACGCTATGTCGAAAACCAACGCAACGCCTGACCACCCTTACCTCCCCATGGCCCAAAGCCAGGGGTTTCACGGGCGGTCTTAGATGACCGAACCGCCGCTGGAACCTCGCTCGTCCGGGGCGGACCTCGTCCTCGGTCCGGTAGGCCAGGAGATCGTCTTCGAGAACGACCGGGTGCGGGTCTGGCACATCCGGCTGGAGCCGGGTGAGGCGCAGCCGCTGCACCGGCACGACCACCCGTACCTCGTGGTGGCCGTGCAGGGCGCGAAGAACGTGATCCAGACCGTCGACGGTGTCAGGATCGATGCGGACGAACCCACCGGCGGGGTGGTCTACCGCGATCCGGGAGCCGTGCACATGCTCACCAACGTCGGTGACACGACATACCTGGCCCGGCTGGTCGAGCTCAAGTGAACCCGCTGCGAGCAGCTACTCCGTTCCCCTCCGGCGCGCCGGTGGCGATCGGTGGCGACGGACCGTAACGTGCCGGGCATGGCCAATCGGACCTTGAGCCAGCTGATGCTCACGGCGTTCGGCGTCAGCCTGCTGGCCGGGGCCGGTCAACTCGGCCTCGCCTTCGGCTTCGGCGTCGTCCGGCTCACCGGCGCCTTCACCGGCGCCACCGCCAACCAGTGGCCGGCACAGCTCGTCTGGGTCGGTTGGTTCGTGATGAACGCCGCCGTCATCGGCGCCGTGCTCACCCAGCAGCTGGCCCGTCGTGACGAGCAGCTCACCGGCACCGGACGGCAGGTGGCCATCGCCGGCAGCGCCGCCCTGGGCGCCATGGTCGTGGCGCCGTTGTGCATGCGGCCGGCCCGCGGCGCCGAGATCGTCTCGGTCGACCCCGTCCGGGTCGTGGCCATCTGCGCCGTGCTCGGCGCGGTCATCGGCACCGGTGCCGCGCTGGCCGTCCTGATGCGGCCACCGTTCGCCTGGAACATGGCCGCCGTCGCCGGGGTGATGTGGCTGGTGGCACTGCTGTCGGTCGTACCGTCGCTGGGGGCCAGTGGGCCGCTGACCCCGGTGCGTCTCGGCGTGCTGGAACCGGCGTGGCTCGACGCCGACACGGCGCAGCAGTTGGCCCTGCTGATCCTGCCGATGCTGACCCTGCTGGCCGGTGCGGCGACCGGAGCGCTGGCCCGCCAGCACGGGTATCCTCCGCTGATCAGTGGGCCGAGCGGCGCCGCCGGACCGCTGCTGGTGGCGTTCGCCTACCTGGCCGCCGGGCCGGGTGGCGTGGGCGACCGCTACCAACTCTCCCCGTACTACGGTGCCCTGATCGCCGTCGCCGTCGGCACGCTCGGCTCGGCCGCCACCGCGCTGCTGCCCCGGCCTCCCGCCAGTCCCGCGGCGACGGGGGCCATCGCGCCGAGCGCCATCCTCCCGCCACTGCCCGCCACGCCGACGCTGCCCGCGTCAGCCGACCGCCGGACCGGCAGGGAGTCCACCGCCAGCTCGGCCACCGCCGCCGCCGATCCGGGCCCCGGCGCCGGCCCCGGCCCGGCTGCGGCCGCCAGCGACGGTACGCCCACCACCGAAGAACCACCCCGTCCAGCAGGCCACCCGCCCGCAATGCCGCTGCCCGACGGTGGCGCCGTGCTGGACACTCCGCAGGAAGCGGAGGCGACCACCTCGCCGCCGCACTGGCACTGGCCGGAGGCCCCCCACACCCCGCCGGCGATGCCGGAAGCCTCCCTGCCCGCACCTCCCCCGGCCAACGCGCCAGCCGCGTCGCCCCTGGCCGGCCCAACCCTGACCCCCGCCTCGTCCCCGACCAGCCCGACCCCGACCAGCCCGACCCCGACCCCCGCCTCGACCCCGGACGCCTCGCCCTCGACCGGGCTGGCCGTCGGTGAGGCCGGCCGCTACCGACCGGCGGATGCCCTGCCCGTCGAGTCCTCGGTCGACCCGTCGCCGGTGGGCGACGGCAGTGACATCCCGGCGGCCGCGCGGAGCACGGCCCCGGAGGACGCCCCGCCCGGCGGCGGTACGGGCGAGCCCACGCCCGCCGAGGCACCACCACGGCCCCGGCGCCGGTTCTCGATGCCCGACCTGAGCCGGGCGACCACGTGGAAGCTCACTGCCGCCCAGCAGCCCGATCCACCGCCCTCAGCCAACGAGCCCGTCCCCCCGGTCGAGACCGAGCCGCCGACCGCCGGCCAGGAAAAGCTACAACCAGCCGGAACCGAGCAGCCGACCGCCCACCAGGAGGAGCCACGATCGGCCGGAACCGGGCCGGTCGCCGAGCCGGTCGCCGAGCCGGAGGCACCGCCAGTCGGCACCGCGACCGGTTCCGGCCCACCGGACGGTCCGGTCCCCGCGGACCCGGCGCAAGGCGCGGCGGCGACTCGCGGCACTCCCGCGCCGCGAGTCTCCACCGACCCGGCGGCTGCCATCCGCGACGTGTCAGCCGCGTTCACCAGACCGCCCGCCGCCCGGGTGGAAGAGGCGCAGCCGGACGGCGGCCACCGCGACAGGGACGGCCGCCGTCACAAGGACGGCCGGCGCGGTCTGTTCCGACGCGGCGGGTCGCGCTCCGACACGGTCGGCACGGCGGCCCAGCGCGAGGAACCGCTGGCAGCGCAGGACGAGGAGTACGTGCACTGGGTGACCGGGCTCAGCCGCCCGATGACCGACGACGAGCCCGCGCCGAAGGAATCCCGTCGTTCGCTGCGATCCAGCGGCCGGCACCACCGCGACTGACACCTCGGCGAGCAGCCGAGCGACCACCACTGACGACGAACACTCGAACCGCCGCAGGCGGATGGGGTGGGGAACGACAGCGCTGTTGCCCGACGGCCCCCGCCACCCCGCCTCATCGCCGCATCGCCTCATCGCCTCATCGCCTCATCGTCGCGGCGGCCCATTGCGCCTGCTCCGAGGGCTTGTCGATGGCTGTCTGTCGTCGTGTCTGCTCCTGCGTGAGCAGGGGTTCCAGCCAGCGGCTGCCGCGCCGGAGTCCCTGGCCGGTGGCTGGTAGTGGCCCGAGTCGTCATGGCGGCCTTGGACCCTGTCGAGCTGAGAGCATGAACGAATCGCGGTGACCGGCAACGGTCGGGCGCTCGGCTGTCGGCATCGTGATAGCGCAAACGAGTCAGCTCGACAGCGGCAGACAGCGACACCCGCTGGCCCGGCACCCCACAACGGGCGCGATGCTGCGCGGGCTGACCGCGAAGACGGCAGGCCCAGAGCGGGCCAGATTCGCCTGGCACTCCATGCCGTCCCGTGCATGGCTGCGAAGACCCGGGCGCGACAGGAGCGCTGGCAACCCGCTCAGGACAGGTCAGGCCAGCGGCAGGTAGACCCGACCGCCTGAGGCGACGAACTCGTCCGACTTCTCCTTCATGCCGCGCGCCGCGTACTCCTTGAGGTCCTGGGTGATCCTCATCGAGCAGAACTTCGGCCCGCACATCGAGCAGAAATGCGCGGTCTTCGCCGGCTCGGCGGGCAGCGTGGCATCGTGGTACGACCGCGCGGTCTCCGGGTCCAGCGAAAGGTTGAACTGGTCGGACCAGCGGAACTCGAACCGCGCCTTGGAGAGCGCGTCGTCCCACGCCTGCGCGCCGGAGTGCCCCTTGGCCAGGTCCGCCGCGTGCGCCGCGATCTTGTACGCGATCACGCCCGCCTTCACGTCGTCCCGGTCGGGTAGCCCCAGGTGCTCCTTCGGGGTCACGTAGCAGAGCATGGCGGTGCCGAACATGCCGATCATCGCCGCTCCGATGGCGGAGGTGATGTGGTCGTACGCGGGCGCGATGTCGGTGGTCAGCGGGCCAAGCGTGTAGAACGGCGCCTCGTGGCACCACTCCTGCTGAAGGTCCACGTTCTCCTTGATCTTGTGCATCGGCACGTGCCCGGGGCCCTCGATCATCACCTGGACGTCGTACTCCCAGGCCACCCTGGTCAGCTCCCCCAGGGTGCGCAACTCGGCGAACTGCGCCTCGTCGTTGGCGTCGGCGATCGAACCGGGCCGCAGCCCGTCGCCGAGGGAAAAAGTCACGTCGTAGCGGGCCAGGATCTCGCACAGCTCCCGGAAGTTGGTGTAGAGAAAGTTCTCCTCGTGGTGCGCCAGGCACCAGGCGGCCATGATCGACCCGCCCCGCGACACGATGCCGGTCACCCGGTCGACCGCCAACGGCACGTACGGCAGCAGCACCCCGGCGTGCACCGTCATGTAGTCCACGCCCTGCTCGGCCTGCTCGATGACGGTGTCCCGGAACACCTCCCAGCTCAGCTTCACCGGGTCGCCGCCGACCGACTCCAGCGCCTGGTAGATCGGCACCGTGCCGATCGGCACCGGTGAGTTGCGCACGATCGCCTCGCGGGTTTCGTGGATCCGCTTGCCGGTGGAGAGGTCCATCACCGTGTCCGCCCCCCAACGGGTGGCCCAGGTCAGCTTCTCCACCTCCTCGGCCACCGACGAGGTCACCGCCGACGTGCCGATGTTGGCGTTGACCTTGACCAGGAACGCCCTGCCGATGATCGCCGGTTCGCACTCGGGGTGGTTCACGTTGAGCGGCAGCACCGCCCGCCCGGCGGCGATCTCGTCCCGGACGAACTCCGGTGCCATGCCCTCCCGGATCGCCACGAACTCCATCTCCGGCGTCACGATCCCGGCCCGGGCGTACGCCAGCTGCGTCGGCCGTTTTCCGTCCGTCCCGCCCAGCGGGGTGCCGGCACCCCGCACCGGCGCCACATCGCCCCGCTCGGCGATCCACGCCCCGCGCAGCGCAGGCAGGCCGACCTCCGGGTCGGAGCCCGGCCCGGAGGTGTCGTAGAGCCGTACCGGCGGGTTGTCCCCGGTCAGCGCCACCTCCGCGAACGGCACCCGGAGGTCCGGCCGCGAACCCTCGACGTACACCTTGCGACGTGCCTGCATGACAACCTCCCTGATCAGGCGGGCCAGCCGAAGTGGTTCAGGGGGCCGCGTCCCGCGCCCAACTCCCAGGTGCGCGCACCGGTCAGCGCGCGAGTCACGTACTCCTTGGCCGCCGCAACCGCCGCCGGCACCGGATCCCCCAGCGCCAGCCGCACGGCGATGGCCGCCGAGAACGAGCAGCCCGTCCCGTGGGTGTGCCGGGTCGACACCCGGGGGCCGCGCAGCACGACCGTCCCGTCGGGACCGTGCAGCACGTCCACCGCCTCGTCCCCGATCGTCACATCACCGCCGGTCACGACCACCCACTCCGCGCCACCGGCCACCAGGGCCTTGGCGGCCGTCGTCGCCTCCGCCACGTCGGTCACCGGCGCTCCGGTGAGGGCTGCGGCCTCCGCGCTGTTCGGGGTCGCCACCCGGGCGTACGGCAGCAGCCGCTCCACCGCCTCCACCACGCCGAGCCGGTGCCCGCTGGTGGCGACCAGCACCGGATCGACGACCAACTGCGGCAGCCGGCCGGCGCCCGCCGCGTCGGCGATCGCACCCGCCACTGCTGGCGTACCGAGCATGCCGGTCTTGACCGCTCGCACCGCGAAGTCCGACAGCACGCTGTCGAGCTGGTCGGTGACGGTCTGCGGGGGCAGCGGCAGGACGGCGTCCACGCCCCGGGTGTTCTGCGCGGTGACCGCGGTGAGCACGCTCGTGCCGTACGCGCCGAGCGCGGCGAAGACCTTCAGGTCGGCCTGGATTCCGGCGCCGCCGCCGGAATCCGAGCCGGCCACGGTGAGCACGGTCGTGGGGGTCACGTCTCTCCCTCAGTGGTTTGCGGTTGCCTGCTCCAAGGCGTTGGTCAGGGCGGCGGCTGTCTGCTCCGGGTCGGGGGCGCGCATGATGGCGCCGAGGACGGCGACGCCGGCCGCGCCCGCCTCGACACAGGCGCGCACCTGGGCCGGGGTCTCGATGCCGCCCAGGGCGATGGCCGGCACCGGGCTCAGCCGGATGAGTTCGGCCAGGCCTTCGGGTAGCAGGGGTGGGCCGTAGCCGGGTTTGGTCCGGGTGGGGAATACCGGCGAGAGGGTCACATAGTCCTCGGTGCTGAGTCGGCGTAGCTCCGCCTCGTCGTGGCACGACCGGCCGACCATGTCGGCGTCCGGCGGTGGATAGGGGCCGCCCGCCGACAGGTGCAGCGCCACCAGTGGGTGCGCACCGGCGATGCAGCGAGCGGTGACGGCTGCGCGGGGTACCGCGACTTCCCGAACGGCAGTGGCAGTGGCGATGGCGTTGTCGAGCAGCGGGTCCGGGCCGGCGACGGCGAGAATCCCTCCGGCCTCGGCGAGGATCGGCCGCAGTTCGGCGGCGAGGGCGAGGCGTTCGGTGCGCGGCAGATCCAGCTCCCGGAGCACCACCCAACGCACTCCCCCGGCCACCGCCGCCGCCACCACCTCCACCAACGGCCCCCGCCCTACCACCTCCCGCCGATCCGTCAGCAGCACCAGACCTGAGATCGGGGGGATCCTGGTCCGAGCCGGCCCCTGGAGGGGCGGTTCCGGACCAAGATCCGCATCACCGGGGGTCATAGGTCGGGGCGACCTTCCTCGGGGGTGGAGGGGAGGGCATGGAAGCGGCGGGGGATGCGGCCAGCGACGGAGGCGAGTCGGCCGGCGGCGATCGCGTGGCGCATCGCGGTGGCCATCACCACCGGGTCCGCGGCGCGGGTGACCGCGCTGGCCAACAGCACTGCGTCGCAGCCCAGCTCCATGGCCAGGGCCGCGTCGGAGGCGGTGCCGATCCCGGCGTCCAGGATCACCGGCACGTCGACGCTCTGCCGGATCAGTCGGATGTGGTGCGGGTTGGACACCCCGAGCCCCGATCCGATCGGCGACCCGGCCGGCATCACCGCCGCGCAGCCGACATCGGCGAGCCGGCGGGCCAGGATCGGATCATCCGAGGTGTACGGCAACACCGTGAACCCTTCGGCGACCAACTCCTCGGCGGCGCGCAGCAGCTCCACCCCGTCGGGCAGCAGCGTCCGCTCGTCGCCGATCACCTCCAGCTTGACCCAGTCGGTGTCGAACGCGTCCCGGGCCAGCTGGGCCACCTTCACCGCCTCGCCGGCCGTGTAGCACCCGGCCGTGTTCGGCAGCAGCCGTACGCCGCACCGGTCGAGCAGGTCCAGCAGGCCACCCGAGCCACCAGGGACGGTGTCCACCCGACGCAGCGCCAGGGTGACCAGCTCGGTACCGGACGCGCGGATCGCCTGCTCCAGCACGTGCAGGTTGGCCGCCCCGCCGGTACCGAGGATCAGCCGCGAGCCGAACCGCAGACCGCCCAGCTCGAACTCCGTCGACTCGACGTCCACCACGCTCATCCGCCCTGCGCGGCGCTGAGCACCTCGACGCGGTCGCCACCGCGCAACACCGCCGCCGGCCATCCGGTACGCGGCACCACCTCGCCGTTCACCGCCACCGCCACACCCCGCTCCTGCGGTGTGACCTGCCGGACCAGTTCGGCGACCGTGACGCCGTCCGACACGTCGCGCCCGACACCGTTCACCATCAATTCCATGCGTCGTCCTCCCTCGACTGCTCCGCCCCGGCGGAGTGGGTGTGGAACCGGTCCGGCCGGAAGGGGGCGAGCAGTGGTTCGGTCGTTCCCTCTCCGGTGATCAGGCCGGCGATCAGATCCGCGGTAACCGGGGTGAGCACGATTCCGTGCCGGTGATGGCCGGTGGCCGCCAGCACACCCGGACGGTCGGGTAGCGGCCCCAGGATCGGGGCGTTGTCCGGCGTACCCGGGCGCAGTCCGGCGACCGTCTCCACCAGGTCGTACTCAGCCAGTTCGGGCAGCAGGTCGACCGCAGCGCGCAGCAACCGCAGCACTGCGCCGGCGGAGACGTCCACGTCCGAGCGTTCCTCGACGGTGGCGCCGACCACCACCTCACCGCTGTCCCGCGGGACGAGGTAGACGTGCTCTCCGTCGGCGTACCCCCGGATGACGTGCCGGAAGCCCGGCGGACCGCCACCCGGCGCGCGCAGCCGCAACACCTGACCCTTCACCGGACGGACCGGGAGCCCGGTCAGGGCGGCCGCGCCGCAGCCCGCAGCGACCACGGTCGCCCCGGCCGTCACCTCCGACAGCTGCCGGACCGGCTCGGGCACCAGCACCGCGCCGGCCCGCTCGGCGGCGACCCGCAGCGCCGGCACCAGCCGGCGCGGGTCGACCTGGTGGTCGGTGGCGGCGAGCGCGCCACCGCGCACCCTGGGTGCCAGCGCCGGTTCGCGCTCGCGCAGCTGCGAGGGGCGCAACGGCGTCACCGGCAGCCCCAGCCCCTGCTGGTACGCCCAGAGCCGGCGCGCCTCGGCCAGATCGTCGGCGGTGAGCCCGACCATGAGCGTGCCCTCGGTCCGGTACCCGATGTCGGCGCCGGTCGCCTCGGTCAGCTCGGCGGCGAATCCCGGCCAGCGGCCGGCGGACTCGGTGAGCAGTCCGGTCAGCTCCCGCTCACCGAAGTACGCCTCGGCCACCGGCGCCAGCATCCCCGCGGCAACATGCGAGGCCCCCGACCCGGGCGCAGGGTCACGCACGACGACCCGCAGCCCTCGCTGCGCACACCGCCACGCGATCGCCAGCCCCACCGGCCCCGCCCCCACCACCGCCACATCAGGTGTAAGGAAGGGCCCCCTTTTAACGCCTCCGGTAGAGGAAGGGCCCCCTTTTAACACGAGAGCCCCCTGAGCAACTCGGCGGCGACGCAGGCCGGATCGGCAGCACCGGAGAGCGCGCCGACCAGCGCCACTCCGTACGCGCCGGCGGCCCGCAGCGCCGGCACGCCCTCCGCCGTCACTCCGCCGATGGCGATCACCGGCACGTTGACCGCCTCGACCACCGCCCGGACACCAGCCGCGCCGATCGCCGGCGGCAGCCCGTCCTTCGTGGTGGTGGCATGGCAGGGACCCACGCCCAGGTAGCTCGCTCCGGCGTTGACCGCCGCCACCGCCGACACCGGTTCCCGCGCCGTCGCACCCAGCACGGAGTCCGGGCCGAGCACCCGGCGGGCCGCGTCCACCGGCAGGTCGTCCGCGCCGACGTGGCCGCCCGCCGCGCCCGCCGCCAACGCCACGTGCAGGCGGTCGTTGACCAGGCAGGTCACCCCGTACGGCGCGCAGAGCCCGACCACCCGCCGGGCAAGGTCGTACGCCTCCCGGTCGGTCGCGGTGTCCTCGACCCGGACCTGGACGACCAACTCGGTGCGGGCGACCGGAAGTACGGCGCGCAGCACGGCCAGCGGATCCCGCCCGGGCCGGGTGTCGGTGATCAGATGCAATCGTCCCAGGGACGGCACGGCAACACTCCTCCCTGCGCCGGCATTACCCGGATCAGGTTCTACGGTCGGGGGCTCGCAGCCCCCCTCTCAGCCCGGTCAACCGGGCTCCCGTGGGTTCGTTGGGTGACACCGTACGTCGTTTCGCCGGCTGCGCCAACCCCGTCCGGCAGGGCCGGACGGACCGGGACCAGCCGACGCATCCCGGCTTTTCACGGCTCGACGACCAGAAAAGACACCGACATACAGCGACTTACACCAATTCATGAAGCAGCTCGTTACCCAAACGTTACAAGGGTGCGCCTTGCCCGAAGCTAATCGACGTACGCAAATTGAATGATCGGATTGGCTTCTCGCCACCGAGACCTCGCCCGTCAGGTATGAGCGCTCGGACCGACGCGGAGTGACCAGCGCCGCCCACTCCGACCTGCTGCCCTCGACAGAGGAGAACTCCGTGCCCCGACCCCGTCGTGGGCGAGCAACGCTCGCCCCAGTGACCGTGGCGCTACTCGCCCTCCTACTAGTCCTCGCCGCCACGCCGGCCCAGGCCGCCAGCCGTATCGTCCAGGCCGTCAGCCCCGCCCAGGTCGCCGGCCGTACCGCCCCGGTCGCCGCGGCAGACGCGGAGCCGTACTCCGTCCTGGTCTTCTCCAAGACCGCCGGCTTCCGGCACGACTCGATCCCCGCCGGCATCCGCGCGATCCAGCAACTCGGTGCGGCGAACGGGTTCACCGTCGTCACCACCGAGGACGGTGCTGCCTTCACCGACACCAACCTGGCGAGGTTCAAGGCGGTCATCTGGTTGTCGACCACCGGTGACGTGCTCAACGCCAGCCAACAGACCGCTTTCGAGCGCTACGTGCGTGCCGGTGGCGGGTACGTCGGTGTGCACGCCTCCTCCGACACCGAGTACGACTGGGCCTGGTACGGCCAACTGGTCGGCGCCTACTTCAACAGCCACCCGGCGAACCAGACGGCGACCGTGAAGGTCGAGGACTACTCGCACGAGTCAACCCGGCACCTGCCGGAGCGGTGGTCCCGCTACGACGAGTGGTACAACTTCCGCACCAACCCGCGCTCCCGTCAGGTGCAGGTGCTGGCGTCGCTCGACGAGCGCAGCTACAGCCCCGGTAGCGGGGCGATGGGGCACGACCACCCGATCGCCTGGTGCCAGAACTACGACGGTGGCCGGTCCTGGTACACCGGCGGCGGGCACACCCAGGAGTCCTTCTCCGACGCGGCTTTCCTGCAACACCTGCTCGGTGGCATCCAGACCGCCGCCGGAGTGGTGCACGCCGACTGCGGTGCCGGCCGGGCCGCCAGCTTCGAGAAGGTGACGCTGGACAGCAACACCAGCAACCCGATGGAGCTGGACATCGCCGGAGACGGGCGAGTCTTCTACATCGAGCGCGACGGCCGGGTGCAGATCATCAAGCCGGACACCGGCCAGACCGTCACCGCGCTGCGGCTGAGCGTCTTCGCCGGCAACGAGGACGGCCTGCTCGGCATCCGGCTCGACCCGAACTTCGCCAGCAACGGCTGGGTCTGGCTCTACTACGCCCCGAGCGCGGGCGGGTCTCGTAACCACCTGTCCCGGTTCACCGTCACCGGTGACACGATCAGCCCGTCGAGCGAGCGGGTCGTCCTGGAGGTGCCCACCCAGCGCAACACCTGCTGCCACATGGGCGGGACGATGACCTTCGACTCGGCCGGCAACCTTTACCTGGCCACCGGGGACAACACCAATCCCTTCGAGTCGAGTGGGTACAGCCCGCTGGACGAGCGCTCCGGGCGAGCCGACTACGACTCGCAGCGTACCGCCGGCAACACCAACGACCTGCGCGGCAAGGTGCTCCGGATCCGGCCGCAGGCCGACGGGACGTACACCATCCCGAGCGGAAACCTCTTCGCCCCGGGAACCGCGCGGACCCGACCGGAGATCTACGCGATGGGCCTGCGCAACCCGTTCCGGATCGGCATCGACCCGGTCACCAACGTGCTCTACGTCGCCGACTACGGCCCGGACGCCACCACCACCAACTCAAACCGGGGCCCGGAGGGCCTGGTCGAGTGGAACATCGTCGACCGGCCCGGCAACTTCGGCTGGCCGTACTGCCACGGCAACAACCAGGCGTACAACGACTACCAGTTCCCGTCCGGCCCGAGCGGGGCGAAGTTCAACTGCGCCGCGCCGGTGAACAACTCCCCCAACAACACTGGTCTGACCAACCTGCCAGCGGCCATCCCGGCCACGGTCGACTACGGCTACGGCGGCAACAGCCGCTTCCCGGAGATCGGCGGCGGTGGAGCGCCCATGGCCGGTCCGGTCTACCGGTACGACCCGACCATCTCGTCCCGCCGGCAGTGGCCGGCGTACTTCGACGGCAAGTCGATCTTTGGCGAGTGGAACCAGTCACGGATGTACACCATGCAGGTCAGCCGGGACGGCAAGTCGCTTGTCGACATCAACCGGATCCTCGACCAGATGACCTTCGTGCGGCCGATGGACTTCGAGTTCGGCCCCGACGGCGCGATGTACCTGATCGAGTGGGGCAGCGGCTTCGGCGGCAACAACGACAACTCCGGCGTCTACCGGATCGACTACACCGCCGGTGCCCGCGCCCCGATCGCGGTCGCCTCGGCGAACCCGACCTCCGGGGCTCCGCCGCTGGCCGTCACCTTCTCCAGCGCCGGCTCCCGCGACCCGGACGGCGGGACGCTGACCTACGCCTGGACGTTCGGTGACGGTGGTACCTCCACCCAGGCCAACCCCACCCACACGTACACCCGGTCCGGCAGCTACACGGCGCAGCTTCGGGTCACCAACCCGGCGGGGCGGACCGCGGTGGCGAACGTGCCGATCACCGTCGGCAACACGGCACCGACCGTCACCATCGAGTTCCCGCCGGACGGCGGCTTCTTCGCCTGGGGTGACCAGGTCGCCTACACCATCAGCGTCACCGACCCGGAGGACGGCACGATCGACTGCGACGACGTCGAACTGCAGGTCCTGCTCGGCCACGACGAGCACGCCCACCCGCTGGAGCGGCACACCGGCTGCACCGGCACAGTGCAGACCCAACTCGCCGACGGCCACGGGGCGGACGCCAACGTCTTCACCGTGCTGGAGGCGACCTACACCGACAAGGGCGGCTCCGACGGAGCCGAGCCGCAGACCGGCCGGGCGCTGAAGATCCTCCAGCCCAAGCGCAAGGAGGCCGAGTACTTCTCGGCCACCGGCCGGGTGGCGGGTGCCACCGGGGGCGGCACCGCCGGGGTGGAGAAGGAGACCACCGGTGACACCGCCGGCGGCGGGCAGAACATCGGTTTCATCGAGGACGGCGACTGGTGGTCGGTCAGTCCGGCCAGCCTGACCGGCGTCACGTCGATCCAGTTCCGGGTCGCCTCGGCCACCTCTGGCGGCCGGATCGAGGTACGCGCCGGCGCGGCGGACGGGCCACTGATCACCACCGCCACCGTGGCCGGCACCGGGGCGTGGCAGACGTACGCCGACGTCACCGCGCAGATCCCCAACGGCGCCGCCGCGGAGGGCGGGCTGTACTTCGTCGCCCGGGACCCCAACCGCGGCACCGGAACCCTGTTCAACGTCAACTGGATGAACTTCGTCGGCCCCGGGGTGAGCGGCAACGCGCCACCGACGGTCACCGCCACGGGCACCCCGACCAGCGGGACCGCGCCACTGGCCGTGACCTTCACCGGTACGGCGACCGACCCCGACGGGGGCACCCCGCTGACGTACGCCTGGGACTTCGGCGACGGTGGGACGGCGACCACGCTCAACGCCACCCACACGTACACCATGCCGGGCAACTACACCGCCACCCTGACGGTCACCGACAGCCGGGGCGCGCGGGCACAGGCCACGGTGCAGATCCGGGTCGACGGGACCGGGGGCAATGATCCCTGCCAGGTGGAGCAGGGGCCACAACGGTCCGACGAGTTCACCGGCACCTCGCTGGATCGCCAGCGGTGGAGCGGCGTGGTGCGGGACAACCAGTCGCTTTCGGTCTCCGGGGGTGCGCTACGCCTGCCCACGGGGGCGGGCGACCTGTACGGCACCCGCAACGACGCGACCAACCTGGTGCTCCAGCCGGCACCCAGCGGGGCCTGGCAGGCGACCACCCGGGTCACCGTCGCGGCCCGGGCCGACTACCAGCAGGCCGGCCTGATCCTCTACGGCAACGATGACAACTACGCCAAGCTGGATCTGCTCTACGGCGGCAGCCGCCGGGTGGAGTTCATCCGGGAGAGCGCCGGGACGCCGCGCAACGAAAGTGCGGACTCCACCGCCGCTCCCACCGGTGACACCATCCATCTGCGGCTGACCAGCGACGGGACGAACCTGACCGCGGCCTACTCGACCGACGGGCAGACCTTCACCCCGGTCGGCCGATCCGCCGCCCTGGCCGGGATCACCAACCCGCGGATCGGTCTGTTCGCCCTCAACGGCGGCACCACCGCGCCGGTGGTGAACGCCGAGTTCGACTGGTTCCGGATCACCCCGGAGGCCTCGACCGGCGGCACCGCGCCGTCGGACGAGTTCACCGGCAGCAGCCTGGAGAAGTGCCGGTGGAACGCCATCGTGCGGGAGGACTCGACCCGGTACCGGGTCACCGACGGCGCGCTGCGCATCGACGTGCCGAACGGTGACATCTACGGCACCGGCAACACCGGGCCGACCAACTTCATCCTGCAGAACAGCCCGGCCGGGAACTGGACGATCCAGACCCGGGTCGACGGCAGCCTGTTCAACGAGCAGTACCAGCAGGCCGGTCTGCTGGTGTACGCCAACGACGACAACTACCTGAAGTTCGACTACGTCACGGACAACACGGCAGGTCAGGCGGTTTCGCGGCGGATCGAGTTCCGCAGCGAGGTCGGCGGGGTGGTGCAGAGTACGCAGCCGCAGGCCACCGGACTGACCCAGGGGATCTGGCACTTGCGCCTGTCCCGCAGCGGCAGCAGCTTCACCGCCGCGTACTCGGCGGACGGCACGAGTTGGACGACCCTGGGGACGTTGACGAGCACCGCAGTCGGTACGACCCCGAAGGTGGGGCTGTTCACCCTCGGCGCCAACCAGACCGCCTCGAAGACGGTCGCGTTCGACTACTTCCGGCTCACGCCTGGTTAGCTAGCCGAACGCAGCCAATCCATCGATGCCGGCCTGTGCCTCTCCACGAGGTGCAGGCCGGCACCGCCTGGGCAGGCGCGGCGATTTGAGTGGACTCCAGGCGAATGTCGCTCGTAGTTATTGAAACGTTACCTATCGAAACCTTGCCATGAACCGATTCAGCAAGACTAATTTGTTCAACGACTCGACATAATGCCGGTGCGGGCGCCTCGGCAAGGCGTCCGAACCGGCTCCATCTGGGACGGTCTTCGGCGAGCCGGCCCCGCGACCCCTGTCCCGCAAGGACAAAGGAGACCGGAGTGTCCCGACCACGCCGTGCCCGCGTACCCATCACCGCCTCCCTCCTCAGCCTCGGCCTAGCCGTGACCACGCTCGCCGGCGGCCCCGCGCAGGCCGCCCCCGCCACCCAGGGCGTTCCCGTCGCGCAGACCGCAGCCAGCCAGGCAGCGGCACCGAAGGCAGCGGCTGACCAGCCGTTCTCGGTGCTCGTCTTCTCCAAGACCGCCGGTTTCCGGCACGACTCGATCCCCACCGGCGTCGCCGCCATCCAGCAGCTCGGCGCGGCGCACGGTTTCACCGTCGACACCACCGAGGACGGTGCCGCCTTCACCGACTCGAACCTCGCCCGCTACCGGGCGGTCATCTGGCTCTCCACCACCGGCGATGTGCTCAACAACGAGCAGCAGGCGGCGTTCGAGCGCTACATCCAGGCCGGTGGCGGGTACGCGGGCATCCACGCCGCTTCCGACACCGAGTACAGCTGGGCCTGGTACGGCGAGCTGGTGGGCACGTACTTCGCCAACCACCCGGCCAACCAGACGGCCACCGTCAAGGTGGAGGACCCGGCGCACGAGTCCACCGCCCACCTGCCGGAGCGCTGGTCCCGGTACGACGAGTGGTACAACTACCGCACCAACCCGCGCGGCAAGGTGCACGTGCTGGCCACCCTCGACGAGACCAGCTACTCCCCCGGCTCCGGCGCGATGGGTCACGACCACCCGATCGCCTGGTGCCGGGACTACGACGGCGGCCGGTCCTGGTACACCGGCGGCGGGCACACCCGCGAGTCGTTCGCCGAGCCGGAGTTCCTCGAGCACCTGCTCGGCGGCATCCGGACCGCGGCCGGGGTGCGTGGCGCCGACTGCCGGGCCTCGCTGACCGCAAGCTTCGAGAAGGTGACGCTGGACAGCAACACCAGCAACCCGATGGAGCTGGACGTGGCCGAGGACGGCCGGGTCTTCTACATCGAGCGCGACGGCCGGGTGCAGATCGTCAAGCCGGACACCGGCAACACGGTCACGGCTCTCAACCTCGACGTCTTCAGCGGCAACGAGGACGGCCTGATCGGCATCCGGCTCGACCCGGACTTCACCGACAACGGCTGGGTCTACCTCTACTACGCCCCGGCGGGCGGCGGCCCGCGCAACTACCTGTCCCGGTTCACGGTGACCGGTGACCGCATCGACAAGGCCAGCGAGAAGGTCGTCCTCCAGGTCGACACGCAGCGCAACACCTGCTGCCACGCGGGCGGCACGATGACCTTCGACTCCGCCGGCAACCTCTATCTGGCCACCGGGGACAACACCAACCCGTTCTCGTCCGACGCGTACACCCCGATCGACGAGCGGCCGGGGCGCGCCGACTACGACGCGCAGCGTACCTCCGGCAACACCAACGACCTGCGCGGCAAGGTGATCCGGATCCACCCGGAGGACGACGGGACGTACACCATCCCGGCGGGCAACCTCTTCTCGCCGGGCACCGCGAAGACCCGTCCCGAGATCTACGCGATGGGCTTCCGTAACCCGTTCCGGATCGGCATCGACCTCGCCACCGACGTGCTCTACGTGGCCGACTACGGGCCGGACGCCAACTCCGCCAACCCGAACCGTGGCCCAGAGGGCCTGGTGGAGTGGAACATCGTCGACCGGCCCGGCAACTTCGGCTGGCCGTACTGCCACGGGTCGAACCGGGCGTACAACGACTACCAGTTCCCCTCCGGTCCGTCCGGTCCGAAGTTCGACTGCGCGAACCTGGTCAACGACTCACCCAACAACACCGGCCTGACCAACCTGCCGCCGGCCATCTCGGCCACCGTCGACTACGGCTACGCCGCAAACCCCCGCTTCCCTGAGATCGGTGGCGGCGGCGCGCCGATGGGCGGCCCGGTCTACCGGTACGACGCGGACCTCGACTCGGACCGCAAGTGGCCGGCGTACTTCGACGGCAAGGCGCTCTTCGGTGAGTGGAACCAGTCGCGGATGTACACCATGCAGGTCAGCCGCGACGGCAAGTCCCTGGTGGACATCAACCGCCTGCTCGACGGCATGAACTTCATCCGGCCGATGGACTTCGAGTTCGGCCCCGACGGCGCGATGTACCTGATCGAGTGGGGCAGCGGCTTCGGCGGCAACAACGACAACTCCGGGGTCTACCGGATCGACTACATCGCCGGTGACCGGGCGCCGATCGCGGTGGCCAGCGCCGAGCCGACCTCCGGGCCGGCGCCGCTGACCGTCCGCCTCTCCAGCGCCGGCTCCCGCGACCCGGACGGGGGCGCGCTGACGTACGCTTGGACGTTCGGTGACGGCAACCGCTCCGACGCGGCCAACCCCACGCACACGTACGCCGCGGCGGGCAACTACAACGCCCAGCTCACCGTGACCAACCCCAAGGGGCGGACCGCGGTGGCGAACGTGCAGGTCACGGTCGGCAACACCGCGCCGACGGTCACCATCGAGTTCCCGCCGGACGGTGGCTTCTTCGAATGGGGTGACCAGGTCAAGTACACCATCAAGGTGACCGACCCGGAGGACGGCGAGATCGACTGCGACAAGGTCGAGCTCCAGGTTCTCCTCGGCCACGACGAGCACGCCCACCCGCTGGAGCAGCACACCGGCTGCTCGGGTGTGGTGCAGACCCAGCTCGCCGCCGGTCACGGCGCCGAGGCGAACGTCTTCACCGTCCTGGAGGCCAGCTACACCGACCAGGGCGGGGTCGGCGGAGCCGGGCGGCTCACCGGCCGGGCGCTGGAGATCCTCCAGCCCAAGCGGAAGCAGGCCGAGTACTACAGCGCCACCGGGCGGGCCGCGGGCAGCATTGGCGGCGGCGACCCCGGCGTGCAGAAGGAGACCTCCGGGGACAGCGCCGGCGGCGGACAGAACATCGGCTTCATCGAGGACGGCGACTGGTGGTCGGTCGAGCCGGCCGACCTGACCGGTATCGACGCCATCCGGTTCCGGGTCGCCTCGGCGGGCTCGGGCGGCCGGATCGACGTACGCGCCGGCGCCGCTGACGGTCCGCTCGTCACCTCGGTCGCCGTGCCCGGCACCGGTGCCTGGCAGACCTACACCGACGTCACCGCCGAGGTGCCGGCGAACGCCGACGCCAAGGGCTCGCTCTACTTCGTGGCGAAGTCGCCGAGCGGGGCCACCGGAAGCCTGTTCAACGTCAACTGGATGGACTTCCTCGGCAAGGGCGTCACCGAGAACGCACCGCCGGTGGTGACGGCGACGGCGACCCCGACCGCCGGCATCGCGCCGGTCTCGGTCGCCTTCTCGGGTACGGCCACCGACGCCGAGGACGACACCCCGTTCACGTACGCCTGGGACTTCGGTGACGGTGGTACGGCGAGCACCTTGAACGCCACCCACACGTACACCACTCCGGGCACCTTCACCGCCACCCTGACCGTGACGGACAAGCGCGGCGCGAAGGGGTACGCCACCGCCCAGGTGAAGGTCGACGCGCCGAACACGTCCTGCTTCGGTGCCCGTTCGGACGAGTTCGACGGCACCGAGCTGAACCGGGACCGGTGGACGACGGTGGTCCGGGAGGACCAGTCGTACTCGGTCGCCGATGGCGCGCTGCGCCTGCCCACCGGGGTGGGCGACCTGTATGGCACCCGCAACGACGCGACCAACCTGGTGCTGCAGGCCGCGCCGAGCGGGGCCTGGCAGGCCACCACGAAGGTCACCGTGCCGGTCGCCGCCGACTACCAGCAGGCCGGCCTGATCATCTACGGCGACGACGACAACTACGCCAAGGTCGACCTGCTCTACGGTGGCAACCGGAAGGTCGAGTTCATCCGGGAGACCGCGGGCACCCCGCGCAACGATGCGGCAGACAGCACCGCCGCGCCCACCGGGAACACCATCCACCTGCGGTTGATCAGTGACGGGACGAACCTGACCGCGGCGTACTCCGCCGACGGGCAGAACTTCACCCCGGTCGGCCGGGCGGCCGCCCTGGCCGGGATCACCAACCCGCGGATCGGCCTGTTCGCGCTCAACGGCGGCACCACCGCGCCGGTGGTGAACGCGCTCTTCGACTGGTTCCAGGTGACGCCGGACGCTCCGGCTGGGCCGGTCGACCCGTCGGACGAGTTCACCGGCAACGCGCTGGACAAGTGCCGGTGGGACGCGATCCTGCGCGAGGACCCTAGTGCCTACCGGGTCAGCGGCGGGAAGCTGCACATCGACGTACCCAACGGCGACATCTACGGCACCGACAACACCGGGCCGACGAACTTCATCCTGCAGAACGCCCCGAACGGCGACTGGACGATGGAGACCAAAATCGACGGCAGTCTGCTGGACGAGCAGTACCAGCAGGCCGGTCTGATGGTGTATGGCGACGACGACAACTACGTGAAGTTCGACTACGTGGTGGACAACCAGGCCGGCCAGCCGGTGACGCGGCGGATCGAGCTTCGCAGCGAGATCGGCGGGACGATCCAGAATCCGCAGCCTGGTGCGGAGAACCTGACCTCGGCGGAGTGGTACCTGCGGCTGGCCCGCAACGGTGACACCTTCACCGGGTCGTACTCGGCGGACGGCACCACCTGGACGGCGTTGACCGAGCTGACCAACGCGGCCGTGGGGGCGAACCCGAAGGTGGGCCTGTTCACCCTCAGCGGCAACCAGACCGCGTCGAAGGCGGCGTCGTTCGACTACTTCCGGCTGAGCACCCCCGGCACGGGTGACGACACCGCCCCGGTGACCACCGCCGAGGTGTCCGGCACCCCGGTCGAGGGGTGGCACACCGGGCCGGTGACCGTCACGCTCTCCGCCACCGACCCCGATGGCGGCAGCGGGGTGGCGCGCACCGAGTACCAGCTCGATGACGCCACCGCCTGGACCACCTACACCGCGCCGGTGCAGGTGACCGGGGACGGCCAGCGTGTGCTGCGGTTCCGCTCCGTGGACGAGGCCGGAAACGTGGAGGAGACGAAGCAGGTCACCGTCAAGATCGACGCCACCGCGCCGGTCAGCACCGCGGCGTTCGCCCCGGCGAACGACGAGGGCTGGCACGCCGGCACGGTTCCGGTGGTGCTCACCTCGACCGACGCCGGTGCCGGGGTGAAGCTGCTGGAATGGTCGCTGGACGGCGGCGCCTGGCAGCCGTACACCGAACCGGTCGAGATCAGCGGCGACGGGGCCCACGAGTTGCTCTACCGGGCCACCGACAAGGCGGGCAACGCCGAGACGCTGAAGTCGGCGGTGGTGCGGATCGACGGCACGAAGCCGACCCTGCTGGTCTCCGGGATCGCCGACGGCCAGCTCTACGGCGACAGCCAGGACGTCCGGGTGTCCTGGCAGGCGGTCGACCCGACCTCGGGCATCGCCGGGGTGGTCGGCACGCTGAACGGCCGGCCGTACGCCAGCGGCACGCTCCAGGCGATGTACGAGCTGCAGCTGGGCCTGCACGAGCTGACGGTGACCGCGACCGACAAGGCCGGCAACGCCAGCACCGTGAACGTCCGGTTCTTCGTCACCACCTCGTTCCGGGACATGCAGAACCTGCTGGACCGGTTCAAGGCGACCGGGCGGCTGTCGAACCAGGCGCACAAGCAGTTGTCGAACCAGCTCGAGAAGGTCCGCAAGGAGGAGGCGAAGGGCAAGGACGACAAGGCGATCAAGGAACTCGTCAAGTTCCGCGACCTCGCCGGCGACGCCAAGCTGGTCGCCGAGGCGGAGATCCGGGACGTGCTGATCCGGGACGCGGACGCGATGATCGTCCGGCTCGGTGGCACGGCCAGCAAGGCGGGCGTACGGGCCAACGACGGCACGTCGGTCGCCGGCACCGGCCGGCTCGGTGGTGATCCCACCCGGCTCGCTCCCGGCCGCCGCCTGTAACTGATCGGGCCCCGTCCGGCCACCACCGGACGGGGCCCCACCCCCCGCCCCACCCCACCTCCAATCCGCGATCTTGCACTTTTCGTCGCCGCCTATCGGACATAAGGCGCGAACCAGCGACGAAAAGTGCAAGATCGGCGCGGAGGTGGGGTGGGTTCGGTTCAGCGGTCGAGGACGGCGCGCAGCGCCTTGAGGTCGGCGTCGCCGGGCTGCCAGGAACCGGCCGCCGCGTTGGCGCGTACCTGCTCGGGCGTGGTGGCTCCGGCGATGACCGAGGTCACCGCCGGCTGCGCGGCCAGCCCGCCGATCGCCACGTGCAGCATCGAGATGTCCCGCTCGGCGGCGTACGCCTCGATGCCCTCGATGGTGTCCCAGTCGGCTGCGGCGAGCCGTTGGGCGTACCGGCCGCCGCCGGCGAGCCGGCTGCCCGCGGGCGGCGCCTCGCCGCGCTTGTACTTGCCGGTGAGCAGGCCGTTGGCCAGCGGGAAGAACGGCAGCATGCCGAGGCCGAACCGCTCGCAGGCGGGCAGCACCTCGATCTCGGCGTCCCGGTTGAGCAGGCTGTAGTGGTTCTGCGCGCTGACGAAGCGGGTCAGCCCCCGGGTCTTCGCCGTCCAGTCGGCGTCGGCGATCTGCCAGCCGGCGAAGTTGGAGTTGCCCAGGTAGCGCACCTTGCCAGCGCGGACCAGGTCGTCCAGGGCGGCCAGCGTCTCGTCGATCGGGGTGCCCGGGTCGGGCTCGTGGAACTGGTACAGGTCGATGTGGTCGGTGTCCAGTCGGCGCAGCGACGCCTCGACCGCCCGGACGATGTATCGCCGCGAGCCGCGTACCCCGAAGTCCCGTCCGTTGTCGCCACCCATCGACATGCCGAACTTGGTCGCCACCACCACGTCGTCCCGGCGTCCCTTGAGGGCCGCGCCGAGCTGCGCCTCCGACGCGCCGTGCGGCTCGCCGTAGATGTCGGCGGTGTCGAAGAAGTTGATCCCGACGTCGAGGGCTGCGTCGACCACCGCGCGGGTGCCGTCGAGGTCGAGTTTGCGGCCGAAGTTGTTGCAGCCGATCCCCACCACGGACACCACGAGCCCGGAGTCGCCCAGCCGGCGATAGGTCATCTCACTCACGAGATCCACCATATGCCGGCGGACCGGACATGGTCGCCGAGCCGGGCACAGCCCGCACGCCGGGAAGCCGGACGATCACGCCACGTCCCACACCGGCTCGTCCGTCTCCACCACTTCGCCGTCGCCGCGAAAGAGCAGGAAGCGGTCGAAGGTCCGGGTGAACCAGCGGTCGTGGGTCACCGCGACCACCGTGCCGGAGAACGCGGCCAGCCCGGCCTCCAGCGCCTCGGCCGAAGCCAGGTCGAGGTTGTCGGTCGGTTCGTCGAGCAGCAGCAGGGTCGCCCCGGACAGCTCCAGCAGCAGCACCAGGAAACGCGCCTGCTGCCCGCCGGAGAGGGTGCCGAAGCGCTGGTCGCCCTGCCCGGCCAGCTCGTACCGGCTCAGCGCGGCCATCGCCGCGTGCCGGTCCATGCCGGCCCGGTGCTCATCACCCCGCCAGAGGATCTCGACCAGCGTCTTCGCCATCAACTCCGGCCGGTCGTGGGTCTGTGAGAAGTGCCCTGGCCGGACCCGCGCGCCGAGCCGGGCCACCCCGTCGTGCGCCACCGGCGCGAGCGCCACCGCGTCGTCGACCGGGCCGTTAGCCGGGTCGGGGTCGGTGCCGCCCCGGGCCAGCAGCCGCAGGAAGTGCGACTTGCCGGTGCCGTTGGCACCGAGCACCGCCAGCCGGTCGCCGTACCAGACCTCCAGGTCGAAGGGGTAGGTCAGGCCGTCGAGCTCGAGCTGCTCGCAGATCAGCGCGCGCTTGCCGGTCCGCCCGCCGGTCAGCCGCATCCGGATGTCCTGCTCCTTCGGCGGTACGGGCGGCGGCCCGGCCTCCTCGAACTTGCGCAACCGGGTCTGCGCAGCCTGGTAGCGCGAGGCCATGGCGGCGTTGTACGCGGCCTTCTGCTTGTACATCAGCATCAGCTCGCGCAGCTTCTCGTGTTCCTCGTCCCACCGTTTGCGTCTCTCGTCGAGGCGGGCGTGGCGGGAGACCCGGGCCGCGTGCCAACTGGCGAAGCCGCCCGGATGCACCCAGGCGCTGCCACCTTCCACCGCGACCACCCGGTCGGCGGTCTGCGCCAGCAGCTCCCGGTCGTGCGAGACGTAGAGCACCGATTTGCCGGACTCCCGCAGCCGCGCCTCCAGCCAGCGCTTGCCGGGCACGTCGAGGAAGTTGTCCGGCTCGTCGAGCAGCAGCACCTCCTCCAGGCCGCGCAGCAGCAGCTCGAGCGCGAAGCGCTTCTGCTGCCCGCCGGAGAGGGTGCGGACCGGGCGGTGCCGGGCGGTGTCCCAGGGCAGGTCGAGGACGATGGTGGCGACGGTGTCGAAGAGCACCTCGGCGTCGTACCCGCCGGACTCTCCCCAGGCGGCCAGCGCGTCCGCGTACGCCAGTTGGGTCTTGCCGGCGGCGGTGCTGTACTTGCCGCGCAGCTCGGCCGCCCGCATGGCCGTCTCGGTTTCGGCCAGCCGACGACCGGCGTCGCGCAGCGCCGGCGGGGCCAGCGAGAGCGCCAGGTCGGCCAGCGTCGACTCGTCGCCGATCATGCCGATGAACTGGCGCATCACGCCCAGCCCGCCGGTGCGCGCGATCGCGCCGGTGCGCACCGGCAGGTCATCGGCGACCATCCGCAGCAGCGTCGTCTTGCCGGCGCCGTTCGGTCCGACCAACGCCACCTTGGCGCCCTCGCCGACCCGGAACGACACGTCGGCGAAGAGTTCCCGCCCGTCCGGCAGGACGTACCCGACCGCCGCCACGTCCACGTATCCCACCCGGGCATCCTGCCGCCAGCCGGGTGGTCGCGCCAACCAATTACCCGCGCCAGCGGATCACCGCGTAATGCGGAGCACCCGGAAACCCTTCTGGCTGGCATGCCGTTCGACCTGCCAGCCCTGCTCGACGAGCCACCGTTGCAGCGAGTCGCCGCCGAGGTGGCGGGCCACCACCAGCCAGGCCACCCCGTCCGGAGCCAGCCGGGGCAGCCAGCGCCGCAGCAACTGGTGCAGTTCGTCCTTGCCGACCCGGATCGGCGGGTTGGACCAGAGCTGTGCGAATTCGAGGTCGGCGGGTACCTCGTCGGGTGCTGCCACCCGCACCTGGTCGCCGACGCCGAGCCGGGCCGCGTTGGACGCGGTGAGTTCCCGCGCCCGCTCGTTGACGTCGACCGCCCAGACGGTCGCCGCCGGCGCGACGGTCGCGAGCACGCCGGTGATCGGGCCGAACCCGCAGCCGAGGTCGAGCAGCGCGCCGGTGGTCGCGGGACCCGGCAGCTCGGCCTTGCGCAGCAGCACGGCGGTGCCGGGGTCGAGGCGGGTCGCCGAGAAGACCCCGGCCGAGGAGGCCAGGGCGTAGTCCCGACCGGCGACGGTGAACTGCACCTCGCGCGGTTGGGCGGGCGTGCTGGGTTCGGCGGTGAAGTAATGGTCCCCGGTCACGCCGGCCATTCTCGCATCGGGCCCGAAGCATCGGGCGTCACGGGCGCCCGCGGGCGACGCATCGACCATCCGCCACGATTTCCCGAAAATACCAACTAAAGGGACAATTACCCCTACTCTGGATGGCATGGTTTATCGGCACGAATCCGATGAGGACGCACACGTCCCGCACCGGGAGGACGAGCCCGTCGCGCAGTCGCCCGAGACCGGCCCGCCACCCCCGGCCGGGCCATCCCCGTCGCGTTTCCCCGCGCCGTCGCTGCCACGCCCCAATCAGCTGATCCTGCCCTCGGCCGCGCCACCGCCACCGCCGTCGCCTCCTCAGCCGGCACCGCGATCCGCGCCGCCGTCACAGTCGCCTCCTCAGCCAACCCCGGCCGCCCCGCCGCCGGCCGCAGCCGCCCCGCCGCCGGCCGCAGCCATGCCACCGCCGCGCGCCGGTGGCGGCCGCGGCTGGCAGGTGGCGATCGGTGGCGCCGCCGTGCTGGTGCTGCTCGCACTCTTCGGTCTCACCGCCGCCGCCCTGCTCGACCGGCGGCAGCCGAACGCCCCGGCGGCAGCCCCCGACCCCACCGTGCAGACCACCCGGGGCACCGCGGCGAGCGACCTCGACTCCCGCGACACCGACCAGGCGCCGCTCACCGCTCGTGAGGTCTTTCCAGGCAACAGCATCGCGGTCGGCGAAAGCCGCGCGGAGTACGAGGTGCGGCGCACCCAGTCCAGCGGCAGTTGCCCGGTGGCCGCCACCGGCGAGCTGGCCGACCTGCTGGTACGGCTCGGCTGCAACCAGGTGGTCCGGGCCACGCTGCGCGCACCCGACGAGGAGTATCTGGTCACCGCAGGGCTGTTCAACCTGACCGACCGGTCCAGTGCCGAGCGGGCCCGGGAACGGATCCGCCTGATCCTCGACGAGCGGCAGGGCCGATTCCGCGGGCTGTCGGCGGGCGACGAGACCGAGGTCATCGCCACCGCACCGGCCCGGGTCGGCTGGCAGGTACGCGGCCACTACCTCGCATACGCGGTGGTCGCCCGCACCGACGGCACGACGATCCGCTCGGGCGACACCCGGGTCCGCGAGATCCTGTTCGACCTGCTCGAACTGCACCTGAACCGGGGCGTGCTGGACCGGCGGGCCGCCGGTGGGATCGCCAACCAGCCGACCGCCGAACCCACCGAGGGCACCGGCAACCAGGGCGAGTCCACCGAGGACTGAACGGCGGGCGGTCGTCAGGCTTCGGCCGACACCCGGAGCCGGCGTGTGATCTCGGCCCGGCGGGCGTACTCGGCGGGATCCTCCGGGTAGCCCACCGCCACCAGCGTCAGTCCGTGGGCCGGTGCCACGGACACCTCGCTGGAGCGTTCCCGCCGGGTGAGCAGACCGGCCGGCCACTGGACCGGCCGTCGCCCCTCCCCCACGGCCAACATGGCACCCACCAGGCTGCGCACCATCGCCTGACAGAACGCGTCGGCCTGCACGGTGGCGACGAGGACACCATCGGCGTCGCGCCGCCAGTCCAGCCGGGTCACCTCCCGCAGCGTGGTGGCGTTCTCCTTGCGCCGGCAGTACGCGGCGAAGTCGTGCTCCCCCACCAACCCGGCCGCGGTGGCGACGAGCCGGTCCAGGTCGAGCGCCCGCGGCCAGGCCAGGATCTCGTGTCGACGCAGCGGCTCCGCCCCCCACGGCGTGTCGGTCACCCGGTACTCGTACCGGCGGAAGGTGGCCGAGAAGCGGGCGTCGAAAGTGGCCGGCACCGCGGTCATCGCCCGGACCCGCACGTCGGGCGGGAGTAACCGGGCGAGCCGGCGCAGCAGGGTGCCCTCGTGCGCCTGCCAGACCTCGCCCGGCAGGTCGAGATGGCAGACCTGCCCGGCGGCGTGCACCCCGGCGTCGGTACGTCCGGCGACGGTCAGCCCGCTCGCCGTACCGGTGCCGAGGATCCGATCCAGCGCCGCGACCAGCACCCCGGCCACCGTGCGCCGGTCGGGCTGGACGGCCCAGCCGGAGAAGCCCGTGCCGTCGTACGCGACCTCCAGCCGCAGCCGGATCCGCTCGTCCACGTCGTACCTCCTAATGCCGGGGTCAGGAACGGGTCGGGCCCGGCACCCCGATGGGGTGCCGGGCCCGACGACGGCCTGGATCAGGCCTTGCCTTCCTCGGTGGCCAGGTCGCTGTCCTCGCGGGCGGCGGCGGTGTCACCGGACGCCGACACCGGGGCCTCGGCGTCCTGGTCGGCCGGCTCCGACGCCGGGGTCTCCTCGGCCGGGGCCAGCGCCTCGACCTTGTCCTGCTGGGCGGCCTTGCGGGCGGTCTTCCGGTTCGCCGTGGGCTCGGCGACCTGAAGCTCCTCGACCAGCTCGATGATCGCCATCGGTGCGGCGTCACCCTTGCGCGGGCCGGTCTTCACGATCCGGGTGTAGCCGCCGTTGCGGTTGACGTACCGCGGCGCGATCTGGTCGAACAGGGTGTAGACCACGTCCTTGTCCCGGACCACGGTCAGCACCCGCCGACGCGAGGCGAGGTCGCCCCGCTTGGCCTTGGTGATCAGCTGCTCGGCGAGCGGACGCAGCCGCCGGGCCTTGGTCTCGGTGGTCTTGATCCTGCCGTGCTGGAACAGCGAGGTGGCCAGGTTGGCCAGCATCAGCCGCTCGTGCGCGGGGCTGCCGCCGAGGCGGGGGCCCTTGGTGGGCGTGGGCATGCTTGGTGCTCCTCAGGTGTGGCGGCAGCGCGGACTAGAGCTGCTCGGTCTCGCGGTAGTCGTCGGTGTCGTAGTCGGCCTCACCGAAGGCGTCCACGACATGCGCCGGGTCGAAATTCGGAGCCGAGTCCTTCAGCCCCAGACCCATCCCGGCGAGCTTCATCTTGACCTCGTCTATTGACTTCTGGCCGAAGTTACGGATGTCGAGGAGGTCGGCCTCGGTACGCCCGATGAGCTCACCAACGGAGTTGATGCCCTCGCGCTTGAGGCAGTTGTAGGAGCGGACGGTCAGGTCCAGCTCCTCGATCGGCAGGGCCAGGTCCGCCGCCAGCTGCGCGTCCTGCGGAGACGGGCCGATGTCGATGCCCTCCGCAGTCTCGTCCAGTTCCCGGGCCAGGCCGAAGAGCTCCACCAACGTCGAACCGGCGGAGGCCAGCGCGGTACGCGGGCCCATCGACGGCTTGGTCTCCACGTCGATGATCAGCCGGTCGAAGTCGGTCCGCTGCTCGACCCGGGTCGCCTCGACGCGGTACGTCACCTTGAGCACCGGCGAGTAGATCGAGTCGACCGGGATCCGGCCGATCTCCGCGCCCGCCTGCTTGTTCTGCGCCGCCGTGACGTAGCCCCGGCCCCGCTCGACGGTCAGCTCCATGTCGAGCCGGCCCTTGCCGTTGAGGGTGGCGAGCTTCAGGTCCGGGTTGTGCACCGAGACACCGGCCGGAGGCTGGATGTCGCCGGCGGTCACGTCGCCCGGGCCCTGCTTGCGCAGGTACATGCTGACCGGCTCGTCGTGCTCGGAGCTGACGCAGAGCTCCTTGATGTTCATGACGAGCTCGACCACGTCCTCCTTGACCCCGGGGATCGTGGTGAACTCGTGCAGCACACCGTCGATCTTGATCGAGGTGACCGCCGCACCCGGGATGGACGACAGCAGCGTACGCCGCAGCGAGTTACCCAGGGTGTAGCCGAAGCCGGGCTCCAACGGCTCGATGGTGAACCGGGACCGGGTCTCGTTGACCGGCTCCTCGGAAAGGGTCGGTCGCTGGCTGATGAGCATGTTTTCTCTTCTCTTCCGGGGCGCCCGCCATATGACGCCCACGACACGAACTGTTCCGGTGGCCCGCCCCAGCGGGCGGGCCACCGCAACGAGCCCTTACTTGGAGTAGAGCTCGACGATCAGCTGCTCCTGGACCTGGGTGTCGATCACCTGGCGGGCCGGGAGCGAGTGCACGAGGATCTTCATCTGGCTCGGGATGGCCTCCAGCCACGCCGGGACGCTCCGCGAACCGGCCTCGCCCTGCGCCACCAGGAACGGGGTGAGCTCCTTGCTCTTCGCCCGCACCTCGATGATGTCGTGCTCCTTGAGCCGGTACGACGGGATGTCGACCTTCTGGCCGTTCACCGTGAAGTGACCGTGCTTGACCAGCTGACGGGCCATGTCCCGGGACTTGGCGTAGCCGGCCCGGTAGACCACGTTGTCCAGCCGCGACTCGAGGATCTGCAGCAGGACCTCACCGGTCTTGCCCGGCTTGCTCACTGCCTCCACGTAGTAGCCGTGGAACTGCTTCTCCAGCACGCCGTAGACCCGGCGAGCCTTCTGCTTCTCACGGAGCTGGAGCAGGTACTCCGTCTCCTTGGTGCGGCCGCGGCCGTGCTGCCCGGGCGGGAAGGGCCGGGACTCGAACGGGCACTTCGGGCCATCGCACTTGCTGCCCTTGAGGAACAGCTTCATCTTCTCCCGCCGGCAACGGCGGCAGTCAGCACCGGTGTAACGAGCCATCTCTCTCTAACCTCTCAGACCCGGCGACGCTTCGGCGGACGGCACCCGTTGTGCGGCTGCGGAGTGACGTCGGAGATCTGACCGACCTCCAGGCCCACTGCCTGCAGCGAACGGATGGCGGTCTCCCGGCCGGAGCCGGGGCCCTTGACGAACACGTCGATCTTGCGCATGCCGTGCTCCATGGCCCGACGCGCGGCGGCCTCGGCGGCCATCTGCGCGGCGAACGGGGTCGACTTGCGGGACCCCTTGAAGCCGACCTGGCCCGCGGAGGCCCAGGAGATCACGGCACCGGTCGGGTCCGTGATGGACACGATGGTGTTGTTGAAGGTGCTCTTGATGTGCGCCTGCCCGTGGGCGACGTTCTTGCGTTCCTTGCGCCGGACCTTCTTGGCGGCGGCTCCGGCACGAGCCTTCTGTGGCATAAGTCTGTGCGCTCCTGATTAGGTTCTCGATCGGGTTCCGGTCTCTCGCCCCGCTACTTCCGTAGACACCGGCTCCGGTTGGAGTCCGGCCGACCTCGGCGGAGAAGGACCAGAATTCCGGTTTAAGAACTACTTCTTGCCGGCCTTCTTCTTGCCGGCGACCGTCCGCTTCGGGCCCTTGCGGGTCCGGGCGTTGGTGCGGGTCCGCTGTCCACGGACGGGCAGGCCCCGGCGGTGCCGAATGCCCGCGTAGCAGCCGATCTCGACCTTGCGGCGGATGTCAGCGGCGACCTCGCGGCGCAGGTCGCCTTCAACCTTGTAGTTGGCCTCGATGTGGTCACGGAGCTGGACCAGCTCCTCGTCCGTGAGGTCCCGTGCGCGCTTGTCCGGCGAGATGCCGGTGGCGGCGAGCGTCTCCAGGGCGCGGGTGCGACCCACGCCGAAGATGTAGGTGAGCGCGATCTCCATCCGCTTCTCGCGGGGAAGATCCACGCCGACTAGACGTGCCATGTGCGGGCGTACTCCTTGTGGTTTCTTCCGGAGGTGTGGACCCGTCCCACCCCGCCACCGACCGTTCCGTTCGTCCGGCGCGGTGTCGCGCCGGCGAGGAGGATCGGTCGCTGCCCGAGCGGGCCCCGGCCTCCGACCGGGGGTCGACCACGAGTGCGTACGCGCTGCGCACCGCTCGCGGCTGGGACGAGCATGTGAAATGTGTGTTGGCTGGATCTGCCGCCGGGCTTCGCCTCGACCCGCCGTCGATCACCCGGCCGGTCGGTACGGGCTCAGCCCTGGCGCTGCTTGTGGCGCGGGTCGGCGCAGATGACGATGACCCGGCCGTGCCGGCGGATCACCTGGCACTTGTTGCAGATCCGCTTGACGCTCGGCTTGACCTTCACGGTTGCCTTACTTCCCATCTGGCCCGGCACCCACGTGGCGTGACACCGGACATCGAAGACGGACACGGGACGTTCCCGGCCGCCGCCAGGATTACTTGTAGCGGTAGACGATGCGCCCGCGGGTCAGATCGTACGGCGAAAGCTCGACGACGACCCGATCCTCCGGCAGGATGCGGATGTAGTGCTGCCGCATCTTGCCACTGATGTGAGCCAGAACCTTGTGGCCGTTGGCGAGCTCCACCCGGAACATGGCGTTCGGCAGGGGCTCGATGACCCGACCTTCGATCTCGATGGCTCCGTCTTTTTTCGGCATGTCCTCCGCTGTCCTGACGTCGGTTACTCCGGACGGCTCACAACGTCTTACACGGGTGCCTGACCAAGATCAGATAGCCCGCGCCAGCCGCGGCTCCGCGTCCCACCGAAGCGCTTGGTGGGCATGGCGGAGTGGACGCTGCGCGCCGATCAGAAAGTGTACGCCCGCCTGCATGCCGTCGCCAAACCGACCGGCCAACAAGCCCGGGACAACGGGACAAACGTGACGTTCAGGCCGTCTCGTCGTCGAGTTGCTGCTGGCGGAGAGCCTTGCGGTCCTGCTTGAGCGACTTCTTCTCCGCCTGCTGGCGCTGGCGGCGTTCCTGCTTGGCCGCCGCCCGTCGGGGCTCACCGCTGGCCAGGCCGCTGACGGTGGCGACCAGCACCACCGCACCCCAGGGGCCGGCCACCCAGCCCGGCCAGAAGTACAGCATCTCGCCGGTGGCCAGCGAGGTGGCCCCCCAGATCGCCACCGTCATGGCGACCACGGTGAGCCACGGCCGCCAGAGCTCGGCCAGCCAGCGCGCGGTCACGCCCCGCTCGCTGCCCGGCGCCGGCCGGCCATCCTCCCGCTGGGCCGGCACCGCGCCCGCCGCAGGCGCCACCGCGCCCACTGGTGGCAGATCGTCGACCAGGGCGTCCAACTCGGCGTACGTGCGGGCGGCGTAGACCCGCTGCAACCGCTCGTCGTACTCGTGCAACTGAAGCCGGCCCTCGTCGAGGGCGGCCCGGAGCCGTTCGGCAATGGCCTGCCGGTCCGAATCCGCTGCCCGCATGCCGTCCCGCCCGTTCATACCGGCAAGCATGCCATCGTGCCGCCACACCGGAAAAGCCGCGGCTCGCCCCCGAAACGGAGTCGGTGCCGCGTTGATCAAAAGTTCGGGTCCGACCCGTCAGTTGCTCGGCTGGCGGTTGGTCACCAGGTCGCCGAGTCGGGCCCGTCCACCGTCCGGGGCGGTCAGCACCCAGACCCCGTCCGGCAGCAGCGCCATGCTGTGCTCGACGTGCGCCGCCCGCGACCCGTCCCGGGTAACCACGGTCCAGCCGTCGGCGAGTTCCGCGGTACGGGGCGAGCCCATGGTGATCATCGGCTCGATGGCCAGCGCCATGCCCGGCACCAGGCGGGGGCCCTTGCCCGGCCGCCCATGGTTGAGCACGTGCGGGTCCTGGTGCATCTCGGTGCCGATGCCGTGCCCGCCGTAGCCGTCGACGATGCCGTACCGACCGGCCTTGCGTACCGCGTTCTCGACCGCGTGGGAGATGTCGGTCAGCCGGCCCTTGCCGCTCGCCGCGCCACGGGCGGCTGCGGCGATGCCGGCCCACATCGCGTCCTCGGCGACCTCGGCCATCCGCAGCAGGGCCGGGTCGACCTCGCCCACGCCGACCGTGATCGCCGCGTCGCCGTGCCAGCCGTCGAGCACCGCCCCGCAGTCGATCGAGATCAGATCGCCCTCGGCGAGAACCTGCGTGGGGGACGGGATGGCGTGCACGATCTGCTCATTGACCGACGAGCAGATCGATGCCGGGAAGCCGTGGTAGCCCTTGAAGGAGGGGAAGGCACCGGCCTTGCGGATCGTCGCCTCGGCGATCGCGTCCAGGTCAGCCGTGCTCACTCCGGGAGCGACCGCCTCCCGCATCCGGCGCAGCGCCTCCGCGACCACCAGGCCGGCGGCTCTCATCTTCTCGATCTGCTCGGGGGTCTTCAGCTGGATGTCCAGCTGGGGACGACGCATGGAGGCGTTACCTTTCGTTGCCGACACAGCGAGGCACGGCGGACGTACCCCGCCGTTCGCACTTTATCCGGCCGGCCATCGAGCCGGCGTCAGCCCCCGTACGATCGGAGAGCGTCGATCGCGCGGACCGTGACGTCCTCGACCGGGCCGGTGGCGTCGATGCCGACCAGCTTGCCCTGGGCACCGTAGTAGTCCACCAGTGGCGCGGTCTTCTCCGCGTACTCCCGCAGGCGGGCGGCGATGGTCTCCGGCTTGTCGTCGTCGCGCTGGAACAGCTCGGCGCCGCACCGGTCGCAGATGCCCTCCCGGGTGGTCGGGTCGAACTCGACGTGCCAGATCTTGCCGCAGCCACGGCAGGTGCGGCGGCCGGAGAGCCGCCGGATCACCTCGTCGTCGTCGACCACCAGCTCCAGCACGAGGTCCAACGCGGTACCCAGATCGGCGAGGAGCTTGTCCAGCGCCGCCGCCTGCGGAGTGGTCCGCGGGAAACCGTCGAGGAGGAAACCATCGCCGGCGTCGGGCTCGGCCAGCCGATCCCGCACCATGTTGATGGTGACCTCGTCCGGCACCAGCTTGCCGGCGTCCATGTAGCGCTTGGCTTCTACGCCCAGCGGCGTGCCCTGCGATACGTTGGCCCGGAAGATGTCGCCGGTCGAGATCTTCGGCACGGAGAGGTGTGCGGCGATGAACTCTGCCTGAGTGCCTTTGCCCGCCCCCGGCGGGCCAACCAGAACCAGTCTCATCCTACCGCAGGAACCCTTCGTAGTTCCGCTGCATCAACTGGCTCTCAATCTGCTTGCTGGTCTCCAGAGCCACGCCGACCATGATCAGCACAGCGGTCCCGCCGAACGGGAAGTTCATGTACTGCTGCCGGTCCAGCCAGATGAAGAAGAAGTTCGGCAGGATCGAGATGATCGCGAGGTACAGCGCGCCCGGCAGGGTGATCCGGCTGAGGATGAAGTCCAGGTAGTCGGCGGTCGGCTTGCCGGGGCGGATGCCCGGCACGAAGCCACCGTACTTCTTCATGTTGTCCGCGACCTCGGTCGGGTTGAACGTGATCGAGACGTAGAAGTACGTGAAGAAGATGATCAGCAGGAAGTAGACCGCGATGTAGATCGGGCTGGTCGGGTCGACCAGGTTGTTCTGGATCCACACCTGGGTCTTGCCGGGGTTGTTCTGGTCGAAGAACTGGAGCGCCAACTGCGGGAGGTAGAGCAGCGACGAGCCGAAGATGACCGGAATCACACCCGCCTGGTTGACCTTCAGCGGGATGTAGGTCGAGGTGCCGCCGTACATCCGCCGGCCGATCATGCGCTTGGCGTACTGCACCGGGATGCGGCGCTGGGCCTGCTCGATGAAGGTGACCGCGGTGATGACCACCAGCACCAGGGCGATGACGAGGAAGAACTTCCACCAGCCCTGGCTCTCCTTGATGCGCCAGCCCTCGCTGGGCAGCCGGGCGGCGATCGAGGTGAAGATCAGGACGGACATGCCGTTGCCGACGCCGCGGTCGGTGATCAGCTCACCGAGCCACATGACCACACCGGTGCCGGCGGTCATCGTCATCACCAGGATGGAGAGGGTCAGCCAGTCCGGGATGCCGGTGCCGGTCGGGATGATCTCCTCGTTGCACATGTTGTTGAACAGCTGGCCGGAGCGGGCCAGCGCAACGAAGGCCGAGGCCTGCAGGACACCCAGTCCCAGGGTCAGGTAGCGGGTGTACTGAGTGATCTTCGCCTGACCGGCCTGACCCTCCTTGCGGAGCTGCTCCAGGCGGGGAATCACCACCGTCAGCAGCTGCAGGATGATCGACGCGGTGATGTAGGGCATGATGCCCAGCGCGAAGATCGAGAGTTGCAGCAGCGCGCCACCGGAGAAGAGGTCGAGCAAGTTCAGGACGCCGGTCGAGCCCTGGACGGCCTCCAGACACTTCTGCACGTTGCCGTACGAGACGCCTGGGCTGGGCACCGTGGCACCGAGCCGGTAGATCGCGATGATGCCGACTGTGAACAGCAGCTTCTTGCGCAGGTCAGGCGTACGGAACGCACTGAGAAAGGCGGACAGCAACTTCTTCCTCCTGCGCGAGGCGGGCCGCCGGTCATCCCTGGCGGTTCGGGGTGGGTGCCGGGCAAGCGCCCGAATATCCGTAACTGGGAAGGGACTCTAACAGCCCGATCCCGGTCCTGGCAGATCTGCCCGGCTACATAAACCGGATCCGATGTTACCGGGCGCACACGCCCGACGTAGAGCACGGCGCCCGTCAGTTGGGATCAACTGACGGGCACCACACATTCACGCAGCTCAGAGCTCGGTCACCGAGCCGCCGGCAGCCGTGATCTTCTCCTTGGCCGACGCGCTGAACGCCTGCGCCGAAACCTGGAGCGTCACACCGCCGAGGTCCCCGGTGCCGAGGACCTTCACCGGCTGGCCCTTGCGAACCGCGCCGGCCTCGACCAGCTCGGCCGGGCCGACCTGCCCACCGTTGGGGAACAGCTCGGCCAGGCGGTCCAGGTTGACCACCTGGTAGACCACCTTGAACTTGTTCTTGAAGCCCTTCATCTTCGGCAGGCGCATGTGGATGGGCATCTGCCCACCCTCGAACGCTGCCGGGATGTTCTTCCGGGCCTTCGAACCCTTGGTACCGCGACCGGCGGTCTTGCCCTTGGAGCCCTCACCGCGACCCACCCGGGTCTTCGGCGTCTTGGCCCCCGGCGCCGGGCGCAGGTGGTGGACCTTGATCGTCATTACTCGACCTCCTCGACCTTCACGAGGTGGCTCACCTTGAAGATCATGCCGCGAATCTCCGGCCGGTCCTCCTTGACCACCACGTCGTTGATCCGCTTGAGACCGAGCGAACGCAGCGACTCACGCTGGTTGTGCTTGGTCCCGATGTTGGAGCGGACCTGGGTGACCTTCAGCCGTGCCATCAGGACGCCACCTCCGCCCGGGAGGCCAGCATGGCGGCCGGAGCGACGTCCTCCACCGGCAGGCCTCGACGCGCGGCGACAGCCTCGGGGGACTCCAGCCCCTTCAGCGCGGCCACCGTGGCGTGCACGATGTTGATCGGGTTGGACGACCCGAGGCTCTTGGAGAGCACGTCGAGGATGCCCGCGCACTCCAGCACGGCACGGACCGGACCACCGGCGATGACGCCCGTACCGGCGGAGGCCGGCTTGAGCAGCACCACACCGGCGGCGTCCTCGCCCTGCACCGGGTGCGGGATCGAGCGGGCGATCCGCGGCACCTTGAAGAAGTGCTTCTTGGCCTCCTCGACGCCCTTGGCGATCGCCGCGGGCACCTCCTTGGCCTTTCCGTAGCCCACGCCCACGGTGCCGTCGCCGTCGCCCACGACCACCAGGGCGGTGAAGCTGAAGCGACGACCGCCCTTCACGACCTTGGCGACGCGGTTGATTGCGACGACCCGCTCCAGGTGCGGGGTCTTCTCGGCGGGCGCGTTTCCGCGGCCGCCCTCACGGCGGTTGTCGCGGCGACCACCCTCGTTGCCACCGGACCCGCCGCCACGGCGCTGTTGACCAGGCATCAGCAGCCTTCCTTTTCTCTCGTGACGGGGTTTGTCAGTTGCGATCCACGTTCGACTCGCATCGAACGCTGCTAGAACTCGAGTCCGGCTTCGCGCGCGGCGTCGGCAAGCGCGGCGACCCGTCCCGCGTACCGGCTGCCACCGCGGTCGAAGACGACCTTGGAGATGCCAGCGGCCTTGGCCCGCTCGGCGAGCAGGGCTCCGACCTTGCCGGCCAGGGCGCTCTTGTCCCCCTCCGTACCGCGCAGCGAGGTGTCCAGGGACGAGGCCGACGCCAGGGTGTGACCCTTGGTGTCGTCCACGATCTGGGCGACGATGTGCCGCAGCGAACGGGTGACGACCAGGCGCGGACGCGCGGCGGTGCCGCTGACGTTCTTGCGGACCCGGAAGTGCCGACGCGCACGCCCGACGGCACGCTTGGCGGCGACGCCGCGGCGGCGCTTGAGCAGCGTGGCGCTCACTTCTTACCTGCCTTTCCGGCCTTGCGGCGAATCACTTCGCCCTGGTACTTCACGCCCTTGCCCTTGTACGGCTCCGGCGGACGGATCTTCCGGATGTTCGCGGCGACCTCACCGACCAACTGCTTGTCGATGCCAGCCACGTGGAACAGCGTCGGCTTCTCCACCGTGAAGGTGATGCCGTCCGGTGCCTGCACCACCACCGGGTGCGAGAACCCGAGCGCGAACTCCAGGTCCTTGCCCTTGGCGGCGACCCGGTAACCGGTACCGGCGATCTCCAGGCTCTTACGGTAGCCCTCGGTGACCCCGACGATCATGTTCGCCACCAGGGTACGGCTCAGGCCGTGCAGTTCCTTGGCCTTGCGCTCGTCGTTCGAGCGGTTGACGCTCAGCTGCCCATCATCGGCCCGCTCGATACTGATCGACTCGGCCAGGATGTGCGACAGCTCGCCCTTGGGGCCCTTGACCTTGACGGTCCGGCCGTCGATCGTCACGTCGACGCCGGTAGGCACCGGGATCGACTTACGTCCAATACGCGACATTTCTACCTGTCTCCCGTTACCAGACGAAGGCGAGGACTTCCCCGCCAACGCTCCGCTTGCGGGCCTGCCGGTCGGTGAGCAGCCCCTGGGACGTCGAAATGATCGCCACGCCCAGCCCACCGAGCACCCGGGGGAGCTCGTCCGACTTGGCGTACACCCGCAGACCGGGCTTGGAGACACGCTTGATACCGGCCAGGCTCCGCTCGCGGCTCTGGCCGTACTTCAGCTCGACGACCAGTCGCTTGCCGACGGCACCCTCCTCGGGCTCCTCGACCAACCAGGTGGCGATGTAGCCCTCGGCCTTGAGGACCTCGGCGATGTTCGCCTTGATCTTCGAGTAGGGCATCGTCACCCGGTCGTGGTACGCCTGGTTGGCGTTGCGCAGACGCGTGAGCATGTCTGCGATCGGGTCGGTCATCGTCATGAAACTCGTCAACCTTTCTCGCCGGGGTTCCCGCGGTTTGCCCCGCAGGCCTACGGCGAAGAGACAGTCCAGCTAGCGCACGCGGCGCGCCGGGCTATTACCAGGAAGCCTTGGACACGCCGGGCAGCTCACCGCGGTGAGCCATCTCCCGGATGCACACCCGGCAGAGCCCGAACTTGCGGTAGACCGCCTTGGGACGCCCGCACCGCTGGCAGCGGGTGTACGCGCGAACCGAGAACTTCGGCTTCGCGGCCGCCTTGAGGATCAGCGCCTTCTTGGCCATCTCAGTTCTCCTTGAACGGGAAGCCCAGGAACTTCAGCAGCGCCCGGCCCTCGTCGTCGGTCGTGGCGGTCGTGACCACCGTGATGTCCATGCCCCGCTGGCGATCGATCCGGTCCTGGTCGATCTCGTGGAACACCGACTGCTCGGTCAGACCGAACGTGTAGTTGCCGTGCCCGTCGAGCTTGCGCCCGTCGAGGCCGCGGAAGTCACGGATACGCGGCAGCGCGATGGAGAGCAGCCGGTCCAGGAACTCCCACATCCGGTCGCCGCGCAGGGTCACCTTCGCGCCGATCGGCATGCCCTCGCGAAGCTTGAACTGCGCGATGGACTTCTTCGCCCGCCGAACCTGCGGCTTCTGGCCGGTGATCGTGGCGAGGTCGCGGACCGCCCCGTCGATGAGCTTGGCGTCCCGAGCGGCCTCGCCGACACCCATGTTCACGACGATCTTGACCAGCCGCGGCACCTGCATCGGGTTGCCGTAGTTGTACTGCTCGCGCAGCTGGGCCACGATCTCGTTGCGGTACCGCTCCTTGAGGCGCGGCATGGTCTTCGTTTCGGTAGCCGTGGTCATCACAGGTCCTTACCGGTGCTACGCGCGATGCGGACCTTCTGGCCGTTGTCGTCGATCCGGTAACCGACGCGAGTCGGCTTGCCGTCGGAGTCCAGGACCATCACGTTCGACACGTGGATCGGGGCCTCCTGGGTGACGATGCCACCGGTCTTGGCGCCACGCTGGGTGGTGCTGATTCGGGTGTGCTTCTTGACCCGGTTCACGCCCTCGACCAGGACCTTGTCCTGCCGCGGGTAGGCCGCGATGACCTTACCCTTGGCACCCTTGTCCTTGCCGGCGATGACGACGACCGTGTCGCCCTTCTTGACCTTCACGGTCACAACACCTCCGGCGCGAGGGAAATGATCTTCATGAACCGCTTGTCCCGCAGCTCACGGCCGACCGGGCCGAAGATACGGGTGCCGCGCGGGTCCCCGCCGTCCTTGATGATGACGGCGGCGTTCTCGTCGAAGCGGATGTACGAGCCGTCCGGCCGGCGCCTCTCCTTGGCGGTGCGGACGATGACCGCCTTGACGACGTCACCCTTCTTCACACCGGCACCCGGGATCGCGTCCTTGACGGTGGCGACGATGACGTCGCCGATGCTCGCGTAGCGCCGACCGGAGCCACCGAGAACCCGAATGCACAGGATCTCCCGGGCACCCGTGTTGTCGGCGACGCGCAGTCGCGACTCCTGCTGAATCACGTCTATCTCCTATGTCTGCCGGTTCTCCGGCCGCCGCCGGGGCGGCCGGAGCCTGGCGGAACCTGCGCCCGACCGATCCCGGCCGAGCTCGAGCCTTCGCTACTTGGCCTTCTCGAGGATCTCCACGAGCCGCCACCGCTTGGTGGCGGACAGCGGCCGGGTCTCCATGATCAGGACCCGGTCGCCGATGCCGGCGGAGTTCTGCTCGTCGTGCACCTTGAGCTTGCTGGTCCGGCGCATGATCTTGCCGTACAGCGCGTGCTTGACCCGGTCCTCGACCTCGACCACGACGGTCTTGTCCATCTTGTCGCTGACCACGAGGCCCTCACGGACCTTGCGGCGACCCCGCGTGGCGGTGGTGGTGTTCTCGCTCATCCTGCAGTCACCTCAGTCGGCGCGGCCGAGAGCCCCAGCTCACGCTCACGCATGATCGTGTAGATCCGGGCGATCTCCCGACGGATGACCTGCAGCCGCCGGTTGTTGTCCAGCTGCCCGGTTGCGGACTGCACCCGGAGGTTGAACAGCTCCGCCTTGGCCTCGCGCAGCTTCGTGACCAGCTCCTCCTGGGAGAGCTCACGCAGCTCGGCGGCCTTAACGCCCGCTGCCATCAGGATTCACCCACTTCGCGCGTCACAATGCGGCACTTCATCGGGAGCTTGTGAATCGCGCGGCGCATCGCCTCTCGCGCGATCTGCTCGTTGGGGAAGGACATCTCGAAGAGCACCCGCCCCGGCTTGACGTTGGCGACCCACCACTCGGGCGAGCCCTTACCGGAACCCATCCGGGTTTCCGCCGGCTTCTTGGTGAGAGCCTGGTCCGGGAAGATCGTGATCCAGACCTTGCCGCCACGCTTGATGTGGCGGGTCATCGCGATACGCGCCGACTCGATCTGCCGGTTGGTCACGTAGGCCGGCTCGAGAGCCTGGATTCCGAACTCGCCGAACACCACCCGGTTGCCACCCTTGGACGCGCCGCTGCGGTCCGGGTGGTGCGGCTTGCGGAAGCCCTTCGGGGGCTTGCGCGGCATCAGCATCTTCTCAGCCCTCCTGCTGCGTTTCTGCCGGCTGAGTGGCGGCCGGAGCGGACGCGGCCGACGCGACAGCGCCAGCGTCCACCGGCTCGCCGCTCGGCGTCTCGGCCTGCTGCCCGACGGTCGTCGCGGCAGCCCGGCCGGCCTCGGTGCCACCGGAGGTCGTACCGGCCGAACCGGAGCGACCACGGCGGGGCCGCTCGGGGCGGTCGCCACGCTCCCGGCGCGGGCGCGACGGAGCCTCGGTCGGGGCCTCCCGACCCGGCACCGCGTCGCCCTTGTAGATCCAGACCTTCACGCCGATGCGGCCGAAGGTGGTGCGGGCCTCGAAGAAGCCGTACTCGATGTTTGCCCGCAGCGTGTGCAGCGGAACCCGACCCTCGCGGTAGAACTCCGTACGGCTCATCTCGGCGCCGCCGAGGCGACCCGAAACCTGCACCCGGATGCCCTTGCACATCGGGTTCTTCATCGCCGACTGCATCGCCTTGCGCATCGCGCGGCGGAAGCTGACCCGGCTGGAGAGCTGCTCGGCCACGCCCTGGGCGACCAGCTGCGCGTCCGACTCGGGGTTCTTCACCTCGATGATGTTCAGCTGCACCTGCTTGCCGGTGAGCTTCTCCAACTCGCCGCGGATCCGGTCGGCCTCCGCGCCCTTACGGCCGATGACGATGCCCGGCCGGGCGGTGTGGATGTCGACGCGGACCCGGTCACGGGTGCGCTCGATGTCGACCTTGGAAATGCCGGCGCGCTCCAGGCCCTTGGACATCATCCGGCGGATTTTGACATCCTCGCCGATGTAGTCCTTGTAGAGCTTGTCCGCGAACCAGCGGGACTTCCAGTCGGTCGAGATGCCGAGCCGGAACCCGTGCGGGTGAACCTTCTGACCCATTACTCGGCGCCCTCCGTGTCGCTCTGCGTCTCAGCCGGCGCGGTCTGCTTCGCCGGGGCCGTCTTCTTCGCCGACTTCGGCGCGGCCGGCGCAACCGCCTCGACCGCCACGGTGATGTGGCACGTGCGCTTGCGAATCCGGTACGCCCGGCCCTGCGCCCGCGGCTGGAACCGCTTCATGGTCGGGCCCTCGTCCACGAACGCCTCGCTGACGAGCAGCGCGTCGGGGTCCAGCCGCTCGTTGTTCTCCGCGTTGGCGATCGCGCTCGCGAGCACCTTGTACACCTGCTCGCTCGCAGACTGCGGCGCGAACTGCAGCACCGTGAGCGCCTCCTTCGCGGGCAGGCCGCGGACGAGGTTGACCACCCGGCGCGCCTTCATCGGCGAGATGCGCACGTACCGCGCAACCGCCCGCGCGCCCGGAAGCACCGGAGCGTCGCCCTTTCCTGGCATCGCTGTAACCCCTTGTTCCTCTATCCGTATGCCCGCGGCGTCAGCGCCGGCGGCTCTTCCGGTCGTCCTTCTCGTGACCCTTGAACGTGCGGGTCAGCGCGAACTCGCCGAGCTTGTGCCCGACCATCGCCTCGGTCACGAACACCGGGACGTGCTTACGTCCGTCGTGTACCGCGATCGTGTGCCCGAGCATGTCGGGGATGATCGTCGAGCGCCGCGACCAAGTCTTGATGACGTTCTTCGAGCCCTTTTCGTTCTGCGTTTCCACCTTCTTGAGCAGGTGGTCGTCGACGAACGGGCCCTTCTTCAGGCTGCGAGGCATGTCTTATCTCCCTCAGCCGCGCTTACGCGTGGCGTAGCGGCGGCGGACGATCAGCCGGTCACTCGGCTGGCCCTTACGACGGGTGCGGCCCTCGGGCTTACCCTGCGGGTTGACCGGGTGGCGACCACCGGAGGTCTTACCCTCGCCACCACCGTGCGGGTGGTCGACCGGGTTCATCGCGACACCACGGACGCTCGGGCGCTTGCCCTTCCACCGCATCCGGCCGGCCTTACCCCAGTTGATGTTCGACTGGTCGGCGTTGCCGATCTCGCCGATGCTGGCCCGGCAGCGCACGTCGACCCGCCGGATCTCACCCGACGGCATACGCAGGGTCGCGTACCCACCCTCGCGGCCGAGCAGCTGGATGCCGACGCCGGCCGAGCGGGCCAGCTTGGCCCCGCCGCCGGGGCGCAGCTCCACGCTGTGGATCGTGGTACCGACCGGGATGTTGCGCAGCGGCAGGTTGTTGCCCGGCTTGATGTCGGCGCTCGGACCCGACTCGACGCGGTCGCCCTGCTTCAGGTCCTTCGGCGCGAGGATGTACCGCTTCTCGCCGTCGAAGTAGTGCAGCAGCGCGAGGCGCGCGGTGCGGTTCGGGTCGTACTCGATGTGCGCGACCTTGGCCGGCACGCCGTCCTTGTCGACCCGCTTGAAGTCGATGATCCGGTACTGCCGCTTGTGGCCACCACCCTGGTGCCGGACGGTGATCCGGCCGTGGACGTTCCGGCCGCCTTTCTTCGGCAGCGGGGCCAGCAGCGACTTCTCGGGCGTCGACCGGGTGATCTCGGCGAAGTCAGCGACGCTCGCGCCACGCCGGCCCGCGGTCGTCGGCTTGTACTTACGGATAGCCATTGTCTACAACCCCTCAGCTGACCGGGCCGCCGAAGGCGTCGATGCGGTCGCCCTCAGCCAGCTTCACCATCGCCCGCTTGGTGTCCTTGCGCTTACCGAACCCGGTACGGGTCCGCTTGCGCTTGCCCTCGCGGTTGAGCGTGTTGACCGACAGGACGCGGACGTTGAAGATCTGCTCGATGGCGATCTTGATCGCGGTCTTGTTCGCGTCCGGGTGCACCAGGAAGGTGTACCAGTTGCGGTTCAGCTCGCTGTAGCTCTTCTCCGAGACGACCGGCGCCACGATGATGTCGCGCGGGTCGGCGATCGTGCTCACTTGCCATCCTCCTCGGTGGTCTCGGCGGACCCGACCGCCTGGCCGACTGCCGTCGGCAGCCCCAGGAACTCGTCCAGGGCCTCCTTGGTGAAGACCACGTCGTCGGCCACCAGCACGTCGTACGTGTTCAGCTGGCCGGCCTCGATCAGGTGCACCCGCGGCTCGTTGCGCAGCGACAGCCAGTTCAGCTCGTCGGTGCTGCTCAGCACGACCAGCACCCGGCGGGCGTCGGTCAGCTTGGCGAGGGTGGCCAGCGCCGCCTTGATCGACGGCTTGTCGCCCGAGACGAAGGCCTCGACGACGTGCACCTGGCCGGCACGCGCCCGGTCGGAGAGGGCACCGCGCAGGGCGGCGGCCTTCATCTTCTTCGGGGTGCGCTGGCTGTAGTCGCGCGGCACCGGGCCGTGCACCACACCGCCGCCGGCGAACTGCGGCGCGCGGATCGAGCCCTGCCGGGCCCGTCCGGTGCCCTTCTGCTTGTACGGCTTCTTGCCGCCGCCGGCGACCTCGCCCCGGGTCTTGGTCTTGTGGGTGCCCTGCCGGGCCGCCGCGAGCTGAGCCACCACGACCTGGTGCATCAGCGCGATGTTGGCCTGCACGTCGAAGACATCGGCAGGCAGCTCGACCGAGCCGGTCTTGGCACCTTCGATGTTGAGGACGTCAACGGTGGTCACTTGGCCACACCGCCCTTCTTCACCTTGGCCGCGGAGCGGACCAGGACCAGCGCGCCCTTGGGGCCGGGAATGGCACCGCGGACGAGCAGGAGGTTGTTCTCGGTGTCGACCGCCTGGACGGTCAGGTTCTGCACGGTGTAGCGCACGCCGCCCATGCGGCCCCCCATCCGGGTGCCCTTGAAGACACGGCCCGGCGTGGCGCAGCCGCCGATGGAGCCCGGCGAGCGGTGCTTGCGCTCGACACCGTGGCTGGCGCGCAGACCGTGGAAGCCGTGCCGCTTCATCACGCCGGCGAAGCCCTTGCCCTTGGTTTTGCCGGTGACGTCGACCGAGGCGCCGGCCGGGAACTCCTCGACCGTGATCTCCTGGCCGAGCGAGTAGTCTGCGGCGTCGTTGGTGCGCAGCTCGACGATGTGCCGGCGCGGTGCCACGTCAGCCTTGGCGTAGTGCCCGCGAAGCGGGTTCTTGACCTTGCGCGGGTCGATCGTGCCGTACGCCAGCTGGACCGCGGAGTAGCCGTCCTTGTCGGCGTCACGAACCTGGGTGACGACGCACGGGCCGGCCTGAACCACGGTCACCGGAACAACGCGGTTGTTGTCCCAGACCTGGGTCATGCCGAGCTTCGCGCCCAGGATCCCCTTAACTTGCCTGTCCATGTGTCCGGTCCCTACAGCTTGATCTCGATGTCGACGCCAGCCGGCAGGTCGAGGCGCATGAGCGAGTCGACCGTCTTCGGGGTCGGGTCGATGATGTCGATCAGTCGCTTGTGCGTACGCATCTCGAAGTGCTCGCGCGAGTCCTTGTATTTGTGCGGCGAGCGGATTACGCAGAAACGGTTGATCTCCGTGGGCAGCGGCACCGGCCCCGCGACCTGCGCCCCGGTACGCGTCACCGTCTCGACGATCTTCCGAGCCGAGGAGTCGACGACCTCGTGGTCATAGGCCTTGAGCCGGATGCGGATCTTCTGTCCCGCCATGGTGGCTTCTGTTCCTTCTCTCGATGCCGCTGTGTTGCGGGTGTCTGTACCGGCTGGCACAGGCCCTTTTCGCCCACCCCCGCGGTCGGGCGTGTCGCGCCCTTGGGTCAAACTCCGCCCGGGAACGCCGGAGCGATCCTGACCGCAGTGGGTCGAGGCGCCGATCGCACTACCGCGACCTGAACGCCGCGCGAGGGTGGTTGGCGGAACGGGCCGCCAACCACCCTACGCCCGACTGCTCTGCCCACCCGGAGGTTCAGCGTGAGCCGAACACGGGAGGCGAACTGTCGTTGCGCAACCTGACTAGTATGCCGCACACCCGGCGGCGGGTCTAATCGGGGTTACCCAGCTCACTTGATGATCTTGGTGACGCGACCAGCGCCGACCGTGCGGCCACCCTCCCGGATCGCGAACTTGAGGTTGTCCTCCATCGCGATGGGCTGGATCAGCTTCACGTTCATCGTGGTGTTGTCGCCCGGCATGACCATCTCGGTGCCCTCGGGGAGAGTGACGACACCGGTGACGTCCGTGGTCCGGAAGTAGAACTGCGGACGGTAGTTCTGGAAGAACGGGGTGTGCCGGCCGCCCTCCTCCTTGGAGAGGATGTAGACCGTCGCCTCGAACTCGGTGTGCGGGGTCGTGGTGCCCGGCTTGACGACCACCATGCCGCGCTCGACGTCCTCGCGCTTGATGCCCCGCAGCAGCAGACCGACGTTCTCACCCGCGCGGGCCTCGTCGAGCAGCTTGCGGAACATCTCGATGCCGGTGCAGACCGTCCGCTGCGACTTCTCGCGGATACCGACGAGCTCCACCTCCTCGTTCGGCTTGAGGACGCCGCGCTCCGCGCGACCGGTGACGACGGTGCCCCGACCGGTGATCGTGAAGACGTCCTCGATCGGCATCAGGAACGGCTTCTCGATCTCGCGCTCCGGCTGCGGGATCGCGGTGTCGATGGCGTTCATCAACTCCATGAGGCGGCCGGCCCACTCCGGGTCGCCCTCGAGTGCCTTCAGCGCGGACACCCGGACGACCGGCAGGTCGTCACCCGGGTAGTCCTGCGAGGAAAGCAGCTCGCGGACCTCGAGCTCGACGAGCTCCAGGAGCTCCTCGTCGTCGACCATGTCGCTCTTGTTCAGCGCCACGACGATGTACGGCACGCCGACCTGGCGGGCCAGCAGCACGTGCTCGCGGGTCTGCGGCATCGGGCCGTCGGTCGCGGCGACCACCAGGATCGCGCCGTCCATCTGGGCGGCACCGGTGATCATGTTCTTGATGTAGTCGGCGTGACCGGGGCAGTCGACGTGCGCGTAGTGCCGTGCCTCGGTCTGGTACTCGACGTGCGAGATCGAGATCGTGATACCCCGCGCCTTCTCCTCCGGCGCGTTGTCGATCTTGTCGAACGGCGTGTACGGGTTCAGTTCCGGGTACTGGTCGTGCAGGACCTTCGTGATGGCCGCCGTCAGCGTCGTCTTACCGTGGTCGATGTGACCAATGGTGCCGATGTTGACGTGCGGCTTAGTCCGCTCGAACTTCGCCTTCGCCACTGGTGTCCTCCTGTGGACTTCTTGGTTCGTTCGCCCCGGCGCGCCAGGATAGGCGCTTAGGACTCTGTCGACAGCCTTTCCGGCCTGACGGCCGGAGAGCTTTTGTGGGTTCTGCGGCGATGAAGCCTACAGGCCCGGAATTCATGCAATCCGACCGAGGTGGTCGCGGTCGGGAATGTCTTCCGCGACCACCGTCGGATCAGCTCAGACGAGCGTCACTCACCCGTCGCCTTGGCGATGATCTCCTTGGCCACCGAGGCCGGAACCTCGGCATAGGAGTCGAACTGCATGCTGTAGCTAGCCCGGCCCTGGGTCTTCGACCGCAGGTCGCCGACGTAGCCGAACATCTCCGACAACGGCACCAGGGCCCGGACGACACGGGCGCCGCTGCGCTCCTCCATCGCCTGGATGATGCCACGACGGGAGTTGAGGTCGCCGATGACGTCACCCATGTTCTCCTCAGGAGTGGTGACCTCAACGGCCATCATCGGCTCGAGCAGCGCGGGGTCGGCCTTGCGGGCCGCCTCCTTCATCGCCATCGAGCCGGCGATCTTGAATGCCATCTCCGACGAGTCGACCTCGTGGTACTGGCCGTCCACCAGGGTGAGCTTGATGCCCACCAGGGGGAAACCGGCCAGGATGCCGTACTGCATGGCGTCCTGCGCGCCGGCGTCCACCGACGGGATGAACTCCCGAGGGATACGGCCGCCGGTGACGGCGTTGGCGAACTCGTACGTCGGGGCGTCGTTGCCCAGCGGCAGCGGCTCCAGGCTGATGAGCACCCGGGCGTACTGGCCGGAACCACCGGTCTGCTTCTTGTGGGTGTACTCGACCTTCTCCACCGTGCGGCGGATGGTCTCGCGGTACGCCACCTGCGGCTTACCGATGTTGGCCTCGACGTTGAACTCGCGGCGCATCCGGTCGACCAGGATGTCCAGGTGCAGCTCACCCATGCCGGAGATGACCGTCTGGCCAGTCTGCTCGTCCAGCTTGACGCGGAAGGTCGGATCCTCCTCGGCCAGCCGCTGGATGGCGGTGCCGAGCTTCTCCTGGTCGGCCTTGGTCTTCGGCTCGATGGCCACCTCGATGACCGGCTCCGGGAAGGTCATCGATTCCAGGATGACCGGGTTCGCCGCGTCACAGAGGGTGTCACCGGTGGTGGTCTGCTTCAGACCCTGCACCGCGATGATGTCGCCAGCCTTGGCGGAGCTGCGCTCCTCCCGCTTGTTGGCGTGCATCTGGTAGATCTTGCCGACCCGTTCCTTGCGGTCCTTCGTGGAGTTGACCACCTGTGACCCGGACTCGACAACGCCGGAGTAGACCCGGACGTAGGTGAGCTTGCCGAGGTGCTTGTCGGTCTGGACCTTGAAGGCCAGCCCCGCGAACGGCTCCGAGGTCGACGGCTTGCGCTGCAACGGGGTCTCGCCGTCGGTGGCCGTACCCTCGATCGCCGGGATGTCCAGCGGCGACGGCAGGTACGCGACGACCGCGTCCAGCATCGGCTGGATGCCCTTGTTCTTGAAGGCGGTGCCGGTGAAGACCGGGTTGGCCTTGCCGGCGACGGTGGCCCGGCGGATGGCGGCCTTGATCTCCTCGACGGAGATCTCCTGGCCCTCCAGGTACTTCTCCATCACCGCGTCGTCGACGTCGGCCAGGGTCTCCATCAGCTTCTCGCGCCACTCGGCGGCGGTGTCGGCGAGGTCGGCCGGGATCTCCTCGACCGTGTAGTCCTCACCCTTCTGGGTCTCGCCACGCCAGGTGAGGGCACGCATCTCGACCAGGTCGACCACGCCGATGAAGTCGGCCTCGGCGCCGATCGGGATCTGGAGCACCAACGGGGTGGCGTTCAGCCGGTCGATCATCATCTGCACGCAGCGGAAGAAGTCGGCGCCGGTCCGGTCCATCTTGTTGACGAAGCACATCCGCGGGACGTTGTACTTGTCGGCCTGGCGCCAGACGTTCTCCGTCTGCGGCTCCACGCCGGCGACACCGTCGTAGACCGCGACCGCGCCGTCCAGAACCCGCAGCGACCGCTCGACCTCGACCGTGAAGTCGACGTGGCCGGGCGTGTCGATGATCTGGATCGTGTGGCCCTTCCACTCGCACTTGGTGGCGGCGGAAGTGATGGTGATACCGCGCTCCTGCTCCTGCTCCATCCAGTCCATGACGGCGGCACCCTCGTGGGTCTCGCCGATCTTGTACGTGATGCCGGTGTAGAACAGGATCCGCTCGGTGGTAGTGGTCTTACCGGCATCGATGTGCGCCATGATGCCGATGTTGCGTACGTTGGCGAGCGCGTCTGCGGCGGCCACTTCAATCCCTAACTTGTCGTCGTCTCGACACAACTGGTGGCGGTCCCGACGCCGGGACGGCGTCGGGACCTGGGTGTTACCAGCGGTAGTGCGCGAAGGCCTTGTTGCTCTCGGCCATCTTGTGCGTGTCCTCGCGCCGCTTGACGGCGGCACCGAGGCCGTTGCTCGCGTCCAGCAGCTCGTTCGTCAGCCGCTCGACGATGCTCTTCTCGCGGCGGGCGCGGGAGTAGGTGACGAGCCAGCGCAGGCCCAGCGTGGTTGCCCGGGCGGGGCGCACCTCGACCGGCACCTGGTAGGTCGCACCACCGACCCGGCGGCTACGCACCTCGAGCGTCGGCTTGACGTTGTCCATGGCCCGCTTGAGCGTGACGACCGGATCGGTGCCGGACTTCTCCCGGCAGCCCTCCAGGGCCTCGTACACGATGCGCTCGGCGAGCTGGCGCTTGCCCCGCAGCAGGATCTTGTTCACCAGCTGGGTGACCAGCGGTGAGTTGTACACCGGGTCAGCGACCAGCGGCCGCCGCGGAGCGGGTCCCTTGCGCGGCATGTCAGCTCTTCTCCTTCTTCGCGCCGTAGCGGCTGCGCGCCTGCTTGCGGTTGCGGACCCCCTGGGTGTCCAGCGAGCCGCGAACAATCTTGTAGCGCACGCCGGGGAGATCCTTGACCCGACCGCCGCGAACGAGCACGATCGAGTGCTCCTGCAGGTTGTGCCCGACACCCGGGATGTAGGCGGTCACTTCGATCTGGCTGCTGAGCTTGACACGGGCGACCTTGCGCAGCGCCGAGTTCGGCTTCTTCGGGGTAGTGGTGTACACGCGGGTGCACACGCCGCGCCGCTGAGGAGAACCCTTCAGCGCCGGGGTCTTCGACTGATTCGTCTTCGCCTGGCGGCCCTTGCGGACCAACTGCTGGATCGTGGGCACCGGGTTTTTCCGCTCCCTTCGGCCGCTCTCGCGACCGCACTGTCTGCCGTAGCCGACCTGTTGATCGGCTCCCCTACATTCCGACCAGGGCCACCTCGCGGCGGTCCCGGCACCCGCGGTCGGGCGTGTCGCCCATCTCGCGGTCCCGGTTCCGGCGCTCAGGCGCAATCCCCGGGGTCTGTCACCGGCACACGGACGCCGCCCGCCGGATCTTCTACTCATTCGTGGCGCTGCCCGAATACCGGACCGAGCCGGATCCAGCGCACGCACGATTCGCCCGGGCAGCCCCGGGCACAAGGGGAAAGAGTACCTACCACAGCCGTGCAGGTCAAAACGGGAGGCCCGCCGGACCTCGCACCGTGTGGCAACCAAGCCCCGTCGCTCCACCCGCCCGTGATGGGCACCTACGGCGACAAGTGTAACGGCTCCGCCGGAAACCGCTCCGCTGAGCCCCCGAGCCGGCGTCGCCGCCGGATCAGGTCAGCGCCAGCAGGAAGGCCAGACCCATGCCCAGCAGGCTCAGCAGCAGCCCTACGCCACCGCAGCTGACCCCGGCGATGGCCAGACCGCGGCCGGTGAACCGGACCGCCGGCGGACGTGCCGGTCGCCGGATCTGACGCCAGCCCAGCAGGCCCACGACGATGGCCCCGGCCCCGGTCAGGCCCCCCAACGCGGTGAAGGCCCCGGCGGCCCAGACGCCGTTGGTCCCTCCCCCGATCGCACCGAAGCAGATGACCAGGAACGACACCAGAATTGAGATGATTCCGCCGACCAGCGAGCCGACCGCCAGGCCCGAGGTGACCGGCAGCACGTCGAGATGCACCATCGCGAACGGAGTGCCGGGCACCGGTTCGACCCGCTTCGGCGGCCGTGGGCGATCCTGGGGCGGCGGCACCCGGTTACCACCCCAACCCTGACCGGCAGGCCAACCCGGTGCTGATCCCCCGCCGGCCGGCCCGGCCGGCGGTGCCGCGGGCGACGACCCGAAGCCCGGCGGCCCCGGCGCGACCGACCACGGCCCGAAGCCCGGCGCGACCGGCGGCGATCCGGGCGGGAACGGTCCGGGCGGATGGGGCGGTGAGCCGGGCGGAAGCGGCGAGGACGGGGCGTACCCGGTGGAGAAGGCGGCTGGCGCGGATCCGGGCGCTGCCCATTCGCTCGGGGCCGGTGTCTCGGCCTCCGGGCGCCCGGCGGTGGGTCGAGCGGACTCGCCGCTCTCGGGGCGCGCCGGTTCCGTCACAGGGATCCTCCTCATCGGCCGGGTCCGCCCGCCGCGCGGTGGACAACGTCAGGCTACCGTCGCCGATCACCTCACCGGGGTGCGGCGCGGGAGACGACGTCGCGCCCGGTGCGCCCGAGCATCTGGCGGCCGAGGCCCCCGGTCCCCCGTCGGAGGACCCGAGGTCAGACGGCCATCGGGCTCGATCCTCGGCGGGTCGGGCAACTCCGGTCAGTCCACGTTCGGGGCGAAATCCTGGCCGTAGGGCGCCTCGGCGAGCCGGAGCACGCCGACCACCATCCCGACGACCGCTGTCACCGCGACCAGCACCAGGGCCGTCCAGGCCAGGCTCTCCCCCCGGCGCAGCCAGGCCGCGCCGGTGAGGAAGCCCCCCGATGCGTACGCCTCGCGGCGTGCCTGCCGGGCCAGCAGGAGCGCCACCGTGGCCGGCACCACTCCCCCGATGAACAGACCGGTCAGCGCACCCATCAGACCAAGCGCGAAGACCGCCCGCGCCTTCGTGGCCCGGACCGGATCCGGGTCCAGGGGATGCCGGGGCGACCCCGGCGGCGGAGCGACCGGCATGGGGCCGGCGGCGGTCGTCATGCCCCCATCATGCCCGGCCCGAGCCGGATCGGTTGGCACAGCGCGGCGTGCCGGGCGCCGACCTTGACGAGGACGGTGACGACCGTACGCAGCGGACGTTCAGACATGTCAGGTCCATGACGGCCGTACCGACGACAAGGCCCCCGGTGGATACCGGGGGCCTTGTTCGTCAGTGCCGGTGGCTCAGCGGTACGACCCGAAGTCGAAGTCGTCCAGCGGAACCGCCTGGCCGCTCGCCGGCCCGAAGCCGTAGTCGGTCTCCGGGTATCCGGTCATCGAGTAGACCTTGGCCTTCGCCTCCTCGGTCGGCTCGACCCGGACGTTGCGGTACTTGCTGATGCCGGTACCGGCCGGGATGAGCTTACCGATGATCACGTTCTCCTTGAGGCCGATCAGCGAGTCGCTGCGGGCGTGGATCGCCGCGTCGGTCAGCACCCGGGTGGTCTCCTGGAAGGAGGCCGCAGAGAGCCAGGAGTCAGTGGCCAGCGAGGCCTTGGTGATACCCATCAGCACCGGACGGCCGGCCGCGGGTTCGCCACCCTCGGAGACGAGCCGGCGGTTCTCCGACTCGAACAGCGCCCGGTCGACCAGCACACCCGGCAGGAACTCGGTCGAGCCGGAGTCGATGACCGTCACCCGCTTGAGCATCTGGCGAATGATGATCTCGATGTGCTTGTCGTGGATGAGCACACCCTGAGAGCGGTAGACCTCCTGGACCTCCTGGGTGAGGTGGACCTGGACCGCCCGCGGGCCGAGGATACGCAGCAGCTCGTGCGGGTCGATGGTGCCCTCGGTGAGCTTCTCGCCGACGTCGACGTGGTCGCCGTCGTGCGCCCGCAGCCGGACCCGCTTCGAGATCTTGTCGTAAACGATCTCGTCGCTGCCGTCGTCCGGAATAACGACGATCTTGCGCGACCGCTCGCCGTCCTCGATCCGGATCCGGCCCGGGGTGTCGGCGATCGGCGCCTTGCCCTTCGGAATCCGGGCCTCGAAGATCTCCTGGACCCGCGGCAGACCCTGGGTGATGTCCTCACCCGCGACGCCACCGGTGTGGAAGGTCCGCATCGTCAGCTGCGTACCCGGCTCACCGATCGACTGGGCGGCGATGATGCCGACCGCCTCGCCGACGTCCACGATCTTGCCGGTCGGCAGCGAGCGGCCGTAGCACGCACCGCAGACGCCCAGCTTCGACTCGCAGGTGAGCACGCTGCGCACCCGAACGGTGTCGACCCCGGCGGCGACGATCCGGTCGACCAGGATCGAATTGATGTCGGCGCCGCGCTCGGCGACGACGGTGCCGTCCGGTCCCTTGATGTCGTCGGCGAGCGTACGCGCGTGCACGCTGGTCTCGGCGTGCTCGTGCACCACGAGCCTGGCGTCGATCCGCTGACCGATCTGCATCGGGATGGCCCGGTCGGTGCCGCAGTCCTCCTCGCGGATGATGACGTCCTGCGAGACGTCCACCAGACGACGGGTCAGGTAACCCGAGTCGGCGGTACGCAGGGCGGTGTCCGCCAGACCCTTACGGGCGCCGTGCGTGGAGATGAAGTACTCCAGCACGGAGAGACCCTCCCGGTAGCTGGCCTTGATCGGCCGCGGGATGATCTCGCCCTTCGGGTTGGCCACCAGACCACGGATCGCCGCGATCTGCCGGAGCTGGAGCAGGTTACCGCGGGCACCCGAGTGGATCATCTTCCACAGCGGGTTCTCCTGCGGCAGCGCGATGTCCATCTCCCGGGCGACCTCGTTGGTCGCGTTGGTCCAGATGGAGATCAGCTCGCTGCGGCGTTCCTCGGCGGTGATCAGACCACGCTGGTACTGCCGGTCGATCTTGTCGGCTTCCTTCTCGTACCGCTCCAGGATCTCCCGCTTGCGCGGCGGAGCGATGACGTCCTCCATGCCGATGGTCACGCCGGACCAGGTGGCCCAGTGGAAACCGGCCTCCTTGAGCCCGTCGAGGGTGGCCGCGAGGGCCACCTTCGGGTACCGCTCGGCGAGGTCGTTGACGATCGCGGAGAGCTGCCCCTTGCGGATCTCGTAGTTCACGAACCGGTAGCTCGGTGGCAGGGTCTCGTTGAACAGCACCCGACCCAGCGTGGTCTCGACGGTCACCGGGTCACCCTCGGCCCAGCCCTCCGGCGCGACCCACGGCTCGGCACCCGCGCCGTTGTCGACGCTGACGACACCGCGCAGACGGATCTTGACCGACGCCTGGATGTGCAGCTCGCCGTTGTCGTACGCCATCCGCGCCTCGGCGTCCGAGCTGAACGCCCGCCCCTCCCCGCGCTCACCCGAAGTCTGGTGGGTGAGGTGGTAGAGCCCGATGACCATGTCCTGGGTGGGCATGGTGACCGGCTTGCCGTCGGCCGGCTTGAGGATGTTGTTCGACGACAGCATCAGGATCCGCGCCTCGGCCTGGGCCTCGGCGGACAGCGGCACGTGCACCGCCATCTGGTCACCGTCGAAGTCGGCGTTGAACGCGGTGCAGACCAGCGGGTGGATCTGGATGGCCTTGCCCTCGACCAACTGCGGCTCGAAGGCCTGGATACCCAGCCGGTGCAGCGTCGGCGCCCGGTTGAGCAGCACCGGGTGCTCGCCGATGACCTCTTCCAGCACGTCCCACACGACCGGTCGCTGCCGCTCGACCATCCGCTTGGCGGACTTGATGTTCTGCGCGTGGTTGAGGTCGACCAGCCGCTTCATCACGAACGGCTTGAACAGCTCCAGCGCCATCTGCTTGGGCAGGCCGCACTGGTGCAGCTTGAGCTGCGGGCCGACCACGATGACCGAACGGCCGGAGTAGTCGACGCGCTTGCCCAGCAGGTTCTGGCGGAACCGGCCCTGCTTGCCCTTGAGCATGTCGGACAGCGACTTCAGCGGACGGTTACCCGGGCCGGTGACCGGCCGGCCCCGGCGGCCGTTGTCGAACAGCGCGTCGACGGCCTCCTGGAGCATCCGCTTCTCGTTGTTGACGATGATCTCGGGCGCGCCGAGGTCGATCAGCCGCTTGAGGCGGTTGTTCCGGTTGATCACCCGGCGGTACAGGTCGTTCAGGTCGCTGGTGGCGAAGCGGCCACCGTCGAGCTGCACCATCGGACGCAGGTCCGGCGGAATGACCGGTACGCAGTCCAGCACCATGCCGAGCGGCGAGTTGCGGGTGTTCTGGAAGGCAGCCACGACCTTCAGCCGCTTGAGCGCCCGGATCTTCCGCTGGCCCTTGCCGGTGCGGATGGTCTCCCGCAGGCTCTCCGCCTCGGCGTCGAGGTCCATGTTCTGCACCAGAGCCTTGATCGCCTCGGCGCCCATGCCACCGGTGAAGTACTCGCCGAAGCGGTCCCGCAGCTCGCGGTAGAGCAGCTCATCGGTGACCAGCTGCTTCGGATCGAGCTTGCGGAAGGTCTCCAGCACCTCGTCCAGGCGGTCGATCTCGCGCTGGGCCCGGTCGCGGATCTGGCGCATCTCGCGCTCTCCGCCCTCCTTGACCTTGCGCCGGACGTCCGCCTTCGCGCCCTCGGCCTCCAGCTCGGCCAGGTCGGCCTCCAGCTTGGCGGCCCGCTTCTCGATCTCCGAGTCGCGGCTGTTCTCCGACTGCCGCTTCTCGGCGAGGATCTCGTTCTCGATCGTCGAGAGGTCGCGGTGACGCGCCTCGGCGTCCACGCTCGTCACGACGTACGAGGCGAAGTAAATGATCTTTTCGAGGTCCTTCGGGGCGAGGTCCAGCAGGTAGCCCAGCCGGCTCGGCACGCCCTTGAAGTACCAGATGTGGGTCACCGGGGCGGCGAGCTCGATGTGGCCCATCCGCTCACGGCGGACCTTCGAGCGGGTCACCTCGACGCCGCAGCGCTCGCAGATGATGCCCTTGAAGCGGACCCGCTTGTACTTACCGCAGTAGCACTCCCAGTCCCGCTGCGGACCGAAGATCTTCTCGCAGAAGAGCCCGTCCTTCTCCGGCTTGAGAGTGCGGTAGTTGATCGTCTCGGGCTTCTTGACCTCGCCGTGCGACCACTGACGGATGTCGTCGGCGGTCGCCAGCCCAATTCGCAACTCGTCGAAAAAGTTGACGTCGAGCACGTTCGATTCCCTCACACGTCGCTTGTTGCGCCAGCAGCTCACCGGGTTCGGTTTCGGGGCGGGACGACCCACGAAGGGATCAATCCTGACCGCCCGGGTGGGTCGCCCCGCCCCGAAACCCCAACGTCACACCTCTTCGACCGAGCTCGGCTCGCGCCGGGAAAGGTCGATGCCCAACTCCTCTGCGGCCCGGAACACCTCGTCGTCGGTCTCGCGCATCTCCAGGGCCACACCGTCGCTGGAGAGCACCTCGACGTTGAGGCACAGCGACTGAAGCTCCTTGAGCAGCACCTTGAACGACTCCGGGATGCCCGGCTCCGGGATGTTCTCGCCCTTGACGATGGCCTCGTAGACCTTCACCCGGCCGAGCACGTCGTCGGACTTGATGGTCAGCAGCTCCTGCAGGGCGTACGCGGCACCGTAGGCCTGCATCGCCCAGCACTCCATCTCACCGAAGCGCTGGCCACCGAACTGCGCCTTACCACCCAGCGGCTGCTGCGTGATCATCGAGTACGGACCGGTCGACCGTGCGTGAATCTTGTCGTCGACCAGGTGGTTCAGCTTCAGGATGTAGATGTAACCGACGGCGATCGGGTCCGGCAGCGGCTCGCCGGAGCGGCCGTCGAACATCTGCGCCTTGCCGGAGGCGCCGATCAACTGCTTGCCGTCCCGGTTGGGCAGGGTCGACGCGAGCAGACCGGTGATCTCCTCCTCCTGGGCACCGTCGAAGACCGGGGTCGCCACGTTGGAGTTCGGCTCGGCGGAGTCCGCGTCGATCCCCTGGAGCTGACGCTTCCACTCGGCGTCGTCGCCCTCGACCTTCCAGCCCGTCTTGGCCACCCAGCCCAGGTGGGTCTCCAGCACCTGGCCGATGTTCATCCGGCTCGGCACACCCAGCGGGTTGAGCACGATGTCGACCGGGGTGCCGTCCTCCAGGAACGGCATGTCCTCGACCGGCAGGATCTTGGAGATGACGCCCTTGTTGCCGTGACGGCCGGCGAGCTTGTCACCGTCCTGGATCTTCCGCTTCTGGGCGACGTAGACCCGGACCAGCTCGTTGACGCCCGGCGGCAGCTCGTCGCCGTCCTCCCGGGAGAAGGTACGCACGCCGATGACCGTGCCGGTCTCACCGTGCGGCACCTTCAGCGAGGTGTCCCGGACCTCGCGCGCCTTCTCGCCGAAGATCGCGCGCAGCAGCCGCTCCTCCGGGGTCAGCTCGGTCTCGCCCTTCGGCGTGACCTTGCCGACCAGGATGTCGCCGGGGACGACCTCGGCACCGATCCGGATGATGCCGCGCTCGTCGAGGTCGGCGAGCATCTCCTCGCTGACGTTCGGGATGTCGCGGGTGATCTCCTCCGGGCCGAGCTTGGTGTCCCGAGCGTCGACCTCGTGCTCCTCGATGTGGATCGAGGTGAGCACGTCCTGCTGCACGAGGCGCTGCGACAGGATGATCGCGTCCTCGTAGTTGTGGCCCTCCCAGGTCATGAACGCCACGAGCAGGTTGCGCCCGAGCGCCATCTCGCCCTCGTCGGTGCACGGACCGTCGGCGATGACCTGGCCGGCCTCGACCCGGTCGCCCTCGAAGACCACCGGCTTCTGGTTGACGCAGGAGCCGGCGTTGGAGCGACGGAACTTGTGCAGCAGGTACGTCCGGCGGTGGCCGTCGTCCTGGTGGACCGTGATGTAGTCGGCGCAGAGGTCCTCGACCACGCCACCGACCTCGGCCACGACGACGTCACCGGCGTCGACGGCGGCGCGGTACTCCATGCCGGTGCCGACGAGCGGGGACTCGGCCTTGACCAGCGGCACTGCCTGACGCTGCATGTTCGCGCCCATCAGGGCCCGGTTCGCGTCGTCGTGCTCGAGGAACGGGATCATCGCGGTCGCGACCGAGGTCATCTGCCGCGGCGACACGTCCATGTAGTCCACGGACGACGGCGGGACGTCCTCGGTCTCGCCGCCCTTGCGGCGGACCAGCACGCGGTCCTCGGCGAACGAGCCGTCGGCCCGCAGCGGCGCGTTGGCCTGCGCCTTGACGAACCGGTCCTCCTCGTCCGCGGTCAGGTAGTCGATCTGGTCGGTGACCCGACCGTCGATGACCTTCCGGTACGGCGTCTCGATGAAGCCGAACGGGTTGACCCGGGCGAAGGTGGACAGGGCGCCGATCAGACCGATGTTCGGGCCTTCCGGCGTCTCGATCGGGCACATCCGGCCGTAGTGGGACGGGTGCACGTCGCGGACCTCGAAGCCGGCCCGCTCCCGGGACAGACCACCCGGGCCGAGCGCGCTCAGCCGCCGCCGGTGGGTCAGGCCCGCCAGCGGGTTGGTCTGGTCCATGAACTGCGACAGCTGCGAGGTGCCGAAGAACTCCCGGATCGCGGCCACCACCGGGCGGATGTTGATCAGGGTCTGCGGCGTGATCGCCTCGACGTCCTGCGTGGTCATCCGCTCGCGGACGACGCGCTCCATCCGGGACAGGCCGACGCGGACCTGGTTCTGGATCAGCTCGCCCACGGTACGCAGCCGCCGGTTGCCGAAGTGGTCGATGTCGTCGGCCTCGTAGCCCTCCTCACCGGCGTGCAGCCGGCAGAGGTACTCCACGGTGGCGACGACGTCGTCCTCGGTCAGCGTGCCGGTGGTGATCGGCACGTCCAGCTGGAGCTTCTTGTTGAACTTGTACCGACCGACCTTGGCGACGTCGTACCGCTTCGGGTTGAAGAAGAGGTTGTCGAGCAGGGTCTGGGCGTTCTCGCGGGTCGGCGGCTCACCAGGGCGCAGCTTGCGGTAGATGTCGAGCAGCGCCTCGTCCTGGCCGGCGATGTGGTCCTTCTCGAGCGTGGTCATCATCAGCTCGGACCAACCGAACTTCTCGCGGATCTGCTCGGCGGACCATCCGATGGCCTTGAGCAGCACCGTGACGGCCTGCCGCCGCTTGCGGTCGATCCGCACGCCGACGGTGTCGCGCTTGTCGATGTCGAACTCCAGCCAGGCACCCCGACTGGGGATCACCTTGACGCTGGACAGGTCGCGGTCGGAGGTCTTGTCCGGCTGCTTGTCGAAGTAGACACCCGGCGAACGGACGAGCTGGCTGACCACCACCCGCTCGGTGCCGTTGATGATGAACGTGCCCTTCGGCGTCATCATCGGGAAGTCACCCATGAACACCGTCTGGCTCTTGATCTCGCCGGTGGTGTTGTTGGTGAACTCCGCGGTCACGAACAGTGGCGCGCAGTAGGTGAGGTCCTTCTCCTTGCACTCCTCGATCGAGGCCTTGACCTCGTCGAAGCGCGGTGCCGAGAAGGAAAGCGACATGGTGCCGGAGAAGTCCTCAATGGGACTGATTTCGTCGAGGATTTCCGCGAGACCCGAGCGTGCGTGCGGGTCGTCCGCCGACCGGCCCTGCCAAGCCTCGTTGCCGACGAGCCAGTCGAAGGACTCGTTCTGGATGGCGAGGAGGTTGGGGACCTCGAGGTGTTCGGTGATCCGGCCGAAGGAAACTCGGCGGGGAGCGAATGCGCTCGACGTACGACTGGTCTTCGCAGGGCGGGAAGCTGCCAAGATGCGTCCTTCCGAGGACCGGTGCTGCAGAACGGCTGGTACGCGTGCACTCCAATGACCCCACCAGAAATATCCACAAACGGACATTTCCGAGCAGGGGTCAAGTCGGAAGGCAGCGCAAACTAGCAGTGTAGCCGAGAGGCTAACCGCTGTCCAGCCCACCCCGCAGGCCGTTGCGGAAGTTGGCCTCGGGACCCTGGAACGGGTCACACCGGACCGCTCGGAACGCAACGTTCCCGTCGGGCTGCTCGGGCATCCGCGGCTGGTGGTGCTGCCGCTGAAACTACCCACGCAGTGGCCGTCGCAAGCGCGGAAGGTCTTGCTGATGCCAGCGTGCCTGGCTGCCCGGGGCCGCGTCAAGGGCGGCATCGCCATCCGGTGCTTTTCGCGCCGGCGGCACCGCGGTCGGTCCCGTCGGTGCACGCGGGTGCCCGACCTCGCGGACCTGCCCACGCTCGCACAGTCGCGGCAGCTCCACGAGCACGGCGGACGGCGATCCCCAGTGTCGGATCGCCGCCCGCCGCGACGCGGTGTGCCCCTGCTCTGGTGAGCCGGGACGGCCAGGTGAGGCTCAGATCACTTGAGGGTGACCTTGGCGCCCTCGCCCTCCAGCTTGGCCTTGGCCTTGTCCGCGGTCTCCTTGTTGACCTTCTCCAGGACCGCCTTCGGAGCCGCCTCGACCAGGTCCTTGGCCTCCTTGAGGCCCAGGCCGGTCAGCTCACGGACGACCTTGATGACCTGGATCTTCTTGCCACCGTCGGCGTCGAGGACGACGTCGAACTCGTCCTTCTCCGGCTCGGCCTCGGCGGCGGCGCCACCGGCGGCCGGGCCACCCGCGGCCACGGCGACCGGCGCGGCCGCGGTGACCTCGAAGGTCTCCTCGAACTGCTTCACGAACTCGGAGAGCTCGATCAGCGTCATCTCCTTGAACGCGTCGAGCAGCTCGTCGGTGCTGAGCTTCGCCATGTCTGGCGTCCTTTCCTAAAAGGTTTACCTAAGTACGTGGGCGCGCCGTACGGCCTCAGGCCGCCTCGGCGCCTTCCTTCTCGCGCTTGTCCTGCAGGGCGGCCGCCAGGCGGGCGGTCTTCGACAGCGGGGCCTGGAACAGGGCCGCGGCCTTGCTCAGGTTGCCCTTCATCGCACCGGCCAGCTTGGCCAGCAGCACCTCGCGGGACTCCAGGTCGGCGAGCTTCGTGACCTCGGCCGCGGAAATGGCCTTGCCCTCGAAGACACCACCCTTGATGACGAGCTTCGGGTTGGCCTTCGCGAAGTCGCGAAGCCCCTTCGCCGCCTCGACGACGTCGCCCGAAACGAACGTCAGCGCGGTAGGACCGGTGAACAGCTCGTCGAGGCCGGAGATGCCTGCGTCCACCGCGGCACGCTTGGCCAGCGTGTTCTTGGCGACCGTGTAGGTGGTCTCCTTACCGAGCGAGCGCCGCAGCTGGGTTAGCTGGGAAACCGTCAGACCGCGGTACTCGGTCAGCACGGTGGCACCAGCGGCGCGAAAGCTCTCGGTCAGCTCGGCGACGGCCGAGGCCTTGTCGGCCCGGATCGGCTTGTCCGCCATGTCCCTCCTCTCTCGTTGCTTCGAGGCTGGTCACCGTCGCAGGCGAGTGACTGCGACGGAAGCGGAGGAATCGCGGCAACAGAAAAGCCCCGGCGCAGGGCGCACGGGGCGAGGCCGGCGGCGATCACCACGGTCGGCGGACCACGGGATGCTGCCGATGTTCGCTTGCCGCCCTGCGCGGGTCGCCCGTCATCGCGGGACCTTCGACCGTGCCGAGGCACGGTGACCAGCGGTCTCTGGGTGAAACTTCACGCACAACAAGATGTGCGACGCCAAAAGATTACGCCATCCCTCCCGAGCCCGCCAAATCCCCCCCCCGTGCGCCTGGTCACCCTGCAGCCGCCGACCCGCTTGCCCTTCACCGACCCAGTCCGTCGATCATGAGGTTAGCGGCAGTTTTGGAGATCGAGAGCGCCGCCAACCTCATGATCAACCGGAGGGCTCGGGTGGGGGCAGGCGGTGCGTTGAGGGGCCCCGCCACGATGTGGCGGGGCCCCTCAACGGTCGGGGTGCTCAGCTCTCGGCCGAGGCCTCCCGGAGGTTCTTCACCATGTTCGGGTCGACCGGGACACCCGGGCCCATGGTGGTGGCGAGGGTGATCTTCTTGAGGTACTTGCCCTTCGCCGCCGACGGCTTGGCGCGGAGCACCTCGTCGAGGACGGCCGCGTAGTTGTCGACCAGCTGAGTCTCGGAGAACGAGGCCTTACCGATGATCAGGTGCAGGTTCGAGTGCTTGTCCACCCGGAAGGTGATCTTTCCGCCCTTGATGTCGGACACCGCCTTGGTGACGTCCATGGTCACCGTGCCGGTCTTCGGGTTCGGCATGAGACCGCGCGGGCCCAGGATCCGCGCGATCCGGCCGATCTTGGCCATCTGGTCCGGCGTGGCGATCGCCGCGTCGAACTCCAGCCAGCCACCCTGGATCCGGGCGACCAGTTCGTCGGTGCCCACCTCGTCCGCACCGGCGGCGACGGCCTCCTCGGCCTTCGCGCCAGCGGCGAAGACGATCACGCGGGCGGTCTTGCCGGTGCCGTGCGGCAGGTTGACCGTGCCACGGACCATCTGGTCCGCCTTGCGGGGGTCGACGCCGAGGCGCATCGCGACCTCGACCGTGGCGTCGAACTTGATGGTGGTCGTCTCCTTGGCCAGCTTGACGGCCTCGGCGGGGCTGTAGAGCTTGGACCGGTCGATGACCTCGGCGGCCTTGCGGTAGCTCTTGCTGCGCTGCATGTTCTGTCTACTCCTGTGGTCTATGGCGGGCCGCGGTGCTCGCGCGCCCTCCCACGATCCGTACGGGTCGGTGCTGGCCGAGGTCAGTCGGTGATGTTCAGACCCATCGACCGGGCGGTGCCGGAGATGATCTTCTCAGCCTGCTCCACGTCGTTGGCGTTGAGGTCGGGCATCTTCTTCTCGGCGATCTCGCGCAGCTGGGCACGGGTCAACGAGCCGACCTTATCGGTGTGCGGGACGCCCGAGCCCTTCTGCACACCGGCGGCCTTGATCAGCAACTGGGCGGCCGGCGGGGTCTTCAGCACGAAGGTGAAGGTGCGGTCCTCGTACACGCTGATCTCGGCGGGGACGATGTCGCCCCGCTGCGACTCGGTCTGCGCGTTGTACGACTTGCAGAACTCCATGATGTTCAAGCCGTGCTGACCGAGCGCGGGGCCGACCGGCGGCGCCGGAGTGGCCTGGCCCGCCGGCAGCTGAAGCGTGAACGTCTTGACGAGCTTCTTCTTCTTCGGAGGCATGTCTCTTCCTGGGGCTGCTTGGAACTGGGAAATGTTCGCGCCGACGCCGCCGTCGGGGCGCGCACGGTCAGCGCGGGACGGCGGCGGCGACGTTTCAGGGTAGCGCAGCCCTGGATGCGTCCGCCCACGGAGGGCCGGCTGGACGGACGAACCGGACATAGCGCACCGCTGGCAATGGCCCGGGCCGCCGCCAGCCGGTCAGTGGATCAGATCTTCGCGACCTGGTTGAAGTTCAGCTCCACCGGCGTCTCACGGCCGAAGATCGACACGAGCACCTTGAGCTTCTGCTGGTCGGCGTTGATCTCGCTGATCGTCGCCGGCAGCGAGGCGAAGGCGCCGTCGGTGACCGTCACCGAGTCGCCGACCTCGAAGTCGAGGACCTTGATCTCGGGCTTGGCCTTCTTCTTCTCGGACTCCACGGTCGGCGCCAGCCACTTGAGCACCTCGTCGAGACTCAGCGGCGCGGGGCGGTCGGCCCGGTCCGTGGCACCCACGAAGCCGGTGACTCCGGGGGTGTTGCGGACGCAGGAGTAGGACTCGGGGATCAGCTCCATCCGGACCAGGATGTAGCCCGGGAAGACCTTGGCCTGCACCTGGGACCGCTTGCCGTTCTTGACCTCGACCTCTTCCCGGGTCGGCACCTCGACCTGGTAGATGTAGTCCTCCATGTCGAGGGACGTGATCCGGGTCTCGAGGTTGGTCTTGACCTTGTTCTCGTAGCCGGCGTACGAGTGCACCACGTACCAGTCGCCCGGCGCGTACCGCAGCTTCTGCCGCAGTTCCGCGATCGGGTCGAAGCCCTCGTCTGGCGCTGGCTCGGTCTCGGCGAACTCCGGCTCGCTGGCGGCCTCGACCGACTCGTCAGCAGCCGCCGTCGCCACCGTGGACTGCTCGTCCGGGGTCTCGGCGGTCTCGTCGTACTCAGGCACGCTTGCTCACTTCCGTCACTATCGGCACAGTCAGCCGGTCAGCTGGGGTTGCCGAAGACCCACAACACACCCTTGGCGAAGGCGAAGTCGAAGACGGCCACGATCGTCAGCATCACCGTGACGAACGCGATCACCACGGTCGTGTAGGTCAACAGCTCCTTGCGCGTCGGCCAGATGACCTTACGCAGTTCGGCCACGACCTCGCGGATGAAACGCGCGACACGACCGAACAGCCCGACCTTGTCGGCATCGGTACGCGTCTTCGACCGGCTGTCGGCGGACTCCGCCTTGGCCCGCTCACGGGTGGCGGTGCCGCCCCGGGATACCGGCTCGTCCGCGTCGGTGGCCTCGTCGTCGGCGCCGTCACTGACGACCTCGTCATTCAGGCGGTCGTCGTCGGCGTCCTCGCCGTGCCGCTTGTTGTCGGCCACTTCGCCCTCCGTCGCGGGATGTCGGGTCGCACGCGGTGCACGTGCGCGGCGCTTGGTCACGCCGGCCGGACCAACCGTCCCGGGACGGGCCGCGGCCGGCGGATCAACCGGAAGGCCCGATGCCTCGGAACCTCCCCGCCGATGCCACCACCACGGGCCGGACGCCACCGAAACGGCGGCGCGACCCACGGAACGGTCAGGCCTGAGGCGCAGGGGTGACAGGACTTGAACCTGCAGCCTGCGGTTTTGGAGACCGCTGCTCTGCCAATTGAGCTACACCCCTGTGCGGCAACGCTCATCCCACCAGGCCACCCGGCCTGGTAGGAATCACATGCCCCACGGCGGACCAGTGTACGGGTACCGACCCGACTTTCCCAACCGGTCTACCGATCACGTCGTCCGGTGCCGGTCAGCGTGTCGTTCGCAGGGTGGCCCGCGCCTGCGAAAGCACCTTCTCGCCATGGCAGGTCGCGGTGATGTCGAGCCTGGTCAGCCCCGACTCGGCCACCTCGCGGACCACCGCACTCACCACGATCTCGGTGCCCTCGTCGTCGTCGGGCACGACCACCGGGCGGGTGAACCGGACGCCGAATTCGACCACCGCGTCGGCGCTGCCGGCCCAGGCGGTGAGCGCCCGGCCGACCAGCGCCATGGTGAACATGCCGTGGGCGATCACTCCGGGCAGGCCGACCTTGGTGGCGAACCGGTCACTCCAGTGGATCGGGTTGAAGTCCCCCGAGGCGCCGGCGTAGCGGACCAGGTCCGCCCGGGTCACCCGAAACGTCTGGGTGGGCAGTTCCACGTCAGGCCTCCCCGCGTACGACGAGCTTCATCCAGGCGGTGACCACCGGCTCGCCGGCGGTCGTGTTGACGTCGGTCCGGGTGGTCACGAAGTCATGGCCGCCGCGGCTGGTGACGTCCTCGACGGTGTTGACACAGACCAGCTCGTCGCCGGCCACCACCGGACGGGTGTAGGCGAACCGCTGGTCGCCGTGGACGACCCGGCTGTAGTCGAGCCCGAGGTCCGGGTCCTCGATGAGCTGTCGGTTGGCGGCCATGGTGAGCACCATCGGGAAGGTCGGCGGCGCGACCACGTCCGGGTGCCCAAGCGCGCGGGCGGCCTCCGGGTCGTGGTGGGCGGGATCGGTGGCCCCGATCGCCGTCGCGAACTCACGGATCTTCTCGCGGCCCACCTGGTAGGGGGCGGTCGGCGGATAGCTCCGGCCGACGAAGGAGTGGTCCAGGGACATGCCGCGAACCTACACGTAAAGGACGATCGCCGATCCGTGCGGTCAGCGCAGACCCGAACGGGCCGCGCCGACCGTGGCGGATCGGCGATCGTGGGTACGCCTGGAGCCGGGCCGACTCGGCCCGGACAGGGTCAGCGGGTCTCGCGGTGAATCGTGTGCCGCCCGTCCCGGGGGCAGAACTTCTTCAGCTCGATGCGGTCCGGGTCGTTGCGGCGGTTCTTGCGCGTGATGTAGTTGCGCTCCTTGCACTCCACACACGCCAAAGTGATCTTCGGCCGGACATCGGTCGCCTTCGCCACGGCGGAGTGCCTTCCTCGTTAACGGATACAACTACGGCGCTACAGCTTATGCGCCGCCTGAGCGGACACGCAAAGTGGGCGCCTGGGGCGCCCGTCCTACGACCACCGGGAACCCGGCGGACGGAGAGTAGCGGTGGCCGGACTTGAACCGGCGACACAGCGATTATGAGCCGCTTGCTCTGCCATCTGAGCTACACCGCCGTGGTGGGCCCAGCCGGACCCTCTGAGCCCCCTTACGGAATCGAACCGTAGACCTTCTCCTTACCATGGAGACGCTCTGCCGACTGAGCTAAGGGGGCCTGTGCGATCACTCGGTGGTCGCGCAGAGGTAAGAGTACACGGCCATGCCGCGCTGGTGAAATCGGATCCGGCGAGGCGGCGTACGCCAAGCTCAGGGCACTACGCGGAGGCGCGGAAGCTCGCTGTTGGAGATCGTCTCGGGGTCGACCTGGGCACCGAACCAAGCCTCCAGCCGCTCGTACGGCAGGGGGCGGCTGAACAGGAACCCCTGGCCGATCTCACACCCGATGTCCTGGAGCAGTTCCAGGGTCAACTCGCTCTCCACGCCCTCGGCCACCACCGCCAGACCGAACTGCTGGGAGAGGGTGACCACGGCGTTGACGATCGCCAGGTCGCCCGGGTCGGTCGCCATGCCCTGCACGAACGACCGGTCGACCTTGACCTCGTTCACCGGCAACCGGCGCAGGTGGGCCAGGGAGGAGTTGCCGGTGCCGAAGTCGTCCACGGACAGCCGTACGCCGAGGTCCCGCAGGCGGCGCAGGGTCGGGATCGGGCGGTCCGTGCCGTCCAGCACCCCGGCCTCGGTGATCTCCAGCGTCAGCAGCTGCGCCGGGACGTCGTACTCGTTCAGCAGTTCGCGTACCCGGTCGGGGAAGTGCGGGTCGATGAGCGTACGCGCGGAGAGGTTGACCGCGACGGCGAGCGCGTGGCCCCCGAGCGCCCAGTCGCGGCTGCGCCGCAGCCCTTCCCGGAGCACGAACTCGGTGAGCCGGTCCAGCTGACCGGTGTGCTCGGCCACTGCGACGAAGTCCTCCGGGGTGACGGCGCCCTGCGTCGGATGCTCCCAGCGGGCCAGACACTCCACGCCGACCAGCCGGCGGTCCCGCAACGTCACCTTGGGCTGGTAGTAGACCTCCAGCTCACCGTCGTCGAAGGCGGTGCGCAGATCACCGGCGAGCCCGAGCCGGCGCAGCGAGCGGGACTCCAGCGTGGGGCTGTACAACTGCACGCTTCCCGGGACCGACTTCGCCACAGCCGCCGCCGCGTCCACCCGTTGGAGCAGGGTGGCCGCGTCGCTGCCGTGATCCGGGTGGACGACGACCCCGACGGCGGTGTCCACGTCCAGCGTCAGGGCGTCGAAGGCCATCTCGTCGCGGATCTGCTCCCGCAACTGGCCGGCGAGCTCCACCGCCGCCTCGACGCTCTCCAACCGCAGGGTCACCAGGAACTCGTCACCGCCGACCCGGCCGACCAGCGCGGCCGATGGTGCGCAGCCACGCAGCCGGTCGGCGACCTCGACCAGGACTTTGTCCCCCGCCGCGTGCCCGAGGGACTCGTTGACCTGACGCAGCCGGTCGACGTCGAAGAGCAGCAGCGCGACCACCTCGCCCGGGGCGCGGATCCGGACCGCCTCGGCCAGCGCACCGAGGATCCGCCGCCGGTTGGGCAGCTTGGTGAGGCCGTCGTGGTACGCGTCGTGCCGCAGCCGGTCGACCAGGCGGGAATTCTCCAGCGCCACCGCGGCGTGCGCCGCCACGGTCTCGAAGACCGTGACGTCCGGGGTGCCGAAGGAGTTGGTGTCGCCGAGCCGGTTGGCGACCTCAAGGGTGCCGATGACCGCCTTGCCGGAGCGCAGCGGCACCACGATCACGTCCTTGACCTTCGTCGGCTCCAGCACCTCGCGCAACGCGGAGTCACCGCCGAGCCGGTGACTCACCGCCACCGTCTCCTGCCGAACCAACGCGGCCTCGCGCAGCTCCGCCGGAGTCGGCGTGGAGTCCAACAGCCCCGGCTTACCCTCCTGGGCGGTCAACAGCACCTCCGGGTGGCGGCCCTGTGCGGGCACCCAGAGGGTGGCGGATTCCGCCTGCATCAGGCTCCGGATCCGCACCAGCAACGCGTCGATCAGGTTCCCGTCCGACCCGCTCTCGGTGATCGCCTTGGTCAGCTCGTACATCTCGCTGAGCGTGCGGTGCTGCCGGAGGAACTGCGCGTACGAGTGGTAGACCAGCGCGAACGCCACAGCCAGCCCGGCGAAGATCAGGATGGCCCACTGGGTGCTGTCCAGCGAGATGATGATCAGCAAGCCGATCGAGAGGTTGATCACGACCCCGAGCAGCATCGGCGGGCCGCCGGCGCGGATCAGCTCCCGCCCGGCCTGCCAGCTCTGCACGACGGTGAACACCCCGGCCATGGCCGCGAGCTGGACCACGGCGTGGACGCTGATGGCGGCGAGCAGGACCCCCCACGTCCCCGGTCCGACGTCCCCGGGCTTTTCCCGCAGGACGGTGTAGACCAATGTGGCCAGCGAGGTCGCCGCCGCGGCGCCGGCCACGTTGAACCAGAGCTTCACCGGCAGCAGCTTGCGCCGCAGTTGGATCACGAGCGAGGCCACGGTGTACGCCAGCACCACCGACAGCGGCGGAAGCGCGAACAACGCGACGACGAGGGGGATCTCGGTGGGAAAGACCAGGAACGCCTGTCGTCGGATGACCACGTTGATGGTCGGTACGGCGGCGGCGGCCATGGCCACGGTGAGCAGCAGGGTGACCGGCAGTCTTCCCAGGGCGGGATCGGCCATCAGGCCGAGCAGCAGACAGACGAGCACCGCGCAGAGCGCCAAGGGCCCGGTGATGAGCCAGGCGTATTCCGTTCGCCGATGAGTGGAACGGGGACGAGACGTCATGGTTCCCCTCGTCGGTTCAGATGGCCGAGCGCGGGGCTCGCCCGTCAGGGCACCAGCGAGCCCAGCACGGAGATGGCCCAGTCCATGCCCGACGTCCTGAATTCGAGCTCCGCGACGGCACCGGCCGCGACTACCAGGCTGGAGACCAGCAAAAAGGAGCCGAGCAACCGGCCCAGACGTAGAGCAGACATAAGTGCTCCTGATTGGTGATCGCAAACGGTATGGGGTCCCCCGATGGTGCCACAGTGGCTTGGCCGGTGGAAAGTTCACGGGCGGATGTCGGCCCGGTCGTCGCCGCCCGTGGCACGTACGTAGCTCACTGGTGTACGTCCGGGCAGGTCAGCCGAAGCAAGCCGGTGGTCGGGCCGAAAAGGCCGCTGGTCAGGCCGAAAGAAAACCCCAACTGCCCATTACAGCCTTACCTGCCGTAGCGGATCTAGCGGACACCGCAGTTTTCTCCGCTGCGACCTCGCTCGGCGTCCGGTCACCCGGTTGAGCCGCGTACGCCGGACGACCGCGGGTATTGAGCGGGCATGGCGCACGGCAGCAGGGTGGACGACGAGCACTCCCGCCCGGACGGTGTCGACGACACCACGGTCGAGGCACTGGGTGAACTGAGCAAGGCCCTGGAGACCATCCACCGGGTCCGCGGGCACCTCTACTCCGCGCACCAACTCGTCGGCGGTGCGGACCTCACCCTCGACCGGGTGGTGCAGCTCCTCCGCGAGGCCGGGCACCACGCCGTCGCCGACCGCGTCGAACACGAGCTGCTGGGTCGCAACGTGCTACCCGGCCGCTGGACCTTCCAGATCGTGGAGGAGTTCGACGACGGCTACTACGCGGCCTTCCAGGAGATCGAGCGGTACGCCCGGGAGGAGCTGGCCGGCGGCCGGCGGCACATCTACGAGGCGGAGATGAAGCAGCGGCGGCGTACCCCCGGACTGCCCGGCCACGAGGCCACGCCGCAGGAGTGACGGCTGCTCAGTCGCGGTCGTAGCGTCCCTCCAGGGGTCGCCCCTTGGTCATCACCCGCCAGCGGACGTAGGTCAACTCGTAGATCAGCCGGTCGAGCTGAACAGGCGAGAGCAGCACCGACTCGGTGGCCCCGGAGCGGGTCGCGTCGACCTTGACGACCGGTTCGCGGCGGCGGAACCGGTCCAGAAGCAGTTGCACACTCACCCAGCCGCCGCGCTCGGTGCCGACCGTGGCGAGCAGCCCCCGATGCATCGGATCGTCCGGCCCGCAGCCCCGACACCAGTCAGGACAGGCAGCGTCGATCCCCGCCGTGGCGCGCCGGGCGCCGGCCGGCTCGTCAGCCCTCCCCATGCTCGCGTCCTCCCTCGCAGCCGACCTGCCCCAACAACGACCGCAACTGCTCGACCAACTGACCGGCCTGCGGTAGCGAAAGCTCAGCCCAGGCGACGCCCGCCCGGCAGGCCACGTGCACCGTCACGCTCGGAGCCTGGCCATCGGACCCGATCAGGTACGACAACACCGTCCCGGACGGGCGCACCTCACCGACCTTCAGCAGTACGCCCCGATGCCGCCGCCGCATGTGCGCCATCACCGGCGGCACCAGATGCCCACACCGATCCGGCACACACCAGTCCGGATGCACCGGTTTGCTCGTCGTGCTCACCGCGCCCACCGCCGATCTCCCTCAGTTTTCCAACAGCCAGGCATGCGCACCTCCAAATTCGAGGGCGGTGGCCGACCAGGGGGAACGAGTCAGCCACCGACCCGATTCGAGGGCTCGGCGCGCCTAGGCCCTCGCTTAGGCCCCTAAACGCGAGAGGTAGTCGACAACAAAGGCGCTTAGGGGGTATAAACAGATTAGCGGTCACATCAGCACTGTCAAGGGGGCCTAAACTTCCCGCATGGAGCCTGCCAGCCAGTTCGAACGAGTTCGCAGCGAGACTGATCCGCTGCGCCAGGCGAAGCTCGCCAGCGAACTCATCGCGCTGTACCAGCAGCGATCGGTAGAACTCGCACGGCTCCGCAAGGAAGCGATCAACCGGGCGGCGTCCGAAGGCGGCATCTCCTACAGCGCCATCGCGGCCGAGTTGGGGCTCACCCGTGGCCGAATCACCCAGATACGGCAGACGGCACCACCCGCAGAGCGAGTCTTCTTCGGCGTCGGTCCGGTAACCGTCGCGCTGCCGTTGCGAGAGATCCCCGGCCGCGCGCTGCCGGTCATCTCGTCCGAGGACACCCGGGCCGCCGAGCGGCTTACCCGGCTGCTCACCGACCTGTCCTTCCAGGTGGAGCAGTTTCGCATCCCGCCTGACGGTCACTGGCAGCCGAGCAGCGATGCCGTCGCCATCTGTGGTCCGAAATCCTCACCAGTGGCGGCCGAAGCCATCAGCAAGGACCCGTTCCTCACGTTCGAGCCCGACGAGTCCGGAAACTGGACTATCCGCGAGCGTGACGGCAGCCGGGTTTACGAGTCACCCATGGATGACACGAAGGCGAAGCGGTGGTCTGACGTGGCGTACGTCGGCCGACCTTCACTGCCGGCCGGTGGCGAGAACTTGCTTGTGATTGCAGGTGTCCATGCGCTCGGTTCGGTCGGCGCCGTCGACTATTTGGCCCAGAACCTTCCCGACCTCTACGCCCAGGTCGGTACACGCCCGTTCTCGATGGTCGTCGCCAGCGATCACGACGGCGAAACGGTGACAAGGAGCCAACTCCTGTGCCCGCCACGAACGCACGACTAGCGACCATCCGTACGGCAGAGCGCCCTTGCCCGGATCGCCCCAGCGAGGATCGCGTCTTCACCATCGCAAACGCCGTTGTGGTGCTCGACGGCGCATCGCAGCCAGAGGCCGGCGAGCGCAACGGAGGCTGGCTGGCCGACACGCTCGGCCGTGAACTCGCTCAGCTCCTCGACCACCGCCACGACGACCTACGCCGAATCCTCGCCGACGCCATCACATCCGTCGCCGAACGATACGAGCTGCAACCGGGCGCGGCTCCCTCAACCACCGTCAGCATCGCCCGCTGGAACGACGAGGTGGTCGACGTTTTGGTCCTTGGCGACAGTCCCGTCGTCGTGCTGGCTCGTGACGGTGAGCTACACCAGGTGCGCGATGACCGACTACACCAGGTCGCCAGCCACCAGCGCCAACATCTAGCGGGGCATGCGGACGGCGGGTTCAGATTCGACGACCGCGACCGGTGGCGCACCCTCGTTGATGCCGAGCGCGGCCACCGCAACCGGCCGGGCGGGTACTGGATAGCCGAAGCGGCACCCGAGGCAGCAGCCCAAGCGATCAGCGGCCGATGGAGGCGCGACGACGTGGCCGCCGCCGTGATGATGACCGACGGCGTATCTGCCGGCGTAGACCGCTACCGCCGGCCACCGGACTGGAACACGGCCGTTGAGATGGCCTTGGCCGATCCCGCTGGTCTCGTGAACCTGGTCCACGACGCCGAAGCCGAAGACCCTGAGGGCAACCGATGGCCGCGCAGCAAGCGTCACGATGACAAGACGCTGACAGTCACCGAGTTCCACCACGAGTAGGCCGCGCGAGCAGGAGGCTTTCATCATTGCGCCCCTCCTGCTTGTGGGCGCAGTCAGCTCAACGCGAGCCGGTCACCGTCAAAGTCGGCGATGATCTCCAGCTTGCCACCGAGAGCAGCGACGTACCGCTCGATGGTGCCGACCTCAGTCGTTGGCACTTCACCCTTCTCAATCGCGGCAACCCGCGGCTGGGACACGTGCATGCGGTCAGCAACCTCCCGCTGAGTCAGACCGCGACGCTCGCGCATCTCACGCAGGCGGGTGGCGCGGACCTCGGCAAGCATTCGTTCCTTGTGCTCGGCAACCTTGGCCTCGTCGAGGTTCATGCGGGATCGGGTCTCCCGCCAACTGCGCGCCATCAGCGTTGTCCCTTCATCGATCGAAGGTGTTTGGCGAAGAGACTGTCAGCCTCAAGGATCTTGGTCTCATACCAGCCCTTCCAGTTGCCGGCTTTGTTCCCTGCCACCAGCAGGATGGCTGTCCGGAGCGGATCGAAGGCGAACAGGATGCGGATCTCGGTGCCACCCGAGGAGCCGGGCCGGAGCTCCTTCATGTTCTTGTAGTCCGAACCCTTGACTCGGTCGACCAGAGGGCGACCCAAGGTCGGGCCTTCCCTGGCGAGGATGTCGATGGCGGCAGCTACCTGGTCGGCGGAGTCTTGGTCTTCCTTACCCAGGCGGACGAGCCACTCGTCAACCTCGTCGGTCAAGTCGATTCGCCACTCACCTGCGCCCCCACTGTAGCCCACGTACAACCCCTACGTTATAGAACGAGTCCCATCTCTGGGGGATAACGGTCAGAGCGACCACGGCGTCACGGCGCGGCACGACTCTTCTTCACTCCCGGCCACCTCGCCCTCAGCGAACGTGTCGAGGAAAGCCTCATTTGGGGCAGATTGTGGGCCTTCCGCCCCTCGACCTCCGTCGCAACGACCAGCAGACGCAGCCCAGAGGAGCACTCAAAGGACAGAATCGACCCGCTTACGATCTGCGCCCACAACCCCTCAATGAGCGCCGGGATGGCGTAGACCGGAGGCGTACTGCAGCGGGTCGTTGTAGAGGGTGTGGCGGTCGTGCCAGACACGGCCCTGGGGGGTCCGGGTGCTGTTGAGCAGCCAGCCCCAGCGGCGCTGTTACCAGCCCGGACAGCCCGACGAAGATCGGCCCGAACAGCGCGACGCGGGTTTCCATGCTGGCGTCCATCCAGGACAGCAACCAAAAGGCTCCCCGCGAACGCAGGCACCATCGGCAGGAGCCCGAGCCAACCCAGAGGGGCCATTCTTCGCACTTGGTGGCGGGTGAAGGATTCGAACCTGTGTAGCTTCCGCGCGACGGATTTACAGAGCGCCAAGCACCGGCCTTTGACCAGCACAAACGCCCCGACACGGTGACACGGATGCGACCAGGATCCGGCAACTAAGATCCGGTAACCACATCGGGGAGGGGGTCAGATGGAGACCTGGCGCTTCCTAGCGGGTGTCGCGATGAGCGTGACTATGTGCTTCGTAGGCGTCGCCCTCGCCACCAACTTTCGCGGCGTGGCGGAGAGGCACGTGCACCGGTCGATGTTCACCGCGAGCGCGCTCCGGCGAGTTCCGCGTTGGGGCTGGCTACCAGATGTCACGCACAATGAGCGTCCAGCACGCTTCATCCTGCTGGAACGGGTGATTGGCGTAGCTTTCGCTGCGGTCGGTCTCGTGTTCTTGGTTGTTCTCGGCTACAGCGCCTTGACGGATCAGCCGATGCGGATGGTGAAGTAGGCAACCTGACCTCAGCCGCCGACCAGGTCGATCAGCGCTGTAGCTATCTCGCCCATGCTGGTGACCACCGCGCCAGTCCTGGCGAGCCGGAAGGCGTCTACCTTCGCCGGCCGATTCGCGTAGCCGACCAACGAGTTGCTGCTGACCACCGCCACCGCGATATGCCCACAACGCGTCGCAACGGGCTGGACTCAGCCGGACCGAGCTAGATCAACGAGAACGGCCCCCGATCAGCATTCCTGCTGGTCAGGGGCCGTTGTCGCACCTGGTGGCGGGTAGAGGATTCGAACCTCTGTAGCTTTCGCGACGGATTTACAGTCCGCTCCCATTGGCCGCTCGGGCAACCCGCCAGGGCGTACCACCGCACCGGCGGCGCGGCAGCGAAGCAAGAATAGCGGCTTCCCCCGCCACCGTCGCAACCGGGTACCGTCAGGGTGTCGTACCCCTGGTCATCAGGGGCAAAGGATCCCAAACCAGCCGGACAGCAGGAGCATGAGCATGGCAGCGAACCCGTCGTTCGACATCGTGAGCAAGGTCGACCGCCAGGAGGTCGACAACGCTCTTCGTCAGGCGGAGAAGGAGCTCACGACGCGGTTCGACTTTCGGGGGACCGGCGCGGAGATCTCCTGGTCGGGCGAGGAGGCGATCAGCGTCCAGGCCGAGACGGAGGAGCGCGTACGGGCCGCGCTGGAGGTGTTCAAGGAGAAGCTGATCAAGCGCAACATCTCGCTGAAGTCGCTGGACGCGGGCGACCCTCGGTCGTCGGGCAAGATTTTCAAGATCGATGCCAAGGTGGTGCAGGGCATCGACCAGGAGAAGGCCAAGGCGATCAGCAAGAAGATCCGCGACGAGGGCCCCAAGGGCGTCCAGGCCCAGATCCAGGGCGACCAACTGCGCGTGACCGGCAAGAAGAAGGATGACCTCCAGGCCGTCATCGCGCTGCTCAAGGCGGAGGACTTCGACGTCGCCCTCCAGTTCACCAACTACAAGTAAGGCTCTGCCCGCGCCGCTGGCCACCACGAAGGGCTGGCGGCGGGCCGGGCGGGGGCAACATTCACCTCCGAGTACGCCGACGCGCTCGTCGACGCGCTATGCGCCCCTGGTCAGCGACCGAAGATCAGCAGGAGCACCACGGTCGCGATCGCGCTGATCAGGATCGAGGCCAGGCAGCCCAGCCGGTTCGAGAAGAAGAGGAACACCGTGCCGGTATACCCGCCCGGCGCGCGGTCAGACCGGGGTCGGGACTTCGACGCGTACGGTGGCGGCCTCCGCGCGGGCGATGGGGCCGGCGGGCAGGGCAGCGACCCCGGCCCCGACGGCGACCGCCGCACCGGCGAAGAGGAAGGCCCAGGGCACGCCACCGCCGTGATCGATGATCAGCCCGGCGGTCGCGCCGCCGGCGGCGCTGGCGCCGACCGACATGGTCACCACCCAGGTGTACGCCTCGTTCAGCATGCCGGGCGGCGAGATCCGACCGACCAGGGTGTTCTCCAGGGTCAGCGCCGGGGCGATGGTGGCCCCGCCGATGATCAGCGCCACGCCGAGCGCACCCGGCGTGGGCATCAAAGCGAAGACGGCGAAGCTGCCCGCGAGCCCGGCGAGCAGCCAGGAGAACTGGCGGGTCATGTTGCGGGCCGGTCGCCGTACCCCGAACCAGAAGCCGCCGACGGCGCTACCGATCCCCCAGACGGCCAGGAGCAGGCCGGCGAGGCTGTCCGGGTCGTCCGGGGTGTAGCGGGTGGCGAAGGCCGGGACGGTCACCCCGGCCACCCCGAAGGCGATGCCGAGGCTGGCCACGCAAAGCAGCAGCGCCGAGAAGCCGGGCACCCGCAGCGGTCCCAGCCCCCGCGTGCGGTGCTCGCCGGGGTGCGGCTGCCACCCGCGCATGGTCCGGCCGAGCGCCACCGCCACGGTGCCGACCAGGGTCACCACCGCCGCGCCGATCAGTGCCGCGCCGGCGTCGGCGAACAGGACGAACCCGGCCACGAGTAGGGGGCCGAGCACGAAGACGATCTCGAACAGGGTGGTCTCCGCGGCGAGCGCGGTGTTGCGCAGGTGGTACCGGCCGGAGGTGACGCTGGTGAGGTCGTTCCAGGCGCCCCGGATCGCGGCGGTCATCGGCGGGTACGACCCGCCGGCCAGCGCCGCGGCCACCAGGACGGCGGCGAAGGGTGCGGTGTCGGAGCGCGCCGACCAGAGCAGCCCGACCAGGGCCAGCGGGTGCGCGACCGCGGTGGCGAGCAGCACCGGGGTGGGACCGATCCGGTCGGCGATCCGGCCGGCCACCGGGCTGAGCGCGGCTCCGGAGAGGGCGTAGGCGCCACCGGCCAGGGCGGCGAGTGAATACCGCCCGGTGACCTGTTCCACCACGAGCAGCAGCGCCAGCGGCGTCATGCCGATGCCGAGCCGGCCGATGATGCCGGTCACCAGCAGCATCGGTGCGCCCGGAAGCTGCCAGACGGCCAGGTAACGGCGCAGCCCAGCCACGAGCGACCTCCAGAAATGTAATGAGCGAGAGCTGTCCGAACCCTAACGCCCCACCCGACAAGCATTGTTGATCATGAGGTTAGCGGCAGTATTCGATCTTCAAAGTGCCGCTAACCTCATGATCAACGCGGGCTCGGGTGGGGCGGGTGGGGTGGGGTGGGGTGGGTTAGCGCTGGTAGCGGACCGGGCCCGTCTGGTGGGCCATCTGCTCCAGGCGGGCGACGCGCTGTTCCATCGGCGGGTGGGTGGCGAAGAGCGCGGCCACGCCGCCGCCCCTGAACGGGTTGGCGATCATCAGGTGGGCGGTGCTGGTGAGCTGACCCTCGGCCGGCAGCGGCCGGCGCTGAGCCCCCATGTGGATCTTCCGCAGGGCGCTGGCCAGGGCCAGCGGGTCACGGGTCAGCTCGGCGCCCGAGGCGTCCGCCTGGAACTCACGGCTCCGGCTGATCGCCAACTGGATGACGGACGCGGCGATCGGCCCCAGGATGATGGTCAGCAGCAGCACGAGCGGGTTCGGGCCGTCCTCGTCGCCGCCGCCCAACGGGATGAACAGGGCGAGGTTCGCCAGCATGGTGATGATGCCGGCCAGACCGGCCGCCACGCTGGAGATGAGGATGTCCCGGTTGTAGACGTGTGACAGCTCGTGCCCGATCACGCCCCGCAGCTCGCGGTAGTCGAGCAGCTCGACGATGCCCTGGGTGACGCAGACCGCGGCATGCTGCGGGTTGCGCCCGGTGGCGAACGCGTTGGGCTGGGCGGTCGGGCTGACGTAGAGGCGGGGCATCGGCTGCCGGGCCTCGGCGGCCAACTCCCGCACCATGTGGTACAGCTCGGGGAACTGCGCCTCGCTGACCGGTTGCGCCCGCATCGCGCGAAGTGCCAGTTTGTCGGAGTAGAAGTAGGTGACGCCGTTCATCACCAGCGACACGAGTACGGCGATGACCAGTCCGCCACTGCCACCGAACCAGTAGCCCACCGCCAGGATCAACGAGGTGAGCAGGCCGAGCAGTGCGGCGGTCTTGAGACGGTTGTGGTGCACGATCACTCCTTCGGTGCACGGATGCCAGGATCCGCTGACCGGTACAACACACCGGTACCCGTCAACCATCCGTCTCATGACTGAGAGTTACCTGAGCGACAGTCGCTCAACTCCCGGCAAGATCGAGCACCAACTGCGGCGCGAAGCCGACGATCACGGCCAGCACGGTGGCCACCGCCAGCGCCCCGGCGACCGCGCGGGCCGGCCGGGCGAGGGGGGTCACCGCGTCGCCGGTCGGGGCGTACAGCAGCGCGGCGAAGCGGAGGTAGTAGGCCAGACCGATGACCGCGTTCACCGCCACCACCAGGGCCAGCCAGCCGGCACCGCCGTCGAGCAACGACCGGACCACCGCCACCTTGGCGAAGAGTCCGGCCAGGGCGGGCGGCAGGCCGGCCAGCCCGACCAGCGCGAACGCGAGGGCGGCGCCGATCCACGGATGCCGGCGGGCGGCGCCCCGCAGCTCGTCCAGGCGGCCGCCGTCCGCGCCGGCCGGGCGCAGGGCCACCACACCCGCGAAGGCCGCCAACTCCAGCAGCACGAAGAAGACGGCGTACGCCAGGGCGGCGGCGTACGCGCCGGTGCGGGCGTCGGCGTCGGCCAGGGCCAGGGCACCGAGCGGGGCGAGGATGTAGCCGGCCTGGGCCACCGAGGACCACGCCAGCAGCCGCACGGTACGCCGCTGGCGCAGCGCCACCAGGTTGCCCACGGTCATGGTCAGCGCGGCGACCAGGGCCAGCACCGGCCCGGTCACCCCCTGCGGCAGCGCGAGCTGTACGACGGCCAGCAGGGCGACCACGCCGCCGAGCTTCGACGCGGTCGACAGGTACGCGGCCACCGGCAGCGGCGCCCCGTCGTACGTGGCCGGGGCCCAGGCGTGGAACGGCACCGCCGCCACCTTGAACGCCAGCCCCGCCACCAGCACCGTCACGGCGACCCCGGTCAGCGGCAGGTCGAGCAGTTCCGAGCGGTCCGCCAGCGCCACGCCCAGCCGATCCAGGTGCAGCCCGCCGGTGACCGCGTAGAGCAGCGCGGCACCCAGCAGGGTCAGCGTGGTGGCCACCACGCTGACCACGAAGAAGGTCAACGCCGCCTCGGCGCTGGCCAGGCTGCCCCGGCGCAGCCCGACCAGGATGTACAGCGGCAGGGTGAGGGTCTCCAGCGCCACGATCAGGGTGATCAGGTCGCCGGCCGCACCGAGCACCACACCGCCGGTCATCGAGCAGGCGAGCAGGAAGCAGAACTCCCCCACCGGGGTTCTGCCGGCCCGCAGCAGCGGCCCGGACAGCGCCAGCACCCCGAGGGCCAGCAGCGCCACCAACGCGGCGACCAGCGCCGCCCGGCCACCGAAGACGTACGAGCAGTCGGGGCCGACGCAAAAGGTGCGGCGCTCGGCACCGGCACCGACGACCGCCGCCCCGACCGCAGTGGCGACCGCACCGGTGGCCGCCGTGGCCACGGTGGCCGCCGGCCGGGCCAGCAGCAGGTCGACCAGGAGCGCCAGTACGGCGGTCCCGGCGGCCAGGTACGCCGGCAGCAGCGCCACGCTGTCGACGCTCTGCGCCATGCTCACGCCCACCCCGGTCATCGCAGCACCTCCATCAGGGCGTTCACCGGCGCCTCGGCCACGCCGAGCACCAGGGCCGGCGCCAGCCCGACGGCCAGCGCGAGCAGCACCAGCGGCGCCCAGGCGGCCAACTCGGCGCCGGCCAGCCCCGACCGTTGCCCGACGACCGCCGGGTGTCCGGCCGACTCCGACGGCTGCCCGACGACCGCCGGGTCGCCGGGCAGACCCGGCCGCAACGCGGCGACGGCCGGGCTCGGCCGGCCGTGGGTCACCCGACGCAGCAGCCGGAGCAGGTACGCCGCCGTCAGCGCGCCGCCGAACGCGGCCAGCACCGCCAGGGTGGTCCAGAACGGGCCGCCGGACTCGATGGCGGCCACCACGGCGAACGCCTCACCCCAGAAGCCGGCCAGTCCGGGCAGGGCCAGCGAGGCGATCGCCGCGAAGGCGAGCAGCCCGGACAGCCGGGGCGCGACATCCCGCAACCCGGACAGCTCGCCGAGCGCGCCGGTGCGGGTCCGGTCCTTGATCGCACCGGCCAGGAAGAAGAGCAGGCCGGTGATGATGCCGTGCGCGACGTTGCCGATCAGCGCCGCCTGGATGCCGGTGGCGGTCAGCGTGGCGATCCCGAGCAGCACGAAGCCCATGTGCCCCACGCTGGAGTACGCGATCAGCCGCTTCAACTCGGTCTGGGCCAGGCAGACCAGCGAACCGACCAGGATGGCCGCGACGGCGAGCACGCCGAGCACCGGTGCCGCCCAGCGGGCACCGGCGGGGGCCACCCCGACGGCGACCCGGATCAGGCCGTACGTGCCCATCTTGAGCAGCACCCCGGCGAGCAGCACGCTGCCGACGGTGGGGGCCTGGGTGTGCGCGTCCGGCAGCCAGGAGTGCAGCGGCCAGAGCGGGCTCTTCACCGCGAAGGCGAGCGCGAGCAGCACGAACGCGGCGAGCTGGGTGCCCCGGGACAGCCCGGCGCCACCGGTCAGCGCGACGATGTCGGCGGTGCCGGCGGCGGCCACCACGACGTAGACCCCGACCAGCAGCAGCACCGAGCCGAAGAGGGTGTAGAGGGCGAACTTGCGCCCCGCCCGCCGGCGCGCGTCGACCGCCGCCGCGTCGCTGCCTTCGCCGCCCCAGCCGACGATGATCGCGTACATCGGCAGCAGGACGACCTCGAAGAAGAGGAAGAAGAGCACCAGGTCCAGGGCGAGGAAGGTGCCGAGGATGCCGACCTCGACCACCAGCAGCAGCGCCACCAGGGCCCGACCGCTGCCGCCGGCCGGCACCCGCCACAGGCTGTAGCCGCAGCAGAGCAGCGTGAGCAGGGCGGTCAGCACCACCAGGGGCCAGGAGATGCCGTCCACCCCGAGGTGGAACCGCAGGTCCAGCCCCGGCACCCAGGGCAGGTCGAGCGAGTGCCAGGGGCGTACGGCCGGCGGGGTCGGCCCGTAGGCCGTCCAGGCACCGGCCCGATCGGCGACCAACGCGAGCGCCGCGACCAGGGTCAGCGCGGCGGCGACCGTGCCGATCACCCGGGCGGCCCGGTCGCGCGGCGTGGCCGCCACCGCCAGGGCACCGAGGGCCGGTACCGCGAGCACCGCGACCAGCAGGAACTGCCCGAAACTCATGCCACCCCTCCGGTCCTACCCGCTGCCGGTCTGCCGTGCCTCATGAGGTGGCTCCGATCAGTGCGGTGGCCAGCCCGATCAGCAGGACGCCAGCGAGCAGCGCGGCGGCGGCGCGGGGCAGCGCCGCCCGGTGCAGGGCACCGAGCCCACCGCCGAGGGCGCGGGCACCTCGCCCGGTCCCGGTCACCGCCCCGTCCACCACCCGCTCGTCGACGGCGCGCGTCGCCCGGCCGAGTGCGGTGGTCGGGCGTACCACCAGGGCGTGCTGGACGTCGTCGAGGCGGAACGCGCGGGCGAAGACCGGCCGCAGCGGACCGAGCGCCGCCGCCGGATCGGCAGCGGTGTCCCGCCGCCAGCCGGCCCAGGCCAGTGCGGCCCCGAGCAGCAGCAGCGCCAGCGGCAGCACCATCAGCGGCCCGACGTGCACCAGCCTCGGTGCCCCCAGCTCACCGGCCGCAGTCGACAGCAGCCGGCCGGCGAACCACGGCGAGAACCCGGCCAGGCCGAGCAGCGCGGCGGGAACGGCGAGCAGCAGCACCGGCCAGCGCAGCACCCCCGGCGGATCGTGCGGCGTGGCCAGCGGGTCGCGGGCGGCGCCGAGGAAGGTACGCAGCAGCAGCCGGGTGGCGTACCAGGCGGTGATCGCGACCCCGACCAGCCCGGTGAGGAACACCAGCCAACCGACCCATGCCGGGGCCGGACCGCCACCGAGCAGGGCGTCCTCGGCGGCGGCGAGCACACCCTCCTTGCTCCAGAAGCCGGACAGCGGCGGTACGCCGGCCAGCGCGCCCAGCCCGATCACCATGCACCAGAAGGTGACCGGCATGCTGTGCCGCAGCCCGCCCATCCGGGACATCGACGCCGTGCCGACGGCGTGGATCACCGCACCGACGGCGAGGAAGAGCAGCGCCTTGAAGGCCGCGTGGGTGAGCAGGTGGAACAGCGCGGCGGGCGGGGAGCCGACGGCGAGCGCCCCGGTCATGTAGCCGATCTGGGAGACCGTGGACCAGGCGAGCACCCGCTTGATGTCGTCCTGCGCGGTGGCGGCGAGCGCGCCGAGCAGCAGGGACACCGAGGCCATCACCCCGAGCACCGCCAGCACGGTGGGAGTCGCCGCGAAGAGCGGCCAGAGCCGGGTGACCGCGTACACGCCGGCGGCCACCATGGTCGCAGCGTGGATCAGCGCGGAGATCGGAGTGGGGCCGGCCATCGCGTCCGGCAGCCAGGTGTGCAGCGGGAACTGGGCGCTCTTGCCGGCCACCCCGGCCAGCAGCAGCAGGCCGGCGGCGGTGCGGGTGGCGATGCTGTGGTCGTGGGCGAGCACGTCGGCGATCCGAAAACTGCCCGCCGAGACACCGAGCAGCGCGATGCCGAGCAGGAAACCGACGTCGCCGACCCGGGTCACCAGGAACGCCTTCACCGCTGCGGCCGGCGCCTCCGACAGCCGCCGGTCGTGGGCGATCAGCAGGTACGAGCAGATCCCCATCACCTCCCAGCCGACCAGCAGCAGGATCAGGTCCCCGGAGACCACCACCAGCAGCATCGCAGCGGTGAAGAGACTGATCTGCGCCGCGTACGGCGGGTAGCGGCGGTCGACGTCCACGTCGTCGTGCGGGCCGCGCTCGAGGTAACCGGTGGAGTAGACCTGCACGGCCAACGCGACCGCGGCGACCGCGACCGCGACCAGCGCGGCGGCGCCGTCGAGGCGTACCCCGAGGGTGACGGTGAGCCCGCCGAACCGGATCCAGGTGGTCGACGCCTCCACCGGGTCGACCAGGGTGACCAGCAGGGCCACCGCCAGGGCGAGGGCACCGGCCGCGCCGGCCACGCCGAGACCGATGGCGACCCGCCGGCGGGCGAACGGCAGCAGCAGACCGACCAGAGCGGCGGCCAGCGGTACGACCGGCAGCAGCGCACCCAACAGCGCGGTCGTGTTCACCGCTCCCCCTCCGGCGGCCCGGCCACTGCGGTGACGGTGGTTTCCCCGATCGCGCCGGCGACCGCCGGGACCGGTTCGTCGGCGCGGCGCTCGGTCAGCGGCACCTCGTCGACGGCGATGCTGGCCCGCATCCGGTAGAGCTGAAGCACGATCGCCAGCCCGACCCCGACCTCGGCGGCGGCCAGAACGATCACGAAGAGCGCGAAGACCTGCCCGCCGTGCGGCAGCAGCGCCTTCGCCGTGGTGTCGGCGGTGACCAGGATGAGGTTCACCGCGTTGAGCATCAGCTCGATTGCCATCAGCACCAGCACCGCGTTGCGTCGGCGCAGCACGCCGTAGACGCCGAGGCCGAAGAGCAGGGCGGCGGTGACGTACGGGATGACCGGTCTCACCGCAGCGGCCCCCGCGCACCCTTTGAGGTGTCCGTCGCCGGGCGCTGGCCGATGTCGGGGCGGGACAGCACGACGGCGCCGACCAGTGCCGCCAGCAGCAGCACCGAGAGCAGTTCGAACGGCAGCACCCAGGCACCGAAAACCTGCTCACCGATGCGTTCGGCGGTGCCCGCCCGGGGCAGTTCCACCCTCGTCCAGCGGTACGCGTCGACCAGCAGCGCCGCCAGGCCCAGTCCGACCCCGCCGCCGATCAGGGCGGCCGGCCAACCCGGACGGTCCAGATCGTCCGAGGCGCCGATCGGCGCACGGGTCAGCATCACGGCGAACAGCAGCAGCACCACGACCGCGCCGACGTAGATCAGCACCTGCACCCAGGTCACCAGTTCGGCGGTGAGCACGAGATACATGCCGGCCAGAGCGACGAGGCAGACCACCAGGTAGAGCCCGGCGCGGACCAGATGCCGCGTCGCCACCACCAGCACGCCCGCGCCGACGGCCACCGCGCCGAGGGCGAGCAGCAGCGCGTCCACGCCGGTCACGCGGGCGTACCTTCCTCGTCACCGCCGCTGGCAGGCGTGCCGCCAGGGGACTCGGCTCGGCGCAGGGCGGGGCGTTCGGGGCGTACCGCCGGGGTGGTCGGGCGGGCGGCGGGGGCGGCGGGGAGCGCGGCCTTGCGCGCGGCGGCGGTCTCCTCCTTGGCCGGCTCGCCGTTGCGGTCGTGCGCGGGCGGCGGCGGTACGGTGGCCATCCACTCGCCCAGGTGATCCTTGTCGTGCAGCAGGTCCTTGATGTCGTACTCGGCGTACTCGAACTCCGGCGACCAGTAGAGCGCGTCGAAAGGGCAGACCTCGACGCAGATGCCGCAGTACATGCAGAGCGAGAAGTCGATGTCGAACCGGTCGAGCACGTTGCGCTGCCGGGGACGGGCCGCGCCCGGCACCGCCACCTCCTCCTTGTGCGAGTCGATGTAGATGCACCAGTCCGGACACTCGCGGGCGCAGAGCATGCAGACCGTGCAGTTCTCCTCGAGCAACGCGATCACCCCGCGTGAGCGGGGCGGCAGATCGGGGGCAACGTCCGGGTACTGCTGGGTGGTCGAGCGCCTCGTCATCGTCTTCAACGTGACGGCCAGCCCCTTGGCCAAGCCGCTGCCGGGCACGCCCGCCGCCTCGCCCCGTTCGCTCATGCCGACACTCCGCTGCGCTCCGTGTCGTCACGAGGCACCACCGCGCTGACCCGATGATTCGCTCGCTGACGCTCGCTCATGTCGACCATCCTGCCCTGTGTGCACGGCGCGCGCGACCACGACCCGGGCCCTGTCGGCAGTACCGTGACCACGGGGAGAACGACGCATCGGAAAGGACCCGTCGAATGACCGCCGCGCTGCACGACGATCTACCGCCGTCGGGCGAGTGGACGACCGACGACCTCGACGCCCTGCCCGACGACGGCCGCCGCCGCGAACTGCTCGATGGAGTGCTGCTCGTACCCCCCTCCCCCACCGCCGCCCACCAGACCATCGCCATGCGACTCATGGTCGCGCTCGAAGCGGAATGCCCGGACGAGTACGAGGTGACCCAGGGCGTCGAGGTGCGGATCAACCGCACCCGGTCCTTCATCCCGGACGTCCTGGTCATCACCGCACCGGCGGCGGAACGCCGGCCCGCGCGGTACGAGCCGCACGAGGTGGTGCTCGCCGTCGAGATCGTCTCGCCGACCAGCCGCTCGATCGACCGGGTGCTCAAGCCGGCGCTCTACGCCCAGGCCGGCATCCCCTACTACTGGCGGATCGAGACCGATCCGGCCGGTCTCGTCGTACACACGCACCGGATCGATCCGGTGCACGAGGTCTACACCGAGACCGGACGGTGGACCAAGTTCGTCGACACCGGTGAGCCGTTCCCGGTGAACCTGTCGGTGGCCCGACTGACCCCCAGGTACCTCTGAACCGGTTCCGCCGGTCAGCGCGGCGGCCCGGCGGGTGCCGCGGCTCGGGACAGGCCGGCGAGGTGGGCGTCGATCAGCGCGGTGGCCTCGGCGGAGCCGAGCGCGTTGCAGAGCAGCCGGACGGTCAACCCGTCCAGGAGGGCGGCCAACGCGCTCGCCGCACTCCGTAGGTCGATCTCGGCCGCGACCCCGCCCCTCCGCGGGCGTGTTCTTCGCCGGGCTGGTCTTCGCCTGGCTGCTGCACCGGTACCGGAACCTCTGGGTGCCGATCCTGGCCCATGTGGTGAGCAACGGTGCCCTGGTCGTGCTCGCCTTCGCCGCCCAGGCCGCCTGATCGCCGCTTCCGGCTCGGTCACCAACGCTGCTTGCCGGGCCGGCGGGCGTAGCGTCAGCCATGATGGGACCCGAACGGCAGCCGGCACGGGGCGAGGAGCGAGGCGATGACGGCGGACAATGGCACGGGCCAAAGGCAGACCGGCGGGAAGTACGTCGAGCCGGGCGAGTTCAAGCGGGACCAGAACTACATCACCACCCGGATCACCGCCGACGGGCGGGACGGCTATCCGGTCGAGCCGGGTCGCTACCGCCTGGTGGTCAGCCGCGCCTGTCCCTGGGCGAATCGACTGATCATCGTGCGCCGCCTGCTGGGGCTGGAGGAGGCGATCTCGATGGCGGTCGCCGGGCCGACCCACGACGCCCGGAGCTGGACCTTCGATCTCGACCCCGGCGGGCGGGACCCGGTGCTCGGCATCGAGCGCATCCAGGAGGCGTACTTCGCCCGCTACCCCGACTACCCGCGCGGGATCACCGTGCCGGCCATGGTGGACGTGCCGACCGGGCAGGTGGTGACCAACGACTACGCCCAGATGAGCCTGGACCTGTCCACCGAGTGGACCGCGTACCACCGCCCCGGTGCCCCGGACCTGTATCCGGAGCACCTACGCGCCGAGATCGACGAGGTCAACGCGGTGGTCTTCCGCGACGTCAACAACGGCGTCTACCGGTGCGGCTTCGCCGGGAGCCAGGAGGCGTACGACAAGGCGTACGGCCGGCTGTTCGACCGGCTCGACTGGCTCAGCGAGCGGCTTGCTGGGCAGCGGTACCTGGTCGGTGACACGATCACCGAGGCCGACGTGCGGTTGTTCACCACGCTGGTGCGCTTCGACCCGGTCTACCACGGTCACTTCAAGTGCAACCGGCAGAAGCTCAGCGAGATGCCGGTGCTGTGGGCGTACGCCCGGGACCTGTTCCAGACTCCCGGCTTCGGCGACACGGTCGACTTCGACCACATCAAGCGGCACTACTACGAGGTGCACCGGGACATCAATCCGACCGGCGTGGTGCCTCTCGGCCCCGACCTGTCGAACTGGCTCACCCCCCACGACCGCGAGTCCCTGGGCGGCCACCCCTTCGGCCCCGGCACCCCACCCCCACCCCCCACCCCCACCGAACGCGTCGACCCCACCCACACCCCCCTGCCCTAACCACCCCCCACCCGTTACCTTTTTCGTGGCCCTGAGGCAAGGGCTCGCTGGTCACCGAGGCCGGTATGACTTACTGCCCCTGTCGTGTGCATGATCCGGGGGGTGTTGTCGCCGGTCTCGGTGGGCACTGGTGGACC
>NZ_BMNB01000017.1 GCF_014646235.1 Micromonospora sonchi | reverse complement strand
CGCCGCCGTCGCGGTCGCGCTGGTCGCCGGTCTCGCCGGCTGGTACACCGCCCGCTACGGCGGCGCGCAGGCCCGGGTGGTCGCCCGACCCGACGCCGGCCGGGTCCGCGCGGCGGTCGGTGCCGGCATCACCAACCTGCCGGCGTTGCAGGGTGCGTTGACCGCCCGCGCCGGAGCCGGCCTGCTCGGGCTGGCGGTGGCCGCGGCCGCGCCACTGGGCCGGCGGCTGGCCCGGAAGGTCTCCCCGACATGACCGCCGCCGCCAGCACCGCAGCCCCCGGCTCGGGGGCCGGCGGCCTGCGGTTCGGGTACGGCACCAACGGGTTCGCCAACCACCGACTCGGCGACGCGCTCGCGGTCATCGCCGAACTCGGCTACGCCGGTGCCGCGCTGACCCTGGACCACGCCCACCTCGATCCGTTCGCGCCGGGGCTGGCCCGGCGGGTCGACGCCGTTGGCCGTCGGCTGGCCGCGCTCGACCTCGCGGTGGTGATCGAGACCGGGGCCCGCTACCTGCTCGACCCCTGGCACAAGCACGCCCCGACGCTGCTGCACGACGACTCCACCCGCCGGGTGGAGTTCCTGCGCCGCGCGGTGGCGATCGGCGCCGACCTCGGCGCCGAAGCGATCTCCTTCTGGGCCGGGGTCCGACCGGAGACCGTGCCACCGGCCGTGGCCTGGGACCGCCTGGTCGCCGGCTGCGCCACCGTGGTCGAGGCGGCCGACGCCGCCGGGGTGCGGCTGGGCTTCGAGCCCGAGCCGGGGATGCTGGTCGAGGACATCGCGGGCTGGCACCGGCTGTACGCGGCCCTGGGCCGGCCGCCGGCGCTGGGCCTCACCCTCGACATCGGACACTGTCGCTGCCTGGAGCCGCGGTCGGTGCCCGACTGCGTCCGCGATGTCGGGGCGCACCTGGTCAACGTGCAGATCGACGACATGCGGCGGGGCGTGCACGAGCACCTGGAGTTCGGCACGGGCGAGATCGACTTCCCGCCGGTGCTCGCCGCGCTGCGCGAGGTCGACTACCGCGGTCTGGTCGCGGTCGAGCTGCCCCGGCACTCGCACGCCGCCCCGGCCGTGGCCGCCCGCTCGCTGGACTTCCTCCGGGCCGCGCGGCAGCACCGATGACAGCGCAGAAAGGGCGGAGACGGCGATGACACCGAACGAGCTGCGGGCGGCCCTGCGGGGCGTACCCGATCCGGAGTGGCTGGCGGCGGCGGTGCGCGGTGTCGCGGCACAGCCGGCGGCGATCGCCCGGTTCTTCCCGGCCGCCGGTCGGCGCTGCGGTCGGGCCGACCTGCCCGACCTGCCCGGCTGGACCGCCGACGAGGCGGCCCGCGCGCTGCTGCTGGCCACCATGACGGCCGACCAGGCCGAGTGGGTCGAGACGCTCTACCGCACCGGGGACGCCGCCGAGAAACGGGCCGTGCTCAAGGCGCTGCCGCTGCTGCCGATCGGTGCGGTCGGGTTGCCGCTGCTGCACGACGCGCTGCGCACCAACGACACCCGGCTGATCGCCGCCGCGCTCGGCCCGTACGCGGAGCATCTCGATCAACCGGCCTGGCGGCAGGCCGTGCTCAAGTGCGTCTTCAGCGGCGTACCGCTGGCCATGGTGGCCGACCTCGACACCCGCGCCGACGGGGAACTGGCGGCGATGCTCGCCGCGTTCGCCGCCGAGCGGCGGGCCGCCGGACGGACCATGCCCCCCGACGCCACCGAACTGCTGGACCGGCTCGCCACCGCCGCCGGCCGAGAGCACCACAAGGAGGCGTGATGCGCATCTTCGACCCGCACATCCACATGACGTCCCGCACCACCGAGGACTACGAGCGAATGGCCGCCGCCGGCGTGAAGGCGGTGGTGGAGCCGGCGTTCTGGCTGGGCCAGCCGCGCACCAACGTCGGCTCGTTCACCGACTACTTCGACTCGCTGGTCGGATGGGAGCCGTTCCGGGCCGGACAGTTCGGGGTGCGTTATCACGCCACGGTCGCGCTCAACCCCAAGGAGGCCAACGACCCGCGCTGCCGGCCGGTGCTCGACGTCCTGCCCCGCTACCTGGACAAGGACGGGGTGGTCGCGGTCGGTGAGATCGGGTACGACTCGATGACGCCCGAGGAGGACGCCGCCTTCGCCGCCCAACTCGCCCTGGCCGTGGCGCACGACCTGCCGGCGCTGGTGCACACCCCGCACCGGGACAAGGCCCGCGGCGTCGAACGCAGCCTGGCCGTGGTCGCCGAGTCCGGCATCGAGCCGGGCCGGGTGGTGATCGACCACCTCAACGAGGTGACCGTGCAGCTGGTCCGGGACACCGGCTGCTGGCTCGGCTTCTCCATCTACCCGGACACCAAGGTGTCCCCGCCCCGCTTGGTCGAGGTGCTCAAGGCGTACGGGACCGAGCGGGTCCTGGTCAACTCGGCCGCCGACTGGGGCCGCTCGGACCCGCTGCTCACCCGGGCCACCGGCGAGGCGATGCTGCTGGCCGGGTTCACCGACGACGACGTCGACCGGGTGCTCTGGCGCAACCCGGTCGAGTTCTACGGGCAGTCCGGACGGCTCGACCTCAGCGACATCGACGCACCGGAGCCGACCTTCGCCGGCAACTCGATCCTGCGCGGCGGTGGCTGATGCGGCTGCGGCACGCCGGCGGGCGCGCCGTGCACCTCGGCTACTGCACCAACGTGCATCCGGCCGAGGACCTCGCCGGTCTCCTCGATCAGCTCGACCGCTACGCGGTGCCGGTCCGCACCAACCTCGGCACCGACCTGCTCGGCCTCGGCCTGTGGCTGGCCGCCCCGGTCGCCGCCGAGCTGGCCGCCGACCCGGACGCCCGTCGCCGGTTGCGCACCGAGCTGTCGGTCCGCGGCCTGGAGGTGGTCACCCTCAACGGTTTCCCGTACGCGTCCTTCCAGGCGCCCGTGGTGAAGGGCGCGGTGTACCACCCGGACTGGACCACCGTCGACCGGCTCCGGTACACCCTGGACCTGGCTCGGGTGCTCGCCGACCTGCTGCCCGACGACGCCGCCCGGGGCTCGGTCTCCACCCTGCCGCTGGCCTGGCGGACGCCCTGGGACGCCGCCCGGGCCGGTGCCGCCCGGGGCCGCCTCGACCAACTGGCCGCCGGACTGGCCGCCGTCGAGCGGGACACCGGCCGGCCGGTGCGGGTCGGTTTCGAGCCGGAGCCCGGCTGCGTGGTGGAGAGCAGCGCCCAGGCCGTGGCCCTGCTGTCCGGAGTGGATACGACGCGGCTCGGCGTCTGCCTGGACCTCGCCCATCTCGCCTGTGCCTGGGAGGAGCCGGCCGACGCCCTGGACCGGCTGGCGACGGCCGGCCTGCCGGTGGTCAAGGTGCAGGTCTCCGCCGCGCTGGAAGCGGCCGATCCGGCCGCTGACCCGGCCGCGCTGCGCCGCTGGGTCGAGCCGCGCTTCCTGCACCAGACCCGCGCCGCCGGCTGTGCCGCCGCGACCGCCGGGACCGGAACGGCCGCCGGTGGGCCCGGCGGCTCGGAGCAGGCGGACCCGGCGGACCCCGCCTGGGCGGCCGACGACCTGGACGCCGCGCTCGACGCGCAGCTGCCGGGCCCGTGGCGGGTGCACTACCACGTGCCGCTGCACGCCCCGCCCGAGCCGCCGCTGGGCTCGACCCTGCCGGTGCTGCGCGCCGCGCTGGCCGCGCTTCTCGCCGGCCCCGACGCCGGCTGCGACCACCTCGACGTCGAGACGTACACCTGGGGGGTGCTGCCGGCCGGGCGGCGCCCGAGCACCGACGCGGAGCTGGCCGCCGGGATCGCCGCCGAGCTGGCCTTCGCCCGAGACGAGCTGGTCGCCCTCGGGCTGACCCCGATCGAAACGGCGGTGATCCCGTGAGCGCGAGGAGTGAGCCGGTTTTGCGAGCCCCGCAGTCGCGAACAGAAGGTGATCCCGTGAGCGCGAGGAGTGAGCCGGTTTTGCGGGCCCCGCAGTCGCGAGCAAAGGCGGTAAGAGCGTGAGTCAGAAACTTCTGGTGCTGGACGTGGTGGGGCTGACCCCGCGCCTGCTGGCGCACATGCCCCGGTTGCGGGCGCTGGCCGACGCCGGGTTCCGCGCCGAGCTGGGCACGGTGCTGCCGGCGGTCACCTGTTCGGTGCAGTCGACCTTCCTCACCGGGGCACTCCCTGCCGACCACGGGATCGTCGGCAACGGGTGGTACTTCCGGGACCTCGGCGAGGTGCTGCTCTGGCGGCAGCACAACGCGCTGGTCGGCGGGGAGAAGCTGTGGCAGGCGGCCCGCCGGGTCCGGCCGGACTACACGGTGGCCAACGTCTGCTGGTGGTACGCGATGGGCGCGGACGTGGACTGGACCGTCACCCCGCGCCCGGTGTACCACGCTGACGGGCGCAAGGACCCGGACTGCTACACCGACCCGCCGCAACTGCACGACCAGCTCACCGACGCGCTGGGCACCTTCCCGCTGTTCAGCTACTGGGGGCCGGGGGCCGGGCTGGCCTCGTCCCGGTGGATCTGCCAGGCCGCGCAGCGGATCCTCGCCGAGCAGTCGCCCGACCTGACCCTGGTCTACGTCCCGCACCTGGACTACGACCTGCAACGCTTCGGCCCCTCCTCGCCGCAGGCCGCCGCCGCGGCGACCGAACTGGACGGCGTGCTCGCCCCGCTGCTGGACGCCGCGCAGGCGCGGGACACGACGGTGGTGGTGCTGTCGGAGTACGGCATCACCGACGTCTCCCGGCCGGTCGACGTGAACCGGCTGCTGCGTGCCGAGGGGCTGCTGCGGGTGCACACCCAGGCCGGCATGGAGTACCTCGACCCGTGGACCTCGCGGGCGTTCGCGGTCGCCGACCACCAGATCGCGCACGTCTACGTGCGTGATCCGGCGGACGTACCGGCGGTGGCGAAGCTCTGTGCCGCGCTGCCCGGGGTGGCCGAGGTGCTCGACGCCGCCGGCAAGGCGGCCCACGGGCTGGACCACCCGCGCGCCGGTGAGCTGGTGCTGGTGGCCGAGCCGGACGCCTGGTTCACCTACTACTACTGGCTGGACGACGCCCGCGCACCGGACTTCGCCCGGCTGGTCGAGATCCACCGCAAGCCCGGGTACGACCCCGCGGAGCTGTTCTTCGATCCGGCCGCGCCGGGCGCGGCGAAACGGCGTGCCGGCGTCGCGCTGGCCCGCAAGAAGCTCGGCATGCGGTACCTGATGAGCGTGGTCGGGATGGACGCCGGAGCGCGGGCGGTGCGGGGCTCGCACGGGCGGCTGCCGGCCGATCCCGCCGACGGCCCGGTGCTGCTCTGCTCCGACGGGTCGGCGGCCCGGGACCGGATCGCCGCCACGGAGGTGAAGGGGCTGCTGCTGGAGCTGGCCGGATTGGAGGGGTCGTGACCGTCACGGTGGCGCCCACCGACACGGGCGAGCTGCGGGCCCGGTTCGACGCCGAGTTGACCGCCTTCCTCGACCGCCAGGACCCGGACTGGCCGGACGGCGCGCCCCGGGGCGTCTTCACCACGCTGCACCGCTTCGTGCTGACCGGCGGCAAGCGGCTGCGTCCGCTCTTCTGCTACTGGGGCTGGCGGGGTGTGGGCGGCCCGGACGGCACCCCGATCGTGATCGCCGCCGCCGCGTTGGAGTTGTTCCACGCCTTCGCGCTGATCCACGACGACATCCTCGACGGCAGTGATCGCCGCCGGGGCCAGCCCTCGGTGCACCGGATCTTCGCCGATCTGCACGCCCGCTCGTCCTGGCGGGGCGATCCCGAGGCGTACGGGCGCAACACCGCCCTGCTCTGCGGCGACCTCTGCGCCGCCTGGGCGGACCAGATGTTTCACGAGTGCGGGCTGAGCACCGAGGCGGTGCACCGCGGGTACGGCGTCTTCGCGCTGATGCGTACCGAGGTGATCGCGGGGGAGTATCTGGACCTGGTCTCTGCGGTGGGTGACGGCTCGGTCGCCAGCGCGCTCACCGTGATCCGGATGAAGGGGGCCCGGTACACCGTCACCCGGCCGTTGCAGATCGGTGCCGCGCTGGCCGGGGCGCCATCCGAGCTGGTCACCGCGTTGGCCGACTTCGGTGACCCGCTCGGGGACGCCTTCCAGCTCCGCGACGACGTGCTCGGGGTCTTCGGCGACCCGGCGGTCACCGGCAAGTCCGTCCTGGACGACCTGCGCGAGGGCAAGCCCACGGTGATGATGGCGCTGGCCCGCGACGCCGCCGACCGGAGCCAGGGGGCCCGGCTGCGGGAGCTGTTCGGCAATCCCGACCTGGACGCGGCCGGCGCCGCCGAGCTGCGGAAGATCATCGAGGACACCGGGGCGCGGGCGAAGATCGAGCAGATGATCCAGGTCCGGGCCGACGCCGCCCTGGCCGCGTTGGACCGGACCGAGCTGGCCGAGGAGAGCCGGGCGGCGCTGACCGCGCTCGCCACCCAGGCGATCGACCGGCGGAACTGAGCCCGTTCCGGCCACGGATCGCGCCGCCAACTTTCAATCAAATCGACAAAAGTCCATACCTTGCCGCCGGAAGGTATGGACACATCGACATATCTCATTTACTGTCGTCGGCAACACCGAAATGTTTCGTCGAGGTGAACCGGCGGCGCGGGAAGCCATCGACCGAACCTTCTCAACGGCACCGAGCCCGCGCCCTGACGTGGGCCGCGATGCGGGTTGAGCGGGTTCATCGGTGACCGCCGAGCACGTGGCCCGCCGGCCGTCGGCGGTCACGGCCGACCGGGCATCGCGCCCGGCGGTCCGACGGCATCCCCTGGCACCCGGCGCGACGGCGCGCCCGCCCTGGCAGTCCTCGTCAGGAAGGGACGACAATCAAATGTCCACAATGGACAAAGCTTCCCACCGCGGCACGCGGTGGTTCTCCGCCAGCTCGGCGTTACTGCTGGTCGCCACAGCCGGCACGGTCGCCCTCGCCACCGGTCCGGCCCCGCTCGGTGGCCCGACCCCGGCGCAGGCCCATCCCATCGTCGGCAGCGACTTCCAGCAGGTCACCCTCGCCAAGGGGGTCGCCGAGGTCGGGGAGCCGATGACCCTCGCGGTGCTTCCGGACCGCTCGGTCCTGCACACCGCCCGCAACGGCACGCTGCGCCGTACCGACGCGGCCGGCAACACCTCCGTGATCGGCAACATCCCCGTCTACACCCACGACGAGGACGGGTTGCAGGGCATCGGGGTGGACCCGAACTTCGCCACCAACCGGCACATCTTCCTCTACTACGCGCCGCCGCTCTCAACCCCCGGCGGCGACGCACCGGCCACCGGCTCCAACTGGTCCGCCTGGCAGGGCGTCAACCGGCTGTCCCGGTTCACCCTGAACGCCGACTTCACCCTGAACCAGTCGAGCAAGGTCGACATCCTCGATGTCGCCGCCGACCGGGGCAACTGTTGCCACGCCGGTGGCGACATCGACTTCGACGCCGCCGGCAACCTGTACCTGTCCACCGGCGACGACACCAACCCCTTCTCCTCCAGCGGGTACTCCCCGATCGACGAGCGGACCGACCGCAACCCGGCGTACGACGCACAGCGCAGCGCGGCCAACACCAACGACCTGCGCGGCAAGATCCTCCGGATCAAGGTCAACGCCAACGGGTCGTACTCCATCCCGGCCGGCAACCTCTTCGCCCCCGGCACCGCGCGGACCCGTCCGGAGATCTACGCGATGGGCCTGCGTAACCCGTTCCGAATGAGCGTCGACAAGGCCACCGGCATCATCTACGTCGGCGACTACGGGCCGGACGCGGGCTCCACCACCAACCGTGGCCCAAGTGGTCAGGTGGAGTTCAACCGGATCACCGAGCCCGGCTTCTACGGCTGGCCGTACTGCACCGGCACCAACACCGCCAACGAGACGTACGCCAAGTGGAACTTCGCCAACAACACCGCCGGCGCGAAGTTCAACTGCACCGGCGGCGCGACCAACAACTCGTTCCGCAACACCGGCCTGACCACCCTGCCGCCGGCCAAGCCGTCCTGGATCCGGTACGCCGGCGACGCGGGCAGCCCGCCGGAGTTCGGCGGCGGCTCCGAGTCGCCGATGGCCGGCCCGGTCTACCGCTACGACGCCGCGCTCAACTCGGCCACCAAGTGGCCGCAGAGCTTCGACGGGCAGTTCTTCGCCGGCGAGTTCGGCCGGGGCTGGATCAAGCCGATCCACGTCAACGCGAACGGCTCGATAGCCGGCATCGACGCCTCCTTCCCGTGGAACGGCAAGCAGGTCATGGACATGGCGTTCGGCCCGGACGGCGCGCTCTACGTGCTGGACTACGGCACCGGCTACTACAACGGCGACCAGAACTCGGCCCTGTACCGCTACGACTACGTCGGCAGCGGCAACCGGGCGCCGACGGCGGTGGCCTCGGCCAACAAGACCTCCGGCGTCGCCCCGTTGACCGTGAACTTCTCCTCGGCCGGGTCGTCGGACCCGGAGGGTGGGGCGTTGACCTACTCCTGGGCGTTCGGCGACGGCACCACCTCGACGGCGGCGAACCCGACCAAGACGTACACCGCGAACGGCAACTACACCGCCACGCTGACCGTACGCGACCCGCAGGGCGCCACCGGCACGGCGAGCGTACGGATCGGGGTCGGCAACACCGCGCCGACGGTCACCATCACCAGCCCCGCCAACGGGCAACTGTTCAGCTTCGGCGACACCGTGCCGTTCAGCATCACGGTGACCGACCCGGAGGACGGCACCATCGACTGCAGCAAGGTCAAGATGACCTACGTGCTGGGCCACGACAACCACGGCCACCAGATCACCTCGCAGAACGGTTGCTCCGGCTCGATCGCCGTGCCGGTCGACGGCGAGCACGACGACGCCGCGAACATCTTCGGCATCTTCGACGCCGAGTACACCGATGCCGGCGGCCTGACCACGCACACCCAGCACACCCTCCAGCCCCGCAAGCGGCAGGCGGAGCACTTCAAGACCGCCTCCGGCGTCGACCTGTTCGACAAGACGGCCGCCGAGGGCGGCAGGACCGTCGGCAACATCAACAACGGTGACTGGATCGCGTTCGAGCCGTACCGGATCGGCAACGTCACCTCGTTCAGCGCCCGGGTCTCCTCGGCGGGCTCCGGCGGCACCATCCAGGTGCGGGCCGGCTCGGCCACCGGCACCGTGCTGGGCTCGGCGACCGTCCCGGTCACCGGCGGCTGGGAGACCTTCGCCACGGTCACCGGCAGCATCACCAACCCGCCCACCGGCACCACCACGCTCTACCTGACCTTCGCCGGTTCGGGCACGGGCCACCTCTACGACCTGGACTCGTTCGCCTTCACCACCGGCACCACCCCGCCGCCGAGCGGCGACCGGACCGGCCCGATCACCGGCCTGGCCGGCAAGTGCCTGGACGTGCGCAACGGCTCGTCGGCGGATGGTACGCAGATCCAGATCTGGACGTGTAACGGTGGCGCGTCGCAGACGTGGACGGTGACGCCGAACTCGACGATCCGGGCGTTGGGCAAGTGTCTGGATGTCAACGGCGCCGCTTCGGCGGATGGTACGAAGATCCAGTTGTGGACGTGTCACGGTGGCGCTGCGCAGGTGTGGTCGGCGCAGTCCAACGGCACGTTGCGTAACCCGAATTCGGGCAAGTGCCTGGATGTGTCGAACAACAGCTCCGCCGACGGGCAGGCCGTGCACCTGTGGACCTGCCACACCAACGCCAACCAGCGCTGGGTACTTCCCTAGATGCAAGGAAGGGCCCCTTCTTAACGCCTAGTGTTGTAAAAGGGGCCCCTCCTAACACAACGATCGTTGGGAGAGCGACATGCGCAGACTCCTCCGACCCACCCTCGGCCTGGCCACCGCCGTCCTCGCCGTCCTGGCCTGCACCGCCCCGGCCACCCCCGCCAGCGCCGCCGACACCCCGTACGACGTCCTGGTCTTCTCCAAGACGGCCGGCTTCCGGCACGACGCCATCCCCGTGGGCATCCAGACCATCCGTGACCTGGGTGCGGCGAACAGCTTCACCGTCACCGCCACCGAGGACGCCAACGCCTTCACCACCGGCAACCTCGCCCAGTACGAGGCGGTGGTCTTCCTCAACACCACCGGCGACGTGCTCAACGCCAGCCAGCAGACCGCCTTCGAGTCGTACATCGGCGCCGGCGGCGGCTACGTCGGCGTGCACTCCGCCGCCGACACCGAGTACGGCTGGTCCTTCTACGGCAACCTGGTCGGGGCGTACTTCCGCTCGCACCCGGCCATCCAGCAGGCCCGGGTCCGGGTGGAGAACCGGGCCCACGCGGCCACCGCCCACCTGCCGCAGACCTGGACCCGCACCGACGAGTGGTACGACTACCAGACCAACGCCCGTCCCGGTGCCCGCATCCTGGCCAACCTCGACGAGTCGTCGTACTCCGGCGGCGTGATGGGCGCCGACCACCCGATCGCCTGGTGCAAGACGTACAGCGGTGGCCGGTCCTTCTACACCGGCGCCGGCCACACCCAGGCGTCGTACTCCGACCCGGCCTTCCGGGCGCACCTGCTCGGCGGCATCCGGTACGCGGCCGGCCGCACCAAGGCCGACTGCCGCCCGGAGACCGGCTACACCACCCTCTACAACGGCTCGACCACCGGCTGGTCCCAGGCCGGGCCGGGCAGCTTCACCAACTCCGACGCCACCCTGAGCTCGGTCGGCGGGATGGGGCTGTTCTGGTACAGCGCCAAGCAGTTCACCAACTACTCGCTGAAGCTGGACTGGCGGATCCCCGGGGACGACAACTCCGGCGTCTTCATCGGCTTCCCGCCGTCGAGCGACCCGAACTCGGCGCTCAACAAGGGCTACGAGGTCCAGATCGACCCCACCGACACGGTGGACAAGACCACCGGCGCGATCTACGGCTTCAAGGCCGCCGACATCGCCGCCCGGGACGCCGCGCTGAACCCGGCGGGGGAGTGGAACACCTACGAGCTGTTGGTGGAAGGGTCGCGCCTGCAGGTCTTCCTGAACGGCGTGAAGATCAACGACTTCACCAACACCGACCCGAACCGGTCGCTCGCCGGCCACATCGGCATCCAGAACCACGGCACCGGCGACGACGTGTCGTTCCGCAACATCCGGATCAAGGAACTGGGTGGCACCAACCCGCCGCCGAGCGGCGACCGCACCGGCCGGATCACCGGCCTGGCCGGCAAGTGCCTGGACGTGCGCAACGGCTCGTCGGCGGATGGTACGCAGATCCAGATCTGGACGTGTAACGGTGGTGCGTCGCAGACGTGGACGGTGACGCCGAACTCGACGATCCGGGCGTTGGGCAAGTGTCTGGATGTCAACGGCGCCGGCTCGGCGGATGGTACGAAGATCCAGTTGTGGACGTGTCACGGTGGCGCTGCGCAGGTGTGGTCGGCGCAGTCCAACGGCACGTTGCGTAACCCGAATTCGGGCAAGTGCCTGGATGTGTCGAACAACAGCTCCGCCGACGGGCAGGCCGTGCACCTGTGGACCTGCCACACCAACGCCAACCAGCGCTGGGTGCTGCCCTAGGTGTAAGGAGGGGCCCCCTGTTAACGCCTGGCGTTAACAGGGGGCCCTTTTTAACCGCGCGCCGCCCGCCTAGAGTGAGGGTGGCGACCGCGAGGTGGCCGGTGAGTCGGCGGGAGGCGCAACCCGTCGGCCCCCAGGCGCGAGCGCGCCCACCGGTGATCCTCGACGGCCGTCCACATCCGGCCCCCTCGCCCCGGTCACGCAGGTACGGAATCCCCAACACGACAGGGGAAATGGACACATGGCGCGACCGATCACGTTGTTCACCGGCCAGTGGGCCGATCTTCCGTTCGACGAGGTGTGCCGGCTCGCCGCCGAGTGGGGCTACGACGGCCTGGAGCTCGCCTGCTGGGGCGACCACTTCGAGGTCGACAAGGCCCTGGCCGACGACTCGTACGTCGACCGGAAGCGGGAGACGCTCGCCAAGCACAACCTCCAGGTTTTCACGATCTCCAACCACCTGGTCGGCCAGGCGGTCTGCGACCACCCCATCGACGAGCGGCACCAGGGCATCCTGCCGGCCCGGATCTGGGGGGACGGCGAGCCCGAGGGGGTACGCCAGCGCGCCGCCGAGGAGATCAAGGACACCGCCCGCGCGGCGGCGAAGCTCGGGGTCAACACCGTCGTCGGCTTCACCGGTTCGTCGATCTGGCACACCCTGGCGATGTTCCCGCCGGTGCCGCCGTCGATGATCGAACGCGGCTACCAGGACTTCGCCGACCGGTGGAACCCGATCCTGGACGTCTTCGACGAGGTCGGGGTGCGCTTCGCCCACGAGGTGCACCCGAGCGAGATCGCGTACGACTACTACACCACCAAGCGCACGCTGGAGGCGATCGGGCACCGTCCCGCGTTCGGGCTCAACTGGGACCCGTCGCACTTCGTCTGGCAGGAACTCGACCCGGTCAACTTCATCTTCGACTTCGCCGACCGGATCTACCACGTCGACTGCAAGGACGCCAAGGTGCGTACCGGCGACGGGCGGCGTGGCCGGCTCGCCTCGCACCTGCCCTGGGCGGACCTGCGACGCGGCTGGGACTTCGTCTCCACCGGCCACGGCGACGTGCCCTGGGAGGACTGCTTCCGGGCGCTGAACGCGATCGGCTACGACGGGCCGATCTCGATCGAGTGGGAGGACGCCGGAATGGACCGGCTGGTCGGTGCCCCGGAGGCGCTCCAGTTCGTTCGCCGGCTCGCCTTCGACGCGCCGGCCGCCGCCTTCGACGCGGCGTTCAGCAGCAAGGACTGAACCAACCGATCCCGGGGGTACGGCGCCTGCCGGCCCCCGGGAAGCAGGTCCGCCGTACCCGATGAATCAGTCGACGCTGAAGACGTGCTCGCTGACCAGGCGGGCCGCGCCCACCAGCCCGGCCCGGTCCGCCAGATCGGAGAGGACGACCGGCATGGTGCCGGTGGCCAGCGGCGCCGACCGCCGGTAGACCACGCCCCGGATCTCGGAGAGCATGATGTGCCCGAGCCCGTCGGGCGTGCCGCCGATCACCACGATGCCGGGGTTGACGAAGCTGACCAGGCTGACGAGCACCCGGCCGAGGCGACGGGCGGCGTCCCGGATCAGCGCCTGCGCGGCCGGGTCACCGGCGGTCGCGGCCGCGGCGATGTCCGGCACGGTGAGCACCCCGGCCTCGGCCAGCCGGGCGGCCAGCGCGGCGGAGCGGCCCGACCGGGCGATCACCAACGCCGCCCGGACCAGCCCGGCGTCGCCGCAGTACGCCTCAAGGCACCCGATCTCCCCGCAGGCGCAGACCGGCCCGTCATCGTCGAGTGACAGGTGCGCGATGTCGCCCGCGCTGTTGGTCGAGCCGAGGTGGAGCGAGCCGCCGAGAACCAGCCCGCAGCCGACCGCCGTGCCGAGCTTCAGGTAGAGAAAATCCTCGAAGGTACGGCCGATCCCGGCGTGCTGCTCGCCGAGCGCGAACACGTTGGCGTCGTTGTCGACCCGTGCCGGACAGCCCAACTCGGTGGCGAAGGCGTCCCGGACTCCGAAGCGCTGCCAACCGGGCAGCACGGCCGGCGCGACGCACACGCCGCCGTCGACCGAGCCGGGCAGGGCGACGCCGACTCCGGTGACGTCGGCGACGCCCAGGTCGGCGCGGAGCTTCCCGATCAGCTCGGCGGCGCGGCCGATCACCGCTTCGGGCCCACCGCGTACGTCCACCGGCTCGCCCGCCTCGGCCAGCACGTTCAGCTCACCGTCGGTGACCGCCACCCGAATCCGGTCCGCCGCCACGACGACGCTGGCGAAGCGTACGCCGGCGGCGAGGCGCAGCAGCGAGGACCGACGCCCGCCGCGAGAGGCCGCCGGTCCGGCGATCTCCACCAGCCCGCGCGCGACGAGCCGGTCCAACTCGGCGGTGAGCGTCGACCGGGACAGCCCCAGACGGTCGCCCAACTCCACCCGGGACCGGGGACCGTCGTCGCGCAGCAACCGGACCAGCCGTGCCTGATGCGGGTTCTCCGGTCGGAGCAGCGTCATCACCATCACCTCCGGTCGGAGTTTTCCACGCCGGTGTTCCGCGCCGACAGCCGGCAGGGGCCGCGTCCGTCACCGGACGCGGCCCCTGGGTGCGGGAGTTCGGGACCGTCAGCTCCACGGGCCCGAGGGGTGCTCAGCCCCGCAGACCCGCCATGTGCTGGTAGCTCACCTCGGCGTACCGCAGCGAGCGGCCCGGGTCGGCGGCGCCGCCGGGCGCGTTGTCCTGCTCCCACATCGGGTTGTGGTAGCCCTTCGCGCCCATGTTGGCGAAGAAATTGAGGTAGTCGATGTCGCCCTCGCCGAGCGGCACCATCTCGTAGCCGTTGGTGGTGTTGGGGTTGAAGGCGCCGTCCTTCGCGTGGAACAGCGGGAACCGCTTGGTCCGGGTGGCGACGGTGGCCAGCGGGTCGAAGATGTTCGTCTGCGGGTTGCCGTCCGGGTCGGTGTAGGTGTGCCACCGGTGCTGGGCCACGTGCGCCCAGTAGATGTCCATCTCGAAGTAGACCTTGTCGGCCTCGGTCAGGTTGAAGAAGTACTCCAACTTGCGGATGCCGGAGGACCGGGTCGGTCGACCCAGGCCGTCCAGCGGCCCGCTGTCGAGCAGGAAGTTGTACGCCGCGTCGTGGTTGTGCGTGTACAGCTTCAGCCCTCGGGCGGCGGCCATCTCGCCGAACAGGTTCCACCGGTCCGCGGCGGCGTCCCAGTCGGCCTTGTAGTTGCTGTTCGTCGGGTCGCTGCCGGTGCCGATGTGCTGCGTGCCGAGGATCTCGGCGGTGTCGAGGGTCTGCTCGAACGCGGCGATGGTGTTCGGCGTGACGCTGCCGGGAATGGAAGCGTGCGAGCCGTTGGCGCGCAGCCCGTTGTCGTCCAGGATCTTCCGGAGCTCCACCGGGGTGATCTGCCGGCCCAGGATTCCGGTGTTCTGGGTGTATCCGGCGAACTCGACCTCCTTGTAGCCGATCTCGGCGATCCTGGCGAGTACCCGCTCGAAGCCGTACGGCACACCACTGGTGTCCGGGGCGGCGGTGATCCGGTCCCGGACGCTGTAGAGGATGATGCCGCGCTTGCCGGGCGGCACGAGCACGCCGTTGGCCTTGCCCTTGCCGTTGGCGGCTGCCGCGGAACCGAAGCCGGCGGCGCCGACGGCCGCCGCGCCGGCCGCGCCGGCGATGGCGCCGAGCATCCGGCGGCGGCTCATTCCGTGCTGACTGTCGCTCATGTGCTGTTGCCTTTCTCGGTGGTGCTGTCGGGTGGTTGGCCGGGGCCGCCGCGCGGCGGCCCCGGCCGGTGGTGGTGCTGGCTAGGGGGCGACGCCGATACCCGCGCCGTTGAACCGGACCCAGTTGAGGTTGCCGAAGCCGCTGGCCGGTCCGCCCGCAACGGTGGTGAACACCAGGTAGAGCCGGAACGTGCCGCCCGGGTCGGTGACCGGCACGGTGGTGCTGGTGAAGGCGTTGTTGCCGGTGGTCGCGTTTACCGTGGCGGTGGTCAGCAACGGTCCGGTCGGCGAGTCCCTGCGCAACTCGACCTTGAACCGCGGCTGCCCGGCCGTGGCCGCACTGCCCCCGGAGGTACGCAGGGTGACCGAGTCGATGTTCGTCAGGTTGACCGTGCCGTTGATCGCGATCCAGTCACCGTCGTCGAGGCTGCCGCGCTGCTGCCCGCCGCCGGTGTCGGCGCTGTTGCCGACGGTGGTCCCGGACTGCTCCCGGGCGAACTCCACCTGCTGCAACTTGTCCTGGATGACCTGCTGACCGATGGTGGTCAACGGCGGCTGCCCGTTGGCGCCCTTGTCGGTGTAGGTCGCGCTGATCACGCCGTAGATGTAGCCGCCGTGTGAGGCGTCATCGGCGACCGTGGGCAGCACCCCGGAGCAGCCGAGCTGGTTCGCCCCGCCGTGCCCGTGGTCGTCGTGGCCGAGTACGAAGGTCACCTCGACCCTGCTGCAGTCGATCGGCCCGTCCTCCGGGTCGGTGACCGTCACCGACCAGGGGATGTCGTCACCCCAGTTGAAGAAGCCGCCCTCGATCGGTACGTCCACCCGGACCGTCGGGGCGGTGTTGCCGACCGTGATGGTGGTGTTCGCCGTCGCGGTCTTGCCGCTGGAGTCGGTGACCGTCAGCCGCGCCGTGTAGACGCCGTTGACGGTGTACGTGAACGTCGGGTTCGGGTCGACGGAGTCGACCGTGCCGTTGCCGTCGAAGTCCCAGGCGAACGAGATGGAGTCCGCCGGGTCCGGGTCGCGCGACCCGTCGCTGGAGAAGGCCACGGTCAGCGGGGCGCGGCCGTTGGTCGGGGTCGCGTTCAGCACCGCCGTCGGCGCCCGCAGGCCCTTGACGTAACTGAACTTCACCATCGCCGCGTCGGGGTTGATGTTGAAGAACCCGTCCCCGTACGTCAGCAGGTAGAAGTTGCCGTCGGGGCCCCACATCATGTCCATCGGGTTGTCGCAGAGGAACGGCTTGGCCGGCGTGACCGGGCCTCCGCCGCAGCTCAACAGATCGTTGATCTTCAGGATCTCGCCCTGCGAGTCGAGCCGGACCTCCCGCAGGTAGTCCCGGGTGAACTCGCCGAAGAAGATCGCGCCGTCGTAGTACGCGGGGAACTTCGTCTCCGACCTCAGCTCCGGGTCGTAGTCGTACTTCGCCGCGCCGTGCGGACCCACCCCACCGGTGCCGAGTTCGGGGAAGAGCACCGGGCAGGTCTGGGTCGGGGTGGACAGGTAGGACTCCGGGCACGGGGTCGGGGCCTGGAACGAATACCAGAGCTCCGACTTCTCCACCGGCGGCAGGTCGACCAGGCCGGTGTTGTGCCGGGAGGTGTTCCTCGGCGCCGCGCAGTCGAACGGCGCGATCGGCGAGATGGGGCTGGTGGTCCAGTTCATCTCGATGTACGGCAGGTCAGGCTGCACACACATCGGCCAGCCGTAGTTGGCCGGCTTGTCGACCACCATCATCCGACCGGTGCCCGCCGGCCCCCGGCCGACCGCCGCGGTCGAGGAGTCGGGGGAGTAGTCGGTGATGTAGGCGACGTCGTTCTTGTCCAGGGTGATCCGGAACGGGTTCCGCAGCCCCATCGCGTAGATCTCCGGCCGGGTCCGGTCACCCGGGTGGTCCGCCTCGGGGAACAGGTTCCCCTCGGGGATGGTGTAGCTGCCGTCCGGCTGCACGCTGATCCGCAGGATCTTGCCGCGCAGGTCGTTGGTGTTGGCCGAGCTGCGCCGGGCGTCCACGAACGGCGCCTGGTAGACGCCGCTGGCGCTCACCGAGTCGTTGTGCGGGGAGAAGCCGCCCGAACCACCGCCGCCGGCCGGGGTGTCGTCCCCGGTGACCAGCCAGAGGTTGTTCTCCGAGTCGAAGGCGATGTCGCCGGCCACGTGACAGCAGGCGCCCCGGTCCACCGGCACCTGCATGATCTTCTGCTCGCTGGCCACGTCGAGCGAGGGGTTCTCGCCGTCGACGAACTTGAACCGCGACAACTGGAAGTAGCCCTTCCACCCGTCCCAGGCGTTCGGGTTGGTGCTGGTGGCCGGCGCGGCGCCGGTGGGAGTGTCCAGCAGTGGGGCGTAGAAGAGGTAGACCCACTTGTTGGTGGCGAAATCCCTGTCGATCGCCGGGCCGTACATCCCGTCCTCGCTGTGGGTGTAGACCGGGATCTGGGCCAGCAGGGTGGTCTGGTTGCCGTCCGGTTCGTGCAGCCGTACGCCGCCGCGGCGGTCGGTCTGGATGACCCGCCCGTCGGGCAGCACGTCGAAGCCGATCGGCTCGTTGACGTTGGGCTGCGCGCCGATCACGGTCATCTGGTAGTTGGCCAGCACCGTCGCGCCGCAGTCGCCGTCGGTGGTGCCGGCCGCCCACTGGATCGCGCCGCCCAGGTGGGCGCGCAGGTCGGCACCGCGGAAGCTCGCCGCGGTCGCGCCGAGCCCGGTGTAGAAGGACCGGCCGCCCCGGTGGTCCTTGCACCAGGTGATCGGGTGGTCGAAGCCCATGGTGCCGCCGCTGTACGTCTTCTCGTCCACGGTGGCCAGGACGTGCGAGAAGCCCCGGACATTGGCCGCGAAGTTGTACCACCGGTCGGTCGTGGTCCATCGCTCGGGCAGGCTGGCCGAGGCCGGGTGCACCCGGTCGGCCACGGTCACCCTCGCTTCGCCGGCGGGCGTGGCAGCGCCGACGGCGCGGGTGCCCAGCACCTCGTCGAGGAAGGACCAGCCCGGCTCCGCCTCGATCGCCGAGTGCACGCCGACGAAGCCGCCGCCGTCGCGGAAGTACCGCTCGAACGCCGCCCGCTGGGCGTCGTTCAGCAGGCTGCCGGCGGTGTTGAGGAACACCACCGCGCGGTACTGCTTGAGATGCGGCGCGTCGAACTTACGCGCGTCGTCGGTGACCGAGACGGAGAACCGACGCTCCTGGCCGAGCTGCCTGATCGCCTCGACGCCGGCTGCGGTGGCGGGGTGACTGCCGTCGGCGGACCGGGTGAAGACGAGGACCTTGTACTGGTTGCCGTTGCTGTGCGGTGCCGGCTCCCCGGACAGGGGCGCGGCCTGTACCGGTGCGGCCTGTTGCGGCTCGGTCGCGACCAGCGTCGCGCCGACGAGGGTGAGAAGACTCAGGTAGGTGAGGGCTCTTCGTCCGAACGGTCTGCGCATCGAACCTCGCTCTGATCGGTCAGGTCCGCCCCGCCGCCACGGGGCAGCGAGGTGGTGGGGGATACCAAACGAGCCTGGCCAGGTCTAACGAGGACGATATTTGTGATCGACATCAAAGAGAAGAGGCTGGCGGCAGAAGTTTTGGCCAGAGCGGCCGCACTTTCGCTCAATATAGGCAAAAGTCCCCTCGTTGCGGCTCACCTCCCCTTGACGTGCGCAAACGGAACGGGCCCGGCGCCAGTTGGCGGCCGGGCCCGTTCGAGTGTGGTGTCAGACGGCGGTGCCGCTCGTGCCGGAGCCGGACGGCTTGCTGCGGGGGGTGCTCGACGTCGAGCTGGTGGTCGAGCCCGACGAGCTGGAACCCGATCTGGCGCTGGCCGTCGCGGGCGTGCCAGCGAAGGTGTCGTCGGCGGGGGTGACCCCCTGCTTGCCGTTCTGGCTCAGCTTCTCGCCCAGCTTGGAGTGGCCGAGCTTGTCCTTGCCCTCGCTGTAGAGCCGGCTCGCCTGGGCCTGCGCGACGCCGGCCGCCTCCTGGACGGTGGGGTGGTCGAGCACCTTGCGGCCCCGGACCACCAACTCCTCGTACTTCTCCCGGCCGGCACGGGCGCCCAGGACGAACCCTGCAGCCAGCCCGCCAAGGAACATGATCTTTCCGCGCATGGCGGCTCCTCTCGTACCTGACGCGCCGTCGTCCCGCCCCCGTGTCCGTGGGTGGGACCGACCCGTTCGCGCCTGCGTCCTGTCGTCGGCAGCTAACTACCCATCCTGCTCTCCGCTCATACCTCCTGGTGCCGGGATGGTGATTTGTCCGGGTAATCCGTTCCTCCGACCTCGGCTCGGGATGGGTAACCCCCTGGACCAAGACCCCCCAGAGTCCTGTACTCTTGTCCCCGTCGCTCGGTTGCGGAGAGATCCTCGCCGAGTGCGGATACGGTCCCCCGTAGCTCAATTGGCAGAGCAGCCGGCTGTTAACCGGCAGGTTTTTGGTTCGAGTCCAAACGGGGGAGCTTCTCCTCATCGTGACGCCCACCGCAAGCCGGTGGGCGTTTCTCGTGTCGCCGTCTCCTGGTCGATGTCGCGTTGCCCGTCGCGCTGCTGGTCAGGGCGGCGCCGTAAAAAAGACGCCGTGGCGCTGTTCGGCTGATCAACCGAGCGGGATAAAATTCCGCCCGGTGCCGGGGCGGTAGCTCAGCCGGTTAGAGCAGGGGACTCATAATCCCTCGGTCGCGGGTTCGAGTCCCGCCCGCCCCACCTCGGAAAGACCCTGGTCAACCCTGCTGCCGGCGAGCCGGACGGGCCGCGTCGAGATCCGGACCCGCCCCGTCAGTCCGCGCTGAGTCCGCAGCGGCACGGGCCGCCGCCCGGTCGAGGCGGTCCGCCACCTGGTCCAGGTCGTCCTCGAACAGGTTCGCGTAGACATCCAGCGTCATCGCCGCCGAGGCGCGCCCGAGCATCCGCGGTGCGGCGGTTCGTGGGCACGGGTGCCCCATCCGGCCGGTTCGAGAGGCGCCACGCGCACCTCGGCGATCCGGTTGCCGAGCAGCGGTCGGTAGGATCACGCGGATCTCATGCCCGCGATCCGCACCATGGGTCCACTGGTCGACACTCTCCGCGGTTCGAGCATCAGCAACCTCAAAGAACTGCGGCCGAGGTCTGGCCGCGACGTCGCCCTTCGGGTTCTTTTCGTCTTTGATCCCTGGTCACAGGCAGTGCTGTTGGTCGCCGGTAATGCCGGTTGCTTCGGCGTACCGCGCCGACCGGCGGTACGACGTAGATCAACAATCGGAGCCGGTGCTTGGGCGACCCTACCGGCGGTGCGGTTTCGTATGGCGGTGCCTCCGGTCCAACCTGTCGTACGCGGGAGATCCCAGCCGAGCTGGCGGATGCGGGCAGCTGTCATGTTGCCGGTTGATGGTTCGATGTGGACGTGCACAACGATGTCGGACTTACCGCGTACCTGGTCAACGAATCACGAGCGCGACGGGAGGACCTCGCGGCCGATCCGCTGGCGAGGGAGTGGATCGCGGACGAGCAGCGTGGCGCGGTTCGGGACATGTGGGACGAGTTCGCCGAATCGGTGTACCCCCATGACGACCTGGTCGTGTCATTGCGTGGCCGCATCATCCTGGAAACCCTGACCCAGGCCTTGGAGAAGCGCAGCGACACGGTGCTGGTGGTCTGCGGCGCCGGCTTCTCGTCGTACCCGTGGCTGCTGCCGTTCGCCGCGGCGATGGAGGTCGACCTGCCGCACATCGTGGCGGCCAAGCAGCGACGGGCTGCCGAGCTGCGGGCCGCCGGGGTGCTCGATCAACGAGACGTCGAGCATGTCGCGGCGGATCTCAACGACCCGGAGACACGTCATCGTCTCCTGGACCGTATCCGGCAGTTCGCCGCCGGGCGGCCCGTCGCGTACGTGGCCGAGGGGTTGGTTTTCTACCTGCCTCCGGAGGACGCCAGGGCGGTCATCGGGCTGGGGGTATCGGCGGGACCGGACACCGTGACGGCCGTCAGCTACTGGCCGCTCTCCACGGCGGATCATCCGGTGCTGGCGGCGCAACGCCGGTGGTTCCGGAAGCGGTCGGTGCCCGAGGACGCCACCTACCTGACGACCGGTGATCTCGCGACCATCGTGGGTGGGCCGGTGGACAACCACAGCCCCGAGGACCTTCAGCGCCGGTACCTCGGTGAGGTCGTGGTACCCGAGATCGAGCTGATCCCGGAGCATGTGGCGGTGGCCGGGTTATGACCGATGTGCTGCACGTCCAGACCAGGGCCTACCCGCTGCACTACGCGCTCGACCGTACGGTGGAGCGGGTGGTGCTGCCGGGACGGGGCGAATTCCACCCCGTCCCCGGCACGCTCGCTTCGGTGGCCTACAACTCCGAGGAGACGCTCGAGGTCGATCTCACGGACATCGTCCGAGCCGCGGTCAGCCTGCCCGAGGTGACGATCGTCAGCTGTCGGATCCGGATCCTCGCCGCCGGCGCGGTGTTCGTGGCGTACGCCCTGCGCCACCCGACCGATCTCCGCAAGTGCGACGCGCACGAGCTGGCCGCGCTGGACGCGACGATCAACCGCAAGCTCCGCGAAGCCGACCGAGCGTTGCTGGGGGAGGTGCTGGCCGGCGCGAAGCAGTCCGGGCTTCTCACGCATCTGGTGGTACCGCCCGGTGGCGCTCAGGCCTCCGACTGGACGGAGGTCGACCCCCGCGCCGTTCGATACAACTGCCACTTCATCGCCCGGGAGCCCGCCTGGGAGCCGGATCGTCGGGTGCCCAATCTGGTGCTGGGCCCCCACTGCCAGATCCTGCTGCCCTACACCTACGCCTGGGACGGTGATCCGTCCCCGGAACGTATCGACGACATCCTGACGATGCTGGAACCCGCCGACATCGCTGTCGCGCAGCAGTCGGTGCTGGTGGGTGCCAGCGTCGGCGGGCTCCGGATCCTGACCGAACTGTCCCGGGCGACCCTCGGACGGCTCGAGGGACCAGAGTTTCGTCGTTTCCTCGACAGCGTCTGGGCCGACTACCACCGACTCGACGCGTACCGTGTCGAGTCGGGCCAGGACGACCGCGCCACCTACATCGCCGCCCGCGAGACCATCGGGCTCGACGGTACGCACGACCGTGCGGAGAAGCTGCTCACCCACGTGAACGCCTCGTTGCTCGCCGAGTCGTCACTGCGCAGCACACAGCTGGACGGGCGGCTCAACCGGGTCGCCGCCGCGCTCACCGTGGTCGCGTCCGCGGCGTTCCTGCTGGACATCGCCGCCTTCCTGCTGCCGGACGTGAGCGGGCAGACGAGGGCGGTGACCGTCTCCGGGGTGACCCTGCTGGCCGCCGGCCTGCTGGGCGTGACGATTTTCTGGTCCCGGAAACGGGACAGTGACGGAAGACCGGGTCCGCAGCGGGAGGCGTGACAGCGGGAGGCGTTGGTCACGCGGTGAGTTTGGCGCGTACCGGGTCCGCGTCCGGGTGACCGAGTCGATCGAGGATCTCCACGGCGGTCCGCCAGGCTTGGTGGGCGGCTCGGCAGTGACCCGCGTGGTGGTGAACGTCCCCGAGATCGGCCAGGGTGAGGGCTTCGTTGTAGCTGTCGGTGAGGTCTCGGTACAGGTCGACGGAAAGCTCATAGCAGGTGACGGCCTGCCGATAATTGCCGAGGTGGCGGTGGGCGTAGCCGAGGCTGTCCCAGGTGGCGGCCTCGGTGCTCCGGTCGTTGAGCCCCTGGGACACGACCAGCGCCCGTTCGCAGTAGGTGACAGCCAGCTCGTGTTCGCCGAGCAGCGCGTGGCACCAGCCGACGCCGTTGAGGAGCCGGACCGTCGCGTACCGGTGCTCTTCGGCGCCGACGAGATCAAGACCGCGTTGCATTGTGCTGAGCGCGTCGGCGAGCCGACCCTGCCGCTCGGCCAGCCAGGCCAGTCCTTCGAGGGCGGTTGCCTGCCCGCCGGGATCGCCGACCGTTTCGAACAGGTCGACGGCCTGCTGCAGACATGGCAACGCGCTGTCCATCTGACCCGATCGGGAGTAGCCGAGACTGAGGTTGAGCAGGGCATTTGCTTGGCCGGTAAGGTCACCGACGCGGCGTGCGGCGGCCAACGCGGTGGTCTGGGCGGCTACCTGATCGGGCCAGAACCCCTGCCGGACCAGGAAGGTGCTCAGCGTCCAGGCAAGTTGCCACGCATGCGTATCGAGACCGGCTTCGGCGGCGTACTCGACGGCGGCCAGGAGCACGGGACGCTCGGCGGTGAACCAGGCCAGCGCCGCGTCGTCGTCAGCGTGCTCCTCGGTGGTGATGCCGGCCGGCAGCGGCGCCGGGTTGATCGGCGGGGCCAGGCTAGGGCCCAGGAGTGCCGTGGCGGCGTGAGCGGCGTGCACATAGTGGTCGAGGATCCGGTTCAGTGCGGCCCGGCGGATGTGCTCGTCGTCGAGGTCGTGGGCCTGTTCTGTGGCGTAGGCACGGAGCAGATCGTGGAAGGTGTAACGGCCGGGTATGCGTTCCGTGAGCAGGTGTGCGTCGACGAGTTCGGCCAGCAGCAGGCGCGCCGGTCGGATCGGGATGCCGGCCAGGCTGGCTGCGGCGGGTGCGGTGAGGTCCGGCCCGGGGTGTAGACCCAACAGCCGGAACAGCCGTGCGGCGTTCGGGCTCAGCGTTCGGTAGGACCAGGAGAAGACCGCCCGGATGTCGGTGGCGGCGTCACCGCCGCGCAGTGCGTCCAGGTGACCTGCGGCGTCGCGCAACTGTGCGGCGATCGCCGCGAGGGAGAAGCTGTGCTGCGTTGCCGCGCGGGCCGCGGCCACGGCAAGGGCGAGCGGGAGACCGGCGCAGCGGGCGACGACGTCGTCGACGGCCTGCGGCTCGGCCGCGATCCGATCGGCGCCGAGACGGCCGACCAGGAGTTCCCGGGCGCCTGCCGGGGAGAGCAGGTCCAGGGTCAATGGGTGGGCGCCCTCGGTCGCCACAAGCGGGGTGAGCCGGTTGCGGCTGGTGATCAATACCAGGCACCCCGGCGAGCCGGGCAGCAGTGGGCGGATCTGTTCGACGTCGCGGGCGTTGTCCAGCAGCACCAGTACCCGCTTGCCCGCAAGGGTGCTGCGGTAGAGGCTGGCCTGGGTATCCAGGTCAGCCGGAATCTGCTGCGCGGGTATCCCGAACGCGTCGAGGAACGAGCGGATCGCTGCGGCAGGGTCCAGAACCGACGCGGCGGGGTCGAACCCGCGCAGGTTCACGTAGAGCTGACCGTCGGGAAAGCGTGCCGCGATCCGGTGGGCCCAGTGCACGGCGAGAGCGGTCTTGCCGATCCCCGCGGTCCCGGAGACCGCCGAGATCACCACGGCCGCCGGATGTGTCGGGTCCGCCTCAGCCAGCTTGTCGAGGATCGCGTCCAGGTGCGTGATTTCCGCAGTACGGCTGACGAACGCCTGCGCCGCCAGGGGAAGTTGCGCCGGGACGGCCCGGTCGGGTGTGGGAGCTGACACGGTGATCGCCCGTGGCTGCGGAACGAGGTCGGGGTCCTGGCGCAGGATGGCGACTTCGAGCTGCCGCAACGCCGGGGCCGGCGCGATGCCGAGATCCTCCGCGAGGCGCCCCCGCAGCCGCTGATACGTCGCGAGCGCTTCGGCCTGCCGGCCAGCGCCGTACAACGCGATCATGAGCTGTCGGTGGAGGCCCTCGTCGTACGGCTGCTGCGAGGTCAAGCGCTGTAGCTCCGGCACCAGCTCGGTGTGTTCGCCCATGCTCAGGCGGGCCTCGGTCAACGCGTGCGCGGCCTCTCGCCGCAGGTGCGCCAGGCGCTCCGCCTGCGCCTCCAGCCACCCGACGCCGTCGACATCCGCCAGCGCCGGGCCGCGCCACAGGGCGAGGGCGGCCCGGAGCCCGGACGCGACGCGGTCAGGGTCCGCCGCCCGCTTGGCCTGCCCGATCAGGCGTTCGGCGGCCGCGGCGTCGGTGGCCTCGGAGCCGATCTGCAGAACGTAGCCCGGCGGTCGGGCCACGATCGCCTCCCGCCCGCCGATGATCTTGCGAAGGTACGACACGTGAGCTTGCAGAGTGTTGCGGGCTGTTGTGGGCGCCCGATCACTCCAGAGGATGTCGATGAGGCGGCCGGTGCTCACGATCTCGCCCGCGTGCAGAGAGAGGACGGCGAGCACAGCTTTGCGGCGCAGGCCGGGGACCGACCGCGCGACCGCGCCCACGGTCACGTCGACCGGCCCGAGAAGCCGTACCTGCATACATCCTCCCACCGGCGAGCGGACGGCTCCGGATCGAGCTTACGGCCGGATCACGCGTGGCTGGCCATCTGTCGGAACCACGACCCGACCATGTTCCATGACGCTTTCGCCCGCCGGGCATCGGCCCCGGGACCACGGTCTTTCAGCTCCGCTTCAGCACCGCTGAGGTGCGGACCACCACGCTTCGAAGGTCAGTCTCGATTGAGGATTGGAGCGCTAGATGAGGCGCATGACGTACCGATCGGCGGTGCTCGGGGTGGTCAGCGGCATGGTCCTGGCCATGCCCGCCGTCGCCGTGGCCCGGCCCGACGAGCCGCGAAAGGGGGGCACCGACTGTGTCGTCCAGTACCTGGACGAGCGCGGCGAGGTCATCAAGACCGCCACCGAGCCTGAGCGCGCGGTGCACGGCCAGTTCCGTTGCGTGGGCGGGCAGTGGGAGTTCGCGTGGGCGCCATTCGAGCGAACGGACGCCATCACCGCCAGTGAGATCCAGGTCGATCCGGCCGGCAACGTCTCGGTCCGGCAGTTCGCGGGATCTGCGTTGACCGGCAAGCTCACGATGGCCGAGATCGCCGGCATCACCGCCGCCCTCACCGGCGAGAAGGAACTGACGATCGACCGCGCGGTCGTGGTGGTCGACGACGGCAGGGAACGGACCCCCAAGGAGATCGAGGCGCTCCTGGCGGGTAAGGACACCACCGGGGCCAAGGTGCTGAAGGTCGTGGACCGGCCCGATCCCGCGAAGACCATGAACGACATCATCGACGACGTCGGCACGAAAGAGCCGACCGTGGTCTATCTGAGCTTCTGGGGCGCCATCAAGCGGGCCATCGCGTGGGTCGTCGGCGTGCTCGAAGAGCTCGGTGAGGTGGTGCGGGACCACTGCCGCGTGGTACCCGTGCCCGGGCCCAGCCTCAGCGTGGTGTTCACCTGTGAATGGCGGTTCTAGTGAGAGCAGCGTGGAAGGTAGCAGCCAGGCGGGCCACGGTCGTGGCCGCCGTGGCGGCAGTCGCACTGGCGGTCGCCCCCGTTCCCTCGGGTGCCGTCGAAACCGACCTCCCCACCGTGACGGTCACCGACCAGCCCGGTGCTCCGGGGCAGATGCTGTACGAGATGGAACGGCTGACCGGCAAGCCCCTCGGCAGCCTGGACACGGTTACGGCGATCGAAACCGAGGGTAAAGCCCTGACCGTCGACCAGCTGATGGCGCTGGCCGCCGGCGACGATGTCGAAGGCGTCAAGCTGCGGGGCGTGATGCCGGGCGGCAAGGAACTTCTCAACACGACGATGGCCGACCTCGCCGACGGCAGGTACGACGGTTCCCCCGCCGACGGGAAACCCACGTCCACCCTGGTCTTCGCCAACTCCGTTCCGGATGGCCGCGACTGGTGCACGACCCTGTGCTTCTATTTCATGAACAGGTGGACTTGCCCCCAGCCCGTCCGGAGCACGGCCCTCGACCTGTTCGGCTACACCACCTTGGGAGCGGCGAGAACGACCGCCGAAAAGGCCAGCGACGTGTCACTCGACGACCTGGAGGCGGTGGAGGTTCTCGTCGGCGACAGCGAGCTGTCGGCAGCGGACGCCAAGCGGTTCTTCCTCGGCGGGCGCGTCGATTCGCTCAAGAGCGTGGCCGTGCTGAAGCAGCCGGATCCCGACTGGACCCTTACCGACCTCGATCACAAATCCGGCGTGAAGTACGGGAAGACCAAGGCCCACATCTACACCTTCAAGGTTCCCTTTTTCGGGAAGTTCCTGATGCGCTGCATCTCGCAGGATGGTGGGAAGACCTACAGGTGCTCGGCGAGCAGGTGGAGCGGGTTCTAGCCGGCGCTTCGTCGACAGCTGACCATCGAGGTCTTCGCTTTCCCCGATGGCAGTCCCGCGCGGCCGGACAATCCGGCCGCGCGGGGCCCGTCAGCGTGGCGATCGGTTCTTCGGCAGGTCGAGCTGGTCGACACGACGGCAGTCGCGCTGGTTGCCGATGGCGTCGGGCCCCAACCGGTCGAGCACCGCCCGGGCCCGGTCGCGGCCCAGGTTCCAGGCGTACCACGGGTCCGGCTCGGCAAGGTCGTCGGCGATCCAGCCCAGTGTGCAGCGACGGATCGGATCGGGCAGCGCGGCCAGGGCCGGCGTGGCGTCGGCCGAGAGGGCACGTAGGTACCAGGCGTCGATGCGCCCGGTCTCCTCGTAGCGGGCCACGTTGCGGTGGGCCGCGTAATCCTCGGGATTTAGCACCGCCAACCCGAGCAGCATTGCCACCCCGAGCGCCGCGGTCAGTCGCGGGATCCACCCGCCGCGCCAGCGTACGCCGGCCACCAGGATCATCAGGAAGACGGCACCGAGCAGCAGCTCGAACGCCATCACGAAGATCCGCTCACCGGTAAAGCTGTACACCTTCTGGTACGTGTACATCCGGGACAGTGCCGACACCACGATGACCACGGTCAGTGCGCTGAGCAGGCCGAGCAGGACCCGCAGCAGAACCCGGTCGAGCTGTCGGTCCCGGCGGGCCCACCGGGTCACCGCGCCCAACACCGCCAGGGTCAGCAGGGTGACCACGACCAGTTGCCAGAAGCCGCTGCGGGCGTACTCGGCGTAGCTGAGACCGGTGGTCTTCAGCACGTGCTGCTGCCCGCCGAAGAGGACGGTGAACTGCACCGCGACGAAGCCGCCGAACAGGACCACGAGGGTGGCGATCGGCAGTGCCCACTCGACCAGGCCGAGCCGGCGGCTGGTGGGCCGGTCCACGGCCGCCAGGTCCGGCGGCGCGGCGATCGTGTAGACGGCGGCCACCGCGATCAGGCCGCCCACGGCCGCGAGGAAGAGCCAGCGGAACACGCCGCTGACGCTGATTTCCGGGATGACCGCGCCGAGCACCCGGGAGAAGGCGGCGTCGGCGGAGGAGAGCAGCGTACCGAAGACCACCAGGATGACCACGGTGGCGGCGACCGACCAGACGACGCGGCGCGCGGCGCCGGGGCTGCCGGGTGCCCGGACGTGGGTACGCACCCAGGGCAGCCCGCGAAGCCCGGCGATCGGGGCGGCGTACAGACTGAACAGGATCGACCGGAGTCGTCGACCACCGACGATCGCCAGTGCCGCGCAACCCAGTGCCCCGAGCACGCAGAACGTCACCAGCCACCAGGCGTTGCGGAAGCTGAGCACCGCGAGCAGCGCCAGGGCGCCGCCCGCCCAACCGGCCCGGACCCAGCGCTCGGCGCGGGGCAGCGCGGCGGTGTGGCACCGCACCGCCACGGTGACGGCGGCAGTGAGCACCAACCAGCCGAGGAACCAGCCGATGCCGGTGCGGCCGAGCGGCACGAAAGCCGCCACGCCCAGCGCGCTGGCCAGAACGGCCAATACGGTAGCCCGGTCGCCGCCGTCCGGCGCGGGTCCGGGCCACACCCGGTCGAAGAACGACGGCGGCCGGGGTGGCCGCCGGAATTCGTACGGTGAGGGGGCCGGCAGGTAGCCCGGCGGTACCGGCAGCGGACCGTGGCCGCCTGTCACCGATACCGCCCCGGCCACCGTCGGCGGGCCAACCGGTGGCGTGCCCACTGTCGGCGTGCCCACCGGTGGCGGGCCAACCGTCGGCGTGCCCACTGTCGGCGTGCCGGCCGTTGCCGTGTCGGCCGGCGCTGCCGTCGTGCCGATGCCGGCCGGTGGTGGCGCCGCCTCGCTGGCCCGCTGTGCCGGTGGCGTCTCGGCGGTCCGCTGTGCTGGTGGCGGTGGCGGTGGCGGTGGCGATTCGGCGGTCCACTGTGCCGGTGGCGTCGCCTGCGTCGAACCGGTGGCCGCGACGTGTCCCGTGATCATGGTCGGCCGGCCGGACCCCGCCGCCGGCACCGCCCCCGGCACCGGCACCGGCGGAGCTTGCGGGATCGCGGCCGGCTCGGCGTCGGCCGGCACCAGCGGGAGGAAGATGGCGTAACCCCTGGTGCCGGGCGGGACGGTCACCGGAATGGCCCAGGCGGGCTGGTCGGCCGGGCCGGGCCAGACGATGGACGGCAGCCCGGCGTCGGACGGCACGACCAGTAGTTGCGGTGTCGTCCCCGCTGCCGTCGTGCCGGCTTCAGTGGGGACAGACATCTCGCCGGGGTCTCCCGTGCTCGGGGAACGCTCGGCGGGTGGCGGCTCCGACACCGCACCTCCTAGGTCGAAAGGCTGCCGCCACTCTAGGGCTGGCGACCCGTTCGCGTTGTCCCTTGCCGGCGTCGGCGGTGCCGCCGGTCGCGACCAGGTTGTTAAGAAGGGGCCCTTTTACTACGCCAGGCGTTAAGAAGGGGCCCTTCCTTACACCCTTCCTTACGCCTTTTCGGTTCCGGCGCCGCGGTCGTCGAGGGTTAGGGGGGTGCGGTCGTGCACGGTGTAGCGGAGGTGGGTGACCTGTGGGTCGGGCACGACGCGGGTGGGGGTCAGCTCGATTCCCTCGAACTCGTCGAGGCCGAGGTCGGCGTCGAACAGGCGCATCCCGGTGCCCAGCACGACCGGCACCACGTGCAGTTCCAACTCGTCGAGAAGGCCGGCGCGCAGCACCTGCCGGACCAGGCTGCCGCCGCCGGCCACCGCCACGTCCTTGCCGCCCGCCGCGGCCCGGGCCTGTGCCACCGCGCTCTCCACCCCGTCGGTGACGTAGGTGAAGCTGGTGCCGCCCTGGCGTACCAGCCGTTCGCGAGGGCGGTGGGTCACCACGAAGACCGGGGCGCGGAACGGCGGTTCGTCGCCCCAGGGCACCTCACCGCCGTCGGCCATCCGGCGCCCCATCACGTACGCCCCGGCCGCGTCGAACGACTCCGCGACGATCTCGGAGTTGACGTCCTGCCGGCCACCGGCGAAGCCCTGCCGTTCCCGCCAGGACATCGCCTCGGTGACCCACCGGGTCACCCGGAAGAAGCCGTGGCTCTCCGCCGACGCCATCCAGTCGCCGTCGCCGTCGTGTCGTGGGCCGGCGTAGAAACCGTCCAGCGACACCGACAGCTGCGCGGTCACCTTGGTCATGTCCGTTCCTCCCGGATCCGGGGCACCCACGCCGGGTGCCCGCTCACCGGTGGATCGGAGCCGAGCCGGTCGCTTCTACCAGGATCTGCTGTGATCCGGATCACTCACAGCGGGCGGCTCGGCGCAGCAGGTGCCGTCGTTCGGGTTCGCTGCCGGCGAGATCGGCCGCCTGCCGCCAGGCCGCCGCGGCGGCGGCCCGGTCGCCGGCCAGCTCCAGCAGGTGCGCCGTGACGGCGTGCCGCCGGTGGTGCCCGGCGAGCAGCCCCGACTCCAATTCAGCCAGGAGGGCCAGCCCGGCGGCGGGCCCGCGCACCATGCCCACCGCCACCGCCCGGTTCAGCGTGGCGACCGGGTTGGGGGCCAGCCGCTCCAGCAGTTCGTAGAGGGCGAGCACCTGCGGCCAGTCGGTGGCCTCGGCGCTCGGCGCCTCGGCGTGCACGGCCGCGATCGCGGCCTGCACCTGGTACGGGCCGGGCGGCGAGGTGGACAGGCTCCGCGTGACCAGCGCGCAACCTTCGGCGATGGCCGCCCGGTCCCACCGCAGCCGGTCCTGCTCGGCGAGCGGCACCAGCTCGCCGTCCGTGCCGACCCGGGCGGTGGCCCGCGCCTCGGTCAGCAGCATCAGCGCCAGCAGCCCCGCCGTCTCCCCGTCGTCGGGCAGCCGCTCGTGCAGCCGGCGGGTCAGCCGCAGGGACTGCCGGGTCAGGTCGGGCCGGAGCAGCTCGGGGCCGCTGCTGGCGGCGTAGCCCTCGTTGAACATCAGGTACAGCGCCTGGCGGACCACCGCCAGCCGCGCCCCCCGCTCCGCCGCCGGTGGCAGCGCGAACCGGGCGCCCGCCTCCCGTAGCCGCTGCTTGGCCCGGAAGATCCGCTGCCCCATGGTCTTCTCCGGCAGCAGGAAGGCCGCGGCGACCTCGGCGGTGGTCAGCCCGCCCACCGCCCGCAGGGTGAGGGCCAGCTGTGCGGGGGCGGCCAGCGCGGGGTGGCAGCAGAGCAGGAACAGCTCCAGCAGGTCGTCGCGGGGCCGCTCGGCGTCGGGTGGCGGCGCGACCAGCGCGTCGCGCGGGGTGGTGTCGAGCACCGTACGCTCCCGGCGCGCCCGCGCGGCCTCGGCGCGCACCTGGTCGACGTAGCGGCGGTTGGCCACGGTGTGCAGCCAGCCCGCCGGATGCTCCGGTACGCCCTCGCGTGGCCACCTCTCGACGGCGGCGACCAGGGCGTCCTGCACCGCGTCCTCGGCCCGGGCGAAGTCGCCGTGGCGTCGCACCAGCGCACCGAGCATCTGCGGCGCGAGTCGACGCAGCAGGTCGGCGGCGGCCTCGTCGAGGCTCAGCGGTCCGGCCCGCTCGCCGTCATCAGCGGCCAGATCTCGAGGCCGCCCCCGGCATCGAACCGCAGGCCCGGGTACGACCGGGCGATCTCCAACGCCCGCTGCTCGCTGGACACGTCGACCACGAAGTACGAGCCGACGTACTCCTTCGCCTCCAGGTAGGGCCCGTCGGTGACCACCGGGGTGTCGTCGACGACGCGTACCGCCCTGGGTCGGGTGTCGAGCCCTTGCGAATCCACCAGCTCACCGGAGGCGCGCAGCGCCTTGTTGAAGGCATCGACCTCGCCGATCAGGGTGGCCAGGTCATCGGCCGGGAGGCTGCCCCAGATCTGCTCGTTGCCGTAGATCAGCATCAGGTACTTCACGTGGCGCTCTCCAGCAGGGTCGTGGTGTCCGGCAGGGACAGGATGGCATCCCGCACCGACACGACGTTTGACATCGGCCCCCTTCTGGTTGCATGGTTAGTTACATGAGTAATGAACCAGTGGACCAGGTAGGCGGGCAACCGTGATGGAGGACGGGCGGCCGCTCTTCCTCCAGATCGCCGAGTTGCTGGAGAACTCGATCCTGGACGGGACGCTGGCCGAGGAGGGGCAGGTGCCGTCGACGAACGAGTTGGCGGCCTTCCACCGGATCAACCCGGCGACCGCCGCCAAGGGCGTCAACAAGCTGGTCGACGACGGAACGCTCTACAAGAAACGAGGCATCGGGATGTTCGTCTCCTCCGGCGCCCGCGCCAAGCTGCGCGGCCGGCGCCGTGACGAGTTCGCCCGGCAGTACGTCCAACCGCTGCTGACCGAGGCGCGCAAGCTCGGCATCGACCCGGCCGAGCTCAAGCACATGATCGACACCTGGGAGGAGACCCGATGAGTCCGGTCGTCACCGTCACCGATCTCACCAAACGATACGGAGGTGTCACCGCGCTGGACGGGGTCAGCTTCTCGCTCGCCGAGAACCGGATCTACGGCCTGCTGGGGCGCAACGGCGCCGGCAAGACCACCCTGATGCAGATCCTCACCGCACAGAACTTCGCCACCTCCGGCGACGTCGCGGTCTTCGGGCAGCACCCGTACGAGAACGAGCGGGTCCTCTCCCGGATCTCCTTCATCAAGGAGAGCCAGACCTACCCGTCGGCCCTGCGGGTGCATCACGTGCTGCGCGCGGCCAGCCTGGTCCATCCCTGCTGGGACGAGGAACTGGCCCAGCAACTGGTCGACGACTTCCGGCTGCCGCCGCGACGCAACGTGCGCAAGCTCTCCCGCGGAATGCTCTCCTCGCTCGGCATCATCGTCGGGCTGGCCTCGCGGGCCCCACTGACCTTCTTCGACGAGCCGTACCTCGGCCTGGACGCCGTCGCCCGGCAGATCTTCTACGACCGCCTGCTGGCCGACTACACCGAGCACCCGCGCACCATCGTGCTCTCCACCCACCTCATCGACGAGGTCAGCGACCTGATCGAGCACGTCCTGCTGATCGACCGGGGCCGGCTGCTGCTGGACGTGGAGGCGGAGGCCCTGCGCGGTCAGGTGCTCACCGTTGCCGGTCCGGTCGCGGCGGTGGACGAGTTCACCCGTACCGGCGCGGAACTGCACCGGGTGCTGCTCGGCGGAGCGGCCCGCGCCACCGTACGCGGCGATTTCGGCCCGACCGACCACGACCGGGCCCGGGCCCTCGGCCTCACCCTCGAAGCGTCCTCGCTGCAGGACACCGTCGTCCGCCTGACCACCGCCACCAACGGCGCAGCACCGGCCACCGTCGGTGCGACCAGCAAGGAGGCCGTCCGATGAACCGCGCCCTGACCGTGGCCCGACTCCAGTTCGTCGCCTGGCCCCTCGTGGTCGGCTGGCCCTGGGGAATCCTCGCCTCCAGCTTTCTGATCAACCTGGCGATCTTCGCCTCGATCGGCGATGCCGATCCCGAACCCACCACCGGTGGCCTGGCCAGCATCTACATCGTGATGTTCATCGCCTGCGTCAACGTGATCATCCAGGAATTTCCGTTCGCGATGGGGCTGGGCATGTCGCGTCGCAGCTTCTACCTCGGCAGCCTGCTTCACTTCGTGGGACAGGCGATCGTCTACGCGGGGGTGCTTCACCTGCTCTCCGTCGTCGAGAAGGCGACCGGTGGCTGGGGCCTCGACCTGACCTTCTTCGGCCTGCCGTTCCTGCTGGTGGAGAACCCGGTGCTGCGGTACCTCGCCTTCGCCATCCCGTTCCTGCTGCTCGGCTTCCTCGGTTTCGCGATCGCGCTGGTGTTCAAGCGCTGGGGCATCAACGGCATGCTTACCCTGAGCACTGCGGCGTTTGTCGGGATCGGTGGGCTTGCGGCCCTCACCACCTGGCGGGGCTGGTGGCCGGCGATCGGCGGCTGGTTCGCCGACCAGTCCGGCGGGGCCCTGCTGGTCGGCTGGCCGGCGCTGCTCGCCCTCCCGCTCGCCGCCGTCAGCTACCTGATCATCCGCCGCGCAACCCCTTGAAAGGAGGGGCCCCCTATTAACGCCTGGTGTAGAGCAGGGGCCCCCTATTAACAACCACGATGTAACAACCACGATGTAGCAACCACGATGTAGCAACCACGCCGGGTACGCCCGGCGTGGCGCAACGGGGGCGGCTCCTCCCGATCGAGTATCGGGAGGGGCCGTACGGCACGTGTCGGCCCTGTCGGGGCCTGGTCAGGCCCGGCGGAGACCGGCGGACGGCGCGGTCAGGCCCGGCGGAACGGTTCACACCTGCGGGCGGCGACGGTCCACGCCGAAGTTCAGATAACCCGCCAGCGCGAGGGCGGAGAGCACGACCTGGGCCCCGACCCACCCCCAGGCCGGCGACACCGGAGCCAGCAGGGCGAACAGGGTGGGCACGGCGAACAGCAGCACGTCCGCGCCGTTCGTCAGCCACATCAACGGGCCGGGCGCGATGGCGCCCATCGGGGTGTCGATCAGCGGCAGAGCGTTGTCGATCTGGCCGGCTCGGGCGCGCCGCACGGCCAGCATCGCGGCCGTCGGACCGAACGCCAGACCGAGTGCCCACCAGGGCCCCGGCGGCAGACCGCCGAGCAGCCCCAACAGCGCCACGGCCAACCCGGACCAGACGGTGGCCAGCAGGATCGGCACGATCGACCGGAGCGTCACTGCCCGGCGCCCGGTCAGCCCCAGCAGGCGCAGCAACGCCGGGTGGGCCGCGTCGCGCCGCAGCGCGTCCAGGGTCACCCCGCCGGCCGTGCCGGCCCCCACCACCAGGGCCAGCGCGGGCAACCAGCGAGGGCCGGCGGTGAGCAGCGCCGGCAGCGGGGTCACCGCGAGCAGCCAGGCCACCCGCCAGCCGCGCCGGCGCAACACCAGCAGGTCCTGCTGCACCGGCACGAGCCAACGGCGTCGGGGAAGCAGCGGCCGGGTCCGCAGCGCCCGCCGCCGCCAGTACCGCCGCTCGCGCAGGTCGGTCAGGAAGGACGGTTCGACCGCGTACGCGGCGTCCAGGTAGCTGCCGACGGTCGCCGATGGTTCGTACAGGCGGGCGTCGGGAAGCCGCGCGAGACCGCGTACCGCCAGGGCAGTGAGCGCCGCGGTGACGGCGACCACCCCGATGGTGACCGGCAGCGGGGGCGGCGCGCCGGCGGCCGGCGCCGGCAGCGGATGCACCCGGGCGAGCAGCGCCGCCGCGCCGAGCACCACCAGGATCGCGGGCAGCGATCCGTCGAGCCAACGCCAGTATCCCGGCCCGCGTTGGGCGGCCACCGCGAGCAGCGCCAACAGCACACCGCCGGCCGCCCCCACGCTCAACCAGCCGGCCAGATCCGCCCCGGCGATCGGCCGGGCCGCCAGGCGGGCAGCGCCGACGAGGGCCAACACGCTGCCCGCGATCGCGCCGATGGTCAGCGCCCGGATCAGCGCCGGCAACAGCAGGCCCCGGCGGGGGATCGGTGCCGGAAGAAGCCAGGTCAGCTCATCGCGGCTCAGGAACAGCGGGCCCAGGCCACGCAGCAACAGCACCAGGCCGGCGGCGCCCCCGGCCAAGAGCAGCAGCACCGCCACCCGGTCGGCGCTGGCAGCCGGCTGCGCCGGCCAGAGTGCCAGCCCGAGCCGCGGACCGGCCAACGCCACCGCCATCGCGACCGTCAGCACCAGCACGTACAGCGTTTCCAACGACAGCGACCGACCCCGCTGCGCGCGTTGCCGCCGGACCCGTGCGCGCAGCCGACGGGCGCTCGGGTACGTCGACCCCCGCCGGGTCGGTCGCTCGACCACCTGGGTCACACCGGGCCGCCGGACACTGATGCCCCGTCGCCGACCGGACCCGTCCCATCGGGTGCCGGGCCGTCGGCGGTCTGCGGCAGCGGGCTGCCGGAGTGCAGCTTCAGCACCGGGCAGCCGAGGACGGCCACGAAGGCCGGGTCGTGGCTGGCCAGCAGCAGGCTTCCGCCGCCGGCCAGATGCTCGCGGAGCAGCCCCGCCACCACGGGCCGGATCGCCGCGTCGAGGCGTTGCTCCGGCTCGTCGAGCACCAACAGGTCGGCCGGGCGGGCCAGGGCGGCGGCCAGCAGCAGACGCTGCCGCTCACCGGAGGAGAGCCGGTCCGGCGTACCGTCGCCGAGGTCGTGCAGGCCCAGCACCTTCAGCAGATCGTAGACCCGGCCATCGGCCGGATCGCCGCCACCGGCCAGCCGGACCAGTTCGACGTGCTCGCGGACGGTGAGCCCGGCGTACCAACCGGGTTGCTCGACGGTGGCCACCACCCGGCGCCAGAACGCGGCCGTGCCGTCCGGCGGCGCGCCGAAGACCCGCACCGAGCCGGCGGTCGGCTCGACCAGCCCGGTGACACAACGCAGCACCGTGGACTTGCCGGCACCGTTCTCGCCGACCAGGCAGAGCGCGCCTCCGACCGGCAGGTCGAAGTCGACGTCCCGGACCACGGACAGGCTGCCGTACGTGACCCGCAGGCCAACCACGGCGACGGCGATTTCGGACACCGCCCCACCCTAGATCCAGGCGACGAGGCCGGCGCCTTCCTATGCTCGACATCATGGAACTGCGGATCTTCACCGAACCTCAGCAGGGCGCCAGCTACGACGATCTGCTCGCCGTGGCCCGTCGCGCCGAGGAGACCGGCTTCGGCGCCTTCTTTCGCTCCGACCACTACCTGAAGATGGGCTCGGTCAGCGGCGACCCCGGCCCCACCGACGCCTGGACCACCCTGGCCGGGCTGGCCCGCGACACCCGGTCCATCCGGCTCGGCACGCTGATGACCGCGGCCACGTTCCGGCTGCCCGGTCCGCTGGCCATCACCGTCGCCCAGGTGGACCAGATGAGCGGGGGACGGGTCGAGCTGGGCATCGGCGCCGGCTGGTACGACGCCGAGCACCGCGCGTACGGAATCCCGTTCCCGGGGCTGGGGGAGCGGTTCGACCGGCTGGCCGAGCAGTTGGCGGTGATCACCGGTCTGTGGCGGACCCCGTCGGGCGAGACCTTCGACTTCGCCGGACGCCACTACCAGGTCAGCGACTCGCCCGCGCTGCCCAAGCCGGTGCAGCGGCCGCACCCGCCGATCCTGATCGGCGGGATGGGCGCGAAGCGTACGCCGGCGCTGGCCGCCCGGTACGCCGACGAGTTCAACCTGCCGTTCGTCTCGGTGGACGACACGGTCACCCAGTTCGACCGGGTGCGCGCCGCGTGCCAGGCGATCGACCGCGACCCGGCCGAGCTGACCTGGTCCAACGCGCTGGTGCTCTGCTGCGGGCGGGACGACGCCGAGGTGGCCCGGCGGGCCGCGGTGATCGGCCGGGAGCCGGCCGAGCTGCGCGAGAACGGGCTGGCCGGCACGCCGGCCGAGGTCGTCGAGAAGATCGGCCGGTACGCGGAGGTCGGCAGCCAACGGATCTACCTCCAGGTGCTCGACCTGAGCGACCTGGACCACCTGGATCTGGTCGCCGCCGAGGTGATGCGGCAGCTCTGAGGCTGTGCCGAGCGCCCCGGCCGCTGTCAGTGGGCCGGGGCGCGCAGCACGGTGATCACCTCCACCGAGCCGTCCAGGTGCCGGCTCACGATCGAGCACGCGCCACCCTCGACCCGGGGCGGCGGGCCGGGGGTGGGCACGGGCGTCGGTGCCGGTCCGGGCGCGGGATTCGGCTGCGGGCCGGGCTGGCTGGCGAAGTACCCGCTGGCCGGGCCGCTGGCCGGCTCGACGCCGCTGCCGGTCGGGTCGATCTCCTCTTCGGAGGGGTAGACGTCGCCGCGAGGGGCGGGATCACGGTAGCTGCTCATCGGCGTAGGGTTCCCCGACAAGGCCGGCGGTAACCGTCGGCGCGGAGGGGGGAATCGCAGTGTCGACGCACCGCAACTGGGCGGGCAACGTTCGTTACGCCGCCCGGGCGTACCACCGGCCGTCCTCGATGGACGAGCTGCGCGAGCTGGTCGCCGGCAGCGACCGGATCCGGGCGGTGGGCAGCGGGCACTCGTTCAACCGGCTCGGCGACACCACCGGGGACCTGGTCACCCTGGCCGGGCTGCCGGCCACCGTGCGTCTCGACGAGCCGCGCCGGCTGGTCGACGCGCCGGCCGCGATGCGGTACGGAGACCTGGCGACCTGGCTGCACGAGCGGGGGTACGCCGTGGCCAACCTGGCTTCGCTGCCGCACATCTCGCTGGCCGGCGCGGTCGCCACCGGCACCCACGGCTCCGGCGAGACCATCGGCAACCTGGCCACCGCGGTCGCCGGCCTGGAACTGGTCACCGCGGCGGGCGAACCGCTCACCGTGGACCGCGACGACGCCGACTTCCCCGGCATGGTCGTCTCCCTCGGCGCGCTGGGCATCGTCACCCGGCTCACCCTGGAGGTGGTGCCAGCCTTCGACATCCGCCAGTACGTACACCTCGATCTGCCCCGCGCCGCGCTCGACGAGGCGCTCGGCTCCGCGTACAGCGTCAGTGTCTTCACCGACTGGCGCTCCACCCGCGGCACCCAGGTCTGGTGCAAGCAGCTGGCGGAGCAGAGCGCGCCCCCGGCGGGCTGGCTCGGTACGACGGCGGCCGACCGGCCCTGGCATCCGGTGCCCGGCATGCCGGCGGTCAACTGCACCGAGCAGCTCGGTGTCGCCGGCCCCTGGCACGAGCGGCTGCCGCACTTCCGGCTCGGCTTCACCCCGAGCAGTGGTGACGAGTTGCAGTCGGAGTACCACCTGCCCCGGGCCGTGGCCGCCGACGCGCTCGCCGCGCTGGACGAGGTGGCGCACCTGACCGCTCCGGTGTCGCAGACCAGCGAGCTGCGCACCGTCGCCGCCGACGGGCTGTGGCTCAGCCCGAACCAGGGCCGCGACACCCTCGCCGTCCACTTCACCTGGATCGCCGACGCGTCGGCGGTGCTGCCGGTGGTGGCCGAGGTCGAGCGCGCCCTGGCCCCCTTCGCCCCCCGTCCCCACTGGGGCAAGGTCTTCACGATCCCCACCGAGGCGATCGCCGCCACCTACCCGCACTGGCCCGACTTCGCCACCCTTCTGCACCGCCTCGACCCCACCGGCAAGTTCCGCACGGAGGAGCTGAACCACCTCTTCCCCGGCTGACCGGCCTGCTTTTCGCAGCCGCCGGTCAGGCGGTGAGTTCCCCGACGATCGTGCGCAGCGCCCGAATCAGATCCTGGGCGGACGGCACGCTGTCCGGGTCGACCAGCCACTGGGCGGCCAGACCGCCGAGCAACGCCTGATGGACGGCACCCAGCTTCAGCGCGTCCGCCTCGTTCGCGGTGGGATCGAGGCGGTGGAATATCTCGACCAGCCCGAGGCGGGCCTGGTGATTGGCGGCGGCGAAGGCCGAGCGCAGCTCCGGGGTCCGGTCCATCTGGGCGAGCAGCTCGAACTGGATGGCCCAGAGCGGCCGTAGCCGGGCGAACGAGTCGATGACCCGCGCCCAGGCCGCCTCGAACCGCTGCTCCGGGGTGACAGCCGGCCCGTCGTCCGCCGCCAGCGCCTGTTGCAGCTCATCGCCCCACTCCGCCATCGACTCGACCAGCGCCTCGTTGAGCAGGGCTCTGGTGGTGCGGAAGTGGTAGCCGATGGCCGCCAGGCTGGTGCCGGAGGCGGCGGCGATGTCCCGGGCGGTGGTGGCTGCATATCCCTTCTCCAGCAGGCACCGCTTCGCGCCCGAGAGCAGGTCTTCCCGATTTCCCATGCCCGGCAGTCTATCCGAGCCTTGAACGGATGTCTTGCACAAACGTCTTAAACGTTTGTACGCTACCGGCATGGCGAACATTCTGATCTCCGGTGCCGGCGTCGCCGGATCCGCACTGGCCTGGTGGCTGCGCCGACAGGGCTTTCGTCCGACCGTCGTCGAGCGCGCACCCGGGCTGCGCGACGGTGGCTACAAGGTGGACATCCGCGGCGCCGCCCTCGAAGTGATCGACCGGATGGGCCTGCGCGAGCAGGTGCGGCGGCGCGACACCGGCATGCGGCTGGCGCGATTCGTGGACGTCGGGGGCCGCCAACTCGCCACCATGGACGCCCAGCTCTTCGGCGGACGGGAGGGCGACGACGCCGAGATCATGCGCGGTGACCTGGCCCGGATCCTCGCCAGCGCCACCGACGACGTGGAGTACGTCTTCGGCGACTCGATCGCGACGCTGACCCCGACCGGCGACCGGGTCGAGGTGGCGTTCGAGCGGGGCAAGCGCCGGACGTTCGACCTGGTGGTCGGCGCGGACGGGCTGCACTCGACCGTCCGTCGGCTGGCCTTCGGGCCCGAGTCCGCCCACCTGCGACCACTCGGTCACCACATCGCGATCTTCTCCGTGCCGGCGGAGCTGGGTGAGGAGGGCGTCGAGCTGATGCATCCGGCCCCGGGGCGCACCGTCGGCGTCTACCGTACGGCCGGTGCAGCCCAGTCCCGGGTCCTCTTCCTCTTCCCCTCGCCAGCGGACGAGCCCGACCACCGGGATGTGGCCGGACAGCAGGCGCTGCTGGCGGAGGCGTTCGGCGGGCTCGGATGGCAGGTGCCACGCCTGCTCGACGCGATGCGGGACGCCCCGGACTTCTACCTCGACTCGATGAGTCAGGTGCGGATGGACCGCTGGTCGACTGGGCGGATCGGGCTGGTCGGCGACGCGGCGTACGCGCCGTCACCCGCGTCCGGGCAGGGCACCAGCCTGGGCCTGGTCGGCGCGTACGTGCTGGCCGCCGCGCTGGCCGAGGCACCGGGCGACCCGGTGGCCGGGCTCGCCGCCTACGAGCGGCGGATGCGCCCGTTCGTCTCGTTGAACCAGCAGCTGGCCGAGCGCAACCTGAAGGGCATGGTGTTGCGCTCGGCGGCGCAGATCCGGTTCCAGACGCTGATGCTGCGAATGATGCCGCATCTGCCGGGACGGGAACGCCTGATCCGGCGAGTGACCGAGCCGATCCGGAAGGCGGCCACGGCGATCACCCTGCCGGGGCCGGCTAACGCCCGGCCACCTGGTCACGCAGGTGGCTGCGTTGAACGGCGCGGCTGATGTCGCTGGGTGAGACGATGCCGACCAGGTTGCCCTCGGCGACCACCAGCGCCCGGCCGTCGGCGCACTCGCTGAGCCGGGGCAGCAGGTCGGTGAGCTGCTCGTCGGGGGAGGCGAGCACCAGGTCGCCGGCCCGGCAGGCCACCGCCTCGAGCGTGGTGCTGGCCCGCTGGTCGCTCGGGACTCCGCGTACCCGGTCGAGCGTGACCAGGCCGACCGGCCGCCCGTCCTCGGTGAGCGGCAGCGCCGTGTGCCGGTACGCGAACAGGTAGTTGTCGACGAAGTCGGCCACCGTCATCTCGCCCGAGGCGGTCTGCGGCTGCGGCGTCATCACCTCGGCGACCCGGAGCCCACGCAGCGCGCTGCCCATTCGCGCCTGCCGCTCCTCCAGAGTGGCGGCGCCGATCAGGAACCAACCGATCAGCGCCAGCCAGAGCCCGCCGACGCCGGCGCCGGTGAGGAATCGCCACAGCCCGAACCCGATCAGCACCACGCCGAATATCCAGCCGGCGCGGGCCGCCACCACCGACCCGCGGGTCCGGTCCCCGGTGGCCTTCCACACCGCCGCGCGCAGTAGCCGACCGCCGTCCAGCGGCGCCGCCGGCAGGATGTTGAAGATCGCCAGCAGCAGGTTGATGCCGGCGAGCCAGGCCATCGCGCCCAGCAGCAGCCCGTGCACCCCGGCGAGACCGAGGAGCATCGCGATGGCCCCGAAGAAGACCCCGATGATCAGGCTGACCAGCGGCCCGACCCCGGCGATGCGCAGTTCCGCACCCGGGTCCCGGGCCTCGCCACGCAGCTGCGCGACCCCGCCGAAGAGCCACAGCATGATCCCCTCGACGCCCAGCCCGTTGCGCTTGGCCACCACCGCGTGGGACACCTCGTGGGCGAGCAACCCCAGGAAGAAGACCACCGCCGCGGCCAACCCCGCGAGCAGGTACGCCACCCCCGACCGGCCAGGGTACGACCGGGGAAACAGGTTGGCCGACAGCCCCCACCAGATCAGCGCGAAGATGACCAGGACACTCCAGTTGACCCCGACCGGTACGCCCACGATCCGGCCGAGCCGGAAACTCGCCCTCATGTCTCGGTCATACCCCCGCAGCCGGTTCCCATGCCAGGGCGATGAGCCAGATCAGCCATCTGCCCCCACGTCCACGACACGCGCTGCTTTTTGGGGCGACGCCGGTCGGTGACTATCGTTTGCTGCGCATCGGGAGCCGGACCGGGCGAGAGGGATGACTGTGGCCAAGCTTGCCCTGACCGAGGCCGAGGCGGCGCTGTACGAGATCGTCGGGCCCCGGATCTTCGTCCGTGCCCGGCAGCACGTCGAAGGTGGGGACCTGTCCAAGGTCCGGTGGGACGCCGCCGCCGGTCGAGGGGAATGCGAGCTCGCCGGCCAACGCGCCAACTCGGTGACCGCGGCGGTGACCACGGACGCCGACGGTCGGATCACGGCGATGGACGGTTCGTGCACCTGCGGGCAGGCCGGCTGCGCCCACCCCGCGGCGTTGATCCTCGCGACCCTGCCCGACGCCGGCCTGCCCGAGGCCGCGCCGTCCGACGCCGTACCGCCCGACGCCGCGTCGTCCGCACCGCCTTCGGCGCGTAAGGCGGCGAGGCGGGAGTGGGAGAAGGCGCTTTCCAAGCTGGTACGCGACGTCACCGTGCCTTCGGTCGCCCCCGACCCGGAGCCGGCGGGTGTCGGTCTGCAGTTCGAGGTCGTACCGTCCGGCTCGGACGCCGACGGCTTCCGGATCGCGCTGCGGCCGGTGGTGCCGGGACGGACCGGCTGGATCCGTACCGGGATCAGCTGGTCGAGCCTGAGTTACGCGAACATCGGCCGGTCCAAGCGGGTGGAGCGGCATCGCCGGCTGCTCAGCGAGATCGTGCGGCTCGCCGCCGACGACTACGATCCGTACGGCTACTACGGCCAACGGCAGGCCCTCTTCCTGGATGATTTCGACTCCCGGCGGATCTGGGACCTGCTGGCCGAGGCCGACGAGGCCGGCATGGCGCTCGTGCAGCCCGGCAAGAACCCCGCACCGGTGGTGATCAGCAGGGCGCCGGCCCGGATCTCGGTTCGGATCGACCGGGCCGAGGACGAACTCGTGCTGGAACCGGCGTTGTCGGCCGACGGGGTGCCGATCCGAGCCGCGCAGCTGGCCTTCGTCGGTCGCCCGGCGCACGGCGTCGCCTGGTGGGGTGAGCCGCACGATCCGACACCCCGGCCCGGGAAGCCGGCTCTGCGGCTGGCCCCGTTGGCCGGGCCGCTGTCGCGGGGCATGACCCGGGCATTGTCCGGCGCGGGGATCCGCATTCCGGCCGCCGAGGAGGAACTCTTCTTCGACCGGTTCTATCCCGACCTGCTCCGTCAGGTGGAGGTGCTGCCGGCCAGCCCGGCGGTCCACCTCCCGGCGGTCGGTCCGGTCACGTTGGCGATGACGATGACCCCCGAGCCCGGCCATCGCCTGCGGGTGCAGTGGGAGTGGCACCGGGTCGTCGGTGGTCGGCGTCATCCCGAACCGTTGCGGGCCGGCGCGCCCGACGGCCATCGCGAGGAGGTGCTCCGCCGGATCGCCGAGCTGGTCGCCAAGCCGGCACCGGAACTCCTGGAGCCGTCGCCGGCCGGGCCCCGGCTGGCCGCCGCGGCCACCGTCGCCGGCGACGCCATGATCCGTCTGCTCGGCGACGTCGTGCCGAGGCTCGCCGAACTCGACGACGTCGAGGTGATCGCCCCGTCGGGCGTGGCGCTGCCCGACTATCAGGAGACGTACGAGCCGCCAGCCATCACCTTCGCGGGCGGCGGCGACTCCGACGAGCGCGACTGGTTCGACCTGTCGGTGCGGGTCAGCGTCGGCGGCGAACCGGTCGACTTCGCCGAGCTGTTCGCCGCGCTCGCGCAGGACCAGCAGTACCTCATCCTGCCCAGCGGCACCTACTTCGCGCTGGACCGTGCGGAGTTCCGCCAGCTCCGGGAGTTGATCGCCGAGTCGCGCACGCTTGCAGACGCCCCGCCCGGGAAGCTGCGGGTCGGCCGGTTCCAGGCTGGGCTCTGGGACGAGCTGGCCGAGCTGGGGGAGGTCACCGGCCAGGCCGCCGCCTGGCAGCAGTCGGTGCGCGCGCTGAGCGAGGCGGACCCGGCCGTCGAGCAACCGGTCCCGCCGGGCGTACGCGCCGAGCTGCGGCCCTACCAGCGTGACGGCTTCCGCTGGCTGGCGACCCTGCACGACCACGGCCTCGGCGGAGTCCTCGCCGACGACATGGGGCTCGGCAAGACCCTGCAGGCGCTGGCGCTGATCTGCCACGCCCACGGGAAGGGGCCGTTCCTGGTGGTGTGCCCGGCCAGCGTGGTGGACAACTGGGCCCGGGAGGCGGCCTGCTTCACGCCGGAACTGGTCGTCCGGACGATCACCCAGACGGCGGCGCGGCGCGGCGACGCGCTCACCGAGGCGGTGGCCGGGGCACAGGTCGTCGTCACCTCGTACACCCTGTTCCGGCTGGAGTACGACGACTACCGCGCGCTCGACTGGGCGGGTCTGATCCTCGACGAGGCGCAGTTCGTCAAGAACAGCCAGTCCCAGGCGCACCGCTGCGCGAAACTGCTGCCGGCGCCCTTCAAGCTGGCGATCACCGGCACCCCCATGGAGAACAACCTCGGCGAGCTGTGGGCGCTCTGCTCGATCACCGCGCCGGGGCTGCTGCCGCGGGCCGACCGGTTCACCGAGTACTACCGCAACCCGATCGAGAAGGACCGCGACCCGGACCGGCTCGCCCAGCTACGCCGCCGGATCCGCCCGCTGATGCTGCGTCGCCGCAAGGCGGAGGTGGTCGCCGACCTGCCGCCCAAGCAGGAACAGGTCCTCGAGATCGAGCTGGACCGCCGGCATCGGCGGGTGTACCAGGCGTACCTGCAACGGGAGCGGCAGAAGGTCCTCGGCCTCCTCGGCGACCTGGAGAAGAACCGTTTCGAGATCTTCCGGTCGCTCACCCTGCTGCGGCAGGCGAGCCTCGACGTCACCCTGGTCGACCCGGACCAGCGCGTGCCCTCGACCAAGCTGGACGTACTCACCGAGCGGGTCTCGGACCTGGTCGCCGAGGGCCATCGCAGCCTGGTGTTCAGCCAGTTCACCCGCTTCCTCGGCCAGGCCCGGCAGCGCCTCGAACAGGCCGGTATCGGGTGCAGCTATCTCGACGGCAGCACCCGCGACCGGGCCGCCGTGATCGACGAGTTCAAGCAGGGCAGCAACCCGGTCTTCCTGATCAGCCTCAAGGCCGGCGGGTTCGGCCTCAACCTCACCGAGGCCGACTACTGCCTGCTGCTCGACCCGTGGTGGAACCCGGCCGCCGAGAACCAGGCCGTCGACCGGGTGCACCGCATCGGCCAGACCCGCAACGTCATGGTGTACCGGCTGGTCGCCAAGGACACCATCGAGGAGAAGGTGATGGCCCTGAAGGCGCGCAAGGCGGAACTGTTCACCAGCGTCCTCGACGGCGGCGAGTTCGCCTCCGCCCAGCTCACCGCCAACGACATCCGCAGCCTGTTGGAGTAGCCGCCGGGATGGACACCTACGTCACCCGTCGTGGGCAGCGTCTGGCCGCTGGGCGGCCTACCAGCCCTGGATCGAGGTCAGGTGATCAGTCGGCGGTGCCGGCCGGGACGACCCAGGTGGTGGGCTGACCGGTGATCGCGGTGATCATGTCGTAGTCGCCGTCGTAGTGCAGCACGGTGGCTCCGTGCCGTTCGGCGGTCGCGCCGATCACCAGGTCAGCCATGGAGAGGGCGCGGTGGTTGCCCTTGTGCAGTGCCTGGAGCTGGACCTCGACCGCCCGGTCCCAGACCTCGTCCGGCGTGGCAAGCCAGTGAAAGCCGCCGAGCAGCCAGCGCGCACGTTGGGCGTCCTTGACCGTCCGGGCGCTCTGGATGACCTCGATCTCGATCGCGCCACACACCGCCAACAGGCCGCGCTCGGACAACTCGTCGAGTACTGGTGCGACGGCCGGTTTGGGCCAGCGGGCAAGCGCGGACTTGTCGAGCAGGTACAGCTCTCGACTCACGCCGCATCCGGCTTCGAGTCGGCGTGACCGGTGAGGTCCGGCAGGCCGCCGCTCTTGAGCCAGTCGGCGAACTCACGCCGCTTCTCCCGGTCGACGGCGGCCTTCAGTGCCGCGTTGACCGTCGCCTTCTTTGTGGTAGTGCCGAAGATCTTGGCGGCCTCGGCAAGTAGTTCGTCGTCCACATCAAGGATCGTCCTGGACAAGAGTTCCTCCAGTTCAGTGCGGTGCTTCCGGGATGATATCAACTTTTCCTGATCTTGATATCTAGCGGCCGTCCTACGCTTGTGCCCGCTGCCGCATCGGCACGGCGTAGCCGAGGGTGGTGAGCGTCCGCCGGAAGTCTTGTTCCCGGTCGACGGGCACGGCCAGGTGCCGGTCACCGATCAGCCGGCACAGCGACCGTAGCTTCCGGTCGTGGCTGATCAGCGTGGCCAACGCTGGGTCCGCACACGCGATGAGGCGCATCTGCCCCAGGTCGGTGAGCCGCCCGGTCCGCTCGGCGATCTCATCGAACAGCGCCAGCAGCGCACCGGGCATTTCGGTCTGCGCGGCCCGGGCCCGCAAGAATACGGCGAACTCGTCCGGCTGCCGCCCGGCATCGACGGCGGCGAGCAGACTCTCCCGGCTGACGGTCCAGACGTGGTCACCGGTGCGGCGGGCGTAGCTCTCCAACACCAGCAACTCGGCCGGGGACAGGCTGCCGACAGCCACGACATCGAGGTTGGGCAGGACCTTCACCGTACGCCCGGGTGCCTCTGGCTCCGGCGGAGTGTACGACCTGCGTACGCCGAGAACGTAGGCGCCGAGGTCGTTGAGGCGGATCGCGCGCAGTCCGTCGTACCGGCTGAGCGCGTCGAAGTAGTCGGCACCCCAGTTTTCGTGGTAGTCGTCGCGGGCACCGCCCGGCTCGTCGTAGGCGACGTCGATCAGGCCCAGCGTCGCCGCGTACTCGAAGAGCACCGCGAGCGTGTAGCGGCCTTCCAGCAGCTCCCATTCGCCGAACCCGGCGTAGCCGAGGCTGCCGTACTGCGGATCCCCCAGGTACAGCTTCCACAGTGCCCGTTCGCTGCGTGCGACCCGCGGCGACCAGGCGGTCTGCTTCATCTGTGCGAAGAGATCGTCCACGTCGACCCATTCGCCGACGGGCTGGGCGGCGAGCGCCTCGGACACCTTCTGCCGCCGTGCCTTCGGCGCGGTGAGCACATTGGCGGCGCGTTGCCCCTTGATGTTCTCGATCCGGCTGAACTCGTCGATCAGCCCCTTGGTCAGCCACGACCGCCACAACGCCTGAAGAACGCCGGCGGCCGGCTTGCCGAGGGCGGCCCGGCCCTTCGTGGTCAATTGCAGCTTTCCGCTGCTGATCTCGGCGAGGCCGCCAGCCTGCACCAGCAGCGGCCAGGCGAACGCAGCGATCGGCTCGTCCGGATAGAAATCACCCGAGGACAACGTCCTGGCCACCTCGACCACGGTGGCCGACGCCGGTCGCCGCGTCTTCTCGCTGCACCGCAGCCGCCCGGAATCACACAACCGCAGCACAGCGTGCACGTCGTCGGCCGCGTACCGCTCGGTCCGGCGTACGGACCCGGCAATCTGCTCGGTCACGCGTGCGCCTCCCACATCGGTCGATGATTGTCCTCAGAACATGGTCGGGACGATCGTGAAGTGGTAGTTGTCACGGCCGACCGTCCGGTCGAGGGTACGCATGATCCGCTCGGGGTTGTCGTGCGGACCTTGCTGAAAGTGGGGCTTGCCGTTCAGGCCGAAGGCGATCCGGCTCGGCGGCTCCCAGGCGCCGAGGTACGGCGCGGCGCTGTAGAAGTCACGATGAGGGTCGAAGCCGAGGCCGCGAGCGTAGTCCACCGCTCCGAAGATCAGGTGCCGGGCGAGGTCGAGGGGAGCCTGGAGCGGCTCGGCTTCGTAGGCGGCGAAGAACTCCGCCACGGTGTCCGTCATGACCTCCGGTTCGCTGGTTATCGGCGGCAGCGCGTTCTTGACCCCGAGGCAGTAGGTGTCGACCAGGAACCCGCAGGTGGTCACGCCGTTGTTCTCGGCGCGAGCGATCATGACGCTGACCAGCCCGGCACCCATCGCCATCTTGGGCAGCTTCTTGGCGTCCACCCAGTCGGCGGGTTGGTCGACGATGCTCAGCCCGTTGCTCCACTGCTGGGTGATCCAGCACCCCAGTAGCGGCAGCTCCGACGGGTGAACGCGCACCGGCCGCACTACGTCGACTCCACGAACCAACCGGGTCACCACCGCCCGGGTGACGTTCAGCTCCCGGGCAATCTGCTTCGGCGTTTTCCCGGCGGACCGCAGCGCCTGCGCTCGCTCCTTCAACTCCTTCGATTCCACGCGGGCTATCGTGGTGCCGTCCCGCCCATCGTCAAAGCCGCCACGCGGCGACCGGACCTCAATCGCCGTGCTGCCCGCTCTTCAGCACGTGCTATTGCCGGCATGAGCTTGCGAGGCTCGAGACTTACATGTACTCCGCAGCGGTCTGTTCCGCTTCGGCGACGAAGGCGTCAAGTTGCTCCGGCGTCAGACTGGCCTCCTGCAAGAGTCGTGTAAGGACGAATAGCTCCGCGCCCAGCGCCACGTCCGGAGTTATGTTGTCGGCAAGATCTGGCTCGCCGAGGGCGGCACGGATCAGTCCTTCCGTCTCAAGCGCGGGAAGGCTGTCGCCCTCCTCGTAGCTTGCCCGAGCTGTGGCCACGAACTGAGCGATGTCGGCAGGTGTGGTGTCCGCTCCGAAGCGCCGGTTGACGGCGATAGCGAAGGCGGCACCGATCACCTGGAGGCCGCCAGCCCATTTGGCGCGGTCAAGGTCAGCGATGAGGGCGTCGGTCGTCTCCCAGTCGCCGCGGGCCATTGCCTGGATCAACTCACCCAGTTTCGTCATGACCACGCTTCCTTATCCTCGGAATGTTCTTCTTGACGATTGCTGTGATTCGGTGTATCGCCACGCCTGCCAGTAGGCCGATGACCACGAGGTTCCCCGCGGCATCCGGTGCGTCTATCTTTGAACGTGGCGTCGGGTCCGGTGTACTCGGGGTGGCCGTGCCGGTCGAATGTGAGCCAGCCGGGCCGCTTGGATTCCGTACGACCTTGGCTGTCTGCTGTACCGCCTGGGTCGCGCTGGCTGCCTGATCTTGTAGCTCGTCCGCATTGCGGACCGCACGCTTGAGGAACGTCCCGACGTTCTTGCGTGCGAGTTCTCGCTCCTCGCTGTCCCTAAGCAGATCTTCGCCTGAGGGAGACGCCACTCCGGCTGCAGTACGGCCAGTGGCCGAGCCGGGCGCAATCGCGTTGACATAGTCGGCGAGGTGATCGGCGGCGTCGCTGTTCAATCGTCCCAGTCTGCCAGCCTTCGCCGCTGATGTTCTGCTGTCGGTGAGAGCCGCCTGAATCTTCGGATGGCTGCTGCCCTTACCACCTGCGGCGAAGTAGCCGGTCGCCTGCTCGATGTCTGCCTGTGCGCGGATGGCCTGGATGGCGAGGGTGTCGAGATCCTTGATGGCGGAGTTGAGCTGGGCGACGACCTGAGCGATGAGGCCGCTCATCCGAGCCCGGCTACGAACGTGGAGGCGTTGTCCTTTGCTCTCTTGATGGTCCGCAGTGTCAGATCGACCTCGCGCTGTGCGGCCACCAGCGCTCCGCGGGCTTCTTCCGCCTTCTCGTGTTCGCTGCCATCGAGGGTGGCCAACACGAGGCGGATCACGTCCTTGAGAGCGGTTCCGATGCCCTCGACCGTTGTGGTGGCCTGATCAAGGGAATGGTTGCCCTCTCCGATCACCGCCTTGACGTCACCGATGCTCACGGTCAGCCCAGAACGCTGATGTACTGCCGGGCGGCCTGGGCGCTGCCCTGAAGCGTCGTTGCTGCTTCGATCAAGCGCTGCTTGCTCTGTTCCGCGCGGGCGATCGCCTCGCCGATGGCTGGGTGCCCGGTGCCGGCGGCGACCGAACGCAGCCGGGCGAGCACCTGGTCGGTGCCGTCGATAGCGGCCCGGATTTGGTTCGTGGTGGCATTGCTCTGCTCAGCTGCCTGGGCGAGCGCGGCCTTCACCTGCTCGATACTGGCCATGCCGTCCCTTCCCGAGCTGCTGTCGGCGTCGAAGAGCGTTCGCGCGAGGTTCACGGATCCGTGGCGGGACGAACACTATCTGACATGCGGCTGCGTTCGCAGCCCCGCAAGGGTCAACTCTGGACGGGCCTGAGCAATGGTGAGGGGCGCGGTCCGGCGGCTGGACCACACCCCTCGCTTCGTCGACGTCAGTTACCGAACGTGTCCCGCTGCACGCCCGTCACGAAGGCGGTCCAGGCCGCCGGGCTGAACGCGAGTACCGGCCCGCTCGGATCCTTGCTGTCTCGCAGCCCGACAACGCCGGGCAGGTTGTCCGCCACCTCGACGCAGTTGCCGCCGTTGTTGCTGCGGCTGGATTTGCGCCAGACGGCACCGGTCAGATCAGGCACGGGAATACTCCTTAGCGACTTGCTCGATCAGACTTTTGGATCTTGACTCGTTCAGGGTACGGCTCGCCATGTCAGCCCAGATCGTGTTGTAGGCGGCCGTTTCGTGAGGCTTGTCGAGGTAGATCGCTCCGGTCGCGGCGTCGAGGTATGCCACGGGCGGTTCGACCTCTCGGCCGTGAGTGTCCTGGGGGAACTCCAAGAGTGAGAAGGCTCCCGCCATGGCACCCGCGTGCAGCCCGGCAGAAAAAGTTAGAACTTGGACGGTCACGTTCGGTAGCTCCGCAGCCTTCGCGATCTGGTGGAGCTGTTCGGCCATGATCGCCGCGTTGCCCACTGGGCGGCGCAACACGGCTTCGTTGATTATTACGCTGAGTTGCGGAGGAGAGAAGCGCGTGAGGAGGGTCTGCCGCTCAACGCGGAGTTGGACACCGCGCTGCTGCTCTTGCTCGTCGGCAGCATCAATCGCGCCGCCCGGCATCTTGAAGACCTGCTCGGCGTAGGCGCGAGTCTGAAGCAGGCCTGGTACCAGTTCGGCCTCGTACTGGCGGATGCTGGAAGCCGCCGCTTCGAGCCCGATGTAGAGCTGGAACCAGCGCGGAAGTCCGGCGCCGATGTAGTCATGCCACCAGTTTTTGTTCTCTCGCGTCGCCGCCGTCAGGGCGAGCAGTACTTCCCGGTCATCATCGGAGGCGCCGTACAGGTCGAGCATCTGCTGTACGTCAGCCTGACGGAAGCGGACGTGTTCGGCACCGTTCTCGATCCGATGCAGCGTGGCCCGTGCTCGATCCAGGTGCTCCGCAGCCTGTTCCATCGTGAGCCCCGCTGCCTTGCGCAGCGACTCGAACTTGCGTCCGATCTGACGCCGCAGCATTGTCGATCCCGCTACTGACTGTGACAACTATCCGTCCTCCGTCGGCAGATTGCTCGGCTTCCTTCCGTCCAATTGAAGCTGTCGAGTGTCTCATAATCAATAGACGTGTCACATTCAGTGAGTTCCGATAGCAAGATCGCTAACTGGTGACGTCTATTGCGACATTGCAATTGAGTTCTCCCGGTGCTTCACTCTCTCCACGGCCACTGTGGAAGTGCTGGTCAGGGGCCGTGTCTGCCCTGGTGCCGTACTGCGATGAAGGGCTGCGGTGGCAGGTGCGTGGCGGGTCCGTCGGTGCGCGGCGGGCCGATGGGCTCGCCGTCTACATCGCCCACGCTGACGAGAGCGAGGTCTGTCATGCGCATTTCTTTTCGGCGACGAGCCGGGCGGTACGACGCCAGGCACACCAGGCGGCCCGACGGGCAGCGAGGCGAGCAGCGTGGCGAGAGCGACGGAATCGGTACCTGTTACCGGGCGGCGAGCTATCGGCCGTGGCAGGTGCGGGATCGACGGTTCCGGTTGGGGCGGCGTGGCTACGACCCGGCGGAGGTGGCCGAGTTCCTTGGTCGGGTGGCCGACGACCTGGAGGCCGCGTACCGGCAGGTGGCCGAGTCGCACCGGGAGGCAGCGCGGGTTCGGGACGCGTTGCGGCGGTGGCAGTCCGAGTGGGGCCAGGGGCGGCCGGGCGGCGCAAACCAACGCCCGACGTACCACCGGCCCGTGGATCAGCGGCCGGTGAACCAGGGGGTGTGGCGGTGAGCGGGCGGTACGTGGTGCATCTGCCGGTGGAGGCGGCCGACCTGCTCGTGGCGCAGCGGTTGGCGCGGGTGGTGGCCCGGTGGGCGCGGGTGCTGCCGCAGGCTGACCCGGGGGAGACCACCGTGTCGGCCGAGGACGACCAGTGCGTACGGCATCGGGTTTTTTGTGATCTTCTGCTGCCCGGTGGCGGACGGTGCCTGCTGCGGGCCGACCACGACGGCGACTGCGCTCGGCGGTTGGGCGGGCGGCCATGAGCCCCACCGTGGACTGCGACGACTGCGGTGGGCTGGGCTTTCGGGTGCGGCGCTGCCAGTGCACCTGGGGTGGCGACCGGCTCATCGTGGACGGCGGTGAGTACCGCGACGAGGCGTACGCCGACTGCCAGCTCTGTGGCGGGGACGGCAGCGTGGCCGAGCCGTGTCACCGGTGCGCGCGTGGTGGGCGGCGGCGGGCGCAGCTGGTGGTGACGGTGGTCAACCTGGACACCGGGGCGGCGGCCTCGCGGCGGCTGGTGCCCGGTCGGCTCGACCCGCCGCCCGATCGCGAGCGGGTCGGCCGGGCGGGGGAGTTGCTCGCCGGGCTCTGTGCCGCCGTCGGGGTACGCGGGCTGCGCCCACGGTGGGGGCGGCGTTCCGTGGACGACACGCTGTACTGGCTGTCGCCGCAGTGGCGGCCCGAACTGCCCACGAGACAACGGTGGGCGCTGGAGGCCGAAGCGCTCGCCCGGCACGACTACGACCCGTGGTGGGTCTTCGTCGGTCGCAGCAGCGAGACACCGCCGCCGCCCAACCCGCCTGCTGAGCTGTCCCGGCTCTGCGCGCTGGCCGACCTGCTCCATCTCGACCTGGTGGTGGAGGTTCGCCGCCGCAGCTACCACGAGGTCGTCTGGGACATTCGGTACGAGTTGCCGGGCAGCCCGGTGCCGCTCGACCCGCAGGTGCACGCCCACGCCCGGGACCTGCCCTCGGCGATCGCCGACACGAGTTTCCGGTCCGCCATATGCGGGCTGGACGAGCGGGGACGGCACGCACCGCTCCACACGGTGCGGCCGGTGGCGGCTGTCGGCGTACCCCCGATCATGGACCTTGACCGGCTCGGCCGGGCGGTGCTCGCGGAGCTGGCCGGCGACGCGCCCGGCGCGCAGGCGATCTGGCGGGACGGGCGCTGGTGGCACACCGCGCTGCATCCGACCGGCAGCGTCGAGACCCTGCACGAGCGGGAGACCGGGCAGATCATCCGGCATGTCGCGGACTCGCTGCGGCGGGCCCCGGAACCACCCGACCCGGCCTGGTGGGGCGAGCCGATCCCGCACCGGCCCTGCCCGGACTGCCGGCCCGGCAGCCGGTTGCGCCGCTGCTACTGCCGGCTCGGCCGCTCCGGGCCCGACCCGGCGTGCCCGGACTGCTCCGGTGCCGGCCTGGCGCCCTCCGGGCGATGCTGCTTCACCTGCCGGGACAGCGGGCGGATCCCGGCGGCGCTCGTGGTGACCGTGACCGACCTGCGGCGGGTGAGCCACGAGACCTGGCGACCCGTCGTGGGCGAGCCCGCGCCGGTGGTCGCCCACCAACCCAACGGCAAGCCGGTGCACCAGCTCGGCCCGCACCGGCGGCTCGCCCGCTACGCCACCACCTTCGGGGTACGCCCCGCCGACCTCACCCGACTCGACACGGACTGGCCGGTCGACCAGGACCTGCTCGACGGGATCGTGACGGTCCATGAGCCCGACGTCGAGCCCGCGCGTCGCCACGTCGAGCAACTCGCCGCCAGGCTGCCCGGGGCGCGGCTCTTCGTGCTGGCCGCCGCGCCGGACGCGCCGTCGCTGACCGACCTGCTGCGGCTCGCGCACGCCCTCGACCTGGCCGCCGTACTCACCTACTGCGACCACCGGCTCGACGCGGGCGACCCGCTGAAGATCCAGGGGGAGCGGTGGGACGTCCGGCTCGCCGCCCGGGGCGCGCAGGTCGGGGCGGAGTTGCCGTTCGGCGCCAGCGTCGAAGCGGCCGTGGCCCGCTGCGTCGAGCACCTCGACAGTCACCTGGTCGCTGCCGTGCCCCGGGAACCGGACCAGCCGGTGCCCAGCCCGCAGACCGCGCCCGCGCCGCCGGTGCCGGACCCGACCGAGCTGCTGCGCCGCGTCGGCCGGCACTATGCGGGGCAACCGGTGGTGGCGTCGTTCGACCGTACGGGTTGCCGGCTCTGGCTGACCGAGGAAAGTGGCGTCCGGCCGCTCGCCCAGGCCGCCACGCTCGAGGATGCCGTCTCGGCCCTGCGGCTGTGACCCGGCCCGATGCTCCTCAGATGACGGTGGTGATCGATCCCACCTGCTGCCAGAGCAGCACGCCCACCACGCAGGCCGCCAGGGACGCCGCGACGAAGACCGGCCACGACTTCGCCGTGCGGCGGTGCGCGAAGAGAACCGTCAGCCCGGCTGCCGCGAGGAGCACGCTGACCGCAGCGGAGAGGATGTGGCCCAGGAAGAACGCGTCGAGGGCGCCCCAGACCCGGACACCCAACAGGAACTCCAGGCCCTGCCCGGCCAGGAGCCCGAGCGCGACACCGGCTGCGGTCGACGCCTGGACCCGCGTGCCACGCCGTACGACCGCGCCCAGGTGGCCCAGGGCGATGCCGGCGGCGACCGACGCGGCGAACCAGAACGCGGCGGCCCGTCCGACCGAGGCCAGGCCGGCCAGCGCGGAGGAACCGCCGTCTTCGAGTTCGCCGAGGTGCCAGCGTCGTCCGTGCGCGAGGATCAGCCCGTAGTAGACGGTCGTGGCGACGAGCAGGACCACGGTGGCGCTGATCGGCGCTGCGGTGCGGTACACCGTGCGGCGGGCCGCCGCGTAGCCGGCCAGCAACGCCGCCCCGCCCCAGGCGAAGCCGCTGCTGGTCAGGGTCAGGACGACCATGCCGGCGACGCCCGGCAGCTCGTCTCCGACGAAGGCGAACAGCCCCAGCCCGCCGCCCACCAGGAGCGCCGGTCGCCACGCGACCTCGCGGTATCGGCCCGCGCCTCCGGTCCTCGGCACAGTCTCCGCTGTGGCCATCCGTCTCCCCGCCTACCGCGCTCGCCGCCCGAGCCCGGTCAGGTATCCGGGACCCGCGTGGTTGGCTTCGCTGAGCATGCCACCCTCGGCCACGATGCGGGTGCCTCAGCGGGCCTGCCGCCGGGAGGCCGGAGCCACGGGCGGGTCAGGCGGTCGGGGGTGGGGTGGGCAGCTCGTCGACGACCACGACGGGGGTGCCCGGGCGCAGTTGCTCCAGCAGGAGCCGCTGGCCGCTGCTGGTCAGCCGGATGCAGCCGTTGGTGGTCGACCGGCCCAACTCGCCGTCGTGGTACCAGGTGTGAATGCCGATGTGCGCGCCGCGCAGACCGGTGGGTACGGCGTCCGGGTCGTCGGGGATTGCGCCGAGAGCGAAGATGTCCACCCCGCCGTAGACCGGTTCGGGTGGCGGGGTGCGGCCGAGGATGAAGGTCCGGCCGAGCGGAGTTTCCTGGCCGGGCTGGCCCAGGCTGAGCCGCCAACTACGTTTCGCGATCCCGTCGCGGTACCAGGTCAGCCGGTATGGCACCCGTTCCACCACGATCTGGTCGGCCAGCGCGACCGTGCGGAAGCCGCCCGGTGGCAGCCAGGCCAGTTTGCGGTTGGCCGAGGGAAGCAGCACCGCCGTCCAGCCGGCCTCGCGTCGCGCGACGGGAACGGTCAGTTCCACCCCGCTGACGGTCGGCATCAGGAAGGCCAGCGGCCGACCACCGGGCGCGTCGTAGGCGGCGAGCCGGCGCTCGGGGCGCAGCCCTTGGGCCAGCGCCGTGGTGTCCAGGGTGTCCGGGTCCTCGGGGAAGCCGGCGGGTGCCGGGTCGTAGTCGATCTCCGGCAGGTCGTCCGGCGCGGGCGCTGCGGGCGGGGCGGGCGGCGCGGCGTCGGACGTGGAGGGTCTGCCGGCGGCCCTCTCGGTCTCGGCGGCCCTCTCGGTCTCGGGGGCGTTCGGCGTCGTCACCTGGCCCGGCCGCCCCACCCACGCCGGCCGGTCCGCAGGAATCAACGCCCATCCGGTGTACGCCATCCCTCCCAGCAGGATGGCCACCCCCAAGCCCACCCCGGTCCACCGTCGCCCCACCACCCCACCAAACCCCACCAAACCACCCTAACCCGGACGCACCCCCACCCCCACCCCCGCCCGATAAACCCCTTCCCCACCCATCCCATCCCCCGCCCCACCGTCACCCCGGTTGATCATGAGGTTAGCGGCAGTTTTTGAGATCAACATCGCCGCTAACCTCATGATCAACGCTGCGGTGGGCGGGGCGGGGCGGGGTGGGGTGGGGTGGGGTGGGGGTGGGGTGGGGGTGGGGGTGGGGTGGGGGTGGGGTGGGGGTGGGGTGGGGGGTTAGGGGAGGCGGGCGGAGGTGTGGAGGGCCAGGGCGTCGCGGGCGGGGACGGTGGCGGAGAACCAGCCGTTGGCGTCGACCGTGATGATCGGGCCGGAGCAGGTGTTGTTGGTGAAGGTGCCGTGGATGACGTCGCAGTAGCGGCCGGCGGGCAGGCCGGTGTAGTAGGAGCGGCCGGTGATCGCGTACGACTCGTTGTTGATGGTGATGTAGCCCTTGCCGGTGCGGCTGAAGGCGATGTGCTGGTAGCCGTTGTCGTACCAGTTGCTGACGCCGGTGCCCTCGGTGGCGTTGCGGAAGCCCACCATGTTCGCGATCACCGGCCAGCGGTGCTCGCACTCCCAGCCGGAGTAGCAGACCGCGTTGAGCGTCTTGTTGTTGCCGTCCGAGGGCGGGCCGGCGTCGCGGCTGCTGTAGGTGTAGCTCGACATCACCGTCGGCGAGCCGTACGGCCAGGCCAGCATGAAGGCGTTGGCCAGCGCGTAGGTGCCCCGGTCGCGGTAGGTGAGCACTCCGCCGTCGTCGCGCTGGGTGTCGTGGTTGTCGGTGAAGACCGACGCCCGGCCGGTGGGCAGATGCCCCCAGCCCTCGCCGAAGTTGCGCAGGTAGGCCAGCCGCTCGGAGCGGAACACCCGGGCCAGGTCCTTGCCGTAGCGGAACTCGTGCACGTCTCCGTTGCCGGTGTACTCCTCGGGCCGGATCGGCTCGCCGGCGCCGTAGATGACCTCCTGCACGACGTACGCCGAACGGTTCAACCGGCCGAGGATGGCGGCGATGTCGGCGGCCGGCATGTGCTTGCTGGCGTCTAGCCGGAAGCCGTCCACGCCGAGTGACAGCAGGTCGTTGAGGTACGCGGCGAGCCGGGACCGGACGTAGTCCGACTCCGTCTTCAGGTCGGCGAGGTTGACCAGCTCGCAGTTCTGCACCTCGTACCGGTCGTTGTAGTTGACGATGTCGTGGTTGCCGTTGCGGCCGCAGTAGTGGAAGTCCTGCGCCTGGTAGATGCCCGGGTAGACGTAGTGCTGGTACGACGATCCGGCCCAGCCGGTGCCGCCGTTGTCCTGCCCGGACATGTGGTTGATGACCGCGTCCACGATCACCTTGACGCCGGCGGCCTGGCAGGTGTTCACCATGGACCGGAACTGTTCCCGGGTGCCCTTGCGGGACTCGATCCGGTAGCTGACCGGCTGGTACGCCACCCACCACTGGTTGCCGCGGACGTGCTCCTGCGGGGGCGAGACCTGGACGTAGCCGTAGCCCTTCGGGCCGAGGGTGCTGGTGCACTCGCTGGCCACCGAGGGCCAGTTCCACTCGAAGAGGTTGGCGATGACCTTCTTGCCGCCCGTCGGCGCGGCCGCGGCCGGGGGCGTCGTCACGAGGGTGGGGGCGAGGAGGCTGGCGATCGTGGCGAGTGCGACGAGCGCCGGGCGGAGTCGACGTCGATGCATCGGGTGCTCCTGAGGGTGCCGAGGGGACGGGGGTGGTTGGTCGGCTGCCCAGATTTTGCAATCCGGGCTGAAAAATTTCGGAAAGATTACAAGCCGATTTCATCGGCTGTCAATGTATGGAGATGAGTCACTGTTCGGGACGCCCTACACGCACCGGGCGGGAGGACGGTTCGACAACTTGCTGAGATTTTTTCGCCGCGGCTGATCCGTCCGGGGCTCGGAGACGTACTGGTGTGGGGAACAGGGTCGGCCGGCGGTGCGCCGCCGCGAGACGATCGAGGAGCACATGGCCCGGGCTACGCAGAACGAGAAGCCGCCTGCCGTCCGTACCAGCGTCAGCAGTAGAGGGATCCGGGTTCGGTCCCGCGCGCAGATCCTGGCGCTGTCCGCGTGCGGACTCGCCGTGCTGTGGGCACTGATGATGCTCACCACCGGTGGCCAGCAGATGTACGCGATGGGCTTTTTCTTCACCGAGTTCTTCGCCGGCGTTGTCGCGCTCGTCGCCCTGAGCATCACCGTGATGTTGGGGCTGGTCTCCACCGACCGGCTGGTCCTGATGATCCGGCACCGGGTGCTGTTGCAATCCGCGCACCGGGCCACCGGCATCCTCGGCGTCGCCGGCCTGGGCTTCCACGTGATGACCAAGATCGCCAGCGGTCGGGCGGGCGTGACCGACGCCGCCGTGCCGTTCGTCGGTGGCCGGGGCCTCTACGTCGGGCTCGGCACCATCGCCGCGCTGCTCATGGTCGGTGTGCTGTGGACCGGCATCATCCGGGCCCGGTTCGCCGACATCGGCCCGAAGTGGGTGTGGCGGGCGCTGCACTCCATGGCGTACGTCTCCTGGCCGTTCGCCATCTTCCATGGTCTGCTCGCCGGCCGCGCGCCCGCCGGCTGGGTCACCCTCAGCTACTTCCTCTGCGTGGTGCTGGTCGTGGTGGCAATGCTCGTGCGTCTCTCGGTGACCCTGCAACGCCGCAGCCGCGAGCAGCACCAGGCCGCGGCCCTCAACGAGGCGATGACCGGCAAGGGCAGCGAGGAGACCCGGGCCCGGTCGCTGCTCGGCAACCTGACCCGGCGGGGCGGCGAGAACGAGCGGGCCCGCCGCGACACCAGCTGGGCCGACAGCACCTCCGGCACCTGGGCCAGCCCCACCATCCGGCGCAACGACCCGGAGCGGTTCACCGTGCCCGTGGTCCCGGAGCCCGGCTCACTGCGCGACCCGGTCCGACCGGGCCGCACCCGCCGCGACGAGGAACTCGAGCCGGTCGTCCGGCGGGCGTCGCGCCGCGACGAGGAGTTGGAGCCGGTCCGGCGGGCGTCGCGCCGGGACGAGGAACTGGAGCCGGTTCGGCGGGCGTCGCGCCGGGACGACGAATCCAGCCGGCGGCGATCCGACCGGCGGGAGGAGGCGCGCGAGCCGGTGGGCCGCCGCTCCACGCGCCGCCGCGACGAGGAGGAGCTGCTGTTGGAGGACGACCGGGAGCCGGTCGGCCGGCGCCGCCGCGACGACGAGGAGTTGGACCGCTCCCGGCGGTCCCGGGTCGCCAGCGACGCCCGTAGCCGCTACTCCGCCCCGCCTGAGCGCACCGACGACGAGGCGGAGGAGCCCTGGGACAGCCCGCGCCGGTGGGAGTCGCCGATCTCCGGCGCCCCGATTTCCGGATCGCCGATTTCCGGTTCGCCGATCTCCGCCGCACCGCGCAGCGGCAGCGGACGGCACAGCGCCGAGGAGGACGTGCCGGAGGCCGAGACCGACTACTGGCGCCCCCCGGCGCGGTACACCCCGGACGACGTACCCGACGACGACACCCCGACCCTGGTCGACCTCGCCTCCCGGCGGGCCCGCCGGGCCTCCTCGGCCGACAGCCGGCGCCGTCGCCGGGCCGACCCGGACAGCGTCGACGGTGCCTACTGGGCCGGGCTGCGAGGTGAAGCGAAGTGACGATGCGTACCACCGTTCCGCCGGTGGCCTGCATCGGTGAGCCCCGGATCACCGCCGGCTTCGCCGAGTTCGGCCGGCTCGACCTGCGCGCCCACGAGATGGTGCACGGCCCGATCAGCCCGATGGAACCCTCCGCGCTGCTGGGTCTCGCCGAGGGCATCCAGCTCAAGGGCAAGGGCGGCGCCGGCTTCCCGTTCGCCAGGAAGCTGCGCGCGGTGCTGGAGTCCTGCGAACGGCAGGACCTGCCGCCCGTGGTGGTGGTCAACGCCACCGAGGGTGAGCCGGCCAGTTGGAAGGACAAGGTCATCCTCACCCGGGCCCCGCACCTGATTCTCGACGGTGCCGCCCTGGCCGCGTTCGCGCTCGACGCCGAGGAGATCGTGCTCTGCGTGGCCGACGACCTGATCGGCCGGGACTCCCTGATGGAGGCGCTGGAGGAACGCCGGATGCCGGTGCCGACCAGCGTGGTCACGGTGCCGCACCGGTTCATCAGCGGAGAGGGTGGCGCACTGGTCAACGGGATCAACGGCTTGCCGCACATCCCGCCCGGCACCAAGAAGCGCTCCAGCGACTCCGGGGTGAACAACCTGCCCACCCTGCTGTCCAACGCCGAGACGTACTCCCAGATGGCGATCGCCGCCCGGCTCGGCCCGTACGAGTACGCGGCGCTCGGCACCGACGACGAGCCCGGCACCGTGCTGCTCAGCGTGACCGGCGCGGCGAAGCGGCACGCGGTCGTCGAGTGCGCCGCCGGCACCCCGCTGCGGGAGGTTCTCGAACTCTGCGAGGTGCCCGAGGGGCCGGGCATCCTGATGGGCGGCTACCACGGCAAGTGGATCACCTGGGAGGCGGCGAACGAGGCCGAGGTGTCCCGCAAGGGGCTGGCCGCGGTCGGCGGCACCCTCGGTGCCGGCATCATCGTCCCGCTCGCCAACGACACCTGCCCGCTCGGCGAGGCCGCCCAGGTGGTGCGCTACCTGGCCGGCGAGTCCGCCGGGCAGTGCGGCCCGTGCAAGCGGGGCCTGCCCGACCTGGCCCGCGCCGTCGACCTGGCGGTCTCCGGCAGCGCGCCGGTGGAGGTGGTCCGGGCCGCGGCCGGGGACGTCAAGGGGCGCGGTGCCTGCAGCCACCCCGACGGTACGTCCCGCTTCGCGCTCTCCGCCATGGAGGTCTTCGCCGACGACCTGAAGAGGCACACCACCGGCGAGGGCTGCGGCCGACGGGTCAAGGGCATGATGGGCCTGCCCGGTGCCCCCGACCCGGACCCGCAGAAACTGGTGCTGGACTGGTCCCGGTGCGACGGGCACGGCCTCTGCGCCCACGTGGTGCCGGACTTCATCCGGCTCGACCACAACGGATATCCCGCCTTCCCGTCCACTCCCGTGCCGACCTGGCTGCGGGAGGGCGCGACGAAGGCGGTCAAGGTCTGCCCGGAACTCGCGCTGCGGCTGACCAAGGCCTGAGCGTGCCGCCGGGGGCGGCCAGAGCGCTGCCGCCGGCCTGAGCGAACCGAAGGAGACGCGGATGGGGTCGGCAGGTACGACGAGACGGTTCACGGGGGCGCTCGCCGCCGCACTGCTCGCCGGGGTGCTGGCCACCTCCGGCTGCGGTCCGGCCCCGGACGCGGAGGCGGCGCCCGACACCTCGCCCAACGCGAGCCCGGCGGTCGGCGGCACCGCGTCGCCCCCGACCGGCGCGGTGCCGGACACCCTCCGGTTCACCGGGCAGACCCTGGACGGCGCGGCGTTCGACGCCGCCACCCTGGCCGGCCGGCCGGTGGTGCTCTGGTTCTGGGCGCCCTGGTGCGCCACCTGCGCCAGCCAGGCGTGGACCGTGGCCGAGATAGCGCCCGGCTTCCGCGACCGCGTGCCGATCATCGGGATCGCCGGGCTCGGCGAGCAGCAGGCGATGAAGGACTTCGTCACCGAGTTCGAACTCGGGCCGGTGCCGCAGCTCGACGACCGCAAGGGGGTGCTCTGGCGGCGCTTCGAGGTCGTCGAGCAGAGCACCTTCGTGATCATCGACCGGAACGGGCGGGTGATCCACCAGGGCTGGCTGGACGGGGAGGACTTCACCCGCCGGGTCACCGAGCTGGCCGCCTGATGGAGGCCCCGCTGCTGCTCGCGCTGACCGCCGGCATGCTCGGCGCGGTCAACCCGTGCGGCTTCGCGATGCTGCCGGCGTACCTGTCGCTGCTGGTCGCCGGGGCCGCCGACACCCGGGGCGCGATCCGGCGGGCGCTCACCGCCGCAGGTGCGCTCACCCTGGGGTACGTCGTGGTGTTCGGCGCCTTCGGCTTGGCGCTGGCCCCGCTCGCCGGCTGGCTGCGCCCCCGGCTGCCCTGGTTCACCGTCGGGTTGGGACTGCTGCTGGTGGTGCTCGGCGGCTGGCTGCTCGCCGGCCGGCGGCTGCCCACCCCGCGTCCGCTGGCCCGGGCGCCGCGACTGGCCCGCACGCTGCCGTCGATGGTGCTGTTCGGCATGGCGTACGCGGCCGCCTCGCTGGGCTGCGCCATCGCGCCGTTCCTGGCCACCGTGGTGACCAGCCTCCAGGCCGGCTCGACGCTGCGCGGGCTGGCGCTGTTCGGGGCGTACGCCCTCGGGATGGGGCTGGTGGTGGCGGTGGCCGCGCTCGGCGTGGCGCTGGTGCGCGGCGAGGTGGTGGCCCGGCTGCGCGGAGCCGGCGCCTGGGTGCCCCGGCTCAGCGGCCTGGTGCTGCTGCTCGCCGGCGGCTACGTCGCCTGGTACGGCTGGTACGAGGCGCGGCTGGCCGCCGGCCGTCGCGACGTGCTCACCGACCCGGTGGTGACCGCCGCCGCCGGGATCCAGCGCTGGCTCGCCAACGCCGTCGACACCGCCGGCCCCGCCACGCTCGTCGCCCTCCTCGCCGCTCTCGTCCTCACCGCTGCGCTGCGAAGGAAGGGCCCCCTTTTAACGCCTGCGGTAGAGGAGGGGCCCCCTTTTAACACCGAGCTAGCGCATGCCGCGCCGCCGCGTGCCGAGCCGCTGCTCGCCGAAACGGCGCGCGGCTCGGCACGCGGCGCCGGGTCGGTCAGCGAGGGGTGAGGCGGTCGGTGCCGAGCCGGTCGCGGAGCACCTCCGGCACCAGCACCGAGCCGTCGGGCTGCTGGAACTGCTCCAGGATCGCCGGGAAGAGCCGGCTGGTCGCCAGCGCCGAGCCGTTGAGGGTGTGTACGAAGCGGGTCTGCTTGCCGCCCGGCTCCCGATAGCGGATGGCGGCCCGGCGGGCCTGGTAGTCACCACCCCAGGAGACCGAGGAGACCTCCTTGTACTTGCCGGTGCTCGGCATCCAGACCTCGATGTCGAGGGTCTTGCGCATCGACGCGCTGGAGTCGCCGGCCGCGAGCAGGCTGCGCTGGTAGTGCAGGCCCAGCGCCTCCACCAGGCTCTCCGCGTGCGCGACCATCTGCTCCAGCGCGGCGTCGGCCTGCTCGGGAAGCGTGAACTGGAAGATCTCCACCTTGTTGAACTGGTGGCCCCGGACCGTGCCGCGCTCGTCAGAGTGCGAGCCGGCGGCCTCGCGCCGGTAGCAGGGGGTGTACGCGAACACCTTCAGCGGCAGCTTCGCGGTGTCCAGGATCTCGTCCTGGTACGCGCCGAGGATCGCCGTCTCCGCGGTGGGCAGCAGGAACTGCCCGCGCGGGGCGGACTGCCTGTCCAGGTGGTAGACGTCGTCGTAGAACTTGGGGAACTGGCCGGCGGCGAAGCCGGCGGTGTCCAGCAGCAGGTGCGGCGGGAGGAGGAAGTCGTAACCGGCCTCGATGTTCCGCTCGATCAGCCAGTTGATCAGCGCCCACTCCAGCCGGGCGCCGACACCGGTGTACATCCAGAAGCCCGAGCCACCGAGCTTGACGCCGCGCTCGTGGTCGACCAGGCCCAGCATCCGGCTCAACTCGACGTGGTCGCGGACCTTCTCGATCGCCGGCGGCTCGCCGAAGGTCTTCACCACCCGGTTGGCCTCCTTGCCGCCGGGCAGTACGTCGTCGGCGGGCAGGTTGGGCAGTTCGCTCATCACGGTACGCAGCCGCGACTGCACCTCGTCGAGCTCGCTCTCCAGCTCGGCGATCTGCTTGCGGCCCGCTTCCGAGGGGGCCACCTCCGGCTCGACACCGGCCCGCTTGGCCTGTGCGTACGCCCGGGCCTCGGCCTTGCGGCGCTGGCGTTCTCCGTCGATCTCACTGATCAGCCGGCGGCGCTCCCGGTCGAGCTGCTGGATCTCGTCCAGCGCCCGGTCGACCTCAGCGGCATCCAGCCGCTTCGCCAGCGCGGTCGCCACCGCGTCGCGATCCTTCCGGATCAACTCCATGTCGAGCATGCTGCTCCGTACGCCTCCGTCCGGGAGTCGGGTGGACTCTCAGATGCTACCGCCGAGCCCGGATCGCACCGTCGACGGTCAGAGGCGGATCGGCATCAGGATGGAGAAGGCGTCCTCGTCGTCCGGGCGGCGGATCGCCAGTGGGGTGATCGGGCCGTCCAGCTCCAACACCAGTTGGCCCCGGCCGCCGGCCGCCAGCGCCTCCAACAGGTACTCGCGGTTCACCCCGACCCGCAGCAGGCCCGGCTCGTCCACGGCGAGGTCGTCGTCGCCGAGGATCCGCAGCTCGCCCTGGTCGTCGAGGCCAAGGGCGGTCACCTCGTGCCGCACCCCGCCATGTTCCCGGACCACCACCGGGGCACGCCCGTCGGCGAGCGTCTCCCGCAGCGCCGGCACGTCGACCGGGACCCGACGGGTCGGTGCGCCGGAGGACGCGTCACGCAGCAGGCGCCCGTAGTCGGGGAAGTCGTAGGGCAGGCCAGCAGCGGAGGCCGACCGGTCGCCGACGGACACCGTCACGGTCGACCCGGTCACGGTCAGGTGCGCCTGCGGCGTGCCGCCGGCCGCCGATTCCAGCAGTGCCCGTACCTCGTCGACGAAGGTGACCGGGGCGAGCGCCCGCACCGGCGGGCCGACCGGCGCGCCATCCGACCGGGCCACCGCGAGCCGGTGCCGGTCGGTGGCGACCAGCCTCAGACCGTCGTCGGCCACGTCGAACAACACGCCGGCCAGCATCGGCAGGTCGGGATCGTCGCCCACCGCGAAGCGGACGGCGTCGACGGCGGCGGCGAGGTCAGCCGGGGACAGGGCGAGTCGGGTGGTCATTGGTTCCTCCGGATCGAGCAGCGTACGGACCCGGGAGAGTTCGCGGCGGGCGTCGGCGAGACCGGCCTCGAGCCGGCGCAGGTGCCCGTCGAGCAGCCGGCCGATCACGGCCGGCTCGCGGCGGTGCCGCACCGCGGCCGTGATCTCGGCCAGCGGCATCCCGACCCGGCGCAGGCCGGCAACCAGCCGGGCCGGGGCCACCTGCTCGTCGGTGTACCAGCGGTAGCCGGTGACCGGGTCGACGAAGGCCGGGATCAGGACGCCCGAACGGTCGTAGAACCGCAGGGCGCTCACGGTCAGCCCGCTGGCCCGGGCCAACTCGCCGATGCTGCGCAGGTCACTCTCCACGCCGTTGATCCTGTGGCCTCGACCAGGTCGAGGGTCAACCCGGTCCGCCCGGCCGTGTCGCTGCGGCACCGGGCGCGGTGTTAAAAGGGGGCCCTTTCTCTACCGCAGGCGTTAAGAGGGGGCCCCTCCTTCGTCCAGCACCCGGAAGGTGAGGCCGACGGAGGTGAGGCGGTGCAGCAGGGCGTCGCCCATCGCGGTGACCGGCGTGACCTGACCCGACGTCGGTGGCAGGTCGTCCAGGGCCAGGCAGAGGGCGGACTCGCCGAGAATCCTGGCGGTCTCGTCGTAGCCGGGATCGCCGCCGGCCACCTCGGTGATCACCCGCCGGTCGCCGCCGGTGCCGACGAAGCGGATCCGGAACCACGACCGGGCCCGCCGCTCGGCGCTCGGCCCCTGGCCGGAGGCGAGCCGGCCGAACAGCCAACGTCGGGTCGGTGGCAGCGCCACCAGCCCGACCAGGGCACCCAGACCGGCGCCGGCGGCCAGCACCGTCGACAACCGCTTCATGCCGGCGAAGTTGCGGTAGCGGAAGTCCGGCCCGTACTCCGGGCGGGCCGCCGCGGAGCGGGTGACCACCTGCGGGTCGATGGTGGGCAGCGGCACCGACCAGACCGACAGGTCCCGCGATCGGGCCAGCCGGCCCGACCCGGCGCGGACCCGCCGGTCGGCCGGGCGAGGCTCGACCGCCCGGCGTTCGCGGGCGGCGCGGGATGCCTGCCGGGTACGCGAGAAGGCGGTGAGCACCGAGTGGTACGTGCCGGCGGAGAACCTCGCGCCTGCCTGAACGTAGCCGTCCACGGTGATCGGCACGTCGGCGGGAAGTTGCTTGATCGTGAACCAGACGCCTAGGTCGTGCGGGGCGGAGTCGAAGCCGCAGGAGTGCACCAGCCGGGCACCCGTGCGGACCGCCTCGGCGTGGTGGCGCAGATACATCAGGTCGACGAACTCCGGCTCGCCGGCGAGGTCGAGGTAGTCGGTGCCGGCGGCGGCGCAGGCGGCCACCAACGGCTCCCCATGATGGACGTACGGCCCGACGGTGCTGGCCACCACCCGGGCCTCGTCGGCCACGGCACGCAGCGACGCCGGATCGGTGACGTCGGCGGTGAGCAGCGGCAACCCGACCAGGGCCGGCTCGATGGCAACCAACCGCTCCCGGACCCGGGCCAGCTTGTCCGGGTTGCGCCCGGCGATCGCCCAGCGCAGCCCGGGCGGGGCGTGCCGGGCCAGGTATTCCGCGGTGAGCCCACCGGTGAACCCGGTCGCCCCGAACAGCACGATGTCGTACGCCCGATCCGTAGCCATCTCGCGATCATCCCATCCCGGCGCATCGACCGCCTCCAACGAGGTCCACCCGGCGCCTGAGCAGGCCGAGCGATCTCGGGGTGAGTCGGCTTCCCCGTGGGAACCGGTCCTCGCCCGGAACGGGTGAACCGGTCCGGGTGGGGTAACCGCTGGCACAGGGCCCGGGGAGGTGGGGGTGGGCCGGATGCCGGATGACCGCAGCGCCGCCCGGGCCACGACGGCCCGGCGAACGGCCGGCTCGCCCGTGCTGGCGTCCCGGCTGACGCCCGCCGCGCCGCCCGAGCCGGTCGTCCTGCGGCCCCGCTTGGCCCGGCTGCTGGACGACGGGGTGGCCCGTCCGGTGACGCTGCTCCGCGCGCCGGCGGGCTGGGGCAAGACGACGCTGCTCGCTGCGTGGCGCCGGGCCGCCGTCGAGGCCGCCCCGGCCGCCCCGGCGCCGGCCTGGGTATCCGTGGAGTTCGGGGACGACAGCGACCGCTTCTGGACGTACCTCGCGGCGGCGCTGCGCTCGGTCGCGGACCCCGACGGCGATCCGGCCGCCGCGCCGCCGGTGCCCGACCGGGCCCCGCGACCGGACGAGCTGGAGGTGCTCGCGGCGGCCCTCGCCGCCCGGGAACGACCGGTCGTGCTGATCCTGGACGACCTGCACCGGATCACCGACCCAGCGGCGCTGACCGGCCTGGAGTTCCTGTTGCGTCACACCGAACAGCGGCTGCGTCTGGTGGCGGCCGGGCGCGCCAACCTGCCGTTGGCCGTGCAGCGGCTGCGGCTGGCCGGAGAGCTGACCGAGATCGGTCCGGATGAACTGGCCTTCACCGGTGACGAGATCGCCGACCTGCTGACCGCGCACGGCGTGGCGGTGCCGGCCGCGGCGGTGCGACGGCTGCGGCAGCGTACCGAGGGGTGGGCGGCGGCGCTGCGGATCGCCGCGCTCGCGCTGCGCGATCAGCCGGACCCGCAGCGCTGGATCGCCGGACTCGGCGCGGACCAGCCGGAGATCGCCGGCTACCTGCGCGAGGAGGTGCTGGCCGGCCTGGAGGCGCCGGACCGGGAGCTGCTGCGCCGGGCGGCGGTCGCGGACACGATGTGTGCGGGACTCGCCGAGGCGCTGACCGGCGGCGCGGACGCGGAGACCCGGCTGAGCGCGCTCGCGGAGAACGCCGGCCTGCTCCACCACGACGGTGGCCGTCCGGCGTGGTATCGGTGCCCACCGCTCCTGGCCGACCTGCTGCGGCGCGAACTGGGCCGGCTGCCGGCCGAGGAGCTGCGCGACCTGCACCTGCGCGCGGCGGGCTGGTACGACGGCAACGGCCGCCCGGTCGACGCGCTGCGTCACGCGTTCGCCGGTGGGGACTGGACGCGGGCCACCGACCTGTTCGTGACCCGGTGGCCGGACCTCGTGCCGTACGACCGGATCGTCCCCACCACCGCGCCGCCCGCACCGGCCCCGACGGAGGTGGTGGCGGATGCCCCGGAACTGGCGCTGGCCGCTGCCGTCCAGCGGGCGCTCGACGGCGATGCCGACGCCACCCGGGAGCACCTGCGGCTGGCCACCGCGCACGCACGATCCCTGCCGGAACCGCGCCGGGCCCGGTTCGGGCGCCTGGTCGCCGTGGTCGAACTCGTCCAGGCCCGACTGGCCGGCGAGGCCGAGGCGGTACGCGCCGCCGCCGCCCGGCTGCTCGCCACCCGCGACGCCGCTCCGGCCGTCGGGGAGCCTCGGGCCGACGCGGGCGGTGACGCCGACGTGCGGGCGGTGGCCGGCACCGCGTTGGCCCTGCTCGCGCTGGACGCGGGCGACCTGGACGGGGCGGCGGCCGGATTCGCGGCGGCGCTGACGGCGGCGCGGGAGGCGGGACGCCTGCGCACCGAGCTGGTCTGCGCCAGCCGGTGGGCCCTGCTCGCGGCGGTACGCGGCGAGTTGCGGGCGGCCGAGGAGGCGGCTCGCGCCGCCCTGGCCCTGCCACCCTGCCAGGGCTGGTCGGCGCGGGTCGACTGCGGGTACGCCTATCTGGCGCTGGCCCTGGTGGCGCTGCACCGGGACGAGCCGACGGAGGCGGAGGCGAACCTCACGCTGGCCACGGCAGCCACGCGGGAGCCGCCGGCCGGCGCGGTGGCCGCCTGGTGCGCCGCTCACCTGCGCTCCGACGAGGGTGACCTGGCCGCTGCCCACCGAGTCCTGGTGGCGGCCCGCGCCCAATGGTCGGACCGCTCCGGCACACCGGCCGCTGCGACGGGTCTTTGTGCTGACGTGGACACGTGGCTGCGGGCCGCCGAGGTGGACCTGCACAGTGCCCGAGACGACACCCGGACCGCCCGCGACCTGGCCGCCGCCCAGCAGCCCCCGCCGCACCGTCCCGACCCCCCGACTCCCCACCCACCACCTGCCCCGGTGTCCGGCTCGCCGGCCGAGCCCGATGGCGCCGTGCTGGGGTCGGACGTGGCGTTGGCCGTCGCGGCGGCCCGGACCGAGTGGCGGGCCGGCGATCCCCGTGCCGCAGCCCGCCTGCTACCGGACTGGGACGCCGCGCCGGCGGACGCCTGGCCGCTTCCGGTACGCCTCGACGCCGCCCTGCTGGACGCGCTGCTCGCCGCAGGGGACGGTGACGATCGGCGTGCTGGCCGGACCCTGGAACGGGCGCTCGACCTGGCCGCCCCGGACGGCCACCGCCGGCCGTTCACGCGAGGCGAGCCGGGGCTGCGGGCCCTGCTGAGCGCTCGGCTGGACGCCGGTACGGCGCACTGGTCGATGGTCAGCGACCTGGTCCGGGCCGTCGAGGTGCCGGCCGAACGGGCTCCGGCCGGCGCTTTGGTGGCACCGCTCGACGAGCCGCTGACCGAGCGGGAGCTGATCATCCTGCGCTACCTGCAGAGCATCCTGTCCAACGTGGAGATCGCAGCCGAGTTGTCCGTCTCGGTGAACACCGTCAAGACACACGTGCGCAACATCTACCGCAAGCTCGGCGCCGTCCGCCGCCGCGACGCCGTCCGCCGCGCCCGCGCCCTCCACCTCATCTGACCCATCCCTTTCCCGGTCAGTGCTGGATCGGGTTTACCGGTTCAGTGCAGGATCGGGGCGACCGCGATGTGGTTCTGCACCTCCCGGATGCCCGGGGCGGACCAGGCGACCTGCTCCACCTCGGCGCGTTCGGGCATCGAGTGCACCAGCCCGCCCAGCAGCACCGTGTCACCGTGTACGCGTACCGTGACGCGCTCGGCGTCGGTGGCCCGGTGGCGGGCCAGCGCGTCGACGATGCGCTGGGCCAGCCGGCCGCCGTCGGGGCGTACCGCGGGCCGGACGGTGATGCCGTTGCTGACGCCGCGTACGCCGGTCAGCTGGCCGATCGCCTGCTCCGCGGCGCGGCGCTGGTACTCCCACTCGACCTCGCCGTCCAGGGTCACCCAGCCCTGGGAGACCGTGATCTCCAGCTGCTCGACCGGCACGAACGCGTGCCACTCCAGGGCGTGTCCGACGGCCGCGGCGATCTCCGGGTCGGCCCGTTCCGCACCGGTGGCCAGCCGTACCGTCAGGTCGTTGGCGACTGCGCGGACCTGCCCGACCCGGTGTGCGGCCCGCTCCGCCGCCCACTTCTTGGCGTAGCTGTCCACCCGCCCGGTCAGCGTCACCACGCCCTCGGTGACGGTTACCCCGATCTCGTGTGGGCGTACCCGGGGTTCCCAGTCGAGTTCGTCGAGCACCGCGGATCTGGTCTCCTGATCGATCCGGTCGATGCGGTTGATCGTCGAGATGTCGGCCATCGCCTCGCTCCTTCCCTCGCCGGGCGGGACCGGCGTCCGGGGCGTGTCGCGGTGGCGGACCAGGATCCGGATCCGCCGCAAGCGATGCTGGTGGCTGTTCAGGTGAGCCGCCCTCACCCGGACGGGGTGAGGGCGGGACAGCGGGCGTGACCGCGCGGCGTCAGCGGTCGGTCTCGGCGGGGGAGTCGGGGCGCTGCACGTCGACGAACTCGATGTCGTCGGCGGCGCGATCGTGGCTGCCGGCGGCCCGCGCCGCGGTGCCCGCGGCCCAGCCGATCGCGGCACCGACCAGGGCCGCGCCGATCAGCAGCGTCCAGGGTAGTGCGGGACTGCGCCCGGCCAGCGCGTCGAAGGCGCGGGTGGCCCGGCGGCGGGCCTCCTCGGCCGCCGACCCGACCAGGTCACCGGCGTCGTCGGCGAGGTTGGCGGAGGTGTGCCGGGCCGAGCGGGCGGTGTCGCGAATGCTGTCGCCCGCGGTGTTGACGGCCGAGGCGAGGTGTTGCCAGGCCTGGTCGGCGATCCGCTCCGGCTTGCTGCGGCGCTCCAACAGGTTGGTTCCGATCATGAGGGCTCCCTCCTCGACAGTGCCGAGGCCGGTGCCCACATCAGACCTCCTCGGCGGCTTGCCCGGGTGCGGCGGCTAGCCATGGCAAGCTGTGCCCCGCCGGCTGCCGTCGCAAACCCCACCGTCGCAAACCCCACCGTCGCGAGCCCCGCGCTCGCGCAACCCGACGCTGGGGCACGACGACCACGCGCACGAGACGCCGTCAGCGGTCGGCGGGTCACCTCAGGTCACCGGTGATGCTGGGCACACCGCGCCGGCCGCGCCGGTGGCCACCGGGCTGCCGGGCCGGGCGTGGGGCACGCCGGTACGTCGGATCGCTGCCGGGGCGGCGTTGGGCCGCTACCCTGGTTCGGCGGCGTGGGTGACCCCATCCGACGTCAAGTACATTGGTCCTGGAAGGTCCGGATATGGAGCTTTTGGCGTGTCCGTATCCGCGAATTGCTCATCCCGAAGGGTGGCGACCGAGGCGGTTGGAGGAATACTCTCGGTCGCGGCCCGCGTACTGATGAGGTGCCCGTCGGACGGGCGAGTGGAGGTGCTCGCGTGAGCCTGTCGATCCTGCAGACGGTTCGGCCCGGTGGTGTCATCGAGATCGCCCCTCGAGGCGAGATCGACGTCGACACCGCGTACGAGGTGAAAGAATCCATCGCCGAGGTGTTGGCCAAGGGGCGCCCGGCCCGGATCGAGCTCAACATGCGGCTGGTCACCTTCATCGACTCGGTCGGCATCAGCGCGATGGTCGCCGGCTTCCAGACCGCCGAGGTCAGCGGCGTGAAACTGGTCGTCACCGAGCCGAGTCGGTTCGTGCACCGGCAGCTCTGGGTGACCGGCCTGCTCGGTCTCTTCGGTGCGCCCGAGCCCTACTACGCCGGCGCCGCCGCCACCCCGGAGGTCCTGCCCGGCGCCTGAGTTCTCAGCCGACGTCCAGATCCGACAGGTCGACGTCGGTCGCCTCGGTGACCGCCCGCACCGCCGTCACCGAGGCGTATCCCTCGGCGAGCAGGGCCAGGTCGGTTCCGGGCTGCACCACCTCACCCGGCTCCTCCAACGAGGTACGCACGAAGCCGTGGCCGGATTCGGCGACGGTCATCTGCACCTGACCGAAGGCGGCCAGGGTGCCTCGTCGGACCCCGCGTAGCCGCTCGAACGGCAGGTCCGGCGCGTTGACGTTCAGCACGCTCTCCGTCGGCCCGGTGGTCAGCCGGGGCAGCAGGTCCAGGGCGACCCGGGCAGCGGTCGCCCAGTGCCGGTCGGCGTCGCGTACCCGGTCGGCGGCAGCCACCGCGGCGCCTCCGCTGACCGCGGTGGCCTCACCCACCGACAACACGTCCAGCGACACCGCCATGGCCCGACAGCCGTTGGCGGTGGCCGTGAACGCGGCGCCCACCGTGCCGGAGTGCAGCACGGCGCGACCCGCGTTGGCGCCTCGGTTGATGCCGGACAGCAGCACCGCCGGTGGCGGCCCGAAAGCGCCGTGCACGGCGATGAGCGCGATGAAGCCGGGGGAGCCGCCCACCCCGAAAGCCGGCACCCCGTCCAGCCCCGGCAGCGGGTGCTCGCGGACCACCACCTGCCCGTCCCGCTCCACGGCGCTCATCGCGGCGCTGGTCCCGCTCGCCTCCTCCAGCGGTGCGGCGACCACCACGTCGTACCCCCGGTCGACCGCCGCTCGGGCCAGCGCCTGGATGCCGGGTGCGTCGATGCCGTCGTCGTTGGTGATCAGCACTCGCCGGGTCATCGCCCGGCCACCCGCTGGGCCAGCTCGTCCGGGGTGGTGCGCCCCTGGGGAAGGATTCCCGCCGGTTCCAGCCGAACCCGGTCGACCAGGCCGTTGATCGATTCGAGCCGCCCGGTGCCCAGACCGTGCCGGGTGACGTTCAGCGCGCCGGCCGCCGCGCCGGTGCGGATCGCGGTGCGCAGGTCGCCGCCCCGGGCCACCACGGCCGCCACGCTGGCCGTCATCGAGTCACCCGCCCCGCGCGGATCGGCGGCCTCCAGCCGCGGCATCCGCACCTCGAACACCTCGCCGTCGACCAGCGCCAGCGCCGGCCGGTCGGCCCGGCTGACCACCACGTTCTCGGCGCCGGCGGCGTGCAGCTCGTGCAGAGCGCGGGTGAGCTGCTCCTCCCCGTCGCCGGCCGCCCGCCCGTCGGCGATCAGCTCCTCGTGGCTGACCTTGAGGAAGAACACGCCGCTGTCCAGCACGGCGGTCAGGTGCTCGCCGCTGAGGTCGACCACCACCCGGCTGCCGTTGGAGCCGAGGTCGGCGGCGAAGCGCCGGTAGAGGTCGGCCGGGACCAGCGAAGGATGGTTCGGGCCACTCAGCACGCTCACCGCCGCGCACAGCCCCTCGCCGAGCGCCAGGTTGTACAGCTCGTCCAGCTCGTGTCGGCTGAACGGCTGGCCGGTCACGTCGACGATTTCCTGCCGGGTGCCCCCGCGGCGATCGTGCACGTATCCGCCGCTGCCGCCCGAGTCGCGCGTCACCACCTTGAGGTCGACTCCCTCGCTGACCAGCAGCGGTTCCAACACCTGCCCGATCTCGCCGCCGAGCGCCGTGCAGAGCACCACGTCGACGCCGTGCGACAGCACCATCCGGGCCTGCCAGACGCCCTGACCGCCGGGATGCAGGTGCAGCTCCGGGGTCTCGTTGGGCTGATCGATCGTGACGGTGAGCAGTGGTGTGGGCGCGAAGACCATCACCCGGCCGCTCATGGCTGACACCTATCCATGGTCATTCCTCCCGCTCGCGACGAAATGTCCGCTCACTGGTTGGACCGTAACGAAGGTGGTGCGGGGGCGCACGGCGACGGGCGGGGGCGCGCCCCCGGCGGAGGGCGCGGGAAACGACAGCGGGTGGGCCGCCGCACGGCGACCCACCCTGCGTGTCGTTGGAGTCAGTACACCGACAGGTGGACGTGGTTGGTGTGGTCGCTGGACGGGTCGCCGCGAGCGCCGCTGTACGACTTCCATCCGCTGCTGGGCAGCCAGATCTGCTTGTACCAGATCACGTAGAGCACGGCGAGCCGGTCGGCGTTGTTCACGAAGTACGCCGCCAGGTTGTTGCCGTACGTCCGGTCGCCGCCGGTGGCCGCCCCGCCGAAGCCGTTCTTCTGCGCCGCGAAGTCGCAGGCCCGACCCTTCGGGTGCTCACCCGAGCCACCCGAGCGGTAGCAGGAGACGTAGCGGGTGAAGCCGGCCGCCTTGGCCTGCTGCAACGCGTGCAGCGTGCGCGGGGTGATGCAGCCGTTGGCCGGGGTGGGGTCGTTCACGCTGCACGATTCCGCCGGCCAGGAGCCGTTGGAGTTGCGCGGCGCGGGCTTGGCGGTGGCGCTGGACCGGGCGCTGTTGCTGGTCGGTGCCCGGTTGGCCGCGGAGGCGCGCTCGGCCGCCTCGGCCCGCTCGTTGGCGACGGTCAGCGCCCGTTCGGCCTGCTCCTTGCGCTTGGCCATCACGGCGACCTGCTTGCGCTGCTCCTTGACCTCCACGTCCAGGGCCTGCTTGGTCTTGCGGATCTCGTTCCGGGTGGCCTGGAGCTCGCGTACCGCGCGGTCCTCGTTGGCGGCCACCGCGTCCAGCGCCGCCGCCCGGTCCATGAAGCCGGCCGGGGAGCCGCTGTTGAGCAGCGCCGACGCGGCGCCGAGCCGCCCGCTGCGGTAGGCCTGCGCGGCGATCTCGGCGACCTTGGCGGACCGTTCGCCGAGTTGCTCCTCGGTGCTGCTGAGCTGGTCGGCCAGTTGCTTCTGCCGCTTGACCGAGCGGTCCAGTGCGGCCTTGGCGTCGAGATAGCCCTTGCTGGCCGCCTCCAACTGGGCGCGTAGCGCCGGGGTGCCGCCCTCGTCGTCCACGTCGCCGGGGGCCGCCGCGCGCAACCCCGGTGGCGCGGCGGCCGCGGGGCTGAACGGTGCGAGCGCGACGCTCAGCGCGAGGACGAGCCCTGCGGCGATCAGGGCCGCCATTCGGGCGGCCGGTCTCACGGTTGCCACTGCTGGCATGCACATGTCCTTCCGTCAGCCGCCGACCGGGTTAGCTGACGGGTTCGGGACGGAAGATCCCTACCGCGTGTGCGGATGCACCCCAGGAACGTGGTTCCCCGGCTCGCCCTGGCGGGCGATTAGGCGGCGACCACCGCCGGCACCGTTGGGTGCCGCCTGGCGGAGGCCGGGTTCGAGCCTACCGGGGCTGCTGTGACTGGTGCAGCCGCTGTGACTCGTGGTATTCGCTCGCTCACCAGTGAATCAGACACAAGCGGACAATGCCCTACCTTTGCCTATCTCGCTACCACTCGACCGGACCGCAGGCCCCGGGGTTCGCGCCCGGTTCGAGCTGAAGGGTGGCGTGCTCGATGTGGAAGTCCTCGTGCAGCGCCGTGCGGGCGGCGGCCAGCACCGCGCCGACGTCGGCGCCGGGGGCCATGATCAAATGCGCCGAGGCCACCTCCATGCCGGAGGTGAGCGTCCAGACGTGCAGGTCGTGGACGCCGGCCACGCCGGGCACCGCGGCCAGCCGGTCGTGCACCGCGGTGACCTGGAGGTGCTCCGGGGCGGCCTGCACCAGGATCCGTACCGCCGTCCGGCCGAGGCGCCACGTCCGGGGCAGGATGAACAGACCGATCGCGACCGCCACCAGCGGGTCGGCCCACCACCAGTCGGTCACCGCGATCAGCAGCGCCGCCGCGATGACCCCCAGTGAGCCGAGCAGGTCGGCCAGCACCTCCAGGTACGCCCCGCGCAGGTTGATGCTGACCCTCGCCCCGGGCCGCAGCAGCGCGAACGCGGCCAGGTTGGCGAGCAGGCCCAGTGTGGCCACCACCAGCACCGGCCCGGCGAGCACCTCGGGCGGGTGGCCGAACCGGCGTACCGCCTCGACCAGGACGTAGACCGCGACGCCGGCGAGCAGTACGGCGTTGGCCAGCGCGGCGAGCACCTCCAGGCGGTAGAGGCCGAAGGTGCGCTGCGGGTCGGCGCCGGGTCGGCGGGTGGCGGCGACGGCCGCGAGTGCCATTCCGATGCCCAGCACGTCGGTGAACATGTGCCCGGCGTCGGAGAGCAGGGCCAGCGAGCCGGTCCGCAGGGCGGTCACCGCCTCGACCACCATCAGGGCGCCGAGCAGGGCGAACGCCGCCCACAGCCGGCCGGAGTGGCGGTGCGCGGCGGTCGACACCGCGGCGTGGTGGTGGTCATGACCCGCGCCCACGCAGACACCATCCGCCGTCCGCCGGACCGGCGGCAGATCTATGCCGACATCGCTATGTGTGCAATTCTCGGCGCCAGGTGCGGCCCGTGCGGCCGGCTCAGCCGGTCGGATCGACCGTGGTCAGCCGCTGGGTGGCCCGGGACAGGGCGACGTAGAGGGTCCGTACGCCGGCACCCGGCTCCGCGCGGATCTCGCCCGGCGCGACCAGCACCACCCCGTCGTACTCCATGCCCTTGGCCTCCAGGCTGGTCACCACCGCCAGGCGCTCCCCGCCGAGCCCGCCGAGCCAGGCCGCGACCTCGTCGCGGCGCGGCACCGGGGTGATCACTCCGACGGTGCCCTCGACCTCGTCGAGCAGGGCGCGCGCCGCCGTCACGACGCTGCTCTCCAACTCCGCCGCCGGCACCGCCAGCCGGACCGGGTCGACCCCGGTGGTGCGGACCGCGGTCGGCAGCTCGAGATCCGGGTACGCCCGGCGGATCTCGGCCGCCGCCACCGCGAAGATCTCCGCCGAGTTGCGGTAGTTGGTGGTGAGCGTGAACCGGTGCCGGCGGCGCCGGCCCAGCGCCTGGTCCCGGGCCCGGGACAACTCCTGCGCGTCACCCGTCCAGGCGGTCTGCGCCGGGTCGCCGACCACGGTCCAGGAGGCCAGCCGCCCGCGTCGGCCGATCATCCGCCACTGCATCGGCGACACGTCCTGCGCCTCGTCGACCACCACGTGGGCGTAGTCCCGATAATCCTCCGGGCGTTCGCGGGCCGCCTGCCGGGCGGCCCGTTGCCGGTCGGCGAAGGTGCTCAGCTCGCGCACCCCGCCGGCCAACTGGAACGGATCCCGCTTCCGGCGGGCCGGGCGCATCGGCTTGCCGAGCAGCGCGTCCAGTTCGTCGAGCAGCGCCACGTCGGCGACGCTCGGCCCGTGCTCGGCCGACTCCCGGTACGCCTGGCCCAGCAGCCGGGTCTCGGCGTTCGAGAGGAGGCCGGCGGCGTAGCGGCGCAACCGCTCCGGATGCGCCAGCCAGTCCAGCACGTGCCGGGGATGCAACCGGGGCCACCAGGCCTTGAGGAAGTCCCGGAAGTCCGTGCGGTCGATCAGTTCGTCCTCGAAGGAGCGCTGCTCCGGCAGACCGGAGATGCCCAGCCGGCGGGCCTGCGCCCAGAGCGCGGCGAGCACGCCGTCGAAGCCGGCCCGGCGTACCTCGTTGCGGCGGGCGCCCCGGGGCAACGCCCGGTCGCGGATGGCGTCCAGTTCGGTCCGCTCCAGCCGCAGCAACTGCCCCCGGTAGAGCAGGCGCAGCTCGGTCGGCGAGTCGGGCACCGCGTCCCGGGTCGCCCGCTCCAGCACCCGACGCATCCGCAGCGAGCCCTTGATCGCCGCCACCTCGGGCGGATCGGTCCGGGTGGCGGCCACCCCGGGGAAGATGCTGCCCAGCGAGTGCAGGGTGGCGGTCTCCTCGCCCAGCGACGGCAGCACCGAGGCGATGTACTCGACGAAGACCGAGGACGGGCCGATGACCAGGATGCCGCCGCCGGCGTACCGGCTGCGGTCGGAGTAGAGCAGGTACGCGGCCCGGTGCAGCGCCACCGCCGTCTTGCCGGTGCCCGGACCGCCGGAGACGAGGGTGACTCCCGAACCGGGGGAGCGGATCGCATCGTCCTGCTCGCGCTGGATGGTCGCCACGATGGCGCGCATGCCCCGGCCGGTGGCCCGGGACAGGGTGGCCAGCAGTGCGCCGTCGCCCACCACGGGCATGTCCGGCGGTGCGGCGTCCGGGTCGAGCAGGTCGTCCTCGATCCGGGTGACCCGCTCGCCACTGGACTGGATCGTCCGGCGTCGCACCACGCCCAGCGGCTCGGCGGGGGTGGCCCGGTAGAACGCGGCGGCGGCCGGGGCCCGCCAGTCCACCACCAGCGTGCTGGCGTCCTCGGCACGGATGCCGAGCCGCCCGACGTGCAGCACCTGCCCGTCGTGCAGGTCGAGCCGGCCGAAGACCAGTCCCTCGTACTCGGCGTCGAGCCGGTGGCGTTGCTGGGCGGCGTGGAAGACCATCGCGTCGCGCTCCACCAGCGCGCCGTAGTTGCCGACCCGGGCCAGCCGGTAGCCCTCCCGCTCGGCGCGTACCGCGTCGCGGCGCAGCTCGGCCAGTCGCGCGTACACCCGATCGAGATGCCGCTGCTCGACGGCGATCTCCTGATCCAGGGTGCTCTGATCCACCGCTCGCTTCTCCTCGTGACGCCGCCGACCAACCGCACGAGATTACAGGTGCGAGGAAGGGCACCTTCTTGACGCCTGCGGTAGAGGGAGGGCCCCTTGTGTGCCAGCACCCGTCTCCACCGCCTTCTGCCGGTCGCTCCAAGGCAGCGAAGGCCCGCCGGGTCACCCGGCGGGCCTTCGCGATGCTGTCCGGCGGGCTGGGGATCAGCCCTCGAAGACGCCGGCCTCGACCAGGCGCTTCTCGATGGCGTCCCAGCCGTCGCCCGGGTGGACGGCGTTGAGGCTGCTGATCTCGGCCCGGATCTTGGTGGCGTGGCCGGCGGCGGCCAGCGTCCGGATCTCCTCGACGAAGGCCTCGGAGTCGGTACGCAGGTGCGCGGTCTTGCCGTTGGTCAGGTTGCGCACGTAGGCGTGCTTGCCGCCGTTGAGCGGGATGAGGTACTTGAACTCACCGAGCACGCTGAGGGCGCCACCCTGGCCACCCTGGCCAGCCCGGACTGACGCGCGCGCGGTCTTGGAGGTGTTGCTCGCCACGGAGGGACTCCTTGGAAGACGTACGGAGGACGGGACGTCCGGGGGCTGTGCGGGATGACCCGCGAAGGCTGTACACGACACAGGCCGCCGGTGAACTTTACACCCACGATCCCGGCTGGTCACCGCGGGTGCCGCGAGGTGGAACAGCGGTCCCCTGTCCGGGTATTTCCGGGGGACGGATTTCCCGAATCCCTGGCGCACCATCGTCACACCAGTCATCATGTGTTCCACAGCAACGGGCCCGGACAGGGCGAGGTCGTAGGGGAAGACGCACCTCGCTCTCCGGGAGGTCTTCGTGCCAACACGTGGCGTCGTATACGTCCACTCGACCCCGCTCGCCGTGTGCTCACACGTCGAGTGGGCGATCGCGCGCGTCCTCGCCGCGCCGGTCGATCTGCAGTGGACCGCTCAGCCCGTCGACCCCGGCGCCCGCCGGGCCGAGTGCGGGTGGTCCGGTCGTCCGGGGACGGGCGCCGAGCTGGCCGCTGCCCTCCGGCAGTGGCCCATGATCCGTTTCGAGGTCACCGAGGAACCCAGTCCGGGCGCCGACGGCGAGCGTTTCATGTACGTCCCGGGCCGGGGACTGTTCCGCGCCACCGTGGGTGCCGCCGGTGACATCCAGCTCGGCGAGGACCGGCTGCGCAGCATCATGGCCGCCGCGCGGGCGCCGGAAGCCCTCGCGCACGCCCTCGACAAGGCACTCGGCACCGCCTGGGACGCCGAACTGGAGCCGTACCGCTACGCCGGGGACGGCGCTCCGGTGACCCTGCTCACCCGGGTGGGCTGACCAGCGGCCGGCACGACCGCCGGCTTCGTGCCGGCGGGCGGCGGTGCGCCCCGGCACGGGCCGCCGATCGGTGGCCCAAGGTCGAGTTGCCCCGATCCGTGTTGGGCTGGTGGGATGGGCCGCGTGTCGACCACCACCCGGCGGGTCGCCGCCGCCCTCCTCGCCGCGTCCGTGCTGCTCGTTTCCGGCTGCACCGGCCCCGGACAGCGGCCGGAGCCGTCCCCGACCGCCCCGGCCGATCCGACGCCGCCGTCGAGCGCCGGGCCGGACGACCCGGCCGCCCGGGCCGCCGCTCTGGTCGCCGAGTTGGCCGACGAGGACCTGGTCGGCCAGGTGCTGATGCCGTACGCGTACGGCGATCGGGCGACCGGTGTCTCGGCCGGCTCGGTGGCCGGTAACCAGGCCCTCGCTGGCGTCGACACGCCCGCCGAGATGATCGAGAAGTACCGGCTCGGTGGGCTGATCCTGGTGGGGTTCAGCGCCGACGACCCCACCCAGGGCAACCAGGAGACCACCAACGTCGACAACCCGAAGCAGGTCCGGGAGTTGACCACCGGGCTGCACGCGGCCGCCGGGAAACTGCCCGCCGGCTTGGCGCCGTTCCTGATCGGCACCGACCAGGAGTACGGCGTGGTCACCCGGATCACCGACGGGGTCACCATGCTGCCCAGCGCGCTCGCCGCCGGAGCAGCCGACGATCCCGCGCTGACCGAGGCCGCCTGGCGGGCCGCCGGCACCGAACTGGCCGCGATGGGGATCAACGTCGACTTCGCGCCGGTCGCCGACGTGCTGGTCACCCGGAGCGCGGTGATCGGGTCCCGGTCCTTCGGCGCCGAGCCGAAGCGCGCGGCGGCGCAGGTCGCCGGCGCGGTACGGGGTCTCCAGGCGGCCGGGGTGGCGGCCACGCTCAAACACTTCCCCGGGCACGGACACAGCGCCGCCGACTCGCACGAGGAACTGCCCGTGCTCGGGCAGCCCCGCAAGAAGCTGGCGGCCGAGGCCTGGCCGCCGTTCAGCGCCGGCATCGAGGCCGGCGCGCTCGCCGTGATGTCCGCCCACCTCGACGTGCGCTCGGTCGACCCGGGCGTGCCCGCGACCTTCTCGCACAAGTTGCTCACCGAGGTGCTGCGCGGCGAACTCGGCTTCCAGGGCGTGGTGATCACCGACGGGATGAACATGGCGCCGGCCCTCCGCTGGTCACCGGGGGAGGCCGCGGTACGCGCGCTCAAGGCCGGCAACGACCTGATCCTCATGCCGCCGAACGTCAGCCAGGCGTACGACGGGCTGCTCGCGGCGCTGCGGGACGGCTCGCTGCCCCGGGCCCGCCTGGTGGAGGCGGCCACTCGCGTGCTGACCATGAAGTTCAGCCTGGCCGGTGGCGAGGCGCCGGAGATGTCCACGCTGAACGCCCCGGCGCACCGCGAGGCGGCCCGCGCCCTGGCCGCCGCCGCGATCACCGTGCTGCGCGGCCGGTGCGACGCCATCGGCGTGCCTGGCCCGGTCACGGTCACCTCCTCGGGCGGCCGGGCGCACACCCGGGCCGCGCTGACCGAGGCGCTGACCGAGGCAGGGGTGACGGTGGCGCCCAGCGGCGGCACCATCGTCCACCTGGTCGGGTACGGCGACGGCACCGACGACCTACGGGCCGACGCGGCCGTCACGGTGGCGATGGACACCCCGTACGTGCTGGCCCGGGCGGCCTCGCCGACGCTGCTGGCCACCTACTCGTCGAGCCGGGCCTCGATGGCCGCCCTCGCCGACGTGCTCGCCGGCAAGGCCGCCCCGCGAGGGCGTTCCCCGGTCAAGGTGACCGGGCTGCCCGCCACCACCTGCGCGGGCTGACGCCGCGGGTCAGGCCTGGCCGGCGAGGGTGTCGCGGGCCAGCCGGTACGCCGGGAGCAGGTCGACCGGCTCGCCGAAGCTGGTGCTGCTCGCCTCGACCAGCACCGTCCGGTCACCCACCTGGACGGCCAGCGCCCACTCCCGGAGGTCCTCGTCGGTCAGCACCCGCCGGCGCAGCCAGGTCGCCTCGACCACGTCGAGGTCGCCGGGGCGGGTCTCGCGGTACTGCGGCTCGGTCAGCCCCTCCTCGGCGTCGACGAACGCCTCCAGCGCCTGCCGGGCCGAGGTGCCGGCGCCGTCGACGGTCCACACCCGCAGGAAGCCCGGGGTTACCGCCCGGCCGTCCAGCTCGCAGCGCACGGTCGACCCGCCGCGCCGGGTCAGTGCCTCGACCACCTCGTTGCCCAGCTCGTCGCCGGGATCCGGAGCCTCGACCGCCTTGGCCCGCCACCCCTCGGCCAGGTCGAACGTGACCGGCAGCGGGCAGGGGCCGCCGGCACCGATCGTGCCAGCGGCCCCTGCCGCGGTCACCTCGTCGTGCCACGGCTCGCCGGTCGCGCCGCCACCATCGTCCTCGGCTCCGCCACCGGCCCGGTCCGCGCCGTCGGTGCACCCACCGAGCAGCCCGATGGTCAGTGCCGCTAGCGCGAGCGCGCGTCGTCCCACGATGTCCACTCCCCGTCGATGATCCACAAGTGCCGTCAGCAAAGCGGTTCGACGGACGGAGGTCAAATCCCTCAGCGGCTCGCGCGCAGCGCGGCGATCAGCCACTCCACCGCCGGTACGGCGGGCGGAAACGGCGGCCGATGGTTGAGCACCCCGATCAGCTGCCAGTACCGCTCCACCCGGCGGTCGGTGAACGTGGCCATCTCCTCGGCCAGCCGGTGCCGCTGCTGCGCGGAAAGCGCCGGGTCGACCATCTCGTCCAGCACCGCCCGCGCCTGGTCGGAGTCGGGGGCGACGCCGGCGGCCAGCGCGTCCCGGGCCGTGTCGATCCTCAGCAGCGGTTCCGGTGGTGGAGTGGGGGAGTCCGCAGACCCGGCCTCCGCCATCTCGCGTACCCGGCGGCGGAAGTCCGGGTCGGCGACCAGTTCGGCGAGTTCCAGCCAGGCGTCCACCTCGGCGTCGCTGGGCTCGTCGGGTAGCTCCGCGGGCATCGTGCGCATCGCCTGGGCCAGGCCGGCCCCGGGGCTGCCGTCGAGGCCGGCGAAGACCCCGGCGACGAAGTCGTCGATGATCTGCTGCCGCTCCTGCGCGGAGAGGCGGGCCAGATCGTTCATCAGTCTCAACTCCTCGGTCGTACTGCCACGTCGGGTGACCGACCGCAGCACCGCCCGGCGCAGCCGCAGCGTCCGGATCTCCGCGTCGAGCGCCTGGACGTGCGCCTGCGCCACCTCCCGGACGCTGGTCTGCCGCTCCAGGATCCGGCGCACGTCGTCCAGGCCGATCCCCAGGTCACGCAGGCTGCGCAGCAGCTCCAGCCGGGCCACCGCGACCGCGTCGTACAGCCGGTAGCCACCGCCGGAGCGGGTGGTCGGAGGCAGCAGATCCAGGTCGGACCAGAAGCGGATGGTCCGCACGGACAGCCCGGTCCGGCGGGCCAGCTGCCCGATGGTGAACAGGTCGGTGCGGTCGGTCACCAGGTCACTCTGCACGTTCCAGCCGATGGAGGGTCAAGCCGGAGCACGACGAGGCCCCCGGCCGACACCCGGAGGCGTCGGCTGGGGGCCGATACGTCGATCTGCTACAGCGGGATGTTGCCGTGCGCGCCGCGGGCCGGCGGCGCGGCCGCGAGGGCCTCGGCGCTGGACGCGTCGAGGCAGCCACCCAGCCGCAGCGGGTTGCTGGCGATCACGCCGACCGTGCGGCGGCGAACCGGCCCAGCGTGGTGACGATGTTCGGAGGCTGTGCGCTCAGACCCGGGTGAAGACGAGAGCCACGTTGTGGCCGCCGAAGCCGAACGAGTTGTTCAGCGCGGCGGGGATGTCCAGGTGGCGTGCCTTGTTGGCGGCGACCTCGAGGTCGAGGCCGTCGTCCGGGTCGTCCAGGTTGATCGTCGGCGGCACCACGCTGTCGCGGATCGCCAGGATGGTGGCGATCGACTCCAGCGCGCCGGCCGCCCCGAGCAGGTGCCCGGACATCGACTTGGTGGCGGTCAGCAGCGGGTGGTCGCCCAGTGCGGTGCGGAGCGCGATGATCTCCGCCATGTCGCCCACCGGGGTCGACGTGGCATGCGCGTTGACGTGCGTGATGTCGGCCTTGGCCACGCCCGCGTCGGCGATCGCCTTGGCGATGGCCCGGATCGCGCCGGCCCCCTCCGGGTGCGGCTGGACGATGTCGAAGCCGTCGGAGGTGATGCCGGCCCCGGCCAGCCGCGCGTACACCCGGGCGCCCCGGGCGGCGGCGTGCTCGGCCCGCTCCAGCACCACGATGCCGGCGCCCTCGCCGAGGACGAACCCGTCCCGGCCCTTGTCCCACGGCCGGGAGGCCCGCTCCGGCTCGTCGTTGCGGGTCGACATGGCCCGCATCGAGGCGAAGCCGGCGATCGGCAGCGGGTGGATGACCGCCTCGGTGCCGCCGGCCACCACCACGTCGGCGCGGCCGGCCCGGATCATGTCCAGGCCCAGCGCGATCGCCTCCGCACCGGTGGCGCAGGCGCTGGCCACCGAATGCACGCCCGCCTGCGCACCGAGCTCCAGGCCCACCCAGGCGGCCGGACCGTTGGGCATCAGCATGGGCACGGTGTGCGGGGACACCCGGCGGGGGCCGGAGGCCTCCAGGATGTCGTCCTGGGTGAGCAGGGTGACCGCCCCGCCGATGCCGGAGCCGACGCTGACCGCCAGCCGCTCCGGGTCCAGCCCGGAGTCGGCCAGGCCGGCGTCCGCCCAGGCCTGATGGGCGGCGATCAGTGCGATCGCCTCGGAACGGTCCAGCCGGCGCAGCTTCACCCGGTCCAGCAGGCTGGCCGGATCGACCGCCAGTTGGGCGGCGATCCGGACCGGCAACTGCTCGGCCCACTCCTGGGTGAGCGCACTCACCCCGGAGCGGCCGTTCAGCATGGCGTCCCAGGTCGACGCGACGTCCCCGCCCAGCGGGGTGGTCGCGCCGAGCCCGGTGACGACGACGTCGGAGCGACTCATGATCAGGACTGCGCCTCGATGTAGCTCACGGCATCCCCGACGGTCTTGAGGTTCTGCACCTCGTTGTCCGGGATCTTGACGCCGAACTTCTCTTCGGCCGCCACCACGACCTCCACCATGGAGAGCGAGTCGACGTCCAGGTCGTCGGTGAAGGACTTCGCCTCGGCCACGTCGTCCGGGCTCACCCCGGCAACCTCTTCGAGGATCTCGGCGAGGCCGGCGGTGATCTCGTCACGTGTCATTGCGGTGGGTTCCTCTCATCGGGTTCTCTCGACGGCGGCGACGCCGCCTGTCGCTCCTCGGCGCTGGCGCGCCATGGGGGTATCAGGGACAGCGGATGACCTGACCGGCGTAGGTCAGGCCGCCGCCGAAGCCGAACAGCAGCACCGGCGCCCCCGAGGGCACCTCGCGGCGCTCGACCAGCTTGGACAGGGCCAGCGGGATGCTGGCCGCGGAGGTGTTGCCGGACTCGACGATGTCCTTGGCGATGATCGCCTGCGGGATGTTCAGCCGCTTGGCGATCCCGTCGATGATCCGGGTGTTGGCCTGGTGCGGGACGAAGGCAGCCAGCTCGGACGGGTCCACCCCGGCCCGCTCGCACGCCTGCAACGCCAGCGGCGCCAGTGCCGTGGTGGCCCAGCGGAACACCGTCTGGCCCTCCTGGGCGACGTACGGGCGCCAGCCCTCGATGCGTACCGCGTCACCGCGCTCGGGCACCGAGCCCCAGACCACCGGGCCGATGCCCGGGGCCTCGTCCTCGGCGGCGGCGGTGACCACCGCGGCACCCGCGCCGTCGGCGAAGATGATGCAGGTGGAGCGGTCGGTCCAGTCGGTGAACTCGGAGAGCTTCTCCGCGCCGATGACGATCGCGTTGCGGGCGGCGCCGGCGCGGATCGCGTGGTCCACGGTGCCCAGCGCGTACGCGAAGCCGGAGCAGGCGGTGTTGACGTCGAACGCCGCAGGGGCGGCGATGCCCAGCTTGGCGGCGACCCGGCAGGCCACGTTCGGGCTGCGGTCGACCGAGGTGCAGGTGGCGACCACGACCAGGTCGATGTCGGCGGCGGTCAGACCCGAGTTGGCCAGGGCCTTGTCGGCGGCTGCCGCGGCCATGTCGGCGACCGTCTCGTCCCCGGCGATGCGCCGGGAGACGATGCCCACCCGGTCCCGGATCCACTCGTCGTTGGTCTCCACCAGCTGGGCGATCTCGTCGTTGGTCACCACCCGGGACGGCTGGTAGTGCCCCAGGGAGAGAATCCTGCTACCGCTCATGACGAGCCTTCCCCACGGTCGGTCTCGGCACGAGACGCGTTCGGATTGAACTTGCTGGTTTGGTCGTCACGCCGGCTCAGGCGGGCGATCAGGTCCCGCGCGGCGGGCAGGTCGTCCGGGGTGTTCAAGGTGACGATCTCCGGGGCGCCGGTCGCCTTGAGTTCGCGCTTGACGAGGCCGGCGAGCGCCCCGGCGGGGGGCAGCTCGATCACCCCGGTGACACCGAGCTCGGCCAGGGTGGCCATGCAGAGATCCCACCGCACCGGTGCGGTGACCTGGTGGACCAGGCGCTGCACCAGCTCCCGTCCGTGGTCGACCGCCGTGCCGTCGAGGTTGGACAGCAGGATCCGGGCCGGGTCGTTCGGGACGATCCCGGCCGCCACCGTGGCCAGGGCCGCCTCCGCCGGCGCCATGTACGGAGTGTGGAACGCGCCAGCCACCTGGAGCCGGATCACCCGGGCCCGGGCCGGTGGCTCGACGGCGAGTTTCTCCAGCCCGGCGACCGCACCGGCGGCCACGACCTGACCGGTGCCGTTGCGGTTCGCGGCGTGCAGGCCGTGCCCGCCGAGCACGGCGAGGACGTCGTCCGGATCGCCACCGAGCACCGCCGCCATGCCGGTCGGCTCCAACGCGCAGGCCGCCGCCATCTCCCGGCCGCGTACGCCGGCGAGGGTGACCGCAGCCTCGGCGGACAGCACGCCGGCCAGCGCCGCCGCGCCGAGCTCGCCGACGCTGTGCCCCGCCGTGATCGGAACGTCGTCCATCGGCAGGTGTTCGGCGGCGAGCAGCGCCGCGGCGACCAGCAGCGGCTGGGTGCGAGCGGTGTCCCGGATCTCGTCGGCGTCGGCGGTGGTCCCGAGCCGCACCAGGTCGACGCCGGCCAGCGCCGACCACCAGCGCAACCGGGCCTCGGCGCCGGTCAGGTCGAGCCACGGAGTCAGGAAGCCGGGTTTCTGCGAACCCTGGCCGGGGCAAAGTACGGCGAGCACGCCTATGACTCTCCCGGATGGCCATCGGTCGCGCTGTGCCGGCTGCCACCAAACCGTACTAGAACCTTTGGCAGGTTCCTACAAAGATTGGCGCTGCTCGTCATCTTTCTGTGACCTTTTGTCGGCAGCTGGGACCAATGTCTGGGTCGGCACCACCGGATCCAGCCTACCCACGGTCAGCGCGACCCGCAGCGCGAAGGCGTCCCGGGAGGTCAGCGGGCTGAAACCGGTCACCTCGGCGATCCGCCGCAGCCGGTAGCGCACGGTGTTCGGATGCACGAACAGCGCCCGGGCCGCGCTCTCCAGCGTGCCACCGGCGGCGAAGAAGGCGTCCAGCGTCTCCAGCAGCTCGCCGCTGGCGCGGACGAGCGTCGCGTACACGTCGTGCCGCAGCCTCCGACGGGCCTCGGCGTCGCCGGCGAGCGCCCGCTCCGGCAGCAGGTCGCCGGCGTGCACCGGGCGGGGCGCGGCCGGCCAGGCGGGCGCGGCCCGGTAGCCGGCCAGTGCCGCCCGGGCCGATTCGGTGGCCTCGTCCAGGCTCGGCACCGCCGGACCGACCACCACCGGCCCGGAGCCGAAGGCGGTCAACAGCTTGCCGGTGGCCGCGACCGGGTCGGCGGCCCCGCCGAGCACGATCACCAGACGATCGCCGTGCACACCGCCGATCACCTCGACCCCGATCCGCCGGGCCTGGCGGTAGACCGTGTGCAACACGGCGGAGACCTCCCCGCCGGGCGAGGGGCCGACGGCCACCGACACCGGTGGTGCGTCCGTCCAGCCGAGCGCGGCGGCGCGGCTGGCCAGCACATCCGGGGAGTCGCCGCGCAGCAGCGCGTCCACCAGCAGGGCCTGGAGACGGGCGTCCCAGGAACCGCGCGACTCGGCGGCGCGGGCGTACACCCGGGCGGCGGCGAAGGCGATCTCCCGGGAGTACCGCAGCACCGCCTCGCGCAGCTGCGGCTCCTCGCCCGGAGCGGCGAGGTCGCCCACCTGCTCCTCGACCACGTCGATGGTGACCTTGATGAGCGCGACGGTCTGCTGGAGGGTGATCGAGCGGGCGAGTTCCTGCGGCGCGGTGGCGAACACCTCGTCGGAGACCTCCTGGGTGCCCTCGGCGGCTCCGCCGCCGGAGCGCAACCACTGCACCAGGGAGCTGGCGCCGGCCTGGGCCACGAGCATCACCCACGAACGCTGGTCGGCCGGCAGCTCGCGGAACCAGGGCAGGGTCTCGTCCATCCGGCTCACGCTGGCGGTGGCCAGCGCCCCGGCCGCGCGTTCGATCCGGCGCAGCGTGGCCGTCAGATCCGTTCCGCCCGATTCGCTCACCTGCCTAGCCTGACATGCCCTGACCGGGACCTGCACGGGCAGCCGTCGGCGGGGCCCGCACACCGGGTCGGGTACGCGCTGCAGGGCCCCTCGGGACCGGCCAGTACGGTGGCAGGGCACGTCGGGTGGGCACCGGCGGGTGAGGGCGACAAGGTGAGGAGAGGTCGATGGCGTACGGGGAGGCCGAGCACGGTTGCGCCCAGGGGGAGCCGTGCCGACCGGGCCCGCACGAGCAGCCGGCCCGTTCCCGCACCGCCGAGCCCGGTCCACCGCCTTCGCCCACCGCCGACTCGCCGGCGCAACCGGGGCACACCGCCTGCCGTAGCCAGATTCCGGGCTGGGCCGGGGCCCATCGGCACGGTCCGGTCCGCCCGGCGCTCCGCAACGTCCGTCAGGAGCGCCCACCGCGCCGCTGGTGCTGATCGCGCCGCCGCTGCTGTCGGCGTCGCCGGTGGCCTGCGCGGTCGGTCAGCGGGTCCGGCGGCGGATCAGCAGGGCGATCCCGGCAAGCCCGAAGGTGATCACCAACATCACCGCGATATTCAGCAGGAGCAGGCGGCGCAACTCGCCGAAGGCCTCGTTGATGTCCTGAGCGGGGTTGAGCGCGTCCTCGGGGATGATCCGTTCGCCCCCGCCGGTCCCGCCGCTGATCGCCTCGATCGTGCGCTCCAACGGCACACCAGCGGTACGCAGCGTCTCGGACATGTTGATCCGGCCGAGGAACCAGGCGGCGTTGACCTTGCGGCCATCCGGCTGCTTGGCCGGCCGGTGGATCCGCGGCCCGCCCGTCGCGGTCGGGTAGAGGTCGTACGTCTGCTTCGGAACGTCGCCGGCCAGCACCACGACGGTGTACTTCGGACCGAGTTCGGCCGCCTTCGGCTTGGTCGACTGGCGGACCAGTTCCCGGAAGTTGACCTGCTCGATAACGGCGTTGACGTGCTCGGGGTGGGAATCGGCCCGGAGCCGCAACGGCTCAGCCAGCCCGTGCCCGGTGATGTCCACCCCCGCCGGTGGCTTCGGCTTCGGCGTCGCCTTCGCCGGCTCGGCGAAGACGAGGGTCAGCAGCATCGCCGCCACACCACCCAGCGCCACCGCGGCCAGTCGCCTCACTCGTCGGACCATGCCGCCTCCTCGCCCCGTTCGATGGGTGGCTGTGCTGCACAGGTCACGCGACGGAAAATCTGGCGGCGGTGACCGTGCCCACAGGACGGGTACCTACCTCAAAGACTCCGCGGAACGTCGATCGGTTGCAGCTGACGGAACACTAATTGAAGCTATCTGCGATCGCGACTCGACCGACGAGCGACCGTGGACCATCGGGGCGGATCTTACCTTGTGCATGCAACGCCGGGGGACGCGATATGGACCCGAGGGCCTTCAGAAGAGGCGGACGCGGGCGGCGCGCAGCCGGGTGAGGGCGCGCTCGGCTCCGAGCACCTCCAGCGACTCGAACAGCGGCAACCCGATGGTACGACCGGTGACCGCGACCCGAACCGGAGCCTGCGCCTTGCCGAGCTTGAGGCCGCGTCGGGCGCCGACCGCCTCCAGAGTGGCCTTCAGCGTCTCCGCGTCCCATGACGGCACCGCCTCGAAGGCGGCGATGGCGTCGTCCAGCAGCTCCGCCGAGCCCTCCTTCATCGCCTTGGCCCAGGCCGCCTCTTCGATCAACGGCGAGGCGAGGAAGAGGAAGTCGACGTTCGGCACGATCTCGCTGAGCACGGCGATCCGGGTCTGGGCCAGCGGCGCCACCGCGGCGAAGACCGCCGGGTCGAACTCCTCCGGCTGCCACGGCGGCGGCGCGATGCTGCCGGTGCCGGTCAGCCACGGCTGGCAGACCTCGATGAACTCCTCGACCGGCAGCGCCCGGATGTACTCCCCGTTGAACGCGCGCAGCTTCTTCTCGTCGAAGAACGCCGGGGACGGGTTCACCTCCTCCAGCCGGAACTCGTCCTCGATCACCGACCAGGGCACGATCTCCCGGTCGCCGGAGGGCGCCCAGCCGAGCAGCATCAGGTAGTTGCGCATCGCGGCGGCCAGGTAGCCCTCGTCCCGGTACGCCTCCAGGGCCACCTTGTCGCGTCGCTTGGACAGCTTCTGCCGCTTCTCGTTCACCACCACCGGCACGTGCGCCCAGATCGGTGGCTTCACGCCGAGGGCCTCCCAGAGCAACTGCTGCTTCGGCGTGTTGGGCAGGTGCTCCTCGGCCCGGATCACGTGGGTGATCCCCATGCTCATGTCGTCGACGACGTTGGCCAGCAGGAACACCGGCGAGCCGTCGCCCCGGGCGATAACGAAGTCCTCGATGAGCTTGTTCTCGAAGGTCGGCTCGCCCCGGATCAGGTCGGTGACCACCGTCGTACCCTCGTCGGGGGTGCGGAACCGCAGCGCCCGACCCTCGCCGGGCGGCAGCCCCCGGTCGCGGCAGTAGCCGTCGTAGCCGGTGTACTGGTTTCCGGTCCGGGCCTGCACCGCCTCGCGGGTGCAGTCGCAGTAGTACGCCCGGCCCGCCTCGTGTAGCCGGCGGGCGGCGGCCCGGTGCTCCTCGGCGTACGAGGACTGGAAGTAGGGGCCCTCGTAGCTGCCCCGCTCGATGCCGATCCAGTCCAGCGCCGACAGGATGCCCTCGGTCCACTCCGGCTTGTTGCGCGCCGCGTCGGTGTCCTCGACCCGCAGCACGAACACCCCGCCCTGCTGCTTGGCGTAGATCCAGTTCTGCAGCGCCGAGCGGGCGCCGCCGACGTGGAACATACCGGTCGGGGAAGGGGCGAAGCGCACACGTACCGTCACGACTGTCAGCCTACCGTCAGGGCACGGAGCGGATCTTCAGCACCAGCACGCTGCCGAGCAGGGTCACCGCGGCGGTGGTCGCGTACAACGTCGGGTAGCCGCCGAGATGCACCACGATCGGGGCGGCGACGGCCGGGCCGAGCACCTGGGGTGCGGAGTTGGCGATGTTGATCACGCCGAGGTCCTTGGCCCGGTCGGTGGCCCTGGGCAGCACCTGGGTGATCAGCGCGGCGTCGACCGACAGGTACACCCCGTAGCCGGCCCCGAGCACCAGCGCGGCGGCCACCGCCATCGGCCAGGTGGGCGCGGCGGCCAGCAGCAGCGCCGCCACCGCCATCACCACGCCCGCGGTGATCACGAAGACCTTCCGCCGGCCGGAGCGGTCGGAGAGCCGGCCGGCGACCACCGTGGTGGCCATCAACCCGACGGTGTAGAGCAGGATCAACACCAGCAGCCCGCCCTCGGGGTCTGCCACCCGCACCTGGTCGGTGAGGAAGTAGAGCAGGTAGAGGGTGCCGAAGGCGTTGCCGAGCTGGACCAGGAACCGGGTGATCCAGGCCCAGCCGAAGTCGGGGTGCCGGCGTGGGGACACCCACATCCCGGCGAGCGGGCCGCGCAGCGCCGGCCGGTGCGCGCGCGGCAGCGGGTCGTCCCGCGTACGCAGGGCGAACGGCAGCGCGAGCAGCACCACGGCCGCGGCGACCGCGAGGTAGCCGGCGGCGTTGCCGGTGACCACGACCGTGACCAGCACCACCCCGAGCACCAGGCCCAGCGTCTGCGGGATGCCCACCCAACCGGAGACCGCGCCGCGCTGCGCCACCGGCACCCGGTCCGGCACGGCGGCGGTCAGGCTGGCCAGCATCGCGTTGAAGCAGACCTGCGCGGCGACCCAGCCGACCGTGACCCCGAGCACGGTACGCGCCTGCGCGAGCAGCACCAGGGCCAGCGCGCCGAGCAGCGCGCCGCCGAGGGTCCAGACGTGGCGACGGCCGAAGGTCCACCGGCCCAGCCGCAGGCAGGTCCGGTCGGAGAGCGCCCCGGCGAGCGGATTGGCGATCACCGCGGCCAGCGCGCCCGCTCCGGTGACCACCGCCAGCATGGTCTCCTTGTTCGTCGGCGCGAGCTGCCCGATCTGCTGGGGCAGCAGCACCTGGATCGGGGTGAAGAACGCCATCCAGACGCCGAGGTTCGCGGCGAACAGCAGCGCGATCCAACCCCGCCGTACCGGCACCATCGGCTCGGCCAGCGCCGCCGGCAGCGCGGCCGGGGTCGGGTCGACGGTGGTCACCGGGGGATTTCCCGCCGGGCCGTCGCGATGACGTCACGCAGCCAGGCGTACGACGACTTGGGCGTCCGCCGCCCGGTGGGGTAGTCGACGTGCACCAGCCCGAAGCGCTTGGTGAAACCCTCGGCCCACTCCCAGTTGTCCAGCAGCGACCAGACGAAGTAGCCGGTCACGTCGACCCCGTCGGCGATGGCGGCGTGGACCGCCCGGAGGTGACCGTCGAGGTAGCCGATCCGGTCCGGGTCGTGCACCCGGCCCTGCGCGTCGGGCCGGTCGTCGTAGGCGCAGCCGCTCTCGGTGATCTGGATGGGCGGCAGGTCCGCGCCGTACCGGCGGTGCAGCCAGCCGAGCAGTTCGCGCAGCCCGTCCGGGGCCACCGGCCAGTCGAAGGCGGTACGCGGGTAGCCGTCCAGCGGCACCGGCTCGAACGGCAGCGGCGAGTCTTCCTCGGGTGCCCGTACCCCGATCGGGTTGTAGTAGTTGACCCCCAGCACGTCGATCGGGGCGGCGATCACGTCGAGGTCGCCGTCGCGTACCACGGCGTCGTCGAAGCCCAGCTCCGCCGGGTACCCGCGCCCGAGCAGCGGGTCGGTGAAGAGCCGGTTGTGCAGGGCCTCGTAGGCCGCGGCGGCGGCGAGGTCGGCCGGGCCGTCACCGACCGGCCGCACCGGCGAGTAGTTGTTGGCGATGGCGACCGGGCTGCCGCTGCGGTCGCGCAGCGCTGCGGTCGCGAGGCCGTGCCCCAGCAGTTGGTGGTGGGCGACCGGGAAGGCGTCGAAGAGCAGCATCCGGCCCGGAGCGTGGACGCCCATGCCGTAACCGAGGCTCATGTGGATGAACGGCTCGTTGAGGGTGATCCAGAGCTTGACCCGGTCGCCGAGGCGGGCGGCGACCACGTCGGCGTACTCGGCGAAGCGGTGCGCGGTGTCCCGGTTCAACCAGCCGCCGGCGTCCTCCAGTGGCTGCGGAAGATCCCAGTGGAACAGCGTGGCGACCGGGTCGATGCCGCGCGCGAGCACTCCGTCGACCAGTCGTTCGTAGAAGTCCAGCCCGCTCGCGTTGACCGCGCCGGCGCCGGTCGGGAGCACCCGGGGCCAGGACACCGAGAACCGGTACGCGTTGATCCCCAGCCCGGCCATCAGGGCGATGTCCTCGGCGTACCGGTGGTAGTGGTCGCAGGCCACGTCGCCGCTACTGCCGTCGACGATCCGGCCCGGGGAGTGGGCGAAGGTGTCCCAGATGGACACTCCGCGCCCGTCGGTGTCGGCGGCGCCCTCGATCTGGTACGCCGAGGTGGAGACGCCCCAGCGGAATCTGGTGGGGAACCTGGGCATCGGTGCGTGCGGCATACGCCCTCCCGAGGAAACGCGAAATGTGCTCGGAACTCTAGGTGGCGTAGGGCGTCCGGTCCATAGGCCGATCTGCGGCCGGAATCAACACCTTTCGGCGTGTCTTCTGCTGACCCGTCCACATACGTCCGTTTTTGCGCATACAGTGCCGATATCGTGGGATGTCCTCACCGGAGGAAGACGGAAATGATCCTCGTGGAACGCAGCGCGCACGTGGCGGCGCCGGTGGAAGTGGTCTGGGACGTGGTGCAGCGGGCCGAGCAGTTGCCGGCCTGGCTGGCCGGGGTCCGTGCGGCCGAGGTCCTCTCGGGGGAGGGCTTCGGTCGGCGGCAGCTGGTCCAGGCCGGACGCGGTGCCGCGCATGAGGCCGAGGTGATCGCCTACCAGGAGCCGACTCTGATCGGCTGGCGCGAACGCGCCAAGGGCGCCGGTGCCCGAGCGGAGGCGCGCACCGAGATCTATGTCCAGCTCACCCCGGACGAAGAGGCGGGCGGGACGGTCGTGCGGCTCATCGTCGTACGCTGGCCGGCCGGCCCGGTCAAGGCCGCTCTGCTCCGCCTCGGCCTGCGTCGGGTCGGCGCCGACCTGGAGGACTCGCTGGCCCGGCTGACCGACCTGGCCGCCGTCGGCTGACCGAGGTCGCGTCCTGGCGTCACCCGCGAACGGTGGCGGCCCGGGTGCCCCTACCAGGTGCACCCGGGCCGCCGCTGCTTGGCCCTGCCGACGGCTGTCCCGCCTGCCGGTGTTAGAAGGGGCCCCCTTCAATACACGAGGCGTTAAAAAGGGGCCCTTCCTTTCAAACTGTCAGCTGTCGCCGCCGGTCTCGCCGACCGGGGCGGCGTTGACGTCGTCGATGGCGTACTTCTTGGCCGCCTCGGCGGGTACGTGCGCCGGTACCGTCCCGCGTAGCGCGAGCTGCCGCAGCGTGGCGACCGTGACCGACTCGGCGTCGACGTGGAAGTGCCGGCGCAGCGCGTGCCGGGTGTCCGACAGGCCGAAGCCGTCGGTGCCGAGCGAGGTGTAGTCGCCCGGTACCCAGCGGGAGATCAGGTCCGGCACCGCGCGCATCCAGTCGCTGACCGCGACCTTCGGCCCGTCGGCGTCGGCCAGCTTGCGCTGGATGTACGGCACCCGCGGCTCCGTGCCGGGGTGCATGAGATTGTACTCCTCGCACTCCACCGCGTCGCGGCGCAGTTCGGTCCAGGAGGTCACCGACCAGACGTCGGCGGCGATCCCCCAGTCCTGGGCGAGCAACTGCTGTGCCTTCAGCGCCCACTGCATGCCGGTGCCGGAGGCGAGGATGTTCGCCCGGGGGGCGTCGCCCTCCAGCGTCGGAGCGGGGGAGTAGCGGTAGATCCCCTTGACGATGCCCTCGGCGTCCACGCCCTCCGGCTCCACCGGCTGGTGGATCGGCTCGTTGTAGACGGTGAGGTAGTAGAAGACGTTCTCCTGCTTCTCGCCGTACATGCGGTGCAGGCCGTTCTCCATGATGTGCGCGATCTCGAACGCGAACGCCGGGTCGTACGCGACGACCGCCGGGTTCGTGGCCGCGAGCAGCAGGGAGTGGCCGTCCTCGTGCTGGAGGCCCTCGCCGTTGAGCGTGGTGCGCCCGGCGGTGGCGCCGAGCACGAAGCCGCGGGTCATCTGGTCCGCCGCCGCCCAGAAGCCGTCGCCGGTGCGCTGGAACCCGAACATCGAGTAGAAGATGTACATCGGGATCATCGGCTCGTCGTGGGTGGCGTACGACGAGCCGGCGGCGGTGAACGAGGCGACCGACCCGGCCTCGTTGATCCCCTCGTGCAGGATCTGGCCGACGGTCGACTCCTTGTACGACAGGAACAGCTCCCGGTCGACGGCCGTGTACCGCTGGCCGTGCGGCGAGTAGATCTTGGCGGTCGGGAAGATCGAATCCAGACCGAAGGTGCGCGCCTCGTCCGGAATGATCGGCACCCAGCGCTTGCCGAACTCCTTGTCCTTCATCAGGTCCTTGAGCAGGCGGACGAAGGCCATCGTGGTGGCCACCTTCTGCTTGCCCGAACCGCGCTTGATGTCGGCGAAGCGCTCGCTGCCCGGGATGGCCAGCGACTTCGCGGCGGTCCGCCGGGTGGGCAGGTAACCGCCGAGCTGTTGACGCCGCTCGTGCAGGTACTGCATCTCGTCGGACTTCTCGCCCGGGAGGTAGTACGGCGGCAGGTACGGGTCGTCCTCCAGCGCCGAGTCCGGGATGTCCAGGTAGAGCCGGTCGCGGAAGGTCTTCAGATCCGCCAGCGTCAGCTTCTTCATCTGGTGGGTCGCGTTCCGGCCCTCGAAGTGCGAGCCGAGCGTCCAACCCTTGATCGTCTTGGCCAGGATCACCGTCGGCTGGCCGGCGTGCTCCGTCGCTGCCTTGTAGGCCGCGTAGAGCTTGCGGTAGTCGTGCCCGCCGCGCTTGAGATTCCAGATCTCGTCGTCGGTCAGGCCCTCGACCATCTTGCGGGTGCGCGGGTCCCGGCCGAAGAAGTGCTCCCGGACGTACGCCCCGGACTCCGCCTTGTAGGTCTGGTAGTCGCCGTCCGGCGTGGTGTTCATGAGGTTGACCAGCGCGCCGTCGGTGTCGGCGGCGAGCAGCGGATCCCACTCCCGGCCCCAGACCACCTTGATCACGTTCCAGCCGGCGCCCCGGAAGAACGCCTCCAGCTCCTGCATGACCTTGCCGTTGCCCCGGACCGGTCCGTCCAGCCGCTGGAGGTTGCAGTTGATCACAAAGGTGAGGTTGTCCAGCTCCTCGCGGGCGGCCACCCCGATCGCGCCGAGGGTCTCCGGCTCGTCCATCTCGCCGTCACCGAGGAACGCCCAGACGTGCTGGTCGGAGGTGTCCTTGATGCCTCGGTGCTGCAGGTACCGGTTGAATCGGGCCTGGTAGATGGCGTTCAGCCCGCCCAGCCCCATGGAGACCGTGGGGAACTCCCAGAAGTCCGGCATCAGCCGCGGGTGGGGGTACGACGGAAGCCCGCCGCCCGGGTGCGACAGCTCCTGCCGGAAGCCGTCGAGCTGGTTCTCGCTGAGCCGGCCCTCGAGGAACGCCCGGGCGTACATGCCGGGGGAGGCGTGGCCCTGGTAGAAGATGTGGTCGCCGCCACCCGGGTGGTTCTTGCCCCGGAAGAAGTGGTTGAAGCCGACCTCGTAGAGCGACGCGGAGCTGGCGAAGGTGGAGATGTGTCCACCGACGCCGATCTCCGGGCGCTGCGCGCGGTGCACCAGCATCGCCGCGTTCCACCGCACGTACGCCCGGATCCGGCGCTCGACGTGCTCGTCGCCCGGGAACCAGGGCTCGCGCTCCGGCGGAATGGTGTTGATGTAGTCGGTGGTGGTCAGCGACGGCACCCCGACCTGGCGCTCGCGGGCGCGCTCCAGCAGACGCAGCATGACGTAGCGGGCACGCTTGGTGCCGCGCTCGTCGATGACACCGTCGAGCGACTCGACCCATTCGGTGGTTTCTTCTGGGTCGATGTCGGGAAGCTGGCTCGGCAGGCCGGCGGTGATGACCGGGCGCTTGCGTTCCGTAGCCACAGGCGGTCCCTCGGTTGTGTGTGGGATAGGTCTCTAGCGCCATCCTGCCCCGTCCTGGCACTCGTCGTCACCTCCACCCGACCGAAGGGCGACGCGCGACACAGGTACCCACCAGTAACTTTGCGCTACCTCGGCCTGGAAAGGCGGGTGGGTGTGACTGGGGAGGGATGGGACAGAATGTGTCGTATGCGCAGCGAGGTGATCACCGTCCGAACCGGTTCCCGGCCGACCGTCCGGGACATCACGAGCGAGGCGGAGCGGTTCGTCTCCGGGCAGGGCGACGGCCTGCTGCACGTGTTCGTGCCGCACGCCACCGCCGGGGTGGCCATCATCGAGACCGGCTCCGGCTCGGATGAGGACCTGCTCACCGCGCTGGACGACCTGCTGCCCGCCGACGACCGGTGGCGGCACCGGCACGGCGCGCCGGGGCACGGCCGCGACCACGTGCTGCCCGCCTTCGTCCCCCCGTACGCGATGCTGCCGGTGCTGGGCGGTCGCCTGGCGCTCGGCACCTGGCAGTCGATCTGCCTGGTCGACACCAACGGAGACAACCCCACCCGCGAGGTGCGCTTCTCCTTCCTCCCCGGCTGACCCCCGCCGCGGCGGCCAACCTATGTTGATCATGAGGTTAGCGGCAGTGTGGAGATCAACCACTGCCGCTAACCTCATGATCAACGCTGGAGTGGTGGGCGGGGTGATCCTGTACGGGTGGTTCGTGTTCGAGTGGGCGAGGTGTGCTCCGGTCGGTAATGCTGTCGGACGTGACCACCCCGCAGGATCTCGACGACCGGCTCCGGGAGTCGCTGGCCGCGCTGCCCGAACCGCGACACCGCGCCGACCCGACGCACCCGGTGGCCGAGGGCGTCGCACTGACCGGCGCCCAACTCTTGGCCCTCTTCGACGCCCAGGTCACCAGTCGGCAGCTCGACCTCGCCGGCCACTGGCTGCGCAGCTTCGGCGAGGGCTACCACACCATCGGCTCGGCCGGCCACGAGGGCAACGCCGCGCTCGCGGCGGCCCTGCGCCCCACCGACCCCGCGTTGCTGCACTACCGCTCCGGCGCCTTCTACTGCGTACGCGCCGCCCAGGCCGCCGGCCTGCGGTTCGACACCGAAGCCCAACTTCCTGCCGGCGAGGCCACCCCGTCCGGCTCAACCGACCCAGCTGGCTCACCCGGCGCTGCCGCTTCGGCTGGTCTGGCTGGCGCGGTCGGCGCCGACCCGGGTGATGCCGCCATCGACCGGGCCGCCGTCGGCGGCGGCGCCCCGCCCGACGGTGCCACCTCCGATGCCGAGGTCGACCGGGTCGCGCCCACGCCCGCCCCGGACGGCGAAGCCGCCGCGAGCGCGGACAAGGATCCGGCCTCCGCATCGCCCGTGGCCTCCGCACCGCCTGCGGTCGCCGCGTCGGCGGCCCCCGCACCGCTCGCGGGCGCCGGTCCGGTGACCGAGACCGTGTCCGGGCGCGACGACGAGGCGGGGCCCGGTACGCGGATGGGCTCGGTGCGGCGACCGGTGATTCCGGCGTACGCCGAGGCGGCGCGGGACGTGCTGCGCGGGATGGTCGCCTCCACGCAGGAGCCGATCGCCGGTGGCCGGCACAAGATCTTCGGGCGGGTCGATCTCGCCGTGGTGCCGACCACCTCGACCGTCGCCTCGCACCTGCCCCGCGCGGTCGGGATGGGGCTCGCCGTGGAACGGTTGCGCCGGCTCGACGCCCGGCGCCCGCCGATCCGGCCCGACGCGGCGGTGCCGCCGGCGCCCTGGGCACCGGACGCGATCGTGGTCTGCTCGTTCGGCGACGCCTCGATCAACCACGCCAGCGCCACCGCCGCCTTCAACACCGCCGGCTGGTACGACCACACCGGACTGCGTATCCCGGTGCTCTTCGTCTGCGAGGACAACGGCCTGGGTGTCAGCGTCCGTTCGCCGCAGGGCTGGGTGGCGACCGCGCTGCGCTCGAAGCCCGGCATCCGGTACTTCGCCGCCGACGGCGCCGACCTGGTCGGGGCGTACCAGGCGGCGGTCGAGGCGGCCGCCTGGGTACGCCGGCACCGGCGCCCGGCCGTGCTGCACATGAGCACGGTCCGGCTGATGGGACATGTCGGCGCGGACGCCGAGAGCGCGTACCGCAGCGCCGAGGAACTCGCCGCCGACCTGGCCGCCGACCCGGTGGTCGCCACCGCGCGCCGGCTGGTCGATGCGGGCCTGGCCAGCGGCGCGGAGCTGCTCGACCGGTACGACGAGATCGGCTGGCAGGTCCGCCGGATCGCCGAGCAGGTGCTCGACGAACCGAAGCTGACCAGCCCGGCAGAGGTGATCGCCCCGCTGGCGCCGCGCCGGCCGGCCCGGGTGGCCCGGGCGGTGGCCGACGCCGGTGCTCGGGCCGCGGGGGCGGACGCGGCGGCCCGGGTCGAGGCGTTCGGCGGCAAGCCCCCCGAACTGGCCGGCCCGCTCACGCTCGCGCAGAGCATCAACGCCGCGCTCACCGACGGACTGCTCGACCATCCGCTGCTGGCCGTCTTCGGCGAGGACGTCGCCGCCAAGGGCGGGGTGTACGGGGTGACCAAGGGCCTGCGGGAGCGGTTCGGCCCGGCTCGGGTTTTCGACACGCTGCTCGACGAGACGTCGATCCTCGGCCTCGGTCTCGGCGCGGGGCTGGCCGGCATGCTGCCGGTACCGGAGATCCAGTACCTGGCGTACCTGCACGGCGCCGAGGACCAGTTGCGCGGCGAGGCGGCGAGCATCGGGTTCTTCTCGCAGGGCGCCCTGCGTAACCCGATGGTCGTCCGGGTGCCGGGCCTGGCGTACCAGGAGGGCTTCGGGGGGCACTTCCAGAACGAGAACTCGGTGGCCGTACTCCGGGACGTGCCCGGCCTGGTGATCGCCGTGCCGGCCCGTCCGGACGACGCGGCGGCGATGCTGCGGACCTGCCTGGCGAGCGCGACGGTGGACGGCAGCGTCTGTGTGTTCCTGGAACCGATCGGGCTCTACCACACCCGTGATCTCTACCACGACGGCGACGGAGAATGGCTGGCCGGCTATCTCGAGCCGGGGGCCTGGGCGAGCGGGCACGTACCCGTCGGCCGAGCCCGGGTGTACGGCGTCGGCTCCGCCGAGGAGTTGACGATCGTGACCTTCGGTAACGGCGTACGGATGTCGCTGCGGGCTGCGTCGAGGCTGGCCGCCGAGGGCATCGGGTGCCGGGTGGTCGACCTGCGCTGGCTCGCGCCACTGCCGGTGGCCGACCTCATCCGGGAGGCCGCCGCGACCGGCCGGGTGCTGGTGGTGGACGAGACGCGGCGCTCCGGCGGGGTCGGCGAAGGGGTGATCGCCGCCCTGGCCGATGCCGGATATGTCGGCGCCGTACGTCGAGTGGCCGCAGTTGACTCTTTTGTGCCGTTAGGTCCGGCTGCCCGTCAGGTCCTGGTGTCCGAGGAAGCCATCACCCAGGGTGCCCGTACGCTGCTGGCACGGTAAATTTCGTTCCACCCGGTGCGCCACTTGCGCAGGAGGGCGCAACTGTGTGGACTTTGCCTGACGGCGTCGACCCGGCGCCGTGAACATGAACTTGCCACAGGATGAGGAGGCACGCGACAGTGAGCGCGACCGCTGGTCAGGCTGCTGACGGGGTACGCAGCCTGGCGGACCGGTTCGGCATTGAGCCGGGGATGGTCGTCATGGAGATGGGCTACGACGACGACGTCGACCAGGATCTCCGGGACGCCCTGACCGACCGTTGTGGAGAGCTGGTCGACGAGGACACCGACGAGGTGGTCGACGCGGTGCTGATGTGGTACCGGGACGGCGACGGTGATCTCTTCGAGCTTCTCGTGGACGCCCTCGGCCCGCTGGCCGACAACGGGGTCGTGTGGTTGTTGACGCCCAAGGCCGGCCGTGAGGGCCACGTCGAGCCGAGCGAGATCGCCGAGTCGGCTCCCACCGCCGGCCTCCAGCAGACCTCGACGGTGAACGCCGGCAAGGACTGGAGCGGTGCCCGTCTCGTACTGCGTCGGGGCGCCAAGGGCAAGAAGTGACCCGGTGGACGCTGTGACAGGCTGACGCCATCCCGACCCGATCCCGAGGAGTGCACATGCCGATCGAGGTTGGCGCCGAGGCGCCCGACTTCGTGCTGAAGGACCAGAACAACCAGGAGGTCCGGCTCGCCGACTTCCGCGGCCGCCGTGCCGTCCTGCTGGTCTTCTATCCGCTGGCCTTCACCGGCGTCTGTCAGGGCGAGCTGTGCGAGGTGCGGGACAACCTCGACGAGTACGTCAACGACGACGTCCAGGTGCTGACCGTCAGCGTCGACTCGGTCTACGCCCACAAGATCTGGGCGGACCGGGAGGGCTACCAGTTCCCGTTGCTGTCCGACTTCTGGCCGCACGGGGCCGTCGCCCAGGCGTACGGGGTCTTCAACGACGTCGCCGGCATCGCCAACCGGGGCACCTTCGTCATCGACAAGGCCGGCATCGTCCGCTTCGCCGAGATGAACATGCCGGGCGAACCCCGCGATCAGCAGGGCTGGCGCAAGGCCCTGGCGGAGGCCGCCGCCTGACCCGCCGCCAACCGATGTGAGGCGTCCGGCCGGGCCGGTGGGCGGCAGGGTAAGCTGCCAACCGCCGGTCCGCCGTACGGCGTTTCCGGGCGCGTAGCTCAGTGGGAGAGCACTCGCCTTACAAGCGAGGGGTCGCAGGTTCGAAACCTGCCGCGCCCACCATCCACCACCAGCACCGACGACGGCCCGGAGATCAAATTCCGGGCCGGGCCGTGACAGCAACGCGGTCACGAGACCGGTCGTCGAGCTTGCCGAGCGCGGGCTCAGTCTGCTGCTGGCCACCGTGACGACACTGTCGGTGGGAGCTGATTGACTAGCCGAATGTTCGAAACTCCCGACGAGCTCCACAGCCTCCAAGTCCTGCTCGACACGTCTTTGGCTGGCTCCAGCAGCCACCTCAAATCGATCATCCGGCCAGGTGAAAGCACCTTGGACGCCGAGCAGGTTGTCCGAGTCTGCCAAGGCATGTGCACCCTGGCCATCGCCACAGTCACCCGGCGCGGTGAGCCACGCATCAGCGGCGCCGACGGGCACCTCCTGCACGGCCGTTGGATCGTCGGCACCCACCGCCAGGCCGCTAAAGCCCGTCATCTCGCGGCGCGGCCCGGCATCAGCGCGACATTCATGCGCGGCGAGCAGCTCGGCATTTTCACGCATGGACACGCCGTTCCGCTGAACCCCGAGGGGACGAGCAGCGACCCGACTTGGCCGACCGTCCGCGACTACCTCGTCAACCACTACGACGGCGACGGCGACGATCCGTTCTGGGACGAGAACGTGTGGTATCGCATCGACCCCAGCTGGATGGTTGCCTACAGCGCCGACCCCGTCGAGCTGCTCGACCAACAACCGTCAGTCTGAAGAGAGCTCGCGCGGGTCCATCTCAGGCCGTCACTCCGGGGCCAGTCGAGGTTGACATGTCATGCAGGGAGCGGAACCCCACCCCGGCCCGGCGCAGGTCCCCGACCAGAGTGATCAGGTCATGAAGCGAGCGGGCCAGCCGATCCAGGGCGGGCACCACCAGGGTGTCACCGGGACGCAGGTAGGCCATGCAGGCTTTCAGCTCGGGGCGCTGGGCGTCCTTGCCGGTCCGCCCGGTTCCCGGGTCGGTTCACCGGCCCGAGTGGCGTTAAAGGCCGCGTTCCAGTCGACCGGCCGCGGCTTGGGTGGCTGTCGACAGCAACGGTGACAGCAATGGGCTGGGACGAGGACAGCCGCCGGCCGCCGGGCGTGGACAGTCGCCCGAGGTCGCGGACGCGGGCGGACCCCGCCGCACGAAGCGCCCAGAACTTACAAGCGAGGGGCCGCAGGTTCGAAACCTGCCGCGCCCACCAGTACGAACGACGGCCCGGAGATCAGTTTCCGGGCCGGGCCGTGACAGCAACGCGGTCACGAGAGCCGGCCGCCGGCGGGTCGCGATCCGTGGGTGGTGGCGCTAGGCCATCCCGCCTGCCGTCGACCCGGGCGAGCCGAGCAGACCGCCGCCCGACCCGCCAGCGTCCGAACCTGTGTCAAGGTCCGCTTGCCGTGGCGGGCCGGTCGGCGGCCCGCTCCCCGGTGGGCGGGTCGACGGCAGCGGGATGGCTTCAATAGTGGATCGAGGTCGAACCGCTCTATCCGAGTCTGGAACAGGTCGAACCGGTCACAAACTACCCGATCAACGAAGTTGACACGGCGCCACTGCTTCAGGGATGACAATGGTGGGGGCGAAGGGTGTCCGGCGTCTTGGTGAAAGTCACACCACAGTTCGATGCAGTAAGTGAATGTTCAACTCTTCTTGCTCTTAAGAAGCATTCTTCGGTGGAGATTGACTTTAATCATTCGTCCGTGGTGACCTGCTAGGAGGCTCGGAAATGAACGAGACGGCGAGCTGGCACGACAGTTATGACGTGGTAGTGGTGGGCTCAGGCACCGGCCTGATGGGTGCCATCACCGCAGCGCGAAGAGGTCTTCGAGCCCTGGTGGTGGAAAAGGGCGCCTACTTCGGCGGTTCGACGGCAATGTCGGGCGGCGGCATGTGGATGCCGAACAACAGGTTGTTGCAGAATGCAGGCGTCCAGGACACGAAGGAACGGGTACTGACCTACCTGGACACGCTCGTCGGGGACACCGCTCCGCGCGCACGCCGAGAAGCGTTCGTCGAGCACGCTCCGGAGGTTGTCGACGAGCTGCTCGCGGCCACTCCGCTGAAGCTCGGCCACATGACCGAGTATGCGGACTACTTCGCGGACCTCGAAGGAGGGTCGGCGATCGGGCGGTCGGTCGAATCGGCGCCGTTTGACATCAACACCCTCGGTGCTGAGGACGCCGCCCGCATCCGCACCAGCGGCGCCATCGCCGCGCCGGTACCGATGCCCATCACCTCCAAGGACTTCAGGTTGATGAATCTGATGGCCCGTCGACCCCTGCAGGCTTTCCCGACGATCTTCAAGCGGGTACTGCAAGGCGTCGGCGGCAAGCTGTTGAAGAAGGACATGGCCGCAGGTGGCCGAGCTCTCGGTGCGGGGCTGATCGCCGGCGCGCGTCGGGCAGGAGTGGGCATCTGGCTGAACAGCCCGCTCAAGGAGCTGGTCGTCGAGGACGGGAGGGTGACGGGCGTCGTCGTGGAGAAGGATGGTGAGCGCATGCGGGTGGCGGCCAAGGGCGGCGTCATCCTCGCCATCGGAGGCTTCGACCACGCCGGGGAGCAGCGCCGCAAGTACCAGTCGCAGGCACTCACCGAAGACTGGAGCTTCGGCAACCCCGACAACACCGGTGACCTGTTCGCGATCGCCGAGCAGGTGGGCGCGGGCCTCGATCTCCTGGACCAGGCGTGGTGGTTCCCATCGATTTCGCCGCTGACACCTGGGGCTGATCCGATCTTCATGCTGTCGGAGCGGTCGCTGCCGGGGTCGATGATCGTCGACTCCACCGGGCACCGGTTCTTCAACGAGGCCACCGACTACATGACGGCCGGCCGGGCCATGCTCGGCCTCGACGACGGCAAGGGCGACCACCTGCCGATCTGGTTGATCTTCGACCAGACGCACCGGAACCGCTACCTGTTCGCCGGCTCAGTGATGCCCAGGATGCCGATGCCGAAGATCTTCTACGAATCAGGTGTGGTGGTGAAGGCGAAGTCGATCGCCGAGCTGAGCCGCAAGATCGGGGTGCCTGGGCTGGTCGACGGCGCCGCGCACTTCAACGTGCTCGCGTCGCAGGGCCAGGACGACGACTTCAAGCGTGGCCTGGGGCACTACGACCGCTACTACGGCGACTCCACAAACACGCCGAACCCGAACCTGGGCACAATCACCAAGGCGCCCTTCTACGCGGTGAAGACGGTGCCGGCTGACCTGGGCACGTGTGGCGGCATCACCGCCGACGAGTGGGGCCGCGCGCTGCACGAGGACGGTTCACCGATCGATGGGCTCTACGCGGTGGGCAACGCCGCCGCGAACGCCTTCGGCACGTTCTATCCCGGGCCGGGTGCGACCCTCGGGCAGGGTTTGGTGTTCGCTTACCTGGCGGCCAAGCACGCTGGCGAGCGAGCACGGAGCTCGGAGCGGGCTCGGCCAGATGCTCAGTTCTGACGCCCATCGGCGGCATGCGACTCTGTCGAATTGGTGCATGGCTTCAATGGCCGAGTCGGACAATAAGGCCATGCAGACAAGGCGGGTGTGAGGAGCAATCATGGCGCGCAAGAAAAACCAAAGCGTCCGACAAACATGGATCCTTGCCTTCGGAGCGGGGGCGCTGACCGGGGCGGCGGGCGCGCTGACGCTGCGACGTCGCAGACGGATGGCATCGCAGAGTATGCCGCCCATGTGAGCGACACGGCCTTCACGCAACCGGACCGGCGTTTCGACGAACCCTCTCAGGGCTCGGTGAAGGCACCAGAATGGAACTTTCCTCCGAGGCGTTAAAGCGCCGTTACCTCGCGGAGCGCACTGCCCGCTTGGCGCATTGCGCCAATCCGTGCCAGCACCTGCTTGACAGCGGATCTAGGAAGCGTGCCCATGGCCGGGGCCAGTGGGCGCAGACATCAACGCGTGCCAGAGCCGTTGGTATTCGGCTGGTTCGCCGATCGCGGCCCGGTGCTGTGGGTGGTCGACGTAGTGCCGGATCGTGTCGGCGATGAACCAGGGGTGGACGTTGTCGATGCGCAGCCGCCGCCGACCCAGCGGAAGGATGCCGCGGCGGCGTACCAGGTCCGGTTGCGCGTACGCCAGGGCCAGGGTGGAGGCCCTGACTGCGGGCTGGAAAGGGCGGCCGGGTGCCAGGGCCTCCCAGGGCACCATCAAGGAGCCGGTGAAGTCGCGTTGACGGACACCGTCCGGTCGCAGCTCGACTGAAAAACCGCGCCAGCCGCCGGCAACGTTCACACCGACGCCGACCAGGAGCAGGATCGGCAACACGAGGAACGGGCCGCCGACGATTTCGCCAAGGTCGGTAGTCCCCAGCCACTGCGAGGCCGAGAAGATGAACGCCGCGGCCAGGTAGACCTGAAACGCGCTCGGTTCGGTGGCGAACGCCCGAGACTCGGGCTTGACCAGAAAGGCCGTCGGCCGTGGGGGAAGCAGGGCGAGGATGGCCAGCGACAACGCCAGCAGCACGGCGAGGAGGGTCGCGGTGCTCATGATCGAGTTCAGTGGATATGGCAGCCGGCGGCCCACGGCCAGGACCACGGCCAGGACAAGCGCAACGGTGAGGATCGGCCGCCGGTATCGGACCGTCACGGCGGAGATCGCGGCCAACATGCCACGAGCGTAGTCGAACTCATCCACACCCTTGACTGCCCGGCCCTCGGTGTGGCCTGACCGATGATTTCTCCGCGCCGTGCTGGTCTGTACGCCGAGTACCGACTTACGGAAGGCTGACCCCATGCGAAAGCTGACCTTTGGCATGAACCTGAGCCTGGACGGCTACATTGCCGCGCCCGGCGACGACCTCGGCTGGGGCGTGCCGAGCGACGAGCTGTTCCAGTGGTGGTCCGACCGGGTGAGGGCGACAGGCGTGGCGCTGTACGGGCGTAAACTGTGGGAGGCGATGAGCTCCCACTGGCCGACCGCCGATCAGCAGCCGGGTGCCACACCGGCGGAGATCGAGTTCGCCCGCCGCTGGCGGGACATGCCGAAGGTGGTGTTCTCCTCGACGACCAGCACGGTCGACTGGAACACCCGCCTGGTCACCGGCGACGCGGCCACCGAGATCACCCGGCTCAAGGCCGAGGAGGGCGGCCCCATGGATATCGGCGGCGCCACACTCGCCGCAGTGGCCATGCGGGACGGGCTGATCGACGAGTACGCGATCGTCACCCTCCGGTCCTGGTAGGTGGCGGCACGCCGTTCTTCGCGGCCCTGGACAACTGGGTGAACCTGACCCTGGTGGAGACCCGGGCGTTCCCTGGCGGCGTGCTCCTGACCAGGTACGAGACCAGGCGCTGAGCACCCCGACCCCCATCCGGTGGCCCGGCGTACCGTGGATCCCGCCATCGGGCCGGCACGCGTCTGGAAGCCCCTGTCGTTTTCGTCCAAGACCGCCGCCGCGGCCCTGATCTAGCGTGGGCCCGACAGCCCGTCCGAGCATGAGGAGAGAGCACGATGCGCAATCTGGTCTACACCGGCTTCATGTCGCTCGACGGCGTCGTGGACTCGCCCGGCGGCGGGCCAACGGAGGAGCACCGCAGCGGCGGGTGGGTGTTCAAGGACCTGGAGTTCGTCCCGGAAGCCTGGTCGCTGAAGGGCGAGGAGCTCACCGACACGACGGCCCTGATGTTCGGCCGCCGCAGCTACGAGGCGTTCGCGCCGGTCTGGCCCGGTTCGGAGGACCACGCCGCCTACAAGGAGCTGCCCAAGTACGTGGTGTCGACCACGCTCTCTGACGACGCCCTCGTCGACGGGTGGGGGCCGACGACGATCCTGCGTTCGACCGAGGACATCGCCGCGCTCAAGGAGAGCGAGGGCGGTGCGATCTTCATCCACGGGAGCGCGGAGCTGGCCCGGCGGCTGTCGGATGCGGACCTGATCGACCAGTACAACCTGCTCGTCTTCCCTGTGCTGCTCGGCGCCGGGAAGAGCCTGTTCGGCCGGGCCGACCGGGACAAGCACCTGCTGACGCTGCGGGAGTCGGAGAGCTACTCGAACGGGATCCTGAAGCTGGTCTACGACGTCAAGCGCTGATCCAGGTCGAGGGCGATCGCGCCGCCGGCGCCCTCGCGCAACTGCCTGGCGGTACGCCCGACGTAGGAGCGCAGTGCCCGGGCCAGGTGCGGCTCGTCGAAGTAGTCGAGCTTGGCAACGACGTCGGCGGACGGTTCGCCGGCTGCCAGCAGCTCCGCTGCCGTGCGGGCCCGCTCGATCTGCCGGACCGCGCCCTGCGTGAGGCCGGTCGCGGCCCGGAACCGACGTTCGACGGTACGCCCCGAGACGTCCGGGCGGTGCCCCCGCAGCACCTCGGCGACGAGCGGGTCACGGACCACGGTTCCGGCCCGGACGAGACTGTCGACCAGGGCCTCGGCGTCGTCGGGGCCGGGTGTCTCCCAGCGCGCGCCGTCCAGCCGGAACGCCCGACGCGTGGTGTCGGGGAGCCCGATGCCGCCGTCGACCAGCACCGGCGTGGGCACGGCCCGCAACGAGGTGCCCACGGCGAACTCGATGCCGGTGAAGGTCGCGCCCACCGGCACCGGCACCGTGGCGGTCCGGGTCTCGGGGCCGGTGATGCCGGCGTACGCCCGGCCAGCCTGCTCCCAGAACACCAGGCCCCAATGCACCCCCGCGACGGACGTCATCGCAGTGACCTGCTCGCTCGTGCAGGTCCACACGATGTCGATCCACGGCGAGTCGGACCGACGCACCTCGAACCGCAGTCTCACCCGGTGCCGCCAGCGGCCGGGGTAGCGGAAATCTCCAGCAGCGCGCCGAGCTGCTGGAGCGCTTGCGGTTTCACCCGGTACCACACCCAGGTGCCGCGGCGCTCCGAGTCGACCAGGCCAGCCTCGCGCAGCACCTTGAGGTGGGGGAGATGGTGGGCCCGGACAGGTCGAACGCCGGGGTCAGATCACAGACGCAGATTTCGGCCACGGACGCGATCATCGACATCAGCCGTAGCCGTACCGGGTCACCGAGAGCCTTGAACATCGGTGCGACCACCGCTGCCTGATCGGCGTCCATCGGGCGGACCGCGATCGGGGCGCAGCAGGCGACCGCGTTGAGGTCCACCACCGGCAGCGCTTGTTTCGACATTGTTCTAGGTTGACAGGCCTCGAAACAGGGTGCAACAGCGGGTCCGCTGCTTCGAAATCCATCTAGGCAAGGGCATCGAAGCTCACCAACCGCATCCGTTGAACCATCCGGAGGAGATGATGTCCCGCGTCCAGCTCGCCCTGCGCGTGTCCGACCTGCACCGATGACGTCGACGCCGCGGCCAAGCGCCTCACCGAATCCGGCCAGCCGGCCGCCAGCGGAACCCCAGCACGTTGCTGTTGATCCCGCCGGCCACCAACCGACCTCGCCGGGACTAGCGGCGGGCGAAGCGGGTGAGGGTGACTCCGTTGGGGAAGGCGGTGCGTTCGGCGACGTCGAAGACGGTGGGGTCGAAGGCGCCGTCGAAGGCCGGGATGCCGGCGCCGACGACCACTGGATAGCTCTTGATCAGCAGTTCGTCGATCTCGGGCAGGAGGGTGCCCGCGAGCTTGCCGCCGCCGCAGAGCCAGATGTCCAGTTCTGCGGTCTCCTCCTGTTTGAGCTCGCGGACGAGGGTGAGTGGGTCGTGCGGTACGACGGTGACCGCCGGGTCGGTGTCGGGCTTGAGGCTGCTGGACACCACGTACTGGCGCAGGTGCGTGTACGGGCTGGTGATTCCGGCGTCGAGCGCCGGGCGGTAGGTGCCACGACCCATGACGACGGTGTCGAAGCGCCGGTTGGCCGCATCGGTGAGCCCGACGGCGGCACGCATGGCGGTCGGGACGGTCTCGGGGTAGAGCGTGTTGGTCCAGGAGGAGTAGGCGGCGGCCTGCTGCTCGTCGCCGAGGGGGAAGAAGTCGTATTCGCCGCCGGGGCCGGCGATGTGGCCGTCGAGGGTGACGGCGACGTAGTACACGAGCTTTCGCACTCTGATTACTCCAAGCGTAGTACTCTGTTCGAAGTGGTCTGAAGGTACTACTACGCTTGGAGTGGTGTCAAATGGTGAGACGGAACGACCAGCGCCGTGCGGCCCTCGTCGATGCCGCCATCGAGGTGCTGGCCAGGGACGGAGCGCGGGGCCTGACGTTCCGTGCGGTGGACACCGAGGCCGCAGTGCCCGTGGGCACCGCCTCCAACTACTTCACCAGCCGCCACGACCTGCTCACCCAGGCCGGCGCCCGTGTCTACGAGCGGCTCCAGCCCGACGAGGCCACCATCGCGCGCCAGCGGGCGGCCGGCCGCGACCGGGAGACCTACGCGGGGCTGATGCGGGAACTCGTCGGCCGCGTCGCTTCCTTCCGTACCGGCTACCTCGCGCTCCTCGAACTCCGCCTGGAGGCCACCCGTCGTCCCGAACTACGCGAGGTCCTCACCGAGCGGGTACGTGCCGACGTCGAGGCCAACGTCGCCTACCACGAGGCCTCCGGCCTGCCCGGCGACGCCACGGATGTGAAGCTGCTCTACCTGGCCCTGAACTGGCTGATCGTCGAACAACTCACCCTGCCGGACGTCTTCACCGAGGACGAGCGAGAACGGCTGGTGACGGCCGTGGTCGAACGCATCGTGACGGCGCAATAGACACGCGACGCCGAAGTCGTGGGCGAGGACGCACCAGGCCCGAGCCCCGTGGGCCCGGGCCTGGTGCGTACTCCGGAGATCAACCGGTGGAGAGGGCGGCGATCGGAGCGCGGGTTGGCTGGGGTGCTCCGGTGGGTGGCCGGTGGCGGAGCAGGCGCATGGCGTTGACGATCACGACGAGGACGGAGTCGGGAAGCCCGTCGGCCGCGACACCGGCCGCCGCGGCTGCGTCCAGAACCGGCCGGGCCAGGGGGTGTTCGGAGCCCGCTTCGGCCAGGGCCGCCCAGCGCAGGACCTCCGTACGATCCCTGGTCGCATCCGGCTGACCGACTCGGTCGCGGCCCCCGTCATCGCGGCCAGATCCTCCCGGGTCAAGGGCACGTCCAGCAGGGTCCCGCCCTCCCACGGCCGGCGTACGCGCGGGCAATGCCGGTCCACCTGTGCCAGGTCGTCCGAATCCAGGTCCGCGAACATGGGCACCCGCCCCAGCATGCGTAGGCGCATATCGGGGGAACACAGATGCGGATCGGGGGTCGGGTTCGTCAACGGGTTCCGACGCCGCTCGGACATACCGGTCCCTCCCCACGTCGGCAGCAAGATCGTACGATCCGTCCAGGATAGGCAGGTCCGGCGCGCGACCAGGGCCAGCCAGCCCTCCGACGCGTACGGGCCTCCGGGTGGGATCGGTGGGCGGCCAGACGGGAGGGGCGGCGGGTGAGTTATGCGGAGGTCAACGGTGTCCGGCTGTGGCACGAGACGCACGGTTCGGGGCGGCCGCTGGTGCTGCTGCACGGCGGTTTCGGCGCGGTCGAGACGTTCGCCGCGATCCGGCCCGCGCTCGCCGATCGGCGGCGGGTGATCGGCGTCGACCTTCAGGGCCACGGGCGCACCGCCGACGTCGACCGGCCGCTGCGGTACGAGTCGATGGCCGACGACGTCGCCGCGCTGATCGTCCGCCTTGGCCTGGCCGAGGTCGACGTGCTGGGCTTCTCCCTCGGCGGCGGGGTGGCCCTGCGGCTGGCGATCCAGCACCGGGAACTGCTGCGCAGGCTGGTGGTGGTCTCCGCGCCGTGCCGGCGGCAGGGCTGGTTTCCGGAGGTGCTCGCCGGGATGCCCGAGCCCGACGAGGCGGCCGGCGAGCGGATGCGGGGCATCCCGTCGCATCAGCTCCACCAGCGCCTCGCGCTTCGCCCGCAGGACTGGCCGAGACTCTGGGCCAAGACCGGCGAGCTGCTGCGCCGCGAGTACGACTGGTCGGCGGAGGTGGCCGCCATGACCACGCCCACCATGCTGGTCTACGCCGACGCCGACTCGGTGCGCCCGGCGCACATGGTGGAGTTCTTCGGCCTGCTCGGCGGCGGGCACCGGGATGCCGGCTGGGACGGCACCGACCGCCCCGGTGCCCGGCTGGCCGTGCTGCCCGGCCTCACCCACTACGACATCGTCGACTCGCCGATCCTCCCCGCAACGGTGCTCCCCTTCCTGACCCACCCCTCCACCCCACCCACCTGACCCCCACGACAACCCTGTTGATCATGAGGTTAGCGGCACTTTGAAGATCAACAACTGCCGCTAACCTCATGATCAACGCTGGAGTGGGTGGAGTGGGGTGGGGTGGGTGGATGGGGTGGGGGTCAGGATGGCAGGCGCTCGGTCAGCCAATTGAGCACCGCCTCGGACTGGGCCCGCTGGAAGGCCCGGACGGTGGGGATGCCGGGCGGCGGTGGACGGCGGGCCCGGTCGGTGAAGAAGCCGGCCAGGCCGGCGTAGAGACCGGTGATCGCTTCCGGGTCGACGTCCGCGATGACCGGCAGCCGGCGCAGCAGGGCCTCGGTGTCATGACCACCGTGCAGGCGTACGTCCACCAGCAGCATCGCGGTGTCCAGCCAGGCGGGTCCACGGGACGCCCACGGCCAGTCGACCACGGTGACCCGGCCGGCCGCGTCGACCAGCAGGTTGTCGGCGCGGACGTCGACGTGGCAGAGGGTGTCGCCGGTCAGCGCGGTGAGGCCGTGCTCCGCCGCCGCGACGAGGTCGTCCAGGTGCGCCCGAGCCCACGGGTCCAGGTTGGGCGGTGGGTCCTCGGCGATCAGACGCCAGCCGGCGAAATCCTCGGCCAGGTGCGCGGCGATGGTTGGTACCTCCGGCACCGGCGTGGGGGTCAACGCCGCGGCCATCGACTCCAGTGCCGCCAGCACGGCGGCCAACTCGTCGGCCCGCCACGGGGTGGCCGGGTGCCGCCCGTCGACGTCGGTGAGGACCAGGGCCACCCAGTAACCGTCGTCGTGGCAACCGAGCAGCCGGGGGGTCGGTGCGTACGCCGGCAGCGCGGCGGTGATGCGCGCCTCGGCGCGGTGCATCACCGGGGTGTCCGGGTTCTGCGCCGGGCTGGCCGCCTTGACGAAGGCCCGCCGGCCACCGGCGGTGCGGACCCGGTCGGCGGTGCCGGGGGAGTAGCCGCCCGGCTGCGACACGGCCGCCACCACCCGGTCGCCGAGGATCTCCTCGACGGCGAACCGGACATGCCGGGGCAGTTGCCCCCAGCGGAGCCGATTCTTCGTACCCACCTGCACACCGTCCACGGTGCCGGCACCGGCGGCCCACGGCAACCCGGTTCCTGCCCGGACGTCTGGCCCCGGAGCACCCGGACACCGTCCAGGACAGCTCCGGCGCGGCCGGGCGGAGGAGTGTTCCCGGTCGCAACGGGGAAGCACCGGGCGGACGCACCTGGGGAGGAGCGACGGATGACGCGTGCCGGACTGACCATCGGCGTGCTCGGTTCGTACGGTGGGCGCAACCTCGGCGACGAGGCCATCCTCACCGGACTGCTGACCGACCTGCGGCAGCAGGAGCCGACCGGGCGGATCATCGTCTTCTCCCGCAACCCGGAGCACACCCGGCAGGCGCACCCGGATGTGGAGGCGGTGCCGTGGGAGGGGGTCAGCCGCAGCGACTCCGCTGTCGTACTGTCTCAGCTGGATCTGCTCATCCTCGGCGGCGGCGGCATCCTCTACGACAAGGAGGCGCGCCGTTACCTGCGGGTGGTCCGCGTCGCGCAGGAGCGTGGCCTGCCGCTGCTGACGTACGCGGTCGGCGTCGGGCCGCTCAGCGATGTGGTGGACACCGGCATGGTCCGGGAGACCCTCGGCGAAGCCACCGAGGTGACCGTACGCGACCAGGAGTCGCGGATGGTGCTGGAGGAGGCCGGTCTGCTCAACCCGATCACCGTCACCGCCGACCCGGCGTTCCTGCTGAAACCGGAGGAGTTTCCGGCGAGCATGCTGCGCGAGGAGGGCGTGCCGGACGGCAAACGGCTGGTGGGGATGAGCGTGCGGGAGCCGGGGCGGGCCGCCGAACGGCTCGACGTGGACGCCTATCACCGGCTGCTGGCCCAGATCGGCGACTTCCTGGTGCACCGGATCGACGCCCACGTGCTGTTCGTGCCGATGGAGCGCGACGACATCCGGCACTCGCACGGCGTGCTGTCGCACATGATCGCGGCGGAGCGGGGGCGGATCCTGCACGGCACCTACTCGCCGCAGCAGGTGTTGGGGCTGATGAGCCACTTCGACCTGGCGGTCGGCATGCGGCTGCACTTCCTGATCTTCGCCGCGATGATGGGTACGCCGTTCCTGCCCCTGCCGTACGCCGGAAAGGTCTTCGACCTGGCCCAGCGGCTGGGGGTGCCGGCGCTGCGCGGCGTGGAGCGGGAGGTGGAGGGCCCGCTGCTGGCCGAGGTGGACCAGTTGTGGGACGAGCGCGACCAGCGGGCGGAGCACACCGCGCAGCGGGTGGCGCAGGTCTGCGAGGAGGCCCGGGGCACGTCGCGGGTCATCGGGGCGGTGCTGGAGAGCCTACGCAGCCGTCCCCTGGCCGAGGCCGGCTCCTGACCGGGGCTGACCGACCGGCCGGGGAGCGCCCGCGCTCAGGCCGTCGGCCGGGGAGGGTCTCGCTCAGCCCGCCGACCCGCGCCAGCAGTAGCGCCAGCGCTGCGGTTCGGTCTCGACCGATTCCAACTCGTAGATGTCCGCCTCGGCCAGGCCGGCCGGACCCAGATGGTGGTGGGTCAGCGGGGGCCGCCCGTTCGGGTCCAGTTCGACGGTGATCGTCTCGCCGTCGGCCGCGCCGCCCACCAGGGGGATCTCAACCGTTGATGCCATGCGCCCATCCTGCCGCGCCCGCCGCCGTCGCGCAGCGGATGTAGCGGGGCAGCGTCGCCGGCTCGGCGCGCCTATCCTCACGCACATGGCGGAGATCTCGATCGATCAGACGCTCGGCCCGGTGGTCAACCGGGTGGCGGACGAACGAAACGTCCTCGAATCCTTCCTCGATTTCCACCGGGCGATGCTCCTGCGCAAGGTGCGCGACCTTTCCGACGCCGACGCGGCCCGCCGCCTGGTGCCGTCGGCCACCACGCTCGCCGGGCTGGTCAAGCACCTCACCGTGGTCGAGCGGAGTTGGTTCCACATCCTGCTCGACCCGGCCCCGGGCGAGGCGTTCCCCACCACCGAGCAGGCGGCGCTGGCCAGCTTCACCCTGACCGGGAGCGACACGGTGGAGAGCCTGGCTGCCGACTACGAGCGCGTCTGCGCCCGCTCCCGGGAGGTCGCCGCGCGCTTCGACCTCGATCACGTGGTGCCGCATCCGCAGCTCGGCGAGGTGTCGCTGCGCTGGATCCTGGTGCACCTGGTCGAGGAGACCGCCCGGCACGTCGGGCACGCCGACATCCTGCGCGAACTCACCGACGGCGCGACCGGCTCCGTCTGAAGCGGCACCGGGCGCCGCCGGCCAGGGTGTCGGCAGCGGCGGGCCGTAGGCGCGGTCCCGGGTCGGGTGGACGAGCGCACCGCTCCCACCGGCATCCTGATCCGGGAGCCGCAGTGGGTCGGCTCCCGGTCGAACGTCAGGGCCGGGGCAGCAGGCCGGGCGGGTACTCCATGCCGTCGTGGGTGCAGGCCGCCGCGGCGACCCGGGCGGCGTACCCGGCGGCCTCCCGCCAGGTCGCTCCGCGCAGCCGGGCCGCGATGATCCCGGCGGCGAACGCGTCGCCGGCCCCATTGGTGTCGACCACCGGGCCGGGCGGCGTGGCCGCCGGCACCCGGCTGACCTCTCCACCGAGGTGCAGGTCCGCGCCGTCGCCGCCGCGGGTCACCAGCACGGGCCGCGGCGCCAGCGCGGCAGCCGCCGCGCCCGCCCGGTCGCCCAGGGCAGCGCCGCTGACCAGCACCAGCTCGGCGAGGTCGGCGAAGGGGCGATGGTACGCATTCTCTCCGTCCCAGTCGTGCAGGTCGGTGGAGGTGCCCACCCCCTCGCCCAGCACGTCGCGAAGGGCGGGCAGCAGCTCCCGGACCCAACCCATGATCGACAGGTGGACGTGGGTGGCGTCGTGGGCAAGCGCCGCCAGTTGGGCGGCCGGGAACGGCGCGGGCCCCCCGGCCCGGGGGTCGTACAGCGACATCCGGCGGCCGGCCGGGTCGACCAGGTTCACCGATCGCCGGGTGCCGGCCGGGTCCTCGGCCAGCACGGCGGTGATCCCGGTGCGGCCCAGCGCGGCCCGGACCACGTCACCGGCCGGGTCCGCGCCGATCGCGTCGACCACCGCCACTCGCAGCCCGAGCGCGTGCGCGGCGAGCACCACACCGGCGCCGGTGTTGCCGATCCGCAGGTCGATCGGTTCGACGGTGACGGAGTCGACCACCGGTAGCGGCAGACCGGGTACCCGTACCCGCACGTCCACCCCGAGGCCGCCGATCACCAACAGGTCGTACATGGCGCCGACGGTAGCCGGTCGCTGCCGCCTATCCTGGCCCGAGTGTTAACAGGGGGCCCCTCCTCTACCGCAGGCGTTAAAAGGGGGCCCTTCCTTACGGTTGGGGGGCGCGTGCTGGTCGTGCACGGGGTGTGGGTGGCCGGGCCGGGGCTGGCCGTCTGGGCCGAGGACAGCACCCGGCCGACGGAGGTGGCGCGTCGGCCCGGTCGGGCGCCCCGGGAACGTCCGCACCCGTTCGCCGCCGAGCACGCCACGCTGGTCGCCGCGCTGGCCGGAGCAGCCGAACCGACGGACCTGGGCACCGCGTTGCTCAGCCTGCCCACCCGCGCCGGCTCGCCGCTGGACTCGCCGGAGCTGGTCCGGACCTCCGACGTGCCGCCGGCCCGCGGCCCGGTCACCCTGGCCGGCTGGCGGGTGCCCATCCTGACGTACGCCCCAGACGCCGCGTTGCCGCTGCTCCGTGCCCTCGACGGGCTGGCCGCCGCGTCCGGCGCGAGCCTGCGGCACCTGGCCGAACTGGGCGCCTTCGCCGCCGACCTGGCCACCCGGGGCCGCGTCCTGCCCGGCCTCGCCGACCTGCCCGACCCGGCGCATCCCACCGCCGGCGCCGGACCGGCACGCCGCGTTGCCTCGGCTGGGCCGGCACGCCGCGCTGCCTCGGCCGGGCCGGCACGCCGTGTCGCCAAGGAAGACGGCGTGCCGGCCCGCGCGGTGTGGCGACCGCTGCTCACCGGGACCGACGCCGCCTGGGCGCGGGCGCTGGCGCTGGCCCTGCCGCCGGCCACCCGCGCGGTGGTCGAGGCGGACCTGTCCGGGATGCCGGCCGCCGAGGGCACACCGGATGCCGCCCACCCCCGCCGGAGCGGCCGGTCCCACCGTGACCGGACCCGCCCGGCCGGCGGCGCGTCCCGCCCGGCCGCCGACGCGCCGGGGTTGCTGGTCGCCGACGCGCTCGACGCGCTCACCGACGCGGCGGTGCGGGCGGCCCTGCCGGAGGCCACCCTGAGCCGAGGGGTGCGGAACACCGGCGCGGTGGCACCCTGGCTGGGCGCGCTGACCGGGCTGCGTCGCGAGTTCACCGCCGACCCGGCGGCGCTGCACACCCTTCGTGATGAACTGGACGCCTGGCAGCGCGACGCCGCCGGCGGGTCGGTACGGGCCAGTTTCCGGCTGATCGAGCCGGCGACCGAGGAGATCGACGACCCGCTGACCGTGCTCCCCGCCGACCTCGACACCGCCGTGGCGACCCCGGACACCTGGCGGGTGGAGTTCGGCCTGCGCGCGGCCGACGAGCCGGGCCTGCACGTCGACGCCGGCCAGGTGTGGCGCGGCGCGGGCCGGCCCGTCGCCGGCGACAATCCACAGGAGACGCTCCTGGCCGAGCTGGGCCGGGCCAGCCGGCTCTGGCCCGAGCTGGACGCGGCGCTGCGCACCGCCACGCCGGAGGCGCTGGAGCTGGACACCGAGGGCGCCCACCGGTTCCTGCGCGAGGGCGCGCCGATGCTGCACGCGGCCGGCTTCACCGTGCTGCTGCCGTCCTGGTGGCGACGGCCCTCGGCGCGGCTCGGCGCGCGGTTGCGGGCCGGCTCCCGCCCCGCGCCCGGCACCGTCACCGGTTCCGGCGACCGGGTCGGACTCGACGCCCTGGTCGACTACCGCTGGGAGGTGGCGCTCGGGGACCAGCCGCTCACCTCGGACGAGCTGGCCCGGCTGGCGGAGCTGAAGACCCCGCTGGTGCGACTGCGCGGCCGCTGGGTCGAGCTGGACCCGAAGCGGCTCGCCGCCGGGCTGCGCCTGCTGCGCTCCAGCGGCGAGCTGACCGTCGCCGACCTGCTGCGCCTGGGCCTCGCCGACGGAGAACAGCCGGACGCCCTGCCGGTGCTGGAGGTGACCGCCGACGGGGCGCTGGGTGATCTGCTCGCCGGCTCCGTGGAGCGCCGGCTCGCCCCGTTGACCGAGCCGCCGTCGTTCCACGGCACGCTGCGGCCGTACCAGCGGCGGGGGCTGGCCTGGCTGGCGTTCCTCCAGTCGCTCGGCCTGGGCGGGGTGCTCGCCGACGACATGGGACTCGGCAAGACGGTGCAACTGCTGGCGCTGCTCGCCGCCGACCCGCCGGAGGCCGGGCCGACCCTGCTGGTCTGTCCGATGTCACTGGTCGGCAACTGGCAGCGAGAGGCCGCACGGTTCACGCCGACGTTGCGCGTACACGTGCACCACGGCGCGCAGCGGGCGCGGGGCGAGGGTTTCGCGACCGCCGTGCACGCGGCGGACCTGGTCCTCACCACCTATTCGGTGGCTGCCCGGGACGCGGCTGACCTCGCCGGCATCGACTGGAACCGGGTCGTGCTGGACGAGGCGCAGGCCATCAAGAACGCCGCCACCCGGCAGGCCGAGGCGGTCCGCGCGCTGCCGGCCCGGCAGCGGATCGCGGTGACCGGTACGCCGGTGGAGAACCGGCTGGCCGACCTCTGGTCCATCATGCAGTTCGTCAACCCGGGGTTGCTCGGCCCGGCGGCGACGTTTCGCAAGCGGTTCGCCGAGCCGATCGAGCGGCACGGCGACGCCGAGACCGCGCAGCGGTTGCGCCGGATCACCGGACCCTTCGTGCTGCGCCGGCTCAAGACCGACTCGTCGATCATCTCCGATCTTCCCGAGAAGCTGGAGATGGAGGTCTTCTGCAACCTCACCGCCGAGCAGGCGGCGCTCTACCGCGCGGTGGTCGACGACATGCTGGCGCGGATCGAGTCCAGCGACGGCATCGAGCGGCGCGGGCTGGTGCTGGCCACCATGACCCGACTCAAGCAGGTCTGCAACCATCCCGCGCAGCTGCTGCGCGACGACTCCCCGCTCGCTGGGCGCTCCGGCAAGCTGGCCCGGCTGGAGGAGATCCTCGACGAGGTCCTCGCGGCGGGGGAGAAGGCCCTGCTGTTCACCCAGTACGCGGAGTTCGGCGGGATGCTGCGCGGGCATCTGTCGGCCCGGTTCGGCCGGGAGGTGCTGTTCCTGCACGGCGGGGTCACCAAGGCCGACCGCGACGGCCTGGTCGCGCGGTTCCAGTCCGACGACGGACCCGCCCTGTTCGTGCTCTCCCTCAAGGCCGGCGGGACCGGGCTGACCCTGACCGCCGCCAACCACGTGGTGCACGTCGACCGGTGGTGGAACCCGGCGGTGGAGGACCAGGCCACCGACCGGGCGTTCCGGATCGGACAGCGCCGCCGGGTGCAGGTCCGCAAGTTCGTCTGCGCCGGCACGGTGGAGGAGAAGGTAGCCGCGATGATCGCCGAGAAGCGAGGGCTGGCCGCGTCGGTCGTCGGCACCGGCGAGCAGTGGATCACCGAGCTCTCCACCGCCCAGCTGCGCGAACTGTTCACCCTGGAGGCCGGGGCGGTGGCCGAATGACCCGCCCGACCGGGGCCGGGCGTACCGGCCGGGCCGCCGGTACTGGCCGGGCCGCCGGTACCGGCCGGGCCGCCCGGGACGCCGCTGCCGCCGGGGGACCGGGCGGCGACGCGGAGCAGCGGGGCTCCTTCGCCGACTACGGGCCGCCGCGCCGGGTCGACGGCGGGTTACGGGCCCGCAGCGCCCGGGGCGCGATCGGGGTGTCCTGGTGGTCCCGTCGGTTCCTGGAGGTGCTGGAGTCGTTCGCGCTCGGCACCCGGCTGACCCGGGGCCGGTCGTACGCCCGCGCCGGCCAGGTGCTGCAGCTCGACATCGCACCCGGTGCGGTTAGCGCGCTCGTGCAGGGCTCGCGGGCCCAGCCGTACCGGGTCCGGATCGCACTGTCGCCGTTCCCGGCACGGCTGTGGAGCCGGATCGAGAAGCAACTGGCCGCCCAGGCGTTCTTCAGCGCCCGGCTGCTCGCCGGTGACCTGCCGGCGGAGTTGGAGGAACTGTTCGCGGAGGCCGGGGCACCGCTGTTCCCCACCACCGTGGCGGAGCTGGACCAGCACTGTTCGTGCCCGGATTTCGCGGTGCCCTGCAAGCACCTCGCGGCCACCTTCTACCTGCTCGCCGAGGCGTTCGACGCGGACCCGTTCGCCCTGCTGCACTGGCGTGGACGGAGCCGGTCCGAGCTGCTCGAGCGACTCCGCGAGCTACGCGGCGCCGACGCGGAGGCGGCGGGACGCACGGCGGCGCCACGCTCCGCCGGGCCTCAGGAGCTCGACACCCGGCCCCGGCGCCTCGGCACCCAGCGCCGAGGCGACCACCCCGACGGCGACTCCGCCGACGCTGAGCCGGTCACCGACGTTGAGCCCGACACCGGTCTGCCGGCCGGGTCGCGGTCGGCGCCGGTCACGACTGCCGGGCCGCGGTCGACGCCGGTCGCGTCGGCCGGTGCGGTCCGAGCCCTCGCCGACCTGCCCGACGCGCCGATCGCCGGTGTCGTAGACCGGTTCTGGCTGTCGCCGGTGCCGCTGCCGGACCGCCCACCGACGCTGGCGAGCAGCCCGGACCTGCTGCTTCGGCAGCTCGGTGCGCCCGCACCGGCGATCGGCGGGCCGGGCCTGGTGGAGCGCCTGCGGCGGGTATACCGGCAGCTCGATCGGTGACCGGACGGGCGGTCACAGCCAGCGTTGCCGGAACCGCCACATGAGCACCGCGTTGGCCAGCAGCACCACGGCGCAGGCCGCGCCGGCCGACCGCCCGAACACCACGGTGGTCGCCGGCAGCGACGCCCACAGCACGATGGTCAGCAGCAGCAGCCATCGGCCGTGCCGGAGCCGGGCCCGCTGGTCGAGCCGGGCGAAGAACGCCGGATCGCTCTCTCGCAGGTGGCGGGTGATCTGCTCGAATCTACGCTGATCCTCTTTGCTGAGCATGTGCCTTCCCCTCACGCGTTCAGCAACGGCGTGGCGGAATACCCGCTGAGGTCGGAGCTCACGCGCTCTTCCTGGTGCTACTTGCGCCAGGCCGGAAAACCCCGCCGCCCGCGCTGCCCAGTGCGGCCCTGTGCGGCGGTGCGGCCAGTGTGGCGGAATGCGCCGGTGCGGCGGAGTGCGGCAAATGCGGCGGAGCGCGGCAAATGCGGCGGAGCGCGGCGCTCCGTACCCGAACCGGCCGTTGTCCGCCGGGTCCGCTTCCCGCTCCCGGCGGGCGTCACCTGGCCCGACGGGGCAGCGGCAGGTGTCCCGGCACCAGCGCGGGGGCCAGCGTGATCCCGGCGTCGCGCAGCGCGTCGATCAGGGTGGTCTGCACCAGATAGGAATCCGGCAGTTGCCAGCGGGCCTGTTCCGGCGCCACCGCCCAGCGGACCTGCCCTTCGGCCAGTCGGGTGGGCGGCGCGGCGACCCACGAACCGGGGCCGTGCCGCATCACGTGCCGGCAGTGCTCCAGCTCGGGGCGCAGCGGGTCACCCGGACGGACCAGGAACATCCAGCGCGCCGTGGGCGTGACCAGCACCGGTCCGCGTACGCCCGGACCGACGGGGTGCGCCCGCACCGCCTCCAGGACCCGCCGGCCCAGGTCAGCCGGTACCTCCAGCACGTCGAAGGAGCGGCCGGTGGGCAGGAGTATGCCGTGCGGGCGGGAGCGCCACCAGGTGGCCACCCGGGCGGGGTCGGCGCTGGCGGCGTGCTCCCAGTCCTCCAGTGCGGGATGGCAGCCGACGGTCGGGCAGCCGGCTCGGCCGCAGACGAACCGGCTGCGCGCCAGGCAGGCGCCGGGGGTCACCGTCCAGCCGTGCATCGCGTACCGCACCGCGACCCGGCGCAGCCGCACCCGTTCCAAAGGTGACAGCGGTGCCACACTCGGCCCGACGTTTGCCCACATTGGCGTCATCTCCTCTCGCCGGACCATTCTGGTGCGGCTCGTATGTCGAACACCGTCACTGCCCTGGTCCGCGATCGTTCATCTGGGCAAGGTGACCGATGCAACTTGCACGAAAAGTACGAGGGTCAGCCGTACGGCTGACGCACAACCTGTGCGACCAGTGAAAACGTGAGATACGGACGGATCGACGCGCCCGCTGAACGGCTCCCGGGACGGCCGAGGCAGCAGCAGGGGAGGACTGACAAGATGGACGAACTGCCCATCGGACGGCGGGTGGCTTACTGGCGGGGCCGGCGAAAAATGTCGCAACAGGTCTTCGCCGACCGATTGGGCAAGTCGAAGAGCTGGGTCGACAAGATCGAACGAGGCGTACGGCGGCTGGACAAGTTCTCCGTGCTCTACGAGATCGCCGACATCCTCCAGGTGGACGTGCAACTGCTGCTCGGCAAGGACCCGGAGCGGCGCACCGACGCGCTGAACTGCATCGACCAGTTCGAGGTCGAGGAGATCCGGGCGGCCCTGGAGACGTACGACTCGGTCAGCGCGTACTTCAGCACGGCGCCGTGCCCGCCGCCGCTGGCGGACACCGGCAAGGCGGTCACCCACGCCTGGCTGACCTACCAGTACGGCCGCTACGGGATGCTCTCCCGGGCGCTGCCCAAGCTACTGCGCGACGCCCAGGCGGCCGACGTCGCCTACGCCGGCGGTGACCAGGCGGAGCGCGCCGCCCACCTGCTCGGGCAGGTCTACCAGATCGCCTCCTCGGTGCTCCGCAAGCTCGGCGAGTGCGAGCTGGCCTGGCTCGCCGCCGACCGCTCCATCGCGGTCGCCCAGCGCGCGAACGACCAGTTGCTCGCCGGCGTCGCCACCACCCGGGTCTGCAACGCCCTGGTCGCGATGGGCCGTGCCCGGCCGGCGCTGGAGCTGAACGTCAACATCGCGAACCGGCTCGACCTCGGTGGCACCAACGGCAGCCGTCCGGAGCGCCTCTCGGTCTACGGGATACTCCTGTTGCAGGGGGCGATGGCCGCTGCCCGCATCGGCGACACCTCCACCGTGGACGACCTGCTCGGCGAGGCCCATGCGACGGCGGAGGAGCTCGGCAGCGACCAGAACCACTACTGGACCTCGTTCGGGCCCACCAACGTGGAACTGCACCGCGCGGCGGCCGCCGTCGAGCTGGGCGACGGTGGGCGGGCGATCGAGGTGCACCGGCAGCGGATCCAGCAGACGCGGTTGGACGCCCTGCTCCCCGAGCGCCGGGCGCATCACCTGCTCGACCTGGCCCGAGGCTTCGCCCAGATCGGCGATGTGGCCAACGCCGGCGAGATGCTGCTGCGCGGTGACCGGCTGGCTCCGTCCGAGATCCGCTGCCGGCCGATCGCCCACGAGGTGATGTCGGACATCCTGCGTCGCACACGTGGTGCGCCGCCCTCACTGATCGCAGAGTTAGCTGAGCACATGGGAGTAGGAGTATGACCACGGGGCCGGCCTGATGACCGGTTCGCACCGCCATGACGGGCACCGCGAGGTGCTCTACATCATCGCCTGCGGCTCGCCGCTGGCCCGAGACGTCGGCCGACTCGTCGAGCTGGCCCAGCAGGACGGTTGGGACGTCTGCGTGGTCACCACGCCCGACGGCGCCAAGTTCGTCGACCGGACCGCGGTGGCCCGCCAGACCGGCCACCCGGTGCGTACGCACTACAAGAACCCCGGGGATCCGGACGTGCTGCCGTCGGCCGACGCCATGATCGTCTGCCCGGCCACCGTCAACACGGTCAACAAGTGGGCGGCCGGCATCACCGACACCCTCGCCCTCGGGCTGCTGGTCGAGGCACAGGGCCGGGGAGTGCCCCTGGTCGCCGTGCCGTACACCAACGCGGCGATGGCCACCCACCCCGCCCTGCTGGCCGGCATCGCCCGCCTCACCGACTGGGGGGTGCACGTGCTCTTCGGCGACGACGTCGTCCCGTTGCACCCGCCCGGCACCGGCGAGCGGCACCAGCACACCTTCCCCTGGGCCCTCGCCCTCACCGCCCTCACCGCCGCCCGCGTCGGGTGCAAGGAAGGGCCCCTTGTTAACGCCTCAGGTAGTAAAAGGGTCCCTTCTTAACACCTCGGCCGCCCGCCCCCGGGCGGTCGCCGGAGAGCGGGGAAGGACCGCGCCCGAGGGTGCGGGGAGACCCCGGGTGCGCCGAGGTCGGCCAGGTGACGTCCCGTGATGCCGCCGACGCCGGTAAGCTGGCCCGCCGTGAGCACAACCACGGCCCTGCCGACCGTCGCCGACGTCGTGGCCGAGCTGGAGCGGCGCTACCCGCCGGCCTGGGCCGAGGAGTGGGACCGGGTCGGGCTGGTGCTCGGCGAGCCGTACGCCGCCGTACGCCGGGTCCTCTGCGTCGTCGACGTGGTCCCCGAGACGGTCGCGGAGGCGCTCGCCGCCGACGTCGACATGATCGTCGCGCACCACCCGCTGCTGCTTCGCGGCGTCTCCTCGATGGCGCCGACGACGTACAAGGGCCGGATCATCCACCAGCTGATCAAGGCCGACATCGCGCTGTACGTCGCGCACACCAACGCCGACGTGGCCGCGCCCGGGGTCTCCGACGCGCTCGCCAACCGGCTCGGGCTGGTCGACCTGCGCCCGCTGCAACCGTCCCGGCCGGGCACGCCCGCCGCCGGGTCGGGACGCGGCACCGGCCGGATCGGCCGGCTACCCCAACCGATGGCCCTGGCCGAACTGGCTCGGCACGCCGCCGCCGTGCTACCGGCCACCGCCGCCGGCGTACGCGCCGCTGGAGACCCGGACCGGGCCGTGCGTACGCTCGCGGTCTGCGGCGGTGCGGGAGACAGCTTCCTGGCCGACGCGACCGCCGCCGGGGTGGACGCCTACCTCACCGCCGACCTGCGTCATCACCCGGCCGGTGAGCACCTCGCCACCAACGGGCCGGCGCTGCTCGACGCCACCCACTGGGCCACCGAGCGGCCCTGGCTGGACGACCTGGCCGCGGTGCTGCGGACCGCACCGGGCGTCGATACGCTGGTGTCCGACCTGGACACCGGTCCGTGGACCGTGCACGCCACCGCACCCTCAGCGAGTGAACCCCGCACCGGACCAACCCCGTAGCGGACGACAAAGGAGCCCTGACCGTGAAGGCTGACCCCCAGGTCCAGCGTCGCCTGCTCGACCTCCAGGCGATCGACACCGCCCTCGCCCAGCTCGCCCACCGCCGGCGGACGCTGCCGGAACGGGCCGCGCTGGAGGCCCTGGCACGGGAGTTGTCCGCCCTGGAGGACGAGCGGGTCCGCGCTCAGGTGGCCGTCGACGACCTGGACCGGGACATCTCCCGCATGGAGAAGGACGTCGATCAGGTGCGGGCGCGTAAGGCCAAGAACGAGGCCCGGCTGGCCGCCGGCACCGGCCCGGCCCGCGAGCTGGAGGCACTCCAGCACGAGCTGGTCTCCCTCAATCGCCGGCAGAACGACCTGGAGGACGCCGAGCTGGAGCTGATGGAACAGCGCGAGACCGCCCAGTCCGTGCTGGACGGGGTGGAACAGCGGCTGACCGAGGTGCGCGAGCGGCGGGCCGTCACCGAGCAGCGCCGCGACGAGAGCCTCGCCGAGATGGGCCGCGAGGAGGAGTTCAAACGCTCCGCCCGGCAGCCCCTCGCCAACGACCTCCCCGCCGACCTGGTGCAGCTCTACGATCGGATCCGCACCGACAGCGGGCTCGGCGCGGCCCTGCTCGCCGCCGGTCGCTGCGGCGGGTGCCGGCTGGATCTCTCCGGCGCCGACCTGGGCCGGATCCGCAAGGCAGACCCGGACGAGGTGATCCGCTGCGAGGAGTGCCGCCGGATCCTGGTCCGCACCAACGAGTCCGGGCTGTAGCCGGTGGCGCCGCGTACGCTCCTGATCGAGGCCGACGGCGGCGCCCGGGGCAACCCGGGCCCGGCCGGCTACGGGGCGGTGGTCCGCGACTCGGCCACCGGCGAGGTGCTGGCCGAGCGCAGCGAGGCCATCGGCATTGCCACCAACAACGTCGCCGAGTACCGGGGACTGATCGCCGGCCTGACCGCCGCCGCCGAACTGACCGCCGACGAGGTGGAGGTCCGGATGGACTCCAAGCTGGTGGTCGAGCAGATGAGCGGCCGCTGGCAGATCAAGCACCCCGGGCTGCGGCCGTTGGCCGCCGAGGCCGCCCGGCTGGTCGGCCGGTTCACGGCCGTCCGGTTCGAGTGGATCCCCCGGGACCGCAACACCCACGCCGACGCCCTCGCCAACGCCGCCATGGACGCCGCCGCGGCAGCCGGCACCACCACGCCCGCTGTCGAACCACCACGCGTGGTCGAGCCACCGCGTACGCTCAGCGGCCCGCAGCCGACCGGTGGCGGCGCGGCAACGACCGCCGCCCGGGCCGAGGCACCGGGCGCCGACCTGACCACCGCCCCGGTCTCCTGGGAGCCGCGACCCAGCTTCACCGCGACCCGACTGATCCTGGTCCGGCACGGCGAGACCGAGTACACCGAGCAGGGCCGCTACTCCGGTCGCGGCGACGTCGCGCTCTCGCCGAAGGGCCAGGCCCAGGTGCGGGCCACCGCCGCCCGGGTGGCCGCGCTCGCCCCGGACGCCGCGGCCGTGGTCAGCTCACCGCTGTCGAGGTGTACGGCCACCGCGGAGGCGATCGCCGCCGCCATCGGAGAGGTGCCGGTACGCCGCGACGACGACCTGATCGAGTGCGACTTCGGCGCCTGGGAGGGGCGCACCTTCGCCGAGGTACGCGAACAATGGGCCGGTGAACTCGACGCCTGGCTCGCCTCCACCCGGGTCGCCCCACCCGACGGCGAGTCGTTCGCCGAGGTCGCCGTGCGGTGCGCGCGGGTGACCGAACGGCTCTGTGCGGCGTACCCCGGTCAGACCGTCATCCTGGTCTCGCACGTCTCGCCGATCAAGCTGATGCTGCGCGACGCGCTCGCCGCCAGCGACGCCTTCCTGCACCGCCTCTACCTCGACGCGGCCGGCATCTCGATCTTCGACCGTTGGCCCGACGGCGGCCTCGCCGTCCGCTCCGTCAATGACACCGCCCACCTCGCCGAGGTGTAAGGAAGGGCGCCTTATTAACGCCTGGTGTATAGGAAGGGCCCCTTCTTAACACCCCGCACACCCGCTGGCGGCGGCTCAGGCGAAGGCGCGCCAGAGCAGGTAACCACCGATGAGGGTGCCGAAGACCACGATGACGGTCTTGAGCACCACCGGCGGCAGCCGGCGGACCAGCCGCGCGCCGGCGTACCCACCGATCAGCGTCGCCGGCGCGATCAGCGCGACCCCCGCCCAGTTCACCGGGCCGGCGAAACTGAAGACGAGCACCGTGGTCAGGCCGACGAGGGCGGAGAGCAGATTCTTGATCGCGCTCACCCGGGCCAGCGTCGCGTCCAGCACCAGGGCCAGGCCGGCGACCAGCAGCACCCCGACCGCCGCGCCGAAGTACCCGCCGTACAACGCCGCCAGCGCCACCACGACCTGGACGGTCACCGCTCGCCGGCGCGGCGCCAGGTCGCGCGGGTGGCCGACCAGCCGGCGCAGCGGATCCTGGAAGGCCAGCATCGCGGTCGCCGCGAGCACCAGAAACGGTACGACCATCTCGAACGCCCGAGCCGGGGTGACCAGCAGCAGCGACGCCCCGACGAGCGCAGCGACGACCGCGGTGGGCACCAGGCTGACCAGCAGCCGCCCGCGCGGCAGGTCCATCCAACTGCCCGCCACGGCGGCGCCGTAACCCGGGGCGACCGCAACCGAGTTGGTGACGTTCGCCGCCACCGGCGGCAGCCCGATCGCGAGCAGCGCCGGAAACGTGATCAGCGAACCACCACCGGCGACCGCGTTGACGGTGCCAGCGGCCAGCCCGGCGGCGAGCAGCAACGCGGCTTCCGCAAGATCCATGACACCATGAGGCTAACCCAGCCGCCCCGGTCCGTACCCTCACCTGCCCCGGATCGCTGCTGCCCGGGGTCGCTGGTCCGCGGGGTCGCTGCTGCCCGGGTCGCTGGTGCAGCAACTTCGGGGAAAGTGCTGCCTCAACCCTGCCGGGAGGCCGCACTTTCCCCGAACTTGCGCGACGCCCGGCGGTGCGGGGTGGAAATCGAAAGGCCTGGCGCGCCGTTAGTATGGGTGCGCGACGGACGAGTCGACCGGGCGGTCGCGTCGGCGGGCAGCAAGCCCGCCGCCGAGGAACGTCCGGACTCCACAGGGCAGGGTGGTTGCTAACGGCAACCCGGGGTGACCCGCGGGACAGTGCCACAGAAAACAGACCGCCGCCCCAAACTGGGACGGTAAGGGTGAAACGGTGGGGTAAGAGCCCACCAGCACCCCGGGTGACCGGGGTGGCTCGGTAAACCCCACCCGGAGCAAGGCCAAGAAGGGCCGTCACCGCAAGCTGACGACCCGCGCAGACGCTAGAGGGCGGCCCGCCCGATGTCTGCGGGTAGGCCGCACGAGCCTGTCGGCAACGGCAGGCCGAGATGGATGGCCGCCGCCGGCGCCAAAAACCTCTTCGGAGGTACGCGCCGCGCACAGAATCCGGCGTACAGGTCGACTCGTCCGTCGCCCACCAGATCAGAGCCCCGATCAAGGCTCTGAGCTGGCTGTTTATCCGGTGCTGTTGGTTGACCTTGGTCATCGTTGGGTGGCGTTTGACGGCCTGGCCACGGCCTGAGACGGCCTGGAGACGGCCTGAGTGCTGGCTCAGCGGCACACTAGCGGCGCGAAACGACGTGTGGCGGCCCGCTGATCATGACGGCGCTACGGCAGGATAGGGACGTGTCGCGACGTTTAAACCGACGCGGCACTTCCGATACGAGTAGTGGAGACCGAGTGGCGCTCCGATTCAGGTTGGGACTTCCAGCCCACACGCCAAAGGTCCACGCGCCGTTCACTCCCGGGCAGATCGCGGTACTTCGTCGCTGGCAGGCTGCTCCTGTCGCCGAACACATGAGGTGCCCGCGTCACGGGGACGTACGGCGCAAGAGTTCGGATCTCGTTCCAGAGGTCAGCGGTTGGCGCTGTGCATTCCGGACGCCGGACTATCCCGATCTGACCTGTTCATACGTGGTCGACTGGGCCTACGCCGGGATGTTGGACGAGAACGATGTTCGGCTGCTGGAGGAGATGTCGGTTGACGTCGTCGAGGTGTCGTTTGACGACGACTCGGACGAACCCTTGAACGTCTTCTCCGACCATGACCTTCTCCTAGCTTTCCACGATGAGGTCGACCTTGATTGGGAAGAGGTCGCCGAGCGCAGCGCGCTTGATCAACGGCGAGGTCTTGTCATCACGCAGAGCACAGTCCTGGAGGATCTCCTCAGTGACGTGATCCTGCAGCTGGAGGAACCTGATGATGCCGAGGCGCGTCGGAGCGAGCTAGACCAGTGGATGATCGGCAAACGCCTAAAGCGTGTCGAGTCGCTTCTGGCTAACGGCGCATCGCCCGAGGAAAACCGCAGCTTCCCACGCGAGGAGCTATGGGCCGCGATCCGGCGCCGCAACGAGCTAGCGCACGGAGACATCACCCGGGTCACCAGCGACCCTTACCCGCGGCCCGACGGACCGGGCAGAGCCCTGCAAGTGGAGTGGCGCCTCGTAGACCGCCGGACCCGCGAATCGCGACTGATCACCATGGCCGGACTACGCGAGGACGTGTATGCAGCGATTGCGGCATACAAGAGTCTTCTTCGGTGGACTGTGGCCAACCTTAGCGACTAGACCCGCATGCCTTGCCGGTGTTGCGGTGGGATCTGTGGGCCGTGCCGCTGGTCGTTGTGGTATCGGGGCACTTCCCTGCCGGTGGGTCTGCTTGCGTGATCCCGCGACACGGTGGCAAGCCAGTCCTGGGGTTGGACTGGCGCGGCAGGCGGAAGCCCCGACCATCCGACCAGAGTGGCCCCGCCGGCTTCCGTCACGGCCTCGCTGAGGCTGGTTCCTCTTCCCGTGGGGGCGGTGTCCCGGCGGCTGTCGGTGGCTCACCGCCCCGGCGCCGTAGGCGGCCGGGGCGGCTTGCCGCCGGCCGGGCTTGCCGCCCTGCACCGCGCGGAGCGCGGTGCCTTGATCTAGAAAAGAGGAAATCGGCAATAGGATCGGATGAATCCGGGGCGGGAAGATACGCGGGGCTCTCGGTGCTGCCCGGGGCGGAGGCTGACGGGATGGCAACCATCATCCCGGAGCGCCCGGGGCCCCGCCGAAGGCACCCAGGTGTCGGTGACCACCCGAAGGATCTGCTAGGTCCAGCGCTCAGCCCCAGGGCCGAATTCAGGATGTCAACCTCAGTAGAGGTAAGAGTAGTGCTCTGCCATGTCCCTCTTGTGATTCAATGCGACGTCGATGGCCGTATCTACCCCTTCTAGGAAGTTGGCCACGCCCGCCATAGCCTCATGAAACTTACTTACGTCGATGTACTCGATGCCCTCTAGAGTGGGCCGACCATCACGCCGCCTGTTGTACCGGAACTCCTGGCCGTCCTTGTCTAGCTGCGTCAGCTGGCCGATAATGCGAGAGACGTTGCGAACATTTGCGCTCTCGCTCTCGCCGTGAGCCTCAATGATGAGCGGCTTAATCTTGTCCCACAGTCTCGCGATGTTGTGACCCGTCTCGACGGCTACCGGCCGTCCAAGTAGTTCTTGCAAAGCAGGTAGCAGGTCCTTGAGGCGCAATTCGATGTGATGGCGCCAGCACATACCAAACGGGAAGATCAGCAGGTCAATCTCGTGGTGTCGTTCGGCTATCTGGCTCGCGATAATCTCTGCCGCAAGCCGGTAGCCTTGAATCGGGCCGTACGGGTTACCGTTCTGCCATCCGATACATGCCATGTACTGCCAGACTTGACCTATGCCTCGTAGGCCGTGGGCGCCAGTCGGCCACACCATCTCCAGGTCACCGTCGTCGTCCAACGCGAACTCCACCTCCTACAACAGTTTCACCCCGCCAGGCTCTCGCTGCCAGCCTGTTTCTTGATGAAGTAAAGAAGCTCTATGCTCTGTGGTTATGGGCTGACGTGGCCTACGTGATATGCCCTGACAACTGCTTCGACGTGATCTCCCCGTCGAATGACCTTCTCCCGCTCGATCAGCGTTGTTCCGATCTCAACCTGGAACAGTGTTGCTAGACGCTCATCCGCAGATACCTCTCGCTGACTGGCGTCTAGCTTGTCCGGCGGGTTTTGCGTTTGCGGCGTTGCGTATGTGCCCCTGCCGTGTTCGGTGGCGGCCAAGCCCTCTTCCCGTAAAGCGGCTATCGCCTTGCGGATAGTCCCGCGCGCTACCCGGAACTCAGCGGTGAGGATGCTTTCGGCTGGCAGTAGGGCACCGGGCGGGATCGCACCGCTCTCGATCCGCTTTCGCAGATCGTCGGCGATGACCCGATAGCGGGGCTGTCCGTAGTGCGGGGTGGGCACCTGCTCACCGTACCTGGCACTTGTCTTACCAAGTGCCAACCACGGGCACCGTTTTGATGTGTAGACAAGTCGTCCACTTGTAGGTACGTTTCCGGGTGTGCGGCCGGGATGACGGCGTGTATCAGGGGTGGTGCTGCGTCGGCCTGGTCGTGCATGAAGGCGCGGCGTCCTGGTGGGCCGGTTGCGGTGGCCGCGCGTACGTGGCTCGGCGATACCCGACCCGTCCGGTGTCGGACGGTGCGCCGTGCCCCCTGTCGGGCCGGCGGCCGATTGGTCCCCCTGGTCGGTCGCCGGCTCCCTACGTGTGGAGGTGCGATGCCTGGCTCTCATCGTCGACGTCCCTGGTTCTCGTCCTGGCGTTTACGTCGACGGGTAGACCGAATCATCCCTGCGGCAGGCAGCCGTCATACCGAGGCCAATCCCGCCGGCTATCGGATTCCGTCGCGCTGGTCGGCGGGATGGACCCGGGAGCTTCCGGCGCTGCGTCCGCCGCCCTTCATGACCCTCGGCCAGGCGTACCGGGGCAACGGTGGGAGGTGGCCGCAGTGAGTACGCCACGCCAGCCGACGAGGCCGCCTGTACATCCGGACTGGTGTGCGTCAGATCGGTGCGGGCATTTGATCCCGCCGGTGTTGTCGCACATGCAGCGGCGTCACCGGGGCGCATCGCTGAAGGTCGGTGACGCCTGGGCGTCCGGGTCGGTCGTGTCCTACCTGGTCGGGTCCGATGGCCAGGTTCCGCGGGTCATGGTGCACGTGTCCTGCCGGATAGGCGCTCCCTGGGCGGAACTTCCTCTCTCTCAGGTCAGCCAGTTAGTGGAGCAACTGCGGTCGCTGCTGGTTCAGGCCGGGCAGCAAGGGGGCGAGCATGGCGACGAGTGACGAGCCCACCGGCGCGCGGCCGGCTAGGGCAGCGAAGGGCGCCGAGTGTCCCGACTGGTGTCGGGGCTGTGGGCCGAACGACCCGATGCATCGGGGGCTGCTCGCCACGGTCGGCAGCGAGCGTAGCGGCTGGGTGAGTGTGCAACTGCTCCTCGACCGGTTCCGCCGCCGCGACCCGGTCGTCAAGGTCGACGCGACCCGCTCCGGCGCCACGGAATCCGTGCTGCTCTCGCGGGTACAGCTCGACCGGCTGATCTACGAACTGACCTACGTCCGGTGGCGAGTGATGACCAAGGGGCGACCGTTGGAGGGCAACTATGACCGCGACTGATCGCCGCAGCACCCTCCGTGCTCCTACCGCTGCGCATCGTCCGCGTCGGCCGGCCGTGGCGGTGGATCCGGTGCCGGAGCGGCCGGCGGGCGGGACCACCTGGCAGTCGTTGGAACGTCTAGGGGGTACGGTGACCGGTGTGCATGGCCGGGACTGGCGCCCTCGTTACCTGCAACTCGCTGAAGAGTTGCGGGTCAAGATCACGAGCGGGGAACTTGCCCCCGGCACCCTGATGCCCTCCGAAACCGAGTTGGCCGACACGTCGGGGCTGTCGCGCACCAGCGTCCGCAACGCCATCCGCCAGCTTCGCGAGTGGGGCCTGGTCCGCGCGGAGCAGGGGCGCGGCACCTACGTACGGGCACCCCGCCAGCGGGTACGCCGCCGCAACGCGGAGCGGTACCAGTGGGAGAAGGACAGGGTCCTGCTCGACGAGGAGGAGCGGCTCAAGACCGGCGCGACCGAGCACGACACCGGCCTGACCGTCGACGACCTCAAATTCCATGCCGAGTTCACCCGCGTGGAAGCCGATGCGGACATGGCGGCGGCGTTGCAGGTCGAGCCGGGTACGCCGCTGCTGCGCCGGGTCTACTGGACCTCGTCCCGGCACGAGAACGCGCCGCTGACCATGTCCTACTCGTACTTGCCCTACGACCTGGTGGCCGCAAACCCGGACCTGCTCGACGCCAGCAACGAGCCCTGGCCCGGCGGTTCACAGCACCAGCTCTACACCATCGGCGTCGAGCTGGACCGCATCGACGAGGAGGTTCGTGCACGTCCGCCGTCGCCGGATGAGGCCGAACTCCTCGACATCGACCCCGGCGTCTCCGTGCTCACCGTGCGCAAGACCTCCATCGACACCACCGGCCGCGTCGTCGAGGTGGCCGACGTGGTGATGCCGGGCGACCGGACGGAACTGGTCTACTCCCACAAACTGCAACGGTGGAAAATTTGACACGTCTCGTCTCGGTCATCACCCCCGTCCACGCGCCCAGCGTCGAGTACCTGACCGGCGCGTACGACTCGTTGGTCAAGCAGGAGATGCCCGACGGGTGGGGCTGGCAGTGGCTCGTCCAGGAGGACGGGCAGACCGGAGCATTGGCTCAGGTGCTGCCGGGCGACCCTCGCATCAGCCTCGGCGGCGGTCGTCCCGGCGGGCCGGGTGTCGCCCGTACCCTCGCTCTGTCCCGCGTGACCGGCGACCTGGTCAAGGTGCTCGACGCGGACGACCAACTCACGGCCGGCGCGCTCGCCCGCGACATCGCCGCCTTCGACGCTCATCCGCACATCGGCTGGACGACCTCGCGCGTCCTGGACCTGATGCCCGACGGGTCAACCGTCGGATGGGACCAGGACCCGGCCGCCGGAACCATCGCCCGCGGTGCCGTCCTCGCCTTCTGGCAAGCCAACGGCTACCGCGCCCAGGTCCACCCCGCCACCCTCTGCATCCGCCGTGATCTGCTCCTGGCCCTCGGCGGCTGGATGGCGCTGCCGGCCTCTGAGGACACCGGCCTACTTCTGGCGGCCAGCGCGGTCAGCGAGGGCTACTTCACCCGCGAACACGGCCTGCTCTACCGCAAATGGCCCGGTCAGGTCACCAGCCAAGCCGCCCACCGTGAACCCATCGAGTACGAAGGCCGCATGAAAATCATCGAGGCCAGAGCCGTAGCCCTGGCCTCGATGCTGCCGAATGGGCTACCGGTAACACCTGCCGCGTAGCCTCCTGGCCGGCATCCCGTAGGTAAGCTGCCGCACCTTCATCGCCGCCTCGTAGGTGTCGCGGATGGCTGGCCAGGCGTCTCCCCGGCATATCGCTCGACGGCCTGAAGCGCCGAGTGCTACCCGCCTGCAATTGAAATTGCTGAAAATTGAATGCCTAGAAGGGCGGATCATCTTTGGATCGCGGGGGTTGCACTTCAAGCCTTCGGGCTTCATACAATGCCTTGGCTGTGCTGAAAGCGGTGCTGAAAGAGTCGTAGTCGAGCCACGTCTTCTCGCTCATGTGTTCATGCCATCGCGGTTCGTTAATCCGCAGAATTGGGATGGCGTATCCTGGGTCGGTCGCAATTAGGTGCGTAGAGGTGATGACCCATTGCGGCGGGCAGTACTGGACCACACTGGTCAGCGGCTCGAAGCTTCCGCCTGTCGCTGAACGGTGTGCCAGTTCCAAGAGTTCTTTGAGGTCAGCGAACACTTTCCCAGGGTTGTAGAGATGGTCGCCGGGGTATTGGGCCAGTGAAACCAGTTCTTCCGCCAGGGCGATAAGCACATCTTCGGCGTCTTGTTCATTAGACCAGGCGATCCGTCGGACCTCACTACCCCCCACGTCCTCTAACCGTAGGAACAGATCCTCGTCAGGGTGTGGTGGCTCGTTAAATTGCGGATCGCCGCTTGGCGTTTCGAACCACAGGTAAAGGCTGGTGTATTCGATCTTTACTCTGCAGCCTTCGTGGCTAATTAGGCCGAGCTTACGCGCTCGTGTCAGCGCGTCAAATAGGCTCCGGTGCGAAGGCATTTCGCCAATGTCCGAGAACTTCTGATTGTCGATTTGTCGGCTTGCGGCCAGTCGTCGTGAAACGGCATCGGCGAGTTCTTCCCGCGTCTTTCGGATCTCACCTTGAGTGTTAGCTACCTCTTCCGACAGCGAGGCCAGTTCGGCCGCCGCTGCGACCTGGCGGCTCTCAATCTCCTTCTGCGCTTCTTGGACATTGTCGAATCGTTGCTCGATGTGTCTGCCGAAGAGTGCCAGTGGTGCGAATAGAAAAAGAGCGGTCCCCGCATTCACCAGCGTGCCTGACCACCATGGGTCTTCGACCGAATGCGACAAGTACAGCACCAGTGCGCCGAGTAACACGGATCCAGCGGCGGTCAACCACCTGTTCCGAAAGAGCCACTTCAGCACGCTACCCCCACCCTCTTCGTCGGCCTGTCGATGGTAATGACCAGGTTCAACCCGTGTGGGTGCAGATGATCAAGCCCCTGCTGCCGCAGCTTGTTATCGCGACCTCGGCGTAACTTGTTGACTTGTCTGCCAAGTGCCGTCTACCTTGGACCGCAACTTGGCAGACAAGTTACAACCTGGAGGTTGAGCGATGGCTCTGCGTGGCGGTACGAGGTTCGCCGTGCGGTTCGAGGACGTGTTCCCGGCGGGGTGCGCGTTGGTGCCCGAGTCGCTGGGTGAGGTCGAGGACTACGACGAGAAGACGGGCCGGCGGTCCCCGGCCAAGGACAAGCTGACCGGCCAGCGGGTGTGGCAGGTCCGGGTGATGGACCTTGACCCTGAGCTGGGCAAGCGGTCGCGGGAAACGACGGTGAAGATCTCGGCTGACTATCAGCCGGTGCCGCCGACGGGTGCGCCGTTCGAGGCGGTGGAGTTCGACGGGATGACGGTCACGCCGTACGTGGCGAACAACGGTCGGATGGCGTATTCGCTGCGGGCGACCGGGCTGCGGGCTCCGGTGGTCGGCGGCAAGAAGGCGGCGGCGTAGCCGCATCTGGTGGGGGCGGGGCTGTCTGGTCTTGGCGGACGGCAGCCCCGCCCCCTGGTGTCTCTTCCCCTGCTCTGTCGAGAGAGGTCGTGACGTGTCCAAGGGTAGGCGTCGGGCTGGCCGTGGCTGGCCCAGGTGTGCCGTGTGTCGAGCCTGGTCGCTGCGGGGTGCCAGGTGATCGGGCGGCCTCGCGGTGAAGTGGTGATGACCTCGGCCGGGGATCTGATGGTGATCCGGCCGAAGCGGTTCGAGTTGCCGCTCTGGGCGGTGCTGCTTGGCCTGGTGCTGCGCTGGTCGGGTCGGCTCGTGTGGTGGTGTCTGCGGCATCCGGTGGCCACCGGCTCGGCGGTGCTGGCGCTGTGGCTGTTCGTCGAGTTCGGCTGGTCCGGCCTGGTGGTGCCGCTGGTGCTCGGGTCGGCGGCCTCGGCGGTGTGGCGTTGGCGGGACGAGTCGTCCTGGTGGACCTGGCTGGCGGGTCCGCTGCTCGGGGCGTTCCGTCGGGTGTTCGTGTACCGGCGGGTGTGGCGTGAGGTCATGACGCTGTGCCGGCTCGCCGACATGTACGACCATCGGCCTGTCCTGCCGCAATTGCTGCGGGTGCGTTCGGATCAGGCGCTCGACGTGCTGACTGTCCGTATGGTCCGGGGCCAGACGCCGGAACAGTTCCAGGCGGTCAGCGCCAACCTGGCGTACGCCTTCGGTCGGCGGCACGTCCGGGTCTACTCGGAACGTCCCGGCGACCCACCGGCCCGCACCGGTCGGGCTGCCTGGCTGCTGCGGCTTGTCGATCGGGTGCGGTACCGGGATCGGCCGACGCTGGTCTACCTGGCGGTGGTGCGTACCGATGCTCTGCGCACCGTGGTTCCGCCGTTCGACGTGCCGGCGGTGCCGGACTTCACCGCGCTGCCCCTGGCCCGGCGGGAAGACCTGCGCCCCTGGTCGCTGCACCTCCTCGCGACGCATGTTCTCGTCGGTGGGGCGACCCGCTCCGGCAAGGGGTCGGTGTTGTGGTCGCTGGTGCGGGTGCTCGGCGGCGGGATCGCCTCCGGCCTCGTCCGGCTCTGGGTGATCGACCCCAAGGGCGGGATGGAATTCGCGCTCGGCCGTCCGATGTTCGCCCGGTTCGCCTGCAAGTCGTTCGAAGCCATGGCCGACCTCCTCGACGAGGCCGTCACGGTGCTGCGGGAGCGGCAGAACCGGCTTGCCGGCACGGTACGGGTGCACACGCCGACCGAGACTGACCCCCTGGTCGTGGTCGTCGTCGACGAGATGGCCGCACTGACCGCGTACCTGCAAGATGTCGAGCTGCGTAAGCGCATCGCGTCGTCGCTCGGGCTGCTGCTGTCCCAGGGGGCCGGCGTCGGCGTCCTCGTGGTGGCCGCGTTGCAGGATCCGCGTAAGGACGTGCTGCCGTTTCGGGACCTGTTCCCGACCCGCATCGCGCTCGGCCTCACCGAGGCGTCCCAGGTCGACATGGTTCTTGGCGATGGTGCCCGCAACCGGGGCGCGCTGGCTGACCAGATGCCTCGGTGGGCCAAGGGCGTCGGGTACGTGATCCTCGACGGCACCCCGGACCCGATGCGGGTCCGGTTCTCGTACGTCTCCGACGACGACATCCGCGCCATGGCCCGGCAGTACCCGGCACCGGTCGACGCGGCGGACATCCTCGCCCAGGTCGGCCGGGAAACGGCCCCCGAACCGGCCCGGCCTCCGCTGCCGCGCAAACCGTCCGGCCCGCTGCTGCCCGAATCGCTGCGCAACCTCCTCGACCGCGACACCGGCGGTGAGGGCCGATGACCGCGACTGGTCGCCGCTTCTACCGGCTTCGTACCCCCGAACCGGTAACCGCCGTCTCCGTCCGCGTCGACCCGGACCGACCCGACCCGTACCCGATCTATCTCGCCGTCGGCGCGGGCCGGCGACGCATGTCCCTGACCCCCGATGAGGCGTGGGCGCTGTGGCGCTGCCTCTCCGAAGCGGTCGCCTCCCTCGGCACCCCGCCCGATTACATCCGCACCGACATCCGACCGGCCCGGAGGTAACCGCCGTGAACACCCTCACCCGCGTCATCAACCGGCTCCGGCGTCTGCTGCGCATCCGGCTCGTCGGCCCCGCCCACCAGACCGCCGCCGCACTGCACGGCCTGGCGCACATGGTCAACCGCCGCCACGACATGAACGGCCGGCGCATCCGCATCGACCTGACCATCCGCGAAAAGCCGTTGGAGGAGTGGCGATGAACGCGCGCACCGAATCCGCGGTACGCCTGGTGATCCTGCTCGCCATCGGCACCATGGCCGGCGCCGCCGCCTTCACCCACGTTCACGACCTGTCCGTTGCCCACGGCCAACCGCACTGGATCGGCTGGGCCAACGCCGTAGCCGTCGAGCTGATGGCGATTTACCTCGGCCTGGAACTACGCGCCCGCCGTCGCACTGGTCGCCCCGTCGGCCTGGTCGGCTCGCTCCTGGTGGCGTTCGCGCTGCTGTCCCTCGCCGCCCAGGTGGCGGGCGCCGAACCGTCGGTGTGGGGTTGGATCGTGGCGGCGGTGCCGTCGCTGGCCTTCCTCGCCCTGGTCAAAGTCGTCCTCTCCAACGCTCCGGTCACCCCGCCGGCCGTCGAGCCGGACCAGCCGACCGCGTACCGGACCGAGGAACCTGAGCTGGCCACCGCCATCGAACCGGTCCGCCCGGCTGAGTCGACGCCGTCCGTCGTCCCGGCGGTGCTGCCTCCCCGTGTTGTTCAGCCCAACCGGCCGCATGTCGTCGGGATCATCCGATGACCGTTGCCACCCTGCCCGGCCTTGAACCCGCCCCGACCCCGGCTGCGCCACCTCGGCCGGGGTCGCGGGCGGCCCGCATGGCACTACCCCGCTCGGTCGACGTCCTCAAGGAGATTGCGGCCGAGTACGGCGTCTGCGTCCGCCCTCTTGCGATGCGCCGTACCGACTTGAACACCGGGCTGACCGAGGTCATCGACCTGCCCTGCGGTGCGACGCGGGAGGACAAGTGCGCGCCGTGCGCGAAGAAGAATCGCCGGCTGCGGCAGGCCCAGATCCGGGAGGGCTGGCACCGCGACGACGAACCGCTACCGCCACCGGACCCGGCGACCGAGGAACAGAAGGCGCTGATCCTGCTACGCGGTCACCTGGAGTTCTCCCGCGACGAGGCATCCCGCGCAAGCCAGTGGGACCAGGTCGAAGACCTCGACGAGGCAATCCGCGAAGTCGAAGAAGCCATCACGGCCGAAGGACTCCGGGGCCGCGTCGCCCCGCCACACGCAACCGGCGACGACGACCAGGCCGACGACGACAACGGTAGACGCCGCAAGCGATCCACCCGCCGTCGCCAGGACGCCCCCGACCTACCTCGCCGCAAGGTCGAGCGCCGCACCGTCGGCAAGACCTACACCGCCCCCGACGGCACCACCTACCGCCCGTCGATGTGGCTGACCCTCACCCTCGACTCCTACGGCCCGGTCCGCCCCGACGGCACCCCACTCAACCCAGACAGGTACGACTACCGCCGCGCCGCCTGGGACGCGGTCCATTTCCCCCGGTTGCTCGATCGGTTCTGGCAGAACCTGCGCCGCTGCGAGGGATGGAACGTCCAGTACGCCGGCTGCGTCGAGCCCCAACGGCGCCTCGCCCCACACGCACACTTCGCCATCCGGGGCACGATCCCGCGTGACGTGCTGCGCACCGTGGCGGCGGCCACCTATCACCAGGTGTGGTGGCCGGCGGTCGACGTTCAGCGGTACACCCTCGACCGGCTCCCGGTCTGGGACGAACAGACCTCGGCATGGGTCGACCCCGACACCCGCGCGCCGCTGACCACCTGGACGGAAGCCCTCGACACCATCGACGACGACCCGGACGCCGAACCGGTGCACGTCGTGCGCTTCGGCTCCCAAGTCGACGCACGCGGCGTCATGCCCGGCACCGAAGACGCCGAACGGACCATCCGCTACGTCACGAAGTACATCACCAAACACACCGGCGACGTCCACAAGATCACCACCGACCGGCAACGCAAACACCTCGACCGGCTCTGGCAGCAACTCCAGATCACCCCCTGCACCGATCGCTGCGCGAACTGGCTGCTCTACGGCATCCAACCGAAGCGGGCACACGCGAAACTCAAGCCGGGCCGCTGCAAGGGCAAGGTCCACCAACGGGACACCCTCGGCATCGGCGGCCGGCGCATCCTCATCTCCCGCGACTGGTCCGGTAAAACGCTGAGCGACCACAAGCACGACGTACGGGCCTGGGTACGAGCGCTGCTCGGCGTCACCGTCGGCCTTGATGGCGTCGACGACCAGGGCGCCACCGTCGAACCAGTCCGGCACGCCTGGGAACTCGCCCGACCCGACGATCCCGACGTGGGGCCGCTGGCACACCGGCTGCTCCGGGCGATCGGCGAACGCGCCCGCTGGCGCTCCGAACTCCTCGCCGCCAAGGACCGCGCCGCACAGCCGCCGTCGAGCACATCACTGGACGGAACGACGCACGACACGGGGGAGGGGCAGCAATGAAGACGATCGACGAGCTGTGGACGATCCGAGACGTGTCGGCGTACCTGCGGGTGCCCGCTGAGACGCTGTACCGCTGGCGCAAGGTCAAGTACGGCCCGCCGGCGGCCCGGGTCGGTCGACACCTGCGGTACGAGCCGGATTCGGTCCGGGCGTGGGTACGTGAGCAGGCGGCGGCCTGATGGGGCACGTAGAAGATCGCTGGTACAAGGTGATCCGGCACCCTGGCGGCCGGAAGGAACGGATCAAGTCGGATCTGTTCGGCAAGGGGATGCGCTACCGGGTTCGGTACATCGGCCCGGACGGCAGGGAGCGTAGCCAGTCCTTCCCGGACCGGGCCAAGCGGGACGCTGAGGCGTTCCTCGTCTCGACGGAGACGGACAAGCTCCGGGGCTCCTACGTCGACCCGAAGGCCGGCCGAATCACCTTCGCCGAGTACGCGGAGGACTGGCTCCGGACGCGCTCCTTCGACGAGTCGACCCGGGAGAGCACGGAGTTCCGAGTACGAAAGCACCTGGTGCCGTTTTTCGGCTCTCGGCAACTGGCCTCGATCAAGCCGGGACACATCCGTGAGTGGGATGCCGGAATGGTCGGCAAGCTGGCCCCGGCGACCCGGGCCGTCGTCTTCGCACACCTGCGGACCATCCTCGGCGCGGCTGTCGACGACGAGCGGATCGCCAAGAACCCGTGTTCGGCCGCCTCGGTCAAGCCGCCACGGCCGGTACAACGTCGCGTCGTTCCGTGGCGGGCCGACGAGGTTTCGGCAATCCGCCGGGGCCTTGCTGAGCGGTACCGCCCGATGGTCGACCTGGGCGCCGGCTGCGGGATGCGACAGGGTGAGATCTTCGGTCTCGGCGTCGATGACATCGATTTCGCCTCGGGCTCCGTCCACGTCGTTCGGCAAGTCAAGGTGGTCCGCTCCCGGCTGGTCTTCGGCCTGCCCAAGAACGACCGGGACCGTCGCGTACCGCTGCCCGAGTCGGTGACTCAGTCGCTCAAGGAGCACGCCGACAAGTACCCTCCGCTGTCAATCACTCTTCCGTGGGAAGACCCCTTCAGCGACGAGCGGGTGACGGTGCCACTGGTCTTCACCACCACCCGACGGGGTGCGATCAAGCGGGCCACCTTCGACGGCAAGAGCTGGCGCCCGGCGGTCGAGGCGGCCGGCATCGTCCCGACGCGGGCTACCGGGATGCACGCGCTTCGGCACTTCTACGCCTCGGCGCTGCTCGACGCGGGGGAGAGCATCAAGGCCCTTGCCTCCTACCTCGGGCACTCCGACCCAGGCTTCACGCTCCGGGTCTACACCCATTTGATGCCGGCCAGCGAGGAACGCACCCGCCGCGCGATCGACGATCTATTCCGCTGACGCGTGCGCCGCTTGAAGATCAAGCTTTTGGATTTGTCGCGTCGGCGACATAGTTCACGGGTGGCTTTCTGGCAACGAAACGATCTGGTGTGGCGGATTGTCTGTGAAGTTGTTTAGGGTGCACTCATGAACTCTGCTAGCCGACAGGATGCGCGAGTCAAGGTTTGGTCTCGCTTAATTACGTCAAATCCTCCTGTTTGGGTCAAAACGGTGCGAGTGATTGAATCCGAAGTTTTTGAGAGGCAGGAAATCCACCTAGTACGGCAGCCGCCATTGGCGGTCTGACCTGCCGGGATGTGGTGGGGGCGTGCAACGTGGACGCAGCCGCCTGTTGATCATGTGTTTGTGAGGACAACAAAATCGAAGGCGGCTGCTGCTGCCA